>CAUPNM010000011.1:0-151525 GCA_963512645.1 uncultured Albidiferax sp. | reverse complement strand
GAGGCGCGATGCCCGGCGCAGCCGGGCCGATCCCGCTCCCGGGGTCCCCATCTGTATGTGCTGAGGAGCACAGCTTTGGGCGGATCAGGGCTGGCGTCTGGTTGAGCCGCAGGCGAGTTTAGCCAGACCCCGCCCAAAGCGAGCACCGCAGGTTCCCGTAGCGCCAGCGGAGGGCGCAGACAGTTGGGGCGCCTTTCTTTGGGTTACCTTTCTTTGGCGTTCAAAGAAAGGTGACTGCGCCGCCGGGCGCACTACCCGGCCGAGGATGCTGGCAGGCAGCCAGAAGACGCCAATCCGCCACCGTCCGTCACGGAGAACCGCCCGGAGGGGTCAGAGCCCCATTGCGGGCCATGAGCGCGCATTTCCCGCCAGTATCCGTCGCGCAATGGGGATCTGACCCCACCTCCTGACCCCGCCTCCCGACCCCGCCAGGCTACCCCAGCAGCCGCGGCTCAAAAGGGTAGTCGGACAGCAGCTCGATGCTGCCGTCGTTGCGGATGTAGATCTGCTCTTCGAGCTTGGCACCTTCGCCGCCGTCTTCGTGGCCGATGTAGCTCTCGATGCACAGGGTCATGCCGGGCTCGAACACGCCGTCGTAGCCTTTGGCATCGCTGTCTTCGCGGTGCACGATGTACGGGTACTCGCCGCACATGCCCACGCCGTGCGCCAGCGCGAAGTAGCGCCGGGCCTGGTAGGGCTTGGGAATCTTCCAGGCGCGGGTGGTGTACTCGGAGAAGCTCATGCCGGGTTTCACCAGCTCCATGTTGGTGTGAATCTGCTCGTAGGCCAGTTGGTAAACGGTTTTTTGCGCCGCGTTGGCCGGGCCTTTGCCGCACAGGAAGGTGCGCGAAAAGTCGGCGTAGTAACCAAAGCGGCCCACCACGTCGGTGTCCAGGCCGACCAGGTCGCCGTCTTCGATGACGCGGGTGCTGCACTCGTGGAACCAGGGGTTGGTGCGCGGGCCGGAGCTGAGCAAACGGGTTTCGATGTAGTCGCCATCGGTGGCGATGATGTGCTGGTGCAGGTGCGACCAGAGCGCGTTCTCGGTGATGCCGGGCACCAGGGCGGCTTCCAGGTTGCGTACGCCCTGCTCGGCGGCGCGCAGCGAGGCACGGACCATCTTGATTTCGTTGTCGACCTTGATGCAGCGGGCGCGCTCCAGCGGTTCTTGCGCGTCAGAGAGGATGTAGCCGTAGGCTTGCAGCGCGAAGGCGGCGGCCGAGGTGGCGCTTTCCAGGGCGATTTTTTTGCCGCCACCGCACTGCTGGATCAGCGCGTGCAGTTCAGCGGCCCAGCGCTTGGTGACCTCGCCCAGCATGTCGTCGCAAAAGTAGTACGAGATGGCGGTGGCCGGGCGCACTTCGTCGATGGTGTCCAGGCCGTCGGCCAGGAAGTCGCAACCGGCGTACTCAAACATCACCACCTTGCCCTCGGCGGGCACGAACAGGTAACGCGCCGGGTTGCGCATGGAGTAGACCTGCATGTTGCGCGAGCCGCTGGCATAACGAATGTGCGTGGGGTCGAACAGGATGCAGGCGGTGAGGTCGCGCTTTTTCAGCTCGGCCTTGACGCGGGCCATGCGGTCGCGCTGGATTTGCGCAATCTCTGCCGCTGTGGGTTCGCAGTCTTCGGGGCGCTGGGTGGGGCGGATGAGGGCCATGGTGGGGGGCTTTCGGTTTGTGATGGAAGAAAAAATCAGTCGATCAGGTTGTCGTTGCGGATGAGCTGGCTCTCGGCAATCAAATGCGCTTCCGACACGCGGCCATACAGCTGGCGGGTGCGCTCCAGGCGGCCCATCACGTTGGGCTTTTGCGAGTAGGCAAAGATGGCGGTGTGGCGCTGGATGCTGCCGCTGACCGGGGTGACGCGGTGCAGCGAGAAGCGGCCCTTGAAGAACTGCACGTCGCCGGGGCGCAGCGTGAGCACCTTGACCACGCTGCGGTCCTCGCCACGCAGCACCTTGCCCACGCCCTCGTAGTTTTCGCCCTCGGGCGAGCGGATGTTGGGGCAGTATTCGAAGTCGCCACCGTGCTCGGCCTTCTGCGTCATCATGGACACGATGAACTCGTTGGTGTCGTAGTGCCAGGGCTGCTGGGTGCCGTCGGGCAGCACGTTTTGCACCAGGCCGGCATACGGGTCGGCGTATTCCCACACCCGCTCCTGCTGCAGGCAGGCGGCCACAAACAGCTTCATGGCGCGGGCGACGTAGATGCGGTGGATGATGAAATCCGCCGGGATCATGTCGCGCGTGACGAAGCCGCTGGTGCGGTCCATGAAGAAGCGGCGCGGGTCGCTGGCGGGCAGGCTGGGGTCGTCGTTGGTGAAGTAGGCATTGGTCTGCTGGCGCGGCGAGAAGAAGGTCTTCTGCGCCAGCACACGGCCTTCTTCGGTCACGCGCTGCATGGCCTCGGGCCGCAGGAAGCCGGGCAGCACGTAGCTGCCCTCGGCTGCCAACTGCTGGCGGCACATCTCCACCAGCTCCTGCATGCGCTGCGAGCCGGGGGCCTGCAGCGGGTAACGCTCGGTGTCGACGATGTCGCTCAGGTCCATGCATTCGGCATCGGCCAGCGCGAGGGTTGGGAAGGTGCTCATACAAACTCCAGGTTGAAAATCTTCAGACAGCGTGGTCTTCCAAAATCAGGTCGGCGCCTTTTTCGGCCACCATGATGGTGGGCGCGTTGGTGTTGCCCGAGGTGACCGCCGGGAACACCGAGGCATCCACCACCCGCAGGCCCTGGATGCCGTGCACCCGCAGCCGGTGGTCCACCACGTTGCGCACCGGGTCCGGGCCCATGCCACAGGTGCCGCAGGCATGGTAGACCGAGCCGCTGCGCTGGCGAAAGTCTTCCAGCAGGGCTTCGGGCGAAGTTGCACCGGGGCCGGGAAACAGCTCGGAGGCCACCACGCCCGACAAGGGCGCGCTGGCGGCAATGCGGCGCAGCAACTGGCTGCCCTCTTGCACATCGGCCAGGTCTTCGGGGGTGGACAAGAAGTTGGTGCGGATGATCGGCTTGGCGAACGGGTCGGCACTTTGAATGGTGATGCTGCCGCGGCTGGTGGGGCGGCAGGTGTTGAAGGACATCAAAAACGCCGAATACGGGTCCGGGTTCATCAGCTTGGCCTGGGGCTTGGCGTTGGCGCTAACTTTGGTGGTATAGCTGATGGGGTTGAAGTACACGTGCATGTTGGGCCGGGCCAGCTCGGGGCGGCTGCGCACAAAGGCCCCCGCCTGGTTCACGCTCATGGCCAGCGGCCCCTGCCTGCCCATCAGGTACTGCAGGGCGGCCTTGACCTTGCCGCTGAACGGGTACAGGGTGTCGTTGAGCGTGGGCACTTTGGACTTGAAGTAGTACGACACGCACACGTGGTCTTGCATGTTCTGCCCCACGGCGGGTACGTGGCGCACCAGCGGAATATCCAGGCCCTTGAGCAAGCCCGCGTCGCCCACGCCCGAGAGCTGCAGCAGCTGCGGTGAATTGATGGAGCCGCCCGACAGCACCACCTCCTTGGCGGCGCGCGCAGTGTGCACGCTGCCCTGGTGCACAAACTCCACGCCCACGGCACGGGTGCCCTCGAACACCACCCGGGTGACCTGGGCGCGGGTGGTCAGGCTGAGGTTCTTGCGTTTGAGCGCCGGGCGCAGAAAAGCGTTGGCGGTAGAGGCGCGCACGCCGTCGCGGATGGTCATTTGCCACAGGCCTGCGCCTTCGGTCTGCGCGCCGTTGAAGTCGGCCGTGGTGGGGTAGCCCAGCGCATTGCAGGCGGCCATGAAGGTGTCGCACAGCGGGTGCACCTTGCCGCTGAATTCGCTGACCCGCAGGGGCCCGCCGCTGCCGTGGTGTTCAGACGCACCCCACACATGGTCTTCGGACTTCTTGAAATACGGCAGCACCGACTTCCAGCCCCAGCCGGGGTTGCCTGCGGCCTCCCAGTCGTCGAAGTCTTCGCGCTGGCCACGGATATAGACCATGGCATTGATCGAGCTGGTGCCCCCCAGCACCTTGCCGCGCGGCCAGTAGAGGCGGCGGTTGCCCATGGCGGGCTCGGGTTCGGCGTGGTACATCCAGTTAAAGCGCGGGTCGGCGAAGGTACGACCATAACCAATCGGCACCTGGATCCAGGGGCTGCGGTCGGAGCCCCCGGCTTCCAGCAGCAAAACCCGGTCAGTGCCGCTGGCGCTCAGGCGGTTCGCCAGCACGCACCCGGCGGACCCTGCGCCGACGATGATGTAGTCGTATTCGTTCATGCGCCGCAGGTTAGCGGCCCGCTACCGTCTGGGCAAACCACGAATTCGCAGCCCCAGCCTTGAGAAAAATGGTGTGGCTAGGATCCTAGATCCGGCAGTTGACCGCTTGTGCGCGTCCGATTCGCCGCTCTGGGCTTGGGTTTGTAGTTTTTTATGGCGGTCCCCTTGTGGGTGAGAACGCTACCCACCCGAGGGCACTGCGCTCGCCACGCCATATGTCGTTGCTCCGCCTAGCGGGCAGTAGCCCGCGTTGTTGTCGCGCCTAATCTGGCATGCCGATCGCGGCACCCTCGGGCGGGTTCAACTGCCGGATCTAGGATGAACTCAACCGAACTGCCCCGTCAGCCAGTCGCGGAACAGGCCCACGAGTGCGCGGCTTTCAGCGTCGCGGGCCAGATTGACGAACCAGTAGCCGTGCGGCCCGGCCACTTTCACGTCGCTCAGGGGCCGCAGGCTACCGGCAGCCAGCTCCTTGGGCACCATGGCCTCGTCAACGATGGCCACCCCGGCCCCGGCCACGGCGGCGTTGATCACCTGGTCCAGCGTGCTGAAGCTCAGGCCGGGCTTGGGGTTGACTTTGGTCAGGCCCTGGGCGGCGCACCAGTGCTCCCACATGGGCATGCGCACATTGCCGTCGGTGATGTGCAGCAGGGTGGCTTCTTCCAGGCGCGGGGGCTGGTCGCCATTCCACAGCACCGGGCTGGCCAGCATCACGTGCTGCTCCACCATCAGCAGCGAGCAGTCGCCGTCGGCCCAGGCCTGGTCGCTGAATGCGATGACGCAGTCGCAATGACGCACATCGCGCGGGGCGTGCACGTCGTGGGTGCTGATGGACAGATCGATGTGCGGAAACTGCCGCCGAAAGTCCGGCAGGCGCGGTGCCATCCAGCGGGTGGCAAAGGTCGGTGGCAAGTTGATCGCCAGCTGCTGGCGCAGGTTGTGGTGCTGCAGGTTCTGCACCACGGTGTCGATGTGCTGGAACGCGGTGTCTACAGCCGTAGCCAGTTGCCGCCCGGCGGGCGTGAGCTGCACGCCCCGGTGTGTGCGGGTGAACACCGGCACGCCCAGCCACTCTTCAAGCTGCTTGATCTGCCGACTCACCGCCCCCTGGGTCACAAACAGGCTCTCGCCCGCCTGCATGAAGTTCTCGGTACGGGCCGCAGCCGCGAACACGCGCAGCGCATTCAGCGGGGGGAGGCGTTTATGCATGGTGGGAGTGGCGTGGGCGAGGTACGGGTCAGTCAGCGCGGATTATGCAATTCGCATGCCGCTGGCCAAGCAAGGTAGCGGTGCCACCAACGCAATCCCATGCAAAATCGGGGTTTACCGCTGTACCGGAGCTGCCATGCAAATCATTGTTGAAGTCCCCAGCCTGTATCTGGATGCCATGCACCGCTCGCCCGAAGACTTTGCCCAAGAAGCCAAATTGGCCATGGCCGCCAAACTGTTCGAGATGAAACGCCTGTCTTCCGGCATGGCGGCCAGCTTGATTGGCATGGACCGGGTGACGTTCCTGGCGGCGCTGCAAGGCTTCGGCGTGCCCATGATCGACCTGGATGCAGAGGAGTTGGCCAGCGATGTCCGCAACGCCTGAACGAGGCCAGGTGCTGGTCACCAACACCACGCCGCTGATCGCCTTGACAGCAGCCACGGGAGATTTGGAGATTTTGAAGTTCCTCTACGCACGGGTGGTGGTGCCGCTGGAGGTGGCCGACGAGGTGCGGGCAGGCGGCCAGCAATCTTTTGGCGTGGATGTTTTTAACCAGGCAGATTGGCTGGACATCCAGCCCGCCCACGTGGTTTTGCAGCCCTTTTTGCGCAATTCACTCGATGTGGGTGAGGCTTCTGCGGTTCAGACCGCGATGGACCTGGGTATCCCGCTGGTCTGTATCGACGAAACAGCAGGCCGCAGGGTTGCGCGGCTGTGCGGGCTGGAGGTCACAGGCTCCATCGGCCTGCTGCTCAAGGCCAAGCGGTTGGGCTATGCGGTGTCCATCCCAGCCGCCTTGCAGCGCATGCGCGAACACGGCATTTGGCTGAGCGATTCCGTGGTGCAGTTTGCCTTGGCGCAGCCCTAACTTTTATGGACTCGGGTGCAGCGCACCCTGAGCCATGAAAGTTGTTTCACGTTAAACCGGTACCCTCAAAACCCTTCGTGCGGTGCCAAGTAGCGCCACTGCCCCACGGGCAGATTGCCCAGCATCACGTTGCCGATGCGCACGCGCTTCAAGCCCACCACCTTCAGGCCCACCAGTTCGCACATGCGGCGGATCTGGCGTTTTTTGCCCTCGGTGAGCACAAAGCGCAATTGTTCGGGGTTTTGCCAGGTCACCTTGGCAGGCTTGAGAGCCTGGCCGTCCAGGCTCAGGCCGTGGCGCAGTTTGGCCAGCATGGCGGGGGGGAACACGGCCTGCACGTTGCTGGTGATGGGGTCGTCGTCGTCCATGCGGATGAGCTGGCCGGTGGGCGCGGGCTGGCCCAGGCCGTGGTAGGCCACGCGCACCAAATATTCCTTTTCCATCACCGAGTCTTCGCCGATGAGCTGGCGGGCCACGCGGCCATCCTGCGTCATCACCAGCAGGCCGATGGAGTCGATGTCCAGCCGCCCGGCGGGGGCCAGGCCGACCAGCTGCTTGGGGTGGAAAAAGAAGCGCGCGTTGTCCTCGGCCCAGCGGTTTTGCGCGGTGAACAGCGACACCGCCGGTTCGTGGCCGTCTTCGGCCTGGGCGCTCACGTAGCCCATGGGCTTGTTGATCAGGATGGTGACCTGGTTGGCCTGGTGGCCACTGGCGGCCTTGTCGATCTGGATGCGGTCGCTGGGCGTGACCTTGACGCCCATCTCGGCGATGGCCCCGTTGACCTTGACCCAGCCCCGGGCGATCCATTCATCGGCTTCGCGGCGCGAGCACATGTTCAGATCGGCCATGCGCTTGTTCAGGCGGATGGGGTCGGTGCTGTTAGCTTTTCCGGCGGCACCTGCGGGCGGCGCGGCGCGGCGGAACGGCACAGGAGCGGATGGGGGCTTGGGGGGTGGCACGGGGGAGTTCATAAATGCTATCAATGTAGTAGCTGCTTGCGCTGATGGAATGAGCGCTGAGGGCAGATTTTGCTTGGATTTTAGGCCAGGAGCCGGTACCCCACCCCGGTTTCCGTCAGCAAATGCACCGGCTGGGCCGGGTCGGCCTCCAGCTTTTGGCGCAAATGGCCCATGTGGATGCGCAGGTAGTGGCTTTGCTGGGTGTGGGCGGGGCCCCAGACTTCGCGCAGCAACTGGCGGTGGGTGAGCACGCGCCCGGCGTTGCTGGCCAGCACGGAGAGCAGGCGGTATTCGATGGGGGTGAGGTGCACCTCGGCCCCGCCCCGGCGCACCAGGCGGGCGGTGCGGTCAATCTCCACCGCGCCGAAGCGGAACACGGCCTCCTCGCCGCCCTCGGCCACGCGAGGACGGCGCAGGTTGGCGCGCACACGGGCCAACAACTCGCCCACGCCGAAGGGTTTGGTCAGGTAGTCGTCGGCCCCGGCATCCAGCGCGGCGATTTTGTCGGCCTCGTCGCTGCGGGCCGACAGCACGATGATGGGCACAGCCGACCAGCCACGCACGTCACGCAGTACGTCCAGCCCATCGCCGTCGGGCAGGCCCAGGTCGAGCACCAGCAGGTCGGGCTTGCGGGTGCCCGCCTCGGTCAGGCCCTGTTGAGCGGTGTCGGCCTCGAAGACCTGCCAGCCTTCGGCCTCCAGCGCGGCGCGCACAAAGCGGCGGATGTGGGGTTCGTCTTCGATGAGTACGGCGACAGGGGTGGTCAAGATATATCCGGTGCGGGTCGGCGGGGCAAGGTGAGGGTGAATTCTGCCCCACCGCCCGGTGCGTTGGCTGCCACGATCTGGCCCCGGTGCGCATCGACGATGGCTTTGCTGATGGCCAGGCCCAGGCCCACGCCGGGGGTGCTGGACTCGGCGCTGCCCCGGGTGAACTTGTCGAACAGCTCGGCCTCGCGGCCCCGCAGCTTGGGCGGCAGGCCGGGGCCGTGGTCGCGCACCGCCAGCACCAGGCTGGTAGGAGTGGTTCGGGCGGTGACCACGGTGGGGGCCGCGCCATATTTGGCGGCGTTTTCCAACAGATTGACCAGCACGCGCTCCATCAGTACCGCATCAAACTCCACCAACGGCAGGTCGGCGGGCACATCGGTATCGACATGCTGGCCACGCAGGGCCGGGGCGGCGGCACGGATGGCGGAGCCCACCAGTTCTTCCACCGACTGCCAGTCGCTGCGCAGGGCTACCGCGCCGTTTTGCAGCCGCGCCATGTCCAGCAGATTGGTGACCAGGGCCGAGAGTTCGCGCGCCTGCACCACCATGGCCTGCGCGGTATCCGCCTGGGCCGGGGCCAGCGGCGGCTGCGCGGTGTGCAGCGACTCGGCCAGGCCCATCAGCGCGGTGAGCGGCGTGCGCACGTCGTGCGAAATCGCGGCCAGCAAGGTGTTGCGCAGGCGCTCGGACTCCATGTGCACCACGGCCTCTTGCGCCACCTCGACGTAGTGCACGCGCTCCAGCGCAATCGCGATTTGCCGGGCCAGGGTTTGCAGCAGTTGCTGTTGCTCGGGGATGAGCAGCCAGCGTGCCTGGCTGGGTTTGAGCGCCAGCACGCCACGCACCCGCATGGGGGCTTGCAGCGGCACGCAGTGCCAGGGGTGGGCGGGCAAGGTGGTGGTGGCCAGCCCGGCGCTGTGGCCGGTGCGCAGCACCCATTCGGCGATGCCCGCGTCGAAGTCATGCGGCAGCATGCCGGGCAGGCGCAAATGGGATGCGTACGGCCCCGTGCCTGCGTCGGTGTGCTCAGCCACCAGCACCATCACCTTGCCACCTTTGACCGGGTCATCGGCCACCCCTTCCACCTGGGTAAACAGGCGCTGCACGGCGGTCTGGCCGATCTCAACCACCTGGCTGGTCAGCAGCGCAGCGGACAGCTCGCGCGTCAGGTCGAACAGGGCCTGCGCCCGGCGTTCGCGGCTGGCGGCGATGCGGGCTGAAAAGCGCAACCCGGCGGTGAGCTGGCCGGTCAGCAGGCCGATGGCCAGCATCACCACAAAGGTCACCAGGTACTGCAGGTCGTGCACCGCAAACGAGAAACGGGGCGTGACAAAAAAGAAGTCGAACGCGGCCACGTTCAGCACCGCCGCCAAGGCCGCCGCGCCACGCCCGTAGCGCACCGCTACCAGCACCACGGCCACCAGAAACAGCATGACGATATTGGCCTGGTCCAGCAGGTCTGCCAGGGGTGTGGCGAGCAGGGTGACCAGCACGGCCCCGCCCAGGGCGGCGGCCCAGGGTTGCCAGGTGCTGCGGCGGATATCGCCGTCGGTGTCGGTAGGCAGCCAGGCGCGGGCCAGGCGGCGGGTACTGGGGCTGGCACCCACCTCCAGCACATCCAGCGTGGGGGCCAGGGTGGCGAGCTGGCGCGTCAGCGTGGGAGACCAACGCTGCCACAGCTGCCAGCGCGGCGACTGGCGCGGGCGGCCCACCACCAGGGTGGCGCAGTTCAGCGTCTGGGCCTGGAGCACCAACGCGGCGGCTACGTCGCTGCCGGTCAGCACCGCCGTATCCGCCCCCAGGGTTTCGGCCAGTTGCAGCACGGTGAGGATGCGGTCGCGCTCAGCCGCCTCCAGGCGCTGCAGCAGCGGGGTTTCTACATAGGCGGCGTACCAGCGCACGTTGAGCTGCCCGGCCAGCCGCGCGGCAGTGCGCACGGTGTGTTCCGCGCCCTCCAACGGGCCGATGCAGGCCAGGATGGCGCCCGAGGTGTTCCACACCGGGGGCAGGTCGGCGGCGCTGCCGGACTGCTCCACCCGGTAGCTGCGCACGTCGTCTTCCACATGCTCTGCGGTGCGGCGCAGGGCGATTTCGCGCAGCGCAATCAGGTTGCCTTTGCGGAAGAAGTTCTGCGCGGCCCGGGCCGCCTGCTGCGGCAGGTAGACCTTGCCCGCCTGCAGCCGGGCGGTGAGCTCGTCGGGCGTCACATCGACCAGGATGATCTCGTCGGCGCTGTCGAGCACGGTGTCGGGCACGGTCTCCAGCACGCGGATGCCGGTGATGGCGCCCACGGTGCCGTTCAGGCTCTCCAGGTGCTGCACGTTCAGGGCCGACCAGACATCGATGCCCGCGGCCAGCAGCTCCTGCACGTCCTGCCAGCGCTTGGGGTGGCGCGAGCCCTCCACATTGCTGTGGGCCAGCTCGTCCACCAGCAGAATGGCAGGCTTGCGGGCCAGGGCCGCGTCCAGGTCGAATTCGGGCAGCGTCTGGCCCCGGTACGGGAGCTGGCGCAGCGGCAACTGCTCCAGGCCGTGCAGCAGGGCTGCGGTTTCCTTGCGGCCATGGGTTTCCACCACGCCCACCAGCACCTCGCGCCCGGCCTGGTGCGCCTGCTGGGCGGCGCTGAGCATGGCGTAGGTCTTGCCCACGCCCGCGTTAGCCCCGAAGTAGATGCGCAGCCGCCCGCGCGACCGCGCCGCATCCTGCTCTTGCAGGCGCTGTAGCAGGGCGTCGGGGTCGGGGCGGCTGTCGTCGTGGGGCATGCGCACAGGTTACTGCATCGCCTGCAGCGCCAGGTTCAGGCGCAGCACGTTAACGCGCGGCTCGCCCAAAAAGCCGAACAAGGGCTGCTCGGTGTGCTGGGCCACCAGCGCTTGCAATTGGGCTGCCTCCACGCCCCGCGCCTTGGCCACGCGCGGAATTTGGTACAGCGCGGCCGCCGGGCTGGTGTGCGGGTCCAGCCCGCTGGCGGACGCCGTCACCAAATCCACCGGCACGGGCGCGGTGTTGCCAGGGTCGGCATCGCGCAGGGCCTGGATGCGGACTTTCACAGCGTCCAGCAACGCCGGGTTCAGCGGGCCCAGGTTCGAGCCGCCAGATGCTGCGCCGTTGTAAGGCTGGGGCGCGGTGGCCGAAGGGCGGCCCCAGAAAAACTGCGGAGCGCTGAATTGCTGGCCGATCAGCTCGGAGCCGACCGGTTGGCCGTCGCGCAGCACGAGGCTGCCCGCCGCTTGCTGGGGGAAAGCCGCCTGGCCCACGCCAGTGACGGCCAGCGGGTACAGCACGCCGGTGAGCAGGGTTAAAGCGGTAAACACCACCAGGGTAGGACGAAGAATTGCGTGCATGGTGAACTCCTTAAACGAGGTGGGTGGCGACCAGCAACAGGTCAATCGCCTTGATGCCGATGAAGGGCACGACCAGACCGCCCAGGCCATAAATCAGCAGGTTGCGGCGCAGCAGCGCAGCGGCACCCACGGGGCGGTAACGCACGCCCTTGAGCGCCAGCGGCACCAGGAACATGATGATCAGCGCGTTGAAGATCACCGCCGACAAAATGGCGCTGGACGGGCTGCCCAACTCCATCACGTTCAGCGCGTGGAGCTGCGGGTAGGTGCTGACGAAGATGGCCGGGATGATGGCGAAGTACTTGGCCACGTCGTTGGCAATCGAGAAGGTGGTGAGCGCGCCGCGCGTCATCAGCAGGGCCTTGCCGGTTTCCACAATCTCCAGCAGCTTGGTGGGGTTGGAGTCCAGGTCCACCATGTTGCCGGCCTCCTTGGCGGCCTGGGTGCCGCTGTTCATGGCCACGGCCACATCGGCCTGGGCCAGGGCGGGCGCGTCGTTGGTGCCGTCGCCGGTCATGGCGACCAGGTGGCCTTCGCTCTGGTAGCGGCGGATCAGGGCCAGCTTTTGCTCGGGCGTGGCCTCGGCCAGGAAGTCATCCACGCCCGCCTCGGCAGCGATAGCGGCGGCGGTGAGCTTGTTGTCGCCGGTGATCATCACCGTCTTGATGCCCATGCGGCGCAGTTCGCCAAAGCGCTCTTTGATGCCCGCCTTGACGATGTCTTTGAGCTCGACCACGCCCAAGACCGTGTTGCCCTCTACCACCACCAGCGGCGTGCTGCCGCGGCGCGCCACGTCGTCAGCGGTATGGGCCACTTCGGTCGGCATATGGCCGTTGTGTGCCTGCACGTAGTTGCGGATCGCATCCACCGCGCCTTTGCGCAGCACGCGGGTGGTAGTCCCTGCCACCACGTCGATGCCGCTCATGCGCGTCTGCGCCGTGAACGGCACTTCGGTGGTCTGCCCCACCAGCAGCGGCACAGTCGCCAGCCGCTGCGCCAGGGCCACGATGCTGCGGCCTTCGGGGGTTTCGTCGGCCAGCGAGGCCTGGGCGGCGCAGGCGGCGAGTTGCGCCTCGCCCACACCGGGCGCGGGGAAAAAGGCCGAGGCCTGGCGATTCCCGTGGGTGATGGTGCCGGTTTTGTCGAGCAGCAGCACGTCCACATCGCCCGCCGCCTCCACCGCGCGGCCCGAGGTGGCGATCACGTTGGCCTGCACCATGCGGCCCATGCCCGCCACGCCCACAGCCGACAGCAGGCCGCCGATGGTGGTGGGGATCAGGCAGACCAGCAGCGCGATCAGGGCCGTCATGCTCACCACGGTGCCGGTGCCTGCGGCCTGCACGCTGAACATCGAAAACGGCAGCAGCGTGACGGTGACCACCAAAAACACGATGGTCAGCGCCACCAGCAGGATGGTCAGCGCGATCTCGTTGGGGGTTTTTTGGCGCTTGGCGCCTTCCACCATGCTGATCATGCGGTCCAGGAACGACTCGCCAGGGTTCACGCTGATGCGCACCACCAGCCAGTCGGACAGCACCCGGGTGCCACCGGTGACGCTGGAGAAATCGCCGCCCGACTCGCGCACCACCGGGGCCGATTCGCCGGTGATGGCGCTCTCGTCCACCGAGGCCACGCCTTCGATAACCTCGCCGTCCAGCGGCACCAGGTCGTGCGCCATGACCAGCACCACGTCGCCCTTGCGCAGGTTTTCGGCCTCCTCTGGGAGCCATGTCGTGCCGTACTTGGGCTCACGCAGCTTCTTGGCCATGGTGCTTTTCTTCAGGCTGCGCAGCGAGGAAGCCTGCGCCTGGGCGCGCCCCTCGGCCAGGGCTTCGGCAAAGTTGGCAAACAGCACGGTAAACCACAGCCATACCGCCACCGACAGCACAAAGCCCGCCGTGCCGTCGCCGCTGTCCAAAGCCAGCACGCCGAACAGCGTGGTCAGGATGCTGCCGATAAAGACAACAAACATCACCGGGTTGTGCCACTGCACGCGGGGGTTGAGCTTGGTGAAGGCGGCGGCCAGCGCGGGCTTGAGCAGGGCCGGATGAAACAACGAGGATCCAGGCAACACCAAAGACTTGGGGGTGTTCATACAGACATCTTTCGAAAATTTAAGCCAAATCGGCCTCTAGCGCCCATTCCATGGGCGTGAGCAGCTATTAAATATGCAGCAATCATGGTGTAGCCCACAGCATGAGGTGTTCGACCACCGGGCCCAAAGCCAGCGCGGGCACGTAGTTCAGCAGCCCCACCAGCAGCACGGTGCCGATCAACAGGGTGACAAACAGCGGGCCGTGCGTGGGCAGGGTGCCCGATGTCACCGGCAGGCGCTGCTTGGCGGCCAGCGATCCGGCGATGGCCAGCACCGGCAGAATCATCCCGAAACGCCCGATCCACATCGCAATGCCCAGCAACACGTTGTAGAACGGCGTGTTGGCCGACAGCCCGGCAAACGCGCTGCCGTTGTTGTTGCCCGCCGAGCTCAGCGCGTACAAAATTTCGCTGAAACCATGCGCGCCGGGGTTGGCAACGCCCGCCTGGCCCGCGCCCGACAACACCGCCACCGCCGTGCCCGCCAGCACCACGATGGGGGTGACCAAAATGGCGATAGAGGTCAGCTTCATCTCGTGCACCTCGATCTTCTTGCCCAGGTACTCGGGGGTGCGGCCAATCATCAGCCCGGCGATGAACACCGCCAGGATGGCAAAAATCAGCATGCCGTACAGGCCCGAACCCACGCCGCCAAACACCACCTCACCCAGTTGCATCAGCACCAGCGGCACCATGCCGCCCAGTGGGGTGAAGGAGTCGTGCATGGCGTTGACCGCGCCGCAGCTTGCCGCCGTGGTGATGACGGCAAACAGGCTGCTGGCGGTAATGCCGTAGCGCAGTTCTTTGCCTTCCATGTTGCCGCCGGGCTGCAGGCTGCTGGCCATCTGGTCCACGCCCAGCGGGGTCAGCAGCGGGTTACCGGCCTGCTCGGCGGGGATGATGGCCACCACCGCCACCACAAACAGCACCGTCATCGCGGCCAGCACCGCCCAGCCTTGGCGTGCATCACCCACCACGCGCCCAAAGGCAAAACACAGCGCGGCGGGGATCAAAAAGATCGCCAGCATCTGCAAAAAGTTGCTCAACGCCGTGGGGTTCTCGAACGGGTGGGCCGAGTTGGCGTTAAAGAAGCCGCCACCGTTGGTGCCCAGCATCTTGATGGCCTCTTGCGACGCGACCGGGCCCATGGGCAGGGTTTGCGGCCCGGCCTGGAGCGTGGCCACCGTCTGGTAGCCGTCAAAGTTCTGGACCACGCCCTGCCCCACCAGCACCACAGCCAATACCAGCGACAGCGGCAGCAGCACCCAGGCGGTGACGCGCACCACGTCCACCCAGAAGTTGCCAATCACGGCGGTCGACCGGGCCGCGAAGCCGCGCACCAGCGCAAACACCACCGCAATGCCGGTCGCGGCCGAGAGGAAGTTCTGCACCGCCAGGCCCAGCATCTGGGTGAGGTAGCCCATGGTGGCCTCGCCCGCATAGCCCTGCCAGTTGGTGTTGGAGGCAAAGCTGATGGCGGTGTTGAAGGCCGAGTCGGCACCCACCGCCGCCATGCCCTGCGGGTTCAGCGGCAGCCACACCTGCAGGCGCTGCAGCGCGTAGACCACCAGCGCGCCAAGTAGGTTGAAGGCCAGCAGCGCCAGCGCGTAGTGCGCCCAGTGCATGGACTGGGTCGGCGAGGTGCCCGCCAGCCGGTACACAGGCGCTTCCACCTTGTGCATCCAGCCGGGCAGTTCGCCCTGGGCCAGGCGTGCCAGCCACAGGCCCAGCGGCCAGGCGGCAACCAGCAGCACCGCCAAATACACGGTGGGCAAAATCCAGGCGTTGGAGGACATCAGAACTCCTCCGCGCAGATCAGCGCATATACCAGGTACGCCAGCAACAGCACGGCGCACAGGCCGCCCAGGCCATACAGGATGTCGAGCGGGATCATGCGCGGCCTCCCTGGGGTTTATCCAGCTTCTGGAACCCTTTGACCAGCAACACCATCACCCCCCACAGCAGGCCCAGGCCCGCAATCCACAGTACATCCATACCATCCCACTTTCTCAAGAAATTGATGGTGTGAGATTACGTAACCGGACGTAAAGACGGGGTAATGAGTGGAGGGAGGGGTGTATAGAAAGCGTAAAGGCGGGGGGCCTGCGGCACACAGCGTGCCGCAGCTAGGGGGACTTACGCAAGTTCCCCCTGTCAGCCCGAAGGGCGATACAGGGGCGCTGCGTAAGTCCTAAAGGCTCAAGGCAGCACGCTAAACCCTGGCTGCAGGGTCTGCGCCTGGGCGCGGTTGCGGTAGGCCGCCGCATCGTCGGCACCAAAGCGACCGTCCAGCATCAGCCCACGGGCAACCAGGTCGTCCACCGACTGGTTGACCGCCGCCACGTACCCGGCTTTGGAGCCGTACAGGCTTTGCACGCTGCGGCGTGGGTCGCCCGGCTGGCGCTGCGCGTCGGTCACGGCAAAGGCCAGTTGCGAACCGTTCAGACCGTACTGGTTGCCCACCACAAAGCCACTTTTTCGCAGGCTGTAGCCGGTAAAGGTGGCCAACGGCACCGAAGAGTCGGGCATCTTCACACCAGGCACATCGTTGCCCTGCGCGTCCACCGTAGGCTGTTGCACCACGTAGAACTTGCTGGAAATCGCCGAGGGGATCACGCTTTCATCGTTCAGGCTGAGCGTGTTGTAGACCCCGTTAAAGGCCAGGCCGGGCGTGCCACTCACGCCCGTGAACGCAACGCCCGACAGATCCGGTCCGCCCAGACTGGCAGGCGATGCAGTGGGTACGGCCAGCGTCCCAGCACGTGCCGTCGGCCAGGCATTGGGCAGCGGCTGTGCTGTGCCCTTGACCCAGCCCTCCAGGTTTACGTACAGCGCCCGCACCAGCGCCGTGCTGGCATTGTTGACGGTGGCCGCAAAGGTGGGCGCAGTGGCCGCCACGCTGCGGGTGACCGTCATGTCGGGCTGCGTACGTGCGTTGGCGGCCAGCTGCGAAGGGCTGTGCTGCGTGCCGGTGGCGTAAACCAGGCGCACGTTGTCGGGTATGGCCACATCGTTGCCCAGGCCGTCGGTGGCCACCAGCGAGGCGCGCGCGCCGCCGAACTCGATGGGGCTGTCGTACTGGATGAGCTTGGGGCAGGTGCGGTCCTCGCTGCACTTTTTTAGCAGACCGTCGGTGCGGCCACTGACGGGGTCGGTCAAAGTGGCATAGCCGAACGGAAACTGGTCGCCCGGCGTGTAGTGCGTCTCGTGCTGGCGTGAATAGTCGCCGGGCTTGGACCAGCGGTAGTTGGTGTAGGTCTTGCGCGATCCGCCCACCAGCGGCAGCATGCCGTCGAACACCCTGCGCTGCTGTGCATCGGTGTTGAAGCCTTGCCACAGGTAGTCGCGCACATAGCGGCCTGATTGCGAAATGCCGCCCAGCAGCGTGGTCTGGATGCGGCCAGCCAACGGGTTGCCCGCCGTGCCGTGGCGCAGAAAGCTCACCAGGTCGCGCGTGGCCAAAAAGCCCAGACCCATGACCTTGGGCTCTACCGCGGTGTAGTTGAACTGGTAGATGCTTCCGTTGTCCAGCCCGGCATCCAGCGCGGCAGCGTAGGTGGCATCGGCCCGCACCGCGGCGCGGTTGATGGTGACGAAGCCATAGCCGTCGGCCCCGGTGCCGCCAGCCACACCGGTGCCGGTGCCAGCGGTGTAGGTCCACAGCGAGGCGGCAACCGGGATGGGGACCGAGGTGGGTGTCTTGCGCACCGTCAACGTGGCTGCGCCCTGGCTGCCGGGGGCTAGTTTGTAGTAGGTGCCCAGCAGGTTGGCCGTGGCGTTGTCGGCGATGAACTCGTCCTGCACGCGACCGGTGATGGGCGCGTTGCCGTTGCTCCGGTCTACGGCGATGGGCAGTGTCATGCCCGGTGCGTACCAGCGCTGCGTGGTACTGATGGCGGCGGAGGCCCCATTCAGCGTTTGGGGCCGGTCGCCCTGCCAGCCCGCCCAGACGATGCTGGCACCCTGGTTCAACAAAAAGCCGTTGCCCGCACCCGTACCGGCCACATCGCCGCTGGCCGTTGCAACGACTTGGGGCCGCACGTTAGTGAACAGGTCATTGACCGAGCCTTCGTTCAATGCGGACACCAGCAGTGTGTTGGTCCGGTTGGACACCTCGTAGAACAGCGTGCCGTTGCCGCGCGCGGCATCGGTGGGGGCCAGCAGCACCACGTCAAAGGTGTAGCGCACATTGCCCGAGGCATCGGGCACGGCGTTCTTCAGATCGACGATGGTGGCGGCACATCCGTCCTGGGGTGAAACGGTGGCCGTGGCCTCGGCCAGCGTGTAGGTATAGGTGCCCACGCTGCCGAAGCTGGCACCCCCGAACGCCAGGCCCGTGCCTTTGACGGCGAAGCGCTCGATGGCCGAGCGCGTGATCGCACAGGGGCTGGTGTAGTCTGGCGGCACCAGTGCGCTGCGCGCATCGGGCAGGCGCGACGCGACTTCGTTACCGCCGCAAGCGGCCATTAACACCACCGCAGCGGCAGAACCACTACGCACCGCGTAGCGGACCAGGGAACCGTTCATCTCCATCATCTCGTTGTCTCCTTTTTTGTTTGCGACCGCCGGGCGCAGGGGCACAGCCCGGCCTCTTGGGCTGGAATGTACTGAGCCCGCACCGACAGAACAATTAAGGAGAAGCGGGGATGTTTACGCCCCGCGAAACAATCAGGGGTTAACCCTTTGGGGTGTTAGTTGAGATGCGCCAGAGACAGGCGGCAGACTGACAACAGGGTCAGCAAGTTAGGGTCGCGCTCGCGTGTGCGCAGAAAGTTCAGCGCGATGGTCTGGCGCATGGCGTATTTGGCCTGCAGTGGAATCAACTGCACCTTGTGCTGGAAGACATCGCGCACCCGGCCTGGCAGCAGGGTGCAGCCCAGGCCCCCGCTGACCAGATTCATCAGCGAAAAAATATCGCCAGTCTGCATCACCACATTCGGCGTGAATTCGGCAATGCGAAAGGCCTCCTGGAAGCCTTTGTAGGTGGCAAAGCCCTGGGACAGGCTGACAAAGCGCTCATCGGCGCAATTGCCCAGGTCCACCGCCGCCATGTCGGCGTAGCGCGAGCCCACCGGCGCGGCAAAGTAGATGTCGTCCTCAAACAGCGGCAGGGACTCGATGTCGGGTGCATCGTCGGGAATGGCCATCAGCGCCGCATCGATAGCGCCCTGGGCCAGCTTGTCCAGCAGCACGGCGTTGGAGCCCAGCACCAGCTCGGGCTGCAGCTCGGGCTTGCGCACCTTCAGGGAGATCAACAGACTCGGTACGGTCTTGATGGTCAGCGAATACAGCGAGCCGATGCGGATCTGGTCGGACGCATAGCCCGCCGCCTCGCGGGTGGAGCGCACGCCCTCGGCCATCAGATGCAGCACGTCTTTGGCCGCTTCGGCCAGCACCCGCGCCGCCTGGGTCGGGATCAGGTTACGGCCTTCGTGGCGAAACAAAGCGCAGCGCAAGCCCTCCTCCAGGGCGTGCAAGGCCCGGTGCACGCTGACGGTGCTGGTACCCAGCACCTCGGCCGTGCGCGTCAGATTGCCCTCCTGCATGAAGGCCAGAAAGATCTCTAGCCGACGAAAGGTAATGTCGTCTCCGACCCGGATGGCCATGCTCAGGCGGCAGCCTTGTCGGCTTCGCTGGTGAACGCATCGGCAAAGAAGGCCTCCGGCGGCAGGCCCGCCTGGGCGATGTACGCGGCCTGCGCCGAATCCACCACGATGGGTGCGCCGCAGGCATAGACCTCATGGCCAGACAGATCCGGCAGATCCTGCAGCACCGCCTGGTGGACAAAGCCGGTACGGCCCGTCCAGGCATCTTCGGGCAGTGCGTCGGAAATGACCGGCACAAAGCGTAAATTGGGCATCACCGCCAACTGGGCTTGCACCCAGTCGCTCAAATACAGGTCGCCCGGGCGGCGGCCACCCCAGTACAGCGTGGCCGGGCGGGTGATGGCCTTGTGCTGTATGTGTTCAATGATGGCCTTGATGGGCGCAAAACCAGTGCCGGAGGCCAGCAGCACGATGGGCTTGTCGGAGTCTTCGCGCAGGTAAAAGCTGCCGTAGGGGCCCTCGATGCGCTGGATTTCTTTTTCTTTCATCGTGCCGAACACATGGTCGGTGAACTTGCCGCCGGGCATGTGGCGGATGTGCAGCTCGACCGCCGGGCCGGTGTGCGGTGCGTTGGCCATGCTGTAAGAGCGCCGGGCACCGTCGCGCAGGATGAATTCGATGTACTGGCCGGGGTGGTAGCGCAGGGTGTCGTTGGCGGGCAGCTGCAGCTTGAGGACCATCACGTCGCTGGAGACTTTCTCCAGCGTGGTGACGCGCGAGGGCATTTTCTTGATGGGGAAGGCGCTCTCATCGGTGACCTGGCGCGACTCCAGCACCACGTCGGTCAGCGGCATGGCGCAACAGGTGAGCACCAGACCGGCGGCCTCCTCCTCTTCGCTCAGTGCTTTGCTCTGGTGCGGGCCGTGGAACACCATGCCTTCGAGTTTTTTGCACTTGCACGAGCCGCAGGCACCGTCCTTGCAGCCATAGGGCAGGCCAATGCCCTGGCGGATGCCGGCGGCCAGGATGGACTCAATGGCGGTGGCCGCAAAAACGCGACCGCTGGGCTGCACCGTGACGGAAAAGGCTTGCGGCATGGGGACGGGATGGGTCATGGGGTTGGGTATGCTCGGTGGATTTAGAACTTGTCCGTAAATTATCCGGGGTCGCGCAGGTGCCTGTTCGGGATGCGCAGCTAGGCGCAAAACCCAAGCCAAGGCTTTCTGCCTTGGCTGGTTTTGTAACAACGCTGAGCGCCCGAAAAGGCACCTGCCCTTCGGGTTGGGGTGAAATCGGGCGATTTGTCTGCCGCAACCCTTGCATGGGCGGGGAGCCCATGCTGCGGTCTGCGACAACCAACTCATCCCGATTGCACCCCAACGCGACCCCGGATAATTCACGGACAAGTTCTTAGTCTCTATTGCTTCCGATTTTGCCCTCAAACCAATCCCCTCTAGGTGCCCTGCCAGCGCGCTTTCGCCGTGAGCGCGTGCTCATCATCGGCTGCGGCGATGTAGGCCAGCGCGCCTCTCGCCAACTGCCCCGCGCGGTGCGTGTGCTGGCCCTGACCTCCAGCCCCGAACGTCGCCCCGCCCTGCGCGCCCAAGGCATCACGCCCCTGTACGGCAACCTGGACGACGCGCGCTCTTTGCTGCGCCTGTCGGGCCTGGCCACCCGGGTGCTGCATTTGGCCCCTCCCCCCAGCGAAGGTGTTGGCGACCCGCGCACCCACCATCTGCTGCGGGCCCTGCAACTGCGCGCTGCCCCACGGGCGATGGTGTACGGATCGACCAGTGGCGTGTACGGCGACTGCCAAGGGGCATTGGTGGACGAGACCCGCACCTTGGCAGCCACCACGCCCCGCGCCCAGCGCCGGGTGGATGCCGAAGCGGCAGTGCACCTGCTGGGCCGCCGCGCCAGCCGGGTGCGCACCAGCATCCTGCGCATACCGGGCATCTACGCGCCCGACCGCGAAGGCGGCACGCCCGAAGCCCGCTTGCGCAAGGGCACCCCGGTACTGGAGCGTGCCGACGACGTGTTCACCAACCACATCCATGCCGACGACCTGGCCCGCGCCTGTGTCAAGGCCCTGTGGCAGGGGCGACCCCAGCGCACCTACAACATCAACGACGACAGCGCCCTGTTGATGGGCGACTACTTTGACTTTGCCGCCGACCTGTACGGCCTGCCCCGCCCGCCACGGGTACCGCGCCATGCCACACAAGGACAGTTGTCGCTAATGCTGCTGAGCTTTATGTCCGAGTCGCGGCGCCTGGACAACACGCGGATGAAGCGAGAGCTGCGTCTGAAACTGTTGTATCCAACGGTAGCGACGGGCTTGGTATCTGACCGGTAGGTAGCGCGCTCAATGCCCCCACTTGCGCTGCTGCCAGCGCGCCCGCTGCAGAGCGCACAACTCCCATAGGCCCCAGACCAGGCAGGCGGGCACAGCCACCAGGCGCATGACCGCCGCTTTGCGAAACAACACCATGGCGGGCTCCTCTCCCCAAAAGAGCCCACCGTACACGGGCCGCATGACAGCGGCGTGACCGGGTTTGCCCCCTCACCGCCCCACCGGGCCCAGTGCTCTCAGGCGTCGCTGTCGATGGTGTCCATGGGTGCCGATTCGATTTCCTGGACCACCTGGATAAGCCTATCGGCGATAACCGCTTTGGAAAACAGAAAACCCTGGACGCCATAACAACCCAACGACAGGAGTTTTTGGTAAACCCAAATGTCGTCAACACCCTCGGCAATCACCTCGACATTCAAGTTTCTGGCCAACTCCATGGTCGAACTCACGATCATTGCGCTGGACTGGTGGTTGCGCATCTGCCGAATGAATTGCTGGTCTATTTTGAGAAAATGCAGCGGAAACTGCTGCAGATGCAGCAACGAGCTGTAGCCGGTTCCATAGTCGTCGATACTGATTTTGACGCCCAGGTCCATTAAGCCGGACAACACCTTTTTCACGCGCACCGCATCCGACAGATCGCTCGACTCCGAAATTTCAATTTCCAGGTATTTGGCGGGCATGTGGGTTTGCTCCAGCACCCCCCTGATTTCCCTGACCAAATCGAAACCCATAATATCTTTGGCAACCACATTGAGTGCGATACCAATGACCAGCCCCTGCTCTTTCCAAATATGCCATTGCTTGGCCGCATCGCGAAGAACCAATGTGAACAATTGGTGCGCCAGGTCGGTGGTTTCAATGGTCTGGATAAATTCATTGGGCATGACCAGGCCCCGCTCGGGATGGTGCCAGCGGATCAGGGCCTCCACCCCGATCACTTTGTTGGTGCTTGCGTGGATTTTCGGCTGGTAATAGACGATCAATTGGCACGCGGCCAAAGCGCCACGAAAATCGGTCAGTACCCAACTCTTGTCTTCGACAATATCTTTTCCCTTTTTATACACCTCTACCTGGGATTGGCTTTCTTTGGCCCAGACCAGCGCACGTTCGCTTTCTTTGAGCATGGAAGCAAAATCTATCTTTTCAAACCGGTAATCGATAGACACACCGATGCTGCACATGACACGTATCACCACACCGTTGACGGTGAAGGGTCTTTCCAATAGACGGTGTATTTGCCAGGCTTGCGCCTCAATGACCCGCTTGTTTTCCACATTGAGCATCAGCAGCGCGAATTCATCGCCATCGACCCGGGCAAAATGGTGGCCGTTGCGGGTGCTCTCCAGGTGCAGGCGCTGGGCCACCGCCTTGATGATCAAATCCCCCATGTGAAAACCAAAGATATTGTTGATCGATTTAAATCCATCGATGTCAATCAACAACAATCCATTTTTTCTCTCAATCTGGTAGATGCTGGTTCGGATTACATGCTCAATATGGTTTCGGTTAGGAATACCGGTGAGGTAATCTATCCTGTTTTGTTCTTCCAGTTGGCGATTGGTGCGGACGATGCGTTTGATGGATATGCGCAACTGGTACCAACCCAGAAGCATCAACAAAAAGAACCCCCCCAGGATGCCTACGGTCGCCGGATGCAGTTCTTGGAAGTACACCACCAACAGTGCCACGGGCAATAGCAGCACCAAGGGTAACAACAAGGCCAACGCGCGGTTGAGGTGGCTGCCTTCTTCACTCACCCGCGGAACGGGCAATCGCTTCATGTCGGGGTGCAGTGCCACGGCACCGTACACCACATAGGCCCACAACCACAATATGAGGTTGAAATTATTGGGAACGCCCAGACTCGAACTGGTGCCGTGAAAAAAAGACTCTCCCACAGCAAACACAATGACGGCCAGGGCCAGCATGGTGAAAACTCTTGATTTATAGGCATCGCTGCTGGTCCATACCCAGAGCAGCATACCCACCTCCATGTAGGACATGGTCGGATACATCATGCGAAATATCTGCGGTTGGTTGACCGAAAAACCATACTGCACAATGGTGGGAAGAAACAGAAACTGCCAACCGATCAATATCAAACTGATAGCCAGTATGCATGCCTGGAAAAAGCCATGCCTTGGAAATTCGTGGTGCAGTTTGCTGGCAAACTGGAACAGTGCCGCCATCAGGCACACGTGTCCAGAAAACAAAAATAGGTCCGCCAGTGACAAACTCGAACCAAACCCTCCGTCCACATCGGTATTGGCCTGGATCAACGCGCCTGAAAATTGCAAAGATATGGCGAGAAAAAAATAAACCCATGGACTCCTGGCCTCAGGTTTATTATTTTTTATACCTTGGTAAACGCCCCCAACGCCATAAAAAGCAATACCAAAATATAAGATATCGCGCAGACCCCATTGGTCTGCCAGCGGTACACACAAAGCCGCCGCAGTGCCAAAAATCCAATATTTTTTCCATGTACGCATAATTTATTCTTTGGCGATTGAAAGGTCGTAAAAAAATAACTATCGCCAACCCAAATCTGCATTCGAGGGCTGAAAACCCGGCCCGGGGTTCAAAGCGCAACAACGCTTTAGTCCAACCCGGAAGATGTTGTATCGCAAAAGCGGGCAGTTCACACAACTCGGTACAAATCAACACAATGCATACAAAATAATCTGTTATTTTTTTCGTATAAACCCACGGTATGACAGGGCCGTGACCGTGTGCAATAGCCGCACAGAGTGCCGGGTTTGCCCCCACAACGGGGCCCCCACCGCTATGCTGGCCCGCGTGGCCCATCCTTCCCCCTTTGAACTGCCCGAGTTGGACGCGCTGGAGCGCACCATCGCCCTGGGCGGGCCGCACCTGCAGGCGCGCACCGTTTGCCAGGTAGACCTGCCCGGCGGCCGCTACCCGGTGCTGTGCATCACCCTGGGCAACCCCGCGCTGGACGTACCCGCCGTAGGCTACTTTGGCGGCGTACACGGGCTGGAGCGCATCGGCGCGGGCGTGGTGATCGCCCACCTGCACAGCCTGGTGGAGCGGCTGGCCTGGGACAGCGCGCTGCACCGCCAGCTCGAATCGGTGCGCCTGGTGTTCATGCCCATCGTCAACCCCGGCGGCATGGCCTTGGGCACGCGGGCCAATCCCCAGGGCGTGGACCTGATGCGTAACGCGCCGGTGGATGCGCGCGAGCCGGTGCCGTTTCTGGTGGGCGGGCAGCGGCTGAGCGCGCGGCTGCCGTGGTTTCGCGGTGCCTTTGGGGCGAACATGGAGGCCGAAAACCAGGCCGTGTGCGAAGTGGTCCAGACCGAACTGTTGTCGCGCACCTTCAGCCTTTCGGTGGACTGCCACTCGGGCTTTGGCACCCGCGACCGGCTGTGGTTTCCCTACGCCCACACCCGCACGCCGATTGCCCACCTGGCCGAAATGCATGCGCTCAAAGCCATCTTCACCGCCTCGCACAGCCACTACCGCTACATCTTCGAACCGCAAAGCCTGCAGTACCTGGCGCACGGCGACCTGTGGGACCACCTGTACCGGCAGGCCAGCGCGCAGCCCGGGCGCATCTTTTTGCCGCTGACGCTGGAGATGGGCTCCTGGCTGTGGGTGAAGAAGAACCCGCGCCAGCTGTTCTCGCGCCACGGCATCTTTAACCCGCTGATCGCCCACCGCCAGCAGCGCGTGCTGCGCCAACACCAGTCGTTGCTCGACTTTCTGGCCCGCGCCGCGCACGGGCACCGGCTGTGGCTGCCCACTGAAGACGTGCGCACCCACCACCACACCCAGGCGCAGCACGACTGGTATGGCAGCCACCCATGAGCACCTGGATTTTTTTGCGCGGGCTGACCCGCGAGAGCGGCCACTGGGGCGCGTTCACCCCGCAGTTTGAAAACGCCCTGCCCGGCTGCACGGTGGTGGCGCTGGACCTGCCCGGCAATGGCAGCCTGTGCCAACAGACCAGCCCCCTGCGGGTGCAGGACATGGTGGCCCACTGCCGCGCCGAGCTGGACCGCCGCAGACTGCCGCCGCCCTACCACCTGCTGGGCATGTCGCTGGGCGCGATGGTGGCGGTGGCCTGGTCGGCGGCGCACCCCATTGAAGTGGTAGCGCAGGTGCTCATCAACACCAGCCTGCGTCCGTTCAGCCCGTTCTACCAGCGGCTACAGCCCCGTAACTACGGGCTGCTGCTGCGCTTGGCGCTGCTGGGTGCCAGCCCGGAAGACTGGGAGCGCAGCATCCTGCGCATCACCAGCCAGGGCGGGCACGACGCGGTCCTTTCGCAATGGCTGGCCCTGCGCGCGCAGCACCCCGTCACCCGCGCCAACGCCCTGCGCCAGTTGCTGGCCGCCGCCCGCTACCGGGCCCCCGCCACACTGGCCACGTCCACCCTGCTGCTGGCCAGCGCCCAAGACGAGCTGGTGTCGGTGGCCTGCTCCCAGGCCCTGGCCCGCCAGTGGCAGTGCAGCCTGCAGGTGCACCCCACCGCAGGCCACGACCTGCCGCTGGACGACGGCGACTGGGTGGCCCGGCAGATCGCCGGGGCCCGGTCACTACTAAATTTCTAGCCTGTCACGCTTATGGAATAAGCACGAACGGCCTAAAAAGTACATAAAAGTCGCATAGACACCCCTTCCAGAAACACCGCAGAACTGGCTTTGCCAGGCTGCTGGTGTTGCCCCCTGCAAGGGGGTTGGAGAAAGATGCGAAGCACTGGAGCCTGGGGGTGTGCCTATTCACACGGATTGTCGGAAGGCGATGATGGCCTGGTTGCGCAGGGTGCGCAGCAGGGCCAGCTCTTTTTCGTCCAGTGGCAGCAGGCCTTTTTCGGCCTTGTCGGCATAGACCAGGCCGAAGGGCTTGCCTTTGATGACCAGGGGCAGCAGCAAAAAGGTGGGCGCGTGGACGTGGCTGCGGTACCAGGCGGGTAGCCGCTGGGCGATGCGCGGCTCGGTGGCATCGCTGATCAGGGTGTCCACGCCTTTGAGGCAGACGGTGCTGAACAGGTCCAGGCTGCTGGCCTTGAGGGCGATGTGGAAGGCCTTGACGACGCTGTCCGGCCCCTCTACGCCCGCACCCAGGCCAAAGCGCCCGGTCAGGGCATCGGCCTTGGGGTCGCGCAGGCAGAACACCACACGCTGAAAGCCCATGGCGCGGACCATGGTCTCCAGGATCATGCGCAGCACATCGCTGAGTTTGAAGTCTTCCACCATGGCCTGGCTGATGTCCTGGATGTCGGCCGACAGCACATCGGCCACGCTGGGCTGCACCACGGGCTGGTCTTTGCCGGGCGCGGGCGGCGGCGTGGCCTGCAGGGCCAGCGGTGCCAGGGCATCGGGCGGTTCGGCCTTGTCGGGCATCGGAATTGGGTGCGCCGCGAGGTCTTCGTCCGGGTGCTGCAGCAACTGGGCGGCGGCTGAGCCCTCGGCCACGCTGAGCTCCATGGCACCGGCCATGTCGATGAGTTTCTTGCGCGCCGCCACCGTGGCCTGGCGCACCTGCTGGGGGCGGATGCCCAGGGTTTTGGCGTACAGCCCGGCCTCTTGCGCCAGCCGCAGCTCCAGCTCACGGGGCGGGGCGCGCAGCAAAATATCGGCCATGTCGTTGGCCACCAGGGCGATCCAGCGCAGCCGCTCGGCCGCCTGCACCGGCGGGCGCAGCGGCGGTTCGCCACGTGGCCTGCGCATGCTGTGCTGGATGGCTTCGGGCAGGCCCCAGGCCTTGGCCACGCCCAGGCCCAGGGTTTCAAAGTCCACCCCCAGCACGCTGGCCGAAGCACGGGCCTCCGACAACGGTTTGTAGCTGGCACCCACCAGGTGGCGCACGGCCCGGGCCTCGTCGGCAAAATAGAACTCGGCCAGCATGCGGCCCAGGTTCTGGAACATCGCGGCGATGAAGGCCTCTTCGTTCTCGTGCGCCTCGGCGCACAGCTCCACCGCAATCGAGCCCGCCATCAGGGCGCGCAAAAACTCGTCCTTGATCTGGTGGGCATGCGCCTTGTCGCGCATGTGCTCCAGCAGCACCAGGCTCAAGGCCATGTTGCGCACGCCGTTGAAGCCCACCAGGCTGACCGCCCGCGACACGGTGTGGATGCTGCCGCCCCGGGCTGCGAAATGCGCGCTGTTGACCAGGCGCAGCAGCTTGTTGGTCAGCGCCACGTCTTTCAAAATCTCGTTGGTGAAGCTGGCAATGCTCTCGGTTTCCGAATTGGCCATGCCCTGGATGCGCACCACCGCGTCCGACATGGCGGGGAAGTCGCTCTTGAAGCGCATGCGGGCCATCAGCGCGTCCAGGCGACCATCGGCGGGCGCACCGGGGGTGCCGGGCAAGGCGGTCAGCGGGGCGTGCAGGGTGCTGTCGGCCCATTGCGACAAGGCCCGGCGCAACGCCTGCAGGCTGGGGGTGCGCTGGGACTCGAGCGCCTGGGCCTGGTCCACGATGGCCTGCAGGTCGTCGTCCCGCTCCACAGCGGTCCCGTGCGGGCCGGCCAGCATGGCCTCCAGCACATGGCCCACGGCCGCCACATCGTCTTGCGGCAGGGCGGCAGAGGCAAAGGCGGTGTCGGTGAAGTCGCTCGAATTCGCCAGATGGGCCCGGCCGGTGGCATCGACCAGGACATTAGCGGTGGTGGGTGGGCCATGGGGCCGCCCGGCGGCATGGGCGGCCAGCAGGGCATCGAGCAGGTCCAGCGCCAACGCGACGGCTTCCGCAGGCGGCAAAGCACCGCGCTGGGCCAGCAGGCTGTGCAAGTTTGGCATCGACGTGCGCGGGTCAGGGTCGGCCATAGGTCTATCGGTGGGGGTAAAAACGGGTCCGTTGGAAGTATGACACCCCCGCCCCGCGTTGGCGGCGGCGTGTGGCAAGTTTTTGCACACCGCCGAGTGTGCAGCCGGTGTGTACGCAACCCGAATGCCGCTAACATCGCGGGTTGCCCGCCACGTCCACGCCCCTATCTGCCGACCCCATCGATATCGTCTACCTCTGGGTGGACGGTAACGACCCGCTGTGGCGCGCCAAGCGCCAGCAGGCCGCTGCCACGCTGCATGACCACACCCGCATGGCCGCCTACGCCAACGTGGAGGGGCGGTTTCGCGACAACGACGAGCTGCGCTACAGCCTGCGCGCGCTGGAGCGCTTTTTCCCCGGCCACGGCCACATCTACCTGGTCACCGACGCGCAAGCCCCGGCCTGGCTGGCGCTTGTTCCCGGCATCAGTGTGGTCGACCACCGTGACCTGATACCGGCAAGCGCCCTGCCCACCTTCGATTCCGGCCATATCGAGTCGTACATCCACCGCATTCCGGGCTTGTCGGAGCGCTACTTTTACCTGAACGACGATGTGTTTTTTGGCGCGCCGGTGGTGTTGGACGACTGGTTCTGGCCCGGCGGCGTGTGTGTGGCCTGGTCGGATGAGCCGCCAGTGAGCGACGAGCCGCTACGCCCCGATGCCACCGCGCTGGACAACGCCTGCCGCCGCTCCAACCACTGGCTGAGCGCGCACCCGGTGCCCGGCTACCAGCATACCTTTCGCACCTTCGCGCACGCGCCCCGGCCGTTGTGCAAGTCGCTACTGGCCACGCTGGAGCAGGTGGCTCCCGACATGTTTGCCCAGGTGCGCTCCACCGTGTTCCGCGCCTGGGACAAGCCCGCCATCGTCTCCGACTTTGTGCTGCGCTGGGCGCTGGCCTATGGGCTGGCCCAGTTGCGCGACTACGCCCACCAGTACGTGGGCACCAGCGGTGCCGACACCACGGACGACCTGGACCAGCTGGTGGCCCGCAACGGGCAGTTGGCCTTTTTTTGCATCAACGACACCACCGACGATGCCCTGCCCCACGACCCGCGCCTGGCCCGGGTGCGGAACGCCTTGCAGCAGATGTTTCCGCTGCCCTCCAGGTTCGAACGTTAGTTTTTAAACGTATAGCGGTTCTTCCTGCATGGCCTCGATCTGCTCGGTGAGCATGTTGACCTGGCCGACCCAGTAGTCGCTGCTGCCAAACCACGGAAAGTTGACCGGAAAGGTCGGGTCGCTCCAGCGCCGGGCCAGCCAGGCGCTGTAGTGGATGAGGCGCAGGGTGCGCAGCGGCTCGATCAGGGCCAGCTCGCGGCGGTCGAAGCTGCGGAACTGCTCGTAACCATCCACCAGGCCGCTGAGCTGGCCGGTGCGCTGGGCCCGGTCACCACTCAGCAGCATCCACAGGTCCTGCACCGCCGGGCCGGTGCGGGCATCGTCGAGGTCCACAAAGTGCGGGCCGCCGCCGGGGCGGTCGGTGGGGGTCCAGAGGATGTTGCCGGGGTGGCAGTCGCCGTGCAGGCGCAGGGTTTTAACTTGAGAGTCTTTTAGGCCTCCAGCGCCCATGGGAAGGGCGGAAGCAGCTATCAAATCAAGAGCTTCGGTGCAGGCCTTCTGCCACAGGCCCTGCACGTCCAACGGCACGATCTCGTGCTTCACCAGCCAGTCGCGCGAGTGCAGGCCAAAAGTCTCCAGGTCCAGCGCCGGGCGGTGCACAAACGCGTGCTTGGCCCCCACGGTGTGGATGCGCGCCAGGAAGCGGCCAATCCATTCCAGCACCTCGAAGTCGTCCAGCTCGGGCGCACGCCCACCCCGGCTGGGGCTGACGCTGAAGGCGAACCCGGCAAATGGGTGCAGCGTGGCCCCCTGCAGCACCAGCGGGCCTACGGCGGGGATCTCGGCGGCCATCAATTCAGCGGCGAAGCTGTGTTCTTCCAGAATCTGCGCCTGGCTCCAGCGGCCCGGCCGGTAGAACTTGGCCACCACCACGTTGCCGTCTTCCAGATGCGCCTGGTAGACCCGGTTTTCGTAGGAGCTCAGGGCCATCAGGCGGCCATCGCCAAACAGGCCGACGCTGGCCAGCGCGTCCATCACCACGTCGGGGGTCAGGGCTTGGTAATCGTGCGAAATCGCAGAAGGGCTGGAGGAATCTAGGGGGGTGGACATGGGGCGATTGTCGCCGCTCCCCAACAAAACGCCCGCGCCAAACAAATGGCGCGGGCGTGAGAACGAGCCCTCTTGCGAGGGCAGGCTGGGGGTTACGCCAAAGTCAGGGTGACTTCGATGTTGCCGCGGGTGGCGTTGGAGTAAGGGCACACGCCGTGGGCGGTGTCGATCAGGTCCTGGGCCACGGCGCGGTCCATGCCGGGCAGGCTGATCACCAGCTGGGCGGCAATGCCAAAGCCAGCGGGGATGGGGCCGATGTCAATCGATGCGTCGATGGAAGCATCGGCGGGCACGGTGATCTTCTTCATGCCCGCCACGTGCTTCATGGCGCCCATGAAGCAGGCCGAGTAGCCTGCGGCAAACAGTTGCTCGGGGTTGGTACCCGTACCTGCGCCGCCCATTTCTTTCGGGGGCGAGAGCTTGACCGCCAACAGGCCGTCGTTGCTGGCCGATTGGCCGTCGCGGCCACCAGTGGTGTGGGCGTGGGCGGTGTAGATCACTTTGTCGAGTTTGGTGGGCATGGTGCTTCCTTGGGTTGAAAAAAGTGTCAGGCGGTGGTTAAGCGCCCGCGCAGCGCCTGGACTTGCTGCGTGAGTGCGGTGATTTCGGGAATGCTGCACTGGGTGGCGCTGAGGATGCAGGGCGGCACCTTGGCGGCCTCGGCCTTGAGATTGCGGCCTGCGGGTGTCAGGGTGATGAACACCCGACGCTCGTCCTGCACATCGCGCTGGCGGCTGATCCAGCCCGCTGTTTCCATGCGCTTGAGCAGCGGGGTCAGCGTGCCGGAGTCCAGCGACAGGCGCTCGCCCAGCTCGGACACCATCTGGCCATCGCGCTCCCACAGCACCAGCATCGCCAGGTACTGCGGGTAGGTCAGACCCAGGGCCTTGAGCAACGGCTTGTACAGCTTGGTCATGGCCAACGAGGCGGAATACAGCGCAAAGCACAGCTGGTTGTCCAGCTTCAGCATGTCGTCGATGGGGAGGGTTTTCGGTGGCATGAGTTTTATTGTAGTGCGCAATTACATTTTGCACAATGTAATTTACCAACGCACCGAAGTGCGCTGGCGTTCCGTCTAGTAGGTGCTCAATAGGTATAGATGCCCTGCCCCGTCTTGCGCCCCAGGCGGCCTGCGGCCACCAGCTCTTTGAGCAGCGGGCAGGGGCGGTATTTGCTGTCGCCAAATTCGGTCAAGAACACTTCCATCACCGCCAGGCACACGTCCAGGCCGATCATGTCGGCCAGGGCCAGCGGGCCGATGGGCTGGTTGCAGCCCAACTTCATGCCCGCGTCGATGTCTTCCGGTGTGGCCACGCCCTCGGCCAGCACGAACAGTGCCTCGTTCACCATCGGCATCAGGATGCGGTTGACCACGAAGCCGGGGCCGTTCTTGACGGTGATGGGGGTCTTGCCCAGCACGGCGGCCATGGCGTGTACCGCGTCGTGGGTGGCATCGCTGGTTTGCAGGCCCCGGATGATCTCCACCAGCGCCATCAGCGGCACGGGGTTAAAGAAGTGCATGCCGATGCAGCGGTCGGGCCGTTGGGTCACCGCCGCCAGCTTGGTGATGGAGATGGACGAGGTGTTGGAGGCGATCAGCACCTCGGGGGCCAGCAGCGCGTCGAGCTGCTGCACGATCTTGACCTTGAGGGCGTAGTTTTCGGTGGCGGCTTCGATGACCAGCTGGGCGCTGGTGAAGTCGCTGTACTGGGTAGAGCCCTTGATGCGCGCCAGGATGGCGGCCTTGTCCTCGGCGGTGAGCTTGTCTTTTTTGATCAGCCGGTCCAGGCTGCCTGCGATGGTGGCCAGGCCCTTGGCCACCGCCTCGTCGCTGATGTCTACCATCACCACCTGCAGGCCGGCCGCCGCACAGGTTTGCGCGATGCCATTGCCCATGGTGCCCGCGCCGACAATGCCGACGGTGTTGATTGTCAAAATGCCGCTCATAAAGAACTCCCAGTAGATTGTTTGGTTGCCATGCAGCATTCATCATAAACACCACCCCTACCCATGTTCGACTACCTCATCATTGGCGGCGGCGCGGCGGGCTGCGTGCTGGCCGGGCGGCTCAGCGAAGACCCGGCGATCCACGTCGCCCTGCTCGAATCCGGCCCCAGCGACCACAGCGCCCTGGTGCAGTGCCCCTCGGGCATCGCGCTGCTGGCCCGCACCGGCCAGGCGCAGTGGCGTTTTGCCACCGTGCCGCAGCCGGGCCTGAACGGGCGCTGCGGCTACCAGCCCCGGGGCCGGGTGCTGGGCGGCAGCAGTTCCATCAATGCCATGGTCTATACCCGTGGCCAGCCAGGCGACTTTGACTTTTGGGCGGCCCAGGGCAACCCCGGCTGGGGCTATGCCGATGTGCTGCCGTACTTTAAAAAGGCCGAGGGCAATCGCCGGGGCGCAGATGCCTGGCACGGTGCCGACGGCCCGCTGCAGGTCACCGACCTGCAAAGCCCCCACCCCGCCAGCCAGGCTTTTGTGCAGGCGGGGGTGCAGGCCGGGTTTGCCGCCAACACCGACTTCAACGGCGCAACCCAGGAGGGCGTGGGCCTGTACCAGGTGATGCAAAAAGACGGCGAGCGCTGCAGCGCGGCCAAGGCCTACCTCACGCCCCACCTGGCGCGGCCCAACCTGCAGGTGTTTAACGGCGCCCACACCACCCGCATCCTCACCCAGAACCACCGTGCCGTGGGCGTGGAATTCATGCAGGACGGGCAGCTTTTGCAGCTACGCACCCAGGGCGAAGTGCTGCTGTGCGCCGGGGCCTTGCAATCGCCGCAGGTGCTGATGCTGTCCGGCATAGGCGACCATGCGCAGTTGCTGGCCAACGGCATCGCCACCGTGCACCATCTGCCCGGCGTGGGCCAGCATTTGCACGACCATGTGGACGTGGTCCAAGTGGTCAAAGCCCCCCAGGCCAGGGATCTATGGGGTATCTCGCCCACCGGCATCACCCACATCGCCCGGGGCGTGCGGGACTGGCGGCGCGACCGCACCGGTCTGCTGACCAGCAACCTGGCCGAGGCCGGGGGCTTCCTTAAAAGCCAACCCGACGAGCCGCAACCCGACCTGCAACTGCACTTTGTGCCAGCCCAACTGGCCGACCATGGCCGCCAGACGCTGTGGGGCCACGGCTATTCGGTACATGTGTGCGTACTGCAGCCCGCCAGCCGGGGCAGCGTGCGGCTGAACGGCAAAGACCCGCTGGCTCCGCCACGCATCGACCCCAACTTCCTGGGCGCGCTGGCCGATATGGAACGGCTGCGGCGCGGGTTCCAACAGGTGCGGCGCATCTGCGCCCAGCCCGCGCTGGCGGCATGGGGCGGGCGCGAACGAACAGCCCATGCCCAAAACGAGGTGGAACTGGAGTTGCTGCTGCGCGAAACCGCCGACACGGTGTACCACCCGGTGGGCAGTTGCAGGATGGGCCCAGGGGGGCCCGAGGAGCATACCGACGTGGTCGATGCCCGGCTGCGCGTCCACGGTATGGCCGGGCTGCGGGTGGTGGATGCGTCCGTCATGCCGCGCATCGTCAGCGCCAACACCACGGCGGCCACCACCATGCTGGCCGAAAAGGCCGCAGATATGTTGCGTGAGGACGCCGCGCAAGCCTGATTTGTTGGGGAGAATGGAGGTTCGGCCATCGCACGAATGGTTTATTCCCCTCGCTTCCCATGCACCTCCCCGAACGCCCCCGGCTCAACGCCATCGCAGGCCCCATCTTTGGCGAATTCCTGCTCGGCTACACCGTCATCATCGCCGGGCTGTGGCTGGCCTCGCACGCCTCGGACGGTGCGGCCGGCAGCCTGGGGCTGGCCAACCAGGTGCTGGAAACGCTGTACGTGGTGTTCCGGGTGCTGGCCATCGGCATGGGTGTGGTCATTACCCAGCTATTGGGCGGCCAGCAGCTGGAACAGGTGCGGCGCACCGCGCTGGCGGGCCTGGGCGCGTGCACCTGGGCGGGTTTGCTGGTGGTGGCGGTGTTGGTGTTTGGCAGCGACTGGATTCTGGATGTGCTCAACGCCCCCGCAGAAATCCTGCCGCTGGCGGGCCCGTACATGCAGTTGCTGGCCCCCGCCGCGCTGCTGGACGGCTACAACCTCACCATGGCCTCCATCCTGCGGGCGCATCTGCATGTGCGCGACTCGCTCAAGGTGATGGTCATCATGCACTGCACCCACCTGGCGCTGGCCGTGCCGCTGATGCTGGGCGTGGGCCCGTGGGACGGCTTGGGGCTGTACGGCTTTGCGGTGGCCCTGCTGGTCAGCCGCGCCATCGGCCTGGGCCTGCACCTGGTGCTGTGGCGCAAACGCATGGCCCTCGTGCCCACCGCCCGCCACTGGTGGCAACTGCACTGGCGGGTGCTGGCCCCGGTGCTGCGCATCGGCGTACCCGGCGCCAGTGCCGAGCTGGGTTACCGCGCAGCCTTCATGGTGTCGCTGGCCGGGGCCGCGCGCCTGGGCGTGGTGGCGCTGGCCACCCATGCCTACACCCTGCAACTGCTGCGCTACGTGCTGCTGATCAGCCTGGCCATCGGTTGGGCCTGCGAGATCATGGTGGGGCGGCTGGTGGGCGGCGGCCAGTTCAGCCAGGCCCATGCCCTGGTACGCAAGGGCCTGCGCAACGGGCTCATGGCCTCGGGCGGCATGGCCGTGGTGGCCGCACCCTGGCTGATGCGCATCTTCACCAAAGACCCGCATGTGATTGAGGCCGCGCAAACCCTGCTGTGGATCGCCGTGGCGCTGGAGACGGGCCGTGCCTTCAACCTCATCATTACCGGCGCGCTGCGCGCCACCGGCGACGTGATCTACCCGGTGGCCGCCAGCCTGGGCTCGTTCGCCCTGGTGCTGGGCCTGGGCTCGTACTTCCTGGGCCGCAACTTCGGCCTGCCCGGCATCTTCATCGCCTACGCCGCCGACGAATGGGTGCGCGGCCTGCTGATGTGGTCGCGCTGGCACTGGCACGGCTGGCTGCCGCATGCCCGCAACTCGCAGCGGCGGGTGCGCAGGCGGTAAATCTGGATTTATATGAAATAGGCCTCTTGCGCTTATTCTGTGAGCGCAAGCAGCTCTTAATTTGATAGTAGTGGAGATTCTCTACCTTTCCATTGGGCTCCGGCCAGCCCGCGCCTGACGTTCGAGACCGCGTGCAGTAAAGTCACCGGCTGTTTTGCATCCAATGAAAGCCCCGCCATGCGCCCCTTCGGCACCCCCCTGTCCCCTTCGGCCACCAAAGTCATGCTGCTCGGCTCCGGCGAGCTGGGCAAGGAGGTGCTGGTTGCGCTGCAGCGCCTGGGCGTGGAAACCATTGCGGTGGACCGCTACGACAACGCGCCCGGCCAGCAGGTCGCCCACCACGCGCGCACCATCACCATGAGCGACCCGGCGCAGCTCAAAGCGCTGATCGAAGCCGAGCGCCCGCACCTGGTGGTGCCCGAGATCGAGGCCATTGCCACCCCCATGCTGGAAGAGCTGGAAGCCGCAGGCACGGTGCGGGTGATCCCCACCGCCCGCGCCGCCCGCCTGACCATGGACCGCGAAGGCATCCGCCGCCTGGCGGCAGAGACCTTGGGCCTGCCGACCAGCCCCTACGTGTTTTGCGACTCGCTGGCCGAGCTGCAGGCGGCCATTGACACCACCACCGGCTACCCCTGCGTGGTCAAGCCGGTGATGAGCAGCTCGGGCAAGGGCCAGAGCAAGATCAACGGCCCGGCCGATGTGCAAACCGCCTGGGACGTGGCCATGGCCGGGGGCCGGGTGAGCCACGGGCGCGTCATCGTCGAGGGCTTTATCGACTTCGACTACGAAATCACCTTGCTGACGGTGCGCGCGCTGGGAGCCAACGGCGAGGTGGAAACCCATTTCTGCGAGCCCATCGGCCATATCCAGGTCAGCGGCGACTACGTGGAAAGCTGGCAGCCGCACCCCATGGCCAGCCTGGCGCTGCAACGCGCACAGGCCATCGCCCAGGCGGTGACGGACAACCTGGGTGGCCAGGGACTGTTCGGCGTGGAGCTGTTCGTGAAGGGCGACGAGGTGTGGTTCAGCGAAGTCAGCCCGCGCCCGCACGACACCGGCATGGTCACGCTGTGTACCCAGTGGCAAAACGAATTCGAGCTGCACGCCCGCGCCATCCTGGGCCTGCCGGTCAACACCGCGTTGAAGTCGCACGGTGCCAGCGCGGTGATCTACGGCGGCGTGGATGCGCTGGGCATCGTGTTTGACGGCGTGGCCGAGGCACTGCGTGTGCCTAACACCGACATCCGCCTGTTCGGCAAGCCCGAAAGTTTTGTGAAGCGCCGCATGGGCGTGGCCCTGGCCTTTGATGCCGATGTGGAAGTCGCCCGCACGCACGCCAAGCAGGCGGCGGCGCTGGTCAAGCCCCGCCGCGCTTGATGCCGTTCAACCAGTTGATTGCCTGGGCCGATGACTCGGCGCTGCGCATACTGCTGTCGGCAGGCACGGCGATCGTGCTGGCGCTGGTACTGCACGCCGTCGGTGCCGCGCTGGTGCGCAAGGTCACGCGCAGCCTGCCGCTGACCTCGCGCATTGCCAACGCCTGCCATGCGCCCACGCGTTTTGTGCTGCCGCTGATTGCGCTGCAGGCGGTGTGGCAGATTGCACCGCGCAATTTCCCGCTGATTGCCGAGGTGCGCCATGCCAACGTGCTGTTGCTGCTGGCCTGTCTCACCTGGCTGGGTATGCGCGTGGTGCGCGGCACCGCCCAGGGGCTGGTCGCCCAGTACCCGCTGGAGGCCGAAGACAACCTGAACGCCCGCCGGGTACACACCCAGACCAAGGTGCTGGCCAACATCCTGGTCATCGGCATTTTGGTGACCGGGCTGGGGGCGATGCTGATGACCTTTCCCGAGGCCCGGCAGTTCGGGGCCAGCCTGCTGGCGTCGGCCGGGGTGGTGGGCATCATTGTGGGTATGGCGGCGCGGCCGGTGCTGGGCAATCTGGTGGCCGGCCTGCAGATCGCCCTGAGCCAGCCGCTGCGCATCGACGATGTACTGATCGTGCAGGGTGAGTGGGGGCGGGTCGAAGAGATTACCGGCACCTACGTGGTGCTGAAAATATGGGACCAGCGCCGTCTGGTCATTCCGCTGCAATGGTTCATCGAGAACCCGTTCCAGAACTGGTCGCGGCACAACCCCGAGCTGATCGGCACGGTGTTTCTGTGGGTGGACTACACCACGCCCATCCCCGCGCTGCGCACCGCGCTGGACCGCATCTGCGCCGCCTCGCCCGCCTGGGACCGCCGCTACTGCAAGCTGGACGTGACCGACACCGCCGCCCACGGCATCCAGCTGCGGGCCGAAGTGACCGCCGCCAACGCCGACCTGCTGTGGCGCGTGCGCTGCGATGTGCGCGAGGGCATGGTGGACTTTTTGCAGCGCGAGTACCCGCACAACCTGCCCCGCATGCGCGCCGAACTGCACCCCTCACCCGCCATGGCCGAAGCAAAAAACTACTAAATTCATAGCGCCTTACGCCGATGGAATAAGCGCAAGAGGCCGAAATGTCCTTAAAAATGGGGATGACGGCGCACCGCCCCGCGCGCTAAGCTGGGGGCCAGAATCCCACTTGGAAGAACTGCCCCCATGACCCGTTTTGTGTGCGCCCCGCTGCCCGCCCTTTCCGCCCACTTGACCCACTTGGCCCGTCTGGTTTGCACCGCCAGCCTGCTGTTGCCACCCGCCTGGGCCGCAACCACCGCCACCCCGTTCACCGCCGAAGCCCAGGTCCTGGGCATGCCCCTGGTGCTCAACGGCGCGGGCACCCGCTACCGCACGGTGTTCAAGGTCTACGACATGGCCTTGTACACCCCGCAAAAAGTCAGTACACCCGAAGAGCTGCTGGCGCTGCCCGGCCCCAAGCTGCTGCGCTTTACCGCCCTGCGCGACCTGACCGGCACAGACCTGGGCCTGGCTTTCATCAAAGGCCTGTCGGCCAACGCCTCCAAAGAGCTGGCGCTGAAACACACCGTGTCGTCCAACCGCCTGGTCGAAATCTTCTCGGCACGCAGCAAGCTGAAGCCTGGCGACCGCTTCGCCATGCAGTTCATTCCCGGCCAGGGCACGCTGTTCTACATCGGCGACCACCCCCAGGGCGACCCGGTGGGCGATGCCGAGTTTTTTGCCATGGTGCTCAACATCTGGGTGGGCGGCAGCCCGGCAGACTACGGGCTGAAGGCGGCTTTGCTGGGGCAGGAGCCGGTGAAACGGTAGTGGCACCGCTTATTCCGCCGTAAACCCTTGCGCCAAGTACGGGGGGTCCAGCGCGGCCAGTTTGAGCAACTGAATGTCGTTTGTCAGCACCGTGGCTTGGTGCATTGCGGCACTGGCCATGACAATCGCATCGGGCAGCTTTAGCGCTTTGCGCTGGCGTAGCTCGGTGATGTGCGCCATCAAGGCACTGTTGCCATAGGCCACATCCACCACCGACACACGGGCCACGAACTGCGCCAGCAGTTGCCGATCGTCGGGGCTAAGGCCGTCAAACCCCAAGAACTCCAGCACATTGATGACCGAGAGCCCCAACCATTCGGCGGACTGGGTGAGCGCCAGCAGCTCTGTATTGCCCCGCAGCAAGGCAACCAAGGCATTGGTGTCCAGCAAATAACGCCTACCAGCCATCGCGCTGGGCTCGCTGGGCTGCCACCGCGTCACCTTGCCACTGCAAGCGCCCGGCCAAGTCCGCCAGGTCGTAATGCACCGGCGCAGGCTCGGTAACGGCGGGCTCTTCATCCACCACGACCAGCACGCGCGTGCCCGCCACAAACACGGGTGGCTGGCCCAACCAGGTCAATTCCGCGCCGTTGAGTTGTGCGCTGTAGCTGCGTAGCATGGTGGATACCTCCTGAAACTAACGGCAGATTTTAGGCCTGGTGCACAGAATCGCTACCCCCGCACCAGCGCCAATCCCAACGCCGTCAGCGCCGCCAGCTCCTGGTCGGTGGTGCCCGGCTCCACCACCAGGCCGGTGGCATCGGTACAGGGGGCGATCACGTAGGGCGAGGCGGCGTGCAGCTTTTCGGCCGAGGCCAGCACCCAGGTTTCCGCGGACTGGGCCATCAGCGCGCGTTTCACATGGGCTTCTTCCATGTCGCCGGTGCTCAGGCCCACGCGGGCGCTGATGCCGGTCACGCCCATGAAGTACAGGTCGGCGCGCACCCGGCCAATGGCCTCCACCGCCGCCGCGCCCACGGCCACCACCGAATGCTTGAACAAACGCCCGCCGACCAGTTGCACCTCGATGCGCGGGTGCTCCACCAGGGCCAGGGCGATGGTCGGGCTGTGCGTGACCACGGTGGCCTGCAGCGTGGGAGGCAGGCGCAGCGCCAGCTGCTGGCAGGTGGTGCCGCCGTCAATGAACACCACCTGGCCGGGCTGCACCAGGGCCGCAGCAGCGGCAGCAATCGCCTGCTTGCCGGGCATGTGCAACTGGCTGCGCGCGGCGAAGTTGGCCATGGCGGGTGAGGCGGGCAAGGCCCCGCCATGTACCCGCTGCAGCAGACCCTGGGCGGCCAGGGCGCGCAGGTCACGGCGGATGGTGTCTTCCGAGAGGCCCAAGGCCGTGCTGAGGTCGGCCGCCACGATGCGGCCCTCGCGGCGCAGGGTGTCGAGCAGGAGGTGTTTGCGTTGTTGGGTCAGCATGGCCTGGATTTTTGCACGATTTTCATTGAAACTGCACGAGTTTGCATGGTTGCGCTAAACTTTAGCCACCACCACAGGAGCCCCCATGCACGCCACCGACAGCATCCGCATCGTTGAAGAAAAAGTTTTGTCGCACGACTGGTACCTGCTGAAGAAAAACACGTTTGAGCTGCGCCGCCGCGACGGCAGCTGGCAGCGCCAGAGCCGTGAAACCTACGACCGGGGCAACGGTGCCACCATCCTGCTGTACAACGCCGCCCAGGGCACGGTGGTGTTGACGCGGCAGTTCCGCTTTCCGACCTATGTGAATGGCAACGCCAGCGGGCAACTGATCGAAGCCTGTGCGGGGCTGCTGGACCAGGACGACCCGGCCACCTGCATCCGCCGCGAGGTGGAAGAAGAAACCGGCTTTCGCATCGACGGCGTGCGCAAGATTTTCGAGGCCTACATGAGCCCCGGCTCGGTCACCGAAAAGCTGTTTTTCTTTGTCGGGGCCTACACCGCTGCCGACAAGGTGTCGGATGGTGGCGGCGAACACCATGAGGGCGAAGACATCGAGGTGCTGGAGCTGCCCTTTGCCCAGGCCCTGGAGATGGTGGCCGACGGGCGCATCTGCGACGGCAAGACCATCCTGCTGCTGCAGTACGCGCAACTGCAGGGGCTGCTGTTTACGGGTTAAATCACCGTCAAGCCGGCCCCGCCGCCCGACTGCACCAGGCGGCCCCGGCCCGCCTTCTTGGCCTCGTACAGCGCGGCATCGGCGCGGGCGAGCAGGCCAGCCAGGGTGGCATCGCCGTCCTTGAGCACGCCCACCCCGGCGCTGTAGTCCAGGGGAAAGCCCAGCTCTTTTTCGGCTGTCTGCTGCAGCATGGCCCGCAGGCGCAGATCAAAGCCGGCGCTGGCCGCGCGGTGGGTGTTGGCCAGCACAATGCAAAACTCCTCGCCGCCTATTCGGCCCACCAGGTCGCCGGTGCGGCGGCTCTCGCGCAGCAGACGGGCAAACAGCTTGAGGGCGGTGTCGCCCGCCTCGTGGCCATAGGTGTCGTTGACACGTTTGAAGTGGTCGATGTCCAGCATCATCAGGGTCAGCGGCTGCTGGTAACGCATGGCGTTGGCAAACATGGCCTCGGCACGCTCGGTCCAGCCCCGGCGGTTGAGCAGGCCGGTCAGCCCGTCGGTCATGGCCAGGCTGTGCAGGCGGGCCTTGGCCTCGTCACGCCAGGCGGCCAGCAGCGCCACCATGGCGGCCACCATGGCCATGTTCACGGCCAAGGCCATGGCCAGATCGGGCAGACGCAGCAGGTCTGGACTCCACACACCCACCAGCCCCCGCACCAGCAGTACCAACGCCAGCACCGACAGGCTGGCGCACAGCACCCAGCGCCAGGCGCGGCCTACGCGCCGCAGCGGGAACAGGGTGGCCGCAGCCACCAGCAGCAGCATGGTCGCCAGGCAAAGGTGGGACCAGCCCCATTGGAAGGCCGGGCTGGACGCGCCCAGCGTACTTCCCAGCGTATGGCCCAGCACATAGCCCAGCGGCGTAACCACCAGCAAGGCGCGCAGGCCGCGCTCGCTCCAGCGGTAGTCCAGCCCGTAGAACACGCCCGGGCGCCCAGGTTTGCGCGGCTTTTTGCGCTGGATCGGCGGGCGCGTGCGGTGGCCCAGCCAGCTGCCCAGCGCACGGTGCAGCAGCCACAACCCGGCGCTGAAAAACAGCAGGGCCAGCGGTGCCAGCGCCACCGACCAGGTGCTGCCTGCGGTGATCGCGGCCATGCCACCCAAAAGAAAGGCCGTCAGCGCCATTTGCACACAGCGCGTGGCCGCGCTGGCCCCCCGGCCCATCACGGCCAGCAAGGCCAGCGACCCCACGCCCATATTGGCGGTGGCCATCACCAGCAGGGGCTGCAGGTCTAAGAACATAGGCCTACTGGAACGCTACTTCCGCAAAGCTGCGCAGCTTGCGGCTGTGCAACTGGTTCATGCCCTGGTCGCGCAGCAGCTCGATGGCACGGATGCCGATACGCAGATGCTGGTCGACGCGTTCGCGGTAGAAATGGTTGGCCATGCCGGGCAGCTTGATCTCGCCATGCAACGGTTTGTCGCTGACGCACAGCAGCGTGCCGTAGGGCACCCGGAAACGGAAGCCGTTGGCGGCGATGGTGGCGCTTTCCATGTCCAGCGCCACGGCGCGGCTCTGGCTGAAGCGGCGCTGCGGCTGGTTGTTGGGCAGCAGCTCCCAGTTGCGGTTGTCGGTGCTGGCCACGGTGCCGGTGCGCATGATGCTTTTCAGCGCCGCGCCCTGCACCTGGGTGACGTCGGCCACCGCCTGCTCCAGCGCCATTTGCACTTCGGCCAGCGCGGGTATAGGCACCCACAGCGGCAGCTCTTCGTCCAGCACATGGTCTTCGCGCACATAGCCGTGGGCCAGCACGTAGTCGCCCAGTTGCTGGGTGTTGCGCAGGCCCGCGCAGTGGCCCACCATGATCCAGGCATGCGGGCGCAGCACGGCGATGTGGTCGGTGATGTTTTTGGCGTTGGCCGGGCCCACGCCGATGTTGACCATGGTGATGCCCGCGCTGTCGGCGCGCACCAGGTGGTAGGCGGGCATTTGCGGCAGGCGCGGCGGCGCGGCCCCCAGGGCATCGCGCGGCTCGGCGGGCAGGCCCACGCGGCGGGTGATGACGTTGCCGGGCTCGACAAAGGCGCAGTACTCGCTGGTGGGGTCGGCCATGGCGGCGTGGCCCATGCGCACGAATTCGTCGATATAGAACTGGTAGTTGGTGAACAACACAAAGTTCTGGAAATGGTCGGGCCCGGTGCCGGTGTAGTGGCGCAGGCGGTGCAGCGAATAGTCCACCCGGGGCGCGGTAAACAGCGCCAGCGGCTGCGGGTCGCCGGGGCGCGGCTCGTAGGTGCCGTTGGCAATGCCGTCGTCCATGGCTGCCAGGTCGGGCAGGTCGAACACGTCGCGCATCAGCATGCGGCGCTCTGCATCCATATGGCCTTCGACGTGGTCGTGTTCGGCAAACGAGAAGTGCACGGGAATCGGCAAGGTACTGGTGCCGATTTCCAGCTCCACCTGGTGGTTTTGCAGCAGCAGGCGGAACTGCTCCAGCAGGTAGCCGTTAAACAGGTCGGGGCGGGTCAGCGTGGTTTCGAACCGGCCCGGGCCGGCCACAAAGCCGTAGCTCAGGTGCGCGCCTTCCAGGTCGGCGGCGCGGGCTACGGTTTCGGTGTGCAGGCGCACAAACGGGTAGCAGGCCCGCACGTGGCCGGGCAGGGTTTCGCCCGCCACAAAGCGCTGCATGGCCAGGCGCAAATGGGCGATCTGCTGGTCGTAAATCAGGTGCACCTGGGCCAGTGCGGCCAGCGGGTCGGTAAAACGGGTGGGGGCAATAAAGGCGGGTAAATAGGGCATGAGCCTATTGTGCAATGGCGGGTTCACGCATGGTTACGAATTCTTCCGCCGCCGTGGGGTGGATGCCGATGGTGCTGTCAAACACCGCCTTGGTGGCACCGGCCTTCATGGCCACGGCAAAGCCCTGCACGATCTCGCCCGCGTCGGCGCCCACCATGTGCAGGCCGACCACGCGGTCGGTGGCGTCGTCCACCACCAGCTTCATCAGCGTGCGCTCGGTGCTGCCGCTCAGCGTGTGGCGCAGGGCCTTGAACTCGCTGCGGAAGATGCTGACCTGGCCAAACTGTTTGCGCGCCGCCGCTTCCGACAGGCCCACGGTGCCGATGTTGGGGTGGGTGAACACCGCGGTGGGGATGAGTTCGTAGTCCATCTGCCGCGCGGCCTTGCCGGCTTTGGGGCCCAGCAAATGGTCTACCAGCACCATGGCCTCGCCCAGCGCCACGGGGGTGAGCTGGATGCGGGCGGTCACGTCGCCCAGCGCGTAGATGCTGGGCACCGAGGTCTGGTAGTGGGCATTGACCTCGATGGCGCCGTCTTTGCCCTGCGCCACGCCCGCCGCCTCCAGGCCCAGGCCCTGCACGTTCGGCACCCGGCCAATCGCGTACAGCACCTGGTCTACCGTCAGGGTGTCGCCACCGACCAGCCGCACCTCCAGCCCGGCAGGGGTGTGCAGGATGCTGGCCACGTCGGCCTCCAGCCGCAGATCGACCCCGGCCTTGCGCACCTCCTGGGCCAGAAAGTGGCGCACGTCGTCGTCAAAACCGCGCAGCACCTGCGTGCCCCGGTACACCTGGGTGACCTGGGCGCCCAGGCCATTAAAGATGGAGGCAAATTCGCAGGCGATATAACCCCCGCCCACCACCAGCAGGCGCTTTGGGAAGGGGTCCAGGTCAAACATCGCGTCTGACACCACCGCGTGCTCGCCCCCCGGAATGCCGGGCACGGTAGGTGTGCCGCCAGTGGCAAGCAGGATGTTTTCAGCGGTATAGCTCTGCTCGCCCACCTGCACGGTGTGTGCATCCACCAACGTGGCCCAGCCGGGGATGAGCTGCACGCCCGCGCCCACCAGCAGTTGGCGGTAAATGCCGTTGAGGCGGGTGATCTCGGTGGCGCGGTTGGCTTTGAGTTTGGCCCAGTCGAATGTGGGGTGCGCCACCTGCCAGCCAAAACCAGCGGCCTCCTCAAACGCCTCGGCATAGCCCGCCGCAAAGCTGTAGAGCTTTTTGGGGATGCAGCCCACGTTCACGCAGGTGCCGCCCAGGGCCCCCACCTCGGCCAGCGCCACCCGGGCACCGCGCTGGGCCGCCATGCGGGCCGCGCGCACGCCGCCACTGCCGCCACCCACCACCACAAGATCAAACTGGAACGAAGACATACCGAATTCCTTTACGGGTAAGTTTTAACCGCTATCAAATAGATAGCTCTTTGTGCATACGGTAACTGCGCCGTCCTCCTTTTTGGGGATACCGCCGCAAAGACCCCACCAGAAACCGCAATAATGGATGCATCCAATCCACCCCCGAAAGTTTTTACGTGAAATTTGTCCTGTCCACCGCCGCGTTCTGCCTGCTCGCCACCACTGCATCGTGGGCCCAAACCAACGACGCGGCCAGCGCGGCCAAAGAACCCGGTGCCACCGTCACCTCCAGCGGGCTGGTGTACCGCTCCCTGAAAGACGGCACCGGTGCCAGCCCCTCCGCCGCCGACAAGGTCAAGGTGCACTACCGGGGCACCTTCCTCGACGGCAAGGAGTTCGACAGCTCCTACAAACGTAACGAACCCATCGAGTTCCCGCTGAATGGCGTGATCAAGTGCTGGACCGAAGGCGTGCAGAAAATGAAAGTCGGCGGCAAAGCCAAGCTCACCTGCCCACCGGCCATTGCCTACGGCGAACGCGGCGCAGGCGGGGTGATTCCGGCCAACGCCACCTTGCAGTTCGAAGTTGAGCTGCTCGGCATCAACGGTAAGTAACCCGGCACACGTTTTTCTGGATTCCCCATGGCAACGACCCGACCCAGCTCCTCCCACTTTGGATCGTCCAACTTTTCCAACTCCCAACCGGGAGATATATCCAACTTTGGCGGCCGGGGCCCCAGCGCAGCGCACGAGCACATCGCCTTTATCGGCGGTGGCAACATGGCCAGCGCCATCATCGGTGGGCTGGTCAAAAAAGGCGTGCCCGCCAACCACATCGTGGTGATCGAGCCCTGGGCCGATGCCCGTGCCAAGCTGCTGGCCGACTTTGCCATCACCGCCCATGAAATGCCCGGCCCGGCGCTGGACCAGGCGCGCACCGTGGTGTGGGCGGTGAAGCCGCAGATGTTCAAGGACGCGGCCCTGCAAACCCGCTTCCACACCAAGAACGCGCTGCACCTGAGCGTAGCCGCAGGTATCCGCAGCGACAGCATTGCCCACTGGCTGGGCACCGACCGCATCGTGCGCGCCATGCCCAACACCCCGGCGCTGATCGGCAAAGGCATGACCGCCCTGTTTGCCCGGCCCGCCGTGTCCGAAGCCGACCGCAAACTGATCGACAAAGTGCTGTCGGCCACCGGCGAAACCCTGTGGGTGGGCGAAGAAGTGCAGCTGGATGCGGTAACCGCCTTGTCGGGTTCCGGCCCGGCCTATGTGTTTTTGTTCATCGAAGCCATGACCCAGGCCGGTGCCGACATGGGCCTGAGCCGCGACCAGGCGCACAAGCTGGCCGTAGGCACGTTTGTGGGTGCCTCCGCCCTGGCCCGCCAGTCGAAAGAGCCGCCCGAAATCCTCCGCCAGCGCGTCACCTCCAAAGGCGGCACCACCTATGCAGCCATCACCTCGATGGAGCAGGACGGCATCAAAAACATCATCATGCGCGCCGTCCACGCAGCCAAGCACCGCGCCCGCGAACTGGGCGACGAGTTCGGCGACTGAAGGTAAAAACCCCCGGGCGGCGACGCTGCGGGGGTTTTATATCTTTTAGGCTGCTACCGCCCATGGAATGGGCGATAGCAGCTACTGAATGCATAGCACCCAGTAGCGGGCGACTTACGCCGTGGCCAGTTGCCCGTGCGGGTCAATCACAAACTTCTTGGGCACACCCGCGTCGAACTCGGCGTAGCCGCTGGGGGCCTGGTCCAGGCTGATGACCTGCACGCCCACGATGTCGGCGATGTGGATACGGTCCCACAAAATCGCCTGCATCAGCGCGCGGTTGTACTTCATGACCGGGGTCTGGCCGGTGTGGAAGCTGTGCGACTTGGCCCAGCCCAGGCCGAAGCGCAGGCTCAGGGCACCGCTCTTGGCGGCTTTGTCCACACCGCCCGGATCGTCCGTCACGTACAGGCCGGGGATGCCAATCTTGCCTGCGGCGCGGGTGATTTCCATCAGCGAATTCAGCACCGTGGCGGGCGCTTCGCCTTGCGAACCGGCGTGGCCGTGGCCACGGGCTTCAAAACCTACCGCGTCGATGGCGCTGTCCACCTCGGGGGTGCCCAGGATGGCGGCGATCTGGTCGGCCAAGGTCACGTCTTGCGACAGATCCACCGTCTCAAAGCCCACCTTGCGTGCATGCGCCAGGCGCACCGGGTTCACGTCGCCCACGATCACCACCGCAGCCCCCAGCAGGCGCGCCGAGGCGGCTGCCGCCAGGCCCACAGGCCCCGCACCGGCTACGTACACCGTGCTGCCGGGGCCTACGCCAGCCGTGACGGCACCGTGGTAGCCGGTGGGCAGGATGTCGGACAGGCAGGTCAGGTCGCGGATTTTTTCCTTTGCGCGGTCGCGGTCGGGGAACTTCAGCAGGTTGAAGTCGGCATACGGCACCATCACAAACTCGGCCTGGCCGCCGATCCAGCCGCCCATGTCTACATAACCATACGCACCGCCCGCGCGCGAGGGGTTGACGTTCAGGCACACGCCGGTGTGTTGCTCCTTGCAGGTGCGGCAGCGGCCACAGGCCACGTTAAACGGCACCGAGACAATGTCGCCCTTTTTCAGGGTTTCCACATCGCGGCCTAGTTCCACAATTTCACCGGTGATTTCATGGCCCAGCACCAGGCCGGACTGGGCGGTGGTGCGGCCCCGCACCATGTGCTGGTCAGACCCGCAGATGTTGGTGGTCAGCACGCGCAGAATCACGCCGTGCTCTGCCGCCTGGCCCAGCGGGTTGACGAGTTTGGGGAAGGGAATGGACTGCACCTCGACCTGGCCTTGGCCTATGTACACGACACCTCGGTTGCTTGACATGGGTTTTGTCTCCTTGTTGGGCATGGGAATGTGGGGGACTTGCGCAGCCCCTCAGAAGCGGCTTGCAAGCCAGCATCTTGGAACAGTATCGACCTGGCACTGGCCAAATTGCGACACGCTTCGGTATTTGCAGGTCGGCCAAGGGTAAGCACGGGGGTCGGCGGGTTCACTACATTTTCAATAGCTGCTCACGCTCATTAAATAAGCGCCAGGGGCTGTTTTGTCTTAAAACCGCCGCGGGGCCTTGCAGCTTTACAAGGGCTTTGCCTGCGTGCCGCAAAGCCTGCATGCGGGCTCTGTAAAGTCAGCCAAGGCGCTTTACTTGCCTTACCTACTCTCTATGCCCAAGCACAAACTTCTGCGTTACACCCTGCTGGTTCTGGCCCTGGCGGCCATTGGCGTTGCCGCCAAGCTGGTGTTCTTCCCGGCGGCCAAGCCCCCCACCTATGTCACCGCCACCGCCGAGCTGGCCGACCTGGAGCAGGCGGTGCTGGCCACCGGCACGGTGCAGGCGTTCAAGCAGGTGAGCGTGGGCGCACAGGCCTCGGGCCAGATCAAGTCGCTGAAGGTCGCCCTGGGCGACACGGTCAAAAAAGGCCAGTTGGTGGCCGAGATAGATTCGCTCACCCAGCAAAACAACCTGCGCAATGCCGAGGCCGCGCTGGCCAATGTGCAGGCCCAGTTGCTGGCCCGGCAGGCCAGCCTGCAACAGGCCGAGCTGAGTTTTCAGCGCGAAAAAACCCTGCTGGCCGCCGATGCCAGCGCCCGCGCCACGCTGGAGGCCGCCGATGCCGCCCTGAAAACCGCCCGCGCCGACGTGGCCGTGGTGCAGGCGCAAATCGCCCAAGCCAAGCTGACGGTCAATACCGCGCAACTGAACCTGGGCTACACCCAGATCCTGGCCCCCATCGACGGGGTGGTGGTGGCTATCAACGCGCAAGAAGGCCAGACGGTGAACGCCAACCAGACCACGCCCACCATCATCAAGCTGGCGCGGCTGGACACGGTGACGGTGAAGGCGCAAATCTCCGAGGCCGATGTGGTGCGTGTCAAACCGGGGCAAAAGGTCTACTTCACCATCCTGGGCGCGCCCAACCAGCGCTACACCACCACCCTGCGCACGGTGGAGCCCGCGCCCGATTCCATCCAGACCGACACCACCGCCAGCACCTCCACCAATGCCAGCGCCATCTACTACAACGGCCTGCTGGACGTGCCCAACCCCGAGGGCCAGCTGCGCATCTCGATGACGGCACAGGTCAGCATCGTGCAAAAAGAAGCCCAGCAGGTGCTGAGCATCCCGTCAGCCGCTTTGGGCGAACGCAGCCGTAAGAAAGATGCCCAGGGCAGTGAAGCCACCGTGCGGGTGGTCAACGCCGCTGGCCAGGCCGAACCGCGCCAGGTCAAAACCGGGCTGAACAACAACATCAACGTGCAGATTCTGGAAGGCCTGGCCGTGGGCGACCGGGTGGTGGTGAGCGAGGCACCGGCGGCGGGGGCCACGGGTAGCAGCAGCACAGGCAGCGCCCGCTCCGCCCTGCGTCCGCCCCCGGGAATGTGAGCATGGATTCCACACCCACCAGCCCGCTGCTGGAACTCAGCGCCCTGCGCCGGGAATTCCCCGCAGGCGAAGGCACCATTGCCGTCCTGAAAGACGTGAACCTGCAGATCCGTGCGGGCGAGATGATCGCCATCGTCGGCGCGTCCGGCTCGGGCACGTCCACGCTGATGAACATCCTGGGCTGCCTGGACCGGCCCACCACCGGCTCCTACCGCGTGGCCGGGGTCGAGACCGGGCAGCTCGATGCCGATGCCCTGGCCGCCCTGCGGCGCGAGCACTTTGGCTTCATCTTCCAGCGTTACCACCTGCTGGGCGACCTGAGCGCTTTAGGCAATGTGGAAGTGCCCGCCGTCTACGCAGGCAAAGACAGCGCCGCCCGGCACGAACGCGCCGCCGCGCTGCTGGGCCGCCTGGGCATGGCCGACCGCATGCGCCACAAGCCCGGCCAGCTCTCCGGCGGGCAGCAGCAGCGGGTGAGCATTGCGCGCGCGCTGATGAACGGCGGCAGCGTGATCCTGGCCGACGAGCCCACCGGCGCGCTCGACAAGCACAGCGGTGCCGAGGTGATGAAGATCCTGCAAGAGCTGCACGCCGAGGGCCACACCATCATTTTGGTGACCCACGACATGCAGGTGGCCGAACACGCCCAGCGCATCATCGAAATCAGCGACGGCGAGATCGTGGCCGACCGCCAGATCCAGGCCGCCAGCGCCGCCCCGGTGCTGCCCTCGCCCCCCGCAGGCAGCGGTGGCTGGGGCGCTATGTGGGGCCGTTTCAGCGAAGCCTTCCGCATGGCGCTGCTGGCCATGCGGGCGCACCCGCTGCGCAGCTTTTTGACCATGCTCGGCATCATCATCGGCATCGCATCCGTGGTGTCGGTGGTGGCGCTGGGCGAGGGCTCGCGCCTGCAGGTGCTGAAGAACATCAGCTCCATCGGCACCAACACCATCGAGATTTTTTCGGGCAGCGGCTTTGGCGACCAGCGTGCCGCTCGGGTGCGCACCCTGGTGCCCGCCGATGCGGACGCGCTGGCCCAGCAGGTGTATGTGGACAGCGCCACGCCCATGGCCTCCAGCTCGGCCACGCTGCGCTACGGCAACGTGGCCGTGACCGGCAACATCAACGGTGTGGGCGAGCAGTACTACCGCGTCAAGGGCATCACGCTGGCCCAGGGTGCGTTTTTCGATGCCGCCAGCGTGGCCAGCCTGGCGCAAGAAGTGGTGATCGACGACAACACCCGCAAGCAGCTGTTTCCCAGCACGCCCAACCCGCTGGGCCAGGTGATTTTGCTGGGTAGCGTGCCGTTTCGGGTGGTGGGCGTGGCGCAAAAAAGCGAGTCGGGCTTTGGCAACCGCGAGGCGCTGAACGTCTACATCCCCTACACCGCTGCCATGCGCCGCGTGCTGGGGCAAAGTTACCTGCGCTCGATCTCGGTGCGGGTGAGCGACGATGCCTCCAGCGCGGCCGCCGAGGCGGGCATCAACCGCCTGCTCAAGCAGCGCCACGGCACGCAGGACTTCTACACCCTGAACACCGACACCATCCGCCAGACGATTGAGAGCACCACCCAGACCATGACCCTGCTGGTGTCGGCCATCGCGCTGATCTCGCTGGTGGTGGGCGGCATCGGGGTGATGAACATCATGCTGGTGTCCGTGACCGAACGCACCCGCGAGATCGGCGTACGCATGGCCGTGGGCGCGCGCCAGAGCGACATCCGCCAGCAGTTCCTGATTGAAGCCGTACTGGTCTGCCTGCTGGGCGGCGTGCTGGGCATCGGTTTGTCGCTGTTGATTGGCTGGGGCTTCAGCCAAAGCGGCAGCAGCTTCCAGATGGTGTACTCCACCGCCTCCATGGCGGCGGCGTTTGCCTGCTCCACCCTGATCGGCGTGGTGTTTGGCTACCTGCCCGCCAGCAATGCGGCCCAGCTCAACCCGGTGGACGCACTCTCACGTGAATAAAGTTATGCACTCTTTCAAACCCTTGCTTCTTGCCGTGCTGGTCCTGTCGGGCTGCGCCACTTCGCAAGCCCCGTACACCGTTCCCGCTACCAGTCTGCCCGCCCAATGGCAGTACGGCACGGCCAGCACTGCCGCCAGCACCGGTGCCTGGTGGAAAGGTTTCAACGACCCGGTGCTAGACCAGTTGATTAACCAGGCCTTGCAACGCAACAACAACCTGGCCGCCGCCACCATCAAGGTGCGCCAGGCCCAGCTGCAGGCCGGGCTGGCCGAGAACCGCCCCAGCTTTAGCGGCAGCCTGAACACCGGTGCCAACCGCGCCCTGGAGGGCAACGCGAACACCAGCCGCAGCAGCGGTGCCAGCCTGGGCGTGGGTTACGAGATCGACCTGTGGAACAAGCTGGGCAGCCAGCGCGACGTGGCCCTGTGGGAAGCCCGCGCCACTGAACAAGACCGGGCCAGTACCGCCCTGGCCCTGGTCGGCACCACGGCGCAGCTCTATTGGCAACTGGGCTACCTAAACCAACGCCTGGCCGCCAACCAAAGCAACATCGCCACTGCCGAAAAAACCCTGCAGTTGGTGCAGGCCCAGGCCAACGCCGGGGCCGTGGGCGGACTGGAGCTGGCCGAGGCCCGGCAAAGCCTGCTCAACCTGCAGGCCAGCGACACCACCCTGCAACAACAGGCCGTAGCCGCCAACACCGCCCTGGCCTTGTTGTTTGACACCGCCCCCGGCACCCCACCGGCCCAGCCGCAAACCCTGCCCACCAGCACCCTGCCCGAGGTGGCCGCAGGCCTGCCCGCCGAGCTGCTGGCCCGCCGCCCTGACCTGCGCGCCGCCGAGCTGCGCCTGAGCGAGAGCCACGCGCAAATCACCGCCACCCGCGCCAGCTACTACCCGGCGCTCACGCTCACCGGCGCTTTGGGCACCAGCAGCACCTCGCTGCTGAACCTGCTGAGCAACCCCGTGGCCAGCCTGGGTCTGGGCCTCAGCCTGCCGTTTTTGAACCAAAAGGAAATGGACCTGAACATCCAGGTCGCCCAGGCGCAGAGCGAGGCCGCGGTGGTCAATTTCCGCCAAACCCTGTACACCGCGCTGGGCGATGTAGACAACGCCTTGTCTGCCCGCCAGCAGTACCGCGCCCAGGCCGTGCTGCTGGCCCAGGTGCTGCAAGCCGCCACCGAGGCCGAGCGCCTGTATGGCGTGCGTTACCGCGCCGGAGCCGTGGCCCTGAAGCCCTGGCTAGACGCCCAAACCGCCCGCCGCAACGCCGAGATCGCCATGGCCGAGAACCGCCTGAACCAGTTCACCAACCACGCCACGCTGGTGCTGGCGCTGGGCGGGGATCCAGTGCTGCCGGAATGATGATTGCTACGCTTTAGATAGCTGCTTGCGCCGATGGAATGGGTGGTGGAGGCTGATTTCTTATAAATCTGCCTGCGCCAACACCAGCGCCACCATGGCCTGCGCCGCCACCGATAACGCCTCGCCTTTGCGCTGCGCCAGCACCAGGGGGCGGTGCAGGGCCGCGTCCAGCACCGGGCAGGTGTGCAGCCCGGCACGCTGGAAGTGGAACAGCGTCAGCTCCGGCACGATGCTGATGCCCAGGCCCTGCGCGACCAGGGCGGCCAGCGTGGCCAGGTGCTCTACCTCCAGCGCCGAGGTGGGCAGGGCCTCCAGGCCGGGTACCTGCGCCAGGTGCTGGCGCACGCTGCTGTTGCGCGCCATGTGCAGCAAGGGGGTGTTGTGTGGGGCAAGCTGGGCCAGGTGGATGTTGGCTTGCGCGGCCAGCGGGTGGTCGGGGCGGCAGACCAGCCAGTAACGCTCGTCGCGCAGCACGCGGGTGTCGAATTCGCGCAGATCGCCCCCGGCGGTGATGGCAAAGTCCACCCGGCCTTCGCGCAGCAGCGCCAGGCTGGCGGCGGCCAGGGTGTCGAACAGTTGGATGCCGATCTGCGGGTACTGGCGGCGGTATTCGGCAATAGCGGGCGGCATCCACACTGCCGCTACCGAGGGCAGGGCCGCCACCGCCACCCGGCCCACCCGGCGCGCCGCCAGGTCTTGCAGGTTGCCCAGGGCGCTGCGCAAATCCTGTTCGATGCGGCCCACCTCGTCGGCAAACACCTGGCCCTCGGGCGTGAGTGCCACGTGGCGGGTCGAGCGCTCAAAAAGCTTCAACCCCGCCGTGTCCTCGATGCGCCGGATACGCTGGCTGAACGCGCTTTGCGACAGATTGCAGCGCTCGGCCGCGCGGGTGAAGTGCCGCGTCTGCGCCAGCGCCATAAAGGCTTCCAGGTCGCGTACCGAGAAATTGATTGGCTTCATGGATGAATCAAGACGTTTTTCCCATTTTACAAATGAGAGGCGGGCCCCAATACTCCGCCCACTGCTTTGAAGAAGGACCACCATGCCCCTTGAGACTCCTCCGCTCCCGCTGCGCATAGGCTGCGCCGCCGGGTTCTCCGGCGACCGGGTCGATGCGGCCCAGGCGGTGGTGGACAGCCTGATTAACCAGGGTGGCCCGGCGTTTTTGATTTTTGAAACCCTGGCCGAGCGCACCCTGGCCCTGGCCCAGTTGCGCCGAAGCAAAGACCCGCAGGCCGGGTTTGAACCGCTGCTGGACGCGCTGCTGCGCCCGGTGCTGGCGCGCTGCCTGGCGCACGGCATCCGCATCGTCAGCAACTTTGGCGCGGCCCACCCGCTGGCGGCGGCGCAGCACATCCAGCGCATGGCGCAGGAGCTGGGCCTGGCTGCACCGCGCGTGGCGGTGGTATGGGGCGACGACGTGTCGGGGCCCGCGTTGCAACCGGCCTTGCGGGCCGAGCTGGGGCCGGTGTTCGACACATTGGCCGTCGTCAGCGCCAATGCCTACATCGGGGCCGAGCCGATTGCCGATGCGCTGCTGGCGGGCGCGCAAATCGTAGTGTGTGGCCGCGTGGCCGACCCCTCACTCACCGTGGGCCCGGCGCTGGCGCATTTTGGCTGGGCGCGGGACGACTGGCACCGCTTAGGCGCAGCCACCATGGCCGGGCACTTGCTGGAGTGCGGCGCGCAGGTCTGCGGCGGCTACTTTGCCGACCCCGGCTTCAAAGACGTGCCCCATTTGGCCACGGTGGGCTATCCGATTGCCACCCTGCAGGCCGATGGCAGCTGCAGCATCACCAAGGCCGATGGCACGGGCGGCCTGGTGACCCTGGCCACGGTGAAAGAACAACTGCTGTACGAGGTGCACGACCCCGCCGCCTACCTGACCCCCGACGTGGTGGCCGACATCACCGCCGCACACGTAACCCAAACCAGCCCCAACGTGGTGGCCCTGAACGGTGTGCAAGGCCATGCCCGGCCCGCATCGCTAAAGGTCAACGTGTGTTTTGAAGGCGGCTGGCTGGCCGAGGGCGAAATCTCTTACGCCGGGCCGCGTGCCGAGGGCCGCGCCCGGCTGGCCGCCGACGTACTGCGCCAGCGCTTGCCGCAACTGGACTTGCGGGTGGACCTGATCGGCGTGCTCAGCGTGCTGGCCGATGACGGCGGCGACTTGCTGGGCCAAACACCTGCAGGCCAGGCCAGAGATGTGCGCCTGCGGGTCGCCGCCAGCCATGCCGACAAGGCCCAGGCCGAGTGCCTGTGCCGCGAAGTCACCGCCCTGTACACCTGTGGCCCCGCGGGCGGCGGCGGGGTGCGCACCATGCTCACCGCGCGGCTCAACACCTTGTCGTGCCTGCTGCCCCGCAGCCTGGTGCCCACCGGATTCACCTTGCTGGAGCCCGCATGAACATGACCTTCCCGCTCTACCGTGCCGCCCACAGCCGCACCGGTGACAAAGGCAACCGCTCCAACTTGAGCGTCATCGCCTACCGCCCCGAACTGTTTGCCCTGCTGGAGCAGCAGGTCACCGCCGAAGCCGTGGCCGCCCACTTTGCCCATAAACAGCCAAAACACGTGGAACGTTATGTTCTACCGGCGCTGCAAGCTATGAATTTTGTACTGGACGAGGTGCTGGACGGCGGCGTGAACGACGCGCTGAACCTGGACAGCCACGGCAAAGCCCTGTCGTTTTGGCTGCTGGATTTGCCGCTGACAATCCCTTTAGCCCTACAGCCTTTTTTGCAACCAGAACATTAACCGAGACATTTATGCGCCGTACCCTTCTTCTCCTCACCGCCGCCCTGTTCAGCACCGCCAGCCAGGCCCAGAACTTCCCCGACAAGACCATCACCTTCATCGTGCCGTTTGCCGCCGGTAGCGCCACCGACCTGTTGGCCCGCGCCCTGGCCCAGGCAGTGACGCTGGATGCCAAGGTCAGCGTGGTGGTGGACAACAAGCCCGGCGGCAACGCCTTCATCGGCGCGCAGGCGGCCGCCAAGGCCAAGCCCGACGGCTACACCGTGCTGATCGCCACCAACACCACCCACGCCGCCAACGAGCACCTGTTCAAAAAGCTGCCCTACGACCCGGTGAAAGACTTTGAACCCCTGACCCTGCTGGGCCGGGGCGGCCAGATCATGCTGGTCAACCCCAGCCTGGGCGTGAACACCGTGGCCGAATTCGTCAAGCTGGCCAAGTCCAAGCCCGGCAAGCTCAGCTTTGGCTCGGGCAGCTCGTCCAGCCGCATCGCGGGCGAGTTGTTCAAACAAATGGCCGGGGCCTACATCGTGGCCATTCCCTACCGCAGCAACCCGCCCGCCGTGACCGACCTGATCGGCGGCCAGATCGACGTGATGATCACCGACATGGCCACCGGCCTGCCCCAGGTCAAGGGCGGCAAGCTCAAGGCGCTGGGCGTGTCCACCCTGCAACGCAGCCCGTTGGCCCCCGATGTGCCCACCATCAGCGAGGCCGGTGTCAAAGGCTACGAAATGACCTACTGGTTTGCCGCCTACGCCCCCGCCGGTACGCCCGCACCGGTAGTGGCACGCCTGAACGAGCTGCTAGTCAAGGCCGCCAAGAGCAGCACCGCCGCCAGCTTCTACCAGGGCACCGGCACCGAAATCACCACCACCACGCCCGAAGGCCTGCGCAAGGTGCAGGCCGACGAGTCGGTGAAGTGGGGCAAGATCATCCAGGCAGCGGGGATGCAGCCGGAGTAGGCGGCAAAAGCTATCGTTTCAATAGCTGCTACCGCCCATGGAATAAGCGGTAGAGGCCTAATACATGTCTAATTTTTAGGCCTCTGCCATATCCCGGCTATACGACCGGCTCGAATCCACCAGCATGCGGGTGTAGGGGTGCTGGGCAGCGTTGTTGCACAGAGCCTCGGTGCTCAGGCTCTCCACAATGCCGCCGTGCTGCATCACCGCCACCTGGTCGCACAGGTGGGCCACCACGCCCAGGTCGTGGGTGACCATCAAATACGTCAGGCCGTCGCGCTCGCGCAGGTCGGCCAGCAGGTTCAAAATTTCGGCCTGCACCGACACGTCGAGTGCCGAGGTAGGTTCGTCCAGCAGCAGCACGCGGGGCTCCAGGATCAGGGCGCGGGCAATCGCCACGCGCTGGCGCTGGCCACCCGAGAGCTGGTGCGGGTAGCGGAAACGAAAGCTGCTGTTCAGGCCCACCTTGGTGAGGATGCTCTCGATGCGTTCGCGCTCCTGGTCCATGCCGTGGATGCGCAGCGGCTCGGCCAGCACGGTGTGGATGGTGTGGCGCGGGTGTAGCGAACCATAGGGGTCCTGGAACACCATTTGCACGCCCCGGCACTGGGCCAGTTTTTGGGCGCGGTCCAGCTTGTGGCCCAGGGCGCGGCCTGCGATTTGCAAGTTGCCTTCCCAATGCGTGTACTGCCCGGCCAGGCAGCGCAGTACTGTGGTTTTGCCCGAACCCGATTCGCCCACCAGCCCAAAGGACTGGCCCTCGCGCACCTGCAGGTTGACGTTGTTGAGCACGTTGACGGCCCCGAAGGCCAGGTGCAGGGCGTTGACATCGATCATGGTCATGGGGGTGTCCTTATGGGCTTTTTAGGCGCTTTTTAGGCAGTGAGCCAGGTGGGGTCGCGTTGCAGCACGGGCAGGCGCGCACGGCGCTGGTCCAGGCTGGGCAGGGCGCTGAGCAGGCCCCGGGTGTAGGGGTGCTGGGCGTTGTCCAGGTCGGCGGCGGTTATGCTTTCCACCACCCGCCCGGCGTACATCACCAGCACGCGGTCGCAAAAATGCCGCACCAGGTTCAGGTCGTGGCTGATGAAAACCAGGCCCAGGCCGCGCTGCCCTACCAGGTCGTCCAGCACGGCCAGCACCTGCAGGCGCACCGACACGTCGAGGGCCGAGGTGGGTTCATCGGCAATCAAAATCTCAGGCTCGGTGATGAGCATCATGGCAATCATGATGCGCTGGCCCATGCCGCCCGAGACTTCGTGCGGGTACAGGTTAAACACCCGCTGCGGCTCGCGGATGCGCACCGACTCCAGCATGGCCAGGGCCCGGTCGGTGGCTTCGGCACGCGATACCTTGTTGTGCGCCAGGTAGGCTTCGGCGATCTGCTGGCCCACGCGCACCACCGGGTTGAGCGAGTACTTGGGGTCTTGCATGATCATCGACATGCGCTTGCCCCGGATGGCCTGCATGGTCTTGGGGCTGGCGCCCAGCAGGTCGATGCCGTCGAAGGCCAGCTTGCGCGCTTCGATCTTGGCACTGCGCGGGTGCAGCTTGAGCAGCGCCCGGCCCACGGTGGATTTGCCGGAACCGGATTCGCCCACGATGGCCAGCTTTTCCCGCGACAGGTTGAACGACACACCGCGCACCGCGTGCAAGGGGCCGTCGGGGGTGGCGAAGCGGATGTGCAGGTCTTCGACTTGCAACTTGGGGGTAGAAGAAGCGTTTTGCATGGCAGGTTTACTCATTGCGGGGGTCGAGCACATCCCGCAGGCCATCGCCCAGCAGGTTGAAGGCCAGGCTGACCAGCATGATGGCGGCACCGGGCGTGGCCACCAGCCACCAGCACTCCATCATGTAGCGGCGGCCACTGGAGATCATGGCGCCCCACTCGGGCATGGGCGGCTGGGCACCCAGGCCCAGAAAGCCCAGGCCGGCCGCGGTCAGGATCACGCTGGCCATGTTCATGGTCAGGCGCACCACCACCGACGACATCAGCATCGGCGCAATGTAGCGCAGCAGAATGCGGCCGCTGGACGCGCCCTGCAACTGGGCGGCCACCACAAAGTCGGCGTTGCGCAGCGACAGGGTTTCGGCGCGTGCCAGCCGCGCAATCGGCGGCCAGGCGGTCAGCGCAATCGCAATCACCGCGTGGTCTAGCCCCGGGCCGAGGGCGGCCACGAAGGCCAGCGCCAACACCAGGCTAGGGAACGAGATGAAGATGTCGGTGACGCGCATGAACAGGTTGTCCACCCAGCCGCCGAAGTAGCCCGAGACGGCACCCACCGCCAGCCCCACCGGCCCCACGATCACCGTCACCAGGGCAATGATGTAGAGCGAGATGCGCGAGCCATGCACCAGGCGGCTGAACACGTCGCGGCCATATTCGTCGGTACCGAACCAATGGGCGTTGCTGGGGGCCAGCAGCGCCTGGGCCAGGTCTTGCTCCAGCGGGTTGTGGGTGGCAATCAGCGGTGCAAACAAGGCCACCACCAGCAGTGCGGCCACCACCACCAGACCCGCCACGGTCATGGGGTTGTGCAGCAGCCTTTGCAGGATGCGGCGGGCGCTTTGCCGCAGGGCTTGCGCCGCCGTTTGGGGGGTGGTGGACACCGTCTTGTCGGATAGGGTCAGGGCAGCCATTAGCGGGTCCTCGGGTCAAACACGTGGTACAGGGCATCGGACAGCAGGTTCAGCGTGACGAAGATCACCCCCACCACCAGCACGCAGCCCATCACGGCATTCATGTCACCCAGCAGCAGGCTGCTGGTCAGGTACTGGCCAAAACCGGGCCAGGCAAATACGGTTTCGATCAGCACCGCACCTTCGAGCAGGCCGCCATAGGCCAGGGCCACGATGGTCAGCAACTGCACCAGGATGTTGCGAAACGCATGGCCCCAGACCACACCGCGCTCCGACAGGCCTTTGACCCGTGCCGTGGTGATGTACTCCTGCGACAGCTGCGCCAGCATGAAGCTGCGGGTCATGCGGCTGATATAGGCCATGGAGTGCAGGCCCAAGATGCAGGCGGGCAGCATCAGGAACTTGATGGCGTTGCGAAACACCTCCCACTCGCCCGCCAGGGCCGAGTCCACCAGCAGCAGGCCGGTGCGCGGTGCCACCAGGCCGTCATACGCCAGGTCGATGCGCCCCGCGCCCCCGGCCCAGCCCAGCCAGGCGTAGAACACCAGAAGGCCCATCATGCCGAACCAGAACACCGGGGTGGAGTAACCAAACAGGCTGATGACGCGCACCACATGGTCGGCCAGGCGGCCGCGCCGGGTGGCGGCATACACGCCCAGCGGCACGCCCAGGCCGGTGCCGAGGATGATGGCCATGGTGGCCAGCTCCACGGTGGCGGGCAGCACGCGGGCCAGGTCGTCGGTGACCTTGTGGCCGGTGAGCAGGGCGTTGCCCAGGTCGCCGTGCAGCAGGTCGCGCAGGTAGTAGGCAAACTGCACCGGCAGGGGCCGGTCCAGGCCGAGCTGCAGGTAGACCTGGTCGTAGGTGGAGCGGTCCGCATCGGGGCCGACGATGGACAGCACCGGGTCCAACGGCATGACGCGGCCAATCACAAAGGTCAGCAGCAGCAGACCCAGCAGCGTGAGCACCACGCTCAGCAGGCGGTGGCCCAGGGCGCGCAAGGTGGATGTAGTCACAGAAGTGTCTCCAGAAGGATGGCGATCAGCGCTGCTTGCTCACGTCGCGCAGCCGGGTGGTGGCCGAGGGGTGGCCCAGGTAGCCGCGCACGTCTTTGCGCAGCACCACGGTGTCCACCATTTGCGAGAACGGCTGGATCGCGCCCACCTGGGTCTCGTACAGCTTCTGGGCCTCTTGGTACTGGGTGGTCTGCTTGGCTTCGTCGCGCTCGACCTCGGCTTTTTCGATCAGCTGGTTCAGCTCGGGGCTGAAGAACGAGGTGCGCCAGCCCTGGAAGTTGGTGAGCTTGGCCGCGTCGCTGTTGTCCGGGTTGTAGACCAGGGCGCGCAGGCTGGAGTGCGGATGGGGTTCGACACCGCCACCGCCCCGGCCCACGATGATTTCGAAGTTGCGCTCGCGCATGGCACCGTAGACCTGGTTGCCCGTGCCCGACAGCACGCTGGCTTCGATGCCGGCCTTGGCCAGGGTGGCCTGCAGGTTGGTGGCGATGTTGATGAACGGCGGGTCGGCCAGCACGCGGATGGTGGTTTTGAAGCCGTTGGGGAAACCGGCCTCGGTCAGCAGCTTCTTGGCTGCGGCCACGTCCAGTTTGTAGCCGGGATTGGGCAGGCTGGCGGGCAAGCCCATCTGCACCGGGCGCTGCTGCGGCACGCCGTAGTGCGGCATGACGGTGGTGTTGATGCCGTCGTAGTCGATCAGGTTGCGCATCGCCAGGCGCACGCGCTTGTCGGCAAACTTGGGGTCTTTCATGCTCACGGCCACGTAGTACAGCGTGCCACGGCGCACCGGCTGCACCACGGCATCTGCGTTTTTCTTCATGGCTTCGACATCGGGCACCGACATGCCAGAGGCCACGTCCAGGTCGCCGCGCTCCAGCATCAGGCGCAGCGACTGCGATTCGGTCATGTGGCGCATGATGACGCGCTTGAGCTTGGCCGGGCCGCGCCAGTAGCCGTCAAAGCGGTTCATCAGCAGGGCATCTTTGGCGCGCCATTCCACCAGGGAGAACGGGCCGGAACCGGCGGCGTGGGTGGTCAGCCAGGCGGCACCCATGTCACCATTTTTCTCGTTTTCCATGACCTTCTTGCGGTCCAGGATCACCGAGCTGACCGAGGTGGCCAGGGTGTAGAGCACCATTTTCGGGTCGGTGGCCTCGGGCAGGTCGATCACCAGGGTGGTGGCATCGGTGGCGCGCACCGCCTTGTCCACATTCTGGGCGGTGAAGCCGTAGCTCTTCCAGGGCGAGGCCATGGCCAGGTTCAGCTTGAGCACGCGCTGCAACGACCAGGCCGCGTCTTCCGCCGTGAGCTCGTTGCCCGACTGGAACTTCACGCCCTTGCGCACCACCAGGGTGATGCTGCGGCCATCGGCGGCCACTTTCCAGCTCTCGGCCAGGCCGGGCTGCATCTTGGCTGTGGTCTGCGGGTCGAGTTCGATCAGGTAGTCGTACAGGTTGGCGGCCAGCTCGACCACGTCGTTGCCAGTGGCCGCAGCCGGGTCGAGCGACAGCAGGTTGTTCATGCTGAAGCCGACGATCAACTGGTCGTCCGGGGTTTTGGCTTGCGCCACCGCCCCCAGGGTGCCGAGTGCCAGGGCCACTGCGACGGAAACGGCGCATTGGCGCAACAACTTGGTGTGGTTCATAGGTGTCTCCTCAAGGTGGGGAAAGGGGGGCTTAGTACGCGTTGCGCGTATGGGCTTCGATGTAGGCGAAGTTGATGTCTTCGCCCAGTCCCGGTTTTTGGGACAGGTGCACATAACCATCGGCATCCATCGGGTCGGCCAGGGTGTTCAGGTAGGCGGGCACTTCGTCGTACTCCAGGAAGGGGTGCAACAGGCCGCGCTCGTACCAGCGGGTGTTCTTGATGGCGGCGCACACCGCCAGGTTGGCTGCGCCGTTGCCGTGCACTTCGCACTGCATGCCAAAAGACTCGGCCAGGTGCGCCACCTTGAGCGTGGGGGTGATGCCGCCCACGCCGGGCACACCGGCGCGCAGGATGTCGCAGGCACCGGCCTTGACCCAGTCGGCCCGGCTGTGGTGCTTGCCCGAGAGGCTTTCGGGCCCGACGATGGGGATGTCGAGCTGGTCGGCCAGCCAGGCGTACGAGGCCATGCTTTGCTCGTTCATCATTTCTTCGAACCAGGTGAAGTTGAGCTTCTCCAGGGAGCGGCCAATGGTCAGCGCGTCGATGCGGCTGTAGTTGTGGTAACCGTCCAGCATCAGCGGAACATTGGGGCCAACGGCTTCGCGCACGGCGGCGCAGGCCTGGATGTCCATGGACACGCTGGGGGCAAAAGACACCGGCGGCATCCAGGTGTGCAGCTTGATGGCCTTGTAGCCGCGCGCCACCAGCTTCTGGGCGAAGTCGCCATATTCTTGCGGGGTGGACAGGCCGCCCTGGAGCTCGTCACCGCACATGGTGCTGCCGTAGGCGGGTACCTTGTCGCGGTAGCCGCCGATCAGGCGGTACACCGGCTGGCCCAAGGCCCGGCCTGCCAGATCCCACAGCGCCTGGTCTACCGCGGCCAGGGCGCGGTCGGTCAGTTGCCCGGCGCTGCCGCGCTGCCAATGCTCCAGGCCGTGCCAGAGCTGCTCGCGCTGGAACGGATGCTGGCCCACCAGCACCTTGCGCACAAAGGCTTCGAGCACGTGGGGGCGGATCACCTCGGGCGGAGCAAAAGCGTAGCCGCTGTGGCCTTCGTCGGTGGTGATGGTCAACAGGGCCATCTTGCCCAGACCCTCGGGGCCGGGATGGGAATGGCCCGCTGTGTCTACCGACCGGCGGGTCGGGAAGGTGAATTCGGTGCCGTGTACGCTGGCAATTTTCATAAGATTCCTTTTATGTCATCGGTCGTCAGACTGGAATGCATTTTAGGTAACACGTCAGACGTGTTAAATCAGTAGAAACCCTGTTATTTCTATTTTCCTCTGTCTTTATTTGTAAACGGCATCAGTCGTCTGGTGACGCACAGAGGCCGTTATAGTTACCAGCTCCCCCAGCAACCCCGACCACACCATGCTCCCTACGCCGCCAGACCCTCCCACGCGGGCCAAAAGCCAGCCGCAGCGGGTGGTGGACGGGGTTTCCGAGCGCATCCACAGCGGGGCCCTCAAGCCCGGCGACCGGGTGCCGTCCGAGCCGGGGTTGATGCAGGAATTTGGTGTCAGCCGTACGGTGGTGCGCGAAGCCATGTCGCGCCTGCAGGCCAGCGGCCTGGTCGAAACCCGGCAAGGGGTGGGCACTTTTGTACTGGCATCGGCCGCCCCCGAACCCTTGCTGGCGATTGGTGCGCGCGACCTGCAGGTGCGCCAGAAACTGGCCATGCTGGAGCTGCGCATCAGCATCGAATCCGAAGCCGCCAGCCTGGCCGCCGTGCGCCGCCGCGAAGACCACCTGGCGGCCATGCGCGCCGCACTCGACGCGTTCGATGTGCAGCGCCGCGCGGGTGGCAGCACCACCGAACCCGACTTCCAGTTCCACGTACAGATCGCCGCCGCCACCGGCAACGAATACTTCGAAGAAGTGCTGACCAGCCTGGGCAACGCCACCATTCCCCGGGCCGCACCCCATGCCGCCACCCAGTCCATGGGCGACAGCAAACCCGCCGCCCGTTTTGGCGAAGCCCAGCCCATGCTGGAAAGCGGCAAGGCCATTACCCAGCGCGAGCACGAAGCCATTTTCGATGCCATCCGCCGGGGCGATGCCGCCGCCGCGCGGGCCGCCATGTTCATGCACCTGAGCAACAGCCGCGAGCGCATGCGCGCCAACACGGACAGCGGCGGCCACTAACCGCCCGTCTCGCTCCAGACCAGCCAGCCAGCGCAAAAGTCGGCGGGCAGCGCTCCGACCAGCGCACCAAAAACCACAAATAAAGGGTTTTCACTGATTCCAGGAGAGGTAACTCTTTCTTACCATTCGCCAAGTCGTCTGACGACTGACGTATGACTGATAAATTCCCTTTTACCACCCCAGGAGACCTGTCCCCATGCAATCCAAACTCATCACCGCGCTGGTTTTCGGCGCATTTGCCAGTGCCGCATCGGCCCAATCCAGCGTGACGCTCGGGGGCATCGTCGATGCCTGGGTGGGCCAGACCCGTAACAAGGTGGGCGGTGTCAGCACCACCAACAGCGTGCTGGACAGCGGCGGTGGCCAGGCCAGCCGCTGGAACCTGCGCGGCACCGAAGACCTGGGCGGCGGCTTGAAAGCCAGCTTTATGCTGGACCAAGGCTTTGCGTTGGACAGCGGCGCGGTATCCACCGTGTCCGCCTCGAACATCGGCTTTAACCGGGGTGCGTATGTCGGCCTGTCGGGCGGCTTTGGCGAAATCCGCTTGGGCCGCATGCTGGGCGCGTTTGATGCCTTGCGCGGCTCCACCAACCACCTGTACGACTCGTCGGGCTTTGCCTCCACCGGGCAGGTCTGGGGCGCGGGCTCCACCGCCGCCAACGGCCTGGCCGCCGTGACCGGCAGCGACTATCTGGCCCGGGGCAACAACACGGTGATGTACATCACACCCGTGTTCGGGGCGTTCAGTGGCTCGGTCAGCACCAGCGCCAGCGAAGGCGCATCCACCGCTACCGCCGCCCCGCGCATGGTCAGCGCCCATGCCAAGTACGCGCAGGGCCCCCTGCGCATTGGCTACGGCTACCAGTCCGAGCACTTCTCCACCGGCAAGAACCAGTTCCACATCGTGGCGGGCAACTTTGACTTTGGCCCGGCGCAGATGGTGGGCGCCCTGCAGCGCCAGACCGATGGCCGCATCGCGGGCGACCAGACCTCGAACGAATGGGAACTGGGCCTGAACATCCCGTTTGGCCTGGCCTCGGCGGCCCTGGGCTACGCCAAGGCCACCACCAAGAACGGCGCCGGCCAGGAAGTGCTGGATGCCAAAGGCCTGAGCCTGATGGGCACCTACGACATCTCCAAGCGCACCCGCTTTTACGTAGCCGCCCGCCAGCTCAAGGCGACGCGTGCCGACGGCAGCACCACGCTGGACGCATCCCGCTTCGGTGTGGGCGTGACGCACAAGTTCTGAGGCCCCCAGGGGTGCCGTTGCCTTACTTCGGCCACAGCACCCACAGCTTCAGCGTCTGGTTGACGCGTGAAGCGAGGGCACCGGCTTCGGGGCCGGTGCCCGCGAAATAATCAGCGCGCACAGCGCCAAGGATGGCGCTGCCAGTGTCCTGCGCGAAGACGAGTTTTTGCAGTTGCAAAGCATTGCCGCTGGTCGCCAGCCATACCGGCGTGCCGTACGGAATGCTTTGCGGGTCGACCGCGATCGAGCGGCCCGGCGTGAGCGCGACACCTTGTGCGCCTTTGGGGCCGAAGGCCGCATCAAAGTCGCTCAGCACCTCTTCACGGAAAAAGATATAGCGTGGGTTACTCCACATCAGCGACTGCAGGCGCTGCGGGTTCTGCGCCACCCAGGCTTTGGTCGACTCGGTCCACGGTGCAGCCATGGTGCCCTGGCCCTGGTCACTGAGCCACTGCGTGATACTGCGAAACGGCTGGTCGTTGGTGCCAGCAAAGGCCACGCGCACGGTGCGCTGCGCGCCGTCGGGTTCGGCGATGACCAGACGGCCTGAGCCTTGGATATGCAGTGACATCGCATCAATCGGGTCGGACACCCAGGCGATCTCGCGGCCTTGTAGTGCGGCACGGGCCTCGGGTAGCGTATCGATTTCCTGGCGCGTAAACCACGGCTTGCGGTTACCCAGGCCGACCGGCGGCCGGTACAGCGGCGTGTTGAAGCCCGGTGCGGGTACACGGCTAGCGCGCAGCACCGGTTCAAAGTAACTGGTGAGCTTGCCATCGGCAAGACCTTGCAGCGACTCGACGCGGTAAGGCTGCAGGCGCGCCACCATCCAGGCGCGCTGCTCGTCGCCGTTGCCCAGGCTCAGACGGCGCACGTCTTTGCACAGCGGGGCCTGCGCCGGGCCGGGGCGTTCGCAGCTTTTGATCCAGGCGTTCCAGGCTTCATGCAGCGGGTCCTGGCCGAAGCCGGGCAGTTCGGCCCAGCGTACCGCCGTCCAGCGGCTTTTGCCTTGGGTGATGGGCGGTGGCAACGGGCCGGTGTCGCCTGGCACGGTATAGGGCGCTGCCTCGGGGAAACCTGGCGCAGTGGGTACAGACGGGGGTGCAGATTCCGGGGTTTCGGGCATGCGGGTGGCGCAGGCGGCCAGGGTTCCTACAATCGCGGCCAGCAGGGCACGGCGCGCGCCGCGCGCCAGGGGAAAATCTAGAAGGAGTCGGTGCATGGTGTTGTTGTTACTGGAGGCGCTGGGGGCGGGGGTATTGCTGGTGCTGATTGTCTGGTGGACCATGTTCTCGGGCCGCAAAAACGGCGAAATCGTCCAAAAATCTGAAGAAAATAAGCCTCTACCGCCCAAGGAATAAGCGCAAGCAGCTACATTTTTTGTAGCAAATTGGCCAATTCGACCGCCGACTTTACTTCCATCTTGTCGAACACCCGGCCCCGGTGCACCTCTACCGTGCGTACGCTGATGTCGAGCTGGTCGGCAATCAGCTTGTTGGGCAGGCCTTGCACCACCAGCCGCATCACGTCGCGTTCGCGCTCGGTGAGTTCGGTCAGGCGGGTTTGCAGGTGCTGGCGGCTGTCGCGGGTGCGCAGGTTCAGGGCCGACTGGGCCAGGGCCTGCTCGATGCGGTCGACCAGGGCGTTGTCGGAAAACGGCTTTTCGCAGAAATCAAAAGCCCCGCGCTTGACCGCATCCACGGCGGTCGGCACGTCGGCGTGGCCGGTCAGAAAGATCACCGGCATGGGCTGGTGCAGCCCCCGGGCAATCAGCTTGTCGAACAGCGCCAGCCCGCTGATGCCGGGCATTCGCACGTCCAGCAGCAGGCAGCAGGCCTGGCGCGGCACAAAGCCGGTGGCCAGCATGGTCTCGAAGGCCTCGGCGCTGGGAAACCCCTCGCTGAACAGCCCGCGCGAACGCAGCAGCCACGACAGCGCATCACGCACGCTGGCGTCGTCATCAACGACGAATACGGTGGCATCTTGTACGGGTTGCATGCTTGTCTCTCATTCATCACGTTGATTCGGAGATCGGCAGGGTAAACCGAAACACGGTGCCCTGCGGCAGATTTGCGGTGAAACTGAGCGCACCGCCGTGCTGCTCCACCACCGTGCGGCACAGGCTCAGGCCCAGGCCCATGCCCTCTTCCTTGGTGGTGAAAAACGGGGTGAACAGGCGCTCGGCCACCTCGGGCGGGATGCCGGTACCCCGGTCAGCCACCGAAAACTCGACCCACTCGGCAGACCCCGCCAGGGTGGCCACCCGCAGCTCCAGCACCCGCTCGGCCACCTCGGGGGGCTCCATGGCTTGCATGGCGTTGCGGATCAGGTTGAGCAGCACCTGCTCGACCATGGAGCGGTCGCACTGCACTGCGGGCAACGCGTCGGCCACGTCGAGTTGCACCTGCACCCGCAGCTTGCGGGCCTGCAGTTGCACCAGCGGCAAAATGGCATCCAGCAGCAACTGCGGGGCGACCGCCTCGCGCACCTTGGCCCGGCGGCGCACAAAGTCGTGCACGCTGCGGATCAATTTGCCCGCACGCTCCACCTGCTCGGCAATGCGGCGCATGGCCATGGCCAGGTCTGCCGTGTCTACACCACCGCCCTGCAAGCGGTTCAGCGAGCCCGTGGCGTAGCTGGAGATGGCGGCCAGCGGCTGGTTCAGCTCGTGGCTCAGCAGCGAGGCCATCTCGCCCACCGTGGCCAGCCGCGCGGTGGCCTGCAGCCGGTCCTGGCTGGTGCGCGACAACTCTTCGGCACGGCGCTGCTCGGTCACGTCCACCACCGCACTCATCCAGCCGGTGTGGGCACCCTGGGCGTTGATCAGCGGGGCCTCCATCACCAGCACCGGAAACAGGCTGCCGTCCTTGCGCATGAACACCGAGCTGAAGCCTTCGCGCGGCGGTGCGCTGCCCGCCATGCGGACCTCCTGGCGCTGCTGGTACTCATTGGCCAGGTCGGGCGGCCAGTAGGGTGCGGGCATGCCACGGCCCCACAGCTCATCGGCGGCAAAGCCCACCATCTGGCAAAACGCCGGATTGACGTAGGTGATGCGGCCCTCCAGGTCGCGGGCGCGCAGGCCGGTGAGCAGCGAATCCTCCATGGCTTTGCGAAACGCCAGCGCGTCGGCCAGGCCACGCTCGGCCCGCAGCCGCAGGCGGGTGTCCTTGACCAGCAGCATGGTCACCGACACCAGCGCAATCGACATCAGCGTCACCAGGGCGGTCATCAGGTTGGGGTACACACTGGGGTCGCCATGCCAACTGTCCATGCGCAGCACCATGGTGTTGCCCGGCAAATTGACCAGTTGCTGGGCGGTAAACACCCGGGTGCCACGCCGGGCCGAGCCATGCAGCACCAGGCGGGTGCCATCGGGTTCGACAAACGACACCTCCTGGCTGCGGCTGAGTTGGCGGCCCACCATGTCGGCCAGCACATCACCCAGGGCGTAGGTGGCCACCAGGTAGCCTTTGAGCTGGCCGTAGCTGATCAGCGGCATGCACATCTCCATCACCTCCAGCCCCAAGCCATCCAGCTGCGACAGAAAGTAGCTGCCGGAATAGGCCGGGCCATTGGCCCGCTTGGCCAGGGTGCAGGCCAGGGTGACGTCGGGCTCGGCATTTTTGCTGCCCAACCACTCAAATGCATGGGGCCGAAACGGGCTTTCTGCCTGTGCCAACAGGGCCAGATTGGGGTGCCGCCACTCCACCCGCAACAGCTCGCGGTGGTGGCGTAAAAACTCGGTGGCATCGGCACGCCAGGCACCGGGGCTGGGGTCGTTGAACTGCAAGGCCTGCAGGCTTTGCACATTGCGCCCCAGGCCCAGGCGCACGTCGTCTGCGGCGGCGGCAATATCGCGGTCCAGCGCGTCTTGGACCTGGCTGGCTTCAAACCGCCCGGCCAGCCACACCAGCGTGGTCAGCATCAGCGCCAGCAGCAACAGCATCACGCCCCACAGCGACCAGCGCTGCCACCAGCGCAGCAAACTCGCCCGGGAGAGTGGCAGTACGGCGCTCACAGAACGCGGTGCTCCAGGGCAGGCAACTGGGCGCGGCACTGGGCCAGGCGGGCGGCATCCAGCGTGCCCAGCACCACGGATTCACCTTCAGCGTGCTCGGCCAGCACCGTGCCCCAGGGGTCTACCAGCAGGCTATGGCCCCAGGTGCGGCGGCCATTGGCGTGCAGGCCGCCCTGGGCCGGGGCCAGCACGTAGGCCAGGTTTTCCACCGCGCGGGCGCGCAGCAGCAGCTCCCAGTGCGCCTGGCCGGTGGTGTGGGTAAAGGCACTGGGCATCAGCAGCAGGTCGGCCCCCTGCGCCGCGTAGTGGCGGTACAGCTCGGGGAAACGCAGGTCGTAACAAATGCTCAGGCCGACGCGCCAGCGCTGGCCGTCGCGGGCCAGCAGTTCAAACAGCACCGGCTCGGTGCCCGGCTCCAGCACCCGCGACTCGTCAAAACGCTCCTGCCCGTTGTCGAAGCGAAACAGGTGGATCTTGTCGTAGCGGGCCACGCAGGTGCCAGTGGGGTCGAACACCAGGGTGCTGTTGCGCACCCGGCTGCCACTACCTCTGCCATTCACTACGGTTAAGGGCAGCGTACCGCCCACAATCCACAGGCCCAACTGCTGTGCGGTGCGCGCCAGAAAGTCCTGGATCGGGCCCGCCCCCAGGGCCTCCTGGATCTGCAGCTTGTCGGTATCGCGCTGGCCCAGCAGGCAAAAATACTCGGGCAGCACGGCCAGCTCGGCACCGCTGGCGGCAGCTTCGGCCAGCAAGGCGGCGGCGCGCTCCAGGTTGGCCTGCAGACTGGTGCCCGATACCATCTGGATGGCGGCAACTTTCACGGTGTGGGTTCCTTTTTGGTGGGGGCCTGGGCCTCTACTTTGGCACCGAACATTTTGTGCGGCACCTTGGTGATTTTGGGGTCGGCCCAGGTGCCGTCGATATGGAATTGCTGGGTGGCCGCCTCGGCCAGCGGGCGGCTCAAGAACCACTGGGCCAAAAACGTGCCCAGGCCGATGGCGGGGTTGATCACCGCCGCCACCAGGGAGGCGGTACCGGCGTTGATCTCGGGCACCACCACCACCTTCAGGTCCTGGGTTTCACGGGCAATGTCGGCGCTGCCCTCCATCATCACGGCGGCGTTCACGCCCTTCATTTGCAAGTTATTGGTGCTGGCGCGGCCCAGCTCGACCCGCACGTCGCCACGCACCGCGTCAAACGCAAAACCTTCGCTGAACACATCGCGGAAGTCCAGCGCCAGGCGGCGCGGCAGGGCCTGCAGGTTCAGCACGCCCAGCAGCTTGGCCAGGCCGGGGTCGGCCTTGAGGAACTGGCCGTTGTCCACCGCCAGGTTGAACTGCCCGCCCAGTGTGGCGGTGTCCAGCGCCAGCGGCGAACCGACCCAGCCCACCTGCCCGGCCATCTGGCCCTTACCGCGCCGCACCACCCCCGGCATGCCGAAGCGGGCCAGCAACTGCCCCGCATCCGTAATGTCGAGCTGGAAGTTCAGCGTGGTGCGCCGGGGCGTGGTGGGCCCCGAGCGCCCCCCGAGAGCCACCCAATTGCCGGTGGCATTGAGCTGCGCGTCGGGGTTGGTGATGCTGAGCTTGTTCAGCCGCCACTCGCGCACGCCCGCATCGACCAGCCCGACCCCGCCGACCCGGCCACCCCGGTTGACGGCATCGATCTCGACCCGGCCCAGCTTCTTGCCCTTGAGCTCCAGCGCGTCCACCACGATGTCCAGCGCGGGCACGGTGTCCGAGGGCTCGTCCAGCAAAGTCTCCACCTCGGTGGCGGTGCTGGGGGCCAGGGTGAGCCGGGTCAGCCGGGCAAAGACCCGGCCTGCGTTGGAGTCGATGGGCTGGCGGTACTCCACATACCCGTTGAGCTCTTGCGCGTCGATGTTGGCGCGCCAGGTGGTGGCAAAGTGCGAACCGCTCAGCACCATCTGGTGCAGGGTACGGCCCCCGAACGTCAAGGCTTTGGCCTGGACCGCCAGGGTGGTGGGGGTGTAGCCGCTGGTAGCCGCAGGCGCACCGCCGGTGTTGGGTGCATCGGCCAGTTTGGCGGCCAGCGCCTGCCAGGCATCGGCGTTGACGGTATCCACACGGATGTTGGCCGACACGCCCTCGGCAGGCATCAGCAGCGCCTCACCGGGCGGCAAGCCTACCGCCACGGTGCCACGCAGTACGCGCGGTGCCGGGCCGGAAATATCGCGCACATACGCCACCGATGCCACCGACCCGCCCGCGCCCAGCTCCAAGGCCAGGCTGTCACGTAAAGGTAGGTTGTTGCCAGGCAGCAGGAGGTTGTCAAACCGCAAGGGCAGCACCGTGTCGGCGGCCTTGGCCAGTGGCGCGGGCAGGTTCAAGGCCACTCCCTGCAGGTTGCTGGTCACGCTGACTTCCGCCACACCCTGGCGCGCACCCACCACGGCGGTGTAGGCCGTGCTGCCACTGGCGTACTGGGCAATCTGCGCCGCCACCCCCAGCCCCGGCGACTGGCGCAGCCCCTCGGCGGTGGCTACGCCCTGCACCCGCAACTGCACATCGCCCTTGGTGGCATCGGCCATGCCACCTTCGAACCGGGCATCACCGCCGAGCATGCGGGCCTGCCCGCCGACCACGGTAAAACCGGTGTCCGAGAACTGCACCACCCCGCGCGCACGCGCCAGCGCCGGGCTGCTGTGGGTGATTTGCACATCGTTGCCACCCAGCGTGATGCTGCCCTGGACCTTGCTCTTGTCGATGTTGTCAATCGGCAGTTGCAGGCGCAGTTGCAGATCGGCCGGGCCGCTGGCGGTAGCCTGGTCCAGCGCATGGCCGGTGAGCTCGCCCAGCGGCGACCGGTTGACCACGCCCAGCATGTCGGCCAGCGGGCCGCGCCCCTGGGCCTTGAAGACCACCACGCTGCGGTCCAGGTCGGCAATCTGGGCTTCGGCCTGGGTCAGCTGGAAACCGGTGGTACCGGCCAGGGTGCCGGTGGCCCGGCGGATCTGCAAACTGTTGCGTTCAAACACCAGCTCGCCCGACAAACGCTCCAGCGCGGGCCAGGGCAGGGCCTTGGCGGGCTGCAGGCTGGGCGGCACATAAGCGTAGGTGGCATCGCGCACCTCGGCGGCTATGCGGAACTCGCCCTGGCTGGGTTTGACGAACGGAAAGTCGTACAGATCGCCCTTGACGCGGAACTTCACCGGGCTGAGGCGGCCCGCGAGCACCGCGTCGCGCACGTAATGCCGTACCTCGGCATCCAGCTCCAGGGGCAGGTAGCGGTGTACCCGCGCGGCATCGCCCCGGCTCAGTTGGCCCTGCAGGTCCAGCACGCCCGGAATACGCGCCCGGCTGCTCGACTGCGCGGGGTCGCTGTTGTTCCACTTGACCTGTAGCAGGCCTTCGGCATCGGCGTTGGCAAAGCGCACATCGCTGGCCTGTACCGCCAGGGTGTCGCCCTGCTGCTGCCAGGCCACCGTGGCCGAGAGCTGGTCCATGGGCACCACCGGTTCCTCGAACAAGCCCGGCAGGTCCAGCGCTCCCTGGGTAACGCGCACGGTGGCCTTGCCCCCGGCCTGGGTGAGGTCGAAGTCCACCGCCGCGCCGCGCACACCGGGGCGTCCCAGCGGGGCCATGTCTTGGGGGCTGGGCGCGTCGGGCACGCCTGCGGCCACTTCCAGCCCGGTAATGCGGCCCTGTGCGCTGTAGCTGGTGGGGGCCGCCAGCGGGCCGATCCAGCGGGAGCTGATCTGCGCCACCTGCCCCTGGGGTTCGTGGGTGGCCAGCATGCGGTGGGTGGCCGGGCCCAGCGGCAGGCTGTTGGCCATGTGGGCCAGCAGGGCCAGGTCCAGCCGGTCGGCACGCAACTCGCCTTGCGCAGGCTGGCGGGGGCCTGCGTCCTGCAGGCGCAGCGCCAGGTTACCGCCCGGCCAGACACGCCCGTCGTCGGTGGTGAACTGCAGGCCCTCGGTGGCCAGTGCCAGGCTACCGGCCCCCTGCTCCAGGGTGAGCCGCCCTTGCAGCGACTGCAACGCCAGCGGCTGCAGGTCGGCGGCCAGGGTGGCACGCGCATCCCGCAGCGCCAGATCGGCCGTGCCGCTGGTCACCTGGCCGTGGCGGATGTCGGCCCACACCCGCAAAGCCCCCACACCGGCCACCACGTCCACGCCCACATCGGCATAACGGCGCAGTTGCGACACATCCACGCGGGGCAGGCTGGCGTAGGCCGGGCCGTCCCAGTCCTGCCAGCGGCCCCGGTGGGTGCTGAGCAAGGGCTGGCGGAAGCGGGCGCTGAGGCTGAAACGGTCGCCCCAGTCGGCGGGGGGCGAGGCATCCAGGCGCAGGTGGTGGCCCAGGCCCTTGTTACGCATCACAAAATCCACCGCACCCAAGGCCAGCGGGGGGGCGGCGCGCTGCTCGTCGGTCCAGCGCACGGTGCCGCCGCGCAGCACCAGTTCGTTTTGGGCAAACAGCCAGTCCAGGGCCCGGCCATCGCCGCTGCCGGTCTGCGAGATGTCCAGCCCGGCGATAAAAATGGCACCGTCGGCACTGCGGCGCACGTCCAGCTCGGGCTGCTCGATCAGCAGGGTCTCAAACCCGCGCTTGAGCAGCGACCCAGGCGACACCGTGGCCGTGACCCGCGACAGCGCCAGGGCCTCGCGCCCCTGGCCGTCCAGCAGGGCCACATTGCGCAGCTCAAACGAGGGGAAGAAATGCTCCGACCGGGCCGAGATGGCACCGATGCGCACCGGTACCCCCAGCGCCTGGCTGGCATAGGTTTCCAGCCACGGGCGAAATTCGCCGATTCGCGGCACAATCCAGCCGTGTAAGGCCCCCCAGACCAGCGCCAGCGCCAGCCAAGCCGCCGCCACCAAGCCCAGACTCCAGGATGCGGCTTTGGCGGCCAGTCGAAGCAGACGCGTGGACTCGGTGCTGGAAGGTGGCTTGGATTCAGTCATTGGACACATGGATGCAACCAGAATTATCACTCCCATGGCAGCAGCACCCGCAGCAGGCCTTACCGTTCACGGTGTTGTTTTGTTAAGCAGCCCCCCCGCCACCGAACCGCTATCGGGCCACTCGCGTTTTGTGCAGCGCCTGCGCCGCCGTTATGCCAGCCAGCTCGACCTGCTGCCCCCCGGCCCGCCGGTGCGCGCCAGCATGGAAGCCACCCTGGCCACCCTGCGCGCCACCGGGCTGGACACCGGAGCCGCCCTGCGCAGCCTGCGCCAGCTGGTGATGGAGCGCCTGGTGGTGCTGGACTGCGACCAGCAGGCCCCGCTGGAAGTGGTGACCCAGGCGGTCACCGAGCTGGCCGAAATCGCCCTGGATGCCGCCTGCAGCCACGCGTTTGCACAGCTCGACAGCCAGCACGGAGCCCCCCTGGCCCCCGACGGCAGCCGGGCCCAGATGTGGGTGGTGGGCATGGGCAAGCTGGGCGCCCGCGAGCTCAACGTGTCCAGCGACATCGACCTGATCTACGTCTACAACCATGACGGCGACACCGCAGGCCAGCCCCACCAAGACGGTATGCCCGAGGGCCGGGGCCGCACCAGCAACCACGAGTACTTTTGCAAGGCCGTCAAGATCATCTACGCCCTGGTGGGCGACACCACCGAGCACGGCTTTGTGTTTCGCGTCGATCTGGCGCTGCGCCCGCACGGCAACTCCGGCCCGGTGGCGGTGTCCACCGACGCGCTCGAAGGCTACCTGCAAGAGCAGGGCCGCGAATGGGAACGTTTTGCCTGGCTGAAAAGCCGGGTGGTGGCCCCGCGCAGCTGCATCCATGACGCCAGCGCGCTGCGCACCGTGGTGCTGCCGTTTGTGTTCCGCCGATACCTGGACTACGGCGTGTTCGACGCGCTGCGCAAGCTGCACCAGCAGATCCGCGACCACTCGGCCAAGCGCAGTGCGGGCCGCCCCGAGCGGGCCAACGACGTCAAGCTGTCGCGCGGCGGTATCCGCGAGATCGAGTTCACCGTGCAATTGCTGCAGGTGGTGCGCGGCGGCCAGTTCCCCGAGCTGCGCACCCGCCCCACGCTGGCCGCGCTGCAGCGCCTGGCCCACGCCGGGCTGATGCCCCAGACCACCGCCGACGCACTGGCCCGCGCCTACACCTTTTTGCGCCGGGTCGAGCACCGTATCCAGTACCTGGACGACCAGCAAACCCATGTGCTGCCCACGGTAGATGCCGACCTGGCCTGGATCGCCCACAGCATGGGCTACGCCGATTGCTGCGCCTTCCTGACCGAGCTGGACACCCAGCGCGAGCTGGTGGCGCAAGAGTTCGACACCCTGCTGGGCGGCAAAAAAGAATGCAAGGGCTGCAACGGCAAAAGTGGCAAAGCCGAGCACGGCGGGCCGGGCGACCTGTCGGGCGCACCGGATCTGGTCTCGCTGGCCGAGCGCCTGGACGAACCGCTCAAAGGCCGCCTGCTGCGCTGGTCCACCCACGCCCGGGTGCTGGCCCTGCGGGATGTATCGGCTGCCCGGCTGTCGCGCCTCGTGCAGCGCACCCTCGGTTGGCTGCACGAGGGCAGCACCAGCCTGGACGGCGTACTGCGCTGGATGGACTGGATCGAACCCCTGCTGCGCCGCGACCACTACCTGGCCCTGCTGCTGGAGCGCCCCTCCGTCCACCAACGCCTGCTGCGCCTGCTGGCCACCGCCAAATGGCCGGCCCGCTACCTGCAGCAGCACCCCGGCGTGATCGACGAGCTGGCCGCCGAGACCATGCTGGCCGAGCGCTTCGACCCTGCCGCCTTGGAGGCCGAGCTCGAAGCCCGCCGCAACTCGCTGCGCATCACCCAGGAAGACGACGAAGAAACCCTGCTCAACCTGCTGCGCCGCGCCCACCACGCCGAGCTGTTCCGCACCCTGGCGCGCGATGTGGAAGGCCGCATTACCGTCGAGCAGGTCGCCGACGACCTGAGCGCGCTGGCCGACGTGGTGCTGCGCGTTACCGCCCGCTGGTGCTGGCAGCGCCTGCCCACCCACCACCTGGACGAACCGCACTTTGCCGTCATCGGCTACGGCAAGCTCGGCGGCAAGGAACTGGGCTACGGCAGCGACCTGGACATCGTGTTTGTGTACGACGACGAAGACGAGCGCGCCCCCGAGGTCTACGCCCAGCTGGTGCGCAAGCTGATCAACTGGCTCAGCGTCAAAACCTCTGAGGGCGACCTGTTCGAGATCGACACCGCGCTGCGCCCCAACGGCAACTCCGGCATGCTGGTCACCACCCTGGCCGCCTACGCCAGCTACCAGGAAGGCCGCGGCAGCAACACCGCCTGGACCTGGGAACACCAGGCCATGACCCGCGCCCGCTGCGTGCTCGGCCCCGAGGCCATGCACCAGCGCTTTGATGGTGTGCGCCAAAACGTCATCACCGCCCCGCGCGACCTGCCCGCCCTGCAGGCCGAGATCGTCGCCATGCGCAACAAAGTCCGCGCCGCCCACCCGGTGCGGGGCGAAGCTTTTGACGTGAAGCACAGCACCGGCGCTATGGTCGATGCCGAATTTGCCGTGCAGTACCTGGTGCTGGCCCACGCCGCCCAGCACCCCAGCCTGCAAGACAACCTAGGCAACATCGCCCTGCTGCGCCGCGCCGAAGCCTGCGGCCTGCTGCCCCCCGGCGTAGGCGAAGCCGCCGCCAACGCCTACCGCGAACTGCGCAAAGCCCAGCACCAGGCCCGCCTGAACGAAACCCCCACCCAGGTGGCCCCACCGCTGCTGCAAAAAGAGCGCGAGGCGGTGCTGGCGCTGTGGAAAGTGGTGTTTGGGTAGGCGCTATTGAATCAGTAGCTGCCCACGCCCATGGAATGGGCGGTAGAGGCTGATTCTTTTCATAAAAACAACCATGCTCCAGCCCACCGACTACGCCACCTGGCTGGCGGACCTGAAAACCCAGATCCGCTCCGCCCGCCTGCAAGCCAGCCTGGCCGTCAACCGGGAGCTGGTGCTGCTGTACTGGCGGATGGGGCGGGAGATTTTGGAGCGCAAAGCAACGGCAGGCTGGGGAGCGAAGGTGAATGCTCAATTGGCCCATGACTTGCGCACGGAGTTTCCCGACATGCGCGGCCTGTCCCCTCGCAACCTGGTGTACATGCAGACATTTGCCGCAGCCTGGCCCGAGGAAGCATTTACGCAACAGGTCGTTGCGCAATTGCCCTGGGGACACCACTGCACCCTCCTCGACAAACTCAAAGACCGCGCCACCCGCGAGTGGTACATCCGCAAAACCATTGAAAACGGCTGGAGCCGATCGGTGTTGGAGCTGCAAATCGAAACCGCCGTGCATAACCGCCTGGGTGCTGCGCAAAACAACTTTGCCCGCACCCTGCCTGCACCACAGTCGGACCTGGCCCGCGACCTGCTCAAAGATCCGTATGCATTCGACTTTTTGGGCATCGCCGACGCTTCCAGCGAACGCACGATCGAGAAAGCCCTGACCACCCACCTGCGCGATTTTTTGCTGGAACTGGGGGTGGGTTTTGCCTTTGTCGGCAGCCAGTACAAGCTCGACATCGAAGGCGACGAGTTCTTTATCGATCTGCTTTTCTACCATACGCGCCTGCACTGCTACGTAGTGATTGAGCTGAAAAACACCGAGTTCCGCTTCGAGTACACCGGCCAACTCAACGGCTACCTGGCCGCCGTGGACGACCTGGTGCGCGACCCGGCTTTTGACGCGCCCACCATCGGCATGGTGCTGTGCAAAAGCAAGAAAAAAACCATGGTCGAATACGCCTTGCGCGGCGTGCAGACCCCCATGGGCGTATCCACCTACCGCACCACACCCGAGCTGCCGCAGGAAATCTCCGCACTGCTGCCCAGCATGGAAGCCCTGGTGGCGCAGCTGGATGCCGGGGACCCCACCACGGACCCAGCCCATCCGCTGACATAAACCGACACATACCGATACCCCCTGGCGAAGACGAGGCTTGCCGACCCTGGCACCATGGCGCCTGTTCTGGGCTACGGCTTCCCCACCTTGGGGGACAAAGCGCAGACCTGTCACGCGCAGGCTGGGGTTCGCCCGATACGATAGCCCCCGCCCTTACCTCTGGAGCCCCCTGCATGCCTTTGCCCCGCTGGCCCGTTCTGTGCACCCTGCCCCTGTGGCTGGCCGCCTGCGTCACCACACCACCGCCCACCACCGTGCCCGCCCAGGCCGCCGCGCAATGGACGGCCCCGCTGCCGCAAAACCTTCCGCACCAGGGCCACATGGGCGACTTGGCCGGCTGGTGGCAGCGGCTGGACGATCCGCTGCTGGTGGCGCTGATCGCGGCGGCGCAAGAGGCCAGCCCCACGGTGGCCTCGGCGGCGGCGCGCATCGCCCAGGCGCGGGCCACGGCGGTGGGCGCGGGTGCGGCGCTGGGGCCCACGCTGGACGCATCGGCCAGCGCCAGCCGGGGCCGGTCGCAGCCGGGCGTGCCGGTTGGCAGCACCGCCCAGGGCGGACTGCAGGCGGCGTGGGAGATCGACCTGTTTGGCGCGAACCGGGCTGCCGCCAACGCCGCCCAGGTGCGCCAGCAAGGGGCCCAGGCCCAGTGGCACGACGCGCGGGTGGCGGTGGCCGCCGAGGTGGCCAGCCAGTACGTTACCGTGCGGGCCTGCGCCCTGCTGCGCGGGCTGGCGGGGGAAGACGCGAAATCGCGCCAGGAAACCGCCCGCCTCTCCAACTTGAGCACCCGCGCCGGGTTTACCGCCCCGGCGGTGGACGCGCTGGCCCGCGCCAGTGCCGCCGAGGCCAACAACCGCGTGGTGCAGCAACTGGCGCAGTGCGATGTGTTCCTGAAAGCCATCGTCGCCCTGACCGGTGTGGCCGAGGCAGATTTGGCACAAAAACTGGCCTCAGCGCCCATTCCATCGGCGCAAGCAGCTCTGTTTTCCATAGCATCCATCCCCGCGCAGGCCCTGGCCCAGCGGCCCGACATCTTCAGCGCCGAGCGCGATGTGGCCGCCGCCAGCTATGACGTGGGCAACGCCCAGGCCCAGCGTTACCCCCGGCTGACGTTGAACGGCTCCATCGGCGCGCTGGCCTACCGGGCGGGCTCTACCAGCGAAAACGTCGGCACCTGGTCCATCGGCCCGCTGGCGGTATCGGTGCCCTTGTTGGACGGCGGGCGGCGCAATGCCGATGTGGAAGCTGCCCAGGCCCGCTACACCGAGGCGGTGGCTGTGTACCGCGCCAAGGTGCGCCAGGCGGTGCGCGAGGTCGAAGAAGCCCTGGTCAACCTGCGCAGCGCCGATGACCGCAACGCCGACACCCAGGTCGCCGCCCAGGGGTACCAGGCCGCATTTGCCGCCACCCAGGCCCGCTACCGCGCAGGTTTGGCCAGCCTGCCCGAACTGGAGGACGCGCGCCGCACCGCGCTGGCCGCCGACACCAATGCCATCGCCCTGCAGCGCGAACGCCTGCTGGCCTGGATCAGCCTGTACCGCGCCGTAGGCGGCGGCTGGACCGGCCCCCAGTAAACCAATACGGACACCTTCCCATGCCAAAAAATGCTATTTATTCCGTAGCTGCTCTCGCCCTATCCATAAGCGCTATCGGCCTTTTCTCTATAAATTCCCAAGCAGCGGACGAGGCGAAGGCCGCCGCGCCCAAGCCCGCGCTCACCGTCACCACGGTGCAGCCGCAGCGCAGCCCCTGGGCGGTGCAGCTCAGCGCCAACGGCAACGTAGCCGCCTGGCAAGAGGCCAGCATCGGCAGCGAGGCCAGCGGCCTGCGCCTGCTGGAGGTGCGCGCCAACGTGGGCGATGTGGTGCGCGCCGGGCAGGTGCTGGCCACCTTTGCATCTGAGAGCGTGCAGGCCGACGTGGCCCAGGCAAAAGCGAATGTGCTGGAGGCCGAGGCCAACGCCCAGGATGCCAGCGCCAACGCCGCCCGCGCCCGCACCCTGCAGGCCACCGGCGCTTTAAGCGAGCAGCAAATCAACCAGTACCAAACCGCCGAGCAGGTCGCCAAGGCCCGGGTAGCCGCCGCCAAAGCCACGCTGGTGGTGCAGCAGCAGCGCCTGCGCCACACCCAGGTGCTGGCCCCCGACAGCGGCACCATCAGCGCCCGCAGCGCCACCGTGGGCGCGGTGCTGGGCAGCGGCACCGAGCTGTTCCGCATGGTGCGCCAGGGGCGGCTGGAGTGGCGCGCCGAAGTCACCGCCGCCGAGCTGGAACGCATCAAGGTGGGCACCACCGCCCAGGTGCGCACCGCCCAGGGCACGCCGGTGCAAGGCAAGGTGCGCATGGTGGCCCCCACGGTCGACCCGCAAACCCGCATGGGGCTGGTGTATGTGGATTTGCCTGCGTCCAGCCTCAAGCCGGGAATGTTTGCCAGCGGCGCGTTTGCGCTGGGGCAGACGAACGCGCTGACCGTGCCGCAAACCGCCGTGGTAGTGCGCGATGCCTTCAGCTTCGTCTACCGCGTGGGCAAAGACCAGCGCGTGGCCCAGGTCAAGGTACAGACCGGGCGGCAACTGGGCGACCGGCTGGAGATCACCAGCGCTTTAGCACCGGATGCGGTGCTGGTGGCCAGCGGGGCGGGATTTTTGAACGACGGCGACCTAGTGCGGGTGGTGCAAGACTCTAAGCCAAATGTACCTCCAGCGCCCACTGCACCGGCACAAGCAGCTAGCAAATAGGTAGCAGACCATGAACGTTTCCTCCTGGTCCATCAAGAACCCCATTCCGGCGGTGATGCTGTTTGTGCTGCTGACGTTTGCCGGGCTGCTGTCCTTCAACGCCATGAAGGTGCAGAACTTCCCCGACATCGACCTGCCCACGGTCACCGTGTCCGCCAGCCTGCCCGGCGCGGCCCCGGCCCAGCTCGAAACCGAAGTCGCCCGCAAGCTGGAAAACTCCATCGCCACGGTGCAGGGCCTCAAGCACATCTACACCTCGGTGCAGGACGGCAGCGTCACCGTCACCGCAGAGTTCCGGCTGGAAAAGCCGGTGCAGGAGGCGGTGGACGATGTGCGCTCTGCCGTAGCCCGCGTGCGCAGCGACCTGCCCGGCGACGTGCGCGACCCCATCGTCAACAAGGTGGACATGGCGGCCCAGCCGGTGCTGGCCTTCACCATCCAATCCACCAAGCTCGATGCCGAGGCGCTGTCGTGGTTTGTGGATAACGACATCACCCGCAAACTGCTGGCGGTGCGCGGCGTGGGCGCCGTGACCCGCGTGGGCGGCGTGACCCGCGAGGTGCAGGTAGCACTCGACCCGCTCAAACTGCAGGCCCTGGGGGCCACCGCCGCCGACATCTCGCGCCAGCTGCGCCTGGTGCAGCTCGACAGCGCCGGGGGCCGCGCCGACCTGGGCGTGGGCGAGCAACCCGTGCGCACCCTGGCCACGGTGCAAACCGCCCAAGAGCTGGGCCAACTGCAACTGGCCCTGGGCGATGGCCGCCGAATCCGGCTCGACCAGGTGGCCACCGTGACCGATGCGGTCGCCGAGCAACGTTCTGCTGCCCTGCTCAACGGCCAGCCGGTGGTGGGTTTTGAGGTGTCGCGCAGCCGGGGCGAAAGCGAGGTGGCGGTGGGCGCGGCGGTGCAAAAAGCGCTGGCCGAGATGAAGCTGCAGCACCCCGACATGGCGCTCACCGAATCCTTCAACTTTGTGGCCCCGGTGGAAGAGGAATACACCGGCTCCATGCACCTGCTGTACGAGGGCGCGATCCTGGCGGTGGTGGTGGTGTGGCTGTTTTTGCGCGACTGGCGGGCCACTTTTGTGTCGGCCGTGGCGCTGCCGCTGTCGGTGATTCCGGCCTTCATCGGCATGTATTTGCTGGGCTTTTCGGTCAACGTGATCACGCTGCTGGCGCTGTCGCTGGTGGTGGGCATTTTGGTGGACGATGCGATCGTCGAGGTGGAAAACATCGTGCGCCACCTGCGCATGGGCAAGACCCCGTACCAGGCGGCCATGGAGGCGGCGGACGAGATCGGCCTGGCCGTGGTGGCCACCACCTTCACCCTGGTGGCGGTGTTTTTGCCCACCGCTTTCATGAGCGGCATTGCGGGCAAGTTCTTTAAACAGTTTGGCTGGACCGCGTCGCTGGCGGTGGTGGCATCCCTGGTGGTGGCGCGGGTGCTCACGCCCATGATGGCGGCCTACATCCTCAAGCCTATCGTCGGGGCTGAGAAAGAAGCCGGCTGGATGCGCATCTACATGCGCTGGGCCACCTGGTGCCTGAAGCACCGGGTGCTCACCATGGTGGGTGCCACCGTGTTTTTCTTTGGCTCCATTGCGCTGATTCCGCTGCTGCCCACCGGCTTTATCCCGCCCGACGACAACTCCCAAACCCAGGCCTACATCGAGCTGCCACCTGGCTCCACCCTGGCACAAACCAGCGTGGCCGCCGAGCGGGCCCGCACGCTGATCGCCCAGGTAGAACACGTGCAAAGCATCTACACCACCATCGGCGGCGGCAGCGCAGGCGGCGACCCGTTTGCCCCCGCCGGAGCCGCCGAGACGCGCAAGGCCACGCTGACCATTTTGCTCAGCGACCGCGGCCAGCGCCCCCGCAAACAAGGCATTGAAAACAACATCCGCACCGCGCTGGAGCAACTGCCCGGCGTGCGCAGCAAGGTCGGCTTGGGCGGCTCGGGCGAAAAATACGTGCTGGTGCTGTCGGGCGAAGACCCCCTGGCCCTGCAAGCCGCCGCGCAGGCGGTAGAGCGCGACCTGCGCACCATCCCCGGCCTGGGCCAGGTCGCGTCCAGCGCCAGCCTGATCCGGCCCGAGATCGCGGTGCGCCCCGACTTTGCCCGCGCCGCCGACCTGGGCGTGACCAGCAGCGCCATCGGCGAAACGCTGCGCATCGCCACCGTGGGCGACTACGACATTGCACTGCCCAAGCTCAACCTGTCGCAGCGCCAGGTACCCATCGTCGTCAAGCTCGACGACGCGGCCCGCAAAGACCTTAGCGTGCTGGAGCGCCTGGCCGTGCCCGGCAGCAAAGGCCCGGTGATGCTAGGCCAGGTCGCCACGCTAGAGACCAACGGCGGCCCCGCCGTCATCAGCCGCTACGACCGGACCCGCAACGTCAACTTCGAGATCGAACTCTCGGGCCTGCCGCTGGGCGATGTGAAAGCCGCGGTAGAAAAACTGCCCGCCATGTCGCAGTTGCCGCCCGGCGTGAAGGTGGTGGAAATTGGCGATGCCGAGGTGATGGGCGAACTGTTTGCCAGCTTTGGCCTGGCCATGCTCACCGGCGTGCTGTGCATCTACATCGTGCTGGTGCTGCTGTTCAAAGACTTTTTGCACCCCGTCACCATTCTGTGCGCGCTGCCGCTGGCGCTGGGCGGCGCCTTCGTGGGCCTGCTGATCGCGCAAAAAAGCTTCTCCATGCCCTCGCTCATCGGCCTGATCATGCTCATGGGCATTGCCACCAAGAACTCCATCCTGCTGGTGGAATACGCCATCGTGGCCCGCCGCGACCATGGCATGACCCGCGTAGAAGCCCTGCTAGACGCCTGCCACAAACGCGCCCGCCCCATCGTCATGACCACCCTGGCCATGGGTGCGGGCATGCTGCCGATTGCGCTAGGCTGGGGCGCGGCCGACTCCAGTTTCCGCAGCCCGATGTCGGTGGCGGTGATTGGCGGGCTGATCACCTCCACCGTGCTGAGCTTGCTGGTGGTGCCCGCCGTGTTTACCTACATCGACGATTTGGAGCACTGGTTCAAGCGCATGGGCGCAAAGCTGCGGGGCAAACCGGTGCCGGTGCCGCAGACCAAGGCGCTATCGTAAAAGGAGCTGCTTGCGCCCATGGGATGGGCGCTGGCGGGCTTTTTTATCTAAGAACCTAGTTTCTGCCATGCCCCGCGTACTCTTCATCTGCAGCCGCAACCGACTGCGCAGTCCTACGGCGGCGCATGCCGCGAGATTAGGTTGGAACGGCTAAGGTGGCGCGAACCCAAACGTAGGGATGAACGGACGCAATGGAAAAAACGCGCCGATTAACCAAGCATTCCAGCATGGCTGGCCTTTGTCAAAAACAGCCCAACACAGCAGAACTTAAAACGCTATCTAGGTGTACAAATGGCCTTGAAGTATGCGCGCACGCGCCCTCTCACTCGGCTCAAGCAGTTTGCTAACTTGGCCATGAAGTTGATAGCGATCAACAACGGCGTTGACCATCTCTGCCTGACCAAGAAAGTTCAGAGAATTCAGTATGCTTACGAAGGCCGAGGTCTTTTCCAAAAGGTGACGTGCGTCATTGAAGTATGACGCAGGGACATTCGCATATTCTGCCGATGCCTTTTGATATTGAATGAGTAATTTCTCAAAAACCTCAGAGAAGGCATCTTCGCGGTCAAAATAAAACAGTGCGCGTAGCGCAGCAAACGCGCCAGGTTTGACCGTTTTTACGAGCTCTTTCTGTAGTTTCTCAGACTCCTCGTAATAGGAGATCATCTCCTCGAAATTAGGCTCTACAAAGTCGCGCCCCGGATCGAACTCTGATGGCGGCGCAACTATTTTGGCCAGATCATGCTTTTTCATCCAAATTTCTAAGAATTGCTGAAGCGCAGAGACATCAAGGCCAGGGATTGGAATCACGTGGCCACAGATTGCCGCAAGTTCACGTCGACTTTGTATTGCGTGCAGTGCTTTTGAAAAATCATTGCTGCTTAGGGTGTATTTCTTACATAAGTCGGACTTCACCTGATCGAATTCCAGCAAGGACCATTGGTCGCGCGCGGGCAGAGCTGCTGCGATTTGAGCAAGCTGCAGCCGAGATAGCTTTGCCGTAAACCCGCCCCAGCCATACTCGATAAGCAGATCATCATTTAAACGATTAAGGTTCTTCAAGAGGCGCTCCAGAATGGCCCAGCGCTCTTTTAGTATCACAACATTGATAACAGACACTGATGTCAAATGCTTGTTGTTATCCAAATCGAATGGATACCTAAAAACCTGACCTGTCGCGTCGATTTCTGCGACATCGGCAACGTATCGATTCAGCTCGGTTAACAATTCGACGTATCGCAGATCAAACTGCGAAGCATGCTCTCGTACATAAGTCCAAATATTCCCTAGGTCGTGGGAACCCGTCAGATCAAACGCCGGAATAGCGGACGATCTGATCTTGGCGAGCTGCTCCAAGGAAACTGCGGCAGCTTTTAAAAAGAGCTCGATGGCATGCCGCATATTGAAACAGATGGGATAAATAAATATGTCGACATATAGCGACCTCCCTTCTTTTTCTATGACTTGATCGAGCAGTAAGTTTGCGGCTGATGCATATCCGCTCGCATACTCATAAATCTGCGGATTACCGTTTTCGCCAACACAGGCGTTGGCCCAGGTTGGCTCCCATCCTTTAAAAGTTGCGTTTTGCTTCATGACTGTAGTTTTTAAAGTTGTCTCGAACCAGCAAGTGTCGCTTAACAAGCCCAGCATTTAATGAAGCTCGCCCCCTCCAAAACCGCTAGCCCCCGCACCTACCTCGCGGCCCTATGTCATCAAGCCGCCACAATTTTCGCTATTACCCATCGAAGCCGATATAGGAGTTCTGTCCTGGTGGCGGGCGCTGTACGCGATTGCGGTGCTGAATGTGGGCCTGTGGCTGGCCGTGCTGCACATGGGGTCGGGCAGCGGTATCTACGCGGGGCTGCAGATGGCCTTGTCGGGCGTGTACGTGCTGGTGTGCGCCTACCGGTCGGTGCTGCCCCGGGTGGACCTGGAGCGGCTAGTGGTGGTGGACACGCGGCTGTCCAGCATCTTCCTGGGCCGGTCCGCGGCCACGGTGGCCGAGATTTGCTTTGCGCTGCAGCTGGGGCTGCTGGTGCACCAGCTGGGCGTCCATGCCGGCCTGCCGTGGGTGCAAATGGCGGCGTGGGCGATACCAGTGTTCATGGTGTTGGCCCAGGATTTTTGCTGGCATAGCGTGCTGACGCTGAACCACATCACCCAGGCGGTGGAGTCCTCGCTATGGGCGGCAGGCTTTTCGTGAATGGCGGCGCTGCTGGGGATCATCGCGCTGGACAGCAGTGGCTGGGTCCACGCATTGGCGATTGCCGGGATCCTGGGCTCGGTGTCTTTTGTGGCCTATATGCTGTGCGTGGACGTGCCGATGTACTGGCGCCGTTACCAGCATGGCCGCGCCCACGGGCGGGTATGTATACGCCTGGACCAGAGGGCGCGCGACGCGTGGCACCGCCGCGAGCAAAGCGACAACTGGGCGGCATGGAAGGCGGATGCGCTCTGGCTAACGCCTTACTTCAGCTTCGGCGTATGGGTGAGCATTGCGATGGTGTTCGTTCCGGGTGTTTAACGCCCATGGAGGGTGCAATGGCGGGCACCGGCAGTTGCTATATTTATGGTAGCTTGTCACGCCGATGGAATGGGCGCTAGAGCCTGATTTTTCTTAAATTCTTAGCACCGACACTGGTGTTTTCCCTGTGCCCACAGCAGCCCATTCCGGCTTCAAATCCCTCTGCTTCAAAGCGCTTTGAACGGCGGGTTCCCGTACACTCGCCGCAGCTTTACCTACCCACCCACTGGCCGCACCATGCTTTCCGTCGCACACCAAACCCAACTCGCCCACCAGCACGTCGTCGCCGCCCTCAAAGCCCGCCCCGAGGCCAAGGCGGCGCGCAAGGCGTGGAACGCATTTGCGGCCCGGCTGGACGCACACTTCCCGCAACTGGTGAAAGAGCTGGCCCCGCTGTACGGCGCGCGGCCCGACTTTTTGGACTTTTTGGTGGATCTGCTGTCTAAGGCCTTTGATGCCTGGAACGCCCGCCCCGCCGACCTGCAGGCGCTGGACGTGCAGCGCGAGAAAAACCCGCGCTGGTTCCAGTCGCAAAAGATGCTGGGCGGCGTGTGTTACGTGGACCTGTACGCGGGCAACCTCAAGGGCCTGCAGAAGCAGATTCCGTACTTCAAGGAGCTGGGGCTGACGTATTTGCACCTGATGCCGCTGTTCAAGTGCCCCGACGGCAACAGCGACGGCGGCTACGCGGTCAGCAGCTACCGCGAGGTGAATCCGGCCCTGGGCAAGATGGAAGACCTGCAAAACCTGGCCGCCGCGCTGCGCGCCGAGGGCATCAGCCTGGTGCTGGACTTCATTTTTAACCACACCTCGGACGAGCACGCCTGGGCCACGGGCGCGGTGGCGGGCGACCCGCAGTACGCGGATTTCTACTACCTGTTCCCCGACCGCACGCTGCCCGATGCCTACGACAAAACCGTGCGCGAGATTTTCCCCGACCAGCACCCCGGCGCGTTCTCGCAGTTGCCCGATGGCCGCTGGGTGTGGACCACCTTCAACAGTTTCCAGTGGGATCTGAACTACAGCAACCCGGCGGTGTTTACCGCCATGGCGGGCGAGATGCTGGCGATTGCCAACCTGGGCACCGAAATTTTGCGCATGGACGCGGTGGCCTTTGTGTGGAAACGCCTGGGCACGGTGTGCGAGAACCTGCCCGAGGCGCACACGGTGATCCGCGCGTTCAGCGCGCTGGTGCGCATTGCCGCGCCCAGCATGCTGTTCAAGAGCGAGGCCATCGTGCACCCGGACGATGTGGTCAAGTACATCTCGCCCGAGGAATGCCAGCTCTCGTACAACCCGCTGCAGATGGCTTTGCTGTGGAACAGCCTGGCCACGCGCGAGGTGAACCTGCTGCAGCAGGCGCTGGAGCAGCGCCACAACCTCGACCCCGACACGGCCTGGGTCAACTACGTGCGCAGCCACGACGACATTGGCTGGACCTTTGCCGACGAAGACGCGATCCAGCTGGGTATCCACGGCTTTCCGCACCGGCAGTTTTTGAACCGTTTTTACGTGAACCGTTTCGAGGGCAGCTTTGCGCGGGGCGTGCCGTTCCAGGACAACCCCGCCACCGGCGACTGCCGCATCAGCGGTACCTGCGCGTCGCTGACGGGCATTGAGCAAGGCGACCCGCTGGCCCCGGCGCGCATTTTGCTGCTGCACAGCGTGGCCCTGAGCACCGGCGGCATGCCGCTGATCTACCTGGGCGACGAGGTGGGCACGCCCAACGACCCCAGCTATCTGAACGACCCGGCCAAGGCTGGCGACAGCCGCTGGGTGCACCGCCCGGCCCGCGTGCCTGCCCTGTACAGCCAGCGCAATAAAAAGAACAGCGTACCCGGCCAGATCTACCAGGGCCTGCGCCGCATGGTGGAGGTGCGTGCCTCGCTGGAAGAGTTTGCCGGGGGGCACCTCACCGGTTTTCGGGCTGGCAACCCCAGCGTGCTGGGCTACCTGCGCGGTGCGCCGGGCCAGCATATTCTGGCGCTGGCCAACTTCAGCGAGCAGCCGCAGAGCTGCCCGGCCATTGTGTTCAGCGCCCAGCCCGAGAGCGCGGTGGACCTGCTGACCGGCGAGGCGCACCGCCTGCGTGACGGGCTGACGCTGGCGCCCTACCAGGTGCTGTGGCTGGACTGCCGGGCCTGACGGTCAGTTACCGCGCGATACCAGGCTACGGACGATGTGCTTGGGGTTGAGCGCCCCCAGCGCCTTGGCCAGCCCAAACTGGGCATAGATGAAGGCCAGGCCCGACCGGTATTCTGACCAGCCCCTTTGGCCGCAGATATACAAATACTCTTTGGCAGACGCGCGCACCTGGGCGTGGCAGGCGGCCCTGTCGCGGCCACCCAGGCCCAGGGCGGGGTTGTTGAAGATCACCTTCAAGGCCCGCATCCCGTTCTCCATGTTGCGCTTGGAGTTTTTGCCTTGCGAGATGTTGTCGTCGTGCCAGCGGTACTGGGTGATCGGGGTCGGGTCGTAGACAAACTCGCCCAAAAATACCATGCGCACCAGAAACTCGCGGTCTTCGGCGGTGCGCAGATTTTCATCAAACAGCATGGTCTTGCCGCCCACCGTTTTCGCAAACATCAGGCTGGACGGTTTGATGAAGTTGCCCTGGATCAGGCGGGGGAAAATATCTGAATTGACCAGCAAACAAGCGGACCCATCGATTTTCTGGCCGTATTTTTTCGAGGGGTTGTCCCAGAAATCATCGTAGGCCTGCGGATTAATGGAGTCGCCCACCAGCAGGCGCCCGGCACCGTAGGCCGCCACCGCCGAAGGGCGCAGCGCCACGGCGGCCACCAGCTGCTGCAAGTGCACCGGCTCCCAGATGTCATCGGCATCCAGCAAGGCAATCCATTGGCCGGTGGCCTGCAAAATGCCCACATTGCGGGTGGCCGGAAGCCCTTTGTTGGCCTGCTTTTGCAAATGCAAAGTGAATGGCAGATTTTCCTTTTGTTTCCAGTCGTGCACCACCTGGTAGGTGGCGTCCGACGAGCCATCGTCGATCACGATCACTTCTTGGGGAAAAAGGGTTTGCCGGGTAATACTTTGCAAAGCATCAATAATGAAACCGGCAGCGTTGTATGCGGGTATCACGACAGAAACATCCGCCAATCGAACGGGCAACGAGTTTTCAGACATATCTCTATTGTTCAAAGGATGGGGGGCCATCTGTAACCATGCCGTGTACGGGCCGCTTCAAAAACCATGTCGCGCATGATAGCCATGTGCGCGCGCAAGAAACTACCGTGGTTTGCTGGCGCATTTGGGGCCCGGTGCACGGCACAGATGCCCATTTTTACCGTAAAGCAGCCGTATTCCCGGCCGGTATGCAAACCAAAGCTCGGGGAGCGGCGCGATACCCTAAACTCGTTGGCTATCCCCTTCTCCGGTAGCCGCTTTGTCCATTCGCAAATCTCTCGTTTATTCCTATTTGGACCGCTACGCCAGCCTGGTGGTCAGCATTGTGTCCTCCATGGTGATTGCCCGTGTGCTGACACCAGAAGACATTGGCGTGTTTTCGGTCACCATGGTGTTGATCTCGTTCGTGGCCACGGTACGCGACCTGGGTGCCGGGCAGTACCTGATCCAGGAAAAAGAACTCACCACCGACCGCATCCGCGCCGTCTGGGCCGTGCAACTGGGGCTAGGGGTGATTTTGGCGTTGGTGGTGCTGGCCGCCAGCGTGCCGGTCGCCCGCTTCTACCAGGAGCCCCGCATGCTGCACATCATGCTGGTGGTGGCGGCCAACTACGTGATCAACCCTTTTGGCTCGCTCACCTACGCCTGGCAAATGCGCGAAATGCGCTTTGACACCCTGGCCATCGTGCGCTTTACCGCCACGCTGGTGGGGGCACTTGTGGGGGTGGCCATGGCCTGGTGGGGCCACGGCCCGATCAGCCTGGCCTATGGTGCGCTGGCATCCACGGTGGTCAACGCAGGCATGGCCATCTTCTACCGGCCCAAAGATTTTCCGTGGCTGCCAGGCACCAAGGAAATCCGCCGCGTGCTGGCATTTGGTTCGCGCCTCACAGGATCGAGCATCTTGCAGACGGTGGCCGGTAGCGCCCCCGAGCTGCTGCTGGGCAAGCTGCAAAGCATGACGGCGGTGGGCCTGTTCTCGCGCGCCACCGGGCTGGTGTCGATGTTTAACCGTATCGTGCTCGAAGGCATGAACGTGGTGGCGATTTCCTGGTTTGCCAAGCAAACCCGGCAAAACGAAAGCATCACGCCCGCCTTCCTCACCGCAAGCTCGTACGCCATGGCGCTGGGTTGGGCTTTCTGCCTGGGCCTGGTGTTCCTGGCCCACCCCACCATCCACATGATGTACGGTGACCAGTGGGGGGGTGCGGTGGACCTGACCCGCGTGATTGCGGTGTCGCTGGCGGTGAGCCTACCGTCGGCGCTGTGCCATCCCGCTCTGATGGCCCTGGGATCGGTGGACCGCATGCTGCGCATCACCACCTACACCACGTTGCTCACCGTGGCGTTGGTCGCGATTGGCTCCTACTTCGGGCTGATGGTGATGGGCTGGTGTGTGGTGCTGGCCGCCGCGTTGCGCAGTTGGATCTGGCTGGTGGCCGCGCGCAAAGAGGTGGACTTCAGCTGGTCGGCCTTGCTGTCCTTGTCGCTGGGCAGCGCCGCAGTGGCGGGGGCTTCGGCCATCGGGCCGTTCTGTGCGTTTGTGGTGTACGGCCCCTATCCCACAGAAATATGGCAGCCCCTGGCCATGGGCGTACCCACCGCCATGGCCGGGTTTCTGGTAGCGGTGATTGGACTCAAACACCCCTTGCTGGACGAAATCAAGCCCTTGTGGGCCAAGCTGCGCACCCGCCGGTAGTGCCAACCCCCTCCCTTAGTTGAAAGCACACATGCTGATTCGAATTGACAAAGACTGGGAATTTCCCGATGTGAAGCAACAAAGCCCCGGCTCCAGTGGCCGGTGGGGCGGCCATGATTTCACGTTTGAACCGGTCAAGCAGTGCGACCTGTTTATTGCCTTGAATCCGCCCAACAAGGACATCAAAGTCCAATGCCCACCGGGGAATAAATGGCTGTTTACGCTCGAATCCCCCATCGCGCAGTACCAGTGGCATATCGATTCATTTGAATACTTCGACAAGGTTTTTACATTCTGGGACGACTCGGTTGCCCGCAATATCTTGCATGACCAAACCTCGCTGCCCTGGCACGTTGCCAAAAGCTACGACCAGTTAACCGCGCTGACCTGCGCGCAAAGCCTGTTGGCCAAAAGGGATGGGGTTTCCTGGATCACCAGCAACGCCAGCCACAAGGAAGGCCACAAGCTGCGAATGGGGTTTAAAGACTATTTGGTGGAACAGAACTTCCACTTCGATCTTTTTGGCAGAGGATTCACGCCGATCGGCGATAAATTTGACGGGATACATCCCTACAAATACAGCATCGCCATCGAGAATTATTCGTGTAACGACTACTGGACCGAGAAAATCGCCGATTGTTTTTTGTCGTGGACCATTCCCATTTACTGGGGTGCAAAAAACATACTCTCGTACTTCCCAGAAAAGTCCATCATCCTGATCGACCCGACCGATCCTGCGAAGGCCTTAAAGACCATCCGGGAGGCTATCGACAACGATTATTTCCACCAAAATCTGGATGCCTTGGCCGAGGCCCGGAATTTGGTACTCAACAAATACCAGCTGTTTCCCCATGTGGCGGACCTCATCCAAAAGCACGGGGTCCAGCCAGGTGCCGCCCGCAAGTCTTTCTACATTCCCAAAAACAAGGTGCATGGCGGCCCCACCGGGCCCGCTGCTTTGGTCAGCAAGATCTTGAAAAGAATCTTCTAAGGCGACGTCCGGTGCGGGTGGGTGGTTGTGGCCGAGAACTTCTTGGCCAGGCTGTACCTGCGGGCATCCAGTGGCTTAAACACATAGACGTACAGCACCAGGGCCAACAGCACCGACAACACCCCCGCCACCGGCCCGACCGCGCCCGCAGGCCAGGCCAGCTTGGACTGCAGAGCCACGGCCACCGACACCACGACCAGGTGGCTGAGATAGACCGGGTACGACAGCTCGCCAATGAACCGGTCGAACTTGTATTGTCCAAAGATACAAAACAAGACCGGAATGGCCAGCGCCCACAAGCCGTAAAACACCAGCACGGCATAGTGGTAGCCCACCACCGCACCCAGCCACTCCACGCCTTTGCTGGACGCCACCAAACCGCCCACCAGCACCACACCGGCCAGCAGGTACGGCCCCCAGCCTTGTAGCCGAAAGGCCCTGGCCTGCGGCGGCAGCCGCTGGTACAGGCGCTGGCTGAGCATGCCCAGCACAAACAAGGCCAGCTCAAAAGGGAAGAACCGGTACTCCCAGGGGTCGTGCTTCCAGCCCAGCATTTCGTACGCATACACCCGCGCCAGCAAGGCCGCCAGGGCGATGGCCACCAGGGTGCGACTGCGCAGGCCGCTGAGCAAGGGCACCAGCAAATAAAACGTGAGCTCGACGCTGACCGTCCAGGCCTGGGGAATCAGCAAATAGTGGTACAGCGGGTAGCCGCTGGTGCGAAAGTCGGCGGTCCACTCCAGGCCACGGCCCACATCGTCGGACAGGAACATCACCCAGTCCTGGAAAAACAGCGTGGCATTGGACAACCCGGCCAACACCACCCCCAGCACCCCATTGCGCTGAAAGGGAGCATCGAAATACGGGTGCACCGAGGTCCAGATCCATTGCCACTGGAAGTGGACCGAAACCAGGCTGAGCACCAGGGTCAGCGCCAGAATGATCCAGTAGGGGAAAAAGATGCGGATAAAGCGGCTGGCGTAAAACTCAGTGGGTGTCGCGTAGTTGGCGCCGTACACCATCTGCATGTAAAAGCCAGATATCAGATAAAAAATCTGGACCGCCTGGTGCCCATCGTGCACCGACCAAGGGAACAGGGGGCCGCTGTGCACGCCCACCACGCACAGTGCCAGATACAGGCGCAAGATTCCCATATGGATTTTGAATTTTGGATTGACCGAACAACAAAGCCCAAACCACAGGGCGCGGGCGCTAAAGACCTGTACCCGCCACAGTTGGTTACATTCTAAGCAGCCTTGTTTCTGCCCCAAACCCGGGCGGTCAGTCCACCAGCACCGGCACCCGCTGCGCCAGCGCGCACATCAGTTCATAACCCACCGTACCGGCCATTTGCGCCACTTCGTCGATCGGCAGCACCACGCCATTGGCCGCCTGGCCCCACAAGGTGGCGACGCTGCCCAAGTGGGCCTGCGGCACGGGGGTCAGGTCTACCGCCAGCATGTCCATGCTCACACGGCCCAGGGTGCGGGTGCGCACGCCGTCCACCAGCACCGGGGTGCCGGTGGGGCACACCCGCGGGTAACCATCGGCATAGCCGCAGGCCACTACGCCGATGCGCATCGGCTGGTCGGCCACAAAACTGGAGCCATAACCTACGCTAGCGCTCGTCTGAAGGTCTTGGGTAGCTATTATTTTTGCAGCAAGCGTCATGGCCGGTTGCAAACCCCAGTCGGCGGCGCTGTGGGCCGGAAAGTCAGGCGCACTGCCGTAGATGGCGATGCCGGGGCGCACCCAGTCGCCTGCCACCTGGGCGGCCAGTGCGGGCTGCTGTAGCGGGCCGCCCGCAGTGTGGCGCAGGGTGGCGGCGCTGTTGGCCACGCTGCGTTCACCGGGCAGGTCAGCTGTCACCGCGTTAAAGATAGCCATAGCCTCGGCGATGCCGCGCGGGCCGTCGGCATCGCCAAAATGGGTGATCAGCGAGATCTCGTCCACCTGGGGCAACAGGTTGAGCCGGGTCCAGGCCGAACGGTAGCGCTCGGGGGTAAAACCCAGGCGGTTCATGCCGGTGTTCATCTTCAGGAAGACGCGGTGCGGCACATTGGTTTTGTGGATGGCCAGCATGTCGATCTGCGCGTCGCAGTGCACCGTGTGCCACAGGTCCAGGCGCGAGCACAGCTCCAGGTCGCGCTGTTCAAACACGCCTTCAAGCAATAACACCGGGCCGCGCCAGCCCAGGGCGCGCACGCGCTCGGCCTCGTTCAGGTCCAGCAGGGCAAAGCCGTCGGCCCCGCGCAGGCCTTCAAACGCGCGCTCGATACCGTGGCCGTAGGCGTTGGCCTTGACCACCGCCCAGACCCGCGCGTCGCCCGCAGCGGCGCGGGCACGGGCCAGGTTGTGGCGCAGGGCCTGGGTGTGGATGGTGGCTTGGATGGGACGGGGCATGGGTGGGGTCCGTTCAGGTCAAAGGCGCGGGGTTGCGGGGTCGGTACAAGGGTATTGGAGATTTTGGCATTCCGCCACGTGATATAACCCGCTGTTCTTGAGACATGGCTTAAATCAACCCGCATCAGCCACGCTGATGCCGTTACCCCTATTTAATGAAGCGCGGTTTCTTTACCCTCATGTCGGCCCAGTTCTTCTCGTCACTGGCCGACCAAGCGCTCTTTGTCGCGTCGGTGGCCATGATCCGGGGCAGCGGCGGCGCGCAATGGCAACAAGCGGCACTGGTGCCGATGTTTGCCTTGTTCTATGTGATCCTGGCCCCCTGGCTGGGTGCCCTGGCCGATGCCTACCCCAAGGGCCGGGTGATGCTGGTCAGCAACGCCATCAAGATGGTGGGCTGCGCCATGATGCTGTTTGGCGCGCACCCCCTGGTGGCCACAGCGGTCGTGGGCCTGGGTGCTGCGGCCTACTCCCCCGCCAAGTACGGCATCCTCACCGAAATGCTGCCGGCCTCGCAGCTGGTCAAGGCCAACGGCTGGATCGAGGGGCTGACGATTGCCTCCATCATCCTGGGCGTGCTGTTTGGCGGCCAACTGGTGGGGCCCATGGTGTCAGCCAAGCTGCTGGCGCTGGACTTTCCGCTCATCAACACCGGCGTAGACACCCCGCCCCAGGCGGCCATCACCGTGCTGATTGCGGTGTACGCCCTGGCCGCCTGGTTCAACACCCGCATCCCCGACACCGGCGTTGAGTTGCGCCCCATGCCGCGCAACTTCCTGGCCCTGCTGCCCGACTTCTGGCGCTGCAACTCCCGGCTGTGGAACGACAAGCTGGGCCAGATCACCCTGGCCACCACCACCCTGTTCTGGGGTGTCAGCGGCAACCTCAAATACATCGTGCTGGCCTGGAGCGCCGCCGCCCTGGGCTACAACATCACCCAGTCCACCAGCCTGCTGGGTGTGGTGGCCATCGGTACCGCCGTGGGTGCGGTGGTGGCCTCGTTGCGCATGCGGCTGGACACCGCCACCAAGGTGATCCCGCTGGGCCTGGCCATGGGCCTGCTGGTGGTGCTGATGAACTTCATCGACAACGTCTGGCTGGCCGTGCCGTTCCTGGTGGTGCTGGGCGGGCTGGGCGGCTTCATGGTGGTGCCGATGAACGCCCTGCTGCAGCACCGGGGCCACAACCTGATGGGCGCGGGCCGCTCGATTGCGGTGCAAAACTTCAACGAACAGCTCTGCATCCTGGCACTGGGCGCGTTCTACACCGTCTCGACCGGCATGGGCCTGTCGTCGTTTGGGGCCATCACCGCCTTTGGCCTGGTGGTGGCCGGGTTCATGTGGCTGATCCAGCGCTGGCACGCCAGCAACTGCATCAAACACAAGGACGAGGTCGAGCACTTGCTGATGCTGGCCCGCACCGACAACGCCCACTGAACGCGTGCGGTCCTCGCCCCTGCTGCCATTCCTGGCGCTGCTGCTCAACGCCTTTATCTGGGGCGTGTCGTGGTGGCCGTTTCGGCAACTGCAACACGCCGGGCTGCACCCGCTGTGGGCCACCTCCCTGCTGTTTGCCGTAGCCCTGGCGGGCCTGCTGGCCCTGCGCCCCGGCGCATGGAAGGGCCTGCGCCAACCGGGGCTGTGGTGGCTGCTGCTGGCCACCGGCATTACCAATGTGTGCTTTAACTGGGCCGTGGCCATCGGCGACGTGGTGCGGGTGGTGTTGCTGTTTTACCTGATGCCCGGCTGGGCGGTATTGCTGGCCTGGGGCCTGCTGGGCGAGCGCCCCACCCGGGCGGCGCTGCTGCGGCTGGCGTTGGCCGTGGCGGGCGTGCTGGTGGTGCTGTGGCCTGCGACTGGCGTGGCCACCACCGCCCTGTCGGTGGCCGACCTGCTGGCCGTGCTGGGCGGCCTGGGCTTTGCGCTGACCAATGTGCTGCTCAAGCGCCTGCACGCCGTGCCCGGCACCGAGCGCATGGCCGCCATGTTCAGCGGTGGCGTGCTGGTGGCCGGGTTGGCCGCCGCACTGGGCACGCATTTTGGTGTGGTGTCTGCCCTGCCGCCACTGTGGGAGCACGGCGGCGCGTTGCTGGTGGTGGCGGGCCTGGGCGTGGCGTTTTTCCTGGGCAACATGGGCTTGCAGTACGGTGCATCGCGCCTGCCCACCAGCACCACGTCGATCGTGATGCTGACCGAGGTGGTGTTTGCCAGCGTGTCGTCCATCGCCCTGGGTGCGGCCACCTTGTCGCTGCGCACACTGGTGGGGGCCAGCCTGATCTTGCTGGCATCGATCCTCGCAGCCCGCAGCGATTGACCTCCGTTTCGTTTCTGCTTAAATCGCGGGCATGAACACCTCCATCTTTGACTTCACCGCCACCGACATCCACGGCCAGCCCGTGGCCTTGTCGCAGTTCAAGGGCCAGGCCCTGCTGATCGTCAACACCGCCAGTGCCTGCGGCTTCACGCCGCAATTTGCCGGGCTGGAGGCGCTGCACAAAAGCTACGGTGCGAAAGGCCTGGTGGTGCTGGGCTTTCCGTGCAACCAGTTTGGCGCGCAAGACAAAGGCAGCAACGACGAGATCGCCAGCTTTTGCCAGCTCAACTACGGCGTGAGTTTTCCGATGATGGCCAAGATCGAGGTCAACGGCGCCGGAGCCGACCCGCTGTACCAGTGGCTGTGCGCCCAAGCCCCCGGCCTGCTGGGCACCAAGGCCATCAAGTGGAACTTCACCAAGTTCCTGGTCGGCAAAGACGGCCAGGTGCGCAAACGTTACGCGCCCACCGACACGCCACAAAGTCTGGCCAAAGATATCGAAGCCGCTTTGGAAATTTAAGCCAAATCGGCCTCTAGCGCCCATTCCATCGGCGTGAGCAGCTCCTGATTCCGTAGCAATCAGAATACCGGACAATCCGGGCTCCCTTCTGTGCGGAGCTGCGTGTGAACTTCCAAGCCATCCTCGACGACATTAACGCCACCGTGCGCCCCCTGCTGGGCGCGCAGGGCCAGGTGGCCAGCTACATCCCGGCGCTGGCCCGCGTGTCGCCGTTGCAGTTCGGCATCGCCCTGCGCACCCGCGACGGGCTGGAGGCGGCCAGCGGCGACGCGGCCACGCCGTTTTCCATCCAGAGCATGTCCAAGCTGTTTTCGCTGACCCTGGCCATGCAGCACCTGGGCGACGCGCTGTGGCAGCGCATTGGCCGCGAGCCCTCGGGCAACCCGTTCAACTCGCTGGTGCAGCTGGAAAACGAGCAGGGCAAGCCGCGCAACCCCTTCATCAATGCCGGTGCCATCGCCGTGGCCGACCGGCTGCTGTCGCACGGCAACGCGGTGGGCTCGCTACTGGCCATGCTGTCCGACCTGTGTAATGAGCCCGTGCACCTCGACCCCGAAGTGGCCCGCTCCGAGGCCGACACCGGCTTTCGTAACCACGCGCTGGCCAACTTCATGAAAAGCTTCGGCAAGCTCGACAACCCCGTGGCCACCGTGCTGGACCTGTACTTCCACCAGTGCGCCATCCGCATGAGCTGCCAGCAAGTGGCCCGCGCCGCCGGTTACCTGTGCCGCGACGGCCACCACCCCTACCGCCCCCACCACGAAGGCGCGCCCGTCGTCACCGAAAGCCAGGCTCGCCGCCTCAACGCCCTGATGCTGACCTGCGGCACCTACGACGCCGCCGGAGAGTTCGCCTACCGCATCGGCCTGCCCTGCAAAAGCGGCGTCGGCGGCGGCATCGTCGCCGTGGTGCCCGACCAGCTCACCCTGTGCGTCTGGTCCCCCGCGCTGGATGACAGCGGCAATTCGCTGCTGGGGATGCATGCGTTGGAGCTGTTTGCGGGAAGGACGGGGTTGTCGATTTTTTAGCCTACAAACAGCTCACGTTCAAATCGAAAAGGAGATACCCGATGCCGCGACAACTCTACGACAAGACGAAGCGTCAGCTCATGAGGGAGATGCTGACAGACTGGAGCCTTCAACCAGGCCAGGTCTTTACGGCTTCTCGCGCATTCGAGTGGTTCAACGAGCACTACCCTTTAACTAAGCCGGGCAGCGTGAAAGCGGGTCTAGTGCAGAGTTCGACAAACGACCCCAGCCGGATGCACCACAGTTCGACAAACGAGTCGGATGACCTGCTATTTAAGGTTGACCGAAATCAGTACCGGCTCTATGAGCCGGGCAAAGACCCGGCTCCGATCAGAGAACTAGTTCAGGGCGACGTGGCGAGAGAGGAGGAGTTGGCCGCCCAGGAGTCTGATGAGGAACTGGTAGCGGCGGCAAGTGGTGAACCGGTTCCCGGCTCGTCCGAGTTCTTGCTTGAACGCGACTTGCAGCGCTACTTGAAGGAAAACCTCACAACCATTGAGCCTGACTTAAAGCTGTACGTCGATCCGGTGGGAGATGAAGGCTTCGAATTCGAAGCCGGAAATGGACGGCGCATCGACTTGCTAGCGGTAGACAAGCAGGGCGGTCTGGTCGTGATTGAGCTCAAGGTCAGCCGTGGCTACGACCGCGTTGTCGGACAGCTACTGCGCTACATGAATTGGGTACGCAGGGAGGTCGCCGAGCCGAACCAACGCGTTCGCGGCTTCATCATCTGTCGCTCAATGACCGAGGATCTGCGTCTAGCCTGCGCAAGCATCTCCGATATCGAACTGTTCGAGTACCAACTGAAGGTGAACGTTTCCAAAGTGCCAGCGATTGACCTCAACGTTCAGAGATAGCATTTCCCCAAAACGAAAATAGACCCCGCTTCGCTGCCTCTCAGCCATTCAAACTCTAAAATTCTAGGGAAAAATTGGCTTCCAGCGCACATCCCACCAGCACAAGCAGCTATCAATCCCATAGCATCCATTCCACCCCAAACCTCACCCCCCCACGTTCCCCGCCCGCGCCCTGCGCGCCTCGGAATTGGGGTGCATGGGCCGCAAATACTCATGCAGCGTCAGCGCCGCCGCCCCCACCACGGCGGCGAGGGGGCCGTAGCGGGCCATGCGGATGCTGGGGGGCATGTCGGCGCTGGCGGCGTAGGTGGCTACGATGGCCAGGGCGCTTTGCAGGAATTCGGGGTGGTGGTCGCAAGCGCACAATCGGCCCGCCGATCCCAGTTTTTACCTCGCCGAATCTTGCTATGACATACGACGTGACTCTTTGGAAACCCAAGCGCGGTCAGCGCTGTAGTGACGGACTCATAGCGCTTCTATTGAGTGAAGGGGTTGAATGCCCCGAAGCTGCGCGATTCCCAAAATCTGCGACGGTTCGGCGTTTCGAGGAGGCATTTGGTATGTCTTTCGACGAGTTACCGTTTGAAGTCGGCACGCATGCCAAATCGATGACATTCGGGTTATCGCATGGAGATGAAGGAACACGACATTTGCAGCTAATTTCTGACATTGCCCGCGAAAGCGGGCTACAGCTCTACGACTTTCAGACTCAAGCGCCAACGCCTGAGGACACTGATGAATTCGAAAGGCGTATGGCAGGGCTGGAGTGTTCTGAGGAACGGTACTTTTTCCTTGATGCCCTAGCCTTGGCCGAAAAGGGCGACCCTAACGGAATGCACAAGCTTGCCGACTTCTACCGATGTGGAACCGGTGTCAAAAAAGACCAAGAAACGGCTATCAAGTGGTATCAACAAGCTATTGACGCGGGCTCGAACCGAGCATTGCTTACTCTGGCCGAGATGTTCATTCAAGAACGAGGCGACCCAAATAGCATTGAAAAAGGAATTGCCCTTGTCCGAAAGGGGGTTGAACTAGAGCACGCTCCGTCAATAACCTTTCTTGGGGAAATACTGCGCGATGGGTTGGGGAATCATGTTCCCGACTTGGCTGCAGCAATTGAGTTGTGGAATCGATTGTTAACGTTAGACCCGTGGGTTGGGGCATACGAGTTGGCAAGGGTTTACGAGTCGGGACAAGGAGTGTCACAGTCAACTGAAAAGGCGATTGAATACTTCAAAATCGCTCGTATTGCAGGGCATCCCGATGCATATCGGAATCTGCGCCGCCTAGGTGCAGAACCGTAAAGCACCAATCGAAAAAACGCCCTTTCCCGCCAAGAGCCGTGGAGTCCTCACCCGCCGGACCGTTTCCTATCAATACACAGATGGACACCGCTCCGGTCGGATTCAGTTATTCACGCTCTGAAAATTCAAGCCAAATCGCCCTCCACCGCCCATCCCACCAGCACAAGCAGCTACCAATCTCATAGCACCCTCCCACCCCAACCTCACGCCCCCAAGTTCCCCGCCCGCGCCCTGCGCGCCTCGGAATTCGGGTGCATAGGCCGCAAATACTCGTGCAGCGTGAGCGCCGCAGCCCCCACCACGGCGGCCAGGGGGCCGTAGCGGGCCATGCGGATGCTGGGCGCAGGCATGTCGGCGCTGGCGGCGTAGGTGGCTACGGTGGCCAGGGCGCTTTGCAGGAATTCGGGGTGGTGGTCGCAGGATTTGCCGCCGACCACGATGGCGCGGGGGTTGAAGGTGGTCCACAGGTTTTGCAGCAGCACACCCAGGTAGTGGCCGGAACGGCTGAGGTCGGCCGCCTGGCCGTCCTGGCCGCTGAGGGCGCGCAGGCCGATGAAGGCTTCGGCGCAGCCCTTGCGCCCACACGAGCACAGCGGGCCGTCGATCTGCATGATGGTGTGGCCGATTTCCCCAGCCATGCCCTGCGCGCCGCTGAACAGGCGGTCGTTGGAGACGATGCCCGCGCCCACGCCCACGTCGCAGCTCACAAAGACCAGCGGGTCTTCGCCTTCGCCTTCGGCAAATTCGTACTCACCCAAGGCGCCTGCGTCAGCATCGTTTTGCAGCTGCAGCGGCACCGGGGGCAGGCCGACCTCGGCCAGGGCCTGGGTGAGGTGGCTGAGCAGGTCGAGGTTGCGCCAGCCCAGGTTGGGGGCAAACAGCACCAGGCCGCTGGCGTGGTCGATCGCGCCCGGCGTACACACGCCCACGCCTACCAGCTCCAGGCCTACGGCCACCAGCTCGGCATAGGCGGTGGCCACCATGCGGGCGGTTTGCCCGCTGGCCTGCGCGGGGTCGGTGCTGTACAGCGGCTGCTCTTCGGTATGCAGAACTTCACCCTGCAGGCTGACGCAGGCCACGCGCACCACCTCGACGGCGATTTCCACCCCGATCAGCGCGCGTTTGCCCTCGTGGATACGCAGCGGCGTGGACGGGCGGCCCAGTCCTTCGTTGACGGTTTCTACGGCTTCGGTGAGCCAGCCGTCTTCCAGCAGCTCGCGCACCAGCAGGCTGACCGTGGATTTGGTCAGGCCGCTCTCGGCTGCCAGCCGCGCCCGCGACAGGCCAGGCCGGGCGCGCAGCAAGCGCAGCAGCACGCTGCGGTTAATGCGCTTGACGAGTTGCTGGTCGCCGGTGGTTTTCATAAGGGCTTGCCGGGTGGGGGAAAGCGCTAAGTCTAGTGCGCTGCGCGTTCGGTCTGCGGCTTGCCCTCTGGGCGCTTGCCGGTGATGACCATGCCCAGCACTTCGTCTTCGGTCACGTCGGCGGTGGCGTAGGTGCCGACGAGCTTGCCGTTTTTCATGACCGCCAGCCGGTCGCTCAAGCCAAACACGTCAGGCATGTCGTGGGTGATCAGGAAGATGCCCACGCCTTCGCTCTTGAGCTGCTGCACCAGGCGGCCGACCATGGCGGTTTCCTCGGGGCCCAGGGCGGCGCAGGGCTCGTCCATGATCAAAATGCGGGCGTTGAAGTACAGCGCCCGTGAGATGGCCACCACCTGGCGCTGGCCGCCCGAGAGGCGGCGCACCGGCACACGGATGTTGGTGAAGTTCTTGTTCAGGCGGGCAAAGACCTTGCGGGCCTGGATTTCCATGAAATGGTCGTCCAGCGTGTTCCAGCGGGTCATCTTCTCGCGGCCCAGGAACAGGTTGGCCACCGAGTCGAGGTTGTCGGCCAGGGCCAGGGTTTGGTAGATGGTTTCAATGCCCTGGGCCTGGGCTTCGGCGGGGGTGCGGATGTGCACTTTGTGCCCGGCCACCAGGGTGTCACCGGAATCGATGGGATAGGCCCCGGCCAGCATTTTCATCAGCGTGGACTTGCCCGCGCCGTTGTGGCCCAGCAGGGCCACCACTTCGCCGGGGTAGAGGTTGACGCTGACACCGTCTACCGCGACCACGCCGCCAAAGGCTTTACGGATGTCGCGCAATTGGACCAGGGGTTGGGAATGGTCGGCCATCAGCGGTCTCCCGTGAATTTGCGGTACAGCACGTCAAACACCACGGCCACGATCAGCACCTGGCCGATGATGACCATGCGTTTGCCGATGGACACGTCCAGCAGCAGCATGCCGCTGTCGAGCGACTGCATGATCAGCGCGCCCAGCACCGAGCCGAAGATCGACCCGCTGCCTCCGGCCAGCGCGGTGCCGCCAATCACGGCGGCGGCAATCACGTACAGCTCCATGCCGGTACCCAGCGAATTGGTGCCCGCGTTCAGCCGCGCGATGGAAACAATAGCCGCCACCGTAATCAACACGGCCAGCAGGGCAAATAGTTGCAAGGTCACTTTTTTCACCGGAATGCCCACCAGCGCCGCCGCGTCGGGGTTGCCGCCCATGGCGTACACATAACGGCCAAAGCGGGTGCGGTGCACCAGGAAGGACAGCAGCCCGCCCACCACCGCCCAGATCAGCACGGGGATGGGGATGCCTTGCGGCTCGGTTTTGCTCGATATCTGGTAGTGGTTCATGGTGCTGGCAAAGGCCAGCAGCAAGGCGATGGGCACGCCGACCAGCAGGGCTTCCATCCACAGCGGGTCGGTGGGCACGCCGTAGCTGCGGCGGGCGCGGCGCTTTTGCACGGCACGCAGCAACAGCCCGGCGCTGACCAGGCCCGCCACCACCCAGCTGGCGGTGGTGCCGATGCCGCCGTCGTAGCCGCCGCCCAGGCGCAGAAAAAAGTCATTGGTGATGGGCTGGGTCTTGCCGTCGGCCACCAGAAAGGCCGCACCGCGAAAGGTCATCAGCCCGCCCAGCGTGACCACAAACGAGGGCACGCCCAGCACCGCCGTGAGCCAGCCCTGGTAGATGGAAGCCACCAGCGCCACCGCCAGCCCGGCCAGGCAGGCCGCAGGCCAAGACCAGTTGGCGCTGTACTGCAGGTAGGCGATGAGCACGCCCACAAAGCCCATCACCGAGCCCACCGACAGGTCGATGTGCCGGGCCACGATGACCAGCACCATGACGGTAGACACAATGCCGACCACCGCCGTCTGCTGGGCGATGTTGTAGAGGTTTTCGGGGCTGAGGAAGATGCCGCCGGATGCCAGGTGGAACACCAGCGCCATCACGGCCAGCACCAGGCTCATCAGCACCAGCCGCCAGTCGATGGCGGCGCTGCGCCAGGGGTGGGGGGAGTCGGTCATTGCAGATTCCAGAAAGGGGAGATGTCCACGCGGGCGCACGCCCGGGCGGGCGGGCGGTGCGCCGGGGGCAGGGCGGGTCTACTTGCAGGCGGCAGGGGCGGTCGCGGCCGCCACGCCCTTGCACAGCTCGTCCTTCTTGATCCAGGCGGCCTTCACCACCACGTCGAGGTTGTCGCGGGTGATGGCCACCGGCGCCAGAAAGTGCGAGTCCAGGGCGATCTTCTTGTCGCCGCCGCTCCAGCTCACCGCGCCGTCGACCTTTTTGCCATTGCCCAAAGCCACGGCGGCACTGGCGGCTTCGCGGCCCAGGTCGCGTGCATCTTTCCATACCGACACGGTCTGCGAGCCCTGCGCCACGCGGTTCAGCGCGGCAAAGTCGCCGTCTTGGCCGGAGACGGGGATGCCCTTGATACCTTTGCTGGTGAGTGCGGCCACCACGCCACCGGCGGTGCCGTCATTGGAGGCCACCACGGCATCGACCTTGCCGCCGTTTTTGGTGAGGATTTGCTCCATGTTCTTTTGCGCGACTTCGGGCTTCCAGCCTTCGGTGTATTCCTCGCCCACGATCTTGATGGCACCGGACTTGACGGCGGCATCGATCACCTCTTGCTGGCCTTCACGCAGGAAGTTGGCGTTGGGGTCGGTGGGCGAGCCTTTGATCATCACGTAGTTGCCCTTGGGCTGGGCCTTGAACACGGCGCGGGCCTGCATGCGGCCGACTTCCTTGTTGTCGAAGGTGATGTAGAACACGCCGGGCGCTTCGATCAGGCGGTCGTAGGCAATCACGGGCACCTTTTGCTTGGTGGCCTTGTTGACGGCGGGCAGGATGGCGTCTTTGTCCATGGCCAGCACGATCAGCACTTTCGCGCCCTTGGTCATCAGGCCTTCGATGTCGCCCAGCTGCTTCTCGGGGGAGCCACCGGCATCGGCGCTGATGTACTTGGCACCCAGCTTTTCCAGCTGCGCCTTGATGGCGGCCTCGTCGGTTTTCCAACGCTCCTCCTGGAAGTTGGACCAGCTCACGCCCACCGTCATTTGCGCCAGCGTGGCGGTGCTCACCGACCCGAGGGCGGCCAAGGCCACGGCGGACAGGGTTTTTTGGAATGTATTTTTCATGTTTGTCTCCATTGGGTGCCTTTAACAGGCGGGCTGGCAGGGCGGGTCTGGTAAGGCGAATGTTGCTTAGATAGTTCGACTTCCGGACGAACTATGAAACATTTTGTGAATTGCCAGCCTAGGACTTGCCCTAGGTGCAGAACACACAGCAAACCACGAAACTTTGAATAAAATTAGCCTCTAGCGCTTATTCCATAAGCGCAAGCAGCTATTAAAACCGCAGCATCAGCCGATGGTGCTGGCCACCCGGGTGTAGAAGGCCATGTCGTGCCGGTACTGGGTGTCGGAGATCTGGCGGTTGATGTGCTGGGTGGTCAGCTGGTCCATCACCTTGCGGACCTGGGCCTGCGGGCTGCCGGTAGCGGGCGAACTGTCGGCCGGGCTGCCGTAGGGGTTGCGCTGTTGGATCAGGTCCATCGCGCGGCTGGACAAGGACACGCTGGCCCGGGACTGGGCCAACAGGTCTTTGGCAGCCTGGGAAATGGTGACCGTGTCCTGGGCGGCAGGTGCAGGCATATGGGCTGCCGTGGCCACCGCTGCCAACCGCGTGGGCGCGGCGCTGGCCAGAGTGGCCAGGGTGGATTGCAGGCGGCTAGCTTGGATGTGCATGGTGGCCTAACAATAGCCACCGGCCCGCCTTGCGAAGCCCCGAAAAGCGGGTAAAAAATACCGCATTCTCAATGCATATCCACGGCGGTGAAAAACCCGTTGCGCCCGTGATTTGTCAGACGATGGAAGGAAATTGACCGCTGCAGAACGTTTGTTGTTTCAAATTGTTAGATAACGTATAAATATGCTGCAAATGCAGTCTGGTGCGGCGCGGCACCATCCACAATCTTCTCGCAAAACAGAAGGTAAACGTGTGTGCAAAATTGTTTTCTCAAGACCGAGGTCGCCGCACGGAATGCAATAACGACATGAGTGTTCGCCCACAAGACCCCCCCATGCTGGCACTGTCGCTGCAGGCCACGGTGTTGTCGCATGCACGTCTGCGTGAAGCAGCTACGGCGTTGGCCAGTGAAATCGCCAGCGCCCGGGGCTGCTCGCGGGTCAGCGTGGGGTTTGTGGTCAACGGTTTCACCGCGCTGGTGGCGGTATCGCACGGCGGCAATGAAGGCCTGGGCGGCAGGGCATTCGCCAGCCTCGCCGCCGCCATGGACGAAGCCGTGGCGCAGGGTGCCAGCGTGCGGTGGCCCGCCGACGGTGCCCCGGCCATCCGGCTGGCGCACAGCCGCCTGGCGACGGGCTCGGTCGGCGGTGCGGCCACCGTGCCCATCGTCTACATCGGCGAGGCCGTCGGCGCGGTGACCTGCGAGTGGTCGGCTTGCCCGCCGGGTTTCCCGCTGCTGGTGCAGGAACTGGAGAACCTGGTCAGCCTGGCGGGGCCGGTGCTGTACCTGATACACCAACGCGAGGCGCCGCTTGGTCGGCGCCTGGCCGACGTGCTGCGCCGCAGCGGCCGCAGGCTGCGCTCGCCCGACGGCGCGCGCACACGCATCGCCCTGGCGCTGGCGTCGCTCGCAGTGCTGGCCTTGCTGGCTTTGCTGGTGGCGCACCGCGTCGGGGGCCGCGCGCAGATTGAAGGCGAACAGCAGCGCGCGCTCGTGGCACCCGTGGATGGTTTTCTGAAGGCGGCCCACGCCCGCCCCGGCGACCGCGTCAAGGCCGGAGAGTTGCTGGTCGAAATGGCCGACCAGGACCTGGCGCTGCAGCGGCGCAAATGGGCCAGCGACCTGGGCCAACAGGAAAACGCCTACGCCAGCGCCGTGGCCCGCGCCGACCGCGCAGCGATGGTGATTGCCCTGGCCCGTGCCGACGAAGCCCGTGCCCACCTGGAGCTGGTCGAAGCCGAGCTGGCCCGTTCGCGCATCCTGGCACCGTTTGACGGCATCGTGGTCGACGGCGACCTGAGCCAGTCGCTGGGCGCGCCAGTGGAGCGCGGCAAACCGCTGATGGTGATGGCCCCGCTGGAGCGCTACCGCGTCGTGGTGCAGGTCGACGAGCGCGACATCGCCGACGTGAAGACGGGCCAGCAGGGCACACTGGCGTTGTCCGCCCTGCCCTGGGACACGCTGCCCATCCGCGTCACGCGCATCACGCCGGTGGCGCATGCGGTCGAAGGGCGCAACGTGTTCGATGTGGAAACCGACATCGCCGCCGATGCATCCCGTATCCGGCCGGGACTGGAGGGCGTGGCCAAAATCACCGTGGGCGAGGCACCGCTGGCCTGGGTGTGGTCGCACCGCCTGGTCGACTGGGTCCGGCTCACTGTGTGGGGCTGGCTGCCCTAGAACCCGCCCTGTCGCAGCATGGAAACCTCCCTCTTCAGCCCCCGCTGGTACCGCGTCGCCGGATTGCGGCCCCAACTGCGCGCACAGGTGGACCTGCAGCGGCAGGTGCAGCGTGGCACGCCGTGGTTTGTGCTGCAGGACCGCAGCAGCGACAACGTGCACCGCCTGAACACGGCAGGCCATGCCTTCCTGGGCCGCTGCGATGGCTCGGTGACGGTGCAGCAGGTGTGGGACGCGCAGATGGCCGACCAGCCTGAGGAGGCCATGTCGCAGGACGAAGTGATCGAGCTGCTGGTGGCCCTGCATGGCCGTGGGCTGGTCCAGTTCGACGTGATGCCCGACGTGGAAAACCTGTTCCACATACAAGACCAGCGACAGCGCCGTCGGCGCCGTGGTGGTGTCAACCCGATGGCTTTCCGGCTCACGCTGGGCGACCCTGCGCGCGCGCTCGACCGGCTGGCCTGGCTGGTGCCCTTGGTGTTCTCGGGTGTCGGCATGGGCCTGTGGCTGGTGGCGGTACTCGCTGCAACCCTGGCCGCTGCCATGCACTGGGCAGAGCTGCTGCCGTACGCCGACAAGGTGCTGCATTCACCGGGCTACCTGCTGATAGCCTGGCTGATGTACCCGCTGATCAAAACCGTGCACGAAGCAGCGCACGCGCTGGCCTTGCGCCACTATGGTGAGCACGTGCGGCTGGCCGGTATCACGCTGATCCTGCTCAACCCGGTGCCCTTCGTCGACGCCTCAGCCGCCGACGGTCTGCGCAGTCGCCACCAGCGCGCCCTGGTGAGCGCGGCTGGCATCATGGCCGAGCTGTTTATCGCGGCCGTAGCCATGGCGGTGTGGCTGGCGGTGCAGCCCGGGGTGGTGCGCGATGTGGCCTTCATCACCATGCTCATCGGTGGCCTATCCACCCTGCTCACCAACGGCAATCCGCTGCTGCGCTACGACGGCTACTACGTCTTCTGCGACCTGCTGGACCTGCGCAACCTGGCCACACGCAGTGGCCGCTACTGGACCGAAGGGCTGGCGCGCCGCCTGTTCGGTATCCGCGTGCCGGTGCCGCTTGACGTATTGCCTGGCGAACGCTTCTGGCTACGGACCTATGCGCCGCTGTCGTGGGGTTACCGGCTGGTGCTTTCGGTGGCGGTAGGTCTGTGGGTGGGCAGCTTTTCATCGCTGGTGGGATTTTTCGTCGGGCTGATGATGCTGATCGCCAACATCGGCCTGCCGCTGTGGCGCGTCCTGCAGATGCTGCGCACCGCCACCAGCGAAGATGGCGTGCGGCTGCGTGCCGCATGGCGTGCCGGTGCGGTGGCCCTGGTGTTGGTAGGCCTGCTGGGCTGGCTGCCCCTGCCGGACCGTACCCTGGCCGAAGGCGTAGTCTGGCTGCCCGAGCAGGCGCAAATCCGGGCCAACACCGACGGTTTTATCAAAACACTGTACGTGCGCAACGGCCAGCACGTCCAAACCGGCGAGCTGATCGCCATCTTGGACGACCCGCCACTCAGCGCCCAGCGCACCACGCTGAACGCCAATGTGGCCGAACTCGATGTGCTGCTGTTCCGCGCTATCGACACCACGCCCCAGGATGCGCCGGATCTACGCGAACGCCTGGCCTATGCGCAGGCCGAACTGGCCCGGGTAGAAGACAAGCTGGCCCAGCGCGAGATCCGCGCACTGAGCCATGGTTTGCTGGTGCTACCGCACGAAAACGAACTGGTCGGCCAGTTCCACAAGCGCGGCGACCGCATCGGTTACCTGCTGACCTCAGCCCCCACGGTGGTGCGCGTGGCGTTACCGCAGCAAGACGCGGACCTGGTGCGCCGCAGTCCATCCGCCGTACAAGTCCGCCTGGCCGACAGCACCGCTACCGTGCGCGCAGGCCGCATTGCCACCAGCGTGCCCGGAGCGGCAATGCGCCTGCCCAGCGCCGCACTCGGCGACACCGCAGGCGGACGCATCGCCACCGACGGTATCGACAAGCAAGGCCTCACGCCACGCCAACCAGTGGTGATGATGGACGTGGAGCTGGCAAACCTGAACCCGACTGCCCATACCAGCGACCGGGTTGGCGCGCGCGCGCTGGTGCGCTTCGACCACGGGACCCAGTCCATTGCGGTGCAGGCCGTACGCCAGTTGCAACAATTGTTCCTTGGCCATTTCAATCCTTCCACATGAACTCCAGCACCCTGCCCGTTCCCGGCCTGTGCTGGGGACAATACCCAGAACGCTCTGAGCCCGTCGGCTTGCGCCAGTGGCGGCGTGCGCCGCCACTGGCGTGGGGCTGGCCAGGCGGACTGCGTGGCCGTGCGGAACAGGCGGCACGCCAGGCCACGGCCCTGCGGGACCTGTCGGCACAGGCCTTCGCAGCACAGGGCGAGGCGCTGCGGCAGAGCATGTTGCAGCACGGCTGGCGGCACGACGTGCTGGTGCAGGCCTGCGCCCATGCGGCGGAAGGTGCAAGACGCTCTCTGGGCTGGATGGCCTATGTGGAGCAACTGATGGCCACGTTGGCCCTGCTAGACAACCAGATGGCCGAAATGGCTACGGGCGAAGGCAAGTCGCTGGCTGCAGCACTGGCCGCAGGTGTTGGCGCACTGGCTGGCATACCGGTACACGTGCTGACAGCCAACGACTACCTGGTCGAGCGCGACGCTACCACCTTCGCGCCGTTCTACGCGATGTTGGGCCTGCGCGTGGCTTTCGTCACAGCGCGCCATTCGGCCGAGACACGGCAGGAGGCCTATGCGCAAGACATTGTCTACGTCACGGCGCGGGAAGTGGCTTTCGATTACCTGCGCGATCGGCTACGCCACAGCAGGCTGCGGCAGCCGCTACAGCGTCGGGTACAAGCTCTGGTCCAACCCACCGAGGTGCAGCCGCTGCTGCGGGGCTTGTGCATGGCGGTGATCGACGAAGCCGACAACATCTTGATCGACGAGGCACAAATGCCGCTGATCCTGACGCGCAAAGTAACGCACGCCACCGACCGGGCCTTCTTGTGGCAGGCGTACGCATTGTCGGCCCGCCTGGCTGCCGGGGTGGACTACCGGCTGAAGGAGGGCGAGCAACACGTGCAACTCACGGAGGCGGGCCGCGCGCACATCGCCAGCCTCACCGCCAAGCTCGGCCCGCTATGGCTGAATGCGCGCCACCGCGATGAAACGTTGGCCACTGCGCTTACCGCGCGGCACGCACTGGCGCGCGACCGGGACTACCTGCTCATGCCATCGGCAGACCTGGAGGATGGCCCAGAAATCGCCATCGTAGACTCCGTCAGTGGCCGCATCGCCGAGGGCCGGAAATGGTCACGCGGCCTGCATGCGCTGGTGTCCATCAAGGAAGGCTGCAAGGTGCCGCCCGAGATGGAAACCCTGGCGCAAATCACGTTTCAACGCTTCTTTCGGCGCTACCACCGCCTGGGCGGCATGAGCGGCACCCTGCGCGAAGCACAGGCCGAGTTGCGCTCTCTGTACGGCTGCAGCATGGTGCAGGTGCCACTGCGGCGACCGAGCCAACGCATGGCCTGGCCCACGCGCCTGTATGCTGACGAGGCCGCACGGCGCCACGCTGCGGTGGAACGCACGCAGGAACTGGTCGCCCTTGGTCGCCCAGTGCTGATCGGTTGCGATTCGGTCGAAGCTTCCCAGGCCATGGGCCTTGCCTTGCGCCAGGCCGGAATCCACCACGCGGTACTGAATGCGCGCTTCGATGCCGAAGAGGCGGCCATCGTGGCCCACGCTGGGCGAAGCGGCCAGGTCACGGTGGCGACCAATATGGCTGGGCGCGGTACCGACATCCACATCGATGCCGAAGCCCTGGCCGCAGGGGGCCTGCACGTGCTGTGTTGTCAACGCAATCCATCCAAGCGCCACGACCGCCAGCTTCTGGGCCGCGCAGCGCGCCAAGGCGAGCCCGGCAGCGGCGAGGTTTGGCAGGTCCTGGCTCCCCACGACACCAGCCGCCTGGCCACGGTACTACGCGCCTGGTGTCTTGGCATGGCTTCCACTGACGGCCTGGTACCGGTGCCTGCCCCACTGCAATCGTTATGGCGACGCGCCGCCCAGATACGGCAAGAAGACCACCGGGCACGCCGCCGCCGCCAATTGTTCCGACACGACCTGGCCACAGACGACGGCCTGTCCTTCTGTGGATCGACCGAATGAAAAATCATAAGTACCACCGCCCGATTTCCGCCCTCCGAAATCCGCCCGATGCCATCGCGCACAGGTTGGCCCTGGGCTTCTGCCTTGGGCTGCTGGCCACCGCCCTGCCGGTCGCCGCTCAGCCAATACCGGCTACCACGCCCGCCCCGTCCATGGCCCCATTGGCTTGCCTTATCCTGCCCGAGCGGGTGGCCGACATCGGCAGCGCAGTCATCGGTATAGTGGACACCATCGAGGTGGAACGCGGCGACACGGTGCGCAAGGGCCAGGTGCTGATCCGGCTGCGCGCCGAAGTGGAGCGGGCCAGCAACGAGGTGGCGCGTTCGCGGGCCCATAGCGAAGCCGAACTGCGCGGTGCATTGGCGGCACGGGATCTGGCCCAACTCAAGCTGGAACGATCACGCTCGTTAAAAGCCGAGAACTTTATCTCGACGCAGGCCGTCGAACAGGCCCATGCCGAATTGCGCGTAGCCCATGAAAAGGTAGCCCAAGCCCGCGAAAGCCTGCGCACGCTGACGCAAGAAGTGCACATATCAGACGCACAAGCTTCGCAGCGCATTTTGCGCAGCCCATTCGACGGCGTGGTCACCGAACGCTACGCCAACCCCGGCGAACGCTTTGAAGACAAGCCTCTGCTCAAAGTAGCAGCGATCCATCGGCTGCGTGTGGAGGTGGTGGCGCCAACTGCGCTGTTTGGCAGCCTCAAGCCGGGGCAAGAGGTGATGGTGTCGCCCGAGTTGCCTGGCGCTGCGCCACGCAGCGCACGCATCGCCCAGATCGACCGGGTGCTTGACCCGGCCAGCAACACCTTCCGGATGCGGCTGGACCTGCCCAACGCCGATGCCAGCCTGCCCGCCGGGCTGCGCTGCAAGGTCGACCTCGGCCTACGAACAGCCAAGCCACCTGCATCCACTGCACGCTGATCGCCTGCTTACTCCACCATGGTTGACTCCACCCACCGCCGCGCCGTCCTCGAAGACGTAGAACCGCGCATCCTCTACGCCGCCGACCATCCAGCGGCAGTAGTGGCCACGCCGTTGCTGGCGCAGGAGGCAGCCACGGTGGCGCGGGCCGAAGTCCAGCCCGAGGCCGAGACACCGCGTGATGCCACGGAACTGGTGTTCATCGACGAGCGCGTGCCAGATGCCGACATGTTGATTGCCGACATCGCTGCGCAGGCAGCAGCGGGGCGACACATTGAAGTCGTGCGCATTGGTGTGGACGATGACGGCATCGCGCTGGTTTCGTCCACCTTGGCCGACCGCAACGATGTCACCGCTGTGCATGTAGTGGCGCATGGCAACGCGGGTAGTGTGACGCTGGGCAACACTGCGCTGGACCAGGAAGCACTGATGCTGCGCGCCGACGAAATCGCCGCTTGGGGCGGACACCTGAGCGGCGATGCCGACCTTCTGCTCTACGGCTGCGACGTGGCCAGTACCACCGACGGCCAGGCGCTGGTGCTGAACCTGGCACAGCTGACGGGGGCCGATGTGGCCGCCTCAGACAACCTCACGGGTGCCGCCGGACTCGGCGGAGACTGGGTACTGGAGATGCAGACCGGCAACATCCAGGCAGCCAGTGCCATCGACGCGACCGGGCAGGCCGCATACAACGCGGTGCTGGCCACCTACACCGTCACCAATACCAACAACACCGGTGCGGGCTCCCTGCGCCAGGCTATCACCGATGCCAATGCTAACGCGGGCACCGACACCATCAACTTCAACATCAGCGGCACGGGGGTGCACACCATCACGCTGGCGAGCGCATTGCCCACGATCACCGGTGCGGTGATCATCAATGGCACTACCGACGATAGTTTTGCTGCGAACGGTAGCAAGCCCGCCATTGTCATCAACGGCAATGGCCTTAACGTCGATGGGCTGAGCCTGAGCGCCACCGCCGACGGCTCCACCGTCCGCGGCCTGGTGATCCGCAACTTCAGCGGCGCGGCGATCAACATCGACGCAGGCTCCGACGGCAACACCATTGTGGGCAACTACCTGGGCGCCGTGGCGGCAACCGGCAACCTGGCGGCGTCCGCCAATGCGTCCTACACGATGTTCATCGAGGGCGCGAACAACACCATCGGCGGCAGCACGGCGGCGGACCGCAACGTGATGGGCACCAGCGGAGCCGGTGGTGTCTACGGACTGCTCGTCTTGGGCGGCACAGCCACAGGCAACCAGATCCTGGGCAATTACATCGGCATCGGCGCCGATGGCAGCACGGCCTTCAGCGGGGCGCAGGCGGGCATCAACGTACTCGACGCCGCCTCGACCCGCATCGAAGGCAACGTGATCGCGGCTGACGGTGATTTCGGCGTGTATATCAGCACCACCGGCGCAGGCACGGTCGTGCACAACAACCTGATCGGAACGAATGCCGCCGGCACGGCCGTGGTCAGCGCACCCACCAGCGGCTTGTGGATGCAGTCGGCTGGGGCCGGCACCTTGCTCACGGGCAATGTGATAGCCAGCGCGGCAGAGTCCGGGATCTTGATCAGCGCGTCGGCCAACGGCGTCACCGTGCAGGGCAACCGCATCGGCACCGATGCGGCGGGCACGGCCAACTGGGGCGTCCAGCGCAATGGCATCCAGATCGCGAGCAGCAACAACCTGATCGGCGGCACCGGTGGCGGCCAGGGCAACATCGTCGCCAACAGCAACCAGGCCGCGTCGACCTACGACGGCATCACCGTCACCAGCGGCACAGGCAATGCGATCCTGGGCAATAGCGTCTACGGCACCGTGGCCGGCACCAGCGGCCTGGGCATCGACCTGGGCACGAGCGGCGCGACGGCCAACGACACGGGCGATGCCGACACCGGTGCCAACAACCTGCAGAACTTCCCGGTGCTGACCCTGGCCGCCACCGATGGCGCCGGTTTCGTCATGGTCGGAGGGACCCTCAACAGCACTGCCAGCAGCTACTTCCGCATCGAGTTGTTCAGCGCGCCGTCGGGCGCTACCAACAACGGCGAGGGGCGCACCTACCTGGGCTTTGTCAACGTGGGCACGGACGCCTCCGGCAATGCGAGCTTCAGCACGACGTTGTCGGCCACGGTGCCTGTGGGTTCCTTCATCACGGCCACGGCGACACGGTCCGACGCCGGTTTCAGCAGCTTCACCGACACCTCGGAGTTCTCCGCCCGCCTGGCCAGCGTGGCCGTGCTGACCGTCGACACCACGGCCGACAACCTGGGTGGCAACACCGCCAGTGTGTCGGCCCTGCTGGCCAGCAAGGGCGCCGACGGCCTGGTCTCGCTGCGCGAGGCCATCACCGCCATCAACAACACCGCAGCCGGCGCGCAGCCCACGTTGGTCCGCTTCAACATCGCGGGCAGCGGCGTGCACACGATCACGCTGGGCTCGGCGCTGCCCAACATCACGCGCAGCGTGGTGATCGACGCCAGCACCGACGACAGCTTTGCGGCCAACGGAAGCCGCCCGGCCATCATCCTGGACGGCAACAGCCTCAACAGCGACGGCCTGGTGCTGGCCAGCGGCTCGGGCGGCTCGACCATCCGCGGGCTGGTGATCCGCAACTTCGACCTCGACGGCATCCAGATCAACAGTGGCTCGGATGGCAACACCATCGCGGGCAACTACATCGGCAGCCTGGCGGCCACCGGCAACAGCGGCGGCGTGGGCAACGGGGGCGCGGGTGTCAACGTGCTAGGTGCCAACAACACCATTGGCGGCACCACCGTAGCCGACCGCAACCTCGTCTCCGGCAATGCCAATGGTGTCGTCATCAACGGAGCCAGCGGCAACCAGGTGGTCGGCAACTACATCGGCACCAACCTGGCTGGCACCGCGGCCATCGGCAACACCTTCGACGGTGTTCGCATGGAGGCCGGCAGCACGGGCAACACGATTGGCGGCAGCAACACCAACCAGCGCAACATCATCGCGGCCAGCGGCTCCGAAGGCATCCAGATCGACGGGGAAACCAGCGACGGCAACACCATCCAGGGCAACTGGATCGGTGTCGGGGCCGACGGCACGACTCTGCTCGGAACCGGCAGCGACGGCATCTACATCTACGACGGTGCAGACAACACGGTGGTCGGTGGCCCGGGCGCCACTGACGGCAACTGGATCGCGGGGGCAGGTCTGATCGGCATCGAGATCGATGGGACCAGCACCGGCACGCTGATCCAGGGCAACCGCATCGGCACCGATCTGACTGGCACGCTGGACTGGGGCTCGCAGCAGAGCGGCATCCTGCTCGAGGACGCAAATGCCCCCTTCAGCGGCCCCAGCAACAACCAGATCCTGGACAACATCATCGCCTTCAACGGCAAGGGGGGGGTCTTCACCGGTGGCATCAAGGTGCTGACCAGTTCGAGCACCGGCAACACGCTGCTGCGCAACCTGGTGTTCGGCAACGTTGGCATTGGCATCGACTTGATCAACGTCAGCGTCACGCCAAATGACGCCGGCGACGACGACACCTGCGCCTACAACCTGCAGAACTTCCCGGTGCTGACGCTGGCGAAGACCAACGGCAGCAGCAGCGTGGACGTAGCCGGCACGCTGAACAGCACGGCCAGCAGTTACTACCGCATCGAGTTCTTCGCCTCCCCCACGGGTGACACTACCGGCTACGGCGAGGGCCAGATCTACCTGGGCTTCCTCAACGTGGCCACCAACGGATCGGGCAATGCCAGCTTCGCGACCACCTTGTCGGGGGTGGCGGTGCCGGTGGGCTACGTGGTGTCGGCCACGGCCACCAAGTCCAACGTGACCTACACCACCTTCACCGACACCTCGGAGTTCGCGCGCAACGTGGTGGCGATATCGTCCGTGCAGGCCACCATCGTGGTGGACACCGGGGCCGACACGAGCGACGGCGACACCACCAGCCTGTCCACGCTGCTGGCCAACAAGGGGGCGGACGGTTTCGTCTCGCTGCGCGAAGCGATCACCGCCACCAACAACACGGCCAACGGTACGGGCGGGGCGGACCGCATCCACTTCGGCATCAGCGGCACCGGGGTGCACACCATCACGCTGGGTTCGCTGCTGCCGAGTATCACCAGCGCGGTAGTGATCGACGCCAGTACCGACGACAGCTTCGCTGCCAACAGCAGCCGTCCAGCCATCGTGCTGAACGGCAACAATCTCAACGGCGATGGCCTGGTACTGACTGCAACAGCCGACGGCTCGACCATCCGTGGCCTGGTCGTCCAGAACTTCCAGCAGAACGGCATTCGCATCGACACCGGATCGGACGGCAACACCATCGCGGGCAACTACGTCGGCCGCCTCACTTCGGCAGGTACGGCCGGCGGCGTAGGCAACGGCCAGTCGGGCATCTCCGTGCGGGGCAACAACAACATCGTCGGGGGCAGCAGCGCGGCAGACCGCAACGTGGTGTCCGGCAACAGCGCCAATGGCATCTTCCTGAGTGGCTCCATTGGCAACCAGATCCTGGGCAACTACATCGGCACGGACGCCACCGCCAGCACCACCATCGGCAACGCCGCAGATGGCATCAACCTGACGGCAGGTTCCAACAACAACACCATCGGCTCGGCTGCGGCTGGCAACCTGATCGCAGCCTCGGGCGTGCGCGGTGTCTACCTGTTGGACAGCAGCGGCAACACGCTCCAGGGCAACCGCATCGGCACAGACCTAGTCGGCACCGCCAACTGGGGCGTGGGTGACCACGGCATCTACGTCGACGGGACGAGCAACACCAACCTGGTGGGTGGTACCAGCGCGGGCCAAGGCAACACCATCGCCAATAGCAACCAGCTGAACAACGGCTCCGACGGCATCCACATCGGTGCCAGTGCTGCGGCGACCACCACGGTGGGCAATACGGTGCTGGGCAACAGCATCTACGGCACTGCCAACAACAGCATGGGCATCGACCATGGGGGCTCGGGCGTGTCGGGCAACGACACGGGCGATGGCGACACCGGGCCCAACAACTACCAGAACTTCCCGGTGCTGACCCTGGCCACGACCAACGGCAGTAGCCAGGTGCAGGTGGTCGGCACGCTCAACAGCAACGCCAGCAGCTACTTTCGCATCGAATTCTTCGCCAATGCCACCAGCCCCACGCTTGACCATGGCGAGGGGCAGTTGTACCTGGGCTTCGTCAACGTGACGACCAACGGCTCGGGCAATGCCAGTTTCTCGACCACGCTGTCGGCCAATGTGCCCGTGGGCTACAGCATCTCGGCCACGGCCACCAAGAGCAACGCTGCCTTCACCACCTTCACCGACACCTCGGAGTTCGCGCGCAACGTGGTGACGATCTCCTCTGTGCAGGCCACCATCGTGGTGGACACGGCGGCCGACACGCTGGACGGCGACACCACCAGCCTGTCCACGCTGCTGGCCAACAAGGGGGCGGACGGATTCGTGTCGCTGCGCGAGGCGATCACTGCGGCCAACAACACGGCCAACGGCACGGGCGGTGCGGACAGGATCCACTTCGGCATCGCCAGCACTAGCGTGCACACCATCACGCTGACCTCGGCCCTGCCTTCGATCACCGGTGCCGTCATCCTAGACGCCAGCACCGACGACAGCTTTGCCACCAACGGTAGCCGACCGGCCGTGGTGCTCAACGCCAACCAGGTCGGCACGACGAGCACCGATGCGCTGCTGCTGACCAGCACGGCCGGCGGCTCCACCATCCGCGGTCTGGTGATCCAGAACTACCGGGATGCGGCCATCGAGATAGCGTCGGGCTCCAACGGCAACCTGATCGTGGGCAACTACCTCGGTGCCATCGGTGCAAGCGGCGAGCAGGTCGCCACGAGCAGTGGCAACCGGGCTCTGCTGATCAGCGGCAACAACAACACCATCGGTGGCAACACGGCGGCCGACCGCAACGTGCTGGGCCTGGATGGCTCGAACAGCGCGCTCAACACCATCAACCAGGGCGGCAGCGGCAACCAGGTGATCGGCAACTACGTGGGTGTCAACGCGACGGGTACCACGGGCTTCACCGGCTTCCAGGGCGGCATTTCGATCAGTGGCACGAACCAGCGCGTCGAAGGCAACCTGATCGGCGGCCACCAGGACGATGCCATTTCGGTGTTCGCGGGCGGGACCGGCACCGTGATCCACAATAACCGCATCGGCATTAATGCCGCCGGGACCGCGCTGCTGGCCAGCCCGACGATCGGCATCTCCCTGGCGTTGACCCCTGGCACCGTGATCACCAACAACTGGATCGGCGGCGCTGGCACCGCCATCACGGTTGCGGTGAACAGCGATGGGGTGGTGGTGCAGGGCAACCGCATCGGCACCGACCTGGCCGGTACGGCCAACTGGGGCTCGTCGCTCAGCGCCATCGACATCCAGAGCAGCAACAACGTGCTGGTGGGGGGCACCGGCGCGGGCCAGGGCAACACCATCCTGTACAGCAACCAGAGCGCCGGCGCCAACGCCGCCATCCGTGTGCGCAGCGGCACGGGCAACGCGATCCTGGGCAACATGGTGACCAACACCGCCGGCACCGGACTGGGCATCGACCTGGACGCCACGGGCGTGACCGCCAACGACACGGGGGATGCCGACACCGGCCCCAACAACCTGCAGAACTTTCCGGTGCTGACCGAGGCCTACACAACCCCCGGCGGCCAACTGGTGGTGCGCGGCACGCTCAACAGCACGGCCAGCACCAATTACCGCATCGAATTCTTCGGCAACGACGTAGCCGGCGCGTCGGGCAACGGTGAGGGGCGCACCTACCTCGGCTTCGTCAACGTAACGACCGATGGCTCGGGCAACGCCAGCTTCAACACCACTCTGGCCACTGCCGCCAGCGCGGTGCTGGTCAGCGCCACGGCCACGCGCGCCAATGCCGACTACACCGCCTTATCCGACACCTCCGAGTTCTCGGCCAACCAGGCCATCGTGGAAGGCCGCCCGCGCAACACCGTGCCGGGCCCGCAGACTGTGCCCGAAGACACGGCCCAGACCATCGGCGGCCTGTCGCTCGTCAGCCCGGGTGCCAGCACGGTCAGCATCACCTTGTCCGTGACCAACGGCAGCCTGACCGTCAGTCTGGCGGGCGGCGCCACACTGACCGCCGGGGCCAACAGCAGCGCATCGCTCACATTCAGCGGCACGCTGGCGCAGGCCAACGCCGCGCTGGCCACGTTGAGCTACCAGGGCGGCGCGAACTACAACGGCAGCGCCACGCTGACCATGCTGTCAAACGACGGCACCAGCACCGACAGCGACACCGTACCAATCACCGTAACGGCGGTCAACGACGCGCCGGTGCTGGTGGGTGGCACCTCGATCCTGCCCAATGTCAGCGAAGACAACAGTACCCCGGGCGGGACATCAGGGGCCGACCTGCTGGGCGTGCGGCTCAGCGACGTGGACGCCGGTGCCGTGCAAGGCATCGCGATCATCGGCACAACGGGCAGCATGGGCACCTGGCAGTACTTCAACGGCAGCACCTGGGTGGCCATCGGCGCCCGCGGCGCCAGCAACGCCCTGCTGCTGGACGCCAGCGACCTGGTGCGCTTCCGGCCCGACGGCACCAATGGCGGCACGGCCACACTGACCTACCTGGGCTGGGACCAAACCAGCGGCACGCGCTACGGCAATGCCGATGCCTCCGTGACCGGTGGCAGCACGGCCTTCAGCGTGCAGAGCGCCGGGGCCAGCGTCACCGTCCTATCGATCAACGACGCGCCGGTGCTGACGCCGATCGCCCCGACCTTGACCGGCATCACCGAGGACGATGCCAACCCGGCTGGCCAGACGGTGGCCGCCTTCCTCGGGAGCAGCGTCACCGATGTGGACACCGGCGCCGTGCAAGGTATCGCCATCACCGCGGTCACCGGTGCCAGCGGGCAGTGGCAGTATTCGCTGGACGGCGGCGGCAGCTGGACGGCGGTGGGCGCGGTGGATGCCTCCAACTCCCTGCTGCTGCGCACCAACGACAGGTTGCGCTTTGCCCCTGACGGCAGCAACGGTGCCACCGCCACCGTGACCTACCGCGCCTGGGACCAGAGCAGCGGCAGCGCTGGAGCCAAGGTCAGCACCACCAGCAGCGGTGGCCAGGCGGCCTTCAGCACGGCGCTGGAAACCGCTGCGCTCACGGTCAGCCCGGTCAACGATGCGCCAGCGCTAAGCGGCACCACCACCTCGATCGCGAGCGTCAATGAGAGCAATACCGACCCCGGCGGCACGCTGGTCTCCACCTTGCTGGGCAGCCGGTTGACGGATGTGGACAACGGTGCGCAGCAAGGCATCGCCATCACCGGAGCGACCGGCAGCGTGGGCCGCTGGCAGTTCTACACCGGCGTGGCCTGGGCCGATGTGGGCAGCGTCAGTGGTGCCTCGGCGCTGTTGCTGCGCTCGTCCGACTACGTGCGCTTCCTGCCCGACGACACCAATGGCGGCACGGCCACCTTGACCTACCACGGCTGGGACCGCACCAGCGGCAGCGCCGGTACCAAGGCCGACGCCACGGCCACGGGCGGCACCACGGCCTTCAGCACCGCGACCAACACCGCGTCCGTCACCATCGTGGCGGCCAACGACGCGCCCGTGCTCACGCCCATCGGCCCCAGCCTGGCCGGCATCACGGAAGACCAGACCACCCCGACGGGGCAGACGGTCGCCTCCTTCGTGGGTGGCTCCATCAGCGACATCGACAACGGTGCGGTGCAGGGCATTGCCATCCACACGGCCAGCAGCACCAACGGCCAGTGGGAATACTCGCTCGACGGCGGGACCAACTGGAGCGCCGTGGGCACGGTGGACAACAACGGCGCGCTGCTGCTGCGTTCCAGCGACCTGCTGCGCTTCGTGCCCAACGGCCAGAACGGCACCACGGCCAGCATCGGCTACCGCGCCTGGGACCAGACCGCCGGCGCCGCAGGCGGCAAGGCCATGGCCACCAGCACCGGCGGCAGCACCGCCTTCAGCACCGCCAGCGATGCCGCCACCCTGGTGGTCACCCCGCTCAACGACGCGCCCGTGCTGACCGCAGCCACGCCCACGCTCAACCCCCTGACCGAGAAGCAGACCACCAACAGCGGCCAGACGGTGGACTCCTTCACCGGCGCGGCCATCGGCGATGTAGACAGCGGCGCGGTCAAGGGCATCGCCATCAACGCCACGGTGAACGGCAACGGTAGCTGGCAGTACTCGCTGGACGACGGTGCCAGCTGGAATGCCATTGGCAGCGTGGGCGGCAGCTCGGCGCTTCTGCTGCGCGCGACCGACCGCGTGCGCTTCGTGCCTGATGGGGTCAACGGCACCACCGGCTCCATCAGCTACCGCGCCTGGGACCAGACCAGTGGCGCCACCGGCAGCAAGGTCAACCCCGGCGCGGGCGGTGGCACCACAGCCTTCAGCACAAACACCAATACCGCCAGCATTACCGTCACCAACGTCAACGACGCCCCGGTGCTGGCCCCGGCCGTGCCTGTGCTGACCCCGCTGACCGAGAACGATGTGGCCAACGCCGGCCAGACCGTGGCCTCCATCGTCGGCGCCACCATCACCGACGCCGACCCGGGCGCGCTGCAAGGCATCGCCATCACCGGCAGCACCAACGGCAATGGCCAGTGGCAGTACTCGGTGGACGGCGGCAGCACCTGGCAGGCCCTGGGCACCGCCAGCGATGCCAGCGCGCGGTTGCTGCGTGACACCGACCGCGTGCGCTTCGTGCCCGATGGCGTGCAGGGCACCAGCGCCACGCTCACCTACCGGGCCTGGGACCGCAGCAGCGGTACGGCCGGTAGCATAGGTAATGCCGCCAGCAACGGCGGCAGCACTGCCTTCAGCACCACGACGAACACCGCCAGCATCACCGTCAGCGACATCAACGACGCGCCGGCGTTCAGTGGCCTGGGTCCCGTGGCCCACACCGAGGGCGGCGCGCCCAGCGTGCTGGGCGCCAGCGCCACCGTCACGGACCCCGAACTGGCCGCCGCCAACAACTACGCCGACGCCACACTCACCCTGGCACGCAACGGCGGCGCCAACGCACAGGACATCTTCTCCGCCACCGGCCTGCTGGGCACGCTGGCCGAAGGCGGTGCGCTGGTCTACAACGGCACCACCGTCGGCACCGTTACCCAGAACAGCGCCGGCACACTGGTGCTGAGCTTCAACGCCAGCGCCACCCAGGCGCGCGTGAACGGGGTGCTGCAGGCCATCGCCTACGCCAACGGCAGCGACGCACCGCCCGCCTCGGTGCAGATCGCCTGGAGCTTGGGCGACGGCAACGCCGGCGCCCAGGGCCCGGGCGGCGTGCTGACCGGTAGCGGCAGCACCACCGTCAGCATCACCGCCACCAACGACGCGCCGGTGCTGGCACCCTTCGCACCGACCCTGACCAGCCTGGTGGCCGACCAGACCAACACCGCCGGCCAGAGCGTGGCCAGCATCGTCGGATCCAGCATCACCGACCCCGACGGCATCGGCCTGCCGTACGGCATCGCCATCACCTCCACCAGCAGCGGCAACGGCACCTGGGAATACAACACCGGCGGTGGCTGGACCAACATCGGCGCTGTCAGCGGCGCGTCCTCGCTGCTGCTGCGCTCCGGCGACCTGCTGCGCTTCGTGCCCAACGGGCAGGACCCCACCACGGCCAGCCTGGGCTACCGCGCCTGGGACCAGACCAGCGGCAGCGCCGGCAACAAGGTGGCGACCACCTCCAACGGCGGCACCAGCGCCTTCAGCACGGCCAGCGACAGCGCCAGCATCACCGTCACGGCCGCCAACTACGCACCGGTGCTCACGCCCATCGCACCTGCGCTCACGACCATCAACGAGGACGCGGCGAACAACGCCGGGCAGACCGTGGCCTCGTTTCTGGGCACCAGCGTGTCCGACGCCAACGCGGGTGCGCTGCCCGGCATCGCCATCACCAGCCAGTCAGCCGGCAACGGGAGCTGGCAGTACTCGCTGGACGGTGGCACGAACTGGAGCGCTCTGGGCACGGTGGACAGTACCCAATCGCTGCTGCTGCGTGACTCCGACCGCGTGCGCTTCGTGCCCGACGGGCGCACCGGCACCAGCGCCACACTGACCTACCGCGCCTGGGACCAGACCAGCGGCACGGCTGGCACCAAGGTCTCCACCGCCGCCACTGGCGGCCTCACCGCCTTCAGCAACGCTAGCGACACCGCCAGCCTCACGGTCACAGAAATCAACGACGCACCGGTGCTCACGTCCATCAACACCGTGCTGCCCGCCATCACCGAAGACATGGTGCTGCAGCGCCAGGTCTTCACCCAGATCGGCCTGGACAGCATCAGCGACGTGGACGGCGGCGCGCTCAAGGGCATGGCTATCACCAGCCTGGTGATCGGCAACGGGACAGTGGAATACAGCACCGACGGCGTCAACTGGACCCTGTTCACTGGCGCCAGCGAGAACAACGCCTTACTGCTGCGCCCTGGCGACTTCCTGCGCTTCACCGGCGACGGGCGCAACGGCACCAGCGGCTTGCTGACCTACCGCGCTTGGGACCAGACCAGCGGCACCCCTGGCGGGCGCGCCGACACCACCACCAACGGCGGCGCCAGCGCCTTCAGCAGCACCACCGACACCGCCACGCTGACCGCGGCCAGCGTCAACGATGCGCCAGTGCTCACTCCGGCCGCGCCCAGCCTGGCGCCGATCACCGAGGATGCTGTCGCCAACGCCGGGCAGACCGTCGCCTCCTTCCTGGGCGCCAGCAGCGCCGACGTGGACAACGGCGCGCTGCAGGGCATCGCCATCCACGGGCTAACGGTGCCTGCCGCCAGCACCAGCCGCTGGCAATACGACACTGGCAGCGGCTGGACCGACGTGGGCGCGGTGGATGCCACCAGCGTGCTGCTGCTGCGCGGCAGCGACAGCTTACGTTTCGTGCCCGACGGTGCCAACGGCGGCACCGCTACGCTGAGCTACCGCGCCTGGGACCAGAGCGCGGGCAGCGCCGGAGCCAAGGTCGTGCCGGACGCCGGCGGTGGCACCAGCGCCTTCAGCAGCGCCAGCGACACCGCCAGTCTGGCGATTACGCCGGTCAACGACGCCCCGGTGCTGGCGCCGGTAAGCCCGGCCCTGACCCCCATCAACGAAGACGCCACCGCCAACGCCGGCCAGACCGTGGCCTCGTTCCTGGGCACCAGCATCAGCGATGCAGACAGCGGCGCCGCACAGGGCATCGCCATCACCAGCGTCAACAGCGGCAACGGCCAGTGGCAGTACGCACTCAACGGCGGCACCAGCTGGACCAGCATGGGCAGCCCCAGTACCGGTGCCGCGCTACTGCTGCGCGCCAGCGACCAGGTGCGCTTCGTGCCCGATGCGCAGAACGCCACCACGGCCAGCTTCGGCTACCTCGCCTGGGACCAGACCAGCGGCAGCGCCGGCAGTACCGCCGACACCGGCACGGTCGGCGGCAGCAGCGCCTTCAGCACCGGCAACAACACGGCGACCATCACCGTCAGCAGCGTCAACGATGCCCCCTCCCTCGTGCCCGGCAACAGCAACTTGCTGGCGGTCAGCGAGGATGCCGCCAGCAGCCCTGCGCAGACCGTGGGCAGCCTCGTGACCGGCTTTGTCACCGATGTGGACAGCAGCGCGCAGCAGGGCATGGCCATCGTGGCCGCCAGCAGCGACACCGGCAGTTGGCAGTACTCCACCGATGGGGTCAGCTGGACGGCGGTGGGCAGCGTCTCCAACACCAGCGCGCTGCTGCTGCGCGCGACCGACCAGTTGCGCTTCGTGCCAGCCACGCAAGACGCCGGCAACGCCACGCTCAGCTACCGGGCCTGGGACCAGAGCAGCGGCACCGTGGGCGACCGCGTCAGCACCGCCAGCAACGGCGGCACCAGCGCCTTCAGCAGCAGCCAGCGCTCGATCACCCAGCCCATCACGGCGGCTAACGATGCGCCGGTGCTCACACCCGCCGCCCCGAGCCTGCCGACCATCGACGAGGACAACACGGCACCCACCGGCCAGAGCGTGGCCTCGATTGTGGGCGCCAGCGTCAGCGACGCGGACACGGGCGCGCTGCAAGGCATCGCCATCACCAGCCTGTCCGGCGCCAACGGCCAGTGGCAGTACACGCTGGACGGCAGCACCTGGCAGGCTGTGGGTGTGGTGGATGCCAGCAATGCCCTGCTGCTGCGCGCCAGCGACAGCGTGCGTTTCGTGCCCGATGGCCTGAACGGCGGCACGGCCACGCTGACCTACCGCGCCTGGGACCAGAGCAACGGCACGGCCGGCAACAAGGTGGCCGTGGGCGCTGGCGGCGGCACCAGCGCCTTCCGCGCTGCCGCCGACACCGCCATGCAGACGGTCGGCTCAGTCAACGACGCACCGGTGCTCACGCCCCAGTCGCCGGTGCTGGCCGCCATAGACGAAGACGATGTCGACAACACCGGCCAGACGGTCGCCAGCATCCTTGGCGCCAGCATCTCCGACGTGGACAACGGCGCGCTGCAAGGCATCGCCCTCACCGCCACGGCCAACGGCAACGGCCGCTGGCAGTACACGCTGGATGGCACCACCTGGCAGGACGTGGGCGTGGTGAGCACCGGGCAGTCCCTGTTGCTGCGCGCCAGCGACTCCCTGCGCTTCGTGCCCGACACGCTGGACGGCACCACCGCCACCATCAGCTACCGCGCCTGGGACCGCAGCAGCGGCACGGCCGGCATGAAGGCCGATACCAGCAGCACCGGCGGCACCAGCGCCTTCAGCAGCGCCTCCGACACCGCCACCCTGACTGTCACCGACCTGAACGACTCCCCCCCTGTCATCACCAGCAACGGCGGCGGTGCAACGGCCAGCCTCGACGTGGCCGAGAACACTGCGGCCATCACACCCGTGACCGCCGTGGTGGCCACCGATGCCGACGGCCCGGCCACCCAGTACAGCATCGTCGGCGGCGCCGATGCCGCGCTGTTCTCGATCGATGCCGCCACCGGCGTGCTGCGCTTACTGGCGCCGCCCAACTTCGAAAGCCCGGCCGACCAGGACGGCAACAACCTGTACGAAGTCGTCGTGCAGGCCAGCGACGGGCAACTGGCCGACACCCAGGCCCTCAGCGTGCGCGTGACCGACGTGGACGAGTTCGATGTCGGCCCGGTGGCCGACACCGATGCCGGCGCCAACAGCGTGGCCGAGAACGCTTCCATCGGCACGGCGGTCAGCATCACAGCGCGGGCGGTCGATGCCGACGGCAGCAACAACACGGTGAACTACAGCCTGGTGAACGATGCCGGCGGGCGCTTTGCGATCAGTGCGGCTACCGGCGTAGTGACGGTGGCCAGCGCGCTGGACTACGAGACCGCCACCAGCCACCAGATCCGCGTGCGGGCCCAGTCCAGCGACGGCTCAGCCTCCGAGGCGGACTTCACGGTGAACCTGACCGATATCAACGACAACACGCCGGTCATCACCAGCAACGGCGGGCCGACCACCGTCAACCTCAACGTGGCGGAGAACAGCACCGCCGTGACCACCGTGGTGGCCAGCGACGCCGACCCCGGCACCACGCTCGTCTACAGCATCAGCGGTGGCACCGACGCGGCGCACTTTGCCATCGATGCGGCCACCGGCGTGCTGCGCTTCGTGTCCGCACCCGACTTCGAGGCACCCAGCGACAACAATGGCAACAACCTCTACGTCGTGGAGGTGCGCGCCAGCGATGGCACGCTGTCCGGCACGCAGTTCCTGCGGATCACCGTCACCGACGTGGACGAGTTCAACGTCGGCACACCGGTGGACAACGACAACGCCGCCAACCAGGTCGCCGAGCAGGCTGCCAATGGCAGCGAGGTGGGCATAACCGCCCTGGCGGTGGACGCGGACGGCAGCAACAACACCGTCGCCTACAGCCTGACCGACGACGCCGGCGGGCGCTTTGCCATCGATGCCGCCACCGGCGTGGTCACAGTGGCCAACGGCAGCCTGCTGGACTTCGAGACCCAGGCCAGCCACAGCATCACCGTGCTGGCGACCAGCAGCGATGGCTCCAGCGCCAGCGCAGTCTTTGCCATCACCCTTCAGGACGTGAACGAGGCCGGGGTGGGCGCCATAGCCGACACCGACCCGGTGCCGGCCGGCGTGGCCGAGAACGCCGCCAACGGCACGCTTGCGGGCATCACCGCGCTGGCCACCGACCCAGACGGCGGTGACACCGTGACTTACAGCCTGGCCGACAGCGCCGGTGGCCGCTTCGCCATCGATGCCAGCACCGGCGTGGTGACGGTGGCCGATGGAACGCGATTGAACTACGAAGCGGCCACGGCCTACAGCATCACCGTGCAGGCCACCAGCAGCGACGGCTCCAGCACCCAGCGCGTGTTCAACATCCCGGTGGCCGATGTGAACGAGTTCACCATCGGCCCGGTCAGCGACTTCGACGGCGTTGCCAACAGCGTGGCCGAGAACGCCGCCAACGCCACCGTGGTGCGCATCACTGCGCGGGCGGTGGATGCGGACGCGACTACCAACACCGTGACTTACAGCCTGGTCAACAACGCGGGCGGGCGCTTTGCGATCGATGCGGTCAGTGGGGTGGTGACGGTGGCCGATGGCACGCTGCTGGACTTTGATGCCGCCAGCAGCCACCTGATCCGCGTGCGCGCGGCCTCGGCCGACGGCTCGGCCAGCGAGGCGGACTTCACGATCGCGCTGGTAAACCAGAATGACAACCCGCCGGTGATCACCAGCAACGGCGCCGGCGCCACGGCGGCTGTCAACGTGGCCGAGAACGCCACGGCGGTCACCACCGTGGTGGCCACCGACGCCGACGGCACGGCACCGACCTACAGCATCGTGGGCGGCGCAGATGCAGCCCGCTTCAGCATCGATGCGGCGACCGGCGTGCTGACCTTCACCGTAGCGCCCAACTTCGAGGCCCCGCTGGATGCCGACGGCAACAACAGCTACCTGGTCAGCGTGCGCGCCAGCGACGGCAGCTTCAGCGACACGCAGGACCTCACGGTCACGGTGACCGATGTGAACGAGTTCGCAGTCGGCACGCCGGTGGACAGCAATGCCGGCACCAACACCGTGGCCGAGAACGCCGCCAACGGAACGCTGGTGGGCATCACCGCGCAGGCGGTAGACGCGGACGGCAGCAACAACACGGTGAGCTACAGCCTCACGGACAACGCGGGCGGGCGCTTTGCCATCGGCACCACCACCGGCGTGGTAACGGTGGCCAACGGCACGCTGCTGGACTATGAGAGCGCCACCAGCCACAACATCACGGTGCAGGCCGCCAGCAGCGACGGCTCCACCAGCAGCGCCGTCTTCACGGCCAGCCTCGCCAACCTGAACGACAACCCGCCGGTCATCACCAGCAACGGCGGCGGCGCCACGGCCAGCATCAGCGTGGCCGAGATCGGCACGGCGGTGACCACGGTCGTGGCCCTGGATGCCGACGGCAGCACGCCCGCCTACAGCATCGTCGGCGGCGCCGATGCGGCCCGTTTCAGCATCAATGCCGCCACCGGCGTGCTGCGCTTCGTCACCGCGCCGGACTTCGAGAACCCGGCAGACGCCAACGCCGACAACCTGTACCAGGTGACGGTGCGCGCCTCCGACGGCACACTGACGGACACCCTGGTGCTGAGCATCACGGTAAACGACCTGAACGAGTTCGCCGTCAGCACACCGGCAGACACCAACCCTGCCGCCAACACCGTGATCGAGAACGCCACCAACGGCACGCCGGTGGGCCTCACCGCCCGCGCGACGGATGCCGATGGCATTGACCACACGGTCAGCTACAGCCTGACCAACAACGCCGGAGGGCGCTTCGCCATCGACTCCGCGACCGGCGTGGTGACGGTGTCCGACGGCACGCTGCTGGACTGCGATACCGCCACCAGCCATCTGATCACGGTGCGCGCGCATTCCAGCGACGGCAGCAGCGCCACGCAGGACTTCAGCATCGCCGTGGCCGATGTGAACGACAACGCACCGGTGATCACCAGCAACGGCGGCAGCGCGTCGGCCAGCATCAACGTGGCCGAGAACAGCACGGCGGTGACGACCGTGGCGGCCACCGATGCGGACGGAGCCACACCGGTCTACAGCATCGTCGGCGGGGTCGACGCGGCGCGCTTCTTGATCAATGCCAGCACCGGGGTGCTGGGCTTCGTCTCCGCGCCGGACTTCGAGATCCCAGGCGACGCCGATGCCGACAACGTTTACGAGGTGACGGTGCAGGCCAGCGACGGCAGCCTGACCGACACCCAGGCCCTCAGCGTCAGCGTGACGCCGCTGAACGACAACACGCCGGTGTTCACCAGCGCTGCGGCGGTCTCGGTGGCCGAGAACAGCAGCCTAGCCACCACTGTGACGGCCAGCGATGGCGACCTGCCAGCCGAGACGCTGGCCTACAGCATCAGCGGCGGCGCCGATGCGGCACGCTTGATCATCGACAGCGCTACCGGTGCCTTGACCTTCCTGAGCACGCCGGACCACGAGGCGCCCGCAGATGCCGATGGCAATAACGTCTACCTGGTGCAGGTCACCGTCAGCGACGGTACGCGCAGCGCGGTGCAGAACCTGGCCATCACCGTCACCGACCTGGACGACACGGCTCCGGTGCTGACCAGCAACGGCGGCGGTGCCAGCGCCGCGGTCAACGTAGCGGAGAACACCACCGCCGTCACCACCGTCGCCGCCACCGACATCGACACCCCGGCCGCCGGGCTCGTGTATTCCATCAGTGGCGCCGATGCCGCACGCTTCACCATCGATGCCGCCACCGGCGTGCTGCGCTTCACGATGGCGCCGAACTTCGAGAACCCGCAGGACGCGGACGCCGACGGCATCTACCAGGTCACAGTGCAGGTCAGCGACGGCGTACGCAGCGACAGCCAGGCCCTGGCTATCGCCGTGTCCAACGTGCCAGAGGCACCCACCGGCAGCCCGGTGGTCAACGGCAGTGCGGTGCAGAATCAGACGCTCACGGTGGACACCACCAGCATTGCCGACCCCGACGGCCTGGGCACCTTCAGTTACCTGTGGCTGCGCGACGGCGTGCCGATTGCGGGTGCCAGTGGCGCCACGTACACGCTGACCCAGGCCGACGTGGGCTACGACATCCGCGTGCGCGTGGCCTGGACAGATGGGGGCGGCACGAACGAGGCACTGGTCAGTGCTGGCGTAGGCCCGGTAGCCAATGTGAACGACGCACCCACGGGCCTGCCCACCATCACCGGCACACCCACCGAGGACCAGACGCTCACGGTCAACACCGGCGCGATTGCCGATGCCGATGGCCTGGGCCCGTTCAGCCTGCAGTGGCTGCGCGATGGCGTGGCTATCGCCGGGGCCACCGGCACCCGCTACCTGCTGGGCGATGCCGACGTGGGTCGGCTGATCAGCGTGCGTGTGAACTACGTGGACGGCTTCGGCGCCAGCGAGTCCGTGATCAGCGCTACCACCGGCCCGGTGGCCAATGTGAACGACGCGCCCACCGGCCTGCCGGTCGTCAACGGCACGCCCACCGAGGACCAGACGCTGACGGTGGACACCGCGACGATCGCCGACGCCGATGGGCTGGGCGCCTTCAGCATCCAGTGGTTACGCGACGGCGTGGCGATCACCGGCGCCAACGGTGCCAGCTACACGCTGGACGACGCGGACGTGCAGCGCCAGATCAGCGTGCGGGTGCAGTACACCGACGGGCAGGGCACGGTCGAGACGCTGACCAGTGCGGCCGTGGGACCGGTGGCCAACGTCGAGGATGTGCCCACCGGCACGCCGGTGGTCGTGGGCACCCCGACCGAAGACGAAATCCTCACAGCCGATACCAGCACCATCGCCGATGCCGACGGCCTAGGCCCCTTCAGCTACCAGTGGCTGCGCGACGGCAATGCCATCGCCGGGGCCACGGGCGCCACCCACCTGCTGACCGATGCCGACGTGGGGACCCGCCTGTCGGTACGGGTGGAATGGGTCGACGGTGGTGGCAAGGGCGAGAGCCTGACCAGCGCCGAGACCGCGCCAGTAGCCAATGTGAACGATGCGCCGGTGCTGACCCCGGTCTTGCCCAGCGCACCGGTGCTGACCGAGGACGAGGTCGCCAATGCCGGACGCAGCGTGGCCGCCATCGTCGCCGGTACCCCCATCAGCGACGCCGATGCTGGCGCGCTACAGGGCATCGCCGTCACCGGCACGTCCGACGGCAATGGCCACTGGCAGTACTCCCTGGACGGTAGCACCTGGCAGGATGTGGGTAGCACCGGCGAAGGCAATGCGTTGCTGCTGCACGCCACGGACCGCCTGCGCTTCGTGCCCGATGGCCGCAACGGCACCTCGGCGACCCTGAGCTTGCGGGCCTGGGACCAGACCAGCGGCACCGCAGGTGCGCGCGTGGATGCCAGCGTGAACGGCGGCAGCACCGCCTTCAGCGCCAACGTGGAGCTGCTGGCCCAGACCGTGACCGACATCAATGACGCGCCAGTGATGGTGCCGGCGGCGCCCGCGCTGCCCGATGTGCAGGAGAACGCCGCGCCGGGCGGCGGCTTCACCGTGGCCAGCCTGCTGGGCGGCTCAGCCACCGATGTGGACAACGGCGCGTTGCGGGGCATCGCCATCACCGCCGCCGACACCGCCATCGGCCACTGGCAGTACTCCATCGATGGCGGGGCCAGCTGGACCCGTGTCCCCGCTCTGGCCGGACAGGCCCTGCTGATGCGCGCTGCCGACAGCCTGCGCTTCGTGTCTGAAGGGGCAGTGGGCGGCACCACCACGCTGAGCTACCACGCCTGGGACCAAACGACGGGGCAGGCCGGCACACTGGCCACGCTCTCGGCCACCGGCGGCACGACGGCATTCAGCGTGGACAGCGACACCGTGCGCCTGCAAGTGCCGGATGTCAACGACCCGCCGCAATTGCGCCAGCAGGACCAGGAATACCCTGCCAGCATGCTGATCCAGCCTGATGGCCGCATCCTGATGCTGGGCGACAGCTTGTACACCGTGGACAACTCGCAGATCCTGGTGCTGATGCGTTACCTGGCCGACGGCACGCCGGATGCCAGCTTCGATGACGACGGCCAGGTACGCTTCGGCTTCCCGGGCTATTCCGTGGAGGCCGGCGACATCGCGCTACAGCCCGACGGGCGCATCGTGGTGTCGCTGACGGCGGTGGACCCAGGCAACACGGTACGTTTTGCGATGTTGCTGCGACTGACACCCGACGGTGAGCTCGACGCCAGCTTCGGTGCGGGCGGCGCCGTTTACGCACCAGTGCAGAGCGATGTGGCGACGATGGCCGACCTGGAGCTGTTGCCCGACGGCCGTATCGTGGCCACCGGCTATCTGGACAACAACGGGGACCGTGACATCTTGCTGATGCGCTTCCTGGCGGACGGCAGCCCCGACGCGAGCTGGGGCACCAACGGCGTACTCACCATCGACCTGGGGGCCGCCGACGAGAGCGGGCTGACCCTGAAGGTGGCGGCGGACGGCAGCTACGTCGTGGGGGGGTATTCCGGCAACGACATCATCGTGCTGCGCTACACAGCCAACGGACAACTAGACACGGGCTTCAACGGCAGCGGCCGGGTTGTTCAGCAGGCCCCCGAGGGCTACTACACCCCTTTCGGCATGACGCTGCAGGCCAACGGCGACATCGTGCTGGCCGTGCGCCAGGATCTGACGGCTACGACGCGCATGGTACTAATGCGCTTCGCCGCCGGTGGCCAGCCCGACACCACCTGGGGCACCAACGGGGTGCTCGTGCCCTCGCTGCCCGGCGGTGCCTCGGCCGCCTACGGCGTGCTCCAGCAACCCGACGGCAAGCTGGTGTTCACCGGCATGGCCACGGTGGCCGGCAACGAGGAGATCGTGGTGCTACGCTACCTGCTGGACGGCACCCTGGACAGCAGCTTCGGCAGTGGTGGCCGCGTGGTCGCCTCGCTGGGCAGCGGACCCGAGGAGGGCGTGGAGCTGTTGCTGGATTCCAATGGCGACATCGTGGTAATGGCCGAGTCGGCCGACACCGATGGCTTCGTGGACTTTGCGCTGCTGCGCTTCGCACCTGACGGCAGCCAGGAACTGGCGGTGCGCAACCGGTCGGCCAACCACACCCTGGTGATCACCGAAGGCGCACCAGCACAGGCGCTGGGGCCGCTGCTGGACCTGTCCGATCCGGAACTGGACGCCATCGACAACTACGCCGGTGCCACCCTGCGCATAGAGCGCGAAGGCGGCGGCCACCCCGACGACCTGTTCTCCGCCCTGGGCAATCTGGCACCGCTGGTCCAGGGGCAGGACTTGGTTCTGGGTGGCGTTAGCGTCGGCACTGTCACCACACTGGGCGGCGGCGTGCTGGAGCTGGTGTTCAACGCCAATGCCACCTCGGCGCGCGCCCAGGAGGTGATCCACTCCATCGGTTATGCCAATGCCAGCGACGACCCGCCGACGAAGGTGCGCATCGCCTGGCTGTTCAGCGACGGCAACACCGGTGCGCAGGGCCTAGGCCCTGCGCTCACGGCCAGCGCGCTGACCACGGTGCTGATCACGCCGGTCAACGATGCGCCCACTGTTACCACCAGCCCCGGCACCATGGTGTATACCGAAGGCGGCGCGGCGATGGCCGTGGATCCTGGCCTGGTGCTGGACGACGTGGACAGCGCCACACTGGTCGGTGCGCGGGTGTGGATCAGCCAGGGCTACGTGCAGGGCGAGGACGTGCTGGCTTTCACCGACCAGAACGGCATCAGTGGCAGCTGGGACGCGGCCACAGGCACACTGACCTTGACCGGCACGGCCACCGTGGCCCAGTACCAGCAGGCCCTGCGCAGCGTGACCTACGTCAGCACCTCCGGGGATCCCTCGGTACTGCTGGGCGAGGCCTCGTTCGCCGTCAACGACGGGCAGGCCGACAGCGTGGTGGCCACGCGTGCGATGCAGCTTGTGAATGTCAACGACGCGCCGGAGATCCTCGCCAGCGGCCCCGATGCCTTGGCATTGGAAGATGGCCTACCGGTGGCCGTGGCACCCGACGTGCGCTTGACCGACGTGGACAACACCCTGCTGGCCGGAGCCACCGTGCAGATCACCGGCAACTACGCGAACGGCCAGGATCTGCTCGGCTTCGTCGACCAGAGCGGCATCAGCGGCAGCTGGAACGCCGCCACCGGCACACTGACGCTGGCCGGCAGCGCTACGCTGGCCCAGTACGAAGCTGCGCTGCGCAGCGTGACCTACCAGAACACCAGCCAGAACCCCTCCTCGCTGGTGCGCAGCGTGGCACTGACCGTCAACGACGGCTCGGCGGACAGCGCGGCGGCCACCCGCCAGGTGCAGGTGCAGGCGGTCAACGATGCCCCTGTGATCACCAGCGACAGTGGCGGCGCCACGGCAGCGCTGGGCGGGGACGAAGGCCAACTGGCTGTCACCACCGTCAGCGCCAGCGACCCGGACAGCCCCAGCCTGGCCTACAGCATCAGTGGCGGTGCCGATGCCGCACGCTTCGAGATCGACGCAGCCACCGGTGTCTTGCGCTTCCTCGTCGCGCCCGATTTCGAGAATCCGGTCGATTTCGATGGCAACAACAGCTACGAAGTCCAGGTACAGGTCAGCGACGGCTCGCTGCGGGCGGAACAGATTCTGACCGTCACGGTGCGCGACCTCAACGACAACGCGCCCGCCATCGCCAGCCCTGCAGCCGTGGCCGTGCCCGAGAACACCACGGCAGTGCTGCAGGTGCTAGGCGCGGACACCGACGGCCTCCCCCTGAGCTACACCATCCAGGGCGGCGCCGACGCCGCACGCTTCGCCATCGATGCCGCCACCGGCGCGCTGCGCTTCGTGGCACCACCGGACCACGAGGCACCGCTGGATGCCGATGGCAACAACATCTACGAAGTACAGGTCGCCGTCAGCGACGCGAACTTCACGACACTGCAGAACCTGACCGTAACCGTTGGCGACGCCAACGAATTCCCCGTCTCCGCCATCACCGACACCGAACCCACCGCGCAGCAGATCGACGAGAACGCGGCGGCAGGCACGCTGGTCGGCATCACGGCCCTGGCAACGGATGGCGACAGCACCGACACCGTGAGCTACGCGCTGGCCGACGATGCCGGTGGGCGGTTCGTGATCGACGCCGCCACCGGCATCGTGCGCGTGGCCGCCGGTGCCGCGCTGGACTTCGAGAGCGCCAGTTCGCACCACATCGAGGTGCGGGCCAGCTCCAGCGACGGCAGCTTCAGCCAGCGCGCGTTCACCATCACGCTGGCCGACGTGAACGACGCCCCCGTGATCACCAGTGGCACCTCGGCTAATACGCCCGAGAACAGCACTGGCGTGCTGACCGTGGCCGCGACCGACGTGGACAGCCCCACCCTGGGCTATTCGATCAGCGGCGGCGCCGATGCAGCGCTGTTCAGCATCGACGCGAACACGGGCACGCTACGCTTCGTCAACGTGCCGGACTACGAACTCCCCCAGGATGTAGGTGCCGACAACGTCTACAACCTGATCGTGCAGGTCAGTGACGGCACGCTCAGTGCCAGCCAGGCGATGGCGATCACCGTCACCAATGTCAACGAGGTGCCACTGGTCGCCGTCCCCATTGCCGACCAGAGTGCTACCGAAGATACGGCCTTCAGCTTCCAGTTCGCAGCCAGTACCTTCGCCGATCCGGACCTGGGCGACACGCTGAGCTACAGCGCGCAACAGGTCGGCGGTAGCGCGCTGCCGGGCTGGCTCAACTTCGACGCGGTCACGCGCACCTTCTCCGGTACGCCAGCCAACTCCGATGTGGGCGTGATGAACATCGCGCTGTTTGCCAACGATGGTGCCGGTGGTATCGCTATTGCCAGCTTCGCGATTGGCGTGGCAAACGTCAACGACGCGCCGGTGGTGCTTACCAGTGGCGGTGCCGCTGGTTATACGTTGGGTACCGCACCCGTGGCCGTCGACGGCGGCCTGCTGGTGTCCGACCTGGATAGCACCCAACTCGTTGGTGCCAGCGTGGCCATCGGTGCGGGCTATGCCGTCGGTCAGGATGTGCTGGGCTTCGCCAACCAGAACGGCATCACAGGCAGTTGGAACGCCGCCACGGGCGTACTCACGCTGGTGGGCAGCGCCACCGTGGCCGACTACCAGGCCGCGCTGCGCAGCGTGACCTTCTCCAACAGCAGCAACGTGCTGGCCGCAGGCACCCGTACGGTACTTTTCTCGGTGAACGATGGCAGCGCCACCAGCGCCACGGCCATCCGCGATGTGGCGCTTTCGCCGCCGAACCGGGCCCCGGTGATCACCAGCGACGGCGGCGGCTCCACCGTCGCCTTGTCCGTCACCGAGAACACCACCGCGGTGACAACGGTCACGGCCGCCGATGCCGACGGTGATGCGCTGAGCTATGTGATAGTGGGTGGCGCCGATGCGGGCCTGTTCAGCATCGACGGTAGCTCGGGTGTGCTGCGTTTCAGCACCGCACCCGACCGAGAAGCTGCGCGCGATGCCGACGGCAACAATGTCTACGAAGTGGTCGTCCAGGTGTCTGACGGACTGCTGGGCGACACGCAAGCCCTCACGGTAACGGTGATCGATGCCAACGACGGCAGCGTTGGCCTGGTCACCGATGTAGACGCAGTACCCAACCAACTGGCCGAAAACGCAGCATCCGGCACCAGGGTCGGCATCACCATACAAGCCACCGACTCCGACAGCGTTGACACCGTTCGCTACAGCCTTGACGACGATGCAGGCGGGCGCTTCTCCATCGATCCGAGTAGCGGCGTGGTCACCGTGGCCAACGGCACACTGCTCGACTTCGAAACCACCACCCGCCACGACATTACCGTACGCGCTACCAGCTCCGACGGCAGCACCCGCACTGAGCGTTTCACCGTAGAGGTGGCCAACCTGAACGACTTCGGCGTATCCGGAACTACCGACACCGATACCGAACCGAATGTGGTTTCCAGCCGCGCGGCCGATGGTGCACTGGTGGGCATCACCGTACAGGCTGTCGACGCAGACGCCGGTGCCGTGGTGTCGTACAGCCTGGTCGATAACGCCGGTGGCCGGTTTGCCATCGACCCGTTGACCGGGGTGGTGACAGTTGCCAACAGCGCGCTGGTCGCCGCCGGTGTGCCCGGTACCGCGTATGCCATCGCCGTACAGATCCAAAGCAGCGACGGCTCGGTGGGCACCGCCAGTTTTTCGATCCAGTTGGGTGAGGAGGCCATCGTGCCCCTGGAAACGCCGCCTCTGCTGCCCGCATTGCCGGGCTCGCCCGCCTTCACGGCCACCGTCACTGCCCCGACCGACCCAACAGCAGCCACCGGCTCCTCTGCGTCGGCAGCCGAGGAACCGGAGCCTGTCGTGGCCCCAGGCGGCCTGTCCGAGCCGGATGCAGATGCACTTGCGATTGCTGCATCGGGCCGCCTGCTGGCGTTCGAAGTTAGCCGCCAGAACCTGCTACAGCCCGTGCCCCTCTATAGCTTGTCCGAACAACGCACACTTGCGCTGGCGCAGGCGGAGATGCTGCTGGAGGAAGCAGAGCGCCTGCGCACACCGTCGTCGGGGAGCGTACGCAACGCACCGGAACCGTCGATCGAGCTCGGCAGCAGCAGCGCCGCCGAACTGCCCACCAGCGAACCGGTGGTCGACGCGGTCTGGATCGGCAGTACGGCGCTGTCGCTCGGCGTGGCCATATGGGCCACGCGCGGTGGCGCACTGCTGACCAGCATGTTGGCGACCACGCCAGCCTGGCAAAATTTTGACCCAGTGCCTGTATTGAACCGCCCGAAGGCTAACCGCGGCATTGCGGGCCGCACGGGCGACAACGCACCGGGCGGACAGGCGACCGGGGACAATGTTGCCCCAGTGGATGGCGCAACACCAGCACAAGGAGCGGAGATGGCGGATGGGGGAGATAACGGGGAGCAGATGGCCTCGGGTACCGGCCGGGGAGCGTCGCCATGAAAGTCTGGCTGCGAAAGCTGTTAACCCCCGCTGTACGCATCGCGCTGGGCCTGGTGTCGCTGATGGTCACACTGGTACTGATCGGCGAGGTGTTCACCGGCTATCCACCCGACCGCGAGGAAAGCGCACGCCGCTACCGTGGCCAGATAGCACGCATAGTGGGCGGCGAGGTGGTGGTGGCACTGCGCGCGGGCGTGGACGATCTACCCGGCCCGCATTCCGCCGTGCAACGCGTACTGAAAGACGCGCAGCAGCGCGAACCCAAACTGCTGTCGGTACGGGTGATCGGCGCAGGCGGTCAACCGATGGCCCAGGTGGGTGAACATGCGCGCGGCTGGCAACTGGCACCCGGCGATTTATCGACTGCCAACAACATCCGTGTACCACTGATCTCCAACGGCAATGCCTGGGGCGAAGTGCAGCTTGTTTTCGAACCCGCGTTACCCACTACGCTGCGCGGATGGCTGCACGATCCTTTGGCGCAATGGCTGGTGTTCATCGCGTGCGTGGGCTTCGTGGCTTTCGCGCTGTACCTACGGCGTGTACTGAGGCACCTGGACCCGAACGCCGCCGTGCCCGAGCGCGTGCGCAACGCCTTCGACACCCTCACCGAAGGCGTGCTGGTGCTCGACCTCTCCGGCCGGATCATGTTGGCCAACCGGGCCTTCTGCGAACTGTGTAACGACAATGCGCAGGCGCTCACCGGTGTCGATGCCGACAAACTCACCTGGATGCTGACCGCCTTGCCGCCGGGCACCAAGTCCCAGCCCTGGCACCAGGCGGTACAGCACAAGAAAGCCGTGCTCGGCGTACCGCTGAAGCTGGAGTTTGAAGGACTGCCGCGCCGCGAACTGGTGATGAACTGCGCCCCCATCATTGAAGGTGCCAACCAGGTGCGCGGTTGCCTGGCCACCTTCTCCGACGTGACCGAACTGCACGAACGCACCGAGCGGCTGCAGGTGGCCATGGGCGAGCTGAGCGCCTCGCAACGCGAGATCGAGCGCCAGAACGAAGAACTCACACTGCTGGCCACGCGCGATGCGCTCACCGGCATCTTCAACCGCCGCTCGCTGATGCAGCAAGCCGAGCAGCGCTTTGCAGAGGCCCAGGCAGGCGGCACCCCCATCAGCTGCATCATGTGCGACATCGACCACTTCAAGCAGGTGAACGACAAATACGGCCATGCGGGCGGTGACCAGGTGATCCAGGGCGCGGCAAAAGCCCTCTCACGCGGGCTGCGATTGGGCGATTTTGTGGGGCGTTATGGCGGCGAGGAGTTCTGCATCATGCTGCCCGGCGGCACAGCGGCCCAGGCGGCGGAAATCGCCGAGCGGCTGCGCGAAGACATCGATGCCAACCTGGGCGACTCGCTGCGGGACCACGTCGGCGTGAAAGTCACCATGAGCTTCGGCGTGGCCGAGATCGGCCCACACGTGCCCGACCCGGCCACGCTGATCGACCTGGCCGACCAGGCCCTGTACCACGCTAAAAAGAATGGCCGCAACCGCGTCACAACCTGGTCGGCGACCAGCGTTACGCCTGCCGAGTCCACCGCCAGCCCTTAGTTTTTATGGGTCAAATTGGCATCCAGTGCTTATTCCATAAGCACGAGAAGCTCCCAAAAATGTAGCGGACGTCGCCGCCTGTCAACCTTGGAAAAAGTTGACTGGCAGCCCAGGCACCTCCACCCGCATGGACAGCACGCAGCCGGATGCCGGCATGGCCTCCAGCTCGGCGGCAGGACGGCCGTGGCAGCCCGTGGTGAGGTACAGCGTTTGCAGATCGTCGCCGCCAAAGCAGGGCATGGTGGGGCAGCGCACCGGTAGCGCATAGGCGTTGAGCAGGTCGCCCTCGGGCGAGAACATGCACAGGCGCTGGCCTTCGAACTGGGCCGAGTAGTAGTTGCCCTGCACGTCCACCGCCGCGCCGTCGGGGCGGCCACCGTACCCAGGCATGCCCGGCTGCCAGCCTGCGGGCTTGGGGGCCATGTGCAGGAATTCGCGGTAGTGCGAGAGCACGTTGGGTTCGGCATCCCAGTCCCAGGCGTGCACGATGTGGTGCGGCGTGTCTGACCAGTACAGGGTCTTGCCGTCGGGCGACCAGGCCAGGCCATTACCGGTGATGGCGTTGCCCGCCATGCTGCGCAGCCGCTCGCCCTCCAGGCAGTACAGCTCGGCCTTGCGGGCATCGCGCGGTTCATAGATGGTGCTGGCCCAGAAGCGGCCCAGCGGGTCGCATTTGCCGTCGTTGAAGCGGGTGGTGGCCGGGTCGTACGGCGCGGCAGCCAGCAGCGCCATCTCACCGCCCCACACCGGCGCGCGGTAGATACCATCGCGCAGCGCCACCACCAGACCACCACCGGTGGCCGGGGCGATGCAGCCGGGCTCGCTGGGCATGGCCCAGCGCTCCACCACGCCACTGGCCACGTCCAGGCGCTGCAACAGCTTGCCGGGTACATCGACCCAGTACAGGCGCTTTTCCTGTGGATGCCAAAACGGCGATTCGCCCAGTGCGTTGGGTTCGGTGGTGACGGTGGTCCAGGTCATGGCAAAAATCTGAGGGGTTGCGATGGGCATATTGTGAACGGCCAAAAAAAAGCCCACGCACATTTCTGTGGGTGGGCCGAATCTCTTTGGAAGATTCTGTCGCAGAGCGGCTGCGGCGCGCAGGCCGCAGGGCTCACGGTCCGATTAGCGGTTGTACGCGGTTTCGCCGTGGGAGCTGATGTCCAGGCCTTCGCGCTCTTCTTCTTCCGTCACGCGCAGACCGATGGTCAGGTCCACAATCTTGTAGGCCACAAAAGACACCACGCCCGACCAGACGATGGTCAGCAGCACGGCCTTGGCCTGGATCCAGACTTGCGATGCCACCGAGTACGCATCGGCGGGGGTCATGCCCACGGAAACCCAGTCGGCCACGGTGGACGGGCCACCCAGGCTGGGGCTGTTGAACACGCCGGTCAGCAGCGCACCCACGATACCGCCCACACCGTGCACGCCAAACACGTCCAGCGAGTCGTCGGCACCCAGCATCTTCTTCAGGCCATGCACGCCCCACAGGCAGGCGAAACCGGCAATGAAACCAATCACCAGACCACCGCCGATACCGACGTTACCGGCTGCGGGGGTGATCGCCACCAGGCCCGCAACCGCACCGGATGCCGCACCCAGCATGGAGGCCTTGCCGCGCATCAGCGCTTCGCCTACGCACCATGCCAGCACCGCAGCCGCCGTAGCGCCCAGGGTGTTGATGAAGGCCAGGGCGGCAAAGCCATTGGCTTCCAGGGCGGAACCGGCGTTAAAGCCGAACCAGCCCACCCACAGCAGGGACGCGCCGACCATGGTCAGCGTCAGGCTGTGGGGTGCCATGGATTCCTTGCCGTAACCGACGCGCTTGCCCAGCATGTAGGCACCAACCAAACCGGCCACAGCAGCGTTGATGTGCACCACGGTGCCACCGGCGAAGTCCAGTGCGCCCCATTGCCAGATCAGACCGGCCTTGGCGGTCATGGCATCGGCCACTTCCTTGCTCGCGTAGGCGTCAGGGCCCATCCAGAACCACACCATATGCGCCACCGGGGCGTAGCAGAAGGTGAACCAGATGGCCGAGAACATCAGCACGGCCGAGAACTTGATGCGTTCTGCAAAGGCACCGACGATCAGGCAGCAGGTGATACCGGCGAACGTGGCCTGGAAGGCGGCGAACACGATTTCAGGAATGTAGACACCCTTGCTGAACGTGGCCGCATTGGCAAACGTGCCCGCAGCGTTGTCCCACACGCCCTTCATGAACAGCCGGTCAAAGCCGCCAATGAACGCATTGCCTTCGGTGAACGCCAGGCTGTAGCCGTAGATGAACCACAGCACCACAATCATCGAGAACGTGACCATCACCTGCATCAGCACCGACAACATGTTCTTGCTGCGCACCAGACCGCCGTAAAACAGGGCCAGGCCGGGCACGGTCATCAAGATGACCAGCAGGGTGGAAACCATCATCCAGGCGGTGTCGCCCTTGTTGGGAACGGGGGGTGCTGCGGCAGCTTCTGCGGGGGCCGCAGCGTCTGCAGGTGCGGCGGCTTCTGCAGCGGCGGGTGCAGCCGCCAACGAGATTTCCACCACGCGTGCAGCTTCGGGCGAGCCGACTTTTTCCACCTCGTCGGGCTTTTTCATGACGATGCTGCCTTCGGCTACGCCGGCAGCCTTGAGCGCTTCGCTCACAGCCATGGCACGGGTTTTAGCCAGTTCGGCATTGGCAGCCGCGTCGCCCGAGGTGTCGGTGAAACCGGACACCTGGATCTTGGCATCCTGGTTGGCCTTGACAAACTCTGCCGCCGCAGCGACGGCAGCCGCTGCCTCGGCGGGCAAATCGGCCTTGCCCAGTTCAAAGTTCAGCTTGGCCGCCGGAAAATCCGCCGCAAATACCGTGCTGAAGGAGCTAAAACCCAGCAGCGTGGCTGCCAGGAAAAGCGCATGGAGTAGTTTTTTCATGTTTGCTAACTTTCAGATGAAAGAGGGTGCTGCTTACAGCGCTTCTTTGCCGGTTTCACCCGTGCGGATACGAACAACTTGCTCCAAGTTGTAGACAAAAATCTTTCCATCGCCGATCTTGCCGGTGCGTGCAGCGCCTTCCACGGCTTCGATCACGCGGTCCACCAGCTCGTCTGCAATAGCGGCTTCGATCTTGACCTTGGGCAAGAAATCCACCACATACTCGGCACCACGGTACAGCTCGGTGTGGCCCTTTTGGCGACCGAAACCTTTGACTTCCGTCACGGTGATACCCTGCACACCAATGCTGGACAGGGCTTCGCGCACTTCGTCCAGCTTGAAGGGTTTGATGATGGCGGTGACTAGTTTCATGGCTGCTCTTTCAGTAGGCTGTCGCAAGATAGGGCGGCAAGGCGGGCGGCCTTGGGCACGGGCTGTGTCATGTGCTTCTCCAAAATGAAAAGGGGAACGGCATACCCGTTTAAGCAGATAGCGTGCCAAATCATTGTTACTTTGGTAACACCTTGGGGAACCCCCGTTTTTCACGGTGCACAGGTTTGGGCACACATTTATTGCACAGAAATGGTGCGCGCGAATGGATTCCGGTTTTGGATCCGTTTTTTGCACCGATATGGGGAGGCTTATTGCTATGGGCTTATGTTTGGTGCAAAGCCGGGCTTTGCTGGGCTTGGATGCCCCCGCAGTCACCGTCGAGGTGCATTTAACCAATGGCCTGCCCAGCTTCACCCTGGTGGGGTTGGCCGATGTCGAGGTCAAGGAGGCCCGCGAGCGCGTGCGCTCGGCCATCCAGAACGCCGGGCTGGAATTTCCGCACAACAAACGCATCACTGTCAACCTGGCCCCCGCCGACCTGCCCAAAGACTCGGGCCGGTTTGACCTGCCCATCGCCCTGGGCATCCTGGCCGCCAGCGGCCAGATCGACAGCGAACGCCTGGCCGGGCATGCGTTTGCCGGGGAGCTGTCACTGTCCGGGGCCCTGCGCCCGGTGCGCGGCGCGCTGGCCATGAGCCTGGCGCTGCACACCCAACAGGTGCAGACCCGCCTGGTGCTGCCCCCTGGCAGTGCCGAAGAAGCCGCCTTGGTGCCCGACGCCCAGGTGTTTTGCGCCCACCACCTGCTTGACGTGGTGCAACAGTTTCTGCCTCTTGGGGACGGTGGCGATGGTGAGGCCGCCCCCAGCGACGGCTGGGCTCGCCTGGCCAACACCGCCCTGCCCGACACCGCGCATCTGCAGGGCTACGCCGACCTGGCCGACGTAAAAGGCCAGGCCGGTGCCAAGCGGGCGCTGGAGATCGCCGCAGCGGGGAGCCACAGCCTGCTTTTAGTCGGCCCGCCAGGTTCGGGCAAGTCCATGCTGGCGCAGCGTTTTGCCGGTCTGCTGCCGCCCATGACCGTGACCGAAGCGCTGCAAAGCGCGGCCATCGCCAGCCTGGGTGGCGGCTTTGCGTTGGAGCGCTGGGCCACCCGGCCCACCTGCAGCCCGCACCACACCGCCAGCGCCGTGGCCCTGGTGGGGGGCGGATCGCCCCCGCGCCCCGGCGAAATCTCGCTGGCCCACCATGGCGTGCTGTTTCTGGACGAAATGCCCGAGTTCCCCCGGGCTGCGCTGGAGGCCTTGCGCGAACCCCTGGAAACCGGCCATATCACCATCGCCCGCGCGGCCCGGCGGGCGCAGTTCCCGGCGCGCTTCCAGCTGATTGCCGCCATGAACCCCTGCCCCTGCGGTTACCTGGGCTCGCACCAGCGGGCCTGCCGTTGCAGCCCCGACCAGGTCGCGCGTTACCAGGGCAAGCTCAGCGGCCCGCTGATCGACCGCATCGACCTGCACATCGAAGTACCCGCCCTGCCCGCCGACGACCTGCTGCACGCCCCCTCCGGCGAATCCACCGCCGCCATCCGCGAACGCTGTACCACCGCCCGCCAGCGCGCCATCGACCGCCAAGGCAGCACCAACCAGGCGCTGCACGGCAAGGCCATCGACCAGGCCGTCGCCCTGGAACCCGCCGCCGCCCGCTTCCTGCAGGGCGCCGCCGCCAAACTCGGCTGGTCGGCCCGGGGCATCCACCGCGCACTCAAGGTGGCACGGACGATTGCAGATTTGGAAGGCACCGCCACCACGCAGGTGCACCATGTGGCAGAGGCGATGCAGTACCGGCGGGCGTTGCGAGGTGGGGGCGCTACGGGCTAGCGGACCCAAAACCGGTTTTGCGATAATAGTGATAATTTACTATACTCATGGTTCTCACGGAGAATTTCGCATGAAACCCATCAAAACCTACAGTACCTTTCTCTCGGAGGACGACTTTGGGGGCGGTGTGGCTGCGCCAGAACATCCTGGGGCCCCAGCCCCTATGGCCGTGTCATCGTTCGCCGCCGAGCTGACGGCCTCGGTGCAAAATTTGAACAACCTGCTGGCGCGGCACCAGGAAGACTTGCAGCAACTGATGATTGACAATGCGCCGATTGCGCGCATGGACCCGCTAGAGCACAAGCTCCAACAGCGGGCGGTCGATGCCGTGCTGCTTGGCACCACTTGGCGCTCATCCGCCGACATTGGCACGCGCGCCGATGCCACCGCGCGTAACAAGCACGCCCTGGCCAACCGCTGGCTCAAGGACAAACGCGTTTTCGCCATCGAGCGCCGAGGAGCCTACGAATTCCCCGACTATGCCTTCGACCCGCTGGGCCAACCGATTCCCGCGCTGCGCGAGATCCTGGCCATTCTGGAAGGCTACGCGCCGTTTCGGCTGGCCACCTGGTTCGAGTCCCCGTCGTCAGCACTAGACGGTCGACGGCCACGCGAACTGTTGGCAACCCACCCCGCGTTGGTAAGGGAGGCCGCACGCGTACACGCGCAAGGGCCTCTGCATGGCTAACACGGCACAGCCCGGCCCCTACCCCCCGCCGCCTGCGCCCTGGAGAACCCGGCTGGAGCCAGCCGCGACCTGGTACCGCGTCCACCGCTTTGATGCGCGCACTGGCCACTACGGCCCGGTGGCGTTCAACGACACGGAACACGGCAACGCCCGTTTCAGCCCCCTTATCGACCTCCAAAACAACACGGTCATTCCCACAATCTACGCCGCTGCAAGCCCGCGTGCCGCCATCGCCGAGATCCTGCTCCACGATGTCCCCACGCCGTCCACGGGCCACCTGTATGACTGGGAGCGCGACCGCACCAGCACGCTGCATGTCAGCGATATCCAACTGGCACCTTTGAACCTGGTGAATATGAGCGCCACCGGCCTGCGTGCAGCGGGCCTGTCGGTGGCAGACCTTTTTGGCGGCAACGCGCCCGACTACCCCCGCACCCGCGCCTGGGCGCTGCACATTTGGCGCAACCTGCCCCAGGCACAAGGCCTGTGCTGGATGTCGGTACGCGATAACACCAGCAAGGTGGTAGTGCTGTTTGGCGACCGCGTACATCCAACGCAGATCACCGACGGTCGATCCACCCGGCACATCAGCCGTTACAAACCGGTTGTGCTGGAATTGCTGGATGAGCTGGGGTGTGGGCTGGTGTCAGCGCCCTGAGAACACCGCCACGCGCCACCCCGCGCCCCGCTTCTCCACCCCAAACCGCACCGGCAAGAAGGTCTCGATCACGCCGATGTTGGTGCGGGCGTGCTCTGTGATCTCGGTGCAGGTAAAGCCCGCAGCCACGCCGCTATCGGCCACCGCCAGGGCCAGCGGCAGCATCCACTGGTCGGCCATGTGCTCGCCCAAGGCACCGTCGCTGGCCTGATAGGCCCGTACCTGTTGGACCAGCCGTTGCGCCACCTGCTCGGCGCTGATGGATTTATCGCCAAAGCTGGTTAACACTTCGCAGACGTGTGCATGCGCCAGCGTGGCCATCAGCGCATTGCCGGGGCCTTCGTTTTGGCGTACCACGGGCGTGCGCAGTTGCGCCTCGGCCCAGCCCAGGGCCTGGCCCAGCACCGCCAGCTCGCGGGTGGCGACGCTGCGCGGCAGGGCGGCGATCAGGCATTCGGCATAACTGTCTTGCCATGCGCCACGCTCCAATACATCGAATGGCTGCAGCGGCCCCGGCGTGATGGTCGCCAGCATCTCGCCGCCGCCCGCCGGGTAAAAACCGTGGCGGCGCAGTTCCAGGTCCAGCCCCACGCCCAGGCGGCGCAGCAACGGCGCAAAGCTGCGTTCCAGGCAGTGGAACGGCGGCGCCATGGCGTTGTGCGTGCCGCCGCCCAGGGTGATGTGGCTAGGTCCACTGGCGCGCATCAAGGCAGGCAGCACAGTCTGCAGCACCAGCGTGCAACTGCCCGCCGTACCGACGCTGAACGCATAGTCGCCCGCCCGCACCGCGCCGGGGGTGAACACCAGGGTTTGTGAGCCGAGTTCATCGCCCTGCACCTGCGCGCCACACACCGCAGCCGCCGCCAGCACGCAGGTACGGTGCTGGCGCATGAGGCCGGGCTTGGGCCGCTTGGCGCGGATGTGCTGGATACGCATGGGCTGGCCGGTGCATAGGGACAGGGCGAGGGCGCTGCGCAGGATTTGCCCACCGCCTTCGCCGGTAGAGCCGTCGAGGTCTATCATTTCTTTAAGCCAAATAGGCTGCTTGCGCTTATGGAATAAGCGCGAACAGCTATGAAAAAAGGAGTTATTTGGAGGTAATGCGCACGCAAGCTATCCCTTCACACACAGCACCTGCTTCAGCACATACACCACTTCCACCAGATCCTTTTGTGCGGCCATCACCGCGTCAATGTCCTTGTACGCCATCGGGATCTCGTCGATCACGTTGGCATCCTTGCGGCATTCCACGCCCTCGGTCGCTTTGATCTGGTCGGCTACGGTGTAGACCTTTTTCGCCTTGGTGCGGCTCATCACGCGGCCTGCGCCGTGGCTGCAGCTTTGGAAACTGTCGGGGTGGCCCAGGCCGCGCACGATGAAGCTGCGCGCACCCATGCTGCCGGGGATGATGCCCAGCTCGCCCTTCTTGGCGCTCACGGCACCCTTGCGGGTGACGAACACGTCTTCCCCGAAGTGGCGCTCCTGGCTCACGTAGTTGTGGTGGCAGTTGACGGCCTCCAGCTGCGCGTCGAAGGGCTTGGGTATCACCTTCTTCACGGTGGCGATCAGGTTGTGCATCATCACCTCGCGGTTCAGGCGGGCGAACTTTTGCGCCCAACCCACGCCGCGCACGTAGTCGCCGAAGTACTGCGCACCTTCTTCCAGGTAGGCCAGGTCTACATCGGGCAGGTTGCGCTGGTGCAGTTCGGCGTCTTTCTTGGCCAGCTCGATGAAGTGGGTGCCGATGGCATTGCCCACGCCGCGCGAACCCGAGTGCAGCATGAACCACACGGCCTGTTGTTCGTCCAGGCAGACTTCGATGAAGTGGTTGCCCGAACCCAGCGTCCCCAGGTGCTTGCGGTTATTGGTGTTTTTGAAGCGCGGGTGCAGCTCGCACAGGGCTTCAAACTCGTCGGCCAGGCTGGCCCAGGCCAGGTCCACCGCCTCGGGCGGGTTCTCCCAGCTGCCGGTATCGCGGCCCGAGCGTTTGGGCACCGAGCCGTGCGGCACGGCGCGTTCAATCGCGGTGCGCAGGGGGCCCAGGTTGTCGGGCAGGTCAGCCGCCACCAGCGTGGTTTTGCAGGCCATCATGCCGCAGCCGATGTCCACGCCCACCGCCGCCGGGATGATGGCTTTGCGGGTGGGGATGACCGAGCCGATGGTGGCGCCGATACCCAGGTGCACGTCGGGCATGACCGCGATGTGCGGGTACACGATGGGCATGCGGGCGGCGTTGACCAGTTGTTGCATGGCGGCGTCTTCGACCGGCACGCCCTGGGTCCACATCTTGATGGGCACACCGCCCTCGGGTTGTTCTTGGTTGTAGTTCATGTTTTTTCTTCCTCAAAGTCCACCCTGTTTTGCAAAGCCTGTGCCAGCGCCCGCAATTTACCCCAAGCTATTGATTTATAAAGATTTAGGCTATTTGATCGCCATACGATTTCTGAATTTACTAGAATAAAAACTAGTTTTTAAGAATTTATGCTATGGCTAAGAAAAACGTGGTGGTGGGATTCCTGGGGTCGCAGCTCGACAGCGGGCTGGGCGGGGGCCGGTGGGAGAAGTGGCGGCCCACGGTGTCGCTGGTGCAGCACGAGGACATGCAGGTAGACCGCATCGAGCTGCTGCATGCGCCGCAGCACACCAAGTTGGCCATGCAGATCCAGGCCGATGTGGCCAGCGTATCGCCCGAAACCGTGGTGCACCTGGTACCCATGGACGTAGCCGACCCCTGGGACTTTGGCACGGTGTACGCCGGGCTGCACGCCTGGGCGCGGGCCTACCCGTTCGACCCGGAGCGGGAGCAGTACTGGGCGCACATCACCACCGGAACGCACGTGGCGCAGATCTGTCTGTTTTTGCTGGTGGAGGCGCGGGTGCTGCCCGGCGTGCTGCTGCAAACCGCACCGCCCAAACGGCAGGGCCGGGGCAACCCGGGCAGCTACACGCTGATCGACCTGGACCTGTCGCGCTACGACGTGCTGGCGCAGCGCTTTGGGCAGGAGACGCAGGACGCGGTGGCGTTCCTGAAAAGCGGCATTGCCACCCGCAACGCCGACTTCAACGCGGTGATTGGCGAGATCGAGCGGGTGGCAGTGCGCTCCAAAGCGCCGATTTTGCTCACCGGGCCTACTGGTGCGGGCAAGTCGCACCTGGCGCGGCGCATGTATGAGCTGAAAAAGGCACGGCATCTGGTGGAGGGCCCGTTTGTGGAGGTGAACTGCGCCACGCTGCGCGGCGACACCGCCGCCAGCACCTTGTTTGGCCACAGCAAAGGCGCGTTTACCGGCGCAGCCAGCGAGCGCGCCGGGCTGTTGCGCACCGCCCACCAGGGGGTGCTGTTTCTGGACGAGATTGGCGAGCTGGGGCTGGAGGGCCAGGCCATGCTGCTCAAGGCGGTGGAAGAAAAGCGCTTCTTTCCGCTGGGCAGCGACCGCGAGGTGGCCAGCGACTTCCAGCTCATCGTGGGCACCAACCGCGACCTGCGGCTGGAGGTGGCGGCCGGGCGCTTTCGCGACGACCTGTTTGCCCGCATCAACCTGTGGGCCTACACCCTGCCGGGGCTGGCCCAGCGGGTGGAAGACATCGAGCCGAACATCGAGCACCTGCTGGCCCGCAGCACGGCGGATACCGGGCGGGTGGTGCGCTTTAACGTGGAGGCGCGGGCGCGCTATCTGCGCTTTGCCCAGTCGGCCGAAGCCCTGTGGAGCGGTAACTTCCGCGACCTGTCGGCCAGCGTGACGCGGCTGGCCACGCTGGCCGAAGGCGGGCGCATTGGTGTGGCGCTGGTGGAGGCGGAACTGCAGCGGCTGCGCTGGCTGTGGCAAAGCACCACCCCTGCGGCCAGGGGCGCGACAGGGGAGGCAAAGGAGGTGTCGTTGGAGATCTTGATCGGCCCGGAACGCCTGCAAGGCATGGACCTGTTCGACCGCTTGCAGTTGCAGGCGGTGGTGGGCGTGTGCCACCAGTCAAAGAGTTTGTCAGAGGCCGGACGGACGCTGTTTGGCCAGTCCCGTACCCAACGCAGCGTGGTCAACGATGCCGACCGGCTGCGCAAGTATTTGCAGAAGTGGGGACTGGTGTGGGAGCGCGTGGTCGCTTGAACCAAGCGCTATAGTTTCAGTAGCGTGTCACGCTTATTGAATAAGCGGTAGAGGCCAATTTGGCTTCAAATCCCTGCCACGTGCAGGTGGCAGGGATCAAGCCATTTTTAACGGTTGTAGGCCTTGAACGACAGGTTGGTGCCGCCACGCGCGGTGACGATCCAGTTGGTGTCGTCATAGACATCCACCGTGGCCCAGCCGCTAAGGATGTAGGGATAGCCGTAGCGGCTGCGGGGCAGCAGCCAAGTCACGTCGGTCAGCGACTGGGGGTTGCTGGCGGTGAAACGGCTATAGCCGTAGTAGTTGGAACTGCTCCAGGTGGTCTGGATGCGGCGCTGCGAGAAGTCCGCAATCTGGGCCATGGTGTACCAGTTAAAACGGCCCCAGTTCTTCAGGTTTTCTGCGCGATTGACGAAGGTTTTCACCACGTTCAAATGGCCGCGGGCACCCGGGGGGTGGTTGTAGAACAGGCGGTTGGTACGGTTGTTGACCACAAAGCTTTGCAGGTCCAGCAGCCACTGGGCCGAAGCGCCGTCGGTGATGCCTTTTTCTTCAAACTCTTCGAACGTGGCGGATGTGCCCAAGGGTGCAATAGGCATGGTCCACATTGTGTTGGCCACGCGTGCGCCGCCGCGCCATTCGCGGGTGGCAGCCGTACCGGTGTTGCTGACGGTGTACATACCGACTACGCCACGCCGCTCCAGCCACTGGGTGGACCACAGGGGGTTGTTGCCTTGCGGGGCCGAGTATTCGCGCAGCGGCTGCTGGATCACGCGCTCAATCGCGTCCACGTTCAACTCCAACCAGGGCAGGTAGGTGGACGCATTGGTTTCAGAGGCGTTGATGCCGTAGATATTGTGGTTCCAGCCACCGTGCGAGCCCAGCTCGTGCTTCATGCCGTAGCCGTAGCTGTAGCGGTAGTTGCCAAACTTGCCGGTCTTGCGCACCACGTCTTGGGCGGCGGGGTTGTTGGGCAGGTTCATGCCCAGGCCGTCGCCCAGCACGTTCACGTCCGGGCCGGCCGT
>CAUPNM010000010.1:0-156914 GCA_963512645.1 uncultured Albidiferax sp. | reverse complement strand
TGGCACCACCGTGGGCAGGGCCCCACAGGCACGCCACACCGGCGGCGATGGCCGCAAACGGGTTGGTGCCCGACGAACCGCACAGGCGCACGGTGGAGGTGGAAGCGTTTTGCTCGTGGTCTGCGTGCAGAATGAAGATGCGGTCCAGGGCGCGTTCCAGCACCGGGCTGACCACGTAGTCTTCGCAGGGCGTGGCGAACATCATGTGCAAGAAGTTACCTGCGTAGCTCAGGTGGTTCTTGGGGTACATGTACGGCTGGCCGATGGTGTACTTGTAGGCCATGGCCACCAGGGTGGGCATCTTGGCAATCAGGCGGATGGCGGCGATTTCGCGGTGCTGCGGGTTGGTGATGTCGGTGCTGTCGTGGTAGAAGGCCGACAACGCGCCCACCAGCCCGGTCATGATGGCCATGGGGTGGGCATCACGGCGGAAACCGCGCAGGAAAAACTGCATCTGCTCGTTGACCATGGTGTGGTTGGTCACGAGTTTGGTGAAGTCGGCTTTTTGCGTGGGGTTGGGCAACTCGCCATACAGCAGCAGGTGGCAGGTTTCCATGAAGTCGCAGCCGGTGGCCAGTTGTTCGATGGGGTAGCCACGGTAGAGCAGTTCGCCCTTGTCACCGTCGATGTAAGTAATGGCCGACTGGCACGACGCGGTGGACAAAAAGCCCGGGTCGTAGGTAAACATGCCGGTTTGGGCGTAGAGCTTGCGAATGTCCACGACATCCGGGCCCACATTGCCCTGGTACACCGGGAGCTCGACACTCGGGCTGCCGTTACTAAACGACAGAGTGGCTTTGTTTTCTGCTAACTTCATTTCATTGCCCTTTCAGCGGTTTCTCAACATAGTCAAAACTTCGTGCACGTCACTGCGATCGAGCGCAGGTTCGACCTCGGCAAGCGGCTTTCGTGCCAAGTGCAGGTCCAGCAAATCGTTGTCACTTAAATCCATTAGATCCAGCATTGCTTGCCCCTGGCTGACGGTCAGCGTGTCGGCAAACTTTTGGAAGAAGCGGTCGATGTACAAGTCGTTTTCTAGCAAACCCCGGCGGCAGCGCCACCGCAGTTTGCTCAGGGCCCGCTCACTGAGCAAGTCCGAACCGGCGGCAGCGACAGGGGCGACCGGTTCGGTAGAAGGGGAAAGGGGCTGCACCAACAGCCCTTAGATGGCGCGACGCACCATCAGCTCCTTGATCTTGCCAATCGCCTTGGTGGGGTTCAGGCCCTTGGGGCACACGTCCACGCAGTTCATGATGGTGTGGCAGCGGAACAGACGGTACGGGTCTTCCAGGTTGTCCAGGCGGGCCGCGGTGCTGTCGTCGCGGCTGTCGGCGATGAAGCGGTAGGCTTGCAGCAGACCGGCAGGACCGACAAACTTGTCGGGGTTCCACCAGAAGCTGGGGCAGCTGGTGGAGCAGCTAGCGCACAGAATGCACTCGTACAGGCCGTTCAACTCATCGCGCTCTTCCGGGCTTTGCAGGCGTTCGCGCTCGGGCGGCAGGCTCTCGTTGACCAGATACGGCTTGATCGAGTTGTACTGCTTGAAAAAGTCGGTCATGTCCACGATCAGGTCGCGGATCACCGGCAGGCCGGGCAGTGGCTTGAGCACGATGGTGCCGGGCAGCGTGAGCATATTGGTCAGGCAGGCCAGGCCGTTCTTGCCGTTGATGTTCATCGCGTCCGAGCCGCACACGCCTTCGCGGCAGGAGCGGCGGAACGACAGGGTGGGGTCTTGTTGCTTGAGCTTGATCAGTGCGTCCAGCAGCATGCGTTCGTGGCCGTCGAGTTCGATCTCGATGGTCTGCATGTAGGGCTTGGCATCGGTATCGGGGTCGTAGCGGTAGATCTGGAAGGTGCGTTTGGTCATTGTTTTTCCTAATCGTGCTTAGAACGTACGCACTTTGGGTGGAATGCTGTCGACCGTCAGGGGCTGGAGGTTGACGGGCTTGTAGGCCAGGCGGTTGTCGGCGCTGTACCACAGGGTGTGTTTCATCCACTCCTTGTCGTTACGGCCCAGCGGGAACTGGTTGTGGTCGGCAGGGTGCTCGTAGTCGTACACCGTGTGGGCACCGCGGCATTCGCGGCGGGCTGCTGCCGAGACCATGGTGGCCTGGGCCACTTCGATAAGGTTGTCTACTTCCAGGGCCTCAATCCGGGCGGTATTGAAGATCTTGGACTTGTCTTTCAGGGTGATGCTGGCCACGCGCTTGCGGATGTCGGCGATCTTTTGCACGCCTTCGTCCATGCTGACCTGGGTGCGGAACACGCCCGCATGCAACTGCATGGCGGTGCGGATTTCAGCGGCCACTTCCTGGCAGTAGCTGCCTTCGGTAGAGGCTTGCAGCTGGTTCAGGCGCTCCAGCGTGCGGTCGGCTGCGTCGGCGGGCAGAGGCTTGTGCTCTTTGTTCTTCTGGTTGAACTCGACGATGTGGCGGCCTGCGGCCTTGCCAAACACCAGCAGATCCAGCAGCGAGTTGGTGCCCAGGCGGTTGGCGCCGTGCACGCTGACACAGGCGCATTCGCCCACGGCGTACAGGCCGTTGACCACGGAGTTGTTGACCTCGCCCTTTTGCTCGATCACCTGGCCGTGGATGTTGGTGGGCACGCCGCCCATTTGGTAATGGATGGTGGGCACCACGGGGATGGGCTCTTTGGTGATGTCGACGTTGGCGAAGTTCACTCCAATCTCGTACACCGAGGGCAGGCGCTTGTGGATGGTGTCGGCACCCAGGTGGTCCAGTTTCAACAGGATGTAGTCCTTGTTGGGGCCGCAGCCACGGCCTTCCTTGATTTCCTGGTCCATGCAGCGCGACACAAAGTCGCGCGGGGCCAAGTCTTTCATGGTGGGCGCGTAGCGCTCCATGAAGCGCTCGCCATTGCTATTGAGCAAAATTGCGCCTTCGCCGCGGCAGCCTTCGGTCAGCAGCACGCCCGCGCCGGCCACGCCAGTGGGGTGGAACTGCCAGAACTCCATGTCCTGCAGGGCGATACCGGCACGCGCCGCCATGCCCAGGCCGTCGCCGGTGTTGATGAAGGCATTGGTGGACGCATCAAAAATACGGCCTGCGCCGCCAGTGGCCAGCAGCACGGTCTTGGCTTGCAGGATGTGCAGGTCGCCGGTTTCCATTTCCAGTGCGGTCACGCCGACCACGTCGCCCGCTTCGTCGCGGATCAGGTCCAGCGCCATCCATTCCACGAAGAAGTTGGTCTTGGCCTTGACGTTTTGCTGGTACAGGGTGTGCAGCATGGCGTGGCCGGTACGGTCGGCGGCAGCGCAGGCGCGTTGCACCGGTTTTTCGCCGTAATTGGCGGTGTGGCCACCGAACGGGCGCTGGTAGATGGTGCCGTCGGGGTTACGGTCAAACGGCATGCCGAAGTGTTCCAGCTCGTAGACCACCTTGGGGGCTTCGCGGCACATGAATTCGATGGCATCCTGGTCGCCGAGCCAGTCGGAACCCTTGATGGTGTCGTAGAAGTGGTAGTGCCAGTTGTCTTCGCTCATGTTGCCCAGCGAAGCGCTCACGCCACCCTGTGCGGCCACGGTGTGGCTGCGGGTGGGGAACACTTTGGACAGGGAGGCCACGTTCAGGCCTGCTTTGGACAATTCGAGTGCGGCGCGCATGCCCGAGCCACCGGCTCCGACAATCACGACATCAAATTTACGCTTGGAAATGTGGGCTTTGGAGTAGGTCATTTTTATGTTGCTTTATCTTGTGTGCTTTAGAGGCGCCAGAGCACCTGGATAGCCCAGCCAGCACAGCCGACCAGCCAAACAATCGTGAAAATTTGCAGCAGCAAACGCAGCCAGACCATGGATGTCACATAGTCCATAAACACATCGCGCATACCCACCCAGACGTGGTACAGCAAGGCGATGATGACCGAGAAGGTGACGATCTTCATCCACTGCGCGGCGAAGATGCCTGCCCACAGGTCGTAGCCGATGGGGCCTTTGGACACCAGCAACTGGGCCAGCACCACCACCGTGAACAAGGCCATGATGCCTGCCGTGACGCGCTGCGCCAGCCAGTCGCGCAAGCCGTAATGTGCGCCGACAACGACGCGCTTGGATCCGTAATTAACCGACATGTTGATTTGCTCCGGAGGAATTTAGTACAGGCCGAACAGCTTGGCTGCCAGCACGATGGTCAGGCCGATGCTGAGTGCCAGGGTGAATTTGGCGGACGATGCGCCGAACTCTTTGGTGACCGCGTCGTGGCTGGTGTCCATCCACAAATGGCGCAGGCCTGCAATAAAGTGGTGCAGATAGGCCCAGATCAATGCCAAAGCCACTAGCTTGAAGATGAAACCCGGTACAAAACCAGCGCCGTGGTTAAACACATCTTTGAACTTGGCAAAGGAGATTTCGCTGGACACCGAAGTGTCGAACATCCAGATGATGAATGGCATCAGCAAGAACATGATCACGCCACTGGCCCGGTGCAGGATGGACACCCAGGCCGCCGGGGCCATGCGGTAGGTGGGTAGGTCTTTTAACGCATGGATATTGCGAAATTCGGGCCGTTTGGGCCGGGCGGTAGAGGCAATCTCTGTCATAAGTGCGCTTTCGTGGTTGGTAACTGCGTTGTAATTTTTAAGAATCTGCCTGCAAAATTCTATTGCAATGCAGCAAAGTCAATTAGGTCACACCCATATTGGCCCCGACTCTGGTTCAACTAAGTTCGTTGTGATAGTGGTGCGTCAGGGTGCTGTACAGGCCTCGGCGCAACTCCATGGGCACGTCGTTGTAGGTGTAGGCGACCCGTTCCACGCTCAGCAAGGGCGCGGTTTCTGCGACTTTGAGCAGGCGGGCCTGCTCGGCATCGGGGTGCACAGCGCGGATCTTTTCATCGGCGCGCACCATGTGCACATTGAATTCGGTTTCAAACAAGGCGTACATCGCACCCTGGTAGCCCGCCAGCCGTTCGGCGGTCAGGCCCTTGAAGGGGCCGCCAGGCAGCCACAGGTCTTCCAGAATGGTGGGAACAAACACGCCGTTGGGGTGGCTGTCTTGGAACGACAGCACCCGGCGCACCTGCAGTACTGCGTCGCCAGGCCGCAGACCCAGTGCGCGGGCTACATCGGCACTGGCGCGCAGGCGTTTGCAGTCGATGATGTCGCGCTGGGCCGGTCCTTCGTCGGCGGCATCGCCCACATCGGGGGTGAGCTTGAGAAAGCGGTAGGGGACGTGCTGGGCGGCGTGGGTGGCCACAAAAGTGCCTTTGCCCTGGCGGCGTACCAGCAGGTTATCGGCGGCCAGCGCATCGATCGCCTTGCGCACCGTGCCTTGGCTTACCCGGAACCGCACGGCCAACTCCATCTCGCTGGGAATGGCTTCGCTGGGTTTCCATTCGCCGGATTGCAGGCTTTGCAAAATCAGCCCTTTGATCTGCTGGTACAACGGGCTGAAGGCCGGTGTTGTCGATGCGGCTGCCCCACCAGGCTCGGTGCCAGTGTGCAAAGAATCGGTGGGGGAGGGGGCAATGTGGGCCATGGACAAATCGTAAAAACAACATCAGACGCTACAACTTGAAACCGATCGAATCATATCTTATATAAGACATAAGACAAACTGGCGCGTACGGGTTTTCGAGAGTAAACTCTGCGCTGATTTCTGGTGTCTCAGCGCTGGCTAGGCACACGTCAACCTCCTTTTTCACAACCTCCTGGAGTTTTCTCATGAGCAAGAAACCTGTTCGCGTTGCTGTTACCGGCGCCGCCGGTCAAATCGGTTACGCCATCCTGTTCCGTATCGCCTCCGGCGAAATGCTGGGCAAAGACCAGCCAGTGATTCTGCAATTGCTCGAAGTGCCAATGGAAAAGCCCCAGCAAGCCCTGCAGGGCGTGATGATGGAGTTGCAAGACTGTGCCTTCCCGCTGCTGGTCGGCATGGAAGCCCACGGCGACCCAATGACCGCTTTCAAAGATGTGGACTACGCGCTGCTGATCGGTTCGCGCCCCCGTGGCCCCGGCATGGAACGCGCCGAACTGCTGGCCGTGAACGCCGAAATCTTCACCGCCCAAGGCAAGGCCCTGAACGCTGTGGCCAGCCGCAACGTCAAGGTGCTGGTGGTCGGCAACCCTGCCAACACCAATGCCTACATCGCCATGAAGAGCGCGCCAGACTTGCCACGCAAGAACTTCACCGCCATGCTGCGCCTGGACCACAACCGCGCCCTGAGCCAAGTGGCTGCCAAGACCGGCAAGGCCGTGGCCGATATTGAAAAGCTCACCGTCTGGGGCAACCACTCGCCCACGATGTATGCCGACTACCGTTTCGCCACCATCAACGGCGAAAGCGTCAAGGCCATGATCAACGACCAGGAATGGAACGCCAACACCTTTCTGCCTACGGTGGGCAAGCGCGGCGCGGCCATCATCGCGGCACGCGGCGTGTCGTCGGCCGCTTCGGCTGCCAACGCGGCCATCGACCACATGCGCGACTGGGCCCTGGGCACCAATGGCAAGTGGGTCACCATGGGTATTCCGTCGGACGGCCAGTACGGCATTCCCAAAGACACCATGTTCGGTTTTGCCGTGACCTGCGAAGGTGGCGAATACAAGGTAGTCGAAGGCCTGGAAGTCGATGCCTTCAGCCAGGAACGTATCAACATCACGCTGAAAGAGCTGCAAGACGAGCAAGCTGGCGTAGCCCACCTGCTTTAAGCCGTAGTTATGCAGCATCCCCGCCAAGTTCTGCTGGGTGCCCAGGCCGCGCGGGGTTTCCTGCCGGTCTGTGACCATTACAGCGGCGTGGAAGCGCGGATGCGCAAAAGCCTGCAATTGCAGGCCGAGATGACCGAAGAGTTTGGGGCCTGCGTGTTCGACGTGACCCTCGACTGCGAGGACGGCGCGCCCGTCGGCGGCGAGGCCGAGCACGCCGCCATGGTGGTGGCGCTGGCACTGGCCGCCGCCCCCGAGGCGCGGGTGGCGGTGCGGGTCCACGCGGTAGACCACCCGGCTTTCGAGCAGGACATGGCCGTTATCGCCGCCCAAGCGGGCCACCGCCTGACCCACATCATGGTGCCCAAGATCGAATCTGTGCGCGATGTGGTACAGGTCGAAAAAGCACTCCAACGCTCGTCAGCGCTGCATTTGCCGCTACATGTTTTGATTGAATCGCCTGCCGCCGTGCAGCGCGCGTTCGAAATCGCCGCCCAGCCCCGGGTGCAGTCCTTGAGTTTTGGGTTGATGGATTTTGTGTCCAGCCATGGCGGGGCCATTCCGGGCGAAGCCATGGGCGCGGCGGGCCAGTTCAGCCACCCCTTGGTGGTACGCGCCAAGCTGGAGATTGCCTCTGCCTGCCACGCCCACGGCAAAGTGCCATCGCACTGCGTGGTGACCGAGTTTGCCGACACCCACGCCATGCAGGCAGCTGCCGAGCGTGCGGCCCGCACCCTAGGTTTTACCCGCATGTGGAGCATTCACCCCAGCCAGATCCGCCCCATCCTGGCCGCGTTTGCGCCCGGTGAGGCCGAGGTGGATGCCGCCGCCCGCATCATTGCCGCTGCCGTGGCCGCCCAATGGGCCCCGATTTCCGTTGCTGGCCAACTGCACGACCGTGCCAGCTACCGCTATTTTTGGCAGGTGTTGGAGCGCGCCCACCAGACTGGGCGTGCCTTGCCTCCCGAGGTGGCGGTGTATTTCAAGCAGTCTGACCCCCATTCCACTCTGGACCCTGTATGAAACTGATCCTCTCTATCGCCTTGCTGACACTGGCACCCGCGTTTGCTCTAGCCCAGGACGCGCCCAAGAAGCCGGTCAAAGCAGCTGCTAAAACCAGCACCAAAGTTGCCCCCAAGCCCACCAGCAGCCGCATCCAGCTCAAGAGCGCTGCGAAAAACGTGGCTGCCGGCATTGAGGCTGCCGAGGCCGCCCTGACACCGAGCGAAATGGCGATTGCCGAGCGTGTGCAAGTCGGCACCGTACCCTGCGAGCTGGGCACCACCGTCACGCTGGTGGCGGACACCAAATACCCCGGCTACTTCAACGTGCAGGTCAAGAACCTCAAATACCGCATGTTCCCGGTGGAGACCAGCACCGGTGCCATCCGCCTGGAAGACAAGAAAGCCGGAGCCGTGTGGCTGCAGCTGGGCAATAAATCCATGCTGATGAACCAGAAGCTGGGCCAGCGTTTGGCCGACGAATGTATGAGCCCGCAGCAGGTTGCTGTGGCCGAGTCGCTGCGGCTGAATCCGGCACAAAGCGTGCTTAGTGCACCTGCGCCCTTACCCGTACCGGTACCCGTGCCGCAATCCGACGTTGCCACCAAATAAGAAAACCTCTCGCCCCCCCACGATTATTTGAACCAGGAGAAAACCATGTTGCAAGCCTATGCCGCCCATGTTGCTGAGCGCGCCGCCCTCGGCATTCCGCCGCTGCCCCTGTCTGCCAAGCAGACCGGCGAGCTGATCGAGCTGCTGAAAAGCCCGCCCGCAGGCGAAGAAGCCAATCTGCTCAATCTGATCACCCACCGCATCCCCGCCGGTGTAGACGATGCCGCCAAGGTCAAGGCCAGCTACCTGGCCGCCGTGGCCCACGGCAGCGAAAAATGCCCTCTGATGACGCGTGAAAAAGCCACCGAACTGCTGGGAACCATGCTGGGCGGCTACAACATCAGCCCCATGATCGACCTGCTGGACGACGCATCTGCCACCGTGGCCGAAGCCGCTGCAGCCGGTTTGAAGAAAACCCTGCTGATGTTCGACCAGTTCCATGACGTGCAGGAAAAGGCCGAAAAGGGCAACACCTACGCCAAAGCCGTGCTGCAGAGCTGGGCCGATGCCGAATGGTTCACCAGCCGCCCCGCCGTGCCCGAGAGCATCACCGTCAGCATCTTCAAGGTGGCCGGTGAAATCAACACCGACGACCTGTCGCCCGCGCCCGATGCGTTCAGCCGCCCTGACATTCCGATGCACGCCCTGGCCATGCACAAGAATGCCCGCCCTGGCATCGTTCCTGAAGAAGACGGCAAGCGCGGCCCGGTCAAGTTCATTGAAGACCTGCGCGCACGCGGCCATCTGGTGGCCTATGCGGGCGACGTGGTCGGTACCGGCTCCAGCCGCAAGTCGGCCACCAACTCGGTGTTGTGGTTCACCGGCGAAGACATCCCCTTTGTGCCGAACAAGCGTTTTGGCGGCGTCTGCCTGGGCAACAAGATCGCCCCGATTTTCTACAACACCATGGAAGACTCCGGCGCGCTGCCGATCGAGTTGGACGTGAGCCAAATGGCGATGGGCGACGTGGTGGAATTGCGCCCTTACGAAGGCAAGGCGCTGAAAGACGGCAAAGTCATTGCTGAATTCAGCCTCAAGAGCGATGTGCTGTTTGACGAAGTGCGTGCCGGTGGCCGTATTCCGCTGATCATTGGCCGTGGCCTGACCGCCAAGGCGCGTGAAGCGCTGGGCCTGCCTGTGTCGACCCTGTTCCGCCTGCCGCAAAACCCGGTGGACACCAAGAAGGGCTTCACCCTGGCGCAAAAGATGGTCGGCCGCGCGTGTGGCCTGCCTGCAGGCCAGGGCGTGCGACCCGGCACCTACTGCGAACCCAAAATGACCTCGGTCGGCTCGCAAGACACCACCGGCCCCATGACCCGCGACGAGCTCAAAGACCTGGCGTGCCTGGGCTTCAGCGCCGATCTGGTGATGCAATCCTTCTGCCACACCGCTGCCTACCCCAAGCCGGTGGACGTGAAGATGCACCACGAGCTGCCCGACTTCATGAGCACCCGTGGCGGCGTGCCCCTGCGCCCCGGTGACGGCATCATCCACAGCTGGTTAAACCGCATGCTGCTGCCCGATACCGTGGGCACTGGCGGCGACAGCCACACCCGTTTCCCCATCGGTATCAGCTTCCCCGCCGGTTCCGGCCTGGTGGCTTTCGGCGCAGCCACCGGCGTCATGCCTTTGGACATGCCTGAGAGCGTGTTGGTGCGTTTCAAGGGCGAAATGCAGCCTGGTATTACCCTGCGGGACCTGGTCAACGCGATTCCGCTGTACGCCATCAAGGCCGGTTTGCTGACGGTGGCCAAGCAAGGCAAGAAGAACATCTTCTCCGGTCGTATTCTGGAAATCGAAGGCCTGCCCAACCTGAAGGTCGAGCAAGCGTTTGAGCTGAGCGACGCGTCTGCCGAGCGCTCTGCGGGCGGCTGCACTGTGCACCTGAACAAAGAACCGATCATCGAGTACATCAACAGCAACATCACGATGCTGAAGTGGATGATTGCCACTGGGTACTCGGATGTGCGCACCATCAACCGCCGCATCAAGGCCATGGAAGCCTGGCTGGCCAACCCCGAGTTGATGCAGGGTGATGCCGATGCCGAGTACGCCGCCGTCATCGAAATCGACCTGGCCGACATCCACGAACCCATCGTGGCCTGCCCGAACGACCCGGACGACGTGAAGACCCTGGCCGAAGTCGAAGGTAGCAAGATCGATGAAGTCTTCATCGGCTCCTGCATGACCAACATCGGCCACTTCCGTGCGGCCTCCAAACTGCTGGAAAACAAGCGCGACATCCCCGTCAAACTGTGGATGGCCCCACCCACCAAGATGGATGCCAAGCAACTCAGCGAAGAAGGCCATTACGGCGTGCTGGGCAGTGCCGGTGCGCGCATGGAAATGCCGGGCTGCAGCCTGTGCATGGGTAACCAGGCGCAGGTGAAAGAGGGCGCTACCGTGTTCTCTACCAGCACCCGCAACTTCCCCAACCGCCTGGGCAAGAACAGCAATGTGTACCTGGGTTCGGCCGAGTTGGCTGCCATCTGCTCCAAGCTGGGCCGCATCCCCACCAAGGCCGAGTACATGGCCGACATGGGCGTGCTCAACAAGGACAGCGGCAAGATCTACCAGTACCTGACCTTCGACAAGGTCAAGGACTACACCGATCTGGCCGACACGGTGAAAGACACCGCTTCGGTCTAGGCCTTTCGTTCGCAGGGGGCAGTTGCCTGCCCTCTGATATGGCCACCCTCAAGGCGCAAGTAGCTATATAAATAATAGCTACTTGCGCCTTTTCCATAAGCGCTAGAGGTCGATTTGGGGTTTATTTGTATTTCGGATCTCTGCGATCCGGCAAGGCAGTGCGGAGCTCCTGGGTCGGCCGCCGCCGCAAAGCGGTGTAGGCCAACACCCCGACCCTCTGTTGTTCACATCCGGTAGCAATTTTTCTGGCGTATAACCACGGAACCTGTCAACAGGCAGTGGCATTTACCGTTGTTGTAACACTAGAAACTGAATGGACACCATGGCACACACACTACTTTCCTTGCGCACTTCCGTCATTGCTTGCACTGTGGCCGCGCTGGCCCTGGGCGGCTGCGCCAACATGAGCGAAACGCAAAAGGGTACCGCCACTGGTGCCGGTATCGGCGCGCTGGCGGGCGTGCTGATTGGCGATAGCACCAAGGGCACCGCCATTGGCGCAGGCCTGGGCGCGCTGGGCGGTTACGTCTGGTCCAAGCACATGCAAGACAAAAAAGCGGCGATGGAGCAGGCCACCGCCGGCACCGGTGTCGCGGTCACGCAAACATCGGACAACCAGCTCAAGCTGAACATCCCCAGTGACATTTCGTTTGACACGGGCCGCGCCAATATCAAGCCCAATCTGCGTCCTATCCTGGACCAGTTTGCCAACGGCCTGCAAAACCAGCCCAATACCGAAGTGCGCATCATCGGCCACACCGACAGCACCGGCAGCGATGCCATCAACAACCCCTTGTCGCTGGACCGCGCCGAGAGCGCCCGTGATTACCTGACCTCGCGTGGCGTGGATGCGCGTCGTGTGGTGGTGGCCGGTCGCGGTTCGCGCGAAGCTATTGCCGACAACAGCAGCGATGCCGGACGTGCCCGCAACCGCCGGGTTGAAATCTTCCTGGCCGAGCGCGCGCAGCAATAACCCATTGCACGTAAAAAGGCCCGTGGAACCGGAGGGTTCCACGGGCCTTTTTACGTATGCGGGCCTATTCCGACTTGGTCACCAGGTCGAAGTGCTCCACCACTGGGGGGCTGGCAAAGAACGGTCCGACGATGGCGCGCCACTCGGCAAATGCCGGAGATTCGCGAAAGCCAACATTGTGGGCCTCCACCGAAGTCCAGAAGATTTGCAGCACATAACGCTCGGGGCTCTCAATTCCTTTGTTGACCTTGTAGCCCTTGCAGCCCGCGTTCTTGCTGATGACGGTTTGCAGGCCGCGCGTGATGGCCTCGTCGAAAGCGGCCTGCTGGCCGGGGTGGATACGGATGTCGGCGATTTCCAGAATCATGGTGTGTCTCGATCGGTTACAGAACTTCGCTGGCGAAATCGGCCAGGCGGGAGCGCTCGCCGCGCGCCAGCATGATGTGGCCGCTGTGCGGCCAGCCCTTGAACTTGTCTACCGCAAACGTCAGGCCGGAGGAGCCTTCGGTCAGGTAGGGCGTATCGATCTGCTGCAGGTTGCCCATGCAGATGATCTTGGTGCCCGGACCTGCGCGGGTGATCAGGGTTTTCATCTGTTTGGGCGTCAGATTCTGCGCCTCGTCGATGATCACGTACTTGTTCAGGAAGGTGCGGCCACGCATGAAGTTCATGCTCTTGATTTTGATGCGTGAACGGATCAGCTCGTTGGTGGCCGAGCGGCCCCATTCGCCTGCGCTGGTTTCGGTTTTGGCCAACACCTCCAGGTTGTCGTCGAGCGCGCCCATCCAGGGGCCCATTTTTTCTTCCTCGGTGCCGGGCAGGAAGCCGATGTCTTCGCCCACGCTGACGGTGGCCCGCGTCATGATGATTTCGGTGTAGCGGCGCTCGTCCAGCACCTGGGTCAGGCCGGCGGCCAGAGCCATCAACGTCTTGCCGGTGCCTGCGTTGCCGGTCAGGGTGACGAAATCGACTTCGGGGTCGAGCAGCAGGTTCATTGCGAAGTTTTGTTCGCGGTTGCGGGTGGTCACTCCCCACACGGCGTGCTTGAGGTGGTTGTAGTCCTTCAGCGTCTTGAGCACCGCAGTTTTGGCGCGGATTTCGGTCACACGGGCGTACAGATTGGGCTCGCCGGGCGACTCGAAGTACACAAACTGGTTCACCATCATCTCGGGCACGATGGGGCCGGAGATGCGGTAGAAGGTGTACAGGCCTTGCTGCCAGCTCTCCACGGTCTTGCCGTGCTTGGTCCAGAAGTCGGCGGGCAGGGCCAGCGCGCCGGAGTACAGGAACTCGCCGTCGTCCAGCGCTTTGTCACTCTGGTAGTCCTCGGCTGCCAAGCCCAGGGCACGGGCCTTGACGCGCATGTTGATGTCTTTGGACACCAGCACCACCTCGCGGCCCGGGTGCAGGGGGCGCAGCGCCTCGACCACGCCCAGAATCTGGTTGTCGGCCTTGCCCTGGGGCAGGCTACTGGGCAGGGTGTAGTTGAGTGTCTGGGTCTGGAAGAACAGCTTGCCGCCTGCTTCCAGGTGGCCGGTAGTGTCCAGTTTCAGGCCCAGGCCCATGTCGGCTTCCTTGGCACCGGCCAGCGCGTCCAGCGAGCGGCTGGTCTGGCGGGCGTTGCGGGCCACCTCGGTCATGCCCTTCTTATTGCTGTCGAGCTCTTCGAGCACGATCATCGGCAGGAAGATGTCGTGCTCTTCAAACCGGTACAGGCACATCGGGTCGTGCATCAGCACATTGGTGTCCAGTACAAACAGCTTGGCCGGACCGGTGCTCTTGGGGGCTTTGCGCTTGGCTGCGGGCTCTTGCAGCAGGGCCGCGTTGCGGTTGCGCGCCGGGGCTTCGCCAGGTTTGTCCAGGCTGGGGGTGTTTTTGGGGGCTTCGGGAGCGGGTTTCTCGCGCTTGAGCTCGGCCACGGGCTCCACGTTGCGGGCTTGCGGTTTCTCTTGCACCGCAGCGGCATTGGCAGCAGCTTTGGGTGCCCGGCTGGTTGCCGTTTTTTTGATGGACTTGGCAACCACGTCGTAGGCTTCACGGGCCAAGGTGGCAGCGCGCTTGGTGGGGGCGGGAGGCAGTGGCATAGGGCGTGGGGCTCGCTCGTTAAAAAAGCAGGTCTGAAAACGCAAAAGCCGCCAGGCAGGCCGGGCGGCTTTTGAAGGGGAGCGTAGTTGAATTTACCAGCAGCATGAAATCATTATGCATGAGCCCTGTTGCGGTATTACGCGATGGCTGCGGGATGCGTTACACCGCTTTTTTCAGATCTTTGACTGCTTGCAGCACGTCGTCCACATGGCCGGGGACCTTCAGGCCGCGCCACTCGTTCTTCAGGATGCCGTCGGCACCGATGAGGAAGGTGCTGCGCTCGATGCCCTTGACCTTCTTGCCGTACATGATCTTGTTTTTGACCACGCCAAACATGTGGCACCTTTTTTCTTCGGTATCGGCGATGAGCTCAAACGGCAGTTCCAGCTTGGTTTTGAATTCATCGTGCGACTTCATGTTGTCGCGCGACACGCCGAACACGGTGGCTCCGGCCTTGACGAATTCCTTGTGCTTGTCGCGGAACTGCATGGCTTCGGTGGTGCAACCGGGGGTGTTGTCCTTCGGGTAAAAATACAAAACCACAACCTTGCCGAGGTGGGTGGTGTTGGAAACCTTGATGCCACCGGTGGCGTTGGCTTCAAATTCAGAGATAAGTTTATTGACAACGATCGCCATAGTGCTTGGGGTCTCTTGTGACTGGGTGTGGTCGTCGAAAGCTTGAAGTGGCTGGTGCTTAAGACCGCAAAAGTGGTGCTAGCATGCCTGTGGTGGGCACCTTGGCTTGACCGCTGGCTGCTTCAAACTGCAACCCTCGATTTTACTCGGAAACCGAGCGGCTCATGGAAGGGCTCAGGCACCGGTCTCCAGTAACAGGGCCGCCACCACGTGCCGACCCTCCTGGGCCAGGATGTTGTAAGTGCGGCAGGCGGCCTGGGTGTCCATGGTCTCGATGCCGATGCGTTTCGCCATCAGGGCCTTGAGCCACGCTGGCTGCGGGAAACGGATACGGCTGCCGCTGCCAAAAATCACCAGTTCCGGGGCCATGGCGGCCAGTTGGGCAAAGTGTTCGGGGGTCAGGTCCTCAAAACGGCCGCAGTTCCACGCCAGCCGCTCGCCGCGCGAGCCCACCACTACGCTGTGCACGACCTTGTCGGTATTGATGCCGACCCAGCCCGGCCCGTAGCCGGTGATGGATTGCACGTCGAATTTATCGGGTTGGAGCTTCATGGATCGGCTTTGCAAATGTGGTCCAATTATAGGTTTCCATTCCTACAGACAGCCTGTGGCAACGGCTTGAGCCTGCGCCCGCCAGGGACACCATGAAGACCATCCAAAAATCCACCAAGCTGGCCAGTGTGTGTTACGACATCCGCGGCCCCATCATGGACGCGGCGCGCCAGATGGAGGAAGAGGGGCAAAAGATCATCAAGCTCAACATCGGCAACCTGGCGGTGTTTGGCTTCGATTCGCCCGAAGAAATCCAGCAGGACATGATCCGCAACCTGCCCAATTCGGCCGGTTATTCGGACAGCAAGGGCATCTTTGGCGCGCGCAAAGCGGTCATGCATTACACCCAGCAACAGGGTGTAAAAAGCGTGACCTTGGATGACATCTACCTGGGCAACGGTGCCAGCGAACTCATCGTGATGGCGACCAACGCCCTCTTGAACGATGGCGACGAGCTGCTGCTGCCCGCGCCCGACTACCCGCTGTGGACTGCGGCGGTGAGCCTGTCGGGCGGCACACCGGTGCACTACATCTGCGACGAAGCCAACGGCTGGATGCCGGACCTGGACGACATCCGCGCCCGCATCACGCCGCGCACCAAGGGCATTGTGGTCATCAATCCCAACAACCCCACCGGCGCGCTGTACTCCGATGCCTTGCTCCAAGGCATCATCGACCTGGCCCGTGAATTTGGTTTGGTGATTTTTGCCGACGAGGTCTACGACAAGGTCTTGTACGACGGTGCCAAGCACACCGCCATGGCGTCGCTCAGCGATGATGTGCTGACCCTGACCTTCAACTCCTTGAGCAAAAGCTACCGCTCCTGTGGCTACCGCGCAGGCTGGATGGTGGTGTCGGGCGACAAGAAACCGGCGCGCGATTACATCGAGGGCCTGAACATGCTCTCCAACATGCGGCTGTGCGCCAACGTGCCCGGCCAGTGGGCCATCCAGACTGCGCTGGGCGGCTACCAAAGCATCAATGACCTGGTGGGCGAGGGCGGCCGCTTGCGCCGCCAGCGCGACCTGGCCTATGACCTGATCACCGCCATCCCCGGCGTGAGCTGCGTCAAACCCACCGCCGCGCTGTACATGTTCCCCAAGCTGGACCGGACCATGTACCCGATCGAGGACGACCAGCAGTTCATCCTGGAGTTGCTGCAGGAAACCCATGTGATGCTGGTGCAGGGTACGGGCTTCAACTGGCCCACGCCAGACCACTTCCGCATCGTGTTTTTGCCCCACGAAGACGATCTGCGCGAAGCTATTCAACGCGTGGCCAAATTCCTGGAACACTATCGTAAACGTAGCGCTTAGTCCAATACAGACAAGCGTTAGAGCCATTTTTTATAGATATTGATATGAAACCCATCCAAGTAGGCATTCTCGGCATCGGCACCGTCGGCAGCGGCGTGTTTAACGTACTGCAACGCAACCAGGAAGAAATCAAGCGCCGCGCCGGGCGTGGCATTGAAGTCACCATGGTGTCGCGCCGCAATACCGCCGAAGCCCAGGCTTTGGTGGGCGACCGCGCCCAGGTGGTGGCCGACGCGCGCACCATCGTGCAAAACCCGGCCATCGACATCGTGGTCGAACTCATCGGCGGCACCACCCTGGCCAAAGAGCTGGTGCTGGAAGCCATTGCCCAGGGCAAGCACGTGGTCACCGCCAACAAGGCGCTGCTGGCCGTGCACGGCACCGAAATCTTCGCCGCCGCGCATGCCAAGGGCGTGATGGTCGCGTTTGAAGCCGCCGTGGCCGGGGGCATCCCCATCATCAAGGCGCTGCGCGAAGGCCTCACCGCCAACAGTATCCAGTGGGTGGCGGGCATCATCAACGACACCACCAACTTCATCCTCAGCGAAATGCGCGACAAGGGCCTGGACTTTGGCGTGGTGCTCAAGGAAGCCCAGCGCCTGGGCTATGCCGAGGCCGACCCCACCTTCGACATCGAAGGCGTGGACGCGGCCCACAAGCTGACGCTGATGTCGGCAATTGCCTTTGGCATCCCGGTGCAGTTCGACAAGGCCTACATCGAAGGCATCACCCAGCTCGGCGCGCAAGACATCAAATACGCCGAACAGCTCGGCTACCGCATCAAGCTGCTGGGCATCACCAAGCGCACGCCGAATGGTGTGGAGCTGCGCGTACACCCCAGCCTGGTGCCCGCCAAGCGCCTGATCGCCAATGTCGAAGGCGCCATGAACGCGGTGATGGTGCAGGGCGATGCCGTTGGCACCACGCTGTACTACGGCAAGGGCGCGGGCAGCGAGCCCACCGCCAGCGCGGTGATTGCCGACCTGGTGGACATTGCCCGCCTGCACACCGCCGAGCCTGCCCAGCGCGTGCCCTACCTGGCCTTCCAGCACCACGCCATGAGCGACCTGCCGGTGCTACCCATGGGCGAAGTCGTCACCAGCTACTACCTGCGCTTGCGCGTGGCCGACCAGGCCGGCGTGCTGGCCACCGTGACCGGCCTGCTGGCATCGGCCGACATCAGCATCGACGCGGTGCTGCAGCGCGAAGCCGACGAAGTGGGCGGCGAGGGTGCCACCCAGACCGACGTGATCATCCTGACCCACGACTGCACCGAATCGCGCATGAACGCCGCCCTGGCGCAAATGCAGGCCCTGCCCACCGTGCTGGCGCCCATCACCCGCATCCGCAAAGAGGAACTCGCCTGATGCATTACCTCTCCACCCGTGGCGACGCGACACCGCGTCAGTTTTGCGAAATCCTGCTCGAAGGCCTGGCTCCCGATGGCGGCCTGTACCTGCCCGCGCACTACCCGCAGGTGGACAGTGCCACGCTGACCCGCTGGCGCACGGTTTACCACGAGCAAGGTTATGCCGAGCTGGCGTTTGAAATTTTGTCGCTGTACATCGACGACATTCCCGCCACCGATCTGCGCGCCCTGTGCGCCAAGACCTACACCGTAGACGTGTTCCGCACCGGCGAGATCGTGCCGCTGCGCCATCTGGAAAACGGTGTGCTGCTGGAGGGCTTGTCTAACGGCCCCACGCTGGCCTTCAAGGACATGGCCATGCAGCTGCTGGGCAACCTGTTCGAGTACGAGCTGGCCCGGCGCGGTGAAGAGCTCAATATCCTGGGTGCCACCAGCGGCGACACCGGCAGCGCGGCCGAATACGCCATGCGCGGCAAAAAAGGCGTGCGCGTGTTCATGACCTCGCCACAGGGCCGCATGAGCCCGTTCCAGCAGGCGCAGATGTTCAGCCTGATGGACGAGAACATTGTCAACATCGCCATCGAAGGTGTGTTTGACGACTGCCAGGACATCGTCAAGGCGGTGTCCAACGACCTGGACTTCAAACGCAAGTACAAGATCGGCACCGTCAACAGCATCAACTGGGCGCGTTTGCTGGCGCAAGTCGTTTATTACTTCGCCGGGTACATCCAGGCCACCCAGACCAACGACCAAAAGGTCAGCTTCTCTGTCCCCTCGGGCAACTTCGGCAACGTCTGCGCGGGCCATGTGGCGCGCATGATGGGCCTGCCGATCGAAAAGCTGGTGGTGGCCACCAACGAGAACGACGTGCTGGACGAATTCTTCCGCACCGGCATCTACCGTGTGCGGGTCAGTGCCGACACGTTTGAAACCTCCAGCCCGTCGATGGACATCTCCAAGGCCTCCAACTTCGAGCGTTTTGTGTTCGACCTGGTGGGCCGCGATGGCGCCCGCACCAAAGACCTGTTCAGCACCCAACTGGCCGCCCAGGGCTATTTCGACCTGAGCGCCGACCCGGCATTCCAGCAAGCTGCCAGCCGCTACGGCTTCGCCAGTGGCAGGAGCACCCATGCCGACCGCCTGGCCACCATCATTGATACCGATGCCCGCTTTGGCATGGTCATCGACACCCACACCGCCGATGGCCTGAAGGTCGCCCGCGAGCACCTGCAGGCCGGCGTGCCCATGGTGGTGCTGGAGACGGCCTTGCCCATCAAGTTTGCCGCCACCATCGTCGAGGCCCTGGGTCGCGAGCCCGACCGGCCGCCGCAGTTCCTGGGCATCGAAGCCTTGCCCAAGCGTGTGCTGAACCTGCCCGCCGACGTGGCGCAGGTCAAAGCCCTGATCGAGAAGACTTGTGGCTAAATCGGCCCTCTGTGCTTATTCCATCGGCGTAAGCAGCTATAAAAAATGTAGTATTTTTCAGATACTGCCATGAAGGCCGTGGTCTTCGCCGGGTTCTCGGGTTCAGGCAAAACCACCCTGCTGGAGCAAGTCATCCCGCTGCTCAAGCAGCAGGGCCTGCGCGTCTCGGTGGCCAAGCATGCGCACCACCGCTTTGACATCGACCAGCCCGGCAAAGACAGTTGGCGGCACCGCCAGGCGGGCGCGGTCGAGGTGGTGGTGGCCTCTGACCTGCGCCTGGCCCTGGTGCGCGAATTTGAGCAGCCCGAGCGCCTGTCGGTCCACGCGCTGATCGCCGAGCTCAGCCCCGCCGTGGACTGGGTGCTGGTGGAAGGTTTCAAAACCAGCGAACTGCCCAAGATCGAGGTCTGGCGTGCCGCGTCTGGCCAACCGGTGCAATACCCCGAGGATCCGCGCATCGTCGCCATCGCCACCGATTCCCCGCTGCCCAGCCCTTCCGCGCTGCCGGTGCTGGACATCAACAACCCCGCCGCCGTGGTGGCCTGGTTGCAGCAGCATGCAGCCCTCTTTGAATACCAGGCTCCCATATGACCCCCCCTGTCTCCCGTTCGCCTTTGATCCCGCTGGACGACGCACTGGCCACCCTGCTGGCGTACGCCGTGCCGCTGGCCGCGACCGAGACGGTCAGCACCTTCGATGCCGATGGCCGCGTGCTGGCGCAGGATGCCGTATCGCAGCTGCAAGTGCCCTCGTTCGACAACAGCGCGATGGACGGCTACGCCATGCGCTGCGCCGATGTGGCCGAAACTGCGTTGCCCGTGTCCCAGCGCATTGCCGCAGGCAGCGCCCCCGAGCCGCTGCAGCCCGGCAGCGTGGCCCGCATCTTCACCGGCGCGCCCATGCCGGTGGGTGCCGACGCAGTGGTGATGCAGGAAGAATGCGCAGTGCAGCCCGACGGCACGGTACGCGTGCTGCGCCCACCCCAGAGCGGTCAGTGCGTGCGCCGCGCCGGTGAAGACGTGGCCAAAAATGCTGTAGTGCTATCGAAAGGTGAGCGCCTCACGCCCGCCAGTACGGCGCTGGCGGCCAGTATTGGCATGGATACCTTGGCGGTGGCGCGGCGACCCCGGGTGGCCTTGTTCTCCACCGGTGACGAGCTGGTCATGCCCGGCGACGTGGCCCCGCAAGACATGCGCCCGGGGGCCATCTACAACTCCAACCGCTTTTTCCTGCGCGCCCTGTTGTTGCGCATGGGCTGCGTGGTTACCGATCTGGGCATCGTGCCCGACCAACGCGAAGCCACGGTCGACGCGCTGCGCGCCGCCAGCCAGACGCACGACCTGATCCTTACCAGCGGTGGTGTCTCGGTCGGCGAAGAAGACCACGTCAAAGCCGCCGTGCAGGCCTTGGGGCAATTGCACCTGTGGCAACTGGCCATCAAGCCCGGCAAGCCCTTTGCCTATGGCACGGTTGCTGGCAGCCACTTCATCGGCCTGCCCGGCAACCCGGTGGCCAGCTTTGTGACCTTTTTGCTGCTGGTGCGCCCCTTTGTGTTGCGCCTGCAAGGCGCTACCGCGGTGGCGCCACCCGCGATGCAACTGCCCGCGCACTTCGACTGGCCCCGGGCCGACAAGCGGCGGGAGTTTTTGCGGGTGCGGCGTAACGCGGCGGGCGGGCTGGATTTGTTTGCCAATCAAAGCTCCGGCGTGCTCACCAGCGCCGCCTGGGCCGACGGCCTGGTCGACACCCAGCCCGGCCAGACCATCGCCTGGGGCGACACGGTGCGCTTCATCCCCTTGGCGGAGCTGCAGGCATGAAGCTGACGGTGAAGTATTTCGCCTCCATCCGCGAGGCGCTGGGTACGGGGCAAGAGCCGGTGGACACCAACGCCGCCACCGTGCAGGCCCTGCGCGACGAGCTGGTGGCCCGGGGCGGTGCCTACGCCAGCAGCCTGGCCCCAGACCGCTCGGTGCGGGTGGCGCTGAACCAGGTGATGGTGGATGCGCAAGCTGCGCTGGTCGACGGCGCGGAAGTGGCTTTTTTCCCGCCGGTCACCGGGGGATAGCCGGGCGGCTAGGTCAAATCCCCCAGTTTCGAGCTGCGCAGCCGGTTCGGTGCCAGCGCCCCGGCCGAATCCAGAATAGGATACGCGATCGAGCAGATGTGCGAGTTGATGCGTTTGAGCTCGCTGATCAGGTCGATGTGCAGCGAGCTGGTTTCGATGCTGGACTGGGTGTTGTCGGCCAGGCGCACCAGGTGCGAACGGGAGTAGGCGTGCTCCAGGTCGCGAAAGCGCGCTTTTTCTTCCAGCAGCTTTTTCGCGTCATGCACATTGCCGTTCAAAAACACGCTCATCGACAGGCGCAGGTTGTCCACCAGCCGGGCGTGCAGCTCGGTGATTTCTTGCATGCCCGCCTCGGAGAAGTTGCGGCCAGGCTTGATTTTTTTGTCTTCCACGTCGATCAGCACGCGTTCGATGATGTCGCCGATCTGCTCCAGGTTGATGGTGAAGCTGATGATGTCGGTCCAGCGGCGGCTTTCTTCCTCTGACAGGGCTTCGCGCGAAATCTTGGTCAGGTAGTACTTGATGGCCGAGTAGAGGCGGTCCACCGTGTCGTCCATCTTGCGCAGCTCGTCGGCCAGTTGCAGGTTGTTGTTTTTGATGACGGTCATGATGCCCAGCATCATGGTCTCCACCACGTCGGCCTGGTGCAGCGCCTCGCGGGCGGCGCATGAGATGGCCAGTGAAGGCGTGGACAGGGCCGACGGGTCCAGGTGCTGGGGCCGGGTGCGTTCGGCGGGCTGGGCGGGCGGCTTGGGCAGCAGTTTTTCCATCGCCTTGGCCACCAGCTGCGTCAGCCCGATGAAGGCCACGCTCATGGCTACGTTAAAGGCCAGGTGGAACAACACCACGCCCTGGGTGGCATCGGGCATCGAGGGCTGCACATGGCGCAGCCACAGGCCAACCAAGGGTGCGGCCAGCACCACGCCCATCAGCTTGAAGACAAAGTTGCCCACGGTGACCTGGCGCACCTCGATGGCCGACTTGGAGGTGGTCAGCACCGCCAGCGCGCCGCTGCCCAGGTTGGCGCCCAGCACCAGGCCCAGGGCTACATCCATCTGGATCACGTGGGACGCAGCCAGCGCGGCAATCAGCAGCACCACCGCCAGGCTGGAATAGGCCAGTATCGCCAGCACCATGCCCAGGGTGATTTCCATCAGCACGTCGCTGCTCACCGCCGCCAGCAGGCTGCGCACCACCGGCGAGGCCAGCAGCGGCTCGGTGGCATCCACCACCAGCCGCAGGGCCAGCAGCATCAGGCCCAAGCCGATCAGCACCCGGCCAATGCGTCCGGCGGTGCCGTCCTTGGTGGACAAAAACATCACCACGCCCACAAAGATGAACAGCGGCGACAGCCAGGACAAATCGAACGAGAACAGCACCGACATCAAACTGGTGCCGATGTCGGCCCCGCGCATGATGGCCAGCGCGGCGGGCAGGGTGATCAGGCCCTGGCCCACAAAGGACGAGGTCATCAGCGAGGTGGCGGTGCTGGACTGCACCAGGGCTGTTACGCCGATGCCGGACAAGGCGGCGGTGAACCGGTTGCCCATGCTGTGCGCGAGGATTTGCCGCAGGTTGGCGCCAAACACCCGCAGTACGCCGGTGCGCACGAGATGGGTGCCCCAGACCAGCAGCGCGATGGCCGCCAACAAATTGAGTAGATGCTTCATAAGGTAAGCGCGCGACTATACGCCGACCCTATGGCGGGCATTGACGTGCCAGCGCCGCGTTGTGGTCTATTTGCGTCCTGCAGGGCAGGATGCATGGACTAGAAGCCTTTTAGGCCTCTAGCGCTTATGCAATGAGCGTGACTAGCTCATTTTTATATAGCAACTACGCCACCGGTGCGGGACCCGACTGGGCCAGTTGCCGCGAGGTCTTGGGGTCGCGAAACACCAGGGGTTTGACCACCGTGCGCTGGCTGTCGGGGATTTGGGCATAGGCCACGGCCTCCAGCACGATGTGGTGGGCGCTGGACTTGTCGCATACCGGGTCGGGGTTGGCGGCATCGCCGGTCAGCATGTAGGCCTGGCAGCGGCAGCCGCCCAGGTCTTTTTCCTGCTCGGGGCAGGTGCGGCAGGGCTCTTTCATCCAGCCCGTGCCGCGGAAGTGGTTGAAGCCGTCGGACTGGTACCAGATGTGGTTGACGCTGTGCTCGCGCACATTGGGGAACGCCAGGCCCTTGAGCATCTTGGCGGTGTGGCATGGCAGGGCCGTGCCGTCTGGGGTGATGGTCAGGAAGATATTGCCCCAGCCGTTCATGCATTTCTTGGGGCGGGTCTCGTAGTAGTCGGGCACCACGAAGATGATGCGCAGCGTGTCACCCAGCTTGTCGCGGTAGGCGTTGGTGACCTGCTCGGCGCGCTGCAACTGTTCGCGCGAGGGCATCAGCCCGTCGCGGTTGAGCTGGGCCCAGGAGTAGTACTGGCTGTTGGCCAGCTCCAGGTACTCGGCACCCAGCTCCACCGCCAGCTCGATGATCTTGTCGATGTAATCGATGTTGAGCCGGTGCACCACGCAATTGAGCACCATGGGCCAGCCGTGGGATTTGATGAGGGCGGCGGTGCGCTGCTTGAGGTCGAAGGTCTTGGTGTGCGACAAAAAGTCGTTGAGCTCGCGGGTCGAGTCCTGGAAGGACAGTTGGATGTGGTCCAGCCCGGCCTGCTTGAGCGCTGCCGCGCGGGACTCGGTTAAGCCCACGCCGGAGGTCAGCAAGTTGGTATAGAAGCCCAGGCGGTGGGCCTCGGCGACCAGTACCTCCAGGTCGTCGCGCAGCATGGGCTCACCGCCAGAGAAGCCGCATTGCACGCTACCCGCAGCGCGGGCCTCGCGCAGCACGCGCAGCCAGTCGTCGGTGGACAGCTCGGCGCTGGTGGTGGCGAAGTCCAGCGGGTTGTAGCAAAAAATGCAGTGCAGCGGGCAGCGGTAGGTCAGCTCGGCCAGCAGCCACAGCGGCGGGCCTGGCTGGGGTGCTACCAGTGGCGCGTTCACAGCTTGATCCAAGCCTGGCGGCGGGCAATGGCCAGAAAGTCCAGCACGTCTTTGGCCAGGTTGGACGCGCCAAAGTCGGTCTCTAGCGCCTCGACGATGGCCTGGACGGTGGTTTGGCCGTCCAGGCGCTTGAGGATTTCGCCCGCGCTGCCATTGAGCTTGACCATGCCTTCCGGGTACAGCAGTACCCAGGACTTTTGTACCTCTTCCCACTGCAGGCGAAACAGGCTTGCGATGCGCGGGCGCGCGTCCAGGTCGATGCCGGAATAGACTTGGTTCATGGCTTGGCTCCAAGGATCTCAATTTCGCATTGGCTGAGCATGATGGCGTCGGCCAGGGCCCACAGCACGTCCAGCTTGAATTGCAGGATTTCCAGCGCGCGTTCCTGCAGCGCCCGGGTCTGACTGAAGTAGGCCAGGGTGAAGCGCAGGCCATGCTCTACATCGCGGCGGGCCTGGGTCAGTCGCTGTTTGAAATACTGCAGGCCCTGCGTGTCCACCCAGGGGTATTGGGTAGGCCAGGTGTCGATGCGCTGCTGGTGGATGTGCGGGGCAAACAGCTCGGTCAGGCTGGAGGCTACGGCTTCCTGCCAGGGCTGGCGGCGGGCGAAGTTAATGTAGGCATCCACCGCGAAGCGCGTGGCCGGGGCCACAAAACGCAGCGAGGTGACATCGTCGCGCGACAGGCCCACGGCTTGGCCCAGGCCGATCCAGGCCTCGATGCCGCCTAGGTCTTCGCTGCCGTCAAGCGCGCCGATGTTGCGGCCATCGTGGTCGAGGATGCGCTGTATCCACTCACGCCGAATCTCCCGGTCGTCGCAGTTCGCCAGGATGGCCGCGTCTTTGAGGGGGATGGAGATTTGGTAATAGAAGCGGTTGGCCACCCAGCCGCGCAGTTGCGCCGGTGTCAGCGTACCGGCGGCCATCATGCGGTGGAACGGGTGGTGGATGTGGTAGCTGCTGCTCTTGCCGCGCAATTGGGCCTCGAACTCTTCGGCGGTCCAGGGTGTCCAAATGTCGGTTGCGGTGTCGGTCATAGTGTGATCTCCATGCCATCAAACGCAACTTCTATGCCGCGGCGGGTCAGCTCCTCGCGCTGGGGGCTGGTTTCATCGAGGATGGGGTTGGTGTTGTTGATATGGATCAGCACCTTGCGGGTGGTGGCGGGCAACTGGTTCAGCCACTCCAGCATGCCGCCCGGGCCGCTTTGGGGCAGGTGGCCCATGGAGCGCGAGGTCTTCTTGGAGGCACCCAGGGTGATCATCTCGTCGTCGGTCCACAGCGTGCCGTCGACCAGCACGCAGTCTGCCTTTTGCATGGCGGCCCAGACATGCGGCTCCATGGTGCCCAGGCCGGGCGCGTAAAACAGATGCTTGCCGCTGGCTGCGTCGGTGATGGTCACGCCCACGTTGTCGCCTGGCTGCGGCTGGTCGCGGTGCGGCGAATACGGCGGGGCGTTGCTCAGCAGGGGCAGGGCAGAGAACAGCAGGCCCGGCACGCCGTCGATGGGGAATTGGCTGTGGCCAAGTGGCACGTCATGCCAGCGGGTGCCGCAGTAGTGTTCCAGTACCTTGAGCAAGGGGTTACCGCGCATCAGATCGTCGCGTACCAGGGCATGGCACCACAGCTCCAGCGGCTGGCGGTGTTCGCGCAGCATGTACAGGCCGGTGGTGTGGTCGATCTGCGCGTCCATCAGAAAGATGGCGCGGATGGCGGTGTCGCGCAGTTGCCGTGCGGGTTGCAGGGCCGGGAAGCTGCGGATCTGCTGCAGGATTTCGGGGGAGGCGTTGAACAGCACCCAGTTGCTGTCGTCGGCACTGACGGTGATGGACGACTGGGTGCGTGCCGTGTAATGGGGGCTGCCCTGGCGGTAGGCCGCGCAATTGGGGCAATTGCAGTTCCACTGCGGGAAACCGCCGCCAGCAGCGGAGCCTAGGACATGGATTCTCAAGGGGATTCTTTCCAGGCGGTAGCGTTGCCAGGCCTATGGCCCACCGGTTGCATCCGGCGGGCCACAGGGTTCAGCGGTTGGCAATGTACATCGTGATTTCAAAGCCGAAACGCATATCGCTGGCGGTTGGTGTTTCCCATTGCATGGCAGGTTTCCTTCGGTGTGTCCCGCAAATCGCGGTGGTCCGTACTGCCAGACCATCTGCCAGTACGCTTCGCAGTGTGCCCGTCGGGTGGCCAGGCCGCATCGCGAAATCTTGGAATCCGGCCTCATGATTTTCATGAGATGGGTGGGCGGCATGGGACTTGCGGTTAGCAGCCCATTTGTAGCGGTTGCACTACCGGAAAACCCATGAGCCTTCGACTCCAACTCAACCTGATCGTCACCGCCATGCTGGGCATTTTTGCCTCGGTGCTGATCGGCTTGCAGATCGACAACATCCGGCGCAGCGTGTTTGAGGAGGTGATGGGTGCGAACGTGGTGGCCACCCAGCTGCTCTCGCGCATGCAGTGGGTGTACGGCGCCAGTGGCCTGGAGGGCATGGCCGGATTTTTGACCCAGGTGGGCCGTATCCGGGCCAACGAGGTCGAGCTGCGCGACGAGCGGGACGTGCTGATCTACCGCTCGCCGCCCCCGGTCTACAAGGCCGGGCGTACCTCGCCGCAGTGGTACAACCAGATGGTGGCCACACCGCTGGAGCCACAGGAAATCCGTTTGCCCAATGGCCGTCTTATCGTGCGGGCCGACCCCTCGCGCGCCATCCTGGATGGCTGGGACGACCTGAGTCCCATGCTGTGGATGGTGTTGGCAGGCTTTGTGTTGGGCAATGCGCTGGTCTACGCCCTGGTAGGCCAGGTGCTAAGGCCCTTGCACCGGGTGATGCAGGGCCTGCGCCAGATGGCCGAAGGCGACTACGCCACGCGCATGGCAGATCTGTCTGGCCGCGAGGGCCGCCTGGTCAGTTCGGCGTTCAACCACATGGCACAGTCTGTGCAAGACAGCATTGAAGCCAAGCGGCAGGCGAAGGCGGCCACGCAGGCGTTGGCCGAGAACCGGGAGCTGACCCAGACCATCCAGGGGCGGATCGAATTGGAGCGGGCGGCGATCTCGCGGGAGCTGCACGACGAGCTGGGCCAGCAGGTCACGGCGATCAAAAGCGTAGGCCTGGCGATTGCCCGGCGCGCGGCAGGCAGCGATGCCACGATTGAGCAATCTGCGCGCCTGGTGATGGGCTGTGCGGACCAGATTTACGACAGTGTGCACCGCTTGATTGCCCAGCTCAGGCCGCTGGCGTTGGACCGTTTCGGCCTGCACGACGCATTACGCGACATGCTGGCCGATTGCCAATTGCACCACCCCGGCGTGCTGCTGAACTTCGACATGCCGCAGCCCCTGGACGGGCTGGACGACGCCCTGGCCACGGCGGTGTACCGCATCGCCCAGGAGGCCATGAGCAACGCGTTGCGCCACGCGCAGGCCCAGCGCATCGACGTGCGGGTGGGCGCGTCAGACACGGTTTTGCGCATGGAGGTGGTGGACGACGGGGTGGGCCACCTGAGCAATATGGGGCAATGGCAGGCCGTAGGGCGCTACGGGGTGTCGGGCATGCGGGAGCGGGCACAGGCCCTGGGGGGCAGCTTTGAGCTGGACCAGATGGAGCCCGCCGGGGTGCGGGTGAGGGTCAGTTTGCCCCTGAAGATGAAATAAGACTTACGCAGCGCCCCTGTGCCGCCCTTCGGGCTTACAGGGGGAACTTGCGTAAGTCCTGTGAAAAACAAACCGGTGGAGACATACAGTGAAAGTCATGTTGGTCGATGACCATGCGGTAGTGCGCATGGGTTTCAAACTCTTGCTACAGGCCTCCGACGACGTGGTGGTGGTGGCCGAGGCGGACAGCGGCGAAGCCGCCTGCCAGGCCTTTGCGGCCGCCGCGCCCGACGTGGTGGTGATGGACATCGCCATGGCCGGGATGGGCGGCATCGAGGCCATCAAGCGCCTGGTGGCCAAGGACGGTCGGGTGCGCATTCTGGCCCTGTCTGCGCACGAGGACATCAGCCATCCGATGCGGGCCTTGCAGGCGGGGGCCATGGGCTATCTGTCCAAGCGCAGCGCGCCCGAGGTGCTGATCGACGCGATCCGTGCCGTGGCCAAAGGGCAGCGCTATGTGGACCCGCAGATTGCCCAGCGCATTGCGGTGCAGGCCATCAACGGCGACCAGGGCCCGGTGGACAAGCTCTCGGCCCGGGAGTTCGAGGTGTTTGTGCAGCTCGCGCGCGGCCAATCGGTGGCGCAGATTTCAGAAACCCTCAAGCTGTCCAGCTCCACCGTGGGAACGCACCTCTACAACACCAAGCAAAAGCTCGGTCTGGTCAACCAGGCCGAAATGACCTTGCTGGCGGTTCGCCACGGCTTGATCGATATTTCGGCGTAACACTGTCCCGTTTGGACACGGGCGGTGGCACAGACTGTTGCTTTATGGAACAGTGGCACCGCAGGGTCACAGCCCCGGCTCCCGCCGGTCTGGCCACAAAGCCTTTTTCCGCAGGTATTCGTCCGTGAAAGCAAGGGTTTTCCTGTACTAGTGGCCGGTTGGCACAGGATGTGAGAAGGAGTAACTGCCCGCAAGGGAAACATTCCCATCCGATCAGATTTCAAGGAGACAAACTTGCTCTACGCCCTACCTGGTACCGCTGGTGCCAAAGTCGCTTACAAAGCGCAATACGACAACTTCATTGGCGGCAAGTGGGTTGCGCCCACCAAGGGTGAATACTTCAGCGTGGTCACCCCGGTCACCGGCAAGTCCTACACCATGGTGGCCCGCTCCACCGCCGAAGATGTGGAACTGGCCCTGGACGCCGCCCACGCTGCCGCCGACGCCTGGGGCCGTACCCCCGCCGCAGACCGCGCCAACATCCTGCTCAAGATTGCCGACCGCATGGAAGCCAATTTGGAGATGCTGGCATACGCTGAAACCGTGGACAACGGCAAACCCATCCGCGAAACCCTGAACGCCGATATCCCGCTGGCCATCGACCACTTCCGCTACTTTGCGGGTTGCCTGCGCTCGCAAGAAGGCGCGTTGAGCAACATCGACGAAAACACCGTGGCCTACCACTTCCAGGAGCCCCTGGGTGTGGTCGGCCAGATCATCCCCTGGAACTTCCCCATCCTGATGGCCGCCTGGAAACTGGCACCGGCCATTGGTGCGGGCAACTGCGTGGTGCTCAAGCCCGCAGAGTCCACCCCCATCAGCATGCTGCTGGTAGCAGAGCTGATTGGCGACCTGCTGCCGCCCGGTGTGCTCAACATCGTCAATGGTTATGGCCGTGAAGCCGGTATGCCGCTGGCCACCAGCAAGCGCATTGCGAAGATTGCGTTTACCGGCTCCACCACCACCGGCCGGGTGATTGCCCAGGCAGCGGCCAACAACCTGATTCCCGCCACGCTGGAGTTGGGCGGCAAGTCGCCCAATGTGTTCTTTGCCGACATCATGGACAAGGACGATGGTTTCCTGGACAAGGCCATCGAAGGCATGGTGCTGTTCGCGTTTAACCAGGGTGAGGTCTGCACCTGCCCGTCCCGCGCGCTGATCCAGGAATCCATCTACGACAAGTTCATGGAGCGCGTGCTCAAGCGCGTGGCCGCCATCGTGCAAGGCAGCCCGCTGGACACCGACACCATGATGGGTGCGCAGGCTTCCAAAGAGCAGATGACCAAGATTCTGTCTTACCTCGACCTGGGCAAGCAGGAGGGCGCAGAGGTGCTGATCGGTGGCGCACAGGCGCACCTGGGCGGCGATCTGGCAGGTGGCTACTACGTGCAGCCCACGCTGTTCAAGGGCCACAACAAGATGCGCATTTTCCAGGAAGAAATCTTCGGGCCGGTACTGGCTGTCACCACCTTCAAGGACGAAGCCGAAGCCCTGGAAATTGCGAACGACACGCTCTATGGTCTGGGTGCCGGTGTGTGGAGCCGCAACGGCAATGTGGCTTACCGCATGGGTCGCGCCATCAAGGCAGGTCGCGTATGGACTAACTGCTACCACGCGTACCCTGCACATGCTGCATTCGGTGGTTATAAGGAATCTGGTATTGGCCGCGAAACCCACAAGGTGATGCTCGACCACTACCAGCAAACCAAGAACCTGCTGGTCAGCTACAGCGAGCAGAAGCTCGGTTTCTTCTGATCTTCACACCTAGGTAAGTAAACACAAGGGGCCGACAACGGCCCCTTCATTGCTTGGAGTGCACTATGGTTGAAAAAGTAATTGCCACCCCGGCTGCAGTGGAGCTGGTGGAGTTTTTGAAGAAAAAGCACGGGGCCCTGATGTTCCACCAGTCGGGCGGTTGCTGCGACAACAGTGCCGCCAACTGCTACCTGCCTGGCGAGATCACCATGGGTGCGGGCGACGTGTACCTGGGCGATATCGGCGGCTGCCCTTTCTACATCGGCCTGGCCCAGTATGCGTACTGGAAGCACACGCAGTTGATCATCGACGTGATCGAAGGGCATGGCGGCACGTTCTCGCTGGAAGGCCCGGAAGGCAAGGCATTCCACACCCGCTCTCGCGTTTTTACCGAGGCGGAAATGCAGGAGCTGTTTGGGGAGTCTGGCCCCGCATAAAGTCCTTGGTTCAGACCGCGTGCAGCGACGGGCAGAGCTGCAAAAAAGCCTGCTCCAGATTGCGGGCCTGGGTCTGTTCAACCAAGGTCTTGGGCGGCCCGTCGAACACCACCACGCCCTGGTTCAGCACGACCACCTGGTCGGCATGCTGAACTTCATCCACCAAATGCGTGGCCCACAGAATGGCCACGCCTTCGGCGCGCGCCAAGTCTTCCACTGCGGCCATTAGCGCGTGCCGGGAGGCGGGGTCCAGGCCGACCGTGGCCTCGTCCATCAGCAGCAGCCGGGGCTTGTGCAGCAGTGCCCGGATCAGCTCCACCTTGCGTCGGCTACCGCCCGAGAGCGCACGCACCGCAGTCTTGGCGTGCCCCTTCAGCCCGTGGCGTTCCAGCCCTTCGGCAATTCTGTGCAAGGCCGTTTTTCGGGGCATGCCATGCAAATCGGTATGGAACAGCAGATTGGCCTGCACGCTCAGGTCCAGGTCCAGTGACGATTGCTGGAACACCATCCCTAAGCAGGCAAGGGCGCGGGTAGCCTGGGTGTGCATGTCATGGCCGAGGATGGACAGCTCGCCACCGTCGGCCACAAAGAGGCCGCTCAAGATCTGCAGCAGCGTGGACTTGCCCGCGCCATTGGGCCCCAGCAGCGCGACGAACTGCCCCGGCCGCACATACAGATCGACCGACTTCAACGCCAGCCTGGAACCATAGGATTTGGAGATATTGCGCGCCCGCAGAACCGGCGGTGTATCGGAGGCACAGGGTGGGTTTGTCATGGAGATGCTCTGCGGTTGGAGGCGGGTGTCATCTCTTTGCAAAGCAAGGGTTGTTCCACGGCGGGCTTTCCCGAGGTGGCATTTATCTTGCGGTTACCAGCCTGCATGTCACATTCTGTGACGCCAAAAAAAGAGAAGCCGATGGAGACAAGAAGTTGCGTAACACGCCGTCTGGCACGGGCTGCCGTGGGTCTGTCGCTGCTGGCGTGCCAATGGGTGGGTGCCGCACCCTGGACCATCGCCGTGGTGGGCTTGATGGATGACGCACGCTACCAGGCCCGCCAACTGGAGCGCGCCTACCCTGACCATCCGGCAGGCCGTCCAAGCGATGCTGCGCGGGTGGCGCTGGATGAGTCCGAGCCGGAGCTGGAAGCGGCGGGCCAGCGTTTGCTGATCAAAACCTTCATGGCTAGCAACGCTGCCGATCTGCCACGCGTGATGGCGCAGCTCAAGACCGCCAAAATCCAGCATGTGCTGCTCGACCTGCCCGACGCAGAGCTGCAGCAGCTCGCCAGCATCGCCGCCGTTGGTGCTGACGCGCCCATCCTGTTCAACATCGGCTCAAGCTCGGATGCTTTGCGCGGAGCCTTTTGCGCGCTGGCGATGCTGCACACCTATCCCAGTCGCCAGATGCTCAGCGATGCCCTGGTGCAGTACCTTGCCGCCCGGTCCTGGACCCAGGCACTGGTGCTGTATGGGCAGCAGCCGCATGACAAACTGCAGCTGGATGCCTTTGTGCGCTCGGCCAAGCGTTATGGCCTGCGGATCCAAAGGACGGCGCAATTCAAGGTGTCGGGCGACCCGCGCGAGCGCGACCTGGGCAATACCCGCCTGCTGACCAATGACAAGGGCTACGACGTGGTCGTGGTGCTGGACAGCGATGGCGAGTTTGCCCGCGCCTTGCCCTACACCACGCAATGGCCCCGGCCTGTGGTGGGCTCCAACGGCTTGACTGCCATGGCCTGGCATCCGCAGTGGGAGCGCAATGGCGGGCCGCAACTGTCGCGGCGGTTTACGCGCTTCGCGCACCGGCCCATGGCGGCGCAGGACTGGGCGGCGTGGATAGCCGTCAAGTCCATCGTGGCGGTGCTGACCGAACAGCCCAAGGCCACGGTGGCAGAGCAGCTCAAGCTGCTGCGCGGCGGGCAGGTGTTTGTGGACGGCTACAAAGGGCCACGCCTGTCGTTCCGGTCCTGGGACGGGCAATTGCGCCAGCCCATCTTTCTGGGGCATGCCGATGGTGTCGCAGGGATTGCGCCTTTTGACGGCGTGTTGCACCCCACCGAAGTACTGGACACCCTGGGCGTGGACCAAAAGGAGAGCGCATGCAAGAAGCAACTGTGATCCCACCGTTGGTCCCGCATCTGGCGCGGGCCCTGCGCGCCGTGGTGGGGCGGGAGCTCATGAAGTTTCTGCGCCAGCCCGCTCGCCTGGCTTCGTCCCTGGTGCGGCCGCTGCTGTGGTTTGTGGTGTTCTCCGCCGGGTTCCACAACGTCTTTGGCATCGCCATCATTCCGCCGTACGAGACCTACATCGAATATAAGGTCTACATGCTGCCCGGCCTGCTCGGCATGATCGCGCTGTTTAACGGCATGCAGAGTTCGCTGTCCATGGTGTACGACCGCGAGATGGGTGTTATGCGCCTGCTGCTCACGGCACCGCTGGCGCGTGGCTGGCTGCTGGCCTTCAAGCTGGGTGCCGCAACGGTCTTGTCGCTGCTACAGATGCTGGTTTTTCTGGCGATCGCCTGGGCCTTCGGCGTGGAGTCGGATGGCTGGGGCTGGCTCTGGGCGTTGCCACCCATGGCCCTGGGGGCCGCCATGCTGGCCGCGCTGGGGCTGATGCTGTCGGTGTACGTCAAGCAATTGGAGAATTTTGCCGGGGCGATGAACTTCGTCATCTTCCCCATGTTCTTCATCAGCTCGGCCCTGTACCCGTTGTGGAAGCTGCAGGAGTCGGGGGCCTTGTGGCTGTTTGAGCTGGCGCAGTTCAACCCCTTCACCCATGCGGTGGAATTGGTGCGCTTTGCCTTGCAGGGCCAGTTCAAGGGTGACTCGCTGGCGGTGGTGGCGGTGTGTGGCGTGGTCTTTTTTGCCCTGGCCTTGCGCGGCTACGACCCGCAGCGCGGCTGGATCCGGCAGCGTGGCTAGGAGCGACTGGATATGAGGCTATTCGTGATTCTGTTGCTCCTTCTGGGGCTGGATTTTGTGCAGGCGGGCACGATGGACCGCGCCGCCATGGAGAAAGCCTTTCCGCCGCCACTGATCGTGGGGGAGAAGGACCGCGATCTGCCGGTGTGGCCGATCTTCAAACAGTCCGCCACCAGCACCCCCATCGTGGCCTACGCCTTCGAATCCATCGACATGGTGGCCATTCCGGGCTTTTCGGGCACACCTTTCAATCTGCTGGTGGCGCTGGACACCGACGGCAAGTTCATGGATGTCAAGGTGCTGTCGCAGCACGAGCCGGTGTTTCTGGAGGGGTTGGGTGAGAAGCCGCTGTTCAAGTTTGTCGAGCAGTACACCCAGCTATCCGTCAAGCAGAGCATCAAGATCGGCTCCAACCAGAGCGGTGCCGACAAGGCCACCAGCGCCAATGTGTATATCGATGGCGTGGCCAAGGCCACGGCATCGGTACGCATACTCAACCAGAGTTTGCTGGCGGCATCGCTCAAGGTGGCCCGGGCCAAAATGGGCTACGGCGCAGGCAAAGACCCCGAGCTGATCGCCCGCATCCGGCCCGATGTTTTTACTGCTATGGACTGGGACGGTCTGCTTAGCGCTGGCTTACTCACCCGGCATGTTTTCCGCAACAGCGATGTCGAAAAGGCCTTCCAGGGTACGGTCGGCGAAGGGCTAGACCCCGAGGCGCTGGCCGCGCCAGAGCAGAGCTTGCAGGAGCTGTACTTCGCCTACCTGGATGTGCCTTCGGTAGGGCGCAACCTGCTCAGTCCCGCAGACTGGGAGTATCTGCAAAAACGCCTGGAGCCGGGCGACCATGCCCTGCTGCTGGTGGGCACCGGTCGCTACCCGGTGCTGGGCGAGAACTTCATGCGTGGCACCGTGCCCGACCGTTTGACGCTGGGCCAGCAGGGTCTGCCGCTGGAGATGCGCGATCTGGATCTGGATGCCCGCCTGCGGCTGCCAGAGTCCTTGGCGGGGGCGCAAGTGAACGTCTTTCGGGTGATCGCTCCGGCGGGCCTAGACCCCGCAGCGCCGCTGGACTTTGCCTTGCTGGTCACGCGCAGCAAGGGCCAGATCTATCCCGAGGTGGTGCGCAAGCCCTTCGCCTTCAGCGCCCAGTTGCCAGCCCGGTATGTCGAAGCGGCGGCAACCGATGCCAAGACCTGGCGCAGTAGTTGGACCGAGCGTTGGCCCGAGCTGGGTGTGTTGCTTCTGGGCCTGGCTGTGCTGGCGTGGGCTTTGCGCAAGCCCGAGTGGTTGGGTGCCAGCCAGCGCCGGTTGGATGTCTTTCGCACCGGCTATTTGCTGTTCACACTGGGCTTCATCGGCTGGTATGCCCAGGGGCAGTTGTCGGTGGTGAACTTTGTGGCACTTATCCAGGCCACACTGGCCCGGCAGAGCCTGGTGTTCTTTTTGTACGACCCGATGACGGTGCTGCTGTGGGCGTTTACCGCGGTGACATTCTTTGTCTGGGGGCGTGGCACCTTCTGCGGCTGGCTGTGCCCGTTTGGCGCACTGCAGGAACTGGTCAGCAAGCTCAGCCAACGGCTTGGCATCCGGCAGGTGCGCGTCTCGACGCAACTGGATGCGCGGTTGAAGTGGGTCAAATATTTCATCCTCGCAGGCATTCTGTTGGCGGCCTGTGTGTCGGTGACCTGGAGCGACAGGCTGGTGGAAGTAGAGCCTTTCAAGACCAGTATCACCCTGAACTTCGTGCGTGCCTGGCCATTCGTGGTGTGGGCGCTGTGCACCGTCGGCTTGAGTGCTTTTTTCTACAAAGGCTACTGCCGCTACCTCTGCCCCCTGGGTGCAGGTATGTCGGTACTGGGCCGATTGCGGCGCTTCGACTGGATCAAGCGTCGCACGGAATGCGGCCAGCCCTGCCAGCGTTGCCGCAGCGACTGCGCCTACCAGGCCATCGACAAGGCCGGTAAGGTGGACTACGGCGAGTGCTTCCAGTGCATGGACTGTGTGGTGGTCTACGAGAGCGAAGAGCTGTGTGTGCCGGTTTTTAACCGCAACCGCAAGGCCGCCAGCCAGCCGGTGATTCCCATCATGGCACTCCCCCATCCCCGGCTCCAGCCTGCTGCCACAGGAGACACACCATGAAGCGCCGTTCTTTGATCCAGGCAGCGATTGGTCTGGGCGGTATGGGGCTGTCCCATGCGAGGCAGCAACACAGCCTGCTGTGGCGAGAGCGCACGCTGACAGGCCTGGGAACCACCATGGTGATCCGTGTGGGCCATGCGGACGCGGCGCTGGCCGAGCAGGCACTGGATGCCGCCCGGGACACCATCCGGCATGTAGAAGACCACATGAGTTTGTACCGGAGCGACAGCGCGATCTGCCAGCTCAACCGCACGGGCCGCCTGCACCATCCGCACCCTGATTTAGCCAGGTTATTGCAGTTGGCCCAGACGGTAGCGGCCCGCAGCCATGGCGCATTCGACGTGACGGTGCAGCCGCTGTGGACGGCTTTCCAAACCGCGAGCAGCCAGGGGCGGCTACCGACAGCCGATGCCGTGCGCCGTGCGCGGAGCTTGGTGGGCTGGAGGCAACTAGAAGTCTCAGACGAATCCATCACGCTGAGGCGCCAGGGGATGGGCATCACACTCAACGGCATTGCCCAGGGCTTTGCAGCCGACCTGGTGGTGGCACGCCTGCAGGCACTGGGCATCCGCCATGCCCTGATCGATACCGGGGAATGGGCCGCGCTGGGAACGCCGGAGCCGCACCGCGATTGGATGCTGGGTGTGGCTGATCCCCGTGATGCGCGAGCGGTGCTGGCCCGTGTGGCCATGGATGGCCGCTGCATGGCGACTTCAGCCGACAACCAGTGCAGCTTCAGCCCCGACTTTCAACACCACCACATCTTCGATCCTGCCACCGGCTATTCGCCCTCGGGCTTGTCGTGCGTGGCAGTGCTGGCACCGAGCTGCGCGCTGGCCGATGCCTTGACCAAGGTGATGTTTGTGGCCGGCTTTCAACATGCCTTGCAACTGGCCCAGGCCTGGAATGTCGATGTGCTGGTGGTGGATAAAAAAGGCATGTGGCAGGCCTCCGCTGGAGTCAGGATGCTGCCCGCCTGAGAGTATCTGCTCCGAGCATTGACTCATATTGGAACAGTGTTGCAGGGTGCAGCAGAGTGACTGAACCGGCATTGAACACATGTCGCAATCAGCCCGGTTTTCCGCCGCATCCCGGCCTGAATAACCCTCAGATTCACTGGCATGCATATTGCGCAAACAGCTTGCGGTTGATGGCTTTGCGGTCTGCAAAGCGAGAACCGATGTCACTGCCCTTGAAGAGGCAGTGTTTCGCGCCAGCAAATAAACAGGAGACACGATTGTGAATAGAAAACTTCTCGGCTTACTCATGGCGGCGGCGGGCATGCAGGTGTCAGCCCAGGTCACCGATGCCATGATTGCAGGTGATGCCACGCATCCGGAATCTGTACTGAGCTGGGGCATGGGCACCCAGGGCCAACGGTTCTCACCGTTGACGACGATCAACACTGGCAACGTCAAAAACCTGACCCCCATCTGGTCCATGTCGTTTGGTGGTGAAAAGCAGCGTGGGCAGGAATCGCAGCCACTGGTCTACAAGGGCAAGATGTTTGTCACCGCCTCGTACTCGCGCATTTTTGCGATCGATGTGAAGACCGGCGAGAAGCTGTGGAAGTACGAGCACCGGTTGCCCGAAGGCATCATGCCGTGCTGCGATGTGGTGAACCGTGGCGCTGCGCTGTTTGACAATCTGGTCATCTTTGGCACCCTGGACGCGCAACTGGTGGCCCTGGACCAAAACACCGGCAAGGTGGTGTGGCGCGAAAAAATCGACGACTATTCCGCAGGCTACAGCTACACCGCCGCGCCGCTGATTGCCGAAGGGCTGCTACTGACCGGCGTGTCCGGCGGCGAATTCGGCGTGGTGGGCCGTGTCGAAGCCCGCGACCCCAAGACCGGAAAATTGGTCTGGAGCCGCCCCACGGTCGAAGGCCATATGGGTACCTTGAATGGCAAGGACAACGGCATCACCGGTACCACCAATGCCTCCTGGCCCGGCGAGACCTGGAAGACCGGCGGAGCCGCCACCTGGCTAGGCGGCACCTATGACGCAAAGACCGGCCTGGCCTATTTCGGCACTGGCAACCCAGGCCCCTGGAATAGCCACGTGCGCAAGGGCGACAACCTGTATTCCGCGTCCACCGTGGCGATTGATGTGAAGACCGGCAAGATCGTCTGGCACTACCAGGGCACACCCAACGATGCCTGGGATTTTGACGGTGTGAACGAGTTCGTCACCTTCGACATGGATGGCAAACGCGTGGGCGGCAAGGCCGACCGCAATGGCTTCTTCTATGTGATCGATGCGACCGCCGGGACGCTGCTCAATGCCTTCCCCTTCGTGAAGAAAACCACCTGGGCCACCAGTATCGACCTGAAAACTGGCCGACCCAATTTCGATCCCGCCAACCGCCCTGGTGATCCGTCGGCCGAAGGTGGCGACGGCAAGAAGGGCGCTTCGGTGTTCGCAGCGCCGGGCTTCCTGGGCGGCAAGAACCAGATGCCCATGGCCTACAGCCCCAAAACCAAGCTGTTCTATGTACCCACCAACGAGTGGGGCATGGAGATCTGGAACGAGCCCATCAGCTACAAGAAAGGTGGCGCGTACCTGGGGGCTGGCTTCACCATCAAGCCACTGTTTGAGGACCATATCGGCTCGCTGCGCGCCATCGATCCCAAAACTGGCAAGGTAGCCTGGGAAGTGAAGAACAGCGCTCCGCTGTGGGGCGGCGTACTGACTACCGCCGGTGACCTGGTGTTCTGGGGCACGCCCGAAGGCTACCTCAAGGCCGCCGATGCGAAGACCGGCAAAGTGCTCTGGCAGTTCCAGACCGGCTCGGGCGTGGTGGCACCTCCGATCACCTGGAAAGAAGGCAACGACCAGTACGTGAGCGTGGTGTCGGGCTGGGGCGGCGCGGTGCCGCTGTGGGGTGGTGAAGTGGCCAAGAAGGTGAACTTCCTGGAACAAGGCGGTTCGGTCTGGACCTTCAAGCTGCCCAAGTAATCCTGCCCAATCGCTCTGGCCAGACTCCATCGATCTGGCCAGAGCCCCGTTTAATTTTGATTGAAATGTTGTATGAAAATCCTCGCAATCTCCTTATGGATGGCCTGGGGTGCCGTCCAGGCGGCGCAGCCCTTGAGCCAGGCGGATGTCAAGTCGGCGATGGAATTGGCCAAGAGCAGCGGTTGCTTCAGCTGCCATTCCGCTGCGGAAAAAGTGGTCGGTCCGTCGTATACCAGTGTGGCATCCAAGTACAGTGACGACAAGGATGCCGTGGCATCGCTGGTGCAGTCCATCCAGTACGGCTCCAAGGGCAAGTGGGGCCGTATCCCCATGCCGCCGCATGCCTCGCTGGGCAAGGACGACCTCAATCTGCTTGCCCGCTGGATCCTCACGGTGGAGAAGTAAACCCGGTCCGGCCCGCCGGGGCCGGGCTGCGCGAGAGGGGACGGGTCAGTCCCAGACGTCGTCTGGCAACAGCGCCTTCTTGCGGTAGATCGTGTTGCGGGAAACGCCCAGCAACTTGGCGGCCACCGACACGTTGCCACGGGTGGAGCGCAGCGCCTGGGCCATGGCTTCCAGCGCCACGCTTTCCAGGTTATGGCTTTCCCGGGTCGGGGCCGGTGTGGGCACCGAACCCGCCGGGGTTTCCACCCGGATCTCGACCGGCTGCAGCACCGCATCGGTCTGGTGAGTGCCCACGTAGTTCAACTCTTCCAGAAACTCTTCGGGCAAGTGCCCCACCAGCAGTTCCTCGGAGTTGCCTGCCATGACCACCGCCGTGCGCAGCACATTGAACAGTTGCCGGAAGTTGCCCGGCCAGGGGTACTGGCGCAGCATGGACATCACTTCCTTGGAGATCCCCATGGGCACCGGGGCTTGGCTCACGCTGGCCAGAATCTTGCGCGTCACCACCTCCAGATCCTGCCGCTCGCGCAAGGCCGGTAGGCGCACCACCAGGCCGTTGAGCCGGTAGTACAGGTCTTCGCGGAACTCACCGCGGGCGATCATTTCCTTGAGGTTCTTGTTGGTGGCGCAGATGACCGCTACATCGACCTCGACTTCCTTGCCTGCGCCCAGTGGGCTGACCTTGCGCTCTTGCAGCACCCGCAGCAGCCGGGCCTGGAGGTGCTTGGGCATGTCGCCAATTTCGTCCAAAAACAAGGTGCCTTCATGGGCAAACTGCACCTTGCCGATGGCGCCCTTGCGCTTGGCCCCGGTGAACGCGCCTTCCTCGTAGCCAAACAGTTCGGACTCGATCAGCGTCTCGGGAATCGAGGCGCAATTGACCGACACAAAGTTGTGGTTCGCCCGTGGCGAATCGTTGTGGATGGCCTGTGCTAGCAGGTCCTTGCCGGTGCCGGTTTCGCCCAGAATCATGATCGGGATGTCGCGCCCGCGCACCAGTTGCAGCTTTTCGATCACCGCCGAAATCTGCGTGTCGCCGGTGTCCAGATAGCGCAGGCTGGACAGCGAGGCCTTTTGCTGCGCCCGCAGGTTACTGTTGGAAGCCTTGCCGTCGGCCTTGGGCGGGGCCTCGGCATGCACTATGTCCGCACCCGAGAAGTTGACGTTTTCAAAGGCCCGCGATGCCCTGTGTTCTGCGCGGCAGCAGATGGTCACGCCGTTGTGCAGGCACAGCGAAATCACGTTGCCCTTGGCGGCGCGCACGCGGTCATGGAATTGCGAGGTAGAGATGCGAAACAGCGAGTAAAAAGTGTGTGCCGCCAGGGCGCCGCCCGACATCCCAAACTGGAACTGCGCGCTGCGGTTGGCGGTGATGAAGCGCCCGTTCGGATCGAACACTGCAATCCCCTCCATCAGCGTGCCCAGGAACTCGGCCCGGGTGTGGAAGCGCACCATGATCTCGGTGTGGAACACATCCGCGAACATGTGGTTTTCGATCATCTGTGCGGACATGCGCGCCAGGGCCATGGTGTGCTGGTGGTAACTGCGGTAGTCACCGGTTACGTCGAGTGCGCCAATGACTTTGCCGTACGGATCGAAGATCGGTGTGCAGGAACAGGTCAGGAAGCGGTTGGCCTCCAGGTAGTGCTGGCTGCCATGGACCACGATCGGCTTTTCCTCGGCCAGTGCAGTGCCGATGGCATTCGTGCCCTTGCCTTTTTCAGACCAGTCCACACCCGGCTGCAAGGCGACCTGCGAGGCTTTCTCCAGAAAGTCTGCGTCGCCCAGCGAATGCAGAATCATGCCGCTGCGTGCCGTCAGCAGCACCATGCTGTGGGTGTTGGCGATTTGCTCGTAGAGCGTTTCCATCACCGGAGCCGCATGCTGGTAGAGAAAGCGGTTCTCTTCCAGCGCCTGGTTCATCAGGCCACGTGCCGCCCGTGAAAGATCGGGGCGGTCATGCTCTTCCAGCCCGTACTCCCGGGAACGTTGCCGCGACGAACCAATCAGCGCGGAATACGGCGGGCTGTCCCCACGGATACCGCCTGCGGCATCGGGCTCCGCAGAAAAACTTTTTTCGATCATGTTGTCTCCGGGTGGCACTTCTTGCCAATGCCAGTGGGTGTTCTCGGGGCAATCTGGGTTGCCTGTCACCGGGAACCTGGAATCGGCGGAGCCGCTGTGGGGGGTGTCAGCCATGTATTTTGCTCCGTTTTGTTACAGCGGTCATGGCAACGCAAGATGCTCGCCAGCCACGGTACACCGGGCTGCTGCAAATTGGCACAGATGCGGGGAAGCCGGGCGCTGGGATGGCCTCCAAACCCGCCGTATCGGACTGCCTGGCACTGGCGCGGTATTTGCTGACTGCTTGGACATCAACAAAATATGGAGACAGACAGCGTATGACATCCTTCCTGCAACGGGGTAGAACCTGGGCGGCCGCCAGCCTGGCCCTGTGCTTGTCACTGGGTAGTTTTTCGGCCCTGGCGCACGGTGACGTGGTGCCGCAATCAGTGGATACCAGCACTCTGCCGCAACTGGGTAGCCAGTGGCGGGAGAGCAACCCCTACTCCACCGGTGACGGCCACAAAGAGGCGCTGCGCATAGGCACTTCCGCCTACAACCAGAACTGCGCGCGCTGCCACGGGCTGGAGGCCATCTCCGGTGGCATCTCGCCGGATTTGCGCAAGATCGACGCAGACTGCATGGGCCTGGCCGATGCCGCCAAGAAGCAGGCCTGCTTCAAGGAGATGGACGACTACTTCCTCTCGACTGTGCGCCGTGGCCGCACGCGCGACGGGCGAGTCTACATGCCGCCGTTCGAGGGCATCCTGACCCAGGAGGCCATCTGGTCCATCAAGACCTACCTGGAAACCCGCCGCGAGCCCTGAAGCCGGTAGCTGCACCAGACCTATAAAAACAACCGGAGACACCCTTGAAACATCTGCCCACGCTGGCACCCGCCGCTCTGCTGTCGCGTAGAAAAATGCTGTGTGCCCTGCCCCTGCTGGCGGGGGCGTCCCCCCTGGCCTGGTCGCAGGAGCCCACGGCGATGGAGAAAATCAGGGCCAGCGGCGCCCTCAAGGTCGCGCTGTACAAAGACAATGCGCCGTATTCCGATGGTGCCGCTTCGGGCATGTCCGGGCTGGACGTGGGCTTGGCCCAGGCCCTGGCCCGGCAGCTGCAGCTCAACGCCGCGCTGCTGCCTTTTGACTCTGGCGAAAACATGAACGACGACCTGCGCAACATGGTCTGGCGCGGCCACTATCTGGGCTATGGCCCGGCCGATGTCATGCTGCATGTGCCGGTAGACAAATACTTCATGGCAGAGAACCGCCAGGCCTTCATCTTCGGCCCCTATGCACGCGAACACCTGGTGGTGCTGCACAACCCCCAGCGGCTGCCCCAGGTGTACAACCCGGAAGACCTGGCGGGCCAGAAGATCGCGGTGGAGCAGGGCAGTGGTGCCGCCAGCGCCCTGATGGGCTACAAGGGCGGTTTGCTACGTACGCAAGCATCCCTCTTCAAGACCGGGCTGGTCGCGGCCCAGGCGGTGTTGGCGCAGCAATCGGATGTGGCCTTTGTGACACTTGCACAGGCCGAGGCCGCCATTTTTGCCGCCAAGCAGGACCGCCAGGACTGGGCTTTTTCCAAACTGGTGCTGCCGGGCATTCCCCCCAATGGCTGGCCGCTGGGCATGGCCGTCAAGGCGGGAAACAAAGAGCTGGCCATTGCGCTGGACGAGGCGCTGGACGCGCTGCGCAAACAGGGCGAACTGCTGGCGCTGTTCCAGTCGCGTGGCCTGACCCTGGCGGCACCCTAACTTTCAGGTTAACCATCTGCGGTGCCACTGTTGCAGCCTGGAGCACATCGCACAGGTGCTGGCCGGGGTGCGTCAAAAAGTGACAACCGGGCTTTCCAAGGATTTTGAAAATGAAACCGTTATTGAAAACCGCCGGGACTCTGTGCCTGGCGGCCTGCCTGTCCAGCCTGAGCCTGCAGGCCGCCGCCGATATTTTTGTCAGCAGCGAAAAAGACAACCAGATCCTGCAGATGGACCCGGAGGGCAAGCCTGTGCGCACCATCCGCACCTGCCTGCGGCCCCGGCACATGGCCTGGGCACAGGGCGGGCTGCTGATCATGGTGGTGTGTGGCGACAGCAACCAGATCGGCGTGGTCGATGTGCAGGCAGGCAAGCAGATCGACACCATCCCCACGGGCGAAAGCCCGGAGATATTCGCCCTGTCACCCGACGGTAAAACGGTGTACGTCTCCATCGAAGACGACAACCTGATGGCCGCCTACGATACGGCCAGCAAGAAGCCGCTGTTCACCGTCAAGACCGGCACCGAACCCGAGGGCGTGCTGGCGTCGGCCGATGGCAAGTTTGTCTACGTCACTTCGGAGGGGGCCAACACCGTCTACGCCATCGACGCGGCCACGCGCAAGATCGCAGGCCAGGTGAAGGTGGGTATGCGGCCCCGGCGCTTTGCGCTGAATCCCGATGGCAGCGAGCTGTGGGTGACCAACGAGCTGGGTGCCAGCGTCAGCATCATCGACACGCGCAGCATGAAGGTCAAACAGACCTTGTCCTTTGTGATACCAGGCATGCGCGCAGCCGACATCACCCCCGTCGGCATGCTGATGACGACCGATGGCAAAACCGTGTGGGTGGCCCTGGGGCGTGCCAACCACGTGGCCGAAGTGGACGTGGCCACCCGCGCTGTGCGCCGCGTCGTGCTGGTAGGCAAGCGCGCCTGGGGCGTGGCCTTGAGCAAGGACGGTTCGCGCCTGTTTGTCGCCAACGGCATGTCGGACGACATGACCATCATCAACACCGAGAACGGCAAGGCCCTGAAGACCGTGCCGGTGGGGCGCGTGCCGCACACCATTCTGGCGAACTGAGGGCGTTGCAGGCTCAAAGTTTTACAAAGAATTGGCTCCTCGCGCTTATTCCATAAGCGTGAGAAGCTATATTTACTATAGCGTCGGCTTGTTTGACCAAGGTCAAGTCGGCTGCCGGGGGTGGGGCCATACTGGGTGCCACTCTAGGAGACGCGTATGAAGCTCACATTCATCGGTGCAGCGCAGGAAGTCACCGGCTCGTGCTTTCTGGTGGAGACCAACACGCTGCGCTTCCTGGTCGACTGCGGCATGTTCCAGGGCGGCAGAGAAGCCCGTGCGCGCAATCTCCAGGCCTGGACTTTCGACCCCCGGCAGATCGACTTCGTACTGCTCACCCATGCCCACATCGACCACAGCGGCCTGCTGCCCCGGCTGTGCGCCTTGGGCTTCAGGGGGCCCATCGTCACCACCGCCGCTACCGCAGATTTGTTGTCGGTGATGTTGCTCGACAGCGCGCACATCCAGGAAACCGACTGGGCGCGGGCACAGCGCAAGAACCACCGGCAACGCAAGCGGGCAGGCGCACCCGCACCGCTGTACACCGTGGCGCAGGCGCAGGCCTGTCTGGAGCAACTGGAAGCGGTGGACTACGACAAAGACATCCGGCCGTGTTCCACCTTACGCTGCCGCTTTCGCGATGCCGGCCACATTCTGGGATCGGCCAGCCTGGAGGTCTGGGTCACGGAAGGCAAGAAGACCATCAAGCTGGTGTTCTCGGGCGATTTGGGGCAGCCCGGTCGGCCCATCGTGCGCGATGCCACGCCCATCGCCGACGCCGATGTCCTGCTGGTCGAGTCCACCTACGGCGACCGCCTGCACCGGCAGATGCACGACACGGTAGACGAACTGGTCGAGGTCATCGAGGGCACCGTCGACCGACGCAAGGGCAACATCATCATTCCCGCCTTCGCCCTGGGGCGCACGCAAGAGGTCATCTGGCTGCTGGCCGACCTGTGCCGACAAGGCCGCCTGCCCCGGCTGACCGTGTACGTCGATTCCCCCATGGCCACCAAGGCCACCGAGATCACCTGGCGGCACAAGGAACTGCTGGACGACGAAACCCGCGCCTACCTGCTGCCCCACGACACCTTGCGCCAATGGATCGACCTGCACTTCACCCCCACCGTGGAAGAGTCGGTGGCGCTGAACCAGATACGCTCCGGTGCCGTCATCATCTCGGCCAGCGGCATGTGCGATGCAGGCCGCATCAAACACCACTTGAGCCACAACCTCGGGCGGCCCGAATGCGCCATCGTCATCATCGGCTTCCAGGCCGCGGGCACGCTGGGCCGCAAGCTGGTGGACGGCATCAAGCGGGTGCGCATCTTCGGCGAGGAGCATGTGGTGCGGGCGCAGATCCACACCATCGGCGGGTTGTCGGCCCATGCCGACCAGGCCGCCCTGCTGGGGTGGCTGCAGGGCTTCACGCGAGCACCTCGGCGCACTTTTGTGGTCCATGGCGAGGCGCAGACGGCCCGCGGGTTTGCCGAGCTGATCGCGACAACACGGGGCTGGAAGGTGGAGGCCCCTGTGCCCGGCACGCAGGTGGAGCTCTAGGGTTGGCGCGCGTAGCTGGCGGTCAGCATCTCCCACTGGTGCCCGTCGGGCTGGTTCCAGTATTGAGGTAAAGCGGCACAAACGGCCCCAGGCCGCTGGAGGCCCAAGGCACGTCCACCAGTTCTGCCAGCATGCGGGCACCGGCGACCTTGTCGCGGCTGGGCACAATGGTGTGGTCGAGCGCGATGGACGTGGTTTTTCTCCTGCCCCCAAAATATTAGCAAAAAAGGCCGCCCGCGCTACTCCGATAGGCGTGAGCAGCTCTTATTTAGATAGCGAGTGGGGTAGTGCCTGCAGCGCCTCGGCAATCGGCTGCGCCTGCATGGGCCGCACCAGCCGCGCCACTTCGTGCCCATCCTGCAAAAACACCAGGGTCGGCCACAGCTTCACGCCAAACGCGCGGCCCAGCGGGCGGCCCCGGCCATCGGCAATCTTCAAATGCCGCACGTCGGGCCGCGCCGCCAGCGCCTGCTCTATGCCTGGACGGGCCGCCATGCAGATACCGCAATCGTCGTCGCCAAACTCCAGCACCAGCGGGCCAGGGGTGGTGTCGATCGTGGCGCGGGTGGGGGCTTCTTGTTGGTAGGGCTGGGGCATGGGGGCATCCATAAAATTGATAGTAAAAAATAGGAGCACGTCGCGCCGATCCAATAAGCACGAGAGGCCATTTTGGCACTTAAAAAATGGCCTGGAGATCTAAAAATGCTGCCTGGGACTGCCCATGGGTGCCGTCACGGCGCCGGTGCGCGGTACAGATCAAGAAAGATTTCTAAGCCGTTGCCGGTGTCCGCTGTCCACGCCGCCATGGCGTTGCCTTGGGGGTTCATGGCCAGCTGGGCCTGGCCCCGGCCCGGGAAGGAGGGCGTGGTCAGATCGGTAAGCCAGGTGGCAGTTTCCCAGCCGGTAGCCACCCCGTAACGTTGGGCCCGGATGTTCTGGTAGGGGCCTGTTGCCAGTAGCAGTAAGGCGTTGCCCTGGCTGTCCAGGGACAACTGCGGTTCGCCGATACCGATGTCCGATGTTTCAGGCTCCAGCAACTGTGCGGTGCCCCAGATACCGGCGGCGTAGGCGCGGGTCCATAACGCCAGCACATTGTTGAGGTCACTGAACCACACCACCTTGGCATCGCCATTGGCTTGCATGGCGATCTGGGGAATGACAAGGTGGGCGTCGTAGCTGCTGTCGATGTGTTCCGCCGTGCCCCAATTGCCGCCATGGCTGTGGTTGGCGTACAGGGTGCTGATGTTGTTGCCGCTGTTATCGGTAGCCTGCGTCCACACCGCCATGGCGTTGCCATGGGCATCGGCCGCGATCTTCGGTATGCCCTGGGACGTGCCGATGCTGATGGGGGTGGCCGTGCCCCAGCCGCTGCTGGCACGGTAGTAGCGGCTCCAGGGGATGCCGTCGTTCGAAAGCCACACCGCATAGGCATCGCCATTTGCGCTCACGGCCAGGTTCGCGCTGTTGAACGTGTCGGCGATCGCCGTGGCGTTGCCCCAGCCGGTGCTGGCGGTAAACCCTTTGCTCCAGATGCGACCGTTGGTACTGGTCCATAGTGCCGTGGCATGGCCGCTGGCATCAAAAGCAACGCGGGGGCTGTTGGTGGACCCATTGCGGGTGCTCTCTACCTCGGTCGCTGTGCCCCAGCCAATGCCCGTGCTGTAGTAGTTGCTGAAGATGCGGTAAACGTTGGCAGATTGGCCGTTCACCGTGCTGGTGTCGATCTGGCTCCAGACCACCAGCGCGTTGCCGCTGCCGTCCATGGCGATCTGCGGCATTTGGGTAGTGCCGCTGCCGCTGTCGATTTGAAATGCTATGCCCCAGCCACTGAGCGGGTTATAGCGAACGGCCCAAAGGCGTGTGTCCCCGCCGCTCGTTTGTTGCTGCATCCACACCGCCATTCCATGCCCGCTGGCATCGATGGCGACCCGCGGTCCGCTGGCGGTGAAGCTGTTGGTGACCACCGGCAACACCCCCTGCCAGTTCTTTGTACCGCTGATGACATCGGTGCAGACCACGGCCACCGGCGTCACCCCCGCCTGCGCGCTGCCGCTGCCGTTTTGCACGCTGCAGTTCTGCCCGCTGGGCTGGGTGAGTACCGTCACGCTGTACGGGTGGCCGGTGGCCAGCAGGGTGGCGAACCGGAAGCTGCCGTTGGCGGCCAGGGCCAGGTTATCGCTTGCGTTGTTTTGCAGGACCAGGCCGCTGCCGGTCAGCCCACTCAGCGTGCCACCGATCGCCAGGCTGGTGGGTGGGGGAGGGCTTGCGGCGATCTGGGTGGTGATGAAGATTTCCCGGTTCATACGCACGGTGCGGCCATTGCGGGTGCACTCGCCCCGCAGGCCGAAGATCTGCCTGCCGTTGTCCAGAGCGGTCATAGCCAGGTCGATACTGGCGCTGCCGGTGGCGCTTCGGGTCGGTGGGCTGCCCCCGGTGACCAGGCCCACACTCTGTTGGGCAACGGTGACGGGGTTGCCCCACTGGCCGTAGAGGTGGTCACTGCGCGTCAAAATGAAGCTGGCGTTGGAGCAGTCTGCCGGTACATACAAGCCCAGCGTAAAGCGCAGCAGCGCGGCCTGGTTCAGGGTGTAGTTGCTGTCACGGTAGATGCCGCCCGCAGACACCAGGGCCGCTGCCGGGGTAGCGCTGGCGGTGGGGTTGATATTCGGCGAGACGCAGCGGGATGGGAACCGGATCGGGTCATGGCTCGGGTCATTCGGGCTGGTGCCACATGCTGTACTGGGGTATGCCCATGAAAAGCCCCTGCGCGCAAACTCGGCCATGCCGCCGCTGTAGGTGAAGGCGGTGTCGTTCCAGTCGTCGTCTGCGCTGGCCATGAAGAGCTTGTGGTCGGCCGAACCCATGGGCAGGCGGATGGTGATGGGCGTGTTGAAGTGGATGCCGTGCGGGGTGAAGGCATACACCGGCCCCAGGGGCGGGTAGCCTTCCAGCGTGGGTGGCGCTCCGGCGCTGCTGCGGGCAATACCGATGGTGGTGTTGGCATCCAGTGCCCCGGCGGGAATGACCACCTGCACACCGTCCGGCCCGGTGACGGTGCCGCCCTCGGCACCGATTATTTGGGTGACTGCGCTGCTGGGGTCGGGGGTGCTGCTGGTCTCACTGCCACCGCCTCCACCGCCGCAGGCCACCAGCAAGGCGCAAGCGGCCAGCAGGGCGGCCCAAAAAGTCCAGAATCCGCGTGGCTGGTGGTGCGGGCGAGCCGGTGAAAGATGGAACATGGCGATCTCCGTAGGGGTGGTACGTAGAGCCAAGGATAGGAATGCTGCACCCATGCCAACAGTGCCAAAAGTCATGCCCGGGGGCCTGTTTCATCCTCTGTTTTGGGGATAGGCGAGGTCGGCCAGGGCCTGCAGCAGCACCTCGGCGGATACCGGTTTGAACAGCACCGGCAGGCCCGAGTCAGCCACCCGCTGGAGCCGTTCGGGGGCGGTCTCGCCGGTCACCATCAGCAACGGAAGCTGGGGGCCAAAGCGCTGGCGCAGGCGCAGGCCCACGGCCAGCCCATCCACCCCATCGGCCAGGCGGTAGTCGCATACCAGCACCTGTACCGGGTGCAAAGCCAGCGCAGCCTGCGCCTGGGCTTCATTGCGCGCCACCCGCAGCGCCACGCCGTGGCTGGCCAGCAGCGAGGCCATGGCTTCGCCGATGTCGGCCTCGTCGTCCACCAGCAGCACCTGCTGTGGCAAGGCCTGCAGGATGGGCGGCTTGCGCGGCGCAAGCCCAGACCTGGGGGGCTGCACCTGGGGCAGCACCACCCGAAAGCGGCTGCCATGGCCTGGGCGCGAATGCAGTTGCACCGGGTGCTGCAGCAGCACGGACAGGCGGCGCACGATAGACAGGCCCAGCCCCAGGCCTTGGCTGCGGTCGCGGCCCGGATTGTTGACCTGGTAGAACTCTTCAAAGATGGGCTCCTGCTGCGCGGGTGCGATGCCGATGCCGGTGTCGATCACCTCGATCCACACCTGCGCACCCTGGCTGCGGGCGCGCAGCAGCACCCCGCCGTGGTGGGTGTACTTGAGGGCGTTGTCCAGCAGGTTGCCCAGCAGGCGCTGCAGCAGGGCGGGGTCGGTGTGCACCCACAGCGGGCTGGCGCGCAGCCGCAACTGCAGCCCCTTCTCTTCAGCCAATGCGGCCACCTGGGGCTGCAGGGCCTGCAGCAGGGGGTTCAGTGGGGTGTCTTGCAGCACAGGTGCCACCACCCCGGCATCCAGGCGCGAGATGTCGAGCATGCCGTCCAGCGAGCTGCCCAGCAGGGTGACGGCATGCATCAGCCGCTGGGCGTGGGGCTGGCCGGGCTGGCCATGCAACTCTTTTTCCAGCACTGCGCCAAACAGGGCGATGGCGTGCAGCGGCTGGCGCAGGTCGTGGCTGGCGGCTGCCAGGAAGCGGGATTTTTCGGCGCTCAGGCGTTCGCTCACCTCGATCTGCCGTGCCAGTTGCTCGGCCAGGGCTTCTTTTTCAAAGCGGGCCAGCAAGGCGCGGGTGAGCAGCAGGTGCTGTTGGCGCGCAAAGTACAGGCATGTCAGCAGGTACATGCAGGTGCAGCCCGCCAGAAACCCGTAGATGGCCGTGCCCCGCCAGGCCAGCGCGGACACCAGGCCCAGCGCCATGGGCAGCAGCAAACAGGGCATGCTGGCCCACAGCGGGGCCGCGGCGGCGATGCAGGAGTTCGTCAAGCCCATCATCAACAGCATCAGCAAGACCGTCATGGGCAGGTTGTCGGCGGGCAGCAGCAGCCAGGGTGCCACGCCCCATACGCTGCCGTAGAGCAGCAGCCCCAGGCACTGCCGCCGGGCCCAGAAAGCGCTACGTTCACCCGCCTGTGGGTCGCGGTGGTAGGCCCACAGCAGCGGATAGCGCAGGTTTTGCAACAGGTGCAGCCCCAGCCAGGCCAACACCAGCGGATTGCGCAGTTGCCAGTAAAAAACGGCCCCGGTGGCCCAGGCCAGCAGGATATCGGTCGTAAAGGCCATCCCGGTGTTGGCATACAGCAGGGCCACCTGTTCGCGCAGCACGCGCTGGGCGATGTCCGGGGCAGGCTCGGCCGTGGTCATCGCAGCTGGCTGATCAGCTGGGCCCGGGAGCGCACTTCAAACAGCAGCAGCAGGGCTGAGACGTGGTTTTTCACGGTGCCCTCGCCCAGGCGCGCCTGCTCGGCGATCTGCTGGTTCGACAGGCCGGCCAGCACCCAGTCGAGGATCTGGGCCTGGCGCGCACTCAACTGCAAGGGTTCGCCGCCCGCTTTGTAGACCACGCGGGTGGCCGTGCCGGGCAGGGTGAGGGGGGTGGAGGGCGCGCGGGTGTCGCTGGCGTGTTCCAGGCTGCGCAAATACTGCACTACATGGTGCAAATCACCCGACTTGGTCAGGTAGGCGCTGGCACCCTGGGCAAGCGCCTCGCGCTGCAGCACCGGATCGCTGTCGCCCGACACCACCACCACCCGTGCCGCCGGAAACCGCTCTCTAAAGCTGTGCAGACCCGACAGGCCATGCGCGTCGGGCAGGTGCAGGTCCATCAGCACCAGGCCGATCAGCGCCTGCTGCGCCGCGTACAGCGCCAGGGCTTCGGCCAGGCTGGCGGCCTCGAACACCGCCACGCTGCGCCCGCCAGCGGCGGCAAACGACTGGATCAGGCTGCGCAAGCCCAGCCGCACCAGGCCATGGTCGTCCACCACCAGCATGCCGGTGGGGCGGGTGGATGCAGTGGCGGCTTGCATGGTGCAGGCATCTTAGGCCGGCACCGAGAGGGAGGGAAGTGACTAAAGGCACCCCCCGTTTCAAGGAGTCGCCCTTCTACTTGCCGCGCTTGACCCGCAGCAGCTCGTCCAGAATCAGGCAGATGGCTCCAATGGTGATGCCTGCGTCGGCCACATTGAAGGCCGCAAAGTGCATGCCGCGCCAGTGGAAGTCCAAAAAGTCCACTACGTAGCCGTGCAGCAGCCGGTCCACCACGTTGCCGATCGCGCCGCCCAAAATGCAGGCCAGCGCAAACGAGAACAGCTTTTGCCCGGCGTGCGCGCGTAGCATGTAAATGATGAACACCGCCGCCACCACCCCAATGCCGGTAAAGAACCAGCGCTGCCAGCCGCCCGCACCCGCCAGAAACGAGAACGCCGCGCCGGTGTTGTGGGCCCGCACGATGTTGAAGAAGCTGGTGACATAGGTGCTGTCGCCCAGCTGGTAGTAGCCCATGATCAGCACTTTGGTGAACTGGTCGGCAATAAAAATAATCAGCGCCAGGCCCAGCCAGGGCAGCAGGCTGGCGCTGGACTTGCCAAAAGTGGACTTGCTTTTGGTCGCCATTACGCAAACCTCCGGGTTTCACCGGCGCCATACAGGTTGCTGCTGCAACGTCCGCAGATCGTCGGGTGGGCCGCGTCCACGCCCACATCGGGCGTGTAGTGCCAGCAGCGTTCGCATTTAGTGTCTAAACTGGCCTTTACGCTGATGGATAGGGCGGTACCAGCTACTAAAGTGATAGCGGAGGTGATGAACACAAACTTCAGGTCCGCACCCAGGCTGGACAGCAGCGCAAAGTCGTCGGCAGGCACCGCCAGGTCCACATTGGCTTGCAGCGATGCACCCACCTGGCCGTCGGCGCGCAGCACTTCGATGTCCTTGTTGACCGCGTCGCGGATCTCGCGGATGCGGCTCCACTTGGCCAGCAGGGCGGTATCCGCTGCGGGCAGCTCGGCGTAGGTTTCCAGAAAGATGGAGTCGCTGCTGCCAAAGATCTTCCAGGCCTCTTCGGCCGTGAAGCTCAGGAACGGCGCCATCCAGCGCAGCATGGCGTGGGTGATTTGCCACAGCGCGGTCTGCGCGCTGCGGCGGGCCAGCGACTTCGGCGCGGTGGTGTAGAGCCGGTCTTTGAGCACGTCCAGGTAGAACGCGCCCAGATCTTCGCTGCAATACACCTGCAGCTTGGCCACCACGGGGTGGAATTCGTACACCTCGTAGTGCGCCAGGATGTCGGCCTGCAGTTGGGCGGCGCGGCCCAGGGCATAGCGGTCGATTTCCAGCAGTTGGTCGAACGGCACCGCATCGGTGGCGGGGTTGAAGTCGCTGACGTTGGCCATCAGGAACTTCAGCGTGTTGCGCACCCGGCGGTAGGTGTCCACCACGCGGGCCAGAATCTTCGCGTCGATGGCCAGGTCGCCCGAATAGTCGGTCGAGGCACACCACAGGCGGATGATTTCCGCGCCCATCTTGTCGCTCACCTCTTGCGGCGCCACCACATTGCCCTCGCTTTTGCTCATCTTGCGGCCCCGCCCGTCCACGGTGAAGCCGTGGGTCAGCAGGCCTTTGTACGGCGCGTGGTCGTACATGGCGCAGGAGGTGAGCAGCGAGCTGTGGAACCAGCCGCGGTGCTGGTCGTGGCCTTCCAGGTACAGGTCGGCGGGCCACTGTGATTGTTCTTTGTGGCTGGCGCGCAGCACGTGTTCGTGGGTGGTGCCGGAGTCGAACCACACGTCGAGGATGTCGTTGACCTTGCTGTAGTTTGGCGCGCCATGTTCACCATCCTCGCCAATCAGCGATTCGGCGGTGGCCTTGCTCCAGGCTTCCACGCCACCTTGCTCCACCATATTGGCGGCCAGGTCCATCAGCTCCATGGTGCGCGGGTGCAGTTCACCGGTAGCGGTGTGGATGAAGAAGGGCAGGGGCACGCCCCAGTTGCGCTGGCGGCTGATGCACCAGTCGGGCCGGCCCGCGATCATGTCGCGCAGCCGGGTTTTGCCGTTTTCGGGGTAGAAGTTGGTTTCTTCGATGGCGGCCAGGGCCAGCTTGCGCAGGGTTTGCGGGGCTTTGTCCACGGTGAACACGCCCTCGCCCTCGTCCATGCGGATGAACCACTGGGCGGCGGCCCGGTAGATCACCGGGGTTTTGTGCCGCCAGCAGTGCGGGTAGCTGTGGGTGATGGTCTCGGTGGCAAACAGGCGGTCGTGCTCGCGCAGCTTGTCGATCACCAGCGGCGCGGCCTTCCAGATGTTGAGCCCGCCAAACAGCGGCAAATCATCCACGTAGCGGCCATTGCCTTGCACGGGGTTGAGGATGTCGTCGGTCTTGATGCCATTGGCCACGCAGGAGTTGAAATCCTCTACGCCGTAGGCGGGCGAGGAGTGGACCAGGCCGGTACCGTCGTCGGCGGTGGCGTAGTCGGCCAGGAAGATGGGGCTCAGGCGCTGGTAACCCGGGTCTACGTCGTACAGCGGGTGTTTGAAGTTGATCAGCGCCAGTTTTTCGCCCAGGGCGGTGGCCAGTACCGTGCCGTTCAGCGCGTAGCGGGCGGTGGCTTTCTCGACCAAGTCCTCGGCCAGCAACAGGATGCCGCGCTCGGTTTGCACCAGGGCGTAGGTCAGGGCCGGGTTCAGGTTCAGCGCCTGGTTGGCGGGGATGGTCCAGGCGGTGGTGGTCCAGATCACGGCAAAGGCGGGCTGGGGCAGCGAGGCCAGGCCAAAGGCGGCGGCGAGCTCTTCGGGCTCGGCGCATTCAAAGCCCACGTCCAGGGTTTGCGACTTCTTGTCGGCGTATTCGATCTCGAACTCGGCCAGCGAGCTGCCGCAGTCGAAGCACCAGTACACGGGTTTGAGGCCCCGGTACACAAAGCCGCGTTCCATGATGCGTTTGAGCGCGCGGATTTCGTTGGCCTCGTTGGCGTAGTCCATGGTGCGGTAGGGGTTGTCCCACTCGCCCAGCACGCCCAGGCGCTTGAAGTCGCTCATCTGCCCGGCGATCTGCTCGGCGGCGAAGGCGCGGCTCTTGGCCTGCACTTCGTCGCGGCTCAGGTTGCGGCCATGCAGCTTTTCGATGGCGTTTTCGATCGGCAGGCCGTGGCAGTCCCAGCCGGGCACGTAGGTCGCGTCCATGCCCTTGAGCTGGCGGGCCTTGACGATCATGTCCTTGAGGATCTTGTTGACGGCGTGGCCGATGTGGATGTTGCCGTTAGCGTAGGGCGGGCCATCGTGCAGCACAAACTTGGGCGCGCCCAGGCGGGCATCGCGCAGGCGCTTGTACAAACCCTTGTCTTCCCATTCCTTGACCCAGCCCGGCTCGCGCTTGGGCAGGTCGCCGCGCATGGGGAAGGGGGTGTCGGGCAGGTTCAGGGTGCTGCGGTAGTCGGGGGCTGTAGATTCAGTCATGGGATTTTGGGGGCACGTTGGGGAGGCAGCCGACAGGCGTGGGCTGCAGGATCAGATGGCCGCAGGGGCCTTGAGATCGTCTAAATTCGGTCGCGCGTCGTCTGGCGGCTGGTTTCTGCGTGTTGGCTGGCGAAGTACGCGCGTGCGTCGTCGCAGTCTTTGGCAATGCCGATTTGCAGGGCATCCAGACTGTCGTATTTCAATTCGTCATGCAGTTTGTGCAGCAGTTCCACGCGGATAATTTTACCGTAGGCCCCCTCAGACCCCAGGCTGGCGGGCCAGTCCAGGCAATGGGTTTCCAGCAGCACGCGGCCACCGTTGATGTCGTTCGGGTCCAGCGAGGGGCGGATGCCCAGGTTGGCCACGCCGATCAGGGCGGTTTCGCCCAGGCCATGCACCTTGACGGCAAAGATGCCGCTGGCGGCAGGTTTCCAGTGGGCAAAGCGCAAATTCAGGGTGCGAAAGCCGTCCTGGCGGCCCGGCGCCGATTCGCCCAGTTGCCGCCCCAGCTTGCGCCCGTGCACCACGTGGCCGCTGATGCTGAACGGGCGGCCCAACAGGCGGGTCACATCCACCATGCGGCCTGCCTGCAGGGCGGTACGCACCGCAGAGCTGGACACGCGGGTGCCGTGCACCTCGTAGCTGTTCATGCGGGCCACGTCAAAACCCCGGCTCTCGCCCGCCGCATCCAGCATCGCGTAGTCGCCCGCGCGCTTGGCGCCAAAGCAGAAATCGTCGCCCACCAGCACATAGCGCACGCCCATGCCGCGTACCAGCACGTCGTCGATGAAGGCCTGGGGCGACTGGGCGGCAAATGGGGCATCGAAGGGCAGCACCACCGTCTGGTCCACGCCGCAGCGGTGCAGTTCGGTGAGTTTGTCGCGCAGGGTGGCGATGCGGGCCGGGGCCAGGTTGGGCTGGCCGTGGGCCTGGGCAAAGTAGTCGCGCGGGTGCGGCTCGAAGGTCATTACCGCGCTGGGTACGCCGCGATGCCGGGCTTCGTTGATCAGCAGCGCCAGCATGGCCTGGTGGCCACGGTGCACACCGTCAAAATTGCCGATGGTGAGCGCGCAGTGGGGCGCAATGCCAGGGTGTTGGAAGCCACGGAAAACCTGCATGGAGTGGTATCTTTTTGATAGCGGATTGCGCCCGTCGAATAAGCGCTGTCACGTAATAACGCATGGAACAAGGTATATTGTGACTTAGTAGGCAAATAGCATTTCCAGTAAGCGGTCGTTCAACTGATCCAGGAGGCGTGTTTTGAAGGTCTTGAAGCTCTCAGCCCAAGGGCTGCCCCAGTCGTGGATATCGCTGGAGCAGGCCGTTGTCCACTACGCAGCCGAAGAGGTGCGCTGGGAGATGGGCGCGCAGGTGGCGGTGTTCCATGGCGGGCACAACGCGATCACCGGCGAGCAGTCCATCATCACGGTCAACAGCATCATCGGCACCCGTGGCGTACCCAATATCAACCCGTTCGACCTGCGTCCCAGCCTCACCAACACCAAACTGTTTGTGCGCGACCGCAACGTCTGCGCCTACTGCGGTAACCATTTCCGCGAAGACGAGCTGACCCGCGAGCACATCAAGCCGCTGGGCCAGAAAGGCGCCGACACCTGGATGAACGTGGTCCCCGCCTGCCGCGCCTGCACCCACCGCAAAAGTACCCGCACGCCCGAGCAGGCCCACATGCCGCTGCTGTACACGCCCTACGTGCCCAGCCTGTGGGAAGACTTTATTCTGCGCAACCGCCGCATCCTGGCCGACCAGATGGACTTTCTGATCGCCCACGTGCCGAAGTCATCACGGCTGTTAATTTAGCCCCAGCTCGGAGCAGAGCTTTTGCACCGTGGCCCGTAACTGGGCCACTTCTTCTTCCAAAGCCTCAATCCGCGCCTCCAGCCGGGTGCTGTTGCCGCTTTCGGGGGCTTTGGTGCCCATGGCGTTGGCATCTACCGGGCCGCACAGCAGGTGCGCCCAGCGCTGCTCGCGCTCACCCGCGCTGCGCGGCAGCTTGACCACCAGCGGGCCGCCTTTTTCGGCACTGCGCTCCAGCATTTCGTCCAGAAAGCCCTCCACCGACGAGATGTCGGCAAATTTGTACCAGCGCTCGGTGTTCAGCCGCAGCTCGCCCGCGGTTTGCGGGCCGCGCAGCATCAGCAGGCCCAGCACCACGGCGGACTGCTCGGGCACGCCCACGCCGCGCTGGAAGTTGTGCTCGAAGCGCGTGACCCGGCTGCCGCTGGATTCGCGCACCAGGGTCAAATCTTTCAAATTGCCCAGGGCCTCGGCGACTTCGGCCTCGGTCAGGTTCATCGTGGGTTCGCGGCTGGTTTTCTGGTTGCAGCCGCTGAGCAGGGCCACCATGGACATGGGGTAGCTGTCGGGCACGGTGCGGGCTTTTTCCATCAAAGTGGCCAGGACGCGGGCTTCGACGGGGGTGAGGAGGAGGGGGGTGGTGGGCACTGGGATAATTCCGGTCAATATGAAGAACATTGTTATTTTGATCTCTGGCGGTGGCTCCAACATGGCGGCCATCGTGCGCACCTCGATCCGCGACGATTGGGCCCGGCGAATAGGCGCCAAAGTGGTGGCGGTGGTCAGCAACAAGGCGGCTGCCGGGGGGCTGGAACTGGCCCGTGCCCAGGGTCTGGCCACCGAGGTGGTGGAGCACAAGGCCTTTGCCGATGCGCCCGACCCGCGCGCGGCTTTCGACGCCCAACTGGCGCAGGTGATCGACCGCTATGAGCCCGCGTTGGTGGTGCTGGCGGGCTTTATGCGCATCCTGACACCGGGCTTTGTGGAACGCTATGCGGGGCGTATGGTCAATATCCACCCCTCGCTGCTACCGGCTTTTGCGGGTTTGAACACCTACCAGCGGGCACTGGACGCGGGCTGCTGCTTTGCCGGGGCCACCGTGCACCAGGTGACCGCCGAGTTGGACCACGGCCCCACCCTGGGCCAGGCCGTGGTGCCGGTGCTGCCGGGCGACACAGCCCCGGTGTTGGCCGCGCGGGTGCTGACCCAGGAGCACCTGTTGTATCCGCGCGTGATTGCGGATTTACTGCGAAAAATATAGCTGCTTGTGCTTATGGAATAAGCGCTAGACCCATATTTTATGTATAGGTGTTGGGGTGGATAAGGCCTATGCTGCGTGTGCCTCGACCAAGCGAAAACGTGGCTGGCGCACGCCATCGATTACCACTTCTTCTTCAAACATCGCCGCCGGGCGGACCCACAGCCCGTGCTCGCCGTACAGGGCGCGGTACAGGGTCATGGGCTCCAGGGTTTCGCTGTGCCGCACCGTGCCAACCACCTCGTACAACATGCCTTTGTAGTGGCGGTAACGGCCGGGCGGGGTGGTGATGAGCGGGGGCAGGGTGGGGTCGGACATACAGATTTGAGAGATAAAAAAAGCGGCGTGGGACCCACATGGGACAATTGGGGCTATGCATCCTAAAGATTTCCTTGACGAGTGTTCTGAACTCGTACGCCAAGTCCTCCAATTTGAACACCCTGCCGACTCGGTGGTTTCGCGGTTTTTCCGCGACAACCGGTCGCTGGGCCCACGCGAGCGCGCCACCCTGGCCGAAACCGTCTACACGGTTTTGCGTAAAAAACTGCTGTTTGACCACCTGGCCCCTTCGGGCAGCGGCTCTAAGCAGCGCCGCCTGGCGATTCTGGGTTTCCACGGCCCGCGCGACTTTTTGTACGGCGCACTGACCGACCAGGAAAAAACCTGGCTGGAAAACTGCGACAAGGTCAAAACCGAAGACCTGCTGGACCGCCACCGCCATAACCTGCCCGAGTGGCTGGTGCAGCCGCTGAAAGAGCAGCTCAAGGACGAATTCTGGCCGCTGGTGGAGAGCCTGGTCCATGGCGCAGGCCTGGATCTGCGCGTCAACGCCATGACCGCCAAGCGCGACGACGTGCAAAAAGAGCTGGCCAAGGTCGGCATCAAGTCGGTGGCCACTCCGTATTCACCCTATGGCCTGCGTCTGGCCGACAAGCCTGCGCTGACCAAGCTCGATGCCTTCACCCGCGGTGCCATCGAGGTGCAAGACGAAGGCTCGCAGCTGCTGGCCCTGCTGCTGGATGCCAAGCGCGGCGAAATGGTGGTGGACTTCTGCGCCGGTGCCGGTGGCAAGACCCTGGCCATCGGTGCGGGCATGCGCAGCACCGGACGGCTCTACGCGTTTGACACCTCGGGCCACCGCCTGGACGCGCTCAAGCCCCGGCTGGCGCGCAGCGGCTTGTCCAACGTGCACCCCGCCGCCATCGCCCACGAGCGCGACGACCGCATCAAGCGCCTGACGGGCAAGATCGACCGCGTGCTGGTCGATGCCCCATGCTCCGGCCTGGGCACGCTGCGCCGTAACCCCGACATGAAATGGCGGCAAACCCCCAAGGCGGTGGAAGAACTGGTGGTCAAGCAAACCGCGATTTTGCAAAGCGCTGCGCGCCTGCTCAAACCCGGTGGCCGCCTGGTGTACGCCACCTGCAGCATCCTGCCCGCAGAGAACGAAGAGATCGCGCTGGCGTTCTCAGCGGCAAATCCCGACTTCACCCCCCTTGAAACCGCCGACATCCTGACCCATCTGAAGGTAGACAACGCGGCCAGCCTGTGCAGCGGCCCGGTCAGTGGCGGTGAGTTTTTGCGCCTGTGGCCGCACCGCCACGGCACAGATGGTTTTTTTGCGGCGGTGTGGCAAAAGAAATAAGCCCTCAATCTGTAGGCGCCTAGAGACGGAGCCCTAGGAGTTTTTGGGGCTCCTGCATACAATAGAAGGCTGGCCAGCACACTTTCAACCGCTAGCCCATATTTAGAAACCGAGGCTATTACCTTATGTTGTTACCCGATTGGGCTGTGTTGAACGCAGCTGTTGACTGGCTTGCGAACGGACTGTTGAACCTGTCCTGGTGGCAGATCGTGTTGTACACGCTGGCCACCACCCATATCACCATTGCCAGCATCACCATTTACCTGCACCGCCACCAGGCGCACCGGGCGATGGACCTGCACGCGCTGCCGGCCCACTTTTTCCGCTTCTGGCTGTGGCTGGCCACCGGCCAGGTCACCAAGGAATGGGTGTCCATCCACCGCAAGCACCACGCCAAGTGCGAAACCAAGGACGACCCGCACAGCCCCGTGGCACACGGCATCAAAACCGTGTTCTGGACCGGTGCCGAGCTGTACCGCAAAGAATCCAAAAACCTGGAAACCATCGCCAAGTTCAGCCACGGCTGCCCTAACGACTGGATCGAGCGCAACCTGTACACCCGCTTCAGCTGGCAAGGCGTGGGCCTGATGCTGATTCTGAACCTGGCCTTGTTTGGTGTGGCTGGTTTAACGGTCTGGGCGATCCAGATGGTATGGACACCCTTCTGGGCTGCCGGTGTCATCAACGGTATTGGCCACTACTTTGGTTATCGCAACTTTGAAGCACCGGACGCCAGCACCAACATCTCGCCCTGGGGCATCATCATTGGTGGCGAAGAGTTGCACAACAACCACCATACCTACCCCACCTCGGCCAAGTTCTCGGTGAAGCCCTACGAGTTCGACATTGGCTGGATGTACATCTGTGCCCTGGAGAAGCTCGGCCTGGCCAAGGTCAAAAAGACCCCGCCCAAGCTGCAACTCGGTGCCATCAAACCGGTAGCCGATGAAAAGACGCTGGAAGCGTTGATCACCAACCGCTACGAAGTCATGGCCGGTTTCGCCCGCGAAATGCGCCAGGCCTGTGCGGCCGAGCTGGAAGCCATCAAGGCCCGCAAGGGCGATGTGTCGGCCCTGCAAGCTGCCAAGCGCTGGATGCACCGCGATGCCGAAAAAGTGCCCGCGTCCGCCAAGCCCCACCTGGACAAAGCCCGTGCCGCCCACCCCGTGCTCGACAAGATGGTGGTGATGCGCGAAGAGCTGCGCCAGATGTGGCTCAACACTTCGCAGTCGCGTGAACAGCTCACCATGGACTTGCAAGCCTGGTGCCACCGCGCCGAAAGCAGCGGCATCAAGGCCCTGCAAGACTTCTCCATGAAGTTGCGCGCTGCCCACGCCTGATAGCGTTCGTCGCCCCTCAAAAAAAGCCCGCATGTGCGGGCTTTTTGCTGTCTGGGTCCGGTGGGCTATCCCCACACGTCCAAGGGTGGGTCGTTGGCCACGGCGCGCAGGATATCGGTGCGCGAGACAAAACCCGTGAGCGTGCCGTTGTCGTCCACCACTGGCAGGCCGGGCAGATGGGTGTCTAGCAGCACCTGGGCGACGCGCCGGATGTCGGTATCGGCTGTGACGCTGGCCACCGGGGTCCACATCACCTCGGCTACCGGCAGGGCCATGCGGTCGGCCCAGTCGGTGGCGCTGGGGCTTTCCAGCGTGGGGTAGATATCGGCCCGCAACAGCAGCCCGACCAATTGGCCTTGTGCGTCCACCACCGGCATCTGACCGACCCCGTGGCGGGTCAGCAAGGCGGCAGCGATGGCCAGCGGTACATCGGTGCGCACCGTCACGGCGGGCTGGGTCATCAGCAGGCTGACCCGGTCCAGCGGCTGGCGTACTGCGCTGGGCTGGCTCACCTGGGCGTAGGCGGCGACCGCCGTGGCGGGCAGCAAGGGCTTGGGATGTGGGGTTTCAGCCTCGAACGGCGTGACGGACAGCTCTGGCCCCAGCACCAGGTCGTTGGCTTCGATGGGGTGCAGGCGCGCCACGGCATGTACCTTGTCGATATGGCGCAGTTGCTCCACGGTGCCGGTGAACACCCGGCCTGTCACTCCATAGACTGAAAACATGGATTGTGTCCTCCTGCGGTATGCAAACTAACACATTGCGTGTTATTCGTCAGTGTCCGCGCACACCGACTGCGCCACCGCCACCACCCTCGCACTGGCATCTTCCACCCAGCCAATCACCCGCAGGCGGGCGGCTTGCGCACCTTCGGGAACGCCCAAAGGGCGGATTTCCGCGTGTGCACCGGGCGCGCTCCAGTCCAGTACCAGGCTGTTGCGCACCAGATTGCGTTCCACTGCCGTGCCATCGGCCCCGGCCAGAATGGTTTCCACCAGTGCCAGCCAGGCCGTGAGCGGGCCGTGGGCCGTTGTGGGCTCCGTTTGCAGGGCGATGGAGGTGCCAATGTAGCCACCCAACGCCGGGCCACGGGCTACACGCAGTGCCAAAGGCGGTGGCAGTGGTGCGGTGGGGTCTGCGGCCAACCCCAGGGCTTGCAGCCGGTCCAGGCCGTCCTGGCGGGCCGCTGCCGACAAGGGTGCATCATCGCCCTGCGCGCCGGGCAAGATCCAGTCCAGAGCCACCGCGCCGGGGCGGGGCAGAGCGGCGTGCGCGTCACTCCAGCAGGCCTCGCAGTCGGCGCTGATGAAGCGCTCCAGCAAGCCCGAGGGTGCGGGTTGGCCTTCACTGGAGCAGGATGCCTGGGCCAGGGCCGCCTGGTGCAGCGCCAGCAGCAGGGCGGCGGCTCCAAGGGCGAGGGATGGTTTCATGGGGTTCCTACAATCGGAAGATGTTCTCTGTAAATACTAACTTGCCCGCCGACAACGCGCCGCTGCTGCACAACCTTAACCCTGAGCAGTTGGCGGCGGTCACCCTGCCCACCGGCCACGCGCTGATTCTGGCTGGGGCCGGTTCTGGCAAGACCCGGGTGCTCACCACCCGCATCGCCTGGCTGCTGCAAACCGGGCGCGTCACCCCCGGCGGCATCTTGGCGGTGACCTTCACCAACAAGGCCGCCAAGGAGATGGTGCTGCGGTTAGGCACCATGCTGCCCATCAACGTGCGCGGTATGTGGATCGGTACCTTCCACGGCCTGTGCAACCGCCTGCTGCGCGCGCATTACAAGCTGGCGAACCTGCCGCAGAGCTTCCAGATCCTGGACACCCAGGACCAGCTCAGCGCCATCAAGCGCCTATGCAAACAATTCAATATAGACGACCAGCAGTACCCCGCCAAACAAACCCAATGGTTCATTGGCAACTGCAAGGAAGAAGGCCTGCGCCCGGGTGATGTAGAAAGCCACGACCCGCAAACCCGCAAGAAAATCGAGATCTACGCCCTGTACGAGGAGCAGTGCCAGCGCGAAGGCGTGGTCGATTTTGGCGAGTTGATGCTGCGCAGTTTTGAATTGCTGCGCGACCAGGATGCCATCCGCGAACACTACCAGCGCCGATTCCGCCACATCCTGATCGACGAGTTCCAGGACACCAACAAGCTGCAATACGCCTGGATCAAGATGCTGTCCGGCCACGGCCCCAAAGATTTGGCCAACGGTACGGCCATGCCCGGCGGCAGCGTGCTGGCGGTGGGTGACGACGACCAGAGCATCTACGCCTTCCGAGGAGCGCGGGTGGGCAACATGGCCGACTTTGTGCGCGAATTTGGCGTGACCCAGCAGATCAAGCTGGAGCAAAACTACCGCAGTTTCAGCAACATCCTGGACTCGGCCAACCAACTCATCAGCCACAACAGCAACCGCCTCGGCAAAGACCTGCGCACCACCCAAGGCCCTGGCGAGCCTGTGCGGGTGGTAGAAAACCCGCGCGACCTGGACGAAGCCCAGTGGATTGTCGACGAGGTCAAGCAGCTGGTGCGCGACGGCATGCCGCGCCAGGAAATCGCCGTGCTCTACCGCAGCAACGCCCAGAGCCGGGTGATCGAAACCGCGCTGTTTAACGCCGCCATTCCCTACCGCGTGTTTGGCGGCCTGCGCTTTTTCGAGCGGGCCGAAATTAAGCACGCGCTGGCCTACCTGCGTCTGCTGGAAAACGCCAACGACGACACCAGCTTCCTGCGCGTGGTCAACTTTCCGCCGCGCGGCATCGGTGCGCGCAGCCTGGAAATTTTGCAAGATGCCGCCCGCAGCAGCGGCTGCTCGCTGCACGATGCGGTGAGCATCATCCCCGGCAAAGCCGGGGCCAACTTCGGTGCTTTCGTGGCCAAGCTGGACGTGCTGCGCGAGCAGACTGCCGGCCTGTCCCTGCGGGAAATCATCGATCTGGTGCTGGACCACAGCGGCCTGCTGGCCCACTTCAAGGCCGACCGCGAGGGTGAAGACCGGGTGGAAAACTTGGAGGAGTTGGTCAACGCGGCAGAAAGCTTCGTCTCCCAGCAAGGCTTTGGCCGCGATGCTGTGGCCCTGCCGCTGGACGAGCTCAGCCAATCCCCCGCCAGCCAGGGCCTGGATGCCAGCTTGCCTGCCGCCGACGGCTTCATCGACCAGGACAGTGGCGAAACCCTGTCGCCCCTGGCCGCCTTCCTGACCCACGCCGCCCTGGAAGCCGGGGACAACCAGGCCAAGGCAGGGCAAGACGCGGTGCAGCTCATGACCGTGCACTCCGCCAAGGGCCTGGAGTTTGATGCCGTGTTTGTGGGTGGCATGGAAGAGGGCCTGTTCCCGCACGAAAACTCGCTCAGCGACCGCCAAGGCCTGGAGGAAGAGCGCCGCCTGATGTACGTGGCCATCACCCGCGCCCGCCAGCGCCTGTACCTCAGCTTCTCGCAAAGCCGCTTGCTGCACGGCCAGACGCGTTACAACCCGCGCAGCCGTTTCTTCGACGAGCTGCCCGAATCTGCGCTGAAGTGGATCACCTCCAAACCCTCGGGTTATGGATTTGCTCCTAAATCAGGAGCTGGTTACGCCGGTGGGTACAGCGCTGGAGGTACTTTTGGCAAAGAAAATGCGCCCTTCTCCAGCCCGCCCGTACCACCGCAAAAAGCCGCGCCCAGCCACGGCCTGCGGGTCGGCATGCAGGTGTTCCACACCAAGTTCGGCGAAGGCAAGGTCAATCTACTGGAAGGCAGCGGCGACGATGCCCGCGCGCAAATCAACTTCCCGCGCCACGGCGTGAAATGGCTGGCGCTGAGCGTGGCCAAGCTGACGCCGGTGGAGTGAAGCCGCTGTCTTCATAACGTCACACAAGGCGTGCAGGATCTTGGCATCCAACCCTAGGAGCCCGCCATGACAGACCTGAAAGAATTCCACGTCGGCGACTGTGTCGTCTCGCTGTTTGCCAAACCGCTGATGGACGGCACCTGGCTGGCCCGCGTGGGCATTGCGCAGCACTACGGCATGCCCATCCCCAGCCAGCGCACCTTCAGCTTCGACAACCCGTTTGTGTCGGAAGACAGCGCCCTGGCCCACGCCCGCGAGCAGGGCCTGCGCATTGCGCGCGACCCGGTGGCGTTTTTGCAGATGGCGGCATAGCCTGCAGCGCGGGAGGGGTCTTCCTCCATTTGGCGGATAAAGCGGTTGTCCACCGCGTATCCCGTTTGTAAATCTGTGTACAGTGTGTAGCGGTTTTTCGTTTTCACACAATATTCCTCGCGATAGGGATGACACAGGAGTTTGAATTGGCAGCTATTCGTCTTTTTCTGGGCAGCGTAACTTTGGCCGCCCTGGCGGCGTGCGGTGGCGGCGGTGGCGACAGCGCACCCACCACCGGTGGTACCCCCACCCCCAGCACGGTCCTCAAACTCACCAGCAGCAACTACACCGCCGCCGCGCAAGAGGCGATGGCCGCTGCCAATTCCGTGCAAGATGCTGCCGCTTTTTCCGAAGTCATTACCGGCGCAGCCGTTTCGGGCCAAGGCCTGCCATTGGCCTTCGTCCGTGCCCAGGTACCCAAGCTGCAAGAGTGGTTCCGCACTGCGCCGCAGCAGGTCACCGGTGCGGAGTACTCGCAAACCGAAAGCTGCCCAGCCGGCGGCACCCTGGCGGTCACGCTCAGGGATGTCAACGGCAACCAGAGCATCGATCCGGGCGATTCCGCCACGATCGTGGGTGCCCGCTGCTACTTTGAGGGCAGCATGGTCAATGGCACCATCACCATGGTGGTGAACAGCATGTCGGGCAACCTGAACAGCGATGTTTACCGCCTGAACCTGGGCATGGTGTTCAGCAACCTGGTGGCCACCAATGGCAGCAATTCCGACACCTTGAACGGCGGCCTGACCCTGGCCATACAGTCCAACGGCTTCAACAATTCCGTGACCACCCTGTCTGCGCCCAACAGCCTGACCATGGCGGGCAACTACGGTGGCGTGGCCTACAGCAGGGTGCTCAGTGGCTACAGCTCCACCATCACCATCAGCCCTACAGCGTCGGGCTTTTCCGAGTCCACCATTTACAACGGCACTTTGTCCAGCAACAGCTTTAACGCCCAGACCGTAGTGGCTTCGACGGTGACACCGTTTGTGCGTACCAACCTCCTGGGCTATGCCGCTTCGGGCCAGGTGGTGCTGACCGGTGCCGATGGCAGCCGGGTGCGTATCACCGCCCAAAACGTGAGCACCGTGCAGATTGAGCTGGATGCCGACGGCAATGGCGTGTACGAGCTCGCCACCACCCGTGCCTGGAGCAGCCTGCTGTGACCCTTGCAAGCTTGCTTGCCCAAGGCCGCTTTTGCGGCCTTTTTGCACTCCTGGGCCTAGCCTCGGCGGCGCAGGCGGCAGAGTGCGGCGCTGCGGACCTGTCGCTGCACACCGGGGTAGAGCACAGCCGCTGGCAAGAATTCAATGCCCAGGGCGGCCAGTTGGTGGACGAGTCGGGTCTGCTGCACCGCACCGGCCTGCAGCTGGAGGGTGATTGCGCGGGCCTGCAATGGGCTGCGCAGTGGAGCCATGCCCGTGGCACCCGCGACTACGATGGCGTGAGCAACACCAACCAGCCCATCCAGACCACCAGCCGCCTGCGCTCCCAGCAGGTGCAACTGCAAGCCTGGATGCCGGTGATTGAGCGCTGGGCGGTGGGCGCCCGCGTGGGCTGGACCCGGTCGGACCGCGATTTGGACAGCGTGGGCAATGTGCGGGGCTACCCCGAGCAATTCCGCAGCATCCAGGCCGCCCTGGGCGGGCGCTATACCTTGGCGGATCTGGGCGGCTTACGCTGGACGGTCAGCGGCTGGCTGGGCGGTGGCCCGGGCGGTACGCTGCACCTGCAACTGCCCAACGTTGACGCCGCCCGCCTGCGCCTGGGCCGCAGCCAACGGGCCGAGTTGGGTGTGCAAGTGGAGTCGTCTGATGCCGTAGACCGCACCGGCTGGTCGTGGCGGCTGGGCTGGCAGCTGCAGCAAGAGCAGATGCGGGCCGGACGCAGCCAGGCCATCACCCGCAACGGCCTTCTGGTGGGCAGCGCGGTCCAGCCGAAAACCCGGCAAACCCAGATGGGGCTGGACGCGGCACTGCGCTACCGCTTCTAAAGCGCCCTATAAAAAAAGCCCGCTGGTTTGGCACCAGCGGGCTTTTGGCTTTACAGGCTGCGGATTACGTCCCGATACGCCCACCGTCGATCTTGGTGATCACGATGGTGGCCGAGCGGGGGCGCTGGCCGGCACCGTAGCCAGCGTTAGCGGGCCACTGGCTGGTGTACTTGGCGGGGGTGTTCACGTCGGCCATCTTGGTGCCTTCGCCGGGGTGCTGGATGTTGATGAACAGCGCGCGGCCATCGGGGGTTTCGCACAGGCCGGTGATTTCGCAGTCTTTGGGGCCGACCAGAAAACGCTTCAGCGTGGCCGGGGTGGGGGCTTTGCCCACGTAGGTGTCCACCTTCTTCACGCTGCCGTCGGCGCGCGGGAAGCTCAGCGTCTTTTTGCCACCGTCGCCCACGCGGCCTGGCATACCGGCCAGCAGCATGCAGTTGGTCTTGTCGGTGTAGGCACCGTCGTCGGTCTGGATCCAGCACAGGCCAGTAGCCTCGCTGAAGGCCAGGCCGTCGGGGGCGGACATGTCGTTGTCGTCGGTCAGGCCGGACAGGTTGACCAGGCTCTTGTCGGCATCGGCCTCGGCGGCAAACAGGTAGACGTCCCAGTTGAACGCGGTGGCGGTGGGGCTGGCCTGGGCGGTGCGGATGATGTGGCCGTTGACGTTGCCCTTACTTTCCTTGCCGTCCTTCATGTCGCTGTAGCTGCGTGGGTTGGCAGCATCGGTAGACACTTCGCCGTCCACCGTGCGGTTGGAGTTGTTGGTCAGGCTCATGTAGAACTCGCCGGTGCGCGGGTTGATGCCACCCCACTCGGGGCGGTCCATCTTGGTGGCTCCAGCAGCGTCGGCGGCCAGGCGGGTGAATACGGCGATGTCGGCAGCGGTCTTGAACTCGAAGTCGGGGTTGGCGGCGATGAACGGGTTGTTCAGCGACAGCTCCAGCCACTCGCCCGTGCCGTCGGCCTTGAACTTGGCGGCAAACAGCGTGCCCTGGTCCAGGTACTTGTCGCCCACGGCCAGGCGGTCGGCGGGGTTGGCATCGGCGGCATCCCACTTGGCGGTGGAAACAAACTTGTACATGTATTCGCCGCGTGCATCGTCGCCCATGTAGGCCACCACGGGCTGGCCGACCACTGGCTTGGAGAAGCTCACGCTCTCGTGGGCAAAGCGGCCCAGGCCGGTGCGCTTGCGCAGGGGCTGCTGGGTGTAGGCATCCATCTCGACCACAAAGCCGAAGGTGTTCATCTCGTTGCGGTAGTCGTCACGGGCGCTGGAACCGCTGGCGCTGTTGTTCCAGCGCACGTACCGGTCGGCCGTGCCACCGGTTTCCCAGCCGTGGCGGCTGGCGGCGCCGGCGGGGCGGCCATAACGCACCAGGCCTGCAACCGACGGGTCTTTTTTGCCGCGTTTGTCGTCGTCTTTGGCATCGCGGGTGAAGTAACCAAACCAGTTTTCTTCGCCAGAGACAAAGGTGCCCCAAGGTGTTTTGCCGGTGCCGCAGTTGTTCAGCGTGCCACGGCAACGGGTGCCGTCGGGGCTGAATTTGGTGACCATGTGGGCCGTGCCCATGGCTGGGCCGCGCAGTACGGCTTCGGTCATGCTGGTGACGCGGCGGTTCAGGGCCGAGCCGGGCTGGTACTTCCAGGCACCGCCCGTGGCGCTGACCTCGACCACCGACAGGCCGTGGATGGCCAGCTCTTTGTCCACCTCGCCAGCGGGGCGGGGCAGGGCGGACTTGCCGCCGTTGGCGTGGATAAAGAAGGACGACAGCTTCTCGTCCGTGGTGGCTTCGTGGTTCATGGCCAGCAGGCCGCGGTTCGTCGAGCTGAGCGATGGTTTGCCGTTGGCATCCAGGCCAAACCATTCCATGCCGTCGTGGTGGTCGCCCGCGCGTTGGTCCATGTCGGCATCGGTACCGTCGTTTTTGAACGGTGCCGCACCGCCCAGGATCGGGTCGCCCAGGGCGTAAATGATCTCTACCTTGTAGCCCGCAGGCACGCTCACCGTATCGGCCAGGCTCTTGGGCACGGCGTTAAAGGCCAGCAGGCGCTCATTGCTGGCGGACTGCATCGCGCCGTCGGTGGCGCAGCCGGTGATGGCTGCCGCGCCCAGCAAGGTGGTGGCGGCCGTGCCCGCACCGCTGACCAGCAGGTTGCGGCGGCTCAAACGGGTGTCCAGCACTGCATCAAAGTGCGGGTTGGCCGAGCGGTTGGAGTCTTCGTCGTTGAAGTCGATGCGGGTCGAGTGGGTCATATGCGTGGGTAGTGGTGGGGGAACCCCGTGATCATCCTTGGCCGATATGACAGAACGGTGAATTTTGAATGACATAGCAGCGCGCTGGGTTTTTGTTTCAATAATTCAATTAAACTTGAACTATGAAAGTAATTCCACTCGACGAGACCGCTGCCGTTCGCGCCCTGGCGGCCCTGGCCCAGGCCCAGCGCCTGCGCGCCTTTCGCGCCCTGGTGGTCGCCGGGGCCGACGGCCTGACCCCGGGCGCGATGGCCGAGCAACTTGGCGTAGCCCCCAGCGCGCTGTCGTTCCACCTCAAGGAGCTGGCGCACGCGGGCATGGTGGCCAGCGAGCCCCGGGGCCGCAACCTGGTGTACCGAGCCCAGTTCGACCAGATGAACGCGCTGCTGGGTTACCTCACCGAGCACTGCTGCCAGGGCGTGGCCTGCGAGGTGCCGAATGCCTGCTGCTAGCTTGCCCCGGCAACTGCTGGCCGAATGCCTGGGCACCGCAGCGCTGCTGTGTGCGGTGATTGGCTCCGGCATCATGGCCGAGCGGCTGGCGGGTGGCAACGTCGCCGTGGCGCTGCTGGCCAACACACTGGTAACGGTGTGGGCGCTGTACGTGCTGATCGAAACCCTGGGGCCGGTGAGCGGCGCGCACTTTAACCCGTTGGTGACTTTGGTTATGTGGTCAAAAGCGCAGCTAGCGCTTATGGATAGGGCGCAAGCAGCTCTGCTTTTTATAGTGTTTCAGCTGCTGGGCGCGGTACTGGGGGCCTGGCTGGCGCACGCCATGTTCGAGCTTCCCATTCTGCAAACCAGTACCAAGCTGCGCACCGGCAACGGCCAGTGGATCGCCGAGGCGGTGGCCACCGCCGGGCTGATTTTCACCATCTTGCGCGCCCCGGCGGGCAAGGCCAGCCTGCTGGTGGCCAGCTACATTGGCGCGGCCTACTGGTGTATGGCCAGCACCAGTTTTGCCAACCCCGCCGCCGTGCTGGGCCGCATGTTGAGCGACAGCTTTGCGGGCATCGCCCCGGCCAGCGCGCCCGGTTTTGTGCTGGCGCAGTGCGCAGGCGCGCTCATCGGCCTGGGCCTGGCCACCTTGTTTGAAACGAAAGAAAAACCATGACCACCACCATCTTCCACAACCCGGCCTGCGGCACCTCGCGTAACGTGCTGGCGCTGATCCGCAACGCGGGCATCGAGCCCACCATCGTCGAATACCTGAAAACCCCGCCCAGCCGCGACCAGCTGCTGGCCTTGCTCGCCCAGCTGGGCCTGCCGGTGCGAGCCGTGCTGCGCAAAAAGGGCACGCCGTATGACGAACTGGGCCTGGACAACCCGGCGCTCAGCGACGACGCGTTGCTCGACGCCATCCTGGCCCACCCCATCCTGCTGGAGCGCCCCATCGTCACCACCCCGTTGGGCAGCAAGCTGTGCCGCCCGTCCGAGGCGGTGCTCGACATCCTGCCCGCGCCGCAATTGGGCGCGTTTGCCAAGGAAGACGGCGAGCAGGTCGTTAACGCCCAGGGGGAACGCCTTGCTAAGTAATGTTGACCCGGCGCTGTTCTAGGTGCCCACCCAGGCGGCCCTGCACGCGACGCCGCCCAGCACCCACCCGCCGCGCATCCTGCTGCTGTACGGCTCGCTACGCGAACGTTCGTTCAGCCGCCTGCTTAGCGAGGAAGCCGCCCGGCTGCTGACGGCCATGGGGGCCGAAACCCGCACTTTCGACCCGCACGGCCTGCCGCTGGCCGACGGCGCGCCCGAATCGCACCCCAAGGTGCAGGAACTGCGCGACCTGGTGCTGTGGAGCGAAGGCATGGTCTGGTGCAGCCCCGAGCGCCACGGCGCGATGACCGGCACCATGAAAACCCAGATCGACTGGATTCCGCTCACCCAGGGCGCGGTGCGGCCCACCCAGGGCAAGACGCTGGCGGTGATGCAGGTCAGCGGCGGCTCGCAGTCGTTCAACGCGGTGAACCAGCTGCGTGTGCTGGGCCGCTGGATGCGCATGCTCACCATTCCCAACCAGTCGTCGGTAGCCAAGGCGTTTTTGGAATTTGACGAGGCCGGGCGGATGAAGCCCTCGGCCTACTACGACCGGGTGGTAGATGTGGTGGAGGAGCTGGTGAAGTTCACCCTGCTGACCCGCGACGCATCGCCGTACCTGGTCGACCGCTACAGCGAGCGCAAGGAAAGTGCCGAAGCACTGTCCCAGCGGGTCAACCAGAAAAGTATATAAATCGGCCCCCAGCGCTTATTCCATAAGCGCAAGCAGCTATCTATTCAATAGCGTCGGGGGCTTTTTCTTCGACCTCGTCAGCGCTAAAGCTGTCGCGGAAGGTGAAGTAGATGGAGGTCAGGAACATGCAGGTGGTCAGCAGCGTGACCACAAATGCGCCCACGCCCACCAAAGCGGGCTGGCCCAGCAGAGCGGCCAGCACCTGCACCACCATGCCCACCACCAGCAGCACACCAAACCAGCTCAGGCCAAACAGCACATAGGCCCCCTTGTTACGCCAGCAGGCCACCAGGCTGAAAAACAGGCTTTTGCCCGGGCTGATGCCGTGCCAGTGCACCAGCGCAGGCGCATGCCAGAAGGCCAGCGACAGCGGCAGGTGCAAGACCATGAAGGCCAGCATGCCCGCCTGCACCTGCAGGGGTGCATCGCTGGCTTCGTCGGCCGTGCGGTTGCCCAGGAAGACGCGGGCAAATTCGCCGCCATCGGTCAGCGCCGAGATGGCCAGCACCGCCATGAAACCTGCCGCGTACATCGCGCCCAGCACCAGCATCGGGCGGATGCCTTGTTGTCCGGCGCGCAGGGCGCTGAGCAGGATGCTGGGGGTGGGGAACTTGCCTTTGGTGGCCTCTTGGCTGGCGGCCATCATGGCCAGCGCCATGGTGGGCAGGAGCACCATGGCGGCGATGCTGCCCAAAATGGGCACCAGGCTGATGATGCTGAGTGCGGCCATGCACATGAAGAACAGCCCGGTCAGCGCCAGCGGCTGCTGAAAAAATGTCTGGATGCCCAGCCGCACCCACAGGGTGCCTGTGCGCGCGGGGACGATTTGGAGTTTCATGGGGGCTACAGAGTAACGGGGTGGGCTACGCGCTGGCGCAATACGCGCTCAAAGTGCGTCGGGTCGTGGGCCTGCAGCAGCGCGGCTTCGCGCGGCAGGTGGAAGTCCCACAGGCGCGAGATCCAAAAACGCAGGGCCCCGGCGCGCAGCAGGGCGGGCAGCAATTGGCGCTCGGCGGCGGCCAGCGGGCGCACCGCCTGGTAAGCGGCCAGAAAGGCATCACAGCGGGCCGCGTCGTGGGCACCGGTGGGCAGGTCCACGCACCAGTCGTTCAGGCACACCGCGATGTCGAACAGCCAGGTGTCGGTGCCTGCAAAATAAAAGTCGAAAAAACCGCTGAGCTGGGCTGTGCCGTCCACCGTGTCGAACATCACGTTGTCGCGGAACAGGTCGGCGTGGATGGCTCCCTGGGGCAGGGCGGCGTAGGCGCTGGAGGCGGCGATGTGGTTTTGGTAGGCCAGTTCGCTTTGCAGCAACTGGGCCTGGGCGGGCTCCAGGAACGGCAGCACCACCGGTGTTGTCTCGTTCCACCAGGCCAGGCCGCGCAGATTGGGTTGGTCCATGGCGAAGTCGCGCCCGGCCAGGTGCATGCGCGCCAGCATGTCGCCCACGGCGGCGCAGTGCAGCACACCGGGGGCCAGCTCGCTTTTGCCGCGCAGCTTGGTCACCACCGAGGCGGGTTTTTTCTTGACGGTGTGCAGGATGTTGCCCGCCTTGTTGCCCATGGGGTCGGGCACCGGGATGCCGCGCTGGGCCAGGTGCTTCATCAAATGCAGGTAGTAGGGCAGTTGCTCGAAGCCCAGGCGCTCGAACAGGGTGAGCACGTACTCGCCGCTGTCGGTGGTGGCGAAGTAGTTGGTGTTCTCGATGCCGCCCTGGATGCCGCGCAGCGCGGTGACATCCCCCAAATCCAGCTGGCGCAGCAGCGCTGTGGCCTCTTTCAAAGAGACGTTTGTATAAACCGCCATGCTCAGAAGTTGATCAGTTTCCAGACCCGCGTGCCCACGCTGCCCTGGCCGCCGTCGCGTCCGTCGATGGTGCGGTTACGGGCCGCATTGGCGGGCACCACCTCGTACGCGGGCAGGCCGTTGCTGGGTTTGACGGTGATGGTTTGCGTCTCGCCGCCCACGCGCAGCTCGTTGATGCGGGCCCCCGCGTCCTGCACTTCGATGTGCTGGATGCGCTGGTCGATCGGTGGTGTGGGGGCTGCAGGGGTGGCGGCCCAAGTCAGGGACACGGGGGATAGACCGAACAGGACAATGGGTAGGATGTGGTAAGCGCGCATGGTTGGATTGTAGGCGGGCTAACCTTGTGCAAATGGCCGTGTGGGATCGCTGCACCAGTCGCTCCAGCTCCCGGCGTACAGGCCGGTGCGGCCCAGCCCAGCGATTTCCATGGCGATCAGGTTGGGGTTGGCGCTGACGCCGCTGCCGCAGTGGTGCACCACGCTGGCCGGGTCGCGCTGGCCCAGCAGGGCGGTGAACTCGGCGCGCAACTGCTCGGCGGGTTTGAATTTGCCGTCGGGCCCCAGGTTCTGGCTGAAAGGGCGGTTGAGTGCGCCGGGGATGTGCCCCGCCACCGGGTCCAGCGGCTCGACTTCGCCCTTGAAGCGCGGTGTGGCCCGGGCATCGATGATGGTCTGGCTGGTGCGGCCCAGGTTGGCTACTACGGTTTCTGTAGCTACCAAGCTAGACAGGGAGGGCGCAGGCACGAAATTGCTTGGGGGATTGGCAGGCTCGTCCCCGGCACGCACTGCACCGCCCGCCGCCTGCCAGGCCTGCAGGCCGCCGTCCAGCACGGCCACCGCCTCCACGCCCACCCAGCGCAGCATCCACCACAGGCGGCCCGCGTAGTTGACGCCGTTGCGGTCGTACACCACGGCCTGCATGCCGTTGGCAAAGCCTTTGCCCCCCAGCCAGGCGGCAAAGGCTTCTTGCGTGGGCAGAGGGTGGCGGCCGCCGGACATCGCCGGGCCGGTTTTGGCGCTCAAGGCGGTGTCCAGGTGTGCGTACACCGCGCCAGGGATGTGGGCGGCCAGGTAGGCCTGCTGGCCTGCGTCGGGCTGGGTGAGGTCGAAGGTGCAGTCGAACACCATGTGGGGTGTGGTCAGCGACTGGAGTTGTTCAACGGAGATGAGGGTGGTGTACATGGAGGAATTTCTTTCAATGTTCTTCGGCCGGGGCATTCGGTGCGGCGTGGGCGCGCAATACCGTGGCGGCAATGCCGCTGGCGGTGATCAGCGCCATGCCCGCCCAGCCCATGGCGGTGATGCGGTCGCCAAACAGTACCAGGCTGTAGATGGCCGCAAACACAATGCCCGAATACTGCAGGCTGGCCACGGTGAGCATCGCGCCCTCGGTCTTGGCACCCGAGTAGGCGCGGGTCATGAACAACTGGCCCAGGGCGGCCAGCAGGCCGATGGGCAGCAGCCACAGGGCGGCCACCCAGTCCCAGGCCGACTGCTGGCCCACCAGCAGCATGCCGATGCCGCCTGCAATCGCCGAGCCCATGGCAAAGTAAAACACGGTGCGGGCCTCGGGCTCGCCGATGCGTGACAAGGCCATCACCTGCATGTAGGCAAAGGCCGCGCCCAGGCCAGAGAGCAGTCCGATCAGCCCGGCAAACATTTCGTTCTGGTCCAGGCTGGGGCGCAACACCATCACCACGCCCACAAACCCGGCCATCACGGTAAGTACCAGCGGGCCTTGCTGCAGCGGCCCCGCACCCTGGCCGGGCCGCCAGGCCAGCAGCGCGCCGCCCACTAAAAACGCGGCAATCCACACGCTGCTCATGTAGTTGAGTGTCATGGCGGTGGCCAGCGGCAGGTGGGCAATGGCGTAAAACCACGACCCCAGCGAGGCCACGCCGATGGTGCTGCGCCAGGCGTGCATGCCGGGGTAGGCGGTTTTCAGGGCCACACCCTGGGCGCGGGCCAGCGCGGCCAGCAGGGCCATGCCGATCAGCCCCCGGTAAAACACCAGCTCGGCCGAGTTGAAGTGGGCCGAGGCTACCTTTACGCAGACCCCCATGCTGGCAAATACAAACGCGGCCAACACCATCCAAAGTGCCTGCATGGGCTGCTTTCTAGAAAATTATGGAAAAAAGACCGCCAGCGCCCATTCCATGAGCGCAAGAAGCTATTATTTTTATAGCGATGTGCCGTCCATGGCGCGCCGGTACCACTCGTGGAAGTGCTGCATGCCGTCTTCCATGGGGCTTTGGTAGGGGCCCACCTCGTTGTCGCCGCGCTGCAGCAGGGCCTTGCGGCCCGCGTCCATGCGCAGGGCGATTTCGTCGTCTTCCACGCAGGTTTCCATGTAGGCGGCCTGCTGGGCTTCGACAAAGTCGCGCTCGAAACAGGCGATTTCTTCGGGGTAGAAGAATTCCACCATGTTCAGCGTCTTGTTCGGGCCGATGGGGTGCAGGGTGGACACGGTGAGCACATGCGGATACCACTCCACCATCACGTTCGGGTAGTAGGTGAGCCAGATCGCACCGTGCTTGGGGGCCTTGCCCTGGTCGTAGGTTTTGAGCGCATCCTGCCAACGCTGGTAGGCCGGGCTGCCTGCCACGCCCAGGCGCTGCGCCAGGCCCACGGTTTGCACCGAATACTGTTCCTTGAACTCCCACTGCAGGTCGTCGCAGGTCACAAAGCCGCCCAGGCCGGGGTGGAAGGGGCCGACGTGGTAGTCCTCCAGGTAGACCTCGATGAAGGTCTTCCAGTTGTAGTCACACACATGCATCTCCACGTGGTCGAGCACGTGGCCGGTGAAGTCGAGGTCGGCCAGCGGGCCCAGGCCGGCCAGGTCGGCTTTTACGTCTCTGGAGCCTTCAAACAGCAAGCCGTTCCACTCCTGCAGCGGGTACTGGTTCAGATTGAGGCACGGGTCCTGGGCGAAATGCGGGGCGCCCAGTAGCGTGCCCGTAGGGGCATGGGCGCCGCCGCTATAGGTCCAGCGGTGCAGCGGGCACACGATGTTGCCGCCCGCGCTGCCTTGTTGGGTGGTGTTGAGCGAACCCCGGCCCTTGAGCATCACCGCCTGGCGGTGGCGGCACACGTTGGATACCAGCTCCACCCCGCGCGGCGTGCGGGTGAGCACCCGGCCCTCGCCCTCTTGCTGCAGGGCGTAGTAGTCGCCCAGCGCGGGTACGGCCAGTGTGTGGCCGACATAGCGTGGCCCCCGCTGGAAAATAGTGGCGACTTCGCGCTGGAACAGCGCGTCATCAAAATAGCTTGAAACTGGTAGTTGGCTTGCGGCCTGCTGCAGTTGAAGACTTAAATCAGACATGGGTTGTCCTGACAAGACTCCCCCTATGAAGGGGCAGGGTAGGCGCGAGAAACTCGCGCGGAAGAGGCTCCGGCAGGGTTGGAAGGGGTTCCAGCCGTTGGCGAAAAGAGGGGGCATTGTAACGGCGGGCACGGTTTTGCGGCCCAAGCCCGTTACATCGGTGCCTGCCCGTAAAATCGGCCTCCACTCTATCTACCACCGACCGCACCACCCATGCCCAAGGCCGCCGCCAAAACCGAACCCACCGCAGCCCTGCCTGCCAGCTACGAGGCTGCGCAGGTGGAGCTGGAGCAACTCGTCGGCCAGCTCGAATCGGGCCAGATGCCGTTGGAACAATTGCTGGGCGGTTACCAGCGCGGTGCCCAGTTGTTACAGTTTTGCCGCGACAAGCTCGATGCGGTGGAGCAACAGATCAAGGTGCTGGACCAGGGCGTTCTCAAACCCTGGGCGCAAGAATGAGCGCGGTGGTTTTTGATTTGCAGGCCTGGAGCACCCAGGCGCTGGCACGTGTTGAGCAGGCGCTGAGCGACTGGGTGGCCGCTGGCAGTGTGGTCGATGCCGAGCACCCAGCCCCCGCCGCCCTGCGCGAAGGCATGCGTTACGCCGTGCTGGACGGCGGCAAACGCCTGCGTCCCTTGCTGGTGCTGGCCGCGCGCGAAGCCGTCGCCACCGGTGAGGTCGCACACGTGACTGCCGGGCTGAATGACGCCGCCTTGCGCGCCGCCTGTGCCGCCGAACTCATCCACGCCTATTCCCTGGTGCACGACGACATGCCGTGCATGGACAACGACATCCTGCGCCGGGGCAAGCCCACGGTGCATGTGCAGTTTGGCGAAGCCCAGGCCCTGCTGGCGGGCGATGCCCTGCAGGCGCTGGCGTTTGAAATACTCACCCCCGACGATGCCGGGGCCCCGGCCAGCGTGCAGGCCACGCTGTGCCGCCTGCTGGCCCAGGCTGCGGGCTACCAGGGCATGGCGGGCGGGCAGGCGATCGACCTGGCCAGCATCGGCATGGCCTTGACGGAAGAAGAGCTGCGCTGCATGCACCGCCTGAAAACCGGTGCTCTGCTGCAAGGCAGCGTGATGATGGGCGCGGCCTGCAGCGCCCGCGTACTGCCCCCGGCCACCCGCAACGCCTTGCACACCTATGGCGCAGCCCTGGGCCTGGCGTTCCAGGTGGTGGACGACATCCTGGACGTGACCGCCGACTCGGCCACGCTGGGCAAAACCGCCGGCAAGGATGCCGCCCAGGACAAGCCCACCTACGTCTCCCTGCTGGGGCTGGACCGCTCCCTGGCCTATGCCCAGGAACTGCTGGCCCAGGCCCTGACTGCGCTGGATGGCAGCGATTTGCCCCCTACCAATACCCAGGCCTTGCGTGCTTTGGCGGATATGGTTGTGAACCGCTCCAGCTAAGACAGCGCCCGCCGCCCAGAAAAAAATTATGAACCCTGCGCCCTACCCACTGCTGGAAACCATCCACTTCCCGGCCGACCTGCGCCGTTTGCCGCGTGCCGATCTGAAAGCCCTGGCCGACGAGCTGCGCGCTTTCGTGATCGACAGCGTGTCCAAAACCGGTGGCCACCTGAGCTCGAACCTGGGCACGGTGGAATTGACGGTGGCGCTGCACTACGTGTTCAACACCCCCGAAGACCGGCTGGTCTGGGACGTGGGCCACCAGACCTATCCGCACAAAATCCTCACCGGGCGGCGTGACCGCATGGCCAGCCTGCGCCAGTTGGGCGGCCTGTCGGGCTTTCCGACGCGGGCCGAGAGCAAGTTTGACGCGTTCGGCACGGCGCATTCCAGCACCTCGATCTCGGCCGCCCTGGGCATGGCCATGGCCGCCAAGCAAAAGGGCGAGCACCGGCATAGCGTGGCCATCATCGGCGACGGTGCCATGAGCGCAGGCATGGCTTTTGAGGCCCTGAACAACGCCGGTGTGTGCGACTGCAACCTGCTGGTCATCCTGAACGACAACGACATGAGCATCAGCCCGCCCGTGGGCGCGCTGAACCGCTACCTGGCGCAGCTGATGAGCGGCCAGTTCTACGCCGCCGCCAAAAACGTCGGCAAACAGGTGCTCAAGGGCGCGCCGCCGCTGTTCGAGCTGGCCCGCCGCCTGGAGCAGCATGCCAAGGGCATGGTGGTACCCGCCACGCTGTTCGAGCAGTTTGGCTTCAACTACATCGGCCCCATCGACGGGCACGACCTCGAATCGCTGATCCCCACGCTGGAAAACATCAAGCACCTCAACGGCCCACAGTTCTTACATGTGGTCACCAAAAAAGGCCAGGGTTACCAACTGGCCGAGGCTGACCCGGTGGCCTACCACGGCCCCGGCAAGTTCGACCCGGCGGTAGGCCTGCAAAAAGCCACCGCACCGGGCAAACCCACCTTCACCCAGGTGTTTGGCAATTGGCTGTGCGACATGGCCGCGCAAGACAACCGGCTGGTCGGCATCACGCCCGCCATGCGCGAGGGCTCGGGCCTGGTGGAGTTTGAAAAGCGCTTTCCCCAGCGTTATTACGACGTAGGTATTGCCGAGCAGCACGCGGTGACCTTTGCCGCAGGCATGGCCTGCGAAGGCCTGAAGCCGGTGGTGGCGATTTACTCCACCTTTTTGCAGCGCGCCTACGACCAATTGATCCACGACGTTGCCCTGCAAAACCTGCCGGTGGTGTTTGCCCTGGACCGCGCCGGGCTGGTGGGTGCCGACGGAGCCACCCACGCCGGGGCCTACGACATTCCTTTCCTGCGCTGCATCCCCAATATGGGTGTGGCCTGCCCGGCGGACGAGAACGAGTGCCGCCGCCTGCTGAGCAGCGCGTTTGCGCAAGACAACCCGGTGGCCGTGCGTTACCCGCGCGGTGCCGGGGCTGGTGTGGCGATGGAGCCGGGCCTGCAGCCGCTGCCCTACGGCAAGGGTGAAATCCGCCGCAGCTCCAGCCAGGATTCGGGCATCGCCATTCTGGCCTTCGGTACCCTGCTGTACCCCGCGCTGGCCGTGGCCAACAAGCTGGATGCCACCGTGGCCAATATGCGCTGGGCCAAGCCGCTGGATGTGGAGCTGCTGCTGAAGATCGCCGCCACGCATTCCGCCCTGGTCACGGTAGAAGACGGTGCCGCCCTGGGCGGTGCGGGCAGTGCAGTGCAGGAAGCCTTGCAGGCTGCGGGTATCACCCTGCCGGTGCTGACGCTGGGCCTGTCCGATGTGTTTATCGAACACGGCGACCCGGCGGTGCTGATGGCCCAGCAAGGGTTGGACGCGGCGGGTATCGAAAAATCTATAGAAAAACGCTTCCCAGCGCTTGTACATCAAGCACAAGCAGCTCTCAAATTGGTAGCATAAGGCGGTTGCAGGCCCACTTTTTTAGCCTGCTTTAACCCCATCGCCGCACCGGCAACGTTTCAGTCAGCTCCAACACTTATTTCTGGAGCTGACCTATGAAACTCAAATTGCTGGGCCTTACCGTCCTGCTGGCCTGCGCCAGCCTGCACGCGCAAGCAGTAGGCCGTCTGGCCGACATCACCATCGTGGACCGTGACTCCGGCGCCAGGCTGCCGGTGTACGCGCATCGCGGTGAATACTGGGTGGCGGGCCGGCCGGGTGCGCGTTACGCGGTGTCGGTGCGTAACCGGCTGGTGGGGCGCGTGCTGGCCGTGGCGTCGGTCGATGGCGTGAACGTCCTCAGCGGCGAAACCGCCTCCTGGGAGCAGACCGGCTATGTTTTTTCGGCACGCCAAAACTACCAAATCACCGGCTGGCGCAAGAGCGACCAAGAAGTGGCGGCCTTCGAGTTTGCCGATGCCCGCGACTCCTATGCCGGGCGCACCGGTCGGCCGGGCCAGGTCGGCGTCATCGGTGTAGCGCTGTTCCGTGAACAGGTGCCCGAACCGGTCGCTGTTCCCGAGGCGCGCCGCAACGCCGAATCCAAAGAAGAAAACGTGGACAGCACCGCCGTGGGAGCCGCTGAAAAGCGCGCCCCGGCCCCCGCCGCCCCCGCCGCCGCAGCCAAACTGGGCACGGCCCATGGTGCGCGCGAAAGCTCGGTGGTGTGGCACACCGCGTTCGAGCGCCAGCAAGCGCAGCCGGACGAAATCGTGCGTATCCGTTATGACAGCCGCGAAAACCTGCTGGCCAGTGGCGTGATTCCCCAGCCGCTGGCACGCGCGCCGGTGCCCAATCCATTGCCCAATCCATTCCCGGGCTCGGTCGACACGGCGTATGTGCCCGACCCGCCTGCACGCCGCTAGCGTTTTATCGAGGTGCACCGCATCGGATAATCCAGCGCATGCCCGGCGCTTCCCTCCTGACCCCATCCGCAGAAGAGTCCGATGAAGCGCTCATGCTGCGGTATGCGGCGGGCGATATCGCCGCCTTCGACGTGCTGTACGCCCGCCACGCGTTGGGCGTGTGGCGCTATCTGTTGCGCAGCGTCAGGGTGGCGGCGCTGGCCGACGACTTGCTGCAGGACGTGTGGTTCTCCGTGGCGCGCCAGGGCGGTGCCATGCAGGACACGCCCGGCACCGCTTACCAGCCCAGTGCGCGTTTCAGGACATGGTTGTTTACCATCGCGCACAACCGGCTGGTAGACCATTTCCGCAGCGTCAAAAACCATGTCCGGCTCGACGATGAAGGCAGCGATGGCCACGACCGGCTGGCCGATAGCCTGGCGGCGGACTCGGGTTTCGGCCCGGTGCGGCAGCTGCAGTCGCGCCAGCAAGCCGCCGCCCTGATCGAAGCGGTTGAACAATTGCCCGGCGAACAACGTGAAGCTTTTTTGCTCCAGGCCGAGGGTGGGTTACGTGTGGAAGAAATTGCCAGTGCGACCGGCGTGAGTTTCGAGACCGCCAAGAGCCGCCTGCGTTACGCCCGCAACAGCCTGCGCCAGCAGCTACAGGAGTTCGCATGACCGACACCCGCCCACCGCAAGAGCCCAGGCCGGAGCCCGAGCGCCCCGTCGATGAATTGCTGCTGCGTTACCGCCAAGCCAGTGACGCCGACCCCCGCCGACCCGCCAGCCAGGTAAGCGAGGCCGTACGTGCCCATGCCCAATCGGTGCTGGCGGCCCGGCAGACGGTTTCGGCTGTGCCCGCTGCACCTGCGGCCAACCAGCCGCGCTGGAAACTGTCGTTGCTGGCCAGCGTGGTGCTGGCCGGTCTGACCAGCTTGCTGGTGCTGCAGTTCGACCGCGGACCCGCAGACGAACGGGAACGGGTGTTGGGCGACGCTGCGCCACCCGCCAAAGTGGCCACCGATGCCATAGATGCTACGGATGCCAACCAGCAGGAGAAAGCGGCACCTGCAGCGCCTGCCATGGCTGTACCAGCCCGTCCCGAGCTGGCGCAAGCGACGCCCAAGGCTGCAGCCGCAAAACGGACGGAAAACCCTGCGCAGACCCAGTCCAAGGACGAGCGGGTGGCCTTTGAGAATATCCAACCACCAGCACAGTCCAGCCCGGCGCAAGACATGGACACGCCTGCAGCGCCCTTGCACGCAACACCCACGCCGGTGCCGCCCAACGCCCTTGGGCGTTCGCAGGCTGCAGCAGAGATGCGCCGTGCCGACGAGGTTGCACCCAGCGCAGCGCCCCGTGCTAGTGCCACCCCGACCCCGCCCTTGGCCAGTGCTTTGCAGGAGGCCGCGCGCAAGGGCCATACATCGCAGCTGAACGACCTGCTGGCGCGTGGCGCACCCCTCGACGCAGCAGACACCGAGGGCCGTACGCCGCTGATGCTGGCCACGATCTACAACCACCCGGAGACGGTGCAGCGCCTGCTGGTCGCTGGTGCCAATGTGACGCTGGTCGACCATAGTGGCTCGACCGCCCTGGCGCATGCGCGGCGGCTGGGGCGTGGGCGTATTGCGGAACTGATCGAAGAAGCGTCTTGAGCTTGCCGCCCTGCACGGCTTCGGCGGCTCGGCGGTGAATCGACACCACGTCGCGCACCGCGTAGCCGATGCCGAGCTACTGAGCGATGCAGATGCGGCCTTTTGCCTGGGCCGCCAGGGGGGCCTTGAATGGCATGGGGTTCCTAAAACGGCGCGTCACCTTCGATGGTGGTGCGGTAGAGCTTGCGGCGCAGGTGGTCGGGCGTGCCCGCAGCCAGGTGGGTGACGGAGCGGTTGTCCCAGAACACCATGTCGTGCGGCTGCCACAGGTGGCGGTAGACCAGCTCGGCGCGCGAGGTGTGGGTAAACAGCTCGTCCAGCAGGGCGCGGCTTTCGTCTTCGGGAATGCCGACGATGCGGGTGGTGAAATGCTCGCTGACAAACAGCGCCTTGCGACCGTTCTCGGGGTGGGTGCGCACGATGGGATGTACGGCAGGCAGCACCTCGTCGAGTTGGGCCTGCGTGAGCTTGGGCCGCCAGGGGTTGCGGGCGCGCAGCTCTTCGTATTTGGCCAGGTAGGAATTTTCGGCGCGCAGGCCGGCCACGGCGGTTTGCAGGGCGGCGGGCAGGGTGTCCCAGGCGCGGTGCTGGTTGGCAAACAAGGTGTCGCCGCCTTCGCTGGGCAGCTCCTGCGCATGCAGCAGCGAGCCCAGGCTGGGTTTCTCTTTGTACGACAGGTCGGAATGCCAATAGGCACCGGCATCGCCCAGGCCGATGGGTTCGCCGTTTTCCTTGATGTTGGAAACGATCAGTATTTCCGGGTGGTTGTGTAGCTGGAAGCCCTTCAGCACATGGATCTGCAGCGGGCCGAAACGGGCGCTGAAATCCACCTGCTGCCGGGGCGTGATGCGCTGGTCGCGAAACACCAGCACGTGGTGCTCCAGGTGGGCGCGGTGGATACGCGCGAAGTCGTCTGCGGCCAATGGCCGCGACAGGTCCAGGCCCAGCACTTCGGCACCCAGTGGGGCATCGAAGGGGCGGATTTCCAGGGCTTGCACTGCAGAGGCTACGTCTACATCCATCAAAAAGTCGTCATCGTTTCTCCTTCTATGGGCTTGGGCGCTGCATCGCGGCCAGCCGAGTCGGCCAATGTAGTGGGGGTGCGGCGCAAAGGGAACGATGCATTCGGAGTTAGTTAACTACGAAGAAATATGAGGCACCTGGATGGCAACGGAGATACGCCGCTGGGCTTCAACAAAAAAGCCGCTTTGCGCCACTGGTATAAGCGCGAGCAGCTATTTAATTAATAGCAGAAGGGTGGCCTGTGCGCAGGGGAAAACCCGCACGAATTCGGTAATTGCGACTTCATACAATCGGCGCTGACTTGCAGTCTCTGCCGTTCTTCCCGAACAGCGGATTTCAATCTATTACGGGAGTTATTTCAAATGGACCGTCGTTCCCTTATCAAACACACCGGCATCGCAGGTGTCCTGGCCGCTGGCGTCGCCCCGGCCGTGCATGCCCAGGCCGCGATCCGCTGGCGTTTGGCCTCCAGTTTCCCCAAGTCGCTGGACACCATTTATGGGGGCGCAGACGTGTTCTCCAAGGCCGTCAAGGCCATGTCGGGCGGCAAGTTTGAAATCTCGGTGCATGCCGGTGGCGAGCTGATGCCTCCGTTCGGCGTGGTCGACGGCGTGCAAAACGGCACCGTGGAAATGGCCCACACCGTGCCCTACTATTTTTACGGCAAGAACCCCGCGTTCGCCCTGGGTTCGGCCATCCCGTTTGGCCTGAATGCCCGCCAGATGACGGCCTGGATGCTGCATGGCAATGGCCGCAAGCTGATGAACGAGTTCTATGCCACCTACAACATGGTGAGCTTTGCGGGCGGCAATACGGGCACCCAGATGGGCGGCTGGTTCCGCAAGGAAATCAAGTCCAGCGCCGACTTCAAGGGCCTGAAGATGCGCCTGGGCGGCGGCCTGGTGGGTGAGGTCATGACCAAGCTGGGCGCGGTGCCGCAAAGCATCCCCGGTGGCGAGATCTACCAGGGCCTGGAAAAGGGCACTATCGACGCAGCCGAGTGGGTGGGCCCTTACGATGACCAGAAGCTGGGCTTCAACAAAGTGGCACCGTTCTACTACTACCCCGGCTGGTGGGAGGGCGGCCCCGAGGTGGACTTCTTCATCAACCAAAAGGCGATGGATGGCCTGTCGGCCGAAAACAAGGCCATCATCGAAGCGGCCACCATGGTGGCCCATACCGACATGCTGGCCAAGTACGACGCGCTCAACCCCACGGCCCTGAAGCAATTGGTGGCCGCCAAGACCAAGGTGCTACCGTTCCCGCAAGAGGTGATGCAGGCATCCTACAAAGCGGCGATGGAGGTGTTTGGCGAGCTGAACAACAAGAGCCCCGAATGGAAGAAGATCTACGCCGACTTGCGCACTTTCCAGCGTGACCAGGTGCTGTGGTTCCGCTTTGCCGAATCGCGTTTCGACCAGTTCATGCAGGCCCAAAAGCTGTAACAAACGGTAAACGTACGCCCTGCAGAGGGCGCGGTTCCATCCCCCTCTCTTGGGGGATTTTTTTTGCCCCACGCCCAGGGCAGGGCCGACTTTTTGAGAGCGATTCGCAATCACCCTCCTAGCCGCAGGTCTATAGCGTACGAGTTTGCGAATCGGGTGTTTTGGGATACGGTGACCGTAGCGCCCCTGTGGGCCATCTTGTGCATCTGTGCCGTCTGCGCACCGCCGATGCCTGCTCATCCCCTTTGGCGGAAGAGCTCTCCCAACCCCCCAACCTCCCGTTGAAGCACCCTAAGGAGCCCTGGTATGGATTTCAAAAAATCAAAAGCACTCACATTCGGCATGGAGCTGGAACTGCAACTGGTGGACGAAGACACGGGCCAGCTATCGCCCTGCAGCGCCGAGCTCTGGACCGAGCTAGAAGTGCTGCCCGAGCACGAGCGCTTTTCACTGGAAGCCACCCGCTCCACGATGGAAGTCACCAGCTCGATCCACGAGGATGCCGATGCCCTGGAGGCCGAAACCCGCGAAAACGTGCTGACCCTGAAAAAGATCGCCCGCCGCCAGGGTGCCGATGTGCGCGGCGGCGGCACCCACATCCTGCAGTTCTGGAACGAGCGCGAATTCACCGAAACCGACCGCGCCATGGAGCTGCAGGCCAAATACGGCTTTTTGCCCAAGCGTTTTTCCACCTATGGCATGCACGTCCACATCGGTGCGCCCGGCAAGGAAGAGGCGATCCAGTTAGCCAACGTACTGCAAAGCCTGGGGCCGCTGTTCATCGCCCTGTCGGCCGCGTCGCCGTTCCAGCAGGGGGTAGACACCGGCTTTTGCGCCGCGCGGCCCCTGGAGCCGCTGGTGTACCCCTACGGCGGCCCCATGCCGCGCACCACCAGCTGGGCCGAGTTTGAAGCCCTTGCCCAGGAGGTGTTCGACCTGGGCCTGGCCAAAAGCCTGAAAGACATCTACTGGGACGTGCGCCCCAAGCCCGAGTTCGGCACCGTCGAAGTGCGGGTGTTCGACACGCCCCTGAGCGTAAGCAAAGCAGTGGCCCTGGCTGCGTTCACCCGGGCCTGCGCCGCCCTGGCCCTGCGCGGGCAACTGGGCTATGCCCCGGTGGCGATTCCCTTCAACACCGAGCGTGTCAGCCGCTTCATGGCCTGCCGCGACGGCATGAACGCCCGGCTGTTCAACCCGGCAGTGTGCGAATGGATGCCCGCCCGGCAATGGCTGGCGATGTTGGTCGCGCTGATCGAGCAACACCCGACGTGCGATGCCGATATGCGCAAGATCCGCAACCTGCACCAACTGGCTGAGACCGAGCAAGACAGCGACACCATGCGCGCAACCTGGGGCAACATTCTTAGCGGCTCGCCCAGCATGGCCCACTGGGAACCGGGCCCGCTGGAGTACGCGGTGAATTCCCGAGAGCACTGCGCCCGCTTGCTGGCATAAAAAAAGCCCCGGAAACCGGGGCTTTTTTGGGTGCGGGAAGGCTACTTTTGCTCTTTCTCCAGCGACTCCTGCATCGCCTTCATCGGATCATTGTCGTCGGCCGGGGGCGTGCCCTCGGGGGCCGAGGCATCCGCACCAGGCATCCCGGCGGTCGGGTCGTCGGTGGACTCGACTTGCGGCATGTTGGCCTCCATCTCCTGGGTGGTTTTGTCCAGGTCGTAGACCACGGCCTTGTCCAGCCCGCTGGAGACAATGCCCGGGAAGGCAATGATCAGCCCGACCATGATGATCTGGATCACCACGAAGGGCACTGCACCCCAGTAGATCTGCATGGTGGTGACCGGTGGGATCCGCTTTTTGGTGACCTTGTCGGTGTATTCGGCGTTGGGGGCCACGCTGCGCAGGTAAAACAGCGCGAAACCAAACGGCGGGTGCATGAAGGAGGTTTGCATGTTCACACCCAGCAGCACGCCGAACCAGATCAGGTCGATGCCCAGCTTGGCCGCCACCGGCGCCAGCAGCGGCACCACGATGAACGACAGCTCAAAAAAGTCCAAAAAGAACGCCAGGAAAAAGATCAGCACGTTCACCACGATCAGAAAACCGATCTGGCCGCCGGGCAGGCCGGTCAGCAGGTGCTCCACCCAGATGGGGCCGTCCACACCCTGGAACACCAGGCTGAAGATGGTGGAGCCAATCAAAATGAACACCACAAAGCACGACAGCTTGGTGGTGGTGTTCAGCGCCTGCTTCAGCAGGCTCAGGCTGAGCCGTCCGCGTGCCATGGCCATGATGAAGGCACCCAAAGCGCCCATGGCGCCGCCTTCGGTGGGGGTGGCGATACCCAGGAAGATGGTGCCCAGCACCAGAAAGATCAGCAGCAGCGGCGGGATCAGCACAAAGGTCACGCGCTCGGCCATGCGCGACAGCAGGCCCAGGCGGGTGACCTGGTTCAGCAGTGCCAGCACCAGCGCCAACACCACCCCGGCGCACAGCGACACCACGATGGTTTCATCGGTGGCCACTTTTTCCACCAGCTCGCCCTTGTACCAGCTGAGGAACTGGGCATAGTGTTCGCCAAAATACAAGGCGGTGGCGGTGCACAGAATGGTCAGGACCAACAGCGACACCAGGCCGCTTTTGCCGTTGTCTTCGCGGATGGTGCGCGCCTCGGGTGGCAGCGCAGGCACCCAGGCGGGGCGGATGAAGGTCAGCAGGACGATGTAGCCCACATACATGCCGGTCAGCATGAAGCCTGGCACGAATGCGCCCTTGTACATCTCGCCCACGCTGCGGCCCAACTGGTCGGCCAAGATGATCAGCACCAGCGAGGGCGGAATGATCTGCGCCAGCGTGCCCGAGGCAGCAATCACCCCCGCCGCCACCCGCCGGTCGTAGCCGTAGCGCAGCATGATGGGCAGCGAGATCAGGCCCATGGAGATCACCGATGCCGCCACCACACCGGTAGTGGCCGCCAACAGCGCGCCCACAAAAATTACCGCCAGCGCCAGGCCGCCACGCAGCGGGCCGAACAGCTGGCCAATGGTTTCCAGCAGGTCCTCGGCCATGCCGCTGCGCTCCAGGATCAGCCCCATCAGGGTGAAGAACGGAATCGCCAGCAGGGTGTCGTTTTGCATGATGCCGAATACCCGCAGCGGCAGCGCCTGCAGCAGGGCCTCGGGCAGCACGCCCAGTTCAATGCCAACAAAGCCAAAAAACAGCCCGCAGGCCCCGAGGCTGAAGGCCACCGGAAAACCAAACAGCAAAAAGCACATCAGCCCCATGAACATGATGGGGGCGAGGTTGTGGGTCAAAAATTCCATGGTGTGTGTGCTCCGTCTTATTGGGCGGATTTTTTGGATTCAGCCAGGCGCAAAATCGCCTCGGCCAGCTCTTCTTCGGCGGTTTTCTCCAGCTTCTTGGCCGTGGGGTCTTCGATCAAACCCTGCAAAAATGCCAGCCGCTTGATCAGCTCCGACCAGCCCTGCAACAGCAGCAGCGAGAAGCCCAGCGGAATCATGGCGTACACCGGCCAGCGGATCAGGCCACCGGCGTTGTTGGACATTTCCCCCGAGGTATAGCCCTTCAGAAAGAACGGCACGCCGTACCACAGAATGGCCAGGCACACCGGGGTGAGAAAAAAGGCGAAGCCAAACACGTCCATCCAGATTTGTGTGCGCTTGGACAGGCGGCTGGACACCACGTCGATCTTCACGTGCTCGCCGCACAACAGGGTGTAGCCTGCGGCCAGCAAAAATGCCGCCGCAAACAGGTACCACTGCACCTCCAGGTACGCGTTGGAGCTGACGTTAAACACCTTACGCACCACCGCATTCACGCCGCTGACGATGGTGGAGGCCAATATCAACCAAATCACATATTTGCCGATCTGGCTGCTGAGCCAGTCAACGGCATTGGAAAACTTCAACAAGGCGCGCATGGTGTCTCCTGAATTCTTGGGGGAAGGGGCGTTCCGGGTGGTCCGCAAAGGCCCGCCATTATCGCGGCCTGCGCCGCTGAAATTTGGCAATAATGGTCCATGTCTACCCGCACACCGCATGTGCTGCCCCAGCACCTGGATTCGCCCACCATGCGCCAGGCGGGGCGCGACCTGCTGTCGCTGGCGCTGATGGACGCGCGCAACCACACCCTGCACCTGCTCGACCAGTTTGAATCGGCCCCCGCCATCGCCCCCAGCAGTCTGCAGCCGCGTTGGCTGGCGGGCCATATCGGCTGGATGGCCGAGGCCTGGCTGGGCCGTAACACCCAGCGCGGGCGCGGCACCGCCTGCCCTTTCCAGCCTACCCGGCTGGCCTCCGTCGAGCCCGATGCCGACCGCTGGTGGAACCCCGAGCACATGGACCGCCGTGTCCCTCTGGTGAAGCCCGACCTGGCCACCACCAAAAACTTTTTGCTGCACACCCTGGAGAGCACGCTGGAGCTGCTGGAGAAAACCGCCGAGAACGACGATGCGCTGTATTTCTACCGCCTGGCCCTGTTCCACGAAGACCTGCGCAGCGAGCAGCTCATCACCCTGGCCCAGCTGCATGGCGTGCCCTTGCAGGTACCCTCGCCGGGCAGCCCACAGCCGCGCGACCCGCTGCGGTTGCCCGCCACGGAGTGGCAACTCGGCTCGCCCCCTGGCGGGTTTGTGTTTGACAACGAAAAATGGGCCCACCCGGTGGCCGTGCCCGCTTTTGAGATCGATGCCCAGCCCGTCACCTGGGCCCAGTTTGTGGAATTTGTGGATGACGGCGGTTACGACAACGCCGCCTGGTGGTTGCCCGAAGGCTGGACCTGGCTACAGGCCCTGGCCGAAGGGGATGGGCGACGCGGCCCGCGTTATGTGGACCAGATCGGCGTGGCCAGCGGCGCGGTGCTGCAAACCCGTTTTGGCCAACGCCTGCGCGTGGCCGGCACCCAGCCCGCCGTGCACGTGAGCTGGTGGGAGGCCGATGCCTGGTGCCGCTGGGCTGGGCGGCGCCTGCCCAGCGAAGTGGAGTGGGAGCGCGCCGCCATGGGTGCTGCAGGCCAGGGCTTTCGCTGGGGCGAGGTGCACGAGTGGACGGCCAGCACCTTCCGCCCCTGGCCCGGCTTCAGCGCCGACCCGTGGATGGCCTATTCCGTGCCCTGGTTCGGCCAGGCCAAAGTGCTGCGTGGCGCGGCGTTTGCCACCCGCGCCCGCATGAAGCACCCCAAGTTCCGTGGCTTTGCCTTGCCCGGCGACGATGTGCGTTTCGTGGGCTTTCGCGCATGTGCGCTGTGATGCTATATAAAACGTAGCTTGTCACGCTTATGGAATAAGCGCTGGAAGCACTTTTTACTTAAATTTTCAGATAAGGCCTTGCGGGCAGTCGTGGCCGCAGTTTGAATTAGGATGGACCCATCCTCTTGCCTGGAACGCCCTTCGCCATGACCGAACCCCGCCTCTGCTATGTTCCCTGCCCCGGTGCCGCCGCCACAACCAACACGGCTGCCAACGCCCCCGACCAGACCGGCCACCGCATGGCCTATTGGCAGTGGGGCGACCCGGCCAACCCGCACGTGGTGGTCTGCGTGCATGGCCTGACCCGACAGGGCCGCGACTTCGACGTGCTGGCCCGGTCGCTGAGCCGTTTTGCCCGCGTCATCTGCCCCGACGTGGTGGGCCGGGGCCACAGCGACTGGCTGCAAGACCCCCAGGCCTACCAGCTCCCCACCTACGCGGGCGACATGCTGGCCCTGCTGGCCCAGGTGCACGCGCAATCCCCTATCGCCACGCTGGACTGGCTGTGCACCAGCATGGGCGGGCTGATCGGTATGGCGCTGCTGGGCACGCCCGGCCTGCCGCTGCCCGTGCCGGTGCGCCGCCTGGTGTTGAACGACATTGGCCCCACGCTGGACTTGGCAGCTCTGCAGCGCATAGGCAGCTACCTGGGCAAAACCGGGCGCTTTGACACCCTGCAGCAGGCCGCCGATGCCATGTGGGCCATCTCCAGCAGCTTCGGCCCGCACACGCCCGCCCAGTGGTTGGCTTTGTCGCAGCACATGGTGCGTCCGCTGGTGGTGGGAGAGCCCACGCTGACCCTGCACTACGACCCGGCGCTGGCCGCCGCGTTTGGCACCTTCACCGCCGAATCCGCGGCCGCAGGCGAGGCCGCGTTGTGGGCGCTGTACGAGCAGATCACGGCGCAAACCTTGCTGTTGCGCGGGGCCGAGTCCGATCTGCTGTCGGCTGCCACCGCCCAGGCCATGGCCCAGCGTGGCCCGAAAGCCCGGTTGGTGGAGTTTGCGGGCGTAGGCCATGCGCCGACCTTTATGGTGGACGACCAGGTTGCCGTTGTCGTCGATTTTTTACAGCATTGAGAAGGCCCGCTGGATGAAAAGTATGCAGACCGCGCAGCCCGTCGCGGCAATGCTGGACGAGCGTGTCCCCGATCTGGTGGCCGCCACCGCCCAGACCCTGCCCGAGCAGGCCAACGCCCTGGCCCGTGCGCGTAATTTCGCCGAGCCGCTGATCGCCAACGAAGTGCTGGACACTGGCGAAAACACCCTGGCCCACGCCGATGCGGTGGCCGCCATCCTGCGTGCCGTGGGCGGCTCCGAGGCCATGCAAGCCGCCAGCTACCTGGTCCACGCCTGCGTGCATCTCAACAAGCCACAAGAGGTGATTGCCAAGGCCTTCGGGGCCAATTTCGCAGCGCTGGCAGTAGAAACCACCCAACTCATGCGGGTGCAGCGCCTGTCACGTGGGGCCGAAACCTCGGCCCACCTGGTAGACGACCCCTTGGTGCAGACCGAAAACGTGCGCAAGATGCTGCTGGCCTTCTCGCGCGACCTGCGGGTGGTGATGCTGCGCCTGGCCTCGCGCCTGCAAACTTTGCGTTATTGCGCTGCCAGCAAGACCCCGGTGTCGCCCGGGCTGGCGCACGAATCGCTGCAGGTGTTTGCGCCGCTGGCCAACCGCCTGGGCATCTGGCAGATCAAGTGGGAGATGGAAGACCTGTCGTTCCGGTTCACCGAGCCCGACACCTACAAACAGGTGGCCCGCCTGCTCGACGAAAAGCGGGTGGAGCGCGAAGCCAATATGGAACATCTGCGCGCCAGCCTGGAGGCCGAGCTGGCTGGCCAGGGCATCAAGGCCATCGTGCAGGGGCGGCCCAAGCACATCTACAGCATCGTCAAAAAGATGCGCGGCAAGTCGCTGGGCTTTGACCAACTGTTCGACATCCGCGCCCTGCGGGTGATCGTGCCCAGCGTGCCCGACTGCTATGCCGCGTTGGGCTGGGTGCATTCGCGCTTCGTCCCCATGGCCGAAGAATTCGATGACTACATCGCCAAGCCCAAGGGCAATGGCTACCAGTCGTTGCACACGGTGGTGCAGCAAATGGTAGACGGCGTGGCCTGCCTGCCGATCGAGATCCAGATCCGCACCCAGGCCATGCACGACCATGCCGAGCACGGCGTGGCCGCCCACTGGGCTTACAAAGAGGCGGGCACCAAGGGATACGCCGGTGTCTCGGCCAGCGGCGAGTACGACGCAAAAATCGCCGTGCTGCGCCAGTTGTTGGCCTGGGAGCGTGATCTGTCCGGGGCCGCCCCGCACAGCGCCGACCTGCTGGGCGACCGCATCTACGTGCTGACCCCCGATGCCGCCGTGGTCGAGCTGCCCGCCGGGGCCACCGCAGTGGACTTTGCCTACAGCGTGCACACCAACCTGGGCCACCGCTGCCGGGGTGCCAAGGTCGACGGCGTGCAGGTGCCGCTGAACACCCCGCTGCAAAACGGCCAGACGGTGGAAATCACCGCCGCCAAGGAGGGTGGGCCCTCGCGCGACTGGCTGAACCCAGACCTGGGCTACCTGGTCAGCCACCGCGCCCGGGCCAAGGCCCGCGCCTGGTTCAACGCCGCCGCCCTGCACACCACAGTGGCGCGGGGCCGCGAGGCGGTCGAAAAATTGCTGCAACGCGAGGGCAAAACCGCCACCAAGCTGGACGACCTGGCTGCCCGGCTGGGCTTCAAGTCGGCCGACGATCTGTTCGAGGTGGTGGGCAAAGACGAGTTCTCGCTGCGCACCATCGAAAACCTGCTGCGCCCACCCGAGCCGGTGCTGGCCCCGGACGACTATCTGCTGCTCAAAAAAGCCCGCACGCCGGAGAGTTCACCCAAGGGCGGGGTGCTGGTGGTGGGCGTGGAGTCGCTGATGACGCAACTGGCCAAATGCTGCAAACCCGCGCCGCCCGATGCCATTTTGGGCTTCATTACACGCGGCAAGGGGGTCAGTATCCACCGCGCAGATTGCAGTAACTTCCGCGAAATGTCGGTGCGCAACGGCGAGCGCGTGATCGAGGTGGAGTGGGGCAGTGGCAAAAAAGAAGGGGCTTCGGTCTACCCGGTGGACGTGTCGGTGCAAGCCGCCGACCGCCAGGGCCTGCTGCGCGACATTTCCGAAGTCTTTACCAAGGAAAAAATGAACGTGATCGGTGTGCAGACCCAGTCGGTCAAAGGCACGGCCTGGATGACCTTCACTGTAGAAGTAGCCGATGCCGCCCGCCTCACCAAAGTGTTGGGCATCGTGTCGGATGTGGCCGGTGTACGTTCCGCCCGGCGGCGGTAAAAAGGGCGAAAAAACCGTGCTATACTAGCGCTCTAAAGTAGTTTAGCTTTAGGCGCGTAGCTCAGCTGGTTAGAGCACCACCTTGACATGGTGGGGGTCGATGGTTCGAGTCCATTCGCGCCTACCAAATTCAGGCCCTGTACATCGGTGATGTACAGGGCTTTTGGTTTTGTGGCTCTTGCTTTCAGGGTAATCCTTGAAGCGATCTGCGCAGTGGTTTTTTAAAATATGTTGCACTGCAGTAAAGTGCCTTTTCGCATTGCCAACGCCACGAACACCCCGAAAGACAGTAGTGCCCAGCCATTCTCCGAACAGCGCACCTGATGACACCCACCGCGTCATCAAGAAGTACCCTAACCGCCGCCTCTACGACACGGATACTTCGACCTACATCACCCTGGCCGAAGTCAAGAAGCTGGTCATGGAGCGTGAGCCGGTGCGGGTGCTGGATGCCAAAACTGGTGACGACCTGACCCGCGCCATCCTGCTGCAAATCATTCTGGAAGAAGAGGCGGGTGGCGCGCCCATGTTTACCGAGCAGGCGCTGGCCAACATGATCCGCTTCTACGGCAACACCATGCAAAGCTTTCTGGGTCCGTACCTGGAAAAAAACGTGCAAACCTTTGTTGACCTGCAGTCCACCATGGGCGAGCAAGCCAAGGGTATGACCCCCGAAGCCTGGGCGCAAATGCTCAAATTGCAGTCACCGGCCATGCAGGGGATGCTGGGCAGCTACGTGGAGCAGTCCCGAAACGTCTTTGTGCAAATGCAGGAGCAAATGCAAAAACAGACTGCCCAAATGTTGGGCAGCTTCGGCCTGAAACCCTGAAATTCCCGAGGGCGGCGACAATATAGGGATGATCGAAGCACTATCCCCCCCATTAGCCCCTAACAAAGTCCCCAAAGTCGGGTTCGTCAGCCTGGGCTGCCCAAAGGCCCTGACCGACTCTGAACTGATCCTCACCCAGCTCAGCGCCGAAGGCTACCAAACCTCCAAGACCTTTGAAGGTGCCGACCTGGTAATCGTCAACACCTGCGGTTTCATCGACGATGCCGTCAAGGAAAGCCTGGACACCATCGGCGAAGCCCTGGCCACCAATGGCCGCGTCATCGTCACTGGCTGCCTGGGTGCCAAGGCGGGTGATTCCGGCGGTAACCTGGTGCGGCAAATGCACCCTAGCGTCCTGGCCGTCACCGGCCCGCACGCCACCCAAGAGGTGATGGATGCCGTCCATGCCAACCTGCCCAAGCCGCACGACCCGTTTCTGGACCTGGTCCCCAACGCATTCGGCACGGCGGGTATCAAGCTCACGCCCCGGCACTACGCGTATTTGAAGATCAGCGAAGGCTGCAACCACCGCTGCACCTTCTGCATCATCCCGTCGATGCGCGGCGACCTGGTTTCGCGCAATATTGGCGACGTGCTCAGCGATGCCAAGGCCTTGTTTGAGGGCGGCGTAAAAGAACTGCTGGTGATCAGCCAGGACACCTCCGCGTATGGCGTAGATGTGAAATACCGCACCGGTTTCTGGGACGGTAAGCCTGTCAAGACCCGCATGCTCGAGCTGGTGCAAACGCTGGCCGATATCGCTGAACCCTATGGTGCCTGGGTCCGCCTGCACTATGTGTACCCATACCCCAGCGTGGACGAGATCATTCCGCTGATGGCCACGGGCCGCGTGCTGCCGTATCTGGACGTGCCCTTGCAACACAGCCACCCCGACGTGCTCAAGCGCATGAAGCGCCCGGCCAGCGGCGAGAAAAACCTGGAGCGCATCCAGCGCTGGCGCGAAGCCTGCCCGTCGCTGGTGATCCGCAGCACCTTTATCGCGGGTTTCCCCGGCGAAACCGAAGAAGAGTTTGCGCATCTGCTGGACTTCATGCGCGAAGCCCAGATCGACCGCGCGGGCTGCTTTGCCTACAGCCCGGTGGATGGCGCTGCTGCCAATGACATTCCTGGCATGCTGCCGTTCGAGTTGCGCGAAGAGCGCCGTGCCCGCTTCATGGCCGTGGCCGAAGAAGTATCAGCGGCTAAGTTGCTTAAGCGCGTGGGTGCCACCATGCAGGTGCTGGTGGATTCCGCGCCCGGCATGGGCAAGAAGGGCGGCATTGGCCGTAGCTACGCCGACGCTCCCGAGATCGACGGCATCGTGCGCCTGCTGCCGCCCGAGAAAATCAGCAAAACCTTGAAGGTGGGCGAGTTCACCAAGGCCCGCATCGTGGGCACGCAAGGCCACGACCTGGTGGCGCTGCCGATTTAGCGGGTGCCTGGTTTGCCCGGTGCAGATCGGGCAAGCTAAAAAATGGGCAAAAAAAAGCCGCTAACTCGTTAGCGGCTTTTTTTTGTAAGGTGTGGTGCCCAGAACTGGACTCGAACCAGCACGCCTTTCGGCGCTGCGACCTGAACACAGTGCGTCTACCAATTTCGCCATCTGGGCCCACGAAACTCTCACGATCTGCACTTGGTACTGTGCAAATTTTTAACCATAAAAAAACCGCCAACTGCTCAGCGGTTTTTTAAGATAAGGTGTGGTGCCCAGAACTGGACTCGAACCAGCACGCCTTTCGGCGCTGCGACCTGAACACAGTGCGTCTACCAATTTCGCCATCTGGGCCCACGAGTTAAAGTATAACATGGGAAAAACGACAGTTCTGACCCGCAGGCCGAAGGCTTGCTAAAACAATTGTTTTTCTGGGCCAGGCTATAGCTCTGCTACCCTTTGGGTACTCCAGTCTGTAAAGAGAGAACACTTATCAAAACGACCAGCCACACCAGCGGCCTGCTGGACGAGATCGAAGGCACCATCCAGGGACACCGCGATGGACACGGGTTTGTACTGCGCGACGATGGCGAGTCCGACATTTACCTGCCTTCTAACGAGATGCGCGCTGTGCTGCACAAAGACCGGGTCAAGGTCCACATCGTGCGCAGTGACCGCAAAGGCCGCCCCGAAGGCCGCGTGGTCGAAATCGTGGAACGCCCCCCTCAGCCCATCATTGGCCGCCTGCTGCAAGAAAGCGGCATCTGGCTGGTCGCTCCGGAAGACAAGCGCTACGGCCAGGATGTGTTGATTCCCAAAGCCGGTATCGGCAGTGCCAAGGCCGGGCAGGTAGTGGTGGTCGAGCTGACCGAGCCGCCCGCCCTGTTTGGTCAACCCGTGGGCCGCGTCAAGGAAGTGCTGGGCGAGGTGGATGACCCCGGTATGGAAATCGAAATTGCGGTGCGCAAATACGACGTGCCGCATATCTTCTCCGATGCCTGCATCGCCCTGGCCCGTACCCTGCCCGACAAAGTGCGTCCCCAGGACAAAAAGAACCGCGTCGATCTGACCGATGTGCCTCTGGTCACCATCGACGGCGAAGATGCCCGCGACTTTGACGATGCCGTCTACTGCGAACCCGCCAAGGTGGGCCGTGGCAAGGGCTGGCGCCTGCTGGTCGCGATTGCCGACGTAAGCAACTACGTAGAAACCGGCTCGGCCATCGACGTGGACGCCTACGACCGCGCCACCAGCGTGTACTTTCCGCGCCGCGTGATTCCCATGCTGCCCGAAAAGCTGTCCAACGGCCTGTGCTCGCTGAACCCCGATGTGGAACGCCTGTGTATGGTCTGCGACATGCTGGTCACCGCCAAGGGCGATGTGCACGCCTACCAGTTCTACCCGGCGGTGATGTTCAGCCACGCGCGCTTCACCTATACCGAAGTGGCGGCGATTTTGGGCAACACCCGGGGCCCTGAGGCCACGCGCCGCAAAGACCGCGTGAACGACCTGCTCAACTTGCAAGATGTCTACCACGCCCTGCTGGTGGCCCGCAAGGTGCGCGGCGCGGTGGACTTTGAAACCGTAGAGACGCAGATCGTTTGCGACGAAGGTGGCCGGATCGAAAAGATCGTGCCCCGCACCCGCAACGAGGCCCATAAGCTCATCGAAGAGGCCATGCTGGCCGCCAACGTGTGTAGCGCCGACTTCATCGCCCAGGGCAAACACCCCGGCCTGTTCCGCGTGCACGAAGGCCCCACGCCCGAAAAGATCGAAATGCTGCGCAACTACCTGAAGGCCACCGGCGTGGGTATGTCGATCAGCGACGACCCCAAAACCGGCGAGTTCCAGGCCATTGCCAACGCCACCAAAGACCGGCCCGACGCGCAGCAAATCCACTCCATGCTGCTGCGTTCCATGCAGCAGGCGATTTACACGCCGATGAACGGCGGGCATTTCGGGCTGGCATTTGATGCCTACACCCACTTCACCAGCCCGATCCGGCGCTACCCCGACCTGCTGGTGCACCGCGTCATCAAAGCCATCCTGGCGCACCGCAAGTACCAGCTGCCCACTTTGCCCACCCCCGGTGAAGCGCATGCCAAGCTGGCCAAACGGCTGAGCAAGGGCGCGGCCTCCAAGCTGCAAGGCAAGGTCGGCGAACCCGACATCAAGATCAAGAAGGTCAGCCCGGAAACGCTGGCCTGGCAGGCGGCAGGCCTGCATTGCAGCGCCAACGAGCGCCGTGCCGACGAGGCCAGCCGCGACGTAGAAGCCTGGTTGAAGTGCAAATACATGCGCGAACACCTGGGCGAGGAGTTCGGTGGCACGGTCACCGCCGCCACCGGCTTCGGCATCTTCGTCACGCTGGACGCAATGTACGTCGAAGGCTTGGTGCACATCACCGAGCTGGGTGGCGAGTACTTCAAGTTCGACGAAGCCCGGCAAGAGCTGCGCGGCGAGCGCACCGGCATCCGCTACGCCATCGGCACGCGCGTGCAGGTCCAGGTGAGCCGCGTGGACCTGGATGGCCGTAAGATCGATTTCCGCCTGATCCGCGAAGGCGAAGAGCTGGTCAACCGCGCCATGAAAGACAAAGGCGTGCAGCGCGAAGGGGCTGGCCGCTCCGGTGCCGAACAAGCCCCTGCCAAGCGATCGGGCCGCAAGGCAGGCGCTGCGGCCCCCCGCGACCGCGACCATGCCGAACGCGGGCCGATACAGGCTAAACCCGCAAGCAAGGCCCCCGCTAAAAATGGTGCGGCCAAAAAGAAAACCCGTACCCGCCGCTAGAAGAAAGCAGACGATGCAGAACCCACCCAAAGTCGCCATCGTCACCGGTGCAGGCAGTGGTATTGGCCGCGCGGTCGCCCTGGCTTTGCTGGCCGATGGCTACCGCGTTGCGCTGGCAGGCCGTCGGGCAGAAGCCTTGCAGGCCGTGTGCGCCGAGTCCGGCGCGGCAGAGCGGGCCCTGGCCGTGCCCACCGACGTGACCGACCCCGCCGCCGTACAGGCCTTGTTCGAAGCGGCGGTGGCCCAGTTTGGCCGGGTCGATCTGCTGTTCAACAACGCGGGTACCGGCACCCCTGCCGTGCTGCTGGAAGACCTGACTGTGGCCCAGTGGCAGAGCGTGGTGAACGTCAACTTCACTGGCATGTTTTTGTGCATCCAGCAGGCGTTTCGGGTGATGAAGGCACAGAGCCCGCAGGGGGGGCGCATTATCAACAATGGCTCCATCTCCAGCACCACGCCGCGCCCTAACTCGATTGCCTACACCTCCACCAAACATGGCGTACGCGGCATGACCAAGGCCGCTGCGCTCGATGGCCGCAAATACAACATCGCCGTGGGCCAGATCGACATCGGCAACGCCGCCACCGACATGACCCAGCGCATGCGCACCGGCATCCTGCAGCCGAATGGCGAGATGGTGGTGGAGCCGGTGATGGACGTGGCCATCGTCGGCAAGTCGGTGCTCTATATGGACAGCCTACCGCTGGAGGCCAACGTGCTGTTCCATACCGTCATGGCCACCAAGATGCCGTTCGTCGGGCGGGGTTAGGTCACGGTTAAAGCTGCGCCAGCGCGCTGGCCGTCAGCGGCTGGCCTGCAGGCCAATCGTCTGCCGCCTGGCCGTGCGCAAACACCGCCTCGCAAGCGGCAACCACTGCGTACTGGCCCATTGCCAGCCGCGCACCGACCATCCCGGCCAGTACATCTCCCGTGCCTGCGGTCGCCAGCCGTCCATTGCCCGTCGGGTTGATGCACGGCACCTGGCTGGGCGCGGCGATGACCGTGCCCGAACCTTTCAACACCACCACGCAGGCGAAGCGTTCGGCCAGTTGCTGGGTGGCGCTGAGCCGGTCGGCCTGGATCTGGGCGGTGCTGCAGCCCAGCAGTCGGGCGGCTTCCAGCGGGTGCGGGGTGAGTACCGTGGGCAGGCCCTGGGCGGCGCGGGTGCGCAACTGGGCTTGCAGGGCGGTGTCGGCGGCGATGGCATTCAACGCGTCGGCGTCCAGCACCAGCCGGGCCGCCTCGGCCAGCACCCGGGGCAGCAGGGCACGCACCGCCTCGCCTCCGCCACAGCCACACACGACCGCCAGGGCATGCAAGGGCAGGGCGCTGGGCGCGCGGAACATCAGCTCCGGCTGGTGCGGATCCACGCCCATGCTGCCGCCGTCCAACAGGCCGACGAAGACACGCCCGGCCCCTGTGTGCAGCGCGGCGCTGGCGGCCAGTAGGGCCGCACCGGCCATGCCCGGCGCACCGCCGAGGATGGCCACGTCGCCGTAGCTGCCTTTGTGGCTGGCATGTGTGCGGCTAGTCGACACCGGCGCACCGACCAGTTGGGCAGTGGGGTCATTGGCAATGGCGATGCCCAAGTCGTCTAGCCAGACCTGGCCTGCGGTGTCGCGGCCATGGCCGGTGAACAGGCCTGGCTTCAGGCTAAGAAGGCACAAGGTATTCTGGGCATAAATTATGCTGCTGGCGCTTATTGCATCGGCGCTAGAAGCTATAGATTGCATAGCAAAGCTACCCGTATTGGCCTGCAGTCCGGTGGGTAGGTCGATGGCCAGCGTGGGTGCGGGGCTGGCGTTCATGGTGCCGATCCATGCGGCCATGGTGCCCGCCGGGGTGCGGCTGCTGCCAATGCCCAGGAGGGCATCGATGCACAGGTCCTGGGCGGTCAAGCCGGTAGGTGGCGTTTCGGCGAAAGGCACACCTGCCGCGCGGGCGCGGGCCAGGGCGGCCAGGCTGTCGGCGGGGGCGCTGGCTTCCGTGCCCAGCCAGGTCACCACCACGGTTTTGCCGCGCAGGTGCAGTTGGGTGGCGGCCTCCAGCCCGTCGCCGCCGTTGTTGCCGGGGCCGCAGGCGATCCATACGTTGCGCGCATGCGGAGCCAGCGCCAGGGCCAGCCGCGCTACGGCCAGCCCGGCACGCTGCATCAGGGTATGGGGCGGCAGGCTGGCCATGGTGGCGTGTTCGATGCGGCGCGTGGCGGCGGTGTCGAACAGGGGGTGGCTGGACTGGGAGGTGATGCGCTGCATGCCCCGATTGTGCGGTTTTAGTGCCGCAGACGCTCTAGTCCCAAACCGTCCATATCTACCTCGGGCACACGGCCTGCCACCAGGTCGGCGGTGGCGCGGGCGCTGCCGCTGGCCAGGGCCCAGCCGTAGGAGCCGTGGCCCAGGTTCAGCCACACGCCGGGCAGGCTGCTAGGGCCGATCAGCGGGGTGCCGTCGGGCAGGGTGGGGCGCGCGCCTTTCCAGATCTGCACATTGCTGGCGAGCTGGGCCGCGCCGGGGAACCAGTCGTACAGCACTTTGTAGAGGCGGGCGATGGTGGCCGGATTTTTGGTGTCCGGGCGGCTGCCCATGGTTATGCCGCCTGCCACGCGCACGCGTTGGCCCATGCGGGCGATGGAGATCTGGTGTTGGCCATCCACCACCGCGCTGACCGGGGCGTTCAGGGGCTCGCGGATGGCGGCCGACAGCGAGTAGCCGGCGACTGCGGCCAGCGGAATCTGCAGCCCCAGGGGTCGCAGCAGCGCCGCCGAGGCCAGTCCGGCGCACACCACCACGGCGTCAAAGCGGCGTGGTGTAGATTCATTTGCTATAAAAATAGTAGCTGCTTGCGCCGGTTCTATGCGCGCTACCGTGCAATTGAACTCAAATTGCACGCCGAGTTGCTGGGCTTGTGGCTTGAGCAGCATGGTGAACTGGCGGCAGTTGCCCACCGCGTCGCCGGGCAGGTGGATGGCGGCGGCCAGCGGGGTGTCGGCGTTCAGGGCGGGCTCGTGTCGGCGGGCGGCTTCGGCATCGAGCTGCTGCCAGGCCACACCCGCTTCGCGCAGCCATTGCAGGCCGGGCTGGGCCTGGGCCAACTCTTTGGCGGTGCGCAGCAGCAGCAGGCTGCCCTCGCTGCGGTCGTAGTCCAGGTGCAGCTGGTGGGTCAGGGTCTGCAGGCGTTCTGCGCTGTACCCGGCCAGGCGCTGCAGCCGGGCGTGGTGGGCCAGGTAGGCGCTGGGTTGCTGGGCGCGCCGTTGTTTCCATAGCCAGGCCAGTTCGCTGCCGGTCAGGCCCCAGCCGAGTTGGACGGGGGCGTTGCGGCTAAACAGGCCTTGCACCACGGTGGCCAGCATGCCGGAAGGGGGACCGGGCAGGGCGGTGCCCAGGGTGAGCAGGCCCGCGTTGGCAAAACTGGCTTCCTCGGCAGCAGCGCTGCGGCGCTCAAAAACGGTGACCTGGTGGCCGTCGGCGGCCAGCTCGTACGCGGTGCTGACACCCACCACGCCTGCGCCAATGACGGCGACCTTCATGCGGCACACGCCCGCATCTTCTCAAACAACATGCAAACCCTAGATTTATAAGAAAAGTGCCGCCCGTGCTCATTGGATGAGCGTGGGTAGCTATTAAAACTGTAGTGTAGCCTCGGCGTGCAAAGCCAGGTTCAACAGGGTGTCGTCGTGCATTGCGGCATGCCAGAGCATCAGGCCGACAGGCAGCTCGTCGGCAGTGTGGCAGGGCAGGGAGATGGCGCAGCCGTCCAGCATGTTGACGACGCTGGGGTTGCGCAGCAGCAGCCCGTTGGTGTGGAAGAAGGCATCGTCGCGCTCTCCACCCGGTGCCACGTTGGCGATGGGTGCGGCCACGATGGGGACCGTGGGCGACAGCACGGCATCAAAGCCTTGCAGCAAGCCTTCCATCTTGGTGATCCAGGCTGCGCGGGCAGCGACCAGCTCGGCGTATTCAAAGGCGCGCATTTGCGCACCGCGCTCGATGCGTGCCAGCACGCGGGGGTCGTAGGCCGTGCGGATGTGGGGGCCACGCGCCAGCAGCGGGCGGTGCCAAATGTAGGACTCCACCGCCGAAAATCCGCCAGTCGCCTGGATGCCGTGCAGTTCGCGTACTTCTTCCAGTGGAATGTCCACCAGGGTCGCGCCCGCATCGCGCAGGCGCCGCAGGCTGCGCTCGAAGGCCTGGGCTACGGTGTGGTCCAGGCTGTCCAGAAAGCCGCTGCGCGCCACCGCCAGCCGGTAGCTGGAGAGTGGGGCAGAGGTGCGCACCACCTGGCGCTGCGCCAGAATTTCATGGGCCAGTACCGCGTCGCGTACCGAGCGGGTCAGGGCGCAGGCGGTGTCCAGCGTGCTGGAGAGGGGGATCGCGCCCGACGTGGGCACCAGGCGGGCGGTGCTCTTGAAGCCGACAACGCCGTTCAATGCCGCCGGGATGCGGATCGAGCCACCGGTGTCCGAGCCCAGGCCGATAAAGGCCGCGCCAGTCGCCACCGACACCGCCGCGCCGGACGAGGAGCCGCCCGGCACCCGGGGCGCCGTGCCGTGGATGCGGGCACCGGCGGGCTGGTCGTAGCGACCGTCCCAGGCCGCAGGGGTGCCGAAATGCGGGTTCACACCCACGCCCGAGAAGGCGAACTCCGTCATGTTGGTGCGCCCCAGGATGCTGCCACCGGCTGCCCGCAGCCGGGCCACAGCCGGGCAGTCGGCTGCGGCGGGCGCATGGCTGGCCAGCACCTGCGAGCCCGCCGTAGTCACTTCACCGGCCACGTCGAACAGGTCTTTCACCGAAACCGCCAGGCCACCGAGCGGGCTGGCCGGGTTGGCCTGCGCCGCCTGGGCTGGGGCGGTATGGAGGTGGGTCTGCAAAAAGGCGTTGCGGCAAGCGGATGACTGGGCGATGGCAACCGACTGGGCCATCTCAGCGGCCAAAGTGGTGTGCCCGGAATGCAGGGACTGGAGGGTGGAGGTCAGGTCTGGGCGCATGCTGGTGGGAGGGAGTGTGCTAGACTCCTTGGGTTTTGCTGATCGGTCAAACGGCGTTTTGACTGCTCTGGTAGAACAAATCGCAAACCAGTCCATTCAAGGTGTTGCCCTGTGATATTTTTGATCTAACAGTGGCAAATCGGACTGAATTTTAGACGCAACCTTAAGGAAAATTCCATGTCCGTCAACATGCGCGAAATGCTAGAAGCTGGTGTCCATTTCGGCCACCAAACCCGTTTCTGGAACCCCAAGATGGCCCCGTTCATCTTCGGTCACCGTAACAAGATCCACATCATCAACCTGGAAAAATCGCTGCCGATGTTCCAGGAAGCGGCCAAGTTCGCCAAGCAACTGACCGCCAACCGCGGCACCATCCTGATGGTTGGTACCAAGCGCCAAGCCCGCGAAATCGTCGCCGGTGAAGCTGCCCGCGCCGGTGTGCCTTATGTCGACCAGCGCTGGCTCGGCGGTATGCTGACCAATTTCAAGACCGTCAAGACCTCGATCAAGCGTCTGAAAGACATGAAGATCCAGCAAGAAGCCGGTCTGGACGCGATGAGCAAAAAAGAACAGCTGATGTTCGCCCGCGAAATGGTCAAGTTGGAAAAAGACATCGGTGGTATCCAGGATATGGTCACCCTGCCTGACGCGATCTTCGTGATCGACGTGGGCTTCCACAAGATTGCCATCCTTGAAGCCCGCAAGCTGGGTATTCCGCTGATCGGCGTGGTCGATACCAACCACTCGCCAGAAGGCATCGACTACGTGATCCCTGGTAACGACGACTCCTCCAAGGCTGTCGCCTTGTACGCCCGTGGCATCGCCGACGCGATCATCGAAGGCCGCAACAGCGCTGGCAATGACGTGGTCAAGGCCGTGGCCGCTGCTGAAAGCGCCGACGAATTCGTGGAAGTGAACGAGGCTGCTGCCGCCTAAGCGTTCCCCATGGCGCGGCGCACTGCCGCGATCAAAGAGGGGCGCAAGCCCCCTTTTTTTTAATTATTCAAGACGGAGAAATATATGGCTGCAATTACCGCAAGCATGGTCGCTGAACTGCGTGGCAAGACCGACGCCCCCATGATGGAGTGCAAGAAAGCACTGACCGAAGCCGAAGGCGACATGGGCAAGGCTGAAGAGCTGCTGCGCGTCAAGCTGGGTAGCAAGGCGGGCAAGGCTGCTTCGCGCATCACTGCCGAAGGCGTGGTCACCAGCTACTTTGATGGCAATACCGGTGCTCTGCTCGAAGTCAATTGCGAAACCGACTTCGTGACCAAGAACGACAGCTTCCTGGCGTTGGCCAAGGGCGCGGTTGAACTGGTTGCCAAGCACAACCCTGCCGACGTGGCTGCCCTGAGCGCCCTGGCCTACGCCCAGGACGGTTTCGGCCCCACCCTGGAAGACGTGCGCAAGGGCCTGATCGGCAAGATCGGCGAAAACATGACTTTCCGCCGCTTCAAGCAGTTCAGCAGCGGCACCAAGCTGGCCGGTTACCTGCACGGCACGCGCATTGGCGTGGTGGTCGAGTTTGAAGGTGACGACGTGGCTGCCAAAGACGTGGCTATGCACATCGCCGCCATGAAGCCCGTGGCCCTGTCCAGCGCCGACGTGCCTGCCGACCTGATCGCCAAAGAGCGCTCGGTGGCAACCGCCAAGGCCGCAGAAGACGCAGCCGTGGCCGTGGCCGCTGGCAAGCCGGTGCAGTCCGACGAAATCGTTGCCAAGCGCATCGAAGGCGGCGTGCAGAAGTACCTGAAGGAAGTCTCCTTGTTCAACCAGTCGTTCGTCAAGAACGACAAGCAAACGGTGGAGCAGATGCTCAAGGCCACCAGCACCACCGTGAAAGCATTCACGATGTTTGTGGTGGGTGAAGGCATTGAAAAGAAGGTCGACGACTTCGCTGCTGAAGTGGCTGCCCAAGTGGCCGCTGCCAAGGCTACGGCCTGATCCATCTGACGCAATACTGACCTATTTTGCCCCTACCATTAGCCACTTTTCCACCATTACGAGGACCGTCCCCATGACCCAAGCCCAACCAGCCTACAAGCGCATTTTGCTCAAGCTGTCGGGGGAGGCATTGATGGGTGACGACCAGTTCGGTATCAACCGCGACACCATCGTACGCATGGTGGAAGAGGTTGCCGATATCACCCGTCTGGGTGTGCAGGTGGCGGTGGTGATTGGTGGCGGCAATATATTTCGCGGTGTGGCGGGTGGCTCGGTCGGGATGGACCGCGCTACTGCCGATTACATGGGCATGCTGGCCACGGTGATGAATTCGCTGGCCCTGGCCGATGCCATGAACAAGGCCGGCCTGACTGCCCGCGTCATGTCGGCCATCGCCATCGACCAGGTGGTCGAGCCCTATGTGCGCCCCAAGGCCTTGCAGTACCTGGAAGAGGGCAAGGTCGTAGTGTTTGCGGCCGGTACCGGCAACCCGTTTTTCACCACCGACACGGCTGCGGCCCTGCGCGGTGCCGAGATCGGCGCCGAGATCGTGCTCAAGGCCACCAAGGTCGATGGTGTCTACACTGCCGACCCCAAGAAAGACCCCAGCGCGACCCGTTACACCACGCTGACGTTCGACGAAGCGATGTCGCAAAATCTGGGCATCATGGACGCGACCGCCTTTGCGCTGTGCCGCGACCAGAAACTGCCGATCAAGGTTTTCTCGATCTTCAAACACGGTGCGCTGCAACGCGTGGTGATGGGCGAAGACGAAGGAACCCTGGTCCACGCGTGAAGCCGGACTTCCGAGGAGAAACCCCATGACCATTGCCGACGTTAAAACCAATCTGCAGGCCCGGATGGAACAGTCCATCGTGGCCTTCAAAAATAACCTGTCCAAGATCCGTACCGGCCGCGCCAACCCCGGTTTGCTGGACACCGTGCATGTCGATTACTACGGCTCCATGGTGCCCATCAGCCAGGTGGCCAACGTGTCGCTGATCGACTCGCGCACCATCGGTGTGCAGCCCTGGGAAAAGAGCATGGCGGCCAAGGTAGAAAAGGCCATCCGCGACAGCCACCTGGGCCTGAACCCTGCGTCCATGGGTGACCTGATCCGCGTGCCCATGCCCGCCATGAGCGAAGAGCGCCGCAAGGAACTCACCAAGCTGGCCCGTACCGAAGGCGAAAGCGCCAAGATCATCGTGCGCAATGTGCGCCGTGATGCCAACGAAGCCGTCAAAAAGCTGGTGAAGGATAAGCTGGCCTCGGAAGACGACCAAAAGCGCGCCGAAGCCGACATCCAAAAGATCACCGACCGCCACATCGCCGAAGTCGATCAGCTCGTAGTCGCCAAAGAAGCCGACATCATGGCCGTCTAGGCCTGTCTGCGCCGATGGCTACTCCTGTTCCGCACCACATCGCCATCGTCATGGATGGCAATGGCCGTTGGGCCAATCGGCGTTTCATGCCGCGCCTGGCCGGGCACCACCAGGGGGTGGATTCGCTGCGCCGCTGCGTCCAGGCCTGCCTGGACCGGGGTGTGGGCGTGCTGACCGTGTTTGCGTTTTCGTCTGAAAACTGGGACCGGCCGGCGGACGAGGTCTCGGGCCTGATGTCGTTGATGGTCAGCGTACTGGCCAAAGAGGTGGTCAAGCTCAAGGCCAATGGCGCGCAGCTGCACTTCGTGGGCAATTTGTCGGCCCTGTCCGACAAGGTCCGCAACGGCCTGTTGGACGCCGAAAAAGAAACTTCAGGCAACAGCAAGCTGGTGCTCAACATCTGCTTTAACTACGGTGGCCGCTGGGACATCACCCAGGCCGCGCAAAAGCTGGCGGCCAGCGGCGAGCCCGTCACCGAAAAAAGCATGGACCGGGCCATGGCCCTGGCCCATTCGCCCGACCCGGACCTGCTGATCCGTACCGGTGGCGAGTTCCGCATCAGCAACTTCCTGCTCTGGCAGGCGGCCTATTCCGAGCTGGTGTTCAGCGACAAGCTCTGGCCCGAATTTGACGAAGCCGCGCTGGACGAGGCGATAGCCGTCTACAACAGCCGTGAGCGCCGATTTGGCAAAACCTCGGCCCAGGTCACACCTGCCGCCGCCGACCCGTCCTCCTGAGGCTTATCCATGCTGCTGCAACGCGTTATCACGGCCCTGGTTTTGCTGGCCATACTTTTGCCTGCGTTGTTCTATCCTGCGCCCGAGCCTCTGTGCCTGCTGGCCATCATCGCAATTGCCGCTGCCACCTGGGAATGGGGCCGCATGAACGACATGTCGCAGCCCAAGTCGGTGGCGCTGGCCATGGCCATGGTGTTTGCCTGCCTGCTGTCGTGGATCATGGGCCTGCTGACGGCCCGCACGCCCACGCTGTGGACCATTGCAGGTGCTGCCTGGGTGCTGGTGGGTGGCTGGCTGCTGCGCAACGGCGTGCGCGGCTGGGCGAACATCGACAACATCGTGCGCGGCCTGGTCGGCTTTGCCGCCCTGTGGCTGGCGTGGCTGGCGATTTGCCAGGCCCGGGTGATCGGCACCAACTTTTTGCTGTCGGTGCTGCTGCTGGTGTGGGTGGCCGACATCGGTGCCTACTTTGCAGGCCGGGCATTCGGCACGAAGTTCTTCAAAAACAAGCTCGCCCCCGCGATCAGCCCCGGTAAAAGCTGGGAAGGTGTGTGCGGCGGCATGCTGGGCGTGCTGGTGCTGGCGGGTGTATGGGTCTGGGCCGATGCGGCCTGGGCTTCCCCTGTCGCCAGCCTGTACACCCGGCTGGCGCAGCACAGCGGCATTTTGCTGGTGGTGGCCGTACTGTTCATGGCGGCCATGAGCGTGGTGGGGGACCTGGTGGAGTCACTGATCAAGCGCAGCGCCGGGGTCAAGGACAGCAGCGGCCTGCTGCCGGGTCATGGCGGCGTGCTGGACCGGGTGGATGCTTTGCTGCCAACCCTGCCGCTGGCGATGATGCTGGTATCGATAGTCGGCTAAGGACGGACGCATGCGACAGGTTTTGACGATTTTGGGTTCCACCGGCTCGGTGGGGACCAGCACACTGGACGTGGTGTCACGCCACCCAGACCGGTTTGAGGTGTTCGCACTCACCGCCGCTACCCAGGTGGACCTGATGCTGCAGCAATGCGCGCAGTTCAAGCCCCGTTTTGCCGTCATGGCCAGCCCGCAGCATGCCGAACTCCTGGCTGAAAAAATTAAGCAAAATGGCCTGCCAACGCTTGTTCTATCGGCGCAAGTAGCTATTGAAATGGTAGCGTCGCATCCCGAGGTCGATGCGGTCATGGCGGCCATCGTCGGCGCGGCCGGCCTGGCCCCGTGCCTGGCCGCAGCCCGTGCGGGCAAACGCCTGTTGCTGGCCAATAAAGAGGCGCTGGTGGTGGGGGGCGAGGTGTTTCTGGCGGCGGTGAAGCAGGGCGGGGCGGTGCTCTTGCCTATCGACAGCGAGCATTCGGCGGTGTTCCAGTCGCTGCCCGAAGACCCGGCGGTCTGGCCCCGGCGCATCGAGAAAATCATGCTGACCTCGTCGGGCGGCCCTTTCCGTACCCGCGACCCGGCCACGCTGCGCGACGTGACCCCCGAGCAGGCGTGCGCACACCCCAATTTCGCCATGGGCCGCAAGATCTCGGTGGATTCGGCCACCATGATGAACAAGGCGCTGGAGGTGATCGAGGCCAAATACCTGTTTGGCGTGGCCCCCGAGCAAATCGAGGTGGTGATCCATCCGCAGCAAATCATCCATTCGATGGTGCAGTTCCACGACGCATCGGTAATGGCCCAACTGGGCACGCCGGACATGCGGGTGCCGATTGCCTACGGCCTGTCGTGGCCCGAGCGGATTGAGAGCGGCACGGCGCGGCTGGACTTTTCCCAAATGGCGGCCATGACCTTTGAGGTGCCGGATTTCCAGCGCTTCCCCTGCCTTCAGCTGGCCTGGGAGAGCCTGCGTGCCCCTTCGGGCACCTGCGCGGTGCTGAACGCGGCCAACGAGGTGGCGGTGGCCGCCTTTTTGGACCGGCGTATCCGTTTTGACCAAATCCATGCGATCAATCTTGCAACTTTGGCGGCCGTCAGCCCCTCCAAGCCGCAGACGCTGGAGGATTTGCTGGCGTTGGACTCGGAATCTCGCGCTGTGGCGCTGCAGGCCATAAACGGTCTGTAGATTCCCGTTTGTAGATTCGCCACCAAGGATTCCCATGCTGACCATCGTCGCTTTTATCGTTGCACTGGCCTTGCTGATTGCGGTGCACGAGTACGGCCACTACCGGGTGGCGGTGGCCTGCGGGGTCAAGGTACTGAAGTTCTCCATCGGCTTTGGCCAGACCGTGCTGCGCTGGCAGCCCAAGGGCTCGCCGACCGAATTTGTCATCAGCGCGTTTCCGCTCGGCGGTTTCGTGAAGATGCTGGACGAGCGCGAAGCGCCGGTGGCCGCCGAAGAGCGCCATATGGCGTTCAACACCCAGTCCTTGCCCAAGCGCGCGGCCATCGTGGCGGCAGGCCCGGCGGCAAACCTGCTGCTGGCCGTGTTGTTGTACGCCCTTGTCAACTGGAGCGGGGTCGAGGAACCCAAAGCTATTCTGGCCAGCCCCACCATCGGCTCGGTGGCCGAAAAGGCCGGTATCCAGGGCGGCGAGACCGTGACCCGGGCGGGCTGGGACGGCGAAGAATTAGAAGATGTGGCCTCGTTTGACGAGTTGCGCTGGCTGCTGACCCGGGGCGCGCTGGACAACCGCGACGTGCGCCTGGAGCTGGCCACGTCCGCCCAGGGGGCCCGGCGCGAAGTGGTGATGGCCCTGGCCCCGCTGGATGTCCAGGAGGCCGATGCCCAGCTGTTTCGCACCATAGGTGTGCTGGGCCCCTGGACGCGTCCGGAACTGGGCGACGTCAAACCCGAAGGCGCGGGTGCCCGTGCCGGCCTGCGCAGTGGCGACCTGGTTTTGCGGGTGGGCAATACACCCATCGTGGATGGCCAGCAGCTGCGCGACAGCATCCGCGGCTCTTTGGCGGGCGGGCAGGCGCTGGCGCAGGTGTGGCAGATCGATCGCGGTGGCCAGCGGCTGGCCCTGACCGTCACGCCGGATGTCATGCCCGATGGCCTGCAGTCGATTGGCCGCATCAATGCCTTTGTGGGTGCCATGCCCGAGATGCTGACCGTGCGTTACGGGGCGTTCGACGGTTTGTGGCGCGGCGTGGAGCGTACCTGGGAGGTGTCGGGCCTGACCCTGCGCATGATCGGCCGCATGGTGGTCGGCGAGGCCTCCATCAAGAATTTGAGCGGGCCTTTGTCGGTGGCCGAGTACGCGGGCAAGTCGGCCAGCATGGGCTTTACCCAGTACCTGGTATTTTTGGCCCTGATCAGCGTTAGTCTAGGGGTCTTGAACCTGTTGCCAATTCCGATTTTGGACGGTGGACACCTGTTGTATTATCTTTGGGAGGCCGTCACAGGCAAACGCGTATCCGATGCCTGGATGGAACGCTTGCAGCGCGGAGGCGGTGCGGTGCTGTTGATGATGATGTCCATTGCGCTGTTTAACGATGTCCACCGCCTGTTTGGCTAATATTCACCCGACTTGCCGCCTGGCGCGGTTCCAGTCCCACCACACTCCATGAAAAATCACTTTAATAGCTTTCGCCTGCGGACCTTGTCGGCTGCTGTGGCGCTGGTGCTGGCTGCCAATACGGCCTGGGCCGTTACTCCTTTCGCTGTGCGCGACATCCGTATTGAAGGTTTGCAGCGCGTCGAGCCGGGCACCATCTTTGCATCCCTGCCGTTCCGTGTGGGCGATACCTACAACGACGACCAGGGCTCGGCGGCCATCCGTACCCTGTTTGCCCTGGGTCTGTTCAAGGACGTGCGGCTGGAGGTGAGCGGCGACGTGCTGGTGGTGGTGGTGGAAGAGCGCCCCACGATTGCCGATGTCGAGTTTGTCGGCTCCAAAGAGTTCGACAAGGAGGCCCTCAAGAAGTCCATGCGCGACGTAGGCCTGGCCGATGGCCGTCCGTTTGACAAAGCCCTGGCCGACCGCGCCGAGCAGGAACTCAAGCGCCAGTACATCAACAAGAGCCTGTACGCCGCCGAGGTGCAGACCACGGTGACCCCGGTGGATCGTAATCGGGTCAATTTGACCTTCTCGATCACCGAGGGTGAGCCTGCCAAGATCCAGGACATCCGCATCGTGGGGGCCAAGGCCATCAGCGAATCCACGCTGCGTAACCAGTTCGAGCTGGACACCGGCGGCTGGCTCAGCTGGTACACCAAGTCCGACCGCTACACCCGCGCCAAGCTCAACGCCGACATCGAAACCCTGCGCTCTTACTACCTGTCGCGCGGTTACCTGGAGTTCAAGGTGGACTCCACTCAGGTGGCGATTTCGCCCGACAAGCAAAGCATGTCGGTCACCATCAACATCACCGAAGGCGAGCGTTTTGTGGTGTCGGCCGTGCGCCTGGAAGGCAACTACCTGGGCAAGGACGACGAGTTCAAGTCGCTGGTCAGCATTAAACCTGGCGAGGCCTACAACGCCGACCTGGTGGCCAAGACCACCAAGGCCTTCAAAGACAATTTCGGCAGCTTCGGTTTTGCCTTTGCCCAGGTCGAAGCCCGGCCCGAGATCGACCGCACCACCAACCGGGTGGCGTTGGTAATGCAGGCCGAGCCCTCGCGCCGCGCCTATGTGCGCAAAGTCAATGTGGCTGGCAATAGCCGTACCCGCGACGAAGTCATCCGCCGCGAGTTCCGCCAACTGGAATCGTCCTGGTACGACGGTGACAAGATCAAGCTGTCGCGCGACCGGGTGGACCGCCTGGGCTTCTTCAAGGAAGTCAATGTGGAGACGCAGGACGTAGCCGGTTCGCCCGACCAGGTGGACGTGCAGGTCAACGTGGAAGAAAAATCCAGCGGCAGCATCCAGCTGGGCGCGGGCTTCTCCAGTGCCGACAAGCTTTCGCTGTCGTTCAGCATCAAGCAGGAAAACGCTTTTGGTTCGGGCAACTACCTGGGCCTGGAAGTCAACACCAGCAAGTTCAACCAGGTCGTGGTGGTCAGCACGGTCGACCCGTACTTTACCGACGGCGGTATTTCGCGCTCGATCGACATCTTCCACCGCGCCACCAAGCCCTACAACGACCAGGGCGGCAACTACGAACTGGTGACCCAGGGCGCGGGTTTGCGTTTTGGCGTACCGTTCAGTGAGCTGGATACGGTGTATTTTGGTGGCAGCCTGGAGCGCACCACCATCAAGCCTGGCACCAATATTCCGGCCGCTTACCTCGCCTATGCCGAAGAGTTTGGCTACACCAGCATGGCGGTTCCGCTGACCATTGGCTGGTCGCGCGACGACCGTGACAGCACCCTGGCCCCGAGCACGGGTGTCTACCAGCGTCTGAATACCGAAGCCGGACTGTTTGGCGATGCGCATTACCTGCGCGCCAACTACCAGTACCAGCAGTACGTGCCCTTGACCAAGCAGTTCACGTTGGCCTTCAATGGTGAAGTCGGTTTCGGCAAAGGTCTGGGTGGTCGGGCTTTTCCGGTGTTCAAGAACTTCTATGGCGGTGGTCTGGGTTCGGTGCGCGGCTTTGAGCAGGGCACGCTAGGTCCGCGCGACGTGACCGGTTCTGTGATCGGTGGCCCCAAGAAATTCACCCTGAACACCGAAATCCAGTCGCCATTCCCCGGGGCAGGCAACGACCGCACCTTACGCATGTTTGCCTTTGCCGACATCGGTAACGTATACGGTGAAGATGAAAAAATTCGCTTCAGCGAAATGCGGGCTTCGGCCGGTGTGGGCCTGAGCTGGATTTCACCCGTCGGCCCCTTGCGTTTGGCCTATGCCAAGCCCATCCGCAAGTTTGCTGGCGATAGAATCCAATCCTTGCAATTCCAAATAGGTACGTCTTTCTAATGAAGAACTTTCTACGCCAATGCGGGTCCGGCATTTTGTTCGGGGCCATGCTTTTGTCTGCCCATGCGCAGGCGGACGAGTTCCGCGTCGGGTTCGTCAATACCGACCGTATCTTCCGCGAGTCTGCCGCTGCCAAGACGGCCCAGGCCAAGCTGGAGCAAGAATTCGCCAAGCGTGAAAAAGAACTCAGCGATGCCGGAACGGTTTTGAAAACCGCCTCGGATAAGTTCGAACGCGAAGCCTCCACCCTGGCCGAAAGCCAGCGCATTTCGCGCCAGAAGGTGCTGGTCGACCAGGACCGCGACTTCCAGCGCAAGCGCCGTGAATTTCAGGAAGACCTGAACTCGCGCAAAAACGAAGAACTGCAGCAGGTGCTGGATAAAGCCAACAAGGTGATCAAGCAAGTGGCTGAAACCGAAAAATACGATGCCGTGCTGCAAGAAGCGGTGTACATCAACCCCAAGTACGACATCACCGACAAGGTCATCAAGGCCTTGAACGCCGTTCCCGCCAAGTAAACCCACCAGAGGACTCCAGCATGGCGCTGCGTCTAGGCGCGATAGTGGAAGCCCTCGGGGGTGTGTTGCACGGCGATGCGGAGCTGTCGATTGACGGCATCGCACCGCTGGAGTCGGCCGGCCCGTCGCAGCTGGCTTTCCTCAGCAATCCCAAATACCAGCAGCAACTGGCCCGTTCCCAGGCCGCTTGCGTGATCGTGGGCCCGGCCCAGGCCGACATGGCCCTGGCGCGCGGTGCCTGCATCGTGGCCGACGCGCCGTACCTGTACTTCGCTAAGGTCACCCAGCTCTGGAAACGCCAGCGGCCCGCACCGACCGGCCCGGCCATCCACCCCAGCGCGGTGATCGACCCCAGTGCCCATATCGACCCCAGTGCCCGCATCGGCCCGCTGTGCGTGGTCGAGCGCGGAGCCCGCATTGGTGCCGATACGGTGCTCAAGTCGCGTGTCACTGTAGGCGAAGACTGCCGCATTGGTGAGCGCTGCCTGCTGCATGCGGGCGTGGTGGTCGGTGCCGACGGATTTGGCTTTGCGCCCAACGCCGGTGCTTGGGAAAAGATCGAGCAACTCGGTGCGGTGCGCATTGGTAACGATGTGGAAATTGGTGCCAATACCTGTATCGACCGGGGGGCGCTGGATGACACGGTGATTTCCGACGGCGTGAAGCTCGACAACCTGATCCAGATCGGCCACAACGTCTTTGTAGGTGCCCATACCGCCATGGCGGGCTGTGTCGGCGTGGCAGGCAGCGCCCACATCGGCGCGCACTGCACCGTAGGTGGCGGTGCGATTGTGCTGGGGCATTTGACCCTGGCCGACCGCGTCAACATCTCGGCGGGCACGGTCGCCACCCGCTCCATCAGCCAGCCCGGCCACTACACCGGCATGTTCCCGATTGACGACAACGCCAAGTGGGAAAAAAATGCCGCCTCCCTCAAGCAGTTGCACAGCCTGCGCGACCGCCTCAAAGCAGTCGAGAAAACTTTAGAACAACGCCAACAGAGCACTCCAACACCATGATGGACATCCACCAAATCCTCAAGCAACTGCCCCACCGTTATCCCTTCCTGATGGTGGACCGGGTGCTGAGCATCGACAAATCCAAGTCCATCCGGGCCTTCAAGAACGTCACCATCAACGAGCCTTTTTTTGAAGGCCACTTCCCGCGCCGCCCGGTCATGCCCGGCGTGTTGATGCTGGAAGCGCTGGCCCAGGCCGCCGCTTTGCTGGCATTTGATGCCTTGGGTAAATCGCCCGAGGACGACACCGTGTACTACTTTGCCGCCATCGACAACGCCCGCTTCAAGCGCCCGGTGGAGCCTGGCGACCAGCTGATGCTGGACGTGGAGCTGGTGCGCATGAAGTCCGGCATCTTCAAGTTCAAGGGCAAGGGCACCGTGGGCGACGAGCTGGCGGTCGAGGCCGAGCTGACCTGCGCCATGCGCACCATCGCCTGAGTGTTGCGCGCGTGACCACCATCCACGCCACCGCCCTGGTTGATCCATCCGCGCAGCTGGACGGCTCGGTCAGGATCGGCCCCTACACGGTAGTGGGACCGCACGTAAAAATCGGCGCGGGCACCACGGTGGGGCCGCACTGCGTCATCCAGGGCCACACCACCATTGGCCAGGGCAACCGTATTTTCCAGTTCAACTCCCTCGGGGCCGACCCGCAGGACAAGAAATTCGCAGGCGAGCCCACCGAACTGGTGATTGGCGACCGCAACACCATCCGCGAGTTTTGCACCTTCAACCTGGGCACGGTGCAGGACGCGGGCGTGACCCGCATCGGCAGCGACAACTGGATCATGGCCTACGTGCACATTGCGCACGACTGCCTGCTGGGCGACCAGATCACCATGGCCAACAGCGTCACGCTGGCCGGCCATGTGCAGGTAGGCGACTGGGCCACCGTCGGCGGCCTGACCGGCGTGCTGCAGCGCATGCGCATCGGCGCACATTCCATGGTTGGTTTTGCCAGCCACATCGGTAAAGATGTGCCCCCCTTCATGGTGGTGGACGGTAACCCTCTGGCGGTGCGTGCGGTCAACCTGGTGGGCCTGAAACGCCGCGACTTTTCCGACTTGCGCCTCAAAGCCATCCGCGAGATGCACAAGCTGCTCTACCGTCAGGGCAAGACCCTGGACGAAGCCCGTAGCGCCATCCAGGCCTTGGCTGCCGACGTGCCCGAAGCCGCCGCCGACGTGGCCCTGATGGATGGCTTTCTGGGCAGTTCCGTCAGCGGCATCGCCCGCTAACGATGTCCGACCCCCGCATCGCCATGGTGGCCGGAGAGGCCTCTGGCGACTTGCTCGCTGGCCTGGTGCTGGACGGCTTGCGCGCCCGCTGGCCCGCGCTGCAGGCCAGCGGCATTGGTGGCCCGCAAATGGCCCGGCGTGGCTTCCAGGCGCACTGGCCCAGCGAGCGGCTGGCGGTGCATGGCTACAACATGGACGTGTTTCGCCGCCTGTGGGAGCTGTTGGGCATCCGCAAACAGTTGCGTGAGCGCCTGCTGCGCGAGCGCCCCGGCGTGTTTATCGGTGTGGACGCGCCTGACTTCAACCTGGGGCTGGAAGCGGCGCTGAAAGCGCAGGGCATCCCTACGGTGCACTTTGTGTGCCCGTCCATCTGGGCCTGGCGCGCCGACCGGGTGGAAAAAATCCGCCGTGCCGCCGACCACGTGCTGTGCATCTTTCCGTTCGAGCCCGAGCTGCTGGCCCAGCATGGCATTGCAGCCACCTACGTGGGCCACCCGCTGGCCAATGTGATCCCCTTGCAGCCCGACCGCGCCGCCGCACGGCAGACGCTGGGGCTGGCAGCGGAGGACACCGTTGTCGCCATCCTGCCCGGCAGCCGCCAGTCGGAAATCAAATACCTGGCTTTAAGGTTCTTTCAGGCTGCAGCGCTTATTCAAAAAGCACGACCAGCTATTAAATTTGTAGTGCCTGCCGTTCCCACGCTGCGCACGCAGATCGAAGCCCTGGCGGTCGAGGCGGGCATGGCCGGGCGCATCCAGATCGTCGCGGGCCAGTCGCACACCGTGCTGGCCGCCTGCGACCTGACGCTAATCGCCAGCGGCACCGCCACGCTGGAGGCGGCGCTGTTCAAGCGTCCCATGGTGATTGCCTACAACATGCACTGGTTTTCGTGGCGGATGATGCAGCGCAAACAGCTCCAGCCCTGGGTGGGTTTGCCCAATATCCTGTGCCGCGACTTCGTGGTGCCCGAGCTGCTGCAAGACGCGGCCACACCGCAAGCCCTGGCCGATGCCTGTCTAAAGTGGCTACAACCTTCATCTCCTGCAGCCTCTGCGAGAATCGCGGCCCTTGAAGCCACATTCACCGCACTGCACCACAGCCTGCAGCGCGACACCGCCCAGTTAGCCACCGATGCCATCCAAAAAATTATCACCACCCGTGCAAGCTGAGTTGACCTGGCCCATCCGCGGCCTGGTCGCCGGGGTGGACGAGGCCGGGCGCGGCCCGCTGGCCGGGCCGGTGGTAGCCGCCGCCGTGATCCTGGACGAGCGCCAGCCGATTGCGGGCTTGGCCGACTCCAAAAAACTCACCGCCAAGCGCCGCGCCCAGCTGTATGACGAAATCCTCGCCAAAGCCCTGTGCTGCTCGATTGCCGAGGCCAGCGTGGAAGAAATCGAAAAGCTCAACATCCTGCAAGCCACCATGCTGGCCATGCAGCGGGCCGTGCAAGGCCTGCGTCTCAAGCCCGGCCATGTGCTGGTGGACGGCAACCGCGTGCCGGTGCTGGCCATGACCAGCGAGGCCATCGTCCAGGGCGATGCCCTGGTGCCCGCGATTTCCGCCGCGTCCATCCTGGCCAAGGTGACCCGCGACCGCTGGTGCGCCCAGGTGGATGCCGACTACCCGCAGTACGGGTTTAAAGGGCACAAGGGCTACGGCACGGCGGCGCATATTGCCGCCTTGCAGGCGCACGGTGCCTGCCCGCTGCACCGCAAGACGTTTGCGCCGGTAACGGCGGTGCTGGCATGAGCTCGGACCCCATCACCCACATCCAGTCGCGTGACAACCCGCTGCTCAAGGAGCTGCGCCGCCTGTCGCAAGACAGCACGGCTTACCGCAAACAGGGCAGGGTGTGGCTCGAAGGCGACCACCTGTGCCGCGCCGCGCTGGCCCGGAGCTGGAAGCCCGCCATGGCGATTTTTTCAGAGTCTTTTTGGCCTCTAGCGCCCACAGAATGGGCGAGAGCAGCTGCTAAAACCATAGTAATCAAGGATGCGTTGTTGGCCGACCTCAGCAGCCTTGAGTCGCCCGCACCCATGGGTTTTGTGGTCGATTTGCCCGCCAGCGCCACGCTGGACCCGGCGGCGGCCAGCGTCATCCTCGACCGGGTGCAGGATGCCGGCAATGTCGGCTCCATCCTGCGCAGTGCCGGGGCGTTTGGCTTTAAGCAAATCATCGCCCTCAAGGGCACGGCGGCGCTGTGGGCGCCTAAGGTGCTGCGCGCAGGCATGGGTGCGCATTTCGGCCTGCGCCTGGTCGAAGGCCTGGAGCCGGATGCGCTGGATGCACTGACCGTGCCGCTGGTCGTCACCAGCTCCCACCAGGGCGCGCTGCTGCAAGACCAGAAGCTGCCGTACCCCTGCGCCTGGGCCATGGGCCACGAAGGGCAGGGCGTGGGCGCGGCCCTGCTGGCGCGCGCCAAAGTGTCGGTACGCATAGGCCAGCCGGGCGGCGAAGAGTCGCTGAACGTGGCCGCAGCGGCGGCGATTTGCCTGCACGCATCATCGGTAGGGCGCTGATCGTTCAAGGGTTTGCCCGTGGTTTGGGCCAGGATCTGCAACAGTGCTCGGCTATAATCGTGGGCTTTCCCGCATCCACGTACGCCTAGCGCCGGTCTTACCGAACCCCCTTCCAGAGCATTTGCAAGAGTTTTACTCTTGGACCGCTTGGGCGTACCCGTAACTATTTCGGAGAACCCAGTGCTTTTGTCTCTCAAGGGAACCTTCCCATCCGCCATTCTGGCGCTCGCAGACGGCACGGTCTTTGTTGGCAACTCCATTGGAGCCCCCGGCTCCACCGTGGGCGAGGTGGTGTTTAACACCGCCATGACCGGCTACCAGGAAATCCTCACCGACCCCAGCTATTGCCAGCAGATCGTCACCCTGACGTACCCGCACATTGGCAATACCGGTGTCAATGTGGAAGACGTGGAAGCCGCCCGCGTCCATGCCGCTGGTTTGGTCATCAAAGATCTGCCGCTGGTTGCCTCCAACTTCCGCAGCCACCTCACCTTGTCGGACTACCTGGTCCAGCAAAACACGGTCGCCATCGCCAACCTCGACACCCGCAAGCTGACCCGCCACCTGCGCACCCATGGCGCGCAAAACGGCTGCATCCTGGCACTGCCCGCAGGCCAGAGCGTCAACGCCGAGAACACCGCTCAGGCCGTGGCTGCCGCGCAGGCTGCGCCCAGCATGGCCGGGCTGGACCTGGCCAAGGTGGTCTCTGCCAAAGAGTCCTATGCCTGGACCCAGACCGAATGGAACCTGTTGGGCGGTTACGGCCAGCAAGACGCGCCGCGCTTTCACGTGGTGGCGTATGACTTCGGCGTCAAGTTCAACATCCTGCGCATGCTGGCCAGCCGTGGCTGCCGCATCACTGTGGTGCCTGCGCAAACCAGCGCCGCCGAGGTGCTGGCGATGCAACCTGACGGCGTATTCCTGTCCAACGGCCCCGGCGATCCGGAGCCCTGCGACTACGCGATTGCCGCTGCGGCCGCTTTGATCGAGTCCGGCATCCCCACCTTCGGCATCTGCCTGGGCCACCAGATCATGGCCCTGGCCAGCGGCGCCAAGACCTTCAAGATGAAGTTCGGCCACCACGGTGCCAACCACCCGGTGAAAGACCTGGACGATGGCCGCGTCAGCATCACCAGCCAGAACCACGGTTTTGCGGTGGATGCGGCCACGCTGCCCGCCAACCTGCGCGCCACCCACATCAGCCTGTTCGACGGCACGCTGCAAGGCCTGGCCCGTACCGACAAGCCCGCGTTCTGCTTCCAGGGCCACCCCGAGGCTTCGCCCGGCCCGCACGACATCAGCTACCTGTTTGACCGCTTCATCGTGCTGATGGAGAAAAACTAATGCCTAAACGCCTAGACCTTCAATCCATCCTCATCATTGGTGCAGGCCCGATCATCATCGGCCAGGCCTGTGAGTTCGACTACTCCGGCGTGCAGGCCTGCAAGGCGCTGCGTGAGGAGGGTTACCGCGTCATTTTGATCAACAGCAATCCTGCCACGATCATGACCGACCCGGCCACCGCCGATGTCACCTACATCGAGCCCATCACCTGGCAGACGGTCGAGAAGATCATCGCCAAAGAGCGCCCCGATGCGATTCTGCCCACCATGGGTGGCCAGACCGCGCTGAACTGCGCACTCGACCTGTGGCACAACGGCGTGCTGGCCAAGTACACCGGCGCAGCCACCGGCAAGCCGGTCGAGCTGATCGGTGCCAAGCCCGAAGCAATCGACAAGGCCGAAGACCGCCTGAAGTTCAAGGACGCGATGACCAAGATCGGCCTGGGTTCGGCCCGTTCCGGCATTGCGCACAGCATGGAAGAGGCCTGGGTCGTGCAACGCCAGATGGGCTTCCCCACGGTCATCCGCCCCAGCTTCACCCTGGGCGGCACCGGCGGCGGCATTGCCTACAACCCGGAAGAGTTTGAAACCATCTGCAAGCGCGGCCTGGAAGCCTCGCCCACCAACGAGCTGCTGATCGAAGAGTCGCTCCTGGGCTGGAAAGAGTACGAGATGGAAGTGGTGCGCGACACCGCCGACAACTGCATCATCGTCTGCTCGATCGAAAACCTGGACCCCATGGGCGTGCACACCGGCGACTCGATCACCGTGGCCCCCGCGCAAACGCTGACCGACAAGGAATACCAGCTGCTGCGCAACGCCAGCCTGGCAGTCCTGCGCGAAATTGGCGTGGACACCGGCGGCTCCAACGTGCAGTTCTCCATCAACCCGGTCGATGGCCGCATGGTGGTGATCGAGATGAACCCGCGCGTCTCGCGCTCCTCGGCACTGGCCTCCAAGGCCACCGGTTTCCCGATCGCCAAGGTCGCGGCCAAGCTGGCCGTGGGCTACACGCTGGACGAGCTGCGTAACGAAATCACCAACGGTGCCACCCCGGCCAGCTTCGAGCCCAGCATCGACTACGTGGTCACCAAGATTCCGCGTTTTGCGTTCGAGAAATTCCCCACCGCCGATTCGCGCCTGACCACGCAGATGAAGTCGGTCGGCGAAGTCATGGCCATGGGCCGCACCTTCCAGGAATCCTTCCAGAAAGCCCTGCGCGGCCTGGAAGTGGGCGTGGATGGCATGAACGAGAAAACCCAGGACCGCGAGCTGCTGGAGAAAGAACTCGGCGAGCCCGGCCCCGACCGCATCTGGTACGTGGGTGACGCGTTTGCCGCCGGTTGGACGGTGGACGAAGTGTTCTCGCTGACCAAGATCGATCCCTGGTTCCTGGTGCAGATCGAGCAGATCGTGAAGATCGAGCTGGAGCTGGAAACCAAGAGCCTGGAAGACATCGACGCGGCCACCCTGCGCGCCCTGAAGCAAAAAGGCTTTTCGGACCGCCGCCTGGCCAAGCAGCTCAAGACCACCGACACCGCCGTGCGCAATGCCCGCCGTGCCCTGGGCGTTCGCCCGGTGTACAAGCGCGTGGACACCTGTGCGGCCGAGTTCGCCACCGACACCGCCTACCTGTACTCGACCTATGAGGCCGAGGGTGCCGAGTGCGAAGCCGCGCCCACCGACAAGAAAAAGATCATGGTGCTGGGCGGCGGGCCGAACCGCATCGGCCAGGGTATCGAATTCGACTACTGCTGCGTGCACGCCGCGCTGGCCATGCGCGAAGACGGTTACGAGACCATCATGGTCAACTGCAACCCCGAAACCGTGTCCACCGACTACGACACCAGCGACCGCCTGTACTTCGAGCCGCTGACGCTGGAAGACGTGCTGGAAATCGTTGACAAGGAAAAGCCCTTCGGCGTGATCGTGCAGTACGGCGGCCAAACCCCGTTGAAGCTGGCGCTCGACCTGGAAGCCAACGGCGTGCCCATCATCGGCACCAGCCCCGACATGATCGACGCGGCCGAAGACCGTGAGCGTTTCCAGAAGCTGCTGCACGAACTCGGCCTGCGCCAGCCCCCCAACGCCACGGCCCGTACCGAGCCCGAAGCGCTGGAAAAGGCCGCTGCCCTGGGCTACCCCCTGGTGGTGCGCCCCAGCTACGTGCTGGGCGGCCGGGCCATGGAAATCGTCCACGAGCAGCGCGACCTGGAGCGCTACATGCGCGAGGCCGTCAAGGTCAGCCACGATTCGCCGGTGCTGCTCGACCGCTTCCTGAACGACGCTATTGAATGCGATGTGGACGCAATCTGCGACGGCCAGCGTGTGTTCATCGGCGGCGTGATGGAGCACATCGAGCAAGCGGGCGTACACAGCGGTGACTCGGCCTGCTCGTTGCCACCGTACTACCTGTCGGCCGAGACCGTGACAGAGATCAAACGCCAAACCACGGCCATGGCGCATGCTTTGCGCGTCGTCGGCCTGATGAACGTGCAGTTCGCCATCCAGCATGTGGATGGCAAGGACGTGATCTACGTGCTGGAAGTGAACCCGCGTGCATCGCGCACCGTGCCCTTCGTCAGCAAGGCCACCGGCATCCAACTGGCCAAGGTGGCGGCGCGCTGCATGGTCGGCCAGTCGCTGGACGCGCAGGGCATCTTCAAGGAAGTGACCCCGCCGTATTTCAGCGTCAAGGAAGCTGTGTTCCCGTTCGTCAAGTTTCCCGGTGTGGACACGATTCTCGGCCCCGAGATGAAGTCCACCGGCGAGGTGATGGGCGTGGGCAAGACCTTTGGCGAAGCCTTTGTGAAGTCGCAAATCGGCGCGGGCACCAAGCTGCCGCGCTCGGGCAAGGCCTTTGTGTCGGTCAAGAACAACGACAAGGCGCGTGCCGTGGAAGTGGCGCGTGGGCTGAGCGCGCTGGGCTTTGATCTGATCGCCACCAAGGGCACGTCGGCGGCTTTCCAGGCTGCGGGCATTGCCTGCACCACGGTCAACAAGGTCACCGAAGGCCGGCCGAACATCGTGGACATGATCAAGAACAACGAGATTGCCCTGGTCATCAACACCGTGGAAGAACGCCGCAACGCGATTGCCGATTCGCGCCACATCCGCACCTCGGCTTTATTGGCCCGCGTCACCACCTTCACCACCATTTTTGGTGCCGAAGCGGCGGTGGAAGGCATGCAGTACCTGGACGACCTGGATGTCATCTCGGTACAGGAAATGCATGCGCAGTTGTTGGCTTAAGCCGTATTTGGAGTTGTAACCATGTCTACCCTACCCATTACCAAGCGCGGCGCAGAGTCTCTCAAAGCCGAATTGCACAAGCTCAAGACGGTGGAGCGCCCCTGGGTGATCAACGCCATCTCGGAAGCCCGTGCCCAGGGTGATTTGAGCGAAAACGCCGAATACGAAGCCGCCAAGGACCGCCAGGGCTTCATCGAAGGCCGCATCCAGGAGGTCGAAGGCAAGTTGTCGGTGGCCCAGATCATCGACCCCGCCACGCTGGATGCCGGTGGCCGTGTGGTCTTCGGTGCCACGGTCGATCTGGAAGATGAAGACAGCGGCCAGGCCGTGCAGTACCAGATCGTCGGCGAAGACGAGGCCGACCTCAAGCTGGGCCGCGTCAACGTCTCCAGCCCCATTGCCCGCGCCTTGATCGGCAAGGAAGTGGGCGACACCGCCGAGGTGAATGCACCCGGCGGCATCAAGCGTTACGAAGTCATAGCCGTCAGCTACATCTGACATCCATGCGCCAACGCCTGCCCGTGTTTTTGGCCGCCCTGTGGTGGGGCAGCCTGAGCACGCTGGGCTTCATGGTGGTGCCGATGCTGTTTGCGGTGCTGCCCACCCCGGCCATGGCCGGTGGTATGGCTGCCAAGCTGTTCACCGCGCAGACCTGGCTGTCCATGGCCTGCACGCTGATCCTGTTGATGCTTTCCAGGTCAAAACAGGGCTCTGTGCTTATCGGACAAGCGCAGGCAGCTACTATTTTTATAGCATTTGGTTTTTTGGCGGCGGTGCTGGTGGAATTTGCCATCTCGCCGCACATCGTGGCGCGGGAGAATTTGAAGCTGTGGCACGGTCTGGGTAGTGCCCTGTACTTGCTGCAATGGCTGGCAGCGGGCGCGACACTGTGGAAAGTGTCGGCCCAACGCGTCTAGATCAGGTCTGGCTGCGCTTTTTGAGGCTGGTCTTTGGCTTCGGCTTGGCGCGTTTCACGGTGCCGCCTGCGGTCAAACGCTGGTTGCCCAGCACGCGCAGCGTTTTCACTTCGGGGCGTTGACCACCACGGGTGCTGTGCTTGAGCACCTTGAAATCGCGTGGACCGGCCATGCGGTCTTCGTCCACCTTGCGTTCTTTGGTGATTTCGGGTTGCGGGCGCCACAGCACCAGTAGTTTGCCGATGTGCTGGATGGGGGCCGCGCCGAGTTCGTCGGCCAGGGCCAGGAACATGGCTTCTCGGGCGACGCGGTCGTCCGAGAAAACGCGGACCTTGATCAGGCCGTGGGAATTCAACGCGAGGTTGATTTCTTTGGTAACAGCGGGGGTCAGGCCGTCGCTGCCCACCATCACCACAGGGTTTAAATGGTGGGCTTCGGCGCGGTGCACCTTGCGCTGGACAGGGGTAAGTTGTATTTGAGACATGTGCGTATTATCAAGGCCAAGATGAAAGTTAAAACACAAAGTAAAAAAGTCAACAAGGCGTGGCTTAACGACCACGTCAACGACCCCTATGTCGTGTTGGCCAAACGCGAGGGCTACCGGGCCCGTGCGGCCTATAAATTAAAGGAGATTGACGAGACTTTCCACCTCATCAAGCCCGGCCACCTGGTGGTCGATCTGGGCTCCACCCCGGGGGCCTGGTGCCAGTACGTGCGGCGCAAGCTGTCGCCCAAGACGGCGGCGGGTGGCGGTGCGGCGGTGGGTGCACTCAATGGCAGCATCATCGCCATCGACCTGCTGCCCATGGAGCCGGTGGAGGGCGTGGTGTTCTTCCAGGGCGATTTCCGCGAAGACGAGATGCTGGGCAAATTGACCCAGGCCATGGACGGGCGGCTGGCCGACGTGATTTTGTCGGACATGGCCCCCAACCTGTCGGGCATCCACGCCGCCGATGCCGCGCGCGTCGAAGGCTTGGTTGAATTGGCGGTGGATTTTTGCCAAGGCCATTTGAAGCCGCAGGGTGCGTTGGTGGTCAAGCTGTTCCACGGTGGGGCCTACGACCCGCTGGTGAAGTTGTTCAAGCAGACTTTCCATATGGTCAAGCCTATCAAGCCCAAAGCCTCGCGCGACAAATCGACCGAAACCTTTTTGGTCGGCGTGGGCTTGAAAGTAGCACCTAAAACCGCACAAATCGCGCCTGAAAATGGCCAGGGCAATCCCTAAACCCTTGTTGCTGCTATGGCCGCCATAGTCAAGAATTGCCGTACCGGCCCTTGAAACGCCTAAAATAGTACGCACTTACGTTGAAGTCTTTCCTACCGGAGCGTTGCTTGAAAAATCCGTGGTTTTCCAAAATTGCCGTCTGGCTCGTCATTGCGATGGTGCTATTCACGGTTTTCAAACAGTTCGACACCCGCGCGGGTGTGAGTTCTGGTTATGTGGGCTATTCGGACTTTTTGGACGAAGTGCGCAACAAACAAATTAAATCCGTCTCCATCCAGGAAGGCCAGGGCGGTACGGAGATTGTCGCCATCACCAATGATGACCGCCGCATCCGCACCAACGCCACCTACCTCGACCGTGGCCTGGTGGGCGACCTGATCGCCAACAACATCAAATTCGATGTCAAACCCCGCGAAGAAGGCTCCCTGCTCATGACCTTGCTGGTTAGCTGGGGCCCGATGCTGCTGTTGATCGGCGTGTGGGTGTACTTCATGCGCCAGATGCAGGGCGGCGGCAAGGGCGGTGCGTTCAGCTTCGGCAAGAGCAAAGCCCGCATGATGGACGAAAACAACAACGTGGTGACCTTTGCCGACGTGGCCGGTTGTGACGAAGCCAAGGAAGAAGTCAAGGAAGTCGTCGATTTCCTGAAAGACCCGGCCAAGTTCCAGAAGCTCGGCGGCCGCATCCCTCGCGGCCTGCTGCTGGTCGGCCCCCCCGGCACCGGTAAAACCCTGTTGGCCAAGAGCATTGCTGGCGAGGCGAAAGTGCCTTTCTTCAGTATCAGCGGTTCTGATTTCGTGGAAATGTTCGTCGGCGTGGGCGCTGCCCGGGTTCGCGACATGTTTGAGAACGCCAAAAAGAACGCACCTTGCATCATCTTCATCGATGAAATCGATGCGGTGGGCCGCCAACGCGGTGCCGGTCTGGGTGGTGGTAATGATGAGCGCGAACAAACCCTGAACCAGATGCTGGTTGAGATGGACGGCTTTGAAACCAACCTGGGCGTGATCGTGGTGGCTGCCACCAACCGCCCCGACATTCTGGACGCGGCCCTGCTGCGCCCCGGCCGTTTCGACCGCCAGGTCTATGTCACGCTGCCCGATATCCGGGGCCGCGAGCAGATTCTGGTCGTCCACATGCGCAAGATCCCGGTCAGCCAGGACGTGAACCCCAACGTGATTGCCCGTGGTACGCCCGGCATGTCGGGTGCCGATCTGGCCAACCTGTGCAACGAAGCCGCGCTGATGGCCGCCCGCCGCAGTGCCCGTGTGGTGGAAATGCAAGACTTCGAGAAGGCCAAGGACAAGATCCTCATGGGCCCCGAGCGCAAGAGCATGGTCATGCCCGAGGACGAGCGCCGCAACACGGCTTACCACGAGTCTGGCCACGCCCTGATCGGTAAGCTGCTGCCCAAGTGCGATCCGGTGCACAAGGTGACCGTGATCCCCCGTGGCCGTGCCCTGGGTGTCACCATGAGCCTGCCCGCCCAAGACCGCTATAGCTACGACAGCGAATACATGCTGAGCCAGATCAGCATGCTGTTCGGTGGCCGTATCGCCGAAGAAGTGTTCATGAACCAGATGACCACCGGTGCCAGCAATGACTTCGAACGCGCCACCTCCATCGCTCGTGACATGGTGACCCGCTACGGCATGACCGATGCGCTGGGCCCCATGGTCTACGCCGAGAACGAAGGTGAAGTGTTCCTGGGCCGCTCGGTCACCAAGACCACCAATATGAGCGAGCAGACCATGCAAAAGGTCGACAGCGAAGTGCGCCGCATCATCGACCAGCAGTACGCTCTGGCGCGCAAACTGATCGAGGACAACAGCGACAAGATGCACGCCATGGCCAAGGCCTTGCTCGAATGGGAAACCATCGACGTGGAGCAGATTGACGACATCATGGCGGGCCGCGAACCCCGTCCGCCGAAAGACTGGACACCCCGCACGCCCACGGGCGGCGGTAGCAACGGTGGCAGTGGTGGCGCACCGGTAGTCCCGGCTGTCGAACCCGCACCCACGGCGGCGTAACTACGGTAACTGCGGTGTAAACCATTGGGCGCGTTAGCGCGTTGATAGGTGATCTCGATCACGGGGCTTTTCAGGCCCCGTTTTCATTTCTGACAAGTTCACAACTCCCATGCTCTGGCAAACCACCCGCTTCCGCATCGATTTGACCCAGCCCCAGGTGATGGGCATCGTCAACGTCACCCCCGACTCTTTTTCCGATGGCGGGCAGCATGCCAACACCGCCGCAGTTCTGGCGCACTGCGAGCAGTTGTTGCGCGACGGGGCCCACATTCTGGACATCGGTGCAGAATCCACCCGCCCTGGTGCCTTGCCGGTACCGGTAGAGCAAGAGCTGGCTCGACTGCTGCCGGTGCTACGGGTCGCTACCACGCTGGGCGTACCGATTTCGGTAGACACCTACAAGCCCCAGGTCATGCAGGCCGCGCTGGATGCTGGTGTGGACATCCTCAACGATATCTGGGCCCTGCGCTGGACCGACCCGGCGCACCCGCTGGCCGCTACGGATGTGGTGGCACGACACCCGTCGTGCGGCGTGTGCCTGATGCACATGCACCGTGAACCGCTCACCATGCAGGCCGAGCCCATGCAGGGTGACGTAGTAGAGCAGGTGCTATTGTTTTTAGAGCGATATGCCCAGGCTCTATCAGCACAAGGTATCGAAAAGACCCGCATCGTGCTGGACCCCGGCATTGGCTTTGGCAAAACCGTCGCCCAAAACTTTGCCCTGCTGGCCCGGCAACAGGCGCTGTTGGCCTTGGGTTACCCGCTCTTGGTGGGGTGGTCGCGCAAGTCGTCGCTGGCCGGTATGGGCAGTACGGCCAATGCCCCTCTTGGCCCGGACGAACGATTGGTGCCCAGCGTGGCGGCCGCTTTGCTAGCTGTGGAAAGGGGCGCGCGCGTGGTGCGGGTCCATGACGTGGCCGCGACTGCCCAAGCTATGAAGGTCTGGGCAGCGGCGTATCACTGAACACACAATGTATCGACTGTAAAAACAACTGCGGTTTAATCGCCCGCACAATGGCACCCGGCCCCGCAAACAGGCGCTGCGCAGGCCGTGTCTAAACAAAAAAAGGAAAACAATGACCCGTCAATATTTCGGTACCGATGGCATCCGCGGCACGGTAGGCAAGCACCCCATTACGCCCGACTTTGTATTGCGCCTGGCCCATGCAGTTGGCCGCGTACTCAAACAAACCGAAGCGCGCCCTACGGTGCTGATCGGCAAAGACACACGCATCTCTGGCTACATGCTGGAAAGCGCGCTCGAATCCGGCTTTAACTCTGCCGGTGTAGACGTGGTACTGCTAGGCCCACTGCCCACGCCGGGCGTGGCCTACCTGACGCGTGCACAGCGCGCCAGTCTGGGCGTGGTCATCAGCGCCAGCCACAACCCATACCCCGACAATGGCATCAAGTTCTTCAGTGCCGAAGGCGCCAAGCTGCCCGATGCCTGGGAGCTGGCGGTTGAAGCCGCGCTGGACACCCCGCCCGTGTGGGCCGATTCCGCCTCTCTGGGCAAAACCCGCCGCCTCGAAGATGCGTCTGGGCGTTACATTGAGTTTTGCAAAAGCACCTTCCCCAGTCCCCTCACGCTCAAAGGCGTGCGCATTGTGGTCGATGGTGCCCATGGCGCGGCCTACCAGATCGCGCCCAAGGTGTTCCATGAACTGGGTGCCGAAGTCATCGCCATCGGCTGTGCACCCGACGGCATCAACATCAACGAAAACGTCGGTGCCACCCATCCCCAGGCCCTGGTCGATGCTGTCAAAGCCCACCGCGCCGACTTCGGTGTGGCGCTGGACGGCGATGCCGACCGCCTGCAGATGGTCGATGCCCATGGCCGCCTGTTCAACGGCGATGAAATCCTCTACCTGATGGTCAAGGAGCGCCTGTCGCGCGGCGGCAAGGCGGCCAGCAAGCGCGCGGGCGATGCCGTGCCCGGCGTGGTTGGCACGCTGATGACCAACATGGCCGTCGAGCTGGCGCTGAAGGACAAGGGCGTGGAACTGGTCCGCGCCAAGGTGGGCGACCGCTACGTGCTGGAAGAGCTGGAAAAGCGCGGCTGGCTGCTGGGTGGCGAAGGCTCCGGCCACCTGCTGGCGCTGGACAAGCACACCACCGGCGACGGCCTGGTCAGCGCTCTGCAGGTGCTGCAGGCCTGCGTGCGCACCGGCCAGACCCTGGGTGAGCTGCTGGCCGACCTGACCCTGTTCCCGCAAACCCTGATCAATGTGCGCCTGCAGCCCGGCCAGGACTGGAAAGCCAACACCCAGCTTCCGCTGGCTACAAAAGCCGCCGAAGCCGAGCTCGGCAATAACGGCCGCGTGCTGATCCGCGCCAGCGGCACCGAGCCCCTGGTCCGCGTGATGGTCGAGGCGCGGGATGCGGCGCAAGCCAAGTCGTGTGCGGAGCGGATTGCGGCTACGCTGCGGTAGGCACCATGGTGTGGGGTTGTCACCCCGCCTGCAAGCGCAGTTCCAGCCGCACTCCATCGCCGGTGTTCTGCGCCGCAATCGTCCCGCCCATTTTGGCCATGTAGGTTTTGGCCACAAACAGGCCCTGGCCTCGGCTGCCCAGGGCGGCGGTGTCGGCCTGGCTGGACACGCCATACTCGAATATCTTGCCCAGGAGCTCCGCCGGGATGGGCGGGCCCTGGTTGTCGATGCCTACCAGCACTTCTTGGCCCAGGCGCTCCAGGGTGAGTGTGATGGGGCTGCCTGCCGTGCGGTGGCGCTGGGCGTTGGTGAGTACGTGGGTGACCACGTCTTCCAGCGAATGGGCGTCGGCCTTGACCCATAGTGGGTCGGCCAGCGGACTGAACTGCACGCCGCCAATACCTGCGCTGGCCGCGTTGTCGGCCACCTGGGTCAGGAATGCATTCACGTCCAGCCGTTCGGTGTCCAGCAGGCTGGCCTCAAAGGCTTCGCTGGGAGAAGCGCTGCCGTAGAGCACCTGGATAGCCCGCTGCATGCGCTGGATGTAGCGGTTGCTGGGGTCCTGGGCGGTGCCGTGCAAGGCCTTCAGGGACTGCAGGGGCGACATGATTTCATGGCCTACCGCGTGCCACATGTCTTTTTCCTGGGCGGTGCGGATACGTTCGCGTTTGAGGTCGTCGTGCACCCGCTGCAACAGCTCAGCCAGCGCGGTGGCCAGCACGCCCAATTCGTCATGGCCGCGCACATCCACCAGGTCCAGCGCCAGCACGCCATCCGCGCTGCGCATGCTGTGCGACACGGCCGCCGAGCGTTTGGTCAGAAGGGTGATGCGGCGGATGATGCGCAGCTCGATGGCCAGCCAGGTGAGCGCAATCGCCAGCAGCATGGCCCCCACAAACCACGACATCCGGGTGGCCACGCGCGCCAGGTTCTGGTTCACGCTGCGCAGGTCGCCGTGCAGCGTCAGCCCAAAGCTGCCCAGGCTGGTGGTGATGGTCTCCGAAGCCTGTAGCGGGATGTCGTAGTCGGCCACCGGCAGCCGGGCGACCAGGCGGTCCAGCCAGCGCGGGGCGGGCTCGGTGGCAGCGGGTGCCTGGAGCGTGGCCAGGGTCCGCGCTGGCTGAGCGCCCGCACCCAGTTGGCGAATCTGCAAAGTTTCACCGGGCTGGAGCAGGGGCACCAGGCTGGCCAGGGTGAATGGCGGGGTGGCACCGATTTGTAGGCTGTCGAACACGCGGGTGGCACTGCCAGGGGCCAGCATCTGCAACTGCACCCGCACCTGGTCTAGGTTCGGCGGCGGCCAGGCCGGGGCGGTTTTGCTGGCGCTGCGGCTGGCGGTAAAAACTGCATCGCGCCACAGGTCAATGGGCAGGCGCACCGAGAAAAATACCTGCTTCCTGCAGGCACTGGCCGTGCTGGGGGTGTCTGCAGGCAGGCAGCGCCCGTCTTGCCACAGCCAGCCGCGAAAGTCGCGTACCGGGCGGCCACCGGCCTGGCCTTGCGCGTCCAGCGCAAACCCGGTCAAACGCCCGCGTACCGTGGGCACGCCCGAGGCGCTTTGGGGCCCGGTATCGGCATCGGTTTCAAACGGGGCCAGCCACTGGCTGTTGCTGCCACCAGGCAATTGCACCGCGACCTGCAGGCGGTGGGCCTGGTCTAGCACCGGGTCGCCCCGGCTGTGGGCGACCAAGGGCTCGGCGGTGGCATAGCTGCCCACCAGGTAGATGAAGCCGCCCGCCCAGGGGTTGTTGCCCACCGCCACGCACAGGCTGGAGCCATCGGGGTACTGCACGCCGCAGCCCGCCATCTCCACCGCCTGCTGTACCTTGCTGCGGTCGTCAAAGTCGATGGCGGCAAACGGCAGCACCACCGGGTACAGCGGTTGGTCGGGGCTGCTGCCCAGGCCTGGGTTAAGCAAGGCCAGTTGCCCGGTGGGGTGGCGCAGGCGCTGGGCGATCTGGGCCAGGTTTTGCTGAAAGCTGTTTTGGTAGCTGCGCAGGCCGCGTTGTTTTTCTTCTTGCAGCACGCTCAGGGCCAGGGCCAGGGTGGCCAGGGCCAGCAGGGCAAAGGCGGTGCGAAAGAAAAACCGCAGGCCAAATGGAATGCGGAACGGCACCTGAAAAGGCACCTGGAACGGCAGCCGCCCCAAGGGCCTCATGCAGGCACCGTCCAGCGAAAGCCGCGCATCGGCACGTTTTCTATCGCGTCAAATTCCGGGTCCAGTTCGCGAAAGGCCTCGCGGATGGTGCTGACGTGTTTGCGCACGTTGTCCCGGTTGCGGCCACTCTTGACCACCTGGTACAGATCGTCATACGACACCACCTGGCCCCGGCGCTGGTACAGCGTGGCCAGAATGCGCTGCGCCGTCAGCGGCAGGTTGATGCGCTGGCCACGCCACAGGGCGGAGTTTTGCCGCAGCGGGTCCAGCGACAAGGCATCGGCATCTGCCGACAGCGCCTGGGGTGGCGCTTTGGCGGTGGCCCGGCCCGCCCGCAGGATTTCCAGAAACGTGTCGATGAAGTCGGCCTCTTCGAACGTGGTTTTTTGCAGGTAGTCCCAGGCATCCAGCGCCTTCATGATGCTGCGGTAAATGGTGGCCGGCATGGCCGACACCACCAGCACCGGCGTGCCAGGCCGGGTTTTGTTGATGGCGTTGATGATGGCCACGCCCGCATGCCGCTCGCGGCCCAGCTCGATGTCCAGCACCACCAGGTCGTACTGCTCGCGGGCAATGGCGGCCTCGGCGCTGTCGCGGGTAAACCACTGCTCCACCCTAATGCCTGGCTGCGCGGCCTCGATCCAGCCGCGCAACAGCTGGCTGGTGGGTTGGTCGTCTTCGATGACAGCCACTTTTTCCATGGTGCAGATTCTCAAGCGTTGGTATGGATTGATTATCCAAGCCCGCCCTGGCCGCCGGTGAGAGTGTTTCTTCCGCCGCCGGAAGCAACTGCTACCAGGGCTGCGTTGTTTGCTCCAGGGGGTGCGGAAAAGAATTCAGCCACACCCCCACCGGGTGGCCTGATTCAACAACCTTTGGAGCCCGCCATGTCCCTGCACCCCTCTCGCCTTGTCCGTTCCATCACCCTCGCCCTGCGCCGCCTGGGTCGCAACAGTGCCCAGGGCCTGGGCCAGGTAGCCACCCCCCGCGCTGGCCGCGCCGTACTGGCGGTGGCTGTGCTGGTGGCTGCGGGCACGCTGGTCTGGAGCCAACCGCCGCTGCAAACCGTGGCGCGCGGCGAGGTGGGCATCCGCAGCAACCGTTTCACCGGCGACACCACCCAGTGGGCCGAAGGCTCGGTGCTGGTGCTGCCCGGCATCCACAGCCTGCGCCAATACAACCTGCGCGACCAGCTCTACCGCCCCGTGTCCGCCGATGGCAGCGCGCAGTTCCAGTCGGTAGAAGGCCTGTCGGTGGGGGTGGATGTGGGTGTGCGATATGCCTTGGACCCGCGCCGCCTGGCCAGCCTGTCGCAAGACCTGCCTGCTGATATCCGCCAAGATATCGTCCAGCCCGCGGTGCAGGGCGTGGTCTACAAAACCTTTACCCGCTACACCGTGCGCGAGATTTTTTCCAGTAAGCGCGGCGAGATCCAGCAACTGATCGAAGCCGAGCTCAAGCCCAAGCTGGCCGCCGACGGCATCCTGCTGCGCTCGGTAGAAATTGGCAAGGTGGACTTGCCCGCCGACTACAAACGCGGCATGGAGCGTCTGCTGTCCGAAGAGCTGGAATCCGAAAAAATGCGCTACACGCTGGAGCTCAAGGGCAAGCGGGTGCAAGAAGCCGCGCTGGATGCCGATGCCGAACGCGTGCGCCGCGAAAAGTCGGCCCAAGCCGCCGGTTCCGAGCAGGTCATTGCCGCCAAGGCCCAGGAAGAAGCCATGCGCCATGTGCTGCCGTTCAAACAAAAGCAGATCGAGCAGCGCCAACTGGAGGCCGAGGCCGACAAGGTCTCGCGCATCCGCACCGCCGAAGGTGCCGCCGCCGCCCGCCGCATCGAAGCCCAGGGCGAAGCCGATTCGCGCCAAAAGCTGGCCGATGCCGAAGCTTACCGGCTCGACCGCGTGGGCAAGATCACCAGCGAGCAAATGGCCCGCGATGGCGCGCTGGTCACCCGCCACCCGTTGCTGATCCAGAAGATCATGGCCGACAAACTGTCTGACAAGGTCCAGGTCATCATCGCCGCGCCACCCACCGATGGCGGTTTCATCGGCTCCGCCCTGCTGGGGGCAGGCAAGAGCGGCAACCCGGCAGAGCCCGAAGCTGAAGCCACCGAAGCCGCCGACAAGGGAGCCGAATAATGCGCGCTGTAGCTGCTCTGTTGGCCTTGGCATCTATGTGTGCCCACGCGGCGCTCGCCGCAGCCCCCCAACTGGCCATCGTGGTCCAAGACCAGGTAGCGCTGCGCGGCGCGGCACGTGATGCCGCCCCGGTGCAGGCCGTGCTGACCCAGGGCGACACGCTGGAGATCCGCGGCCAGCGCATGGACTACCTGCAGGTCTACGACTACCGCCGCGAGCGGGCGGGATTTGTGCGGCAGTCGCAGGTCCGCACCACCCGGGCCACCCCGCAGGAGGCGCCCGAGCTGCTGGCTGTGCTGCGCTTTGTGCGCGACACCCCCGGCTCTGAAGCGCTGGGCGTAGCCTACGCCGCCGCCTACCTGCAAGCCGCCCCGGCAGGCAGCAACACCGCCGAAGCCCAGGATGCCTTGGGCCAGATGGCCGACCGCCTGGCCCGCCGCGCCACCAGCCGCCAGGGCAGCAGCGCCGGTGCGGCTCCTACGGCAGCAGATACCCGGTTGGCCGCGCAGTTGGAAGCCGTGGCCGCCTACGGCATCCAGATGACCAGCACCGAGCGCGACGGCAGCATGCAGATTTGTTACGACGGCGACGCCTTTGCCCGCGTACTGGCCCAGCCCGCCGCCAGCCCCGAGCAGCGCGCCCGCGCCACCCTGGCCCTGAGCCGCAGCGACTGCCAGGACCCGAACCTGTCGCCCACCGTGCAAACCCGGCAAGACCAGCAGCGGGCCCGGCTGCTGGAGCAGATCGACACCGCCACCCTCAGCCCGGTGCTGGCCAACCGTATCCAGTTGCGCCGCGCCGCCGTGCAGTCGGCGCTGGCCTTTGCCGCTACCCGCCGCCAGGAAGCTCCCCAGGCCCTGGCCGCTGCCCAGCGCGCCGTCGATGCCCTGGCCGCCCTGAACCGCGCCGAGCTGGCCGACGCAGACTTTGCCGCTGAGAGCGAGGCCGCCATCCGCGTCAGCGCTTCCCGCTGGGCCGCCGTGCCAGCCGCAGAAACCAACGCCGCAGGCTCCCGCCCCCGCATCGTCACCCAGCCGGGCGAGCCAGGGCAGACCTGCGTGCTGCTGGTGGATGCCCAGCACCCCACCGCCCGCCCATTGCACCAGCGCTGCACCTATGGCGTGGCCTGGACGGCATCGGCCAGCACCAGCCCCAACGGCAAGGCGGTGGCCCTGGCGGTGCAGCCCCTGGCGGGCTGGCGCGAGCTGTGGTTGTACCGCCAAACCGCAGAGGGCTGGACGCTGGACACCGTGCCCCCCGGCAGCAACGCACCCGGCCTGGGCACACTGGAATTTGCGGGCTGGGTGCACGGCGGCGAGCGCCTGCTGGCCCTGCGCGAAGCGGTGGTGGAGGGCCGCGCCAAGCGCAGCTTTGAAGTCTGGAAGCTCGACACCCTGGCGGTGGAAAAGCAGGCCAGCAGCCCCGGTCTGCTGGTGTTGTTTGGCAAATGGCAAGACCCGGTGTGGAAACAGATGACCGTGGCATTGCGGTGAAGTATGTAAGCGTTTTAGGCCCCTGGCGCTTATGGAATGGGCGTAAAGTGCTATTGATTTGAAAGCACTGTCACACAAGCGCCACACCAGCTTCACAGCCGTGTCACACCCCACTTTCAGACTCTGCTGCACACACAGGAGAAGTCCATGAAAGAACTGCCCACCCCCACCTTCGCGCTGTCGCCTATTTCGCTGGTGTCGGCGTTCAACCCGGCCCATTTGCTGCGCGGAGCGCTGCACCGGCGCGACGAGCGGGTAGTGGCGCCTATCCCCCGTGTCGAGGCCCAGCCTGTGGCCGCTGCGGGCGGCATTGCCGTGTCCTGGGCGCGGCACCAGGACGAAGTGCGCGAAGCCCAGCGGCTGCGTTACCAGGTGTTTGCCGTGGAGATGGGCGCGCGCCTGTCCACCAAGCTGCCCGGGCATGACGTGGATTTGTTTGACGACTTTTGCGAACACCTGCTGGTGCGCGACGTGGCCAGCAACGCGGTGATCGGCACCTACCGGGTGCTCACCCCGGTGCAGGCCAGGCGCGTGGGCAGCACCTACAGCGATATGGAATTTGACCTGGTGCGCCTGCGCAACCTGCGCAGCCGCATGGTGGAGCTGGGCCGCAGCTGCGTGCATGCCGACCACCGCCACGGCGGCGTGATTCTGGCCCTGTGGGGCGCGCTGGCCGAGTTCATGCAGCGCAACCAGCTCGACACCATGGTCGGCTGTGCCAGCATCCCCATGCTGCACAACGGTGTGGTGGGCGGCGACGCGGCGGCCAGCATCTGGCACCAACTGCAAAAAACCCACATGGCCCCGATCGAATACCACGTGCAGCCGCGTCTGCCGCTGCCCATCGAGCAGTTCGACAGCACGCTGGCCATCGAGCCACCGGCCTTGATCAAGGGTTATCTGCGCCTGGGTGCCAAAGTGCTGGGCGCGCCCGCCTGGGACCCGGATTTCAACACCGCCGACCTGCCCATGCTGCTGCGTATTGCCGATTTACCGGCGCGTTACCGCAAGCACTTCGGCGGCTAAGCCACCGAGACGGGCGAGTAGGCCAGGCGCACATAGATGGGTGCAAAGGCCTCGGCCTGCACAATCTCTACCAGCGTCTCCTTGGCCAGCTCCAGCAGGGCGATGAAGGTCACCACCAGCACCGACATGCCTTTGGCGGCATCGAACAGCTCTTCAAACTCCACAAACTTGCGGCCTTGCAGGGTCTTGAGCAAATAGCTCATGTGTTCGCGCACGGATAGTTCTTCGCGGGTGATGGTGTGGTGTTGCACGAGTTTGGCCCGGCGCAAAATATCGCGCCAAGCCTCTTGCAGGTCGGCCACGTGCACCTCGGGCAATCGCGGCTGCAGCGCCTGCTCGATAAACACCTGGGCCTTGAGAAAGTCGCGGCCAAACTGGGGCAGGGCGTTGAGCCGGGCTGCGGCCAGCTTGATCTGCTCGTACTCCAGTAGGCGGCGTACCAGGGCGGCGCGGGGGTCTTCGGCCTCTTCGCCCTCGGCGGCCTTTTTGGGCGGCAGCAGCATGCGCGACTTGATCTCGATCAGCATGGCCGCCATCAGCAGGTAGTCGGCCGCCAGCTCCAAGTTGCGGCTGCGGATCTCGTCCACATACGCCAGGTATTGGCGCGTCAGGGCCGCCATGGGGATGTCGAGGATGTTGAAGTTTTGGCGCCGTATCAGGTACAGCAGCAGGTCCAGCGGGCCTTCGAAGGCATCGAGAAACACCTCCAGCGCGTCTGGCGGGATGTACAAATCCACCGGCATGGCGAACATCGGCTCGCCGTACAGGCGGGCTCGCGCCACCGGGTCCAGCGTGTCTGGAGGGATTAGCGCTTCAATCACTGCATTCACTATAAATTAAATAGCTGCTCGTGCTTATGGAATGGGCGCTAGCTGCCAATTTGGCTATTTATTTGTTGCTAGTCTGGTAGACGTACGGGTTTTGCGCCACGCGGCCTTCGCGGTACTCTTCCTGGGCGCTGCGGTCTACCTTTTGCTCCCAAAGCAGGGCGCGGCCTGCGAGTTGCTGGGCTTCGAGTTCGGGCTTCTGGGCCTTGAGCTGGTCGATGAACAGCGTGGCATCGGATTGGTAGTGGGGGCGGGCGAAGATAGACATAGACTTGGGACCTTTGGTTGGCTTGATTTTACGGGGGCAACAAGCGATGTTGAAAAAGTGGGCAGGTTTAGTGTGCGTGGCGTTGGCTTTGAGTGCCTGTGACCCGCAGCGCATTGAAAAACTGGAAGAGGGCGTGGCCACCGAGGCCGATGTGCGGGCCCAATTTGGCGAGCCCGAGAAAGTATGGGATGCGCCCGAAGGTGGCCGCACCTTCGAGTACAACCGCCAGCCTGCGGGCCATGTGAACTACATGATCACTATCGGCCCCGACGGCAAGATGAGCGCCCTGCGCCAGGTGCTGACCCCGCAAAACTTCGCCAAGGTCCAGCCCGGCATGATGATGGAAGACGTGCGCAAGATGCTGGGCAAGCCCATGAAGACCACGCCTTTCAAACTGAAGAACGAGGTGCACTACGACTGGCGTTACCTGGAGCCGCCAAACACCTCCATGGTGTTTACCGTGGTGTTCGACCCCGACTACCGTGTGCTGCGCACCCTATCCGTGCCCGACCCGGAGACGGAGCGCAACCGCTAAGGGCGCGGTTTCAAAGCCCTGCTGCGGAGCTGGTTTGAAAATCTTTGAGCCGACCCGCAAAGCCCGAGCGCTCCATCAGCCCCCGGGGCTGGTCGTTCAGGTCGTTGATGTAGAGCTGGCCGCCGCGGTGGGTGATGGCTTTGAACAGCTGCTCCAGCGCGTCTAGCCCGCTGGCATCGAGCGAGATGAGCTGCGACGCGTCCAGTACCACGCGGGTGCCTTGTTGGCGGCTTTCCACGGCTTGCACGATGGGGTCGATCTTGGCCACCGCCCCGAAGAACAGCGCGCCGTAGAGTTTGTAGACCAGCGCGCCTTCCGCTTCGGCGACAGCATCCACATGGAACAGCGTGCTCATGCGGCGGATGAAGAAGGCGCATGCCAGCAGCATGCCCACCTCCACCGCCACCGTCAGGTCGAACACCACGGTGAGGAAAAACGTGCCCAGCAACAGCATGCGGTAGTGGTTGCTGAACTGCTTGAGCCGTACAAATTCGTGCCATTCGCCCATGTTCCAGGCCACAAACAGCAAGATGCCCGCCAGCACCGCCAGCGGGATGTACAGCGCCAGTGGTGCGGCCACCAGCACCACGGCGGCCAGCACCAGGGCGTGCACTATGCCCGCGATGGGCGAGGTGGCGCCAGAGCGGATGTTGGTGACGGTGCGCGCAATCGTGCCGGTGGCGGGCATGCCGCCGAAAAAGGCCACGGTGAAGTTGGCCACACCTTGGGCCATCAGCTCCTGGTTGGGGTCGTGCTTCAGGTGGTGCGGGTCGCTGGCGAGCTGGTCGGCCACGCGGGCGCACAGCAGCGACTCCACCGCGCCCAGCAGGGCAATGGTCAGCGTGGGCGTGACCAGCAGGCGCACCGTGTCCCAGGTGAACTCGGGCAGCTCAAACACCGGCAGGCCGCTGGGAATGCTGCCAAATTTGGTGCCCAGCGTCTCGACGGGCAGGCCCAGGGCCCAGGCCAGCAGCGACAGCGTGACCAGCGCCACGATGGGCCCCGGCACCCGGGCAAAGGTGCGCACCGAGCGGCCTTCCAGCAGGCGGATCAGCGGCGAGCCCGGTACAAACACCTTGGGCCACACAAACAGCCCCAGTACGCACACCGTGCCCAGCGCCAGGGCGTACAGGTTGAGCGTGTGGATGTGGGCGGCCAGGGTCTTGAGCTGCGAGAAAAAATCGCCCGGCATCTTGGCGATCTCCAGCCCCAGCAGGTCTTTCACCTGCGACAGCGCAATCAGCACCGCAATGCCGTTGGTAAAGCCAATCACGATGCTCACCGGCACGTAGCGCACCAGTGTGCCCAGCTTGAACAGGCCTAGCGCAAACAGCAGCACGCCCGCGCAGGCGGTGGAAATCAGCAGGTTCGCCACGCCGTAGCGCTCGACGATGCCGTAGACGATGACGATGAAAGCCCCTGCCGGGCCGCCAATCTGCGCCGTGGTGCCGCCCAGCGCGGAGATGAGAAAGCCCGCGATGATGGCCGTCCACAGCCCGGCCTCGGGCTTGAGGCCGCTGGCAATCGCAAACGCCATGGCCAGCGGCAGGGCAACGATGCCCACCGTCAGGCCCGAGCCCACATCCTTGCCCAACCTCTCCCGGTTGTAGCCCTTGAGTGCGTCAAGCAGGCGGGGATGGAATCGGGCGAGGGACATGATGGGGTTAGTACTCAGGCACGTAAGTAGAGGAACAAAATGAAAGTGATGATTTCGCGCGCAGGCCTAGGCGCAAAACGCAGACATAGCTCTGGCTATGGCGAGGCTTTGCAACGACGGTATGGGTGTGAAAGGGCGCTTTCATGTTCCGATACTTGCGTGGTTGAGTACTACCCTATGCGCATGCCGGGTTGTGCGCCAGGGAAGGGCTCCAGCACGTAGATGCCCGGCTGGGCCTTTTCGTCGGCGTGGCTGGCGGCCAGCACCATGCCTTCGCTGAGGCCGAATTTCATCTTGCGCGGGGCGAGGTTGGCCACCATGACGGTGAGTTTGCCTATGAGTTGGTCTGGCTGGTAGTGTGCGGCGATGCCGCTGAACACGTTACGGGTGGAACCCTCGCCGACGTCCAGCGTCAGGCGCAGCAGCTTGGTGGAGCCCTCTACCGCTTCGCAATGCAGGATCTTGGCGATGCGCAGGTCGATCTTGGCGAAGTCGTCGATGGTGATGACCGGGGCGATGGCCTCGCCGCCGGGCATGTCATTTACTATGGTTTCTGTAGCTGCTTGCGCCGATTCCGTGGGCGCTGGGGGCTCAAACAATGCATCAAGCTGCTTGATATCCACGCGCTGCATCAGGTGCTTGTAGTCGCCAATCGCGTGGCCCGCGCCCAGCAGGGTGTCGGCATCGGCAAAGCCCAGAGGCACGACGTTCAAGAACGCTTCCACCTGCGCCGCCAGCGCGGGCAGCACGGGCTTGAGGTAGATGGTCAGCAGGCGGAAGGCTTCGATGCAGGTGCTGCACACGTCTTGCAGGCGCTCGTCGGCACCTTCGAGCTTGGCCAGTTCCCAGGGCTTGTTGGCATCCACGTAGGCGTTCACGCGGTCGGTGAGCAGCATGGTTTCGCGCAGGGCCTTGGCGTATTCGCGCTGTTCGTACAAACTGGCAATGCTCTCTTTTTGAGAGCTGATTGCGCCGATCAGATAAGCGCTGGAGGCCGATAAAGCACTTAACTTTCCGGTAAAGCGCTTGGTCAGGAAGCCCGCCGCGCGGCTGGCGATGTTGACAAACTTGCCGATCAAATCGCTGTTCACCCGGGCCATGAAGTCGTCGGCGTTGAAGTCGATGTCTTCGTTGCGGGCCGAGAGCTTGGCGGCGATGTAGTAGCGCAGCCACTCGGGGTTCATGCCCAGGCCCAGGTATTTGAGCGGGTCCAGGCCGGTGCCGCGGCTCTTGCTCATCTTTTCGCCGTTGTTCACCGTCAAAAAGCCGTGCACAAAGATCGAATCCGGCGTTTTGCGGCCGCTGAACTTCAGCATCGCAGGCCAGAACAGGGTGTGGAAGGTGACGATGTCCTTGCCGATGAAGTGGTACTGCTCCAGCGAAGGGTTGGCCATGTAGGCCTCGAAGTCTTCGCCGCGCTTGTCCAACAGGTTTTTCAGCGATGCCAGGTAGCCCACGGGCGCGTCCAGCCACACGTAGAAGTATTTGCCGGGTGCGTCAGGGATCTCGATGCCGAAGTAGGGCGCGTCGCGGCTGATGTCCCAGTCGCCCAGGCCTTCGCTGGTGCTGCCGTCGGGGTTGGTGCGCACGGTGAACCATTCCTTGACCTTGTTGGCCACCTCGGGCTGCAAGCGGCCATCTTGGGTCCACTCTTCCAGAAACGCCACGCAGCGCGGGTCGGACAGCTGGAAAAACAGGTGTTCCGAGCTTTTCAGTTCGGGCGTGGCCCCGGACAGGGTGGAGGTGGGGTTGATCAGGTCGGTGGGCGCGTAGACCGAGCCGCAGACTTCGCAGTTGTCGCCGTACTGGTCTTTGGCGTGGCACTTGGGGCACTCGCCTTTGATGAAACGGTCGGGCAGGAACATGTTCTTGGCGGGGTCGAAGAACTGCTCGATCACCTTGCTGGAAATCAGCCCGTTGGCCTTGAGGTCGCGGTAGATCTGCTGCGCCAGCGCGTGGTTTTCGGGCGCGTCGGTGCTGTGCCAGTTGTCAAAGGCAATATGGAAGCCGTCCAGGTAGGGCTTGCGCCCGGCAGCGATGTTGGCCACGAACTGCTGGGGCGTGATGCCCGCCTTTTCGGCCGCAATCATGATGGGCGCACCGTGCGTGTCGTCGGCCCCGACGAAGTTCACCTGGTTGCCCTGCATGCGCTGGAACCGCACCCAGATGTCGGCCTGGATGTATTCCATGATGTGGCCGATGTGGAAATTGCCGTTGGCGTAGGGCAGGGCGGTGGTGACGAAGAGTTGGCGTGGCATGGGAAGCGGGCTTTCAGAACAGCCTTCGATTTTAGTCTGGCAGTTCGGGATCGACCCACCCAAAAAACCGGCACACCTCTGCCCGTTGCGCCTGCGCATCGGCATAGCCCAGCGCCATCAGCTCGCGGGTGAAGCTGGCCTCGAACAGCAGGTAGCTGGCCAGAGCCGAGCCCTTGGCGGCATCGGTCTGGGGTGCGCCGCCCAGGCCGCCGAGCAGGGTGCGGATGGTGGGCGGCAAGTGGTGGGCGTGGCGGGCGGCGATGGTGTCGATGCGCTGTGACGGGGCGATCAGCAGCAGATCCACCGGGCGCAGCGGGCTGTTATGGCGTTGCTCGGGCGGTATCAGGGCCAGCGTGGTGTTGATGCGGCGCACCCGCTCCACGTCCACCGCCAGCGCGTCCAGAAAGATGCTGGACAAAGCGTGGCCCGCGATCTGTGCCAGCGAGGGGTAGCTGTCTGCCGCCAGGGTGGGGGCTTCGCCTTTGGGCTCCACCATGCGCCCTGCGCCGATCACCAGGACCTTCTGTGCTCCTAAATGGATAGCAGCAGCCACCGGGGCGGATTGGCGCATGGAGCCGTCGCCAAAGTATTCCTGGTGTCCGTTCAAGGGCAGCGGCATGGCCGGAAACACAAACGGAATGGCGGAAGAGGCCAGCAGATGGTCTTGCGTGAGCGGCTGGCGCAGGCCCTGGCGCTGGGTGCGGGTCCAGGGCTGCAGGGTTTCGCTGCCTTGGAAGAAGGTCATGTGCTCGCCCGAGCTGTAGCTGGACGCGGTGACCGCCAGTGCCTGCACGTGGCCCTGCTGGATGAGGCCGGGCAGGCGCTCCAGCGGCACCATGTGCGCCAGCAGCGCGTGCAGCGGGCGGTTGTCCAGCAGAGAGCGGGGCTGTACCTTGCGCCACTGGGCCAACATCCAGCCCACCGACAGCAGGGTGAGCCAGCGCGCGCCGCTGCGCATCACACCGATGGGGTCGGTGCGGTAGACCTGGGCGGCCTGTATGTTGTGCCACACGTTTTTGACGCGGCGCACCGTGGCATCAAAGTCATCCGCCCCGCAGGCCAGGGCGGCGGCATTCAGCGCGCCTGCCGAGGTGCCGGTGATGATGGGAAAAGGGTTGCCCGTGCCTGCGGCCCCGCAGGCCAGGCGCAGGTCGGCAATGGCTTCGAGCACGCCCACCTGGTAGGCGGCACGGGCACCGCCGCCGGTGAGCAACAGGGCGGTTGCGGGTGCGGTAGGGGCCGGGGCTGCGGACATGGCCGGATTATGAAAGCTGGCCACCGCGCTGGCGCAGTTGCTCCAGCGTGGTGGCCAGCCAGGCCAGCATGCCAGGGTCCTGGCTGGTGGCAATGTTGATGCCCATCCAGGGGCTGGGGGTTTGCCGCAGCGAAAACAGTGCACCCGGGCGCAGCAGATAGCCCGCGTCCAGCCCCAGGGCGGCCAGATGGTTGGTGTCTACCCCGGTGTTGAACCAGCCCAGAAACCCGGCCTGCGGCTGGCAAAACGCTTGCAGCCCCAGGTCTTGCATGCGCTTGAAGGCGGGCTCGCGCAGGCTGTCCAGAGTGGCGTGCACCCGCTGGCAGTGCTTGCGGTAGCTGCCCTCGGTCAGCGCTTTGTAGACGATGCGCTCGTTGATCTCGGGGGTGGTCAGCGCGGTCAGCAGCTTGTGGGTGGTCAGGGTGTCCACCAGCTCGGCCGGGCCTGCCAGGTAGCCCACGCGGATGTTGGGCGCGAGCATCTTGGAATAGCTGTTCACGTACACCACCCGGCGCAGCTGGTCCAGGCTGGCTAGCCGGGTCACGGCCATGCCCTGGGGCAGAAAGTCGGAGTAGATGTCGTCTTCAATGACCACGATGTCGTGGGCTTCGGCCAGCCGCAGGATCTGGTAGGCCGTGGCGGCGCTCAGCAGGGTGCCGGTGGGGTTGTGCAGTACGGGGTTGAGGAACATCAGCTTGGGCTTGTGCTGCTCCACCAGCGCGGTCAGGGCCTGCACGTCCGGCCCTTGCGGGGTGTAGGGCACGCCCACCACCTCTATGCCCCGCAGCCACAGTAGCGGGTTGCACCAGCCGGGTTCACCCACCAGCACGGTGTCGCCCGGGCGCAGCAGCATGCGAAACACCAGGTCGATGGCCTGGGCTGCGCCGGTGGTGGTGAGAATTTGCGACGGGTGGGCTTCGATGTCGCGCTCGGCCAGCGTGCGCTGGATTTGTGCCCGCAGCGGCGCGTAGCCCTGGGCCGAAGCCCCCTGTGCCAGCTGGTGGCTGGTGCTGTGGTTGGCCAGTGCCCGCAGGCCCAGCTTGAGCAGGTCGCCGCCGCACAGGTCGGGCGGCAGATAGCCTGAACCCGGCGACAGGTGGGCCGGAATGCCGCTGGTCATGTTGCGCACCATCCAGCCCATGTTGATGGCCTGCTGCGGTTTGGCGCGGGCCGGGGCCGACTTGGCGCGCGGGTTGGCCGGGGCTGCTGCTTCGCGCACAAAAAACCCAGCCCCGCGCCGCGCCAGCAGATGCCCGCGCGCCACCAGCCGCTCGTAGGCAGCCACCACGGTAAAGCGCGATACCCCGCGCTCCTGTGCCAGTTCGCGCACCGAAGGCATGCGCATGCCGGGGCGAAACACCTGCTGCTGGATGCGCTGCTCGGCCCACTGCACCAGCTGGTCTACCAGGGTGGTCTGCGCACCCAGGGTGGCGCTTTGGTCGGTTGGGAGCGTGGCGGCGGGCATCGACTGTATTGGTGGCATTGGCAGGCCAGTGGCAATATGTATTCGGTTAACTGTACTGGTACTGTACAGGTGGCAAGATTACAGTGAATGCCACTCCACCGCAAGCCGTGGTGGGGGATTTTTCAGGAGACGGCGATGGTCAGAATTGAACATTTCGAACTGCGTACACCCGACGTGGTGGCGCTGCGTTTGCCCGCTGGCGCGGTGGTTCGCGTCAGCACCGGCCGACTGTGGCTCACGCAGGAGGGCCGCAGCGAAGACGTGTGGCTGCAGGCCCATGGCAGCTGGACCGCGCCGCAAGCGGTTAGCGTGCGGCTGAGCGCCGCGCCGTCGGTGGATTTTCAGATTGCGCAGCCTGCTGCGGTGCGCCGGGCCCCGCGCGTCCGGTTGATCCGCTCTGGGCTGGGCATGGCCGGGGCGATGGGTGCGGCCTGACTACGGCGTGCTTATGGCTTGCCGGGCAGCAGCCGCTGCACCAGCGGGTGCTGCACTTTTTTCTCGGTGCCGATGGCATAAAAGCGCTCTTCCACGCCCTCGCACGGGGCAATGTACGTCACGCCGTAGCGGGCGGTCAGTTGCTCGTGTACCCATTCGGCGGCAGCAAACACGCCCATGCCGCCCGCGCCAAACGTGACCAGCAAGGCGCTGTCTTCAAATTCGCCCACGATGTTGGGCTTGACCCCCACCCGCTCAAACCACTGGTCCAGCCGGGGCCGCACCGCCGCGTGGGTGGTGGGCAGCAGCACGGGCACGCGGGCCAGCGAGCGGGGAAAGTCCTGCTGTACCGCCTCTGCCAGGTGCGGGGGGGCGTACCAGGCCATGGCCGACGACCCCAGCGAGTGGCTGTACACCTTGATATTGGGGTTGGGGGCGGCGGGGCGGTCGGCCAGCACCACGTCCAGCCGGTGCAGGGCCAGGTCGCCCAGCAGGTCGTCGAACTCGTCTTCGTGGCACAGCAGGCGCAGGTGCGGTTCGGGCATTACCGGCTGCAGCAGGCGGTGTACCACCAGCTTGGGCAAACCTTCGGAGATGCCCACCGCCAGCCGCACCGACGGCGCACTCACGGCATCGTGGACCACGCTGGGAAGTTCTTCGCCCAGTTGGAAGATCAAATCGGCCTGGCGCATGGCGGCCACCCCGGCCTCGGTCAGCACCAGGCCACGCCCCACGGGTTTGAGCAGGGTCACGCCCAGCGAGCGCTCCAGTTCGCGCACCTGGGTGCTCACGGTTTGCACCGCCATGCCTAAACGGTCGGCGGCGCGGGCCATGCCGCCCTCGCGGGCAACAACCCAGAAATAATGCAGGTGGCGGTAGCTGAAGGCTTCGGTCATTGTCAACTTTTAAGAGATGAATACTTCACGATTCTCTGCTTTTTTGGAAGTGGATGCGCGCGTATGGTCGGGCCATCTGTCACTCAGGAGTAATCCATGGAACATATTTCCCCCTCCGGTCGCCCGGACTCACCGCTGATCACCCAGGCCCCCTCCACGCTGCCCACCGCCGCCCACCGGGTGCTGCGCAACACCTACGCACTGTTGTCGATGACGCTGCTGTTCAGCGCCGCTGTGGCCACCGCAGGCATCGTGCTGCAGGCCCCCGCCCCCGGCTTGATCGTGATGCTGGTGGGCATGTTTGGCCTGCTGTTTGCGGTCAACAAGCTCAAAAACAGCGGCTGGGCGATTCCGGCCGTGTTTGCCTTTACCGGCTTCATGGGCTACACGCTGGGCCCCATCGTGGCGCGCGCGCTGTCTATGCCCGGTGGCGCGCAGGTGGTGATGCTGGCGCTGGCCGCCACGGGTGCCACCTTCCTGGCCTTGTCGGCCTGGGCGGTCACGTCCAAGCGCGACTTCAGCTTCATGGCGGGCTTTTTGTTTGCCGGTATGGTGATTGCGATCCTGGCCGGTCTGGCCGCCGTGTTCCTGGAGATCCCCGCCCTGAGCCTGGCTGTGTCGGCCATGGTGGCCTTGCTTTCCGCTGGTTTGATCCTGATGGACACCAGCCGCATCGTCAACGGCGGTGAAACCAACTACGTGATGGCCACGGTGGGCCTGTATTTGTCGATCTTTAACCTGTTCACCAGCTTGTTGAGCTTGTTCGGTATCGGTGGCGGCGACGAATAAGCCTACGGGGAAGGGGCGCGCAGGTTTGGGCATAGACTACGCGCCCCATAGGAGTTATGCATGCCTTTCTCAGAACAACAGGTGCTGGACGCGGTCAAAAGCGTCGTTGATCCCAACACCGGCACCGATTTCGTATCCACCAAAGCCCTGCGCGGCCTGAGCGTGCAGGGGGCCGATGTGTCATTCGGCATCGAGCTGGGCTACCCCGCTAAAAGCCAGCACGCCGCCTTGCAGGCCGCACTGGTCGCCGCCGTGCAGGCACTGCCCGGTATCGGCAAGGTCAGCGTCAACATCACCACCAAAATCTCCGCCCACGCCGTGCAGCGGGGCGTGCAGCTCCTGCCCGGTGTGAAGAACATCGTGGCCGTGGCCTCGGGCAAGGGCGGCGTGGGCAAGAGCACCACCGCCGTGAACCTGGCGCTGGCGCTGGCCGCCGAGGGCGCCCGAGTGGGCCTGCTGGATGCCGACATCTACGGCCCCAGCCTGCCCATGATGCTGGGCATCCAGGGCAAGCCCGAGAGCCTGGATGGCAAGAATATGGAGCCCATGCAAAACCACGGCGTGCAGGCCATGTCGATTGGTTTCTTGGTAGACCAGGACCAGGCCATGGTCTGGCGCGGCCCCATGGCCACCCAGGCGCTGGAGCAGTTGCTGCGCCAAACCAACTGGAAAGACCTGGACTACCTGGTCGTCGACATGCCGCCCGGCACCGGCGACATCCAGCTCACCCTGAGCCAGCGCGTGCCCATGACCGGCGCCGTCATCGTCACCACGCCGCAGGACATTGCCCTGCTGGATGCGCGCAAAGGCATCAAGATGTTTGAGAAGGTGGGCGTACCGATCTTGGGTATTGTGGAAAACATGGCTGTGCACGTATGCAGCAACTGCGGCCACGTGGAACACATTTTCGGGGCCGATGGCGGCAAGAAGATGGCCGCCGAATACGGCATGGACTACCTGGGTGCCTTGCCGCTGAACATGCAGATCCGCGTGCAGGCCGACGGTGGCCAGCCCACGGTGGTGGCCGAGCCGGACGGTGAGATCGCCGCCCTGTACAAGGCCATTGCCCGCCAGGTGGCGGTGTCGATTGCGGGAAAAAACAAAGACTTTTCGTCGAAGTTTCCTACTATCTCCATCAGCAAAGATACCTGAACTCAGCCATGAACCTCATGGCCGCCATGCGCTACTTCTCGGCGCTGCACGAGCACAAGCACTTTGGCCGTGCGGCCCAGGCCTGCCACATCACCCAGCCCGCGCTGTCCAACGCGCTCAAGGCGCTGGAAGACGAGTTTGGCGTGGTCATCGTGCGCCGGGGCCGCAGCTACGAAGGCCTGACCCCCGAGGGCGAACAGGTCTTGCTGGCCGCGCACCGCATGCTGCACGAGCACGAGGTGCTGCAGCAGGCGCTGCAAAGCGATGCAGACCACCCCCGGGGCCGCCTGCGGCTGGGGGCGATTCCTACCGCCATGCCCCGGCTGTCGCGCTTTGCTGCGCTGCTGCAGGCCCGGCACCCGGGCATCCAGCCGGTGGTGCTGTCGCTGAGTTCGCTGGAGCTGGAGACGCGGCTGGATGACTTGTCGCTGGACCTGGCCCTGGGCTACACCGACCGCATGCACCAGCGCGCCGTGAAGCTGCAAGCCTGGCCGCAGTACACCGAAACCTATTTTTTGCTGCGCCGCGCGGCCCAGCCGCACCCCGACGGCCTGCAAGTGCGTGAACCCGTGCGCTGGCAGAGCCTGGCCGGGGTGCCGCTGTGCCTGCTGAGCCCCGAGATGCACAACCGCAGCATCATGGACGCGGCCTTTGCCACGGCAGGCATCCAGGTGGTGCCCGCCATCGAGACGAATTCGGTTTTTTCGCTGGTGCTGAGCGTGGTGGACGGCAGCGTGTGCAGCGTGCTGCCCGGCGGCCTGCTGGCTGCTGTGCGCGCCTACCGCGAACTGGAGGCGTTGCCGCTGGTGGAGCCCGACGTGCGCACCCCCATCGGCTTCATGGCCCCGGCGGCGGTGCGCCCCTCGCGTGCGCTGCAAGCCGCCCTGGTGCTGGCCGAGTCATCCGATTGGCTGCAGCTCGGTTAATATTAAATTGATAGCTGCTAGCGCTTATGGAATAAGCGCTAGAGGCCAATTTGATGCCTAATTTTAGGGACTGCTGCAGTGCAGCATTCGCCGATTGAATCGCTGCATGTAGAAATTCCATTGGACCTGCCCCCGGTCTGGCGGGACACTCTTTTGTTGTACCCACCACAAGAGCGCCCAGCGCCAGCCCCACATGCCATCTGAATCTACCCTTGAAACGGTGCAGGCCATCGCGGCTGCCCACCAGCACCTGCCCGGCGCGCTCATGCCCATCCTGCATGCGGTGCAAGATGCGCTGGGCTACATCCCCGGCGATGCCGTGCCCAGCATCGCCAACGCGCTGAACCTGTCCACCGCCGAGGTGCATGGCGTGGTCACCTACTACCACCACTTCCGCTCCGCGCCTGCCGGGCACAAAGTGGTGCAGATCTGCCGGGCCGAGTCCTGCCAGTCCATGGGGGGCGAGCAGCTCTGGGCCCACGCCTGCTTGCGCCTGGGCTTGAGCGGCGACCACCCCGGCACCACGGCCGACGGCGCGGTGACGCTGGAGCCGGTGTATTGCCTGGGCCTGTGCTCTTCGTCCCCGGCCATGGTGGTGGATGCCAAGCTGCATGCGCGCATGAATATCCAAAAATTCGACCGCCTGGTCGCCCAGGCCGGGAGCGCCGCATGATCATTTACATCCCCTGTGATTCCGCGTCGCTGGCCGTCGGTGCCGACGAAGTCGCCCTGGCAATGAAGGCCGAAGCCGACCAGCGTGGCCTGGCCATCGAGCTGCGCCGCAACAGCTCGCGCGGCCTGTTCTGGCTGGAGCCGCTGGTCGAGGTGGTTACGCCTGCAGGCCGCATCGCTTTCGGCCCGGTGGCCGTGGAAGACGTGGCCAGCCTGTTCGATGCCGATTGGTCTGCCAGCCATCCGCTGCACCTGGGCCGCCCGGAAGACATGCCCTACCTGCAAAAGCAGGAGCGCCTGACCTTCGCCCGCATGGGTATCACCCGCCCCTTGTCGCTGGCCGACTACGAGGCGTTTGAAGGTTTTGCCGGTTTGCGCAAAGCCCTGCAACTCAGCCCCGCCGAGGTGGTGCAGCAGGTGCTGGATTCGGGCCTGCGGGGCCGGGGCGGTGCGGCTTTTCCGGCAGGCATCAAATGGAAAACCGTGGCTGCCGCCCAAGCCGCGCAAAAGTACATCGTCTGCAACGCCGACGAGGGCGATTCGGGCACCTATTCCGACCGCATGACCATGGAGGGCGATCCCTTCATGCTCATCGAGGGCATGGCCATTGCGGCGGTGGCCACCGGGGCCACGCAAGGCTATGTCTACATCCGCTCCGAGTACCCGCACGCCGTGGCCACCATGCGCAGCGCCATCGAGCTAGCCACCGCCGCTGGCTTCTTGGGCGACCACATGCTGGGCAGTGCGCACAGCTTCCACCTGCATGTGCGCATGGCCGCCGGGGCCTATGTGTGCGGCGAAGAAACCGCCATGCTGGAGAGCCTGGAGGGCAAGCGCGGCATCGTGCGCGCCAAGCCGCCACTGCCCGCGCTGAGCGGCTTGTTCGGCAAGCCCACCGTCATCAACAACGTGATCACCCTGGCCTCGGTGCCCATCATCCTGGCGCGCGGCGCGGCCTTCTACCGCAATTTTGGCGTGGGCCGCTCGCACGGCACCTTGCCCATCCAGCTGGCGGGCAACATCAAGCATGGCGGCCTGGTCGAAAAAGCCTTTGGCGTGACCCTGCGCGAGCTGATGTACGACTTTGGCGGCGGTTCGGCCAGTGGCCGCCCCATCAAGGCAGTGCAGGTGGGCGGGCCGCTGGGCGCGTACGTGCCCGAGTCGCAGTGGGATATTCCGCTGGACTACGAGGCCTACGCAGCGGTCGGCGCGGTGGTGGGCCACGGCGGTATCGTAGTGCACGACGACCGGGCCAACATGGCGCGGCTGGCCCGCTACGCCATGGAGTTCTGCGCCATCGAGTCCTGCGGCAAGTGCACGCCCTGCCGCATTGGCTCCACACGCGGGGTGGAGGTGATCGACCGCATCCGCGATGGTGAAAACCGGCCCCAGCAGGTGGCCCTGCTGCGCGACCTGTGCGACACCATGGTCCACGGCTCGCTGTGCGCCATGGGCGGCATGACACCGTTCCCGGTGCTGTCGGCACTGAACCACTACCCCCAAGACTTCGGTCTGCCCGTTTAATCGCCTGGAGCACACCATGCACAACCACACAGAAATTGACTTCGGCACCCCCCTGCGCACCTCCGCGCAAGAAGTCACGTTGCAGATCGACGGCGAATCCGTCACCGTGCCCGCGGGCACCTCGCTGATGCGGGCGGCGGTGGACGCGGGCATCAACGTGCCCAAGCTCTGCGCCACCGACAGCCTGGAGCCGTTTGGCTCCTGCCGCCTGTGCCTGGTGGAAGTGGAGGGGCGCAAGGGCTACCCGGCATCCTGCACCACACTGGTCGAGCAAGGCATGCAGGTGCGCACCCAAAGCCCCAAGCTGCAAGAACTGCGCAAGGGCGTGATGGAGCTGTACATCTCCGACCACCCGCTCGATTGCCTGACCTGCGCCGCCAATGGCGACTGCGAGCTGCAAGACATGGCCGGGGTCACCGGCCTGCGCGAAGTGCGTTACGGCATGGAGGGGGCCAACCATTTCCATGCCAAAAAAGACGAGTCCAACCCGTACTTCACCTACGACCCGGCCAAGTGCATTGTCTGCAACCGCTGCGTGCGCGCCTGCGAAGAAACCCAGGGCACGTTTGCGCTGACGATCTCGGGTCGGGGCTTTGAGTCCCGCGTATCGGCAGGGCAAGACCAGCCGTTCATGGAATCCGACTGCGTGAGCTGCGGGGCCTGCGTCTCGGCCTGCCCCACCGCCACCCTGACGGAAAAGACCGTCATCATGATGGGCCAGCCCGAGCACAGCAAGATCACCACCTGCGCCTACTGCGGCGTGGGTTGCGCCTTCAAGGCCGAGATGAAGGGCAATGAAGTCGTGCGCATGGTGCCGTGGAAAGACGGCAAGGCCAACGACGGCCACTCGTGCGTCAAAGGCCGCTTCGCCTGGGGCTACGCCACCCACAAGGACCGCATCACCACCCCGATGATCCGCAAGAGCATCACCGACCCCTGGCAGGTGGTGGGCTGGGACGAAGCCATTGGCTACGCCGCCAGCGAGTTCCGCCGCATCCAGGCCAAGCACGGGCGCGACTCCATCGGCGGCATCACCTCGTCGCGCTGCACCAACGAAGAAACCTACCTGGTGCAAAAGCTGGTGCGCGCCGCCTTTGGTAACAACAACGTGGACACCTGCGCCCGGGTGTGCCATTCGCCCACCGGCTACGGCCTGGGCCAGACCTTTGGCACCTCGGCGGGTACGCAGACCTTCAAGTCGGTGGAGCAGGCCGACGTGATCATGGTCATCGGTGCCAACCCCACCGACGGCCACCCGGTGTTTGCCTCGCGCATGAAAAAGCGCCTGCGCGAAGGCGCCAAGCTGATCATCGTGGACCCGCGCACCATCGACATGGTGCGTTCGCCCCACGTACAGGCCGACTACCACTTGAAGCTCAAGCCCGGCACCAACGTGGCGGTCATCTCTGCCCTGGCCCACGTGGTGGTCACCGAGGGCCTGCTGGCCAGCGCCTACATCGCCGAGCGCTGCGACGACAAATCCTTCCAGCAGTGGCGCGACTTTGTGGCCAAGCCCGAGAACTCGCCCGAGGCATTGGAAGAGGTCACCGGCGTGCCCGCTGCCGACATGCGCGCTGCGGCCCGCCTGTACGCCACCGGTGGCAACGCTGCCATCTACTACGGCCTGGGTGTGACCGAGCATTCCCAGGGCTCCACCATGGTGATGGGCATTGCCAACCTGGCCATGGCCACCGGCAACGTGGGCCGCGAAGGCGTGGGTGTGAACCCGCTGCGCGGCCAGAACAACGTGCAAGGCGCGTGCGACATGGGCTCGTTCCCGCACGAGCTGCCGGGCTACCGCCATATCTCCGACTCCACCGTGCGCGGCGAATTCGAGGCCGCTTGGGGCGTGTCGCTGCAGGCAGAGCCCGGTTTGCGCATTCCCAACATGTTCGAGGCCGCGCTGGCCGGCAGCTTCATGGGCCTGTACTGCGAAGGCGAGGACATCGTGCAGTCCGACCCCAACACCCAGCACGTGGTGGCGGCCTTGTCGGGCATGGAATGCATCGTGGTGCAAGACATCTTCTTGAACGAAACCGCCAAGTACGCCCACGTGTTCCTGCCCGGCGCGTCCTTCCTGGAAAAAGACGGCACCTTCACCAACGCCGAGCGCCGCATCTCCCGTGTGCGCAAGGTCATGCCGCCCAAGGCCGGGCTGGCCGACTGGGAAGTTACCGTCAAGCTGGCCAATGCTCTGGGCTACCCCATGGCCTACAAGCACCCGCGCGACATCATGGCCGAGATCGCCTCGCTCACCCCCACCTTCCGCGGTGTGAGCTACGAGAAGATCGACCAGCACGGCAGCGTGCAGTGGCCCTGCAACGAAGACACGGCCGAGCTGGGCACCGAGACCATGCACCAAGACCAGTTTGTGCGTGGCAAGGGCAGGTTCATCATCACCCAGTACGTGGCTACCGAAGAAAAGGTCACCCGCAAGTTCCCGCTGCTGCTGACCACCGGGCGTATCCTGTCGCAGTACAACGTGGGCGCGCAAACCCGCCGTACCGAAAACGTCCAGTGGCACAGCGAAGACCGGCTGGAAATCCACCCCCACGACGCAGAAGAGCGCGGCATCAAGGCGGACGACTGGGTGGGCATCCAAAGCCGTGCGGGCACCACGGTACTGCGCGCCCTGGTCACCGAGCGCATGCAGCCCGGCGTGGTCTACACCACCTTCCACTTCCCGGAGTCGGGGGCCAACGTCATCACCACCGACAACTCCGACTGGGCCACCAACTGCCCCGAGTACAAGGTCACTGCTGTGCAGGTGATGCCGGTGGCGCAACCGTCGGAATGGCAAAAGTCCTACGCGGCGTTCAACCAGAACCAGCTCGATTTGCTGCAGGCGGCTTCCAAAGCGCCTGTGCTGGCCGACGCCATCAAGTAAGCCATGCAGCGCACCGAGCCCCTGCACCCCGTCCCCGGTGGCCGCCCCGCCGCCGTGGTGGGCGTGCGCGCGGGCCAGGTGTTTGCCGCCACCGATTGGGTGGCCCTGGAGGTGGCCGTGGCGCTGGAATACAACGGCATCTCGCACGCGGTGATGATGGCCAGCCCCACAGACCTGGAAGACTTTGCGCGCGGCTTCTCGCTCACCGAGGGCATCGTCGACACGGTGGACCAGATCCGTGGCATCGAGCTGGTGGAGTCGCCGCAAGGCCACACCTTGCAGATCGAAATTGCCGCGGTCTGCTTCGCCCGCCTCAAAGACCGCCGCCGCAGCCTCACAGGCCGCACCGGCTGTGGCCTGTGCGGCACCGACAGCCTGGCCCACGCCGTGCGCCGCCCCGCGCCCGTGGCCGCGCCCGCCACCCCCTTCGCCATAGCGGCAGTCGCCCGCGCCCTGGCCGCTCTGCGCAGCCAGCAGCACCTGCTGGACGCCACCGGTGCCACCCACGCCGCCGCCTGGTGCCATGCCGACGGCACGATTGCCCTAGTGCGCGAAGACGTGGGCCGCCACAATGCGCTGGATAAGCTGGTGGGCGCTTTGTCGGTTTCCGAAGTAGATGCCCCCAGCGGCTTCATCGTCGTCACCAGCCGCGCCAGCTTCGAGATGGTGCAAAAAGCCGCCTGCGCCGGTGTCGCCCTGCTGGCCGCCATCTCCGGCGTGACCGCCCTGGCCATCGACGTGGCCCAGGCCGCAGGCATCACCTTATTGGGCTTTGCCCGCGGCGACAACGCCAGCGTCTACAGCCACCCCGAACAGATCCAACTGGAACCGTCCCCATGAAAGCCGACAACCTCATCCACATGGCCAACCAGATTGGCGATTTCTTCGAGACCATGCCCGAGCGCGAAGAAGCCCTGGACGACCTCGCCACCCACATCCGCAAGTTCTGGGAACCCCGCATGCGCCGCGCCCTGCTGGCCGCCCTGGACACCGAAGAAGCCCAAGGCATGCACGACATCGTCCAGGCCGCGCTGCGCAAGCACCGGGCGGATTTGCAGCCTGCTACCGATTAAGTAGCTGCTCGTGCCGATGGAATGGGCGGTAGAGGCCGATTGGGCTTAGAGCGGCGGGTTGAAGTTTTCTGGGTGCCACCAGCATCCCCGGCCGGGATGTGCGCCCGGCGGCGCAGTCACTTGTTCTTTTGCGCAAAAGAAAAGTAACCAAAAGAAAGGCGCCCCAACTGTCTGCGCCCTCCGCTGGCGCTACGGGAACCTGCGGTGCTCGCTTTGGGCGGGGTCTGGCTAAACTCGCCTGCGGCTCAAACAGACGCCAGCCCTGATCCGCCCAAAGCTGCGCTCCTCGGCGCACACAGATGGGGACCCCAATGCGGGATCGGGGGCGCATAGCGCCCCATCGTGCCTAGGGCACGAAACTGGGGTCGACACGCCAGCCGATAGCCGAACAGATTTCACAGCCGCCAACAGTTCCCCCGCCTCGCGCCTTAGGCGCGATGCCCGGCTGCGCCGGGCCGATCCCGCTCCCGGGGTCCCCATCTGTGTGCGCCGAGGAGCGCAGCTTCAAGTGGACCAGGGCCCGCGATTGTCTGAGCCGCAGGCGAGTTCGAGCGGGACCCCACTTGCAGCGAGCACCGCAGGTTCCCGTAGCGCCAGCGGAGGGCGCAGACAGTTGGGGTGGCTTTTTCTTTGGTGCCTTTCTTTTGGCCACGCAAAAGAAAGGTACTGCGCCGCCGGGCGCACATCCCGGCCGGGGATCGCTGGAACGCCCACCCGCCAAAGGGGTCGGAGCACGAATGCGGGCAAGCATCGGTGCGGTAACAAACGCCTCAGCGCGCAATCGTGGTCCAACCCCTCTGGCTACCACCCGTGTAGGCGAAACAGCTTGCTGCTTTTTTGATAGTAAAAAATAGGAGCTCCTCGTGCTTATCAAATAAGCGCGAGAGGCCGATTTGGCACCCCAAAAACAGCCTGAAAATCTAAAAGTGGCAGGCTGCTAGGTCCCAACACCGCTGCCCGGCCCTCAGCCCCCCGATTTCACCGAGCAGGTATTCCACCCAAACAAGGCATACGGCGGGCACCAGCCGATCAGGCCGGTGGCCAGGGGGACGACACCGATCCAGCCCCAGAGGCCGACGGTGCCGGTGGCGGCCAGGGCGACCAGGGCGGCCCCGGCAACGATGCGCAGTGTGCGGTCAATGCCGCCGACGTTGGTTTTCATGTCTGGTCCTTTGATGGTGAAGACACCGACATTGGGCTACCGCAGCGGCGGGCAGTTTCTGATCCAGATCATGGAAAGGCCACACAGCGGCCCGGATCTGGGTTTAGGCGACGCTGAATAAGTCCCCGCGAGGCGGCGCGCCCTGGATCGGGATGGGATGCAAGGCGCAAACCGCAGACATAGCTTGTGCTATGGCGAGGATTTGCAACGCCGCAGACCGCCCGAGGCCAGGGATGCGCAGACCGC
>CAUPNM010000009.1:0-171733 GCA_963512645.1 uncultured Albidiferax sp. | reverse complement strand
TCGACTCTGGCGCCAAAGCCGTGGCGGCGGTGCGCGGAGCGGCCGAGGGCGGCTACCCGTTTGACATCACCATGCTGGACTGGCAAATGCCGGGTATGGACGGGCTGCAAACCGCGCGCGCCATCACCGCGCTGGGGCTGCCATCCAGCCCCAAGCCGATCCTGGTGACCGCGTATGGGCGCGAAGAGGTGGTGCAGGGCGCGCAGGCGGCGGGGATTGAGGATTTGCTGGTCAAGCCGGTGAATGCGTCCATGGTGTTCAACGCCATGATTTCGGCCATGGGGCGCCAGCGCGCGCGCGCCGACGACGGGCCGGACACCCAGGCCGCGGCCCTCACCATGCGCACCTTGGCGCAGCGCAGCGGGGCCCGCATCCTGCTGGTGGAAGACAACGAATTCAACCAACAAGTGGCCAGCGAGCTGCTGTATGAGGCCGACTTTGTGGTCGAGATTGCCGACAACGGCCAGCGAGCCGTCGACATGGTGGCCCACAGCCACCAAACCGGGCAGCCCTACGACCTGGTGCTGATGGACATGCAGATGCCGGTGATGGACGGCATCAGCGCCACGCTGCTGCTGCGCCAGGACAGCCGCAACGCCAGCCTGCCCATCGTGGCCATGACGGCCAACGCCATGGCCGCCGACCGCCAGCGCTGCCTGGACGCGGGCATGAACGACTTCGTCAGCAAACCCATCGAGCCCGAAGAGCTGTGGCAGGCCCTGGCCCAGTGGATACAGCCGCGCAGCGGCTTGGGTGCGGCGCGGGTGCCGCCGGTGGGGTTCGCGCCGATGGTGCCGGTGATGGCCGGTGGCATGGCGGGCCTGCGCAGCATCCCCGGGCTGGATGTGGAACTGGGGCTGCGACGCATCCTCGGCAAGCAGGCGCTGTACCAGGAGTTTCTGGGCAAGTTTGCCGCCGGACAGGCCGGTGCGGTGGCTGAAATCCTGGTCAGCCTGGACCAGGACGACTACGCCGCCGCCGAGCGCATGGCCCACACGCTCAAAGGCACGGCGGGCAACATCGGTGCCACGGCCTTGCAGGCCAGCGCCGACCAATTGGAGCGCGCCATCTACCGGCAAGAGCCGCTGCCCGCCATCCAGGCCCTGGCTGCCGGGACCACCCAGCTGCTGGACCCGCTGGTGGCCGCTATCACCCAGTTGCTGCCCGCGCCCACCATGGATGCCATCGTCCACAGTGCTGAGCCGGTAGATCCCCAGCGTGCCCAGGCCCTGTGCGAGCAGCTTATCCGCCTGCTGGGCGACGACGATGCCGACTCCATCGAGCTGCTGTACCAGCACGCCGCCACCTTCCGGCAGGTGTTGCCCGAAGCCTTTGATGCCATCCAGGCTGCCGTCGCCGCCTATGACTTTGAATCCGCACTCGACCTGCTGCAACAGGTGCGCTAACCAAATTTATACAAAAAGTGCCTCCAGCGCTTATTCAATAAGCGTGAGAAGCTACTTAAATAATAGCAACTGGATGCGGTTTTCAGCGGTAAGCGGCTTGGACTTCTTGGGCCACCAGGTCGCGCAGACCTTTTTCACCCATCACCAGCAAGGGCTTGCCGTTCACATAGAAGGTGGGGGTGCGTTCCACTTTCAGCGCGGTAACGTCGGCCATGTCTTGCGCCAGGATGGCGGCAATGGCGGGGTTTTGCATGTCGCGGCGGGCCTTTTCAACGTCCAGGCCAATGGGTTGCAAAAAATCCCAGACGCGCTCTACCTGCGGGTTGCCGTGGTCGGCCCAGACCGGCTGCGACTGGAACACCGCTTCCAGGCTTTGCCAGTACAGCCCTTGGGTTTTTGCTGCTTCCAGGATTTTGACGACGGTGTCTGAGCCCTGGTGGAACGCGGCGTAACGCAGCACCAGACGCACTTTGCCCGGGTGCTCGGCCATGACGGCTTTGACCAGCGGGTAGTAGGCCCGGCAGGCTTCGCACGAGGGGTCTAAAAACTCGACGATGGTGACTTTGGCATCCACCGGGCCGACGCTGGGGGAGTGGAACTTCACCAGCGCGGCGGCGTTTTGGGCGGCCACATCGGCAAGGGCTGCGCCCTGCTGCTTTTGGTAGAACCACATGCCCGCCACAAACAGCAGCGCGATTGCAATGGCGGCACCAATCAAGGTACTGGTTTTCGTCATACAGGTCTCTTTTTTTCACTTAAAAACAAGCCCATCCACAGGGCGGAAAATGCCAACAGCGACATCAATGGAATCGTCACAACGCCCCACAGCTCCAGCTTGACATCGGCGCAGGACGGGCCTTTGCCGCAGGGCTGGATGCTTTTGGGGATGAAGCCCAGGTACAGCAGGCAGTGGTAGGCCGCCAGTGCTGCGCCGATGAGGGCCAGCGGTTTGGCGTACCGCACCACGCCCGGGTCTTGGGCGTGCAGGCCCACCGCCAGCACTACCACCAGGGCATACATGGGGATGCGCTGGTACCAGCACAGCACGCAGGGCACGTAGTCCATCACCTCGCTCAAAAACAAGCTGCCTGCGGTGGACACCAGGGCCAGCAGCCAGCAGGCGAAAAGCCACTGCCATTGGCGCGGGGTGGTGGGGTTATGCCGCATGGTTTTTGCGCTCTGTGGCGCTGGTTGGTACGCCTGGCTGCCAGGAGGCGCGAATCAGCAGGAGTGCTGCCACGCAAACGCAGATGTCGGCCAGATTGAAGGCGGGCCAGTGCCAGTTGCGCCAATACAGGTCCAGGTAGTCCACGACCGCGCCGATGCGGATACGGTCGGTGCCGTTGCCCAGGGCTCCAGCGAGGAGCAGGGCGTAGGCCGGTGCCTCTGTCTTCTGGGCCACATCGCGCCACAACACCACGGCCAATACAGCGCTCACGGCGAAGGCGATGGCGGTGAAGAAGTAGCGCTGCCAGCCGCCTGCATCGGCCAGGAAGGAGAACGCTGCGCCGGGATTGAGCACGTAAACCCAATTGAATCCGGTAAAGATGGGGATGCTGTCAAACAACGACATGCTTTGGGTCACCCCGTATTTGATGGCCTGGTCGAGCGCCCAGAAAAGCAAGGCCAAGCCGAGCCAGCGCCAGCGGGTGGTTGGTGGGGTGGTCGTCATGGGGTGTACGGATTCTTGAATCCAGCTTTGGCTTGTACCGTCACTGTTTGTTTGTTCCCTTTGGTATCGGTGAAGTGCAGTTGCAGCGGGATGGTACTGCCCGCTGTGATGGTACCCGCGAGTTCCATCATCATCAGGTGGTAGCCGCCCGACTTCAGTTCGACCGGGGTGTTGGCGGGGATGTCCAGGCCATTGGGGTGGGCACGCATTTTCATCACATCGCCCTCCATCTTCATTTCGTGGATTTCGATAGTTTGGGCGGCAGGTGCAGTAATCGCCACTAGCTTGACCGCTTGGGGTGAGGTGATTTTCATGAACGCACCAGTGGCCTGCTGTTGCGCTACGGTGGATCGGACCCAAGCGTTTTCGACCTTGATTTGGGCCAAGGTAACGGTGCTTGTGCCCCACAGGGCTGCGGCTACAAGCACGGTTCGACTTATGCCGACCAATGGGAAGCCGACGTGCTTGGAATGGATGTTTCGGTTGGCACGCTGGAGCATTACGCAGGTGCTTTTCCGCACTGACCGCAGAACTTGGCGCCCGCTTGCATGGTCGTGCCGCAATGTGCGCAGCGGGCTGGCACCATGGAGGTTCCACATTGTTGGCAAAACCGGGCATTGGCTGTATTCAGGGTTCTACAGCTCGGACAATTCAATCCGCCGTTATGGCTTCCTTGCGGCATGCCGTTGCTGTCATTGCCATCACGCCCCCAGCCATGCCCTCCTCCATAAACACCTCCGTGACCGCTTCCGTGTCCACCCCCGTGACGGCTTCCACGGTGGCCACCAAAGAAGTTATCTAAAAATCCCATAGTTATTCCTTTGTTGATTGCTTGTATTTCAGCCAGGCTTTGGCGGATTAGCCGCGAAACCGTACCAGCCGCAGGCCATTGCCCACCACCAGCAAGCTGGCACCCACGTCGGCAAACACCGCCATCCACATCGTCCCCTGGCCCGTGAGCGTCAGCACCAAAAATACCGCCTTGATCCCCAGCGCCAGAACAATGTTCTGCACCAGTAAGGCATGCGTTTTGCGCGACAAGCGCACGAAGCGCGGCAGTTTGCGCAAGTCGTCGTCCATCAAGGCTACGTCGGCGGTTTCAATGGCGGTGCCGGTCCCGGCTGCGCCCATGGCAAAGCCCACGTCGGCACGGGCCAAAGCCGGTGCATCGTTGATGCCGTCGCCCACCATGCCCACGGTGCCGTCTTTGCCCAGCTTGCTCTCTATGGCTTTGAGCTTGTCTTCGGGCAGCAAATCACCCTGGGCTTCGTCGATACCCACCTGGCTGGCGATGGTTTTTGCCGTGTGGACGTTGTCGCCCGTGAGCATGATGGTTTTGATGCCGAGCGCGTGCAGCTCCGTAATCGCCTGGCGGCTGCTGTCTTTGACGGTATCGGCCACGGCAAATAAGCCCATCACACCGTTTTCGCCTTCCGCGTTGGCCAGCAAGATGACCGTTTTGCCCTGTTTTTCCAATTCCGATAAACGTGCTTCCAACGTGTCTGAGCACATGCCCAGTTCGTGGATAAGGCGGTGGTTGCCCAGGTAATACAGCTTGCCGTCGATCAAGCCTTTGGTGCCACGGCCAGGTAGCGCCTCGAATGCATCGACATCGCGTAGAACCACCGCATCTTTCTTGGCGGCTTCGGTCACCGCGCGGGATACGGGGTGGTCTGAGCGGCCTGAAAGGCTTGCGGCCAGGCTGCGAACATCTGCATCTGCGGCACCATTCAACACCGCAAAATCGGTCTGCGCAGGCTTGCCGTGGGTGATGGTGCCGGTCTTGTCGAGTGCAATCCACAAGAGCTTGCGCCCTTCTTCCAGGTACACGCCGCCCTTGACCAGAATGCCCAGGCGCGCAGCGGCGGCCAAGCCGCTGACGATGGTGACGGGGGTGGAAATCACCAGTGCGCAAGGGCAGGCGATCACCAGCAGCACCAGTGCCTTGTAGATCCAGTCGAACCAGCTGCCGCCCAGGAATAGCGGTGGCAGAACAGCTACCGCGACTGCGATGGCGAAGACCACCGGGGTGTAGATGCGCGCGAACTGGTCCACGAAGCGCTGGGTGGGGGCCTTGGCACCCTGGGCTTCTGCCACCGCATGGATGATGCGTGCCAAGGTGCTGTTGCCCGCCACCGCCGTCACCTCGTATTCGAATGAACCGGATGCATTGATGGTGCCGGCAAAGACCGGGTCGCCTTCTGCCTTTTCTACGGGCAGGCTTTCGCCGGTGATCGGGGCCTGGTCGATGCTGGAGCGGCCACTGACGATTTGGCCATCCAGCGCAATCCGCTCACCGGGTTTGACGCGGACCCGCGCACCCAGAGCCACCTCCTTGGCCGCCACATCGTTCCAGCTACCGTCGGGCTGCTGCACGGTGGCCCGCTCGGGGGTCAGCTGCATCAGGCCTTTGATGGCATTGCGGGCGCGGTCCAGCGACTTGGCTTCAATCAGCTCGGCCACGGTAAACAGCACCATCACCATGGCCGCCTCGGGCCACTGGCCGAGGAGCAGCGCGCCGGTGACGGCAATGCTCATCAAGGCATTGATGTTGAGGTTGCCGTTGCGGATGGCAATCCAGCCCTTTTTGTAGGTGGTGAGTCCGCACGACAACACCGCCACCAAGGCCAGGATGGCAGTGATCCAGGTAGGTAACCCGGCCCATTGCACCGCTTCGGCCGCAATCGCGGCAACACCGGCCAATGCCAACGGCCACCAGGGATTGGCGGGCTCTGGTGTTGGTTCGCCCTGGTTTGATGATCCGCTGGCAACCTCCGGCGTAAAGCCCAATGAACGCACGGCATCCAGAATGGGCTCAATCGCTTTGGGTTCGTGGGTTACCGTCAGCACGCGCTGCATGAGGTTGAACTCCATGCTTGTGACTCCCGCCATGCCGCCCAGCTTTTTGCGGATCAGGCCCTCTTCGGTGGGGCAATCCATCTGCATGATGCGGATGGGCGTTTGGATGCCGCCTTCGCGTACTTCTGCCTTGCCGAGTTGCACTAGCGCCGGTTCGGTAGCCGCACCACAGCAATCACCCCCGTGGCTGTGTACGGGCGCAGGGGCCGGTGCGCAGCAAGCGGACTTGCTATGGGCGTGATTCGCATGATCATGATCGTGCTTGGCGTGAGTTGACATTGCGCATTCCTGAAGCTAATTCACTCGATTACACAACTTGAAGTTACTGTAGAGTCAACCGTTCTCTTGGAAAGACCTTATGAAAATCGGTGAATTGGCGCAGGCCGCCCAGTGCTCGGTGGAGACGGTGCGCTTTTACGAAAAAGAGGGGCTGCTGCCCGCCCCCGAGCGCACGGCGGGCAACTTTCGGGACTTTGGCCCGCTCCACGTGGAGCGCTTGCGCCTGGTCCGCAACTGCCGGGCGCTGGACATGAGCCACGCCGAAATCCACGCCCTGCTGGCCCTGGCCGACCAGCCCACCAGCGACTGCGGCGCGGTCAACGCCGTGTTTGACCAGCACATGGCCCATGTGGACGAGCGGATTCGGGAGCTGGCGCAGCTGAAGTTGCAGTTAACCGCCCTGCGCGAGCGCTGCGGATCGGCGCAGGCGGTGGATGCCTGCGGCATTTTGCAAGGCTTGGCGGCGATGCAGGTTGAAGCCCAACCCGCGCGGCACACCCATTTAGGCTAGCCATGAACCCGCTGCACCGCGCCGCTCTGCCCGCCTTGGGCGCAGCCATTTTGTTTGGCGCCAGCACGCCGCTGGCCAAGCAGTTGATCGGCGGCGGCGTGGACTCGCCGTTTCTGCTGGCGGGCCTGCTGTACCTGGGCAGTGGCGTGGGATTGGCGCTGCTGCGCCTGTTGCGCGACCGGGGCTGGCGGCACGCCCCATTGCCCCGTGCCGATTGGCCGTGGATGGCCGGGGCCATTGTGTTTGGCGGGGTGCTGGGGCCGCTGCTGTTGATGTGGGGCCTGGCGCACACCACGGCGGCCAGCGCTTCGCTGCTGCTGAATTTCGAGTCGGTGCTGACGGCGGTGTTGGCGTGGCTGGTGTTCCGCGAAAACGCCGACCGCCGCACGGTGCTGGGCATGCTGCTGATTGTGGCGGGCGGGGCCGTGCTGGCGTGGTCGGGCGGTAGCGCGGCGGAGCTGGGCTGGGGGCCGTTGGCACTGCTGGGGGCCTGCCTGGCCTGGGCCATCGACAACAACCTGACCCGCAAGGTGTCTGCTTCGGACGCGGTATGGGTGGCCGCCTGCAAGGGGCTGGTGGCCGGAGCCGTCAACACCGGCCTGGGTTGGGCGCTGGGCGCGGCATGGCCCGGCGGCGCGGTGCTGGCCTCGGCCCTGGGGATTGGCTTTGTCGGCTACGGGCTGAGCCTGGTGCTGTTTGTGCTGGCCCTGCGCGGGCTGGGCGCGGCGCGCACCGGGGCGTATTTTTCGGTCGCGCCGTTTGTGGGGGCCGCCGTAGCGGTGCTGGTGTTGGGCGAGCCTACGACCGGGGCGTTCTGGGGGGCAGCGGCTTTGATGGCCGCGGGTGTGTGGCTGCACCTGACCGAGCACCACGCGCATGCGCATACCCATACGGCCTTGGCGCACGCCCACCGGCACCGGCACGATGCACACCACCAGCATGCACACGACTTTGCGTGGGACGGCGTGGAGCCGCATACCCATCCACATCCGCATGCACCGCTACAGCACAGCCATGCGCACTTTCCCGACATCCACCACCGACATGGGCACTAAGTGCCTACCCTGGGTGGATTTATAAGAAAAGTGCCTCTACCGCTTATTCCATAAGCGCAAGAAGCTATAAATAACGTAGCAAAACAAAAAAAGGAGGCAAGCCTCCTTTGTGGGGTGTGTGGGCCTTTTACTTGCCGTTTGCCAGTTCGTGGCGGTCGGCGGCGGCAAACAGGTCGGCGGCAAAGCCACGGTCGCTGTCGGCGTAGGCTTCGGCCATCTTGCGGACTTGCTCGGCTTCTTCAAACACCGTCAGAGCGCGGGGCTCGGCGGTCTTGAACAGCGTGGCGGATACGGCGGCGACCAGCTTGGCGGCGGCGGTGAAAAGTTCTTGCAGGGCAGAACTGACGGGGGCCTGGTTGGCGCGGGTCAGTTGCAGGGTATTGGTGGACATGGTGTTTACTCCTAGACATCGGGTTGACGTTGGAGTGAATTATAGGGTTAACCCTATCCCATCGCAAGTGCTTTCCTAGGGTTAACCCTCTAGTGCCTTTTGCCCTTCATAAATAAGGGGTTATTCCAGCACCGTTTGCCGCACCGCGTGCTCCCAGCGGGCCATCAATTCTGTAGCACGTTGTGTGCCCAGCGTGGGCAGAAAGCGCCGTTCGGCCCGCCACAACGCGGCCAGCTCGTCGGTGTTGCGGTACACGCCCACCGCCAGCCCGGCCAGGTAGGCGGCCCCCAGGGCAGTGGTTTCAGTGACTGCCGGGCGGATTACCGGAATGCCGAGCAGATCGGCCTGGAACTGCATCAGCAGGTCGTTCACGCAGGCCCCGCCGTCCACCCGCAGCTCGGCCACGGGCGTGCCCCCGGCCTGCACCGCGTCGCGGCCCATGGCCAGCAGCAGGGCGGCAGATTGAAAAGCAATGCTCTCCAGCGCGGCGCGGGCAATATGGGCCAAGGTGGTGCCACGGCTCAAGCCCGTGATGCTGCCGCGCGCCTCGGGCTTCCAATAGGGCGCACCCAGGCCGGTGAAGGCGGGCACAAACATCACGCCACCCGAGTCGGGCACGCTTTGGGCCAGGCTTTGCACCTCGCTGCTACTGGGGATGGCCTTGAGCCCGTCGCGCAGCCATTGCACCACCGCGCCGCCCACGAACACGCTGCCTTCGATGGCGAATTCGGGTTGGACCGACGGCTGGGCCGCGCTGGTGGTGAGCAGGCCGTTGTGCGAGGTCTGGAAGGTGTTGCCGGTGTGCATCAACATAAAGCAGCTGGTGCCGTAGGTGTTCTTGGCCATGCCGGCCTTGAAACAGGCCTGGCCGAACAGCGCGCTTTGCTGGTCGCCCGCCACGCCGCCAATGGGGATGGCGTGGCCCAGCAGGGCAGGGCTGACGTCACCATAAATGGCGCTGCTGGGTTTGACGGCGGGCATCAGGCTGGCGGGGATGTCCAGCGCGGCCAGCAGCTCGGCATCCCACTGGTTGGTGTGCACGTTGAACAGCATGGTGCGTGATGCGTTGCTGACATCGGTGGCGTGCACCCGGCCCTCGGTGAGCTGCCACATCAGCCAGCTGTCGATGGTGCCAAACGCCAGCTCGCCGCGCTCGGCCTGGGCGCGGGCCTGGGGCACGTGGTCCAGCAGCCATTTGAGCTTGGTGCCGGAGAAGTAGGCATCCACCAGCAGCCCGGTTTTGCGCTGGATCACGTCGGCCATGCCGTCGGCGCGCAGTTGCACGCAGGTGGGCTCGGCGCGCCGGTCTTGCCAGACGATGGCGTGGTGGATGGGCTGGCCGGTGGCCCGGTTCCACACCACCGTGGTTTCGCGCTGGTTGGTGATGCCGATGGCGCGGATGTCCTTGGCCGCCAGCCCGGCCTGGGCCAGGGCGGCGCGGGCGGTGGCGAGCTGGGTGCGCCAGATCTCGAAGGGGTCGTGCTCTACCCAGCCGGGCTGGGGGAAGATTTGCGGCAGTTCAAGCTGCGACTGGCTGACGATGTGGCCGTCGGCATGGAAGACGATGCTGCGGGAGCTGGAGGTGCCTTGGTCGAGGGCGAGGAGATAGGTCATGGTGGATCGGTCTAGTCGAGAGCAATGTGGTTGCGCACCTGGGCATCGCGCAGCAGGGCGGGGAAGGGGTCGGGCACCGGGCCGTCGGTGAACAGGCGGTCGATCTGCGACAGCCGGGCCACTTCGACCATGGCCGGGCGGTTGAACTTGCTGCTGTCGGCCGCCAGCCAGACCTCGCGGGCGTGGCTGATGATGGCCTGCGAGACCTTGACCTCGCGGTAGTCGAAGTCGCGCAGCGTACCGTCCATTTCTATGGCCGAAATGCCGATCAGCGCAATATCCACTTTGAACTGGCGTATGAAATCGATAGCGGCCTCGCCCACCACGCCGCGGTCGCGGCCCCGCACCACGCCACCGGCAATGATCACTTCGCACTGCGGGTTGGCGCAGAGGATGGTGGCCACGTTGAGGTTGTTGGTGATGACGCGCAGGCCCTTGTGCTGCATCAGCGCCTTGGCGATGGCCTCGGTGGTGGTGCCGATATTGAGGATCAGCGAGCAGTCGTTGGGCACCTCGGCGGCCACTGCGCGGGCGATGCGGGCCTTGCCTTCGGCGTGCAGGTTTTCGCGCTGCGGGTGGGCGATGTTCTCAATGGTGGAGCTGGGCACGCGCACGCCGCCGTGGAAACGGGTGAGCAGGCCATCGTCGGCCATGCGCTGCACGTCGCGGCGCACGGTTTGTAGCGTCACGCCCAGCTTGTCCGCCAGTTGGTCCACGGTGAGAGAGCCTTGGGCTTGCACGGCATGCAGCAGCAGCAGTTGTCGGGGGTTGGGATTCACAAAGTTTCGTTTTAGGTAAATGTCGTCATGGCGACTTTAAAACGAAAGACAAAGAACCTACCAAGGGTTGTTACTGAGAAAAAAGAATCGTAAACGAACAATAATTATCAAATTCGAAGATTTGAGTCCATTTCAGTAAAGGAACATGATGCAGTTGAGCTTAGAAGGCATCAGCAAAAAGGTGGGGGCGCAGACGTGGCTGTACGAGATGGGCATTGCGCCCCAGCCCGGCGCTGTCACCGTATTGCTGGGGGCCACCCAGGCGGGCAAGACCAGCTTGATGCGCATCATGGCCGGCCTGGACGTGCCCACCCACGGCCGGGTCAAAGTGGACGGTGTGGACGTGACCGGCCAGCCGGTGCGCGAGCGCAATGTGGCCATGGTCTACCAGCAGTTCATCAACTACCCTTCGCTCAAGGTACGCGACAACATCGCCTCGCCGCTCAAGCTGCGCGGTGAAAAAAACATGGACCAGAAAGTCAGCGCACTGGCCGAGAAGCTGCACATCGAGATGTTCCTAGACCGCTATCCGGCCGAGCTGTCGGGCGGCCAACAGCAGCGCGTGGCCCTGGCCCGCGCCCTGGCCAAGGCGGCTCCGCTGATGCTGCTGGACGAGCCGCTGGTCAACCTGGATTACAAGTTGCGCGAAGAGCTGCGCGACGAGTTGAGCTCGCTGTTTGCCGCCGGTGAATCCACCGTGGTGTACGCCACCACTGAGCCGGGCGAAGCCTTGCTGCTGGGCGGCTACACGGCGGTGATGGATGCCGGTGAACTGCTGCAGTACGGCCCGACGGCCGAGGTGTTCCACCAACCCAAATCATTGCGTGTGGCCCGGGCTTTCAGCGACCCGCCGATGAACCTGGCCGCGGGCCAGACGGCATCGGGCGGTGTGCAACTGCAGGCCGGGCCGCTGCTGACGCTGGCCTTGCCGCCCACCGTGGCCGGAGGCTTGACGGTGGGCCTGCGCGCCAGTGCGCTGCGGGTGCAACAACGCCCCGGCGACGTGGCACTGAATGGGCATGTCGAGCTGGCCGAGATCTCGGGCTCCGACACTTTTGTCCACGTCTCCACGCCCATCGGCGAGTTGGTCGCCCAGCTCACCGGGGTGCATTACTTTGAACTGGGCACGGCCTTGACTTTGTACTTCCACGCCACCCAGGCCTATGTGTTTGACGGGCAGGGCGCTTTGCTGCTCGCTCCAGCACGCAAGGGGACTATCTAATGGCCCGCATTGAACTTGACCTGGCGCACGCTTACCGCGCCAATCCCACGCAAGACAGCGACTATGCGTTGCTGCCGCTGAAAATGACCTTCAACGACGGCGGTGCGTATGCGCTGCTGGGTCCGTCGGGCTGCGGCAAGACCACCATGCTGAACATCATGTCGGGCCTGGTGGCACCATCACAAGGCACGGTGCTGTTTGATGGCAAGGATGTCACCCGCGCCTCGCCGCAAGAGCGCAACATCGCCCAGGTCTTTCAGTTCCCGGTGATCTACGACACCATGACGGTGGCCGAGAACCTGGCTTTCCCACTGCGCAACCGCAAGGTGCCGCAGGCGCAGATCGACAAACGCGTGGGCGAGATTGCCGAGATGCTGGAGATGAGCGGCCAACTCAACCAGCGCGCGGCCAACCTGGCAGCCGATGCCAAGCAGAAGATTTCGCTGGGCCGCGGCCTGGTGCGGCCCGATGTGTCGGCCGTGCTGTTTGACGAGCCGCTGACTGTGATCGACCCGCACCTGAAATGGCAGCTGCGCCGCAAGCTCAAGCAGATCCACCGTGAGCTCAAGCTCACCTTGATTTACGTGACGCACGACCAGGTAGAGGCGCTGACCTTTGCCGAGCAGGTGGTGGTGATGACGCGGGGCCGCGCGGTGCAGGTGGGTTCGGCCGATGCGCTGTTCGAGCGGCCCAGCCATACCTTTGTGGGCAACTTCATCGGTTCGCCCGGCATGAACTTTTTGCCCGTGCAGGCCACCAGCAGCCAGTTGCAGGTGGCGGGTACGCAGTGGGCCTTGCCCCGTGCCCTGCCCCTGGGTGCGCTCAAGCTGGGCGTGCGGCCCGAATACGTGGCCTTGGCATCGCCCGCCGACCCCGGTGCGCTGCTGTGCACAGTGGCCAAGATCCAGGACGTGGGCACGCATGTGATGCTGACCGCCACCGTGGATGGCCAACTGCTCAAGGCCCGCTTGAGCCCCGAGGTGCAACTGCCTGAAGTAGGTGAGAGCGTCTGGCTGCAGGTGCTGGGCGAGCACACCTGCTTTTACCAAAACGAGGAAATTGTGGCATGAGCACTACGACTAAGCCGGTGAACCAGAAGGCCTGGTTCTTGATATTGCCGGTGCTGATCTGCGTGGCGTTTTCCGCCATCATTCCGCTGATGACGGTGGTGAACTATTCGGTGCAAGACATCATCTCGCCTGAGCGCCGCGTGTTTGTGGGCACCGAGTGGTTTGTGGCGGTGATGCGCGACGAAGAGCTGCATGCCGCGCTGCTGCGGCAAATCACCTTCTCGCTGGCGGTGCTGGCGGTGGAGCTGCCGCTGGGCATCTTGCTGGCCTTGTCCATGCCGGCCGATGGCTGGAAGGCTTCGGTGGTGCTGGTGATCGTGTCGCTGTCGCTGTTGATCCCCTGGAACGTGGTGGGCACCATCTGGCAGATTTTTGGTCGCTCGGATATTGGCTTGCTGGGGGCTGCGCTGCAAGGCATGGGCATCGAGTACAGCTACACCGGCAACGCCACCCACGCCTGGCTCACCGTACTGCTGATGGATGTGTGGCACTGGACACCGCTGGTGGCTTTGCTGGGCTATGCCGGTTTGCGCTCGATTCCCGATGCGTATTACCAGGCAGCGCGTATCGACGGAGCCAGCAAGCTGGCGGTGTTTCGCTACATCCAGCTGCCCAAGATGCGCGGCGTGCTGATGATTGGTGTGCTGCTGCGCTTCATGGACAGCTTCATGATCTACACCGAGCCGTTTGTGCTGACGGGTGGCGGGCCGGGCAATGCGACCACTTTCCTGTCGCAGTTCTTGACGCAAAAAGCCGTGGGTCAGTTTGACCTGGGACCGGCCGCGGCCTTCTCGCTGATCTATTTCCTCATCATCCTGTTGCTGTGCTTCATCCTCTACAACTGGATGCAGCGCGTCGGCACCCAAGAAAAAGAAGGCGGCCATGAATAAGCCCAAGTTCCAGAAGCGGACGATCTTTCTGTTCGCCTACATCGTCTTCGCCTTGCTGCCCATCTACTGGATGGTCAATATGTCGTTCAAGACAAACAGCGAAATCTTGGCCAGCTTCTCGCTGATCCCACAGAACTTTACCTGGGACAACTACCGCACCATCCTGACCGATCCATCGTGGTACTCGGGCTACATCAACAGCCTGATCTACGTGAGCATCAACATGGTGATCACGCTCACCGTGGCGCTGCCTGCGGCGTATGCGTTTTCTCGCTACAGTTTCCTGGGCGACAAGCATGTGTTCTTCTGGCTGCTGACCAACCGCATGACCCCGCCTGCGGTGTTCTTGCTGCCGTTCTTTCAGCTCTACACCACGGTGGGACTGATGGATACGCACCTGGCGGTGGCGCTGGCGCATTTGCTGTTCAGCGTGCCGTTGGCGGTGTGGATTCTGGAAGGTTTCATGAGCGGCATTCCGCGCGAGATCGACGAGACAGCCTACATCGACGGCTACACCTTCCCGCGCTTTTTTATCACCATCTTCCTGCCGCTGATCAAGGCCGGTGTGGGCGTGGCGGCGTTTTTCTGCTTCATGTTCAGTTGGGTCGAGCTGCTGCTGGCCCGCACACTGACCAGTGTGAACGCCAAGCCCATCGTGGCCACCATGACGCGCACGGTGTCGGCCTCTGGCATGGACTGGGCCACCCTGGCGGCAGCCGGTGTGCTGACCATTGTTCCAGGTGCCATCGTGATCTGGTTTGTGCGCAACTACATCGCAAAAGGTTTTGCGATGGGTCGAGTTTGAAGCGAAGGAGTGTCTATGTTTGAGTGGATGGCGTGGACCTTGCCGGTCGCAGTTTTCTTTATTTGCATCGTGCTGATGCTGGCGGGCATGACCGTGTGGGAGATCAAGTCGCCCACGACTCTGCGGCGCGGCTTTCTGCCGATGGAAACCACCCGGGGTGACCGGCTCTTCATGGGCTTGCTGAGCGCGGCCTATGTGAATCTGATTTTTGTCGGCTTGAGCGGCAAGTTTGCCGAGTGGTTCAGACTGGACGGCGACCCGTCGATCTGGATCAGTTTTGTGCTGTCCATGGTGCTGCTGGCCGTGATCATGCGCAAGGGATAGACCCGTTCTATGGGTGTTCAAGGATTCGGCTTCCATTGCCCCCAGAGCCGAGCAAGCCTTTGTGATCTATGGGGGTGCACACCAATCAGGAGACGAGACATGAAGATGCGTTATTCCCACCTGGCCATCGCCGCTCTTTGCGCGCTGACCGGCCACGCTTTCGCCGACGAAGCGGCTGCCAAGAAGTGGATCGACAGCGAGTTCCAGCCTTCGACTCTGAGCAAGGACCAGCAGGCCGCCGAACTGAAGTGGTTCATCGACGCAGCCAAGAAGCTGCAGGCCAAGGGCGTGAAGGAGATTTCGGTCGTGTCCGAAACCATCACCACCCACGAATATGAAAGCAAGACGCTGGCCAAGGCGTTTGAAGAAATTACCGGTATCAAGGTCAAGCACGACCTGATCCAGGAAGGCGACGTGGTCGAGAAGCTGCAAACTTCCATGCAATCGGGCAAGTCGATTTATGACGGCTGGATCACCGACTCGGACCTGATCGGTACGCACTACCGCTACGGCAAGATCATGAACCTGACGGACTACATGGCTGGCAAGGGTAAAGAGTGGACCAACCCCGGGCTGGACCTGAAAGACTTCATCGGTACCAGCTTCACCACCGGCCCCGATAAAAAGCTCTACCAGTTGCCCGACCAGCAGTTTGCCAACCTGTACTGGTTCCGTGCCGACCTGTTTGCCCGCCAGGACCTGAAAGACAAGTTCAAGGCCAAGTACGGCTACGAGCTGGGCGTGCCGCAAAACTGGAGCGCCTACGAAGACATCGCCGCCTTCTTCAGCGAAGACGTGAAAACCATCGACGGCAAGCCGGTCTATGGCCATATGGATTACGGCAAAAAAGATCCGTCGCTGGGCTGGCGCTTCACCGATGCCTGGCTGTCCATGGCCGGTACCGCCGACATCGGCAACCCCAACGGCTTGCCGGTGGACGAGTGGGGGATCCGCGTGGGTGCCGACAAGTGCACCCCGGTCGGTGCGTCGGTGTCGCGCGGTGGTGCCACCAATTCGCCCGCTGCTGTGTACGCCTTGACCAAGTACGTGGACTGGATGAAGAAATACGCGCCCAAAGAGGCCAGCGGCATGACCTTCGGCGAGTCCGGCCCCGTGCCCGCCCAGGGCCAAATTGCCCAGCAGATTTTCTGGTACACCGCGTTTACCGCCGACATGATCAAGCCCGGCCTGCCGGTGGTGAATGCCGACGGCACACCCAAGTGGCGTATGGCCCCCGGCCCCAACGGCCCTTACTGGAAACAGGGCATGCAAAACGGCTACCAGGACGTGGGTTCCTGGACCTTCTTTGCCAACCACGATGCCGACAAGACCGCCGCCGCCTGGCTGTATGCGCAGTTCGTGACGGCCAAGACCACCTCGCTGAAAAAGACCGTCGTGGGCCTGACCCCCATCCGCGAGTCCGACATCCAGAGCAAGGCCATGACCGATATGGCTCCCAAGCTGGGTGGTCTGGTGGAGTTCTACCGCAGCCCCGCCCGCGTGGCCTGGTCGCCCACCGGCACCAACGTCCCCGACTACCCCAAGCTGGCCCAGCTGTGGTGGAAGAACGTGGCCCAGGCCGTCACGGGTGAAAAAACGCCACAGGGCGCGATGGACAACCTGGCGGAAGAGATGGACCAGGTTATGTCCCGACTGGAGCGTGCAGGCATGGCGCATTGCGCACCCAAGCTCAATCCCAAGGGTGACCCCAACAAGTACCTGAGCGACAAGGGTGCACCGTGGAAGAAGCTGGCCAACGAAAAGCCCAAGGGCGAAACCATTGCCTACGAAACGCTGTTGAACGCGTGGAAGAATGGCAAGGTTCGTTAACGTGAGAACGTTGACACAGATGCCATCCGCTTGATGCGTCTCGCCGCGTGGACTTTGTTGTGCACGCGGCTTTTTTTTGGGCCCGGCATGCTGCGCGCATGGTGGGTTTGTTTGATTGGTGAAATTTAGGTTATGACACACGCATCCCCACCCCTGGCTACCCTGCGTTCTGCGTTGATGGCGCAACTGACCGCCCCTGCCCGCTTTGATGTGGTGGTGATAGGCGGCGGTGCCACCGGCCTGGGCGTGGCACTGGATGCTGCAACGCGAGGCTTCAGCGTGGCCTTGGTCGAGTCGCACGACTTTGCCAAAGGTACCTCGTCACGCGCGACCAAACTGGTGCACGGCGGCGTGCGTTACCTGGCGCAGGGCAATATCGCCCTGGTCCGCGAGGCCCTGCACGAGCGCACCACGCTGCTCAACAATGCGCCGCACCTGGCCCAGCCGCTGGCGTTCGTTATGCCCTCGTACAAACTGCTGGATACGCCGTTTTACGGCATCGGTTTGAAGATGTACGACGCGCTGGCGGGCAAGGCGGGCCTGGGCCCCACAGAATTTTTAGGCCGTAACAAAACCCTGCAGTACCTGCCCACCGTCCAGGCCCACGGCCTCAAGGGCGGGGTGAAGTACTGGGACGGCCAGTTTGACGATGCCCGGTTGGCCCTGGTGCTGGCCCGCACGGCGGCGGCCCATGGCGCGGTAGTCGTCAATTACTGCGCCGCTACCGGTCTGCTGCACGAAGACGGCAAAGTCGCTGGCGTGCACTGCGAAGACCGCGAAACCGGTGCCAAGATCACTCTGCGGGCGGGCTGCGTGGTGAATGCCACCGGTGTTTGGGTCGATGCCTTCCGCCAGCAGGACGGCGAAGCCACAGGCCGCGTGGCCAAACCCATGGTCGCCCCCAGCCAGGGCGTGCACATCGTGGTAGACCGCGAATTTCTGCCCGGCGACCACGCCATGCTGGTGCCTAAAACCGCCGACGGCCGTGTGCTATTTGCCGTGCCCTGGTTGGGCAAGGTCATTCTGGGCACCACCGACACACCGCGCGACGACCTGGCCCGCGAGCCGCGGCCCTTCAAGGAAGAGGTGGAGTTCATCCTGAGCGAATCCGCCCGCTACCTTAGCCGCGCGCCTACGCGTGCCGATGTGAAGAGTGTCTGGGTCGGTCTGCGCCCCTTGGTCAAGCCGCAGGACGACGATGGTGGCAACACCAAGGGCATTAGCCGCGAGCACACGGTGCTGGTCAGCAAAAGCGGCCTGGTCACCGTGACCGGTGGCAAGTGGACCACTTACCGCGCGATGGCCGAGGACGTGCTGGACAAATGTTTTGCTGCGCATTTGCTGCAACCGCGTAAGCCCGGCTCTACCTCGACTTTGCGTTTGATGGGCGCTGGTGCGACGATGGACGCCCGGCGCCCGAAAATCAGCGATGCCCCCGGCCTGCATGCCTATGGCACAGAGCAGCTTGTCGTACAGGCCTTGCCCGGTGGCGATCGTTGGCTGGGTGGTGGTGTCTCGGAGGCCATGGTGCGGTTTGCAGCGCGCTTTGAGTACGCTCGCACCGTGGAAGATGTGCTGGCCCGCCGCAGCCGCCTGCTGTTTCTGGACGCGCGTCTGGCCGCGTCCCTGGCCCCGGCCGTGGCGGACATCCTGCGGGAAGAGACCGGTGTAGATCCCCAAACCGATGCGTTTGTGGCATTAGCGCAACTCTATCTGACCCTGCCCGCGTGAAGCCCCTGGCGCAATGGCCGCTGGCAGCGCGGCGCGGATTGGTGGGCGTGCTGACCGATATCGACGACACGCTGACGACCGAGGGTGCCATCACCGCCGATGCGTTGCAGGCCCTGGCGGACCTGAAGGCTGCGGGCTTGGTGGTGATTGCCATCACCGGTCGCCCGGTGGGTTGGAGCGAAACGTTTGCGTGTACCTGGCCGGTGGATGCGATCGTGGCCGAAAACGGTGCGGTGGCGCTTCTAAATAATACAAGCCAAACTGGCACTTCGTGCTTATCCCATAAGCACGAGCAGCTATCAAAACTGTATATCCAGGATGCCCGTACACGCAGTGCTAACTTTGCGCGCATGCAGCAGGTTGCGCAGCGGGTGCTGGCCGAGGTCCCTGGGGCCCTGCTGGCGCAAGACTCCGCAGGACGCGAAACCGATATCGCGTTCGACCACAGCGAATTCACCCACCTGCCACACGACAAGATCGCCCAGGTGGTGGCGATTTTGCAATCCGAGGGCATGCACGCCACGGTCAGCTCCATCCATATCAATGGATGGTTTGGTGGACACGACAAATGGGTCGGGGCGTGCTGGATCGTCCAGTCCTTGCTGGGACGCGACCTGGCGGCAGAGCAAGGACTCTGGGCTTATGTGGGGGACTCCACTAACGACCAGCGCATGTTCGAAGCCCTGCCGCATAGCATCGGTGTGGCGAATGTGCGACGTTTCGAGGCGCAAATGGCCTGCAAGCCCGCCTACATCGCCCAAAACGAGCGGGGTACGGGCTTCGCCGAGGTGGTTGCCGCCGTGTTAGTCGCCCATTGAAAGGGCCAAGAGGCATTTTTAGCGTAAGGTGTTGACGTTCTGTTAAATACTCTGCATAATCGTGGGCTTCGCTCCTAAAAAGCGATGCTTCTGCCCAAAGGAAGCGCTATGAGTGGTTTGTAGCGTGGACGACGGGCCCAAGACTGATCAGGCGAGCAGGCTACCAAGCTGGTTCAACTGATGCAAGTTGGGAAAACATAGACATGATCCAAACTGAATCCCGGTTAGATGTTGCCGACAATACTGGCGCGAAATCCGTTCTCTGCATCAAGGTGCTGGGCGGGTCCAAGCGTCGTTATGCAAGCGTTGGCGACATCATCAAAGTGAGCATCAAAGAAGCCGCTCCACGTGGTCGCGTCAAAAAAGGCGAGATCTACAGTGCTGTGGTGGTGCGCACGGCCAAAGGCATCCGTCGTGCAGACGGTTCGCTGGTCAAATTCGACGGCAACGCAGCAGTGTTGCTCAATGCAAAGCTGGAGCCCATTGGCACCCGCATCTTTGGACCCGTGACGCGCGAATTGCGTACCGAAAAGTTCATGAAGATCGTGTCCCTGGCTCCTGAAGTTCTGTAAGGACGCACCATGAACAAAATTCGCAAAGGCGACCAAGTCGTTGTGCTCACCGGGCGCGACAAGGGCAAGCGCGGCACCGTGGCGCTGCGCAAAGATGACTCTTACCTGTTGGTTGATGGCATCAACATGGTCAAGAAGCACGCTAAACCTAACCCCATGAAGGGTGAGGCAGGCGGCATCATTGAAAAGAATATGCCCATTCACCAGTCCAACGTAGCCATTTTCAATGTGGCTACCGGCAAGGCTGATCGTGTTGGAATCAAGTTGCTGGCAGATGGCAAGCGCACACGCGTTTACAAGTCTAGCGGCGAAGAAATCAAGGTTGCATGAGCATGGCACGTCTACAACAACTCTATCGCGACAAAGTCGCTCCCGAGCTGATGGCCAAGTTTGGCTACACCTCGCCGATGCAGGTTCCTCGCTTCACCAAGATCACCCTGAACATGGGTGTGAGCGAAGCGGTCTCCGACAAGAAGGTCATGGACAACGCAGTTGCCGATTTGACCAAAATCGCAGGCCAACGCCCTGTGGTGACCAAGGCCAAGAAAGCTATTGCGGGTTTCAAGATCCGTGAAGGCCAGGCCATTGGTTGCATGGTGACTTTGCGCGGCGTGCAGATGTTTGAGTTCCTGGATCGTTTCGTCACCGTGGCTCTGCCACGTGTACGTGACTTCCGTGGTATCTCTGGCCGCGCTTTCGATGGCCGTGGTAACTACAACATCGGCGTTAAAGAGCAGATCATTTTCCCTGAAATCGAGTACGACAAGGTCGATGCCTTGCGCGGTCTCAATATCAGCATCACGACAACGGCCAAGAATGACGAAGAGTGCAAGGCACTGCTCGCCGGGTTCCGTTTTCCGTTCAAGAACTGAGGTGACGTGTGGCTAAACAAGCTCTGATTCAGCGTGAACTCAAGCGTGACCAATTGGTCGCCAAGTACGCAGCAAAACACGCAGAGTTGAAAGCAATTTCGACCGATGCCAAGAAGACCGACGACGAGCGTGCTGCGGCCCGCTTGGCTTTGCAAAAGCTTCCACGCAATGCAAACCCGACACGCCAGCGTAACCGTTGCGCCATCACGGGTCGTCCTCGTGGAACATTCCGTCAGTTCGGGTTGGCTCGCGCAAAAATCCGCGAACTGGCTTTTGCTGGCGACATCCCCGGTATGGTCAAGGCCAGCTGGTAAGTAAGGCAGGAGAACCTAAACATGAGTATGAGTGATCCCATCGCCGACTTGCTGACTCGCATCCGCAACGCGCAAATGGTGGCCAAAACGACTGTATCGATTCCTTCATCCAAAGTGAAGGTCGCGATTGCCCAAGTCTTAAAAGACGAAGGTTACATTGACGGCTTCCAGGTGAAAACCGAAGCTGGCAAAAGCGAACTCGAAATTACCTTGAAATATTACGCCGGTCGCCCTGTGATCGAACGTATTGAACGCGTTAGCCGTCCCGGCCTGCGTGTTTACAAAGGCCATGGCGCCATTCCACAAGTCATGAACGGCTTGGGTGTGGCAATTGTTACCACTCCGCAAGGCGTGATGACGGACCGCAAAGCCCGCGCAACCGGTATCGGTGGCGAAGTCTTGTGCTACGTCGCTTAAGCAGGAGAACTAGCAAATGTCTCGCGTAGGAAAAATGCCTGTTGCTATCCCCGCTGGTGTGGATGTAGCAATCAAGGACGACCAAATTAATGTCAAGGGCACAGGCGGTTCGCTGTCGCTGACCCAAAATGCGCTGGTTACCGTGACCAATGACGCTGGCAAACTCACGTTTGTCCCCGCCAACGAGTCCCGCGAAGCCAACGCCATGTCGGGCACCATGCGTCAGCTGGTGAACAACATGGTCGTCGGTGTCACCAAAGGTTTCGAGAAGAAGCTGAGCCTGGTTGGCGTGGGCTACAAAGCCGCCGCCCAAGGTGCAAAGCTGAACTTGGCCGTGGGTTACTCCCACCCGGTCAATATCGATATGCCTGCAGGCATCACCGTTGCAACTCCCACCCCGACAGAAATTCTGATCAAGGGTGCGGACCGTCAGCGTGTGGGCCAAGTGGCTGCTGAGATCCGTGCGATCCGTCCTCCCGAGCCTTATAAGGGCAAAGGCATCCGCTATGCGGATGAGAAGATCACGATCAAAGAAACCAAGAAGAAATAAGGAGCCGCAACATGTTGACCAAAAAAGAACAGCGTCTCCGCCGTGCGCGTCAAACCCGCATCCGTATTGCTACGCAAGGCGTTGCACGCCTGACGGTGAACCGTACCAACTTGCACATCTACGCCAGCGTTATTTCTGGCGACGGTGCCAAGATTCTGGCCAGTGCATCGACTGCAGAAGCAGCTGTGCGCAAAGAGCTGGGCGGCGCTGGAAAGGGTGGCAATACCACCGCAGCACAAGCCATTGGTAAGCTGATTGCTGAGAAGGCAAAAGCCGCCGGTGTTGAAAAAGTAGCGTTTGATCGCTCAGGTTTTGCGTACCACGGACGCGTCAAGGCGCTTGCCGATGCTGCCCGCGAAGCTGGCTTGCAGTTCTAAGCAGATCGGAATAAATCATGGCTAAAGTTCAAGGAAAAATGCAGGGTAAGGCTGAAGGGCCTGAAGACGGCCTGCGTGAAAAAATGATCGCGGTCAACCGCGTTACCAAAGTGGTCAAGGGTGGCCGTATTCTTGGTTTCGCAGCTTTGACCGTGGTGGGTGATGGCGAAGGTCGCGTTGGCATGGGCAAGGGCAAGTCGAAAGAAGTGCCCGCTGCTGTGCAAAAAGCGATGGAAGAAGCCCGTCGCAACATGGTCAAAGTCTCGCTGAAAAACGGTTCCGTTTTCCACAAAGTGACTGGCCAACATGGCGCAGCCAACGTGATGATGGCTCCGGCCCCCAAGGGTACCGGCATCATTGCAGGCGGCCCTATGCGCGCAGTGTTTGAAGTGATGGGTATCACCGACATCGTGGCCAAGAGCCATGGTTCGTCGAACCCGTACAACATGGTGCGAGCCACCTTGGATGCATTGCGTAATTCGACCACTCCTTCGGACATTGCTGCCAAGCGCGGCAAAAACGTCGAAGAAATCTTCGTCTGAGCAAGGTTATCCAAATGACAACGCAACAAACACTCAAAGTGACGCTGGTTCGCAGCCCGATTGGTACCAAGGAATCGCACCGTGCAACCGTTCGTGGTTTGGGTCTGCGCAAGATTCGCAGCGTAAGCGAACTGCAAGACACGCCCGAAGTCCGCGGCATGATCAACAAGATCAGTTATCTGGTCAAAATCATCTAAGGATCGACGATGGAACTCAATGGCATTAAGCCCGCAGCGGGTGCAAAGCACGCCAAGCGTCGCGTTGGTCGCGGCATTGGCTCTGGCCTGGGCAAGACCTCTGGCCGCGGCCACAAGGGTCAAAAGTCCCGTGCGGGTGGTTACCACAAGGTTGGTTTTGAAGGCGGTCAAATGCCTATGCAACGCCGTTTGCCTAAGCGTGGTTTTAAATCGCATTTGCTGAAGTACAACGCCGAAGTTACTTTGGAAGCTCTGGAAAAGCTGGGCTTGTCTGAAGTAGACGGCCTGGCTCTGAAGCAAGCTGGTTTGGTCGCTGAGATGGCTAAGGTCATCAAGGTCATCAAGACTGGTGAACTGACCAAGGCGATCAAGTTCACAGGTATTGGTGCTACGGCAGCAGCCAAGGTGGCTATTGAAGCCGCCGGTGGCAGCCTGGCTTAAGTTTTTGTTGAAGGAAACGTTCGGTGGCAACTAGCGCTCAAATCGCAAAGACGGGTAAGTTCGGCGACCTGCGTCGTCGCTTGGTGTTTTTGTTGCTCGCGCTGGTTGTCTATCGTGTCGGGGCACATATTCCTGTACCAGGCATCGATGCAACGCAACTGCAGCAGCTTTTCAAGGGTCAACAAGGCGGCATATTGAGCTTGTTCAATATGTTTTCTGGTGGTGCTTTGTCCCGGTTTACGGTTTTCGCTTTAGGCATCATGCCTTACATCTCGGCCTCCATCATCATGCAGTTGATGGGTTATGTGGTGCCGATGTTTGAGCAAATGAAGAAAGAAGGTGAGGCTGGCCGTCGCAAGATTACCCAGTACACCCGTTATGGGACTTTGGGCCTAGCCCTGTTCCAGTCTTTGGTGATTGCTACAGGCTTGGAGAGTTCTCCAGGTTTGGTTTTGTCGCCGGGTTTTGGGTTCCGCATGACAGCGGTTGTAAGTTTGACTGCTGGAACCATGTTTTTGATGTGGTTGGGTGAGCAAATTACAGAGCGTGGTCTGGGCAATGGAATTTCCATACTAATCTTCGCGGGTATTGCAGCTGGTTTGCCGGGTTCGATTGGTGGCTTGCTGGAGTTGGTGCGCACTGGTGCCATGAGCATCATTGCATCGATCTTTATTGTTGCTGTGGTTGGCTTGGTCACTTACTTTGTCGTGTTTGTTGAACGCGGTCAAAGAAAGATTTTGGTGAACTACGCACGGCGGCAAGTGGGTAACAAGGTATACGGCGGACAGTCTTCGCACCTGCCTTTGAAGCTCAATATGGCTGGTGTGATTCCTCCGATCTTTGCTTCATCGATTATTTTGTTGCCTGCAACAGTTGTGAATTGGTTTAGTGCTTCTGAATCGTTGCGCTGGTTGAAAGATGTCGCAGGCATGCTGAGCCCAGGACAGCCGGTGTACGTGTTGTTCTATGCCAGTGCTATCGTGTTCTTCTGCTTTTTCTATACGGCTCTTGTATTTAATAGCCGGGAAACAGCAGACAACCTGAAGAAAAGTGGCGCGTTTATTCCTGGTATTCGCCCGGGTGAACAGACTGCTCGCTATATCGACAAGATATTGCTGAGGTTGACTTTGGCAGGTGCTGTGTACATCACCTTTGTCTGTTTGGTTCCGGAAATATTGGTCTTGAAATACAACGTGCCATTTAATTTTGGTGGAACGTCACTGCTCATTATTGTGGTTGTGACTATGGATTTCATGGCCCAGGTTCAAAACTACATGATGTCTCAACAATACGAGTCATTGCTGAAAAAGGCTAACTTCAAGTCTTCTGCCAATGCGTAATTGGTAAGTTAAAAGTTGGTCATGGGTTCTGGTGTTTTGTTCCAGAGAATTCAATCGCACGGTATTCAGAGTTTTAGGAGAATTAAATGAGAGTTTCAGCTTCGGTTAAGAAAATTTGCCGCAACTGCAAAGTCATCCGGCGCAAGGGCGTGGTTCGTGTGATCTGTACAGATCCACGCCACAAACAGCGTCAAGGTTGATAGAAAAGTTTTAGAGGACGCACATGGCACGTATCGCTGGTATTAATATTCCGCCGCAAAAGCATTCCGAAATCGGCTTGACCGCTATTTTCGGCATCGGTCGCACCCGCGCTCGCAAGATTTGCGAAGCTTGCGACATTGCATATTCCAAGAAGGTCAAAGACTTGACCGATGCTGATCTGGAAAAGATCCGCGACCAAATCGCTCTCTTCACCATTGAAGGCGATTTGCGTAGAGAAACCACGATGAACATCAAGCGATTGATGGACATCGGCTGCTACCGTGGTTTCCGCCACCGTCGTGGTCTGCCCATGCGTGGCCAGCGTACGCGTACCAACGCACGCACCCGCAAGGGACCGCGCAAGGCTGCGGCTTCATTGAAGAAATAAAGGGATTGAGAAATCACTATGGCTAAAGCTCAACAAAGCAACGCATCGCAGCGCGTACGTAAGAAGGTTCGTAAGAACGTGTCTGACGGTGTCGCACACGTGCACGCATCATTCAACAATACAATCATCACGATCACTGATCGTCAAGGCAATGCGTTGTCTTGGGCTTCTTCCGGTGGCCAGGGCTTCAAGGGTTCGCGTAAATCGACGCCATTTGCTGCCCAGGTCGCTTCCGAAGTGGCCGGTCGTGCCGCCATTGAACAAGGCATCAAGAATCTTGATGTTGAAATCAAGGGCCCGGGTCCTGGCCGCGAATCTTCGGTTCGCGCTCTGGGTGCTCTCGGTATCCGCATTACCTCGATTGCAGATGTGACTCCCGTTCCACACAACGGCTGCCGCCCTCAAAAGCGTCGTCGCATCTAATCTCACCGGAATTCATTTCGGTCCGGTTTTTATAAGCCCACCGCCATCTGCATTGCGCAGGTGGCTCCCACGTTTCTGCGTGGAAGATAATATTTAAGGACGCTCAAGTGGCACGCTATCTCGGTCCCAAGGCCAAACTCTCCCGCCGTGAAGGCACTGATCTTTTCCTGAAGAGCGCCCGCCGCTCGATCAGCGACAAGGCTAAATTCGACTCCAAGCCAGGTCAACACGGTCGCACTTCTGGTGCCCGTACTTCTGACTTCGGTTTGCAGCTGCGCGAAAAGCAAAAAGTAAAGCGCATGTACGGTGTGTTGGAGCGCCAGTTCCGCCGCTATTTCGAAGAAGCCGATCGCCGCAAGGGCAACACCGGCGCCAATCTGCTGTTCCTGCTGGAATCGCGTTTGGACAACGTCGTTTACCGCATGGGTTTTGGCTCTACGCGCGCTGAAGCACGCCAACTGGTGTCGCACAAGGCGATGACGGTGAACGGTCAGTGCGTGAATATCCCTTCGTACATGGTCAAGACCGGCGACGTAGTGGCTGTTCGCGACAAATCGAAGAAGCAGAACCGTATTGTTGAAGCCCTGCAATTGGCGCAGCAAGTGGGCTTGCCAGCCTGGGTGGAAGTCAGCATTGAAAAGACCGAAGGTATTTTCAAGAAGGTGCCAGACCGTGATGAGTTCGCTTCTGATGTCAACGAATCGCTGATCGTTGAGTTGTACTCGCGTTAATTTCGCATTTTTCGTTTGATTTTGTTCCTAGGCTGCGGGGCACTGCGGCCTAGAACCAACACTTGCCTTACCGGTGTAACGAGCTGGGGGTATTGAGAGGAAGCATGCATGCAAACTAATTTGCTGAAACCCAAAGCCATCAACGTTGAGCAACTGGGTCACAACCGTGCGAAAGTTGCGTTGGAGCCGTTTGAACGCGGTTACGGGCACACATTGGGTAATGCACTACGCCGTGTACTGTTGTCGTCCATGGTGGGTTATTCGGCAACCGAAGTGACCATTGCAGGCGTGCTGCATGAGTACTCTTCGATTGACGGTGTTCAAGAAGATGTTGTGAACATTTTGTTGAACCTCAAAGGCGTTGTTTTCAAGCTGCACAACCGTGATGAAGTCACCCTGAGCCTGCGTAAAGATGGCGACGGCGTGGTCACAGCGGCTGATATCCAGACTCCGCACGATGTTGAAATCATCAACCCAGACCACGTGATTGCGCATTTGTCGCAAGGCGGGAAGCTGGACATGCAGATCAAGGTCGAAAAGGGACGCGGTTATGTTCCAGGCAGCATGCGCCGCTATGCGGATGAGCAAACCAAGTCGATCGGCCGTATAGTGCTGGACGCTTCGTTCTCGCCTGTCAAGCGCGTAAGCTACACAGTTGAAAGCGCTCGCGTGGAGCAGCGTACCGACCTGGACAAGCTGGTGGTGGAGATCGAAACCAATGGTGCGATCTCGGCAGAAGATGCCGTGCGCGCATCGGCTAAAATACTGGTTGAACAGCTTGCAGTATTTGCACAGCTGGAAGGCAGCGAATTGGCCGGCGTGTTTGAACAGCCAGCACCGCGTGGCAACACGCAGTTCGACCCGATTTTGTTGCGTCCTGTGGATGAGCTGGAATTGACGGTTCGCTCTGCGAACTGCTTGAAGGCTGAGAACATTTATTACATCGGTGATCTGATCCAGCGCACCGAGAATGAATTGCTCAAGACCCCTAATCTGGGTCGCAAATCGCTGAATGAAATCAAGGAAGTCCTCGCTTCGCGCGGTCTGACCTTGGGTATGAAGCTTGAAAGCTGGCCACCGGCTGGCTTGGATAAGCGTTAATTGGAAAATTGGCCGGTGCAGCATTTCGGTGCTGCGCTGGTCTCTAAAAATGTCCTGCAAAGGACACGTGCAACGCGCAGTACCTTATCCGGCTGTGCGTCAAAATAATTGAAAGGAATGCACCATGCGCCACGGACACGGACTTCGTAAACTTAACCGCACCAGCTCGCACCGCCTTGCTATGTTGCGCAACATGATGAACTCGCTGATCGAGCACGAGGCCATCAAGACCACTTTGCCTAAGGCCAAGGAATTGCGCCGCGTGATCGAGCCCATGATCACTTTGGCCAAAGAAGCAACCGTGGCTAACCGCCGCCTGGCTTTTGACCGTCTGCGTGACCGCGACAGCGTGACCAAGTTGTTCAACGACCTCGGCCCCCATTTCAAGGCCCGTCCAGGCGGCTATACCCGTATCTTGAAGATGGGTTTCCGCGTGGGTGACAATGCGCCTATGGCGTTTGTCGAACTGGTTGACCGTGCTGATGTAAAAGAAGCTGTAGAAATATCTGCAGACCAAGCATAAGCTGCTATAATAGAAACATACCGCGCGATGGAGCAGCCTGGTAGCTCGTTGGGCTCATAACCCAAAGGTCGTAGGTTCAAATCCTACTCGCGCAACCAATCAGTGGTACTTCAGTGCCACGAGTTAAAAAACCCACCTTGTGTGGGTTTTTTAATTTCTGCTACTCCGTAAATAGGCCCCAGCGTTGACTGGGGCTTTTTACTTAGTGGCCTAAGCGGAGGTTTCTTTGCACCTGGCTGGACTCCGTAGCGCAGGCATGCCGCTACGGTCCAACGAGAGATCTACTCGGCCTGTTTGCTGGTTCGGTCTTGTTTGGCTTGTTCCAGCGAGTTTTCGGTGCTGGCCAAGTCCATGCCATACATGTCGGCAAACTGCGCCAAGGTCTGGCCGCTGCTTTCAAACGCTTTCAATAAGGCTTCGCGCTTAGCAGCCGCCGCGCCGTCTTCGGTATAGGCGTGGTCCAGTAGGGCGTTCCAGGCTTCCAGAGGGGGTTTGACCTGTTCTGCATACGCGCCACGGCTCAAGCCAGAGGCTTCAAATGCATTACGCAAGCGCAGGCGCAACTTGGCCTGTGCTGCGGGGCTGTTGCCTGCACGGTCGCGGCGGGCGACTTCCATGATGGCCTGGTGTACATGCTCGGGTGCCAGGGGCTCGACCGGAAGGCCCTGTAGATCGTGGCGATGCATGCCGGTAGCCACTTGCTCCAGGTAGCGGGTGGACCGTGTATGTTGTCCCAGGGCTTCGCGCAAGGCCTTGGCTTCTAGCAGATCGGGGTGGTTTGCCACCAACTCATGAAAGATGCCGAGTTTTAGCGGTAATGCCTGTGCGCCAAATACCTTGGGATACAGGTCATACAAGGTGTGCAGCAAGGGGTGCACTTCTCTACCGTGGGAGACACGCTGCGGCCTGGGCTTGCGTGCTTGGGGATTGGGGACTTTCGGGGCGAGGGAAGTGGTCACGGTGATGTGGGTCTGCGGTGGAGAACTGGCGCAAAAAGTGCGCGGACAAGCTCCATTTTCATCGAAAACGGGGATGGCCTATTTGCAGGACCTCTCGGCCCAGGCGCATGTTTGTCGCGTGCTAGCAACGTCATGGGCCCTGGGTCGCGTAAGTGTCTGCATCTTGTACGGGTTTACGCGGTGCGGCTGCGACAATCGGCCCTCCAAAAATTTGAAAGTGCCCATGGCTAAGAAAGCTCCCGCGGTTGTCGCCCCCCCTCCTGAAGCAGCGCGTACCAAACCTTTGCAGATCCCCGATACCGGGTTTAAAACCATCTGGCAAGTGGTGGGCGCACCGCCCGTAGCGGCGAAGACCAAGAGCGAGAAGCCGGCCACTTCGGCCTAAATGGCATCCTTTGTCGGGGGCGCGTCCAGCGCCACCTCCACCCGGCAGTCGTAAAAGGTGGGTGCCCGGCCCAGGTCGGTCAACTGCTGGCTGGTGAGCTGGTTCACATTGCTGCCATCCAGTCCCAGTTTGCGCCACCACACCCCCAATCCATTCACCACGCCCACCCGGGCCCGGGCTGATACCTTGGCCTTGCAGCGGTATGTGCCGCGCTGGTTGAAGACGCGCACCACGGCCCCGCTGGTGATGCCCCGTGGCAGGGCATCGTCGGCATGGATCTCCAGCAGCGGCTCGCCTTCGATCTGGCGCAAGCTGGTGACGTTGACGAAGCTGGAGTTCAAGAAATTGCGCGCGGGCGGTGAAATCATCGCCAAGGGAAACTCGGTGGATGTCCCTGCCGCCTCGTAGTTGGGCAGGTAATCCGGCAAGCCATCCAGGCCCTGCGCTGCCAGCCTTTCGCTGAAAAACTCGCACTTGCCCGAGGGGGTGGGGAACTGCCCCTGGGCAAATGGCGCGTCGGGCAGCGGAATCGTCGCAAAACCATGTTCCAGCAGCGCAGAGAAATCCACCTGGTCGCCATAGGCAGTGCGGCATAACGCCTCGTCGTTCTCGCCCAGGCACGGGTCGGTCAGGCCCATGTGGGCGGCCAGCTCCCGGAAGATCTGGGTGTTGGTTTTGGACTGGCCCAGCGGCGTAATTGCGGGGCGGTTCAGCAGGGCATCGGTGTGGCCGTAGCCGCTGTGCACGTCCCAGTGCTCCAGCTGCGTGGTGGCGGGCAGGATGTAGTCGGCGTAGTCGGCGGTGTCGGTCTGGAAATGCTCCAGCACCACGGTGAACAGGTCTTCGCGGGCAAAGCCCTGCACCACTTTGCCCGAATCAGGGGCCACGGCGACGGGGTTGCTGTTGTAGACCACCAGCGCCTCGATCGGTGCCGTGGTGTCCAGCAAGGCATCGCCGATGGTGCTCATGTTGATGGTGCGGGGCCTGCGCCCGGCCAGCAAATCGGGCCGCTGCAGGGCTGCGCGCTGTACCGGGAACTGGCCTGAGCTGCTCATCAGCACGCCGCCTGCGCGGTGCCGCCAGGCCCCGATCAGCGCGGGCAGGCTGACCACGGCGCGGGTGGCATTGCCGCCGCCCCGGGTGCGCTGCATGCCGTAGTTCAGGCGGATGGCGGCGGGTTGGCCGTTCACCAAGCACTGGCCGTAGTCGCGTGCCAGCGCGGTGATCTGCTCCACCGGCACGCCGCACACCTCGGCAGCCCGCTCGGGCGGCCACTGCAGGGCGCGTTCGCGCAGCGCGGGCCAGCCTACGGTGTGCTCGGCCAGGTAGGCGTGGTCCAGCCAGTCGTGGGTGATGAGCTGGTGCATCAGGGCCAGTGCCAGTGCGGCATCGGTGCCGGGGCGCAGGGCGATGTGTTCGTGGCATTTTTCGGCGGTTTCGGTTTTGCGCGGGTCGATGCACACCAGCCGTGCGCCGTCGCGTTTGGCCTGTTGCACGTAGCGCCAGAAGTGCAGGTTGCTGCCGATGGAGTTGCTGCCCCAGATCAGGATGAGTTTCGACTCGGCAAAAAACTGCACCTGCATGCCGACTTTACCGCCCAGCGTGTGGACCAGCCCCTCGCCGCCTGCCGACGCGCAGATCGTGCGGTCCAGCAGCGACGCACCCAGGGTGTGGAAGAAGCGGGCGGCGATGCTCTCGCCCTGCACCAGCCCCATCGTGCCCGCGTAGCTGTACGGCAGGATGGCCTCGGGGTTGCGGGCGGCAATGCTGCCTAGCCGTGTGGCGATGTCGCCCAGCGCTTCGTCCCAGCCCACTGGCGTGTACTGACCCGAGCCCTTTGGGCCGCTGCGCTTGAGCGGCTGCAGGAGGCGTTCCGGGTGGTAGGTGCGCTCGGTGTAGCGCGAGACCTTGGTGCACAGCACGCCATCGGTATGCGGGTGGGCCGGATTGCCCTGCACCTTGATGGCGATGCCGTCTTGCACCGTGGTCAGCAATGCGCAGGTGTCGGGGCAGTCGTGCGGGCAGGCACCACGTACTGTGTGGGTGGGGTTATTCATCCGATGGGGGCCTTCTGACAGAATGGTCGGATGATAAATCCAGGAGCCGCGCGATGCCCGTGATCGACCAATTGGTGGAGCAAGCCCCCGGCATTGCCGCCCTGCGCCGCGAGCTGCACGCCCACCCCGAGCTGAGTTTCCAGGAGGTGCTGACCGCCGACCTGGTGGCGCGCCAGCTCACCGAATGGGGCATTCCCATCCACCGGGGCCTGGCGGGCACCGGCGTGGTGGGCATTTTGCAAAACGGCAACTCCCCGCGTGCCATTGGATTGCGTGCCGACATGGATGCGCTGCCGCTGCAGGAGTTCAACACCTTTGCCCACGCCAGCCAGCACCCCGGCAAGATGCACGCCTGCGGGCACGACGGCCACACCGCCATGCTGCTGGCGGCGGCGCAGTACCTGGCCGAGCACCGCGACTTCGACGGCACGGTCTACCTGATTTTCCAGCCCGCCGAAGAGGGCGGCGGCGGGGCCCGTGAGATGGTGCAAGAGGGCCTGTTCACCCGTTTCCCGATGGACGCGGTGTTTGGCATGCACAACTGGCCCGGCATGGCGGTGGGCCAGTTTGCCCTCAGCCCCGGCCCGGTGATGGCCTCGAGCAGCGAATTCAAGATCACCATCCACGGCAAAGGCAGCCACGCCGCCATGCCCAATATGGGCATCGACCCCGTGCCCATCGCGGCCCAGATGGTGATGGCCTTCCAGACCATCATCAGTCGCAACAAAAAGCCCATCGACGCGGGCGTGGTGTCGGTGACCATGGTGCACGGCGGCTCGGCCACCAACATCGTGCCCGATAGCGTGGAGTTGCAGGGCACGGTGCGCACCTTCACGCTGGAGGTGCTGGATTTGATCGAAGCCCGCATGCGCCAGATTGCCGACAGCCTGTGCGAAGCCTTCGGGGCACGCTGCGCGTTTGAATTTGCCCGCAACTACCCGCCCACCATCAACCATGCCGCCGAGGCCGCCTTCGCCCGCCAGGTGATGGCCGATATCGTCGGCCCCGCCAACGTGGTCACCCAGGAGCCCACCATGGGCGCGGAGGACTTTGCCTACATGCTGTTGGCCAAGCCCGGGGCCTACTGCTTCATTGCCAACGGCGACGGCGACCACCGCGCCCTGGGCCACGGCGCAGGCCCCTGCACCCTGCACAACCCCAGCTACGACTTCAACGACGCGCTGATCCCGCTGGGGGCCACCTACTGGGTGCGGTTGGCCGAGGCCTGGCTGAAGCCGGGTTGATGCAGGGTTGATGCCGCAGTCAATGCCTGCTATTGAATCGAGAGCTGCTCACGCTTATGGAATAAGCGCTGGGGGCCTAAAATGCTTATAGGCCTAAATCACAAACCGGCCCGCCGCCATGGCCAGCAAGCCGTCAAAAATCAGGTTGTCCACCAGCTCGAACGGCACCGACATGCTGGGCGCCATCTTCCAGCCCGCGCCACCGGTCATGTAGCAGGCGGGTTCGGCTTTGCAGTGCTGGCGCACGTGCTGCACCATGCGCTCCACGGCCCCGGCGATGGCATAGGTACCGCCGCTGGTCAGCGCGTCGCTGGTGTTGGTGGGGAACACGCGCACCTCGCCGGTGGGCACGTGCAACCCGGCGGTGCCGGACTCCAGCGCGCGCAGCATGATGCCGTGGCCGGGCAGGATCAGCCCGCCGAGGAAACGGCCGTGGGTGTCCACCGCCTCCACCGTCACCGCCGTGCCCACCATCACCACCACCATGGGCCGCTCTGGCCCCTGGGCCAGCATGCGGTGGCGCGCGCCCACCATGGCGACCCAGCGGTCGGCCCCCAGGCGGGTGGGGTGGTCGTAGCCGTTGGTCAAACCGGCTTCGGCGGCGCTGGACACCACCCACTGGGGGTGCACATCCCACAGCTCCAGTTGCTCCAGCACGCGGCGTTTGATGGCGTCTCCGGCCACGATGCAGCCCAAAATGGCGCTGGGCGCGGCCAGATTGGCCCAGGGGCCGTCGGCCAGCTTGTCGATGTTTTCCAGAAACTCGGCGCCATGGGCCAGCAGCGTGGCCCCCGGGCGGGGCGTGTCGTACAGCGACCATTTGAGACGGGTGTTGCCAATGTCGATGGCGAGAAAACTCATCCTGCGTCTCCGGTATTTTTCCCCGCATTATCTCTGTGCCCACGCAGGGCACGCGTGTGGTTACCCCTGACGCCAGGGCAGGTTGTGGAAGCGCCAGCCGCCCTTGCGGCCCCGGTGGGCTTCTGCGTCGGGGTCGCCTTCGAAGCCTTCAAGGATGTTGTAGGCCTGCAGCCCCAGCTCGGTGGCGCGTTTGGCGGCGGCCACCGAACGCACGCCACTGCGGCACAGCAGCACGGCTTTTTTGCCGCCTGCCAGCGCGGCTTGCAGGCCGCTGTCGAAATCGGGGTTCAGGGCCATGCCGGGCCACTGCTTCCAGGCCAGCGGCACGGCCCCCGGCACCTCGCCGACCCAGGCGCGTTCGGCATCGGTGCGCACGTCGATCAGCACCGCCTCGCCTGCCTGCCACCATTGGCAGGCCAGTTGGGGCGATACGTCGCCCGCATAGCCGTCGGCGGGGTGGATCTGGGACAGGCCCGAGGCCCGATTGGCGGGCACGGCTTCGTCCATGCGTTGCGGGCGGGGCAGGTTCAGTGCGTCCATGGTGGCGATGAATTCCGGTAGGGTTTTGTGGGCGATGCGTGGGTTGTGGGATTTCTCGGCCCCAATGGTGGACTGGGTTTTGCCGTGGTAGTCATGCCCCGGCCAGACCCGTGTGGTGTCGGGCAGGGCAAACAGAATTTTTGTGATGCTGTGGTACAGCGCCTCGGCGCTGCCCGACTGGAAATCGGTGCGGCCACAGCCGCCGATGAGCAGGGTGTCGCCGGTAAAGACATGGTCGCGCCACACAAAACACATGCTGCCCGCCGTGTGTCCGGGCGTGTGCAGCGCCTGCAGGGTTTCGCCGCCAAAGCGCAGCAGGTCGCCATGCTGCAACTGCACCGCCGCGCCCTGGATGCCGCAGCCCGCAGGCACAGCGGTCTGCGCCCCGGCGTGCTCGGCCAGCAGGCCCGCGCTGGTGATGTGGTCGGCGTGGGCATGGGTTTCCAGCGTCCACAGCAGCGACAGGCCCTGGGTGTGCAGCAGCGCCAGATCGCGCTCCAGCAGGGTGTCCACCGGGTCGATGATGGCGGCGGTGTGGGTGGTCGGGTCGACCAGCACATAGGTGTAGGTGTGGCTGGCGGGGTCGAAAAGCTGGATCGGGTGCAGGGTGTGCATGGGGGCCTCCGTGGATGCTGTGCTGGTATTCTGAGGCGAATCGTTTTTAGTCGTCCTGGCGCGTCCACACGCCAGCCAGCGCCTTGCACTTTTGCCACAGCGAGGTGCGCTCGTCGGACAGCACATCCAGAAAGTCCGACAGGCGCTTGGACTTGACCATGGTGTAGACCGTCAACGCCATGGTCAGGAGGAAGACGGTGGCAAATATCAGTAGCCGCCGTTCCAGCGGGGCTTCGGCCTCGGCCAGCAGGTTCATGCCCAAAAAGCCGGTGGTCACGGTGCCGATCAGGCCGAAGATGGTGACCACGGTGAGGCGCACCACGGTGTTGGCCTGGCGGCGCAGGCTGTCGGCCTCCAGGTACTGGTTCATCTCGGCGATGCGCTCCTTCACCTCGGCATACAGGGGCTGGATCTCCAGGTGCTGGGTGCACATATGGAACAGGGCCCGCACCTGGGCCTGCTCCGACACCTCGTGGAACCAGTAGCGGTGGGTGAAGCGCAAAAAGCTGGCAAAGCCGCTGCGGATGGCGCGCTTGAAGTGGCGCACGCTGGCCGGGTCGGAGATGTCCAGGTTTTTCAGCGTCTCGGCCAGCCGGTCTGAGTACATCAGCAGCGCGGCTTTCTGGAAGTGGGCGATCAAAAACACCAAAAAGTGCTGGTGCCGGAACTGCGCCAGCACGCCCCGGTCGCGGCAGGCGTAGAACTGGCTGCTGGCGTCGCCCACCACCACCATGGCGTGGCCGTTGCACAGGTAGCGGGTGTTGGGCGCGGCACCGCCTTCGGTCCAGAAACGGTCGTAGCAGTATTTGCTCTCAAACTCGGCCAGGTGCTGCTCGCCATAGGGCAGGGCGCAGCCGCCTGCGGGGTCGCGTGCGCCCGAGCCGGTAACCAGGCCCAGGCGCACAAAGTCGCTGCGGGTCAGGTCACGGGGGCGGTCCATGGCCAGGTAGGCCATTTGTGGCATGCGGTAGTACTCGATCTGGCGAAAACGCAGCAGGCCGGGGTGGTCGGAATGGTCGCCCACCAGTGGGCGCATCAGGAAATCCCAGTGGGCCGAAATGCGCGGCGCGCGCCGGGAGCTGACCTGGGCCAGAAAGGCATCGCGCTGGTTGGCGTCCGACGCGGCCAGCACCTGGCCCTGCGCATCCAGCCACTCGGCCTGGGCCAGGCAGTGCAGGGCCTGGCCGCGTGGGTCCCAGCCCGCCGGGTAGGCGCGGCCAAAGCGGTACATCAGCTCCTGGGCGGTCTCCAGCGGCAGGTGGTTGGCGGTGACCTCCACGTTGAGCAGCACCAGGTCCACGTCGAGGAAGAAGTACAGGTCCACATGCACCGTGTCCAGCGTCATGGGTGCGTCGCCAGGGCGCGGCACCACCCGCACGGCGGCGATGTCGTGGCGGCGGAAGACACGCATCGGCGAGCCCTGGGCAGCGGTGGCCGCACCATGCCTGGGCAGGCCCTCGCCATACAAAAAGCGCTGCACATAGGGCAGGAACGACACAAATTCGTTGTAATGCCGCTCGTGGAAGCGGCTGCTGTCGCCGGTGAATTCGTCCACCACCTCGCGCCAGGGGGAGGCATCGCCCATGTCGGCCAGCACCTGCCAGGGCTTGGCGTGCGTGCCCTCGCTGCCGCGCACCGGCATCAGCCGCAGCGGCCACAGCAAGACCTGGCGGAAGTGTTCGACCACGGGAGGCGCGGTGGGGGGGGTGGGGGCAGAGGCGGTGCTCATCGTGCGCATTGTGTGGTGGGCGATGGGCGAAGTGTAGAGGAGCTCCGCAGGGCTTGCTGCGCTATTTTTTAGATAGCTGCTCACGCCTATTCAATAAGCGCTAGCGGCCTAAAAGGCATAAAACCTTTAGCGCCGGTACCCGCCCATGAATGCCTGCACCGCACGCTCAGCCATGCCGGTGACCTGCTCTGGGCTGAGTTCGGGATTCTCGCGGTAGAAGTAGCGGTGGTCGATCTCTGCGTGCATCAGCGCGCCATAGTGCCGGGCGGCCACCAGCGGGTCGGCCTGGCGCAGCAGGCCCCGGTCCATGGCCGACTGCAAAAACCTGGCCACGGCCTGCTCGCCTTGCTGCTGGCCCGCCTCAAAAAACAAGCGCCCCACCTCGGAGTGCCCGGCTTCGGCCAGCACCAGGCGGTGGGTGGACAAGGCCGTGGGCGACGCCAGAAACGCCAGCAGCCGCTCGCCAAAACGTTGCAGCAGACGGGGCAGGTCGTCGTCTTGCGAGGTGACCAGCTCCTCCAGCGCCGGGTCGATGTGCTCGGCCCCGAACTGGTGCGCCAGCGTCAGGAAGATGGCCTCTTTGGACGGAAAGTAGCCATACAGCGTGGCCTTGGAGCCGCCCACGCGGGCCGCAATAGCCGCCATCGAGGCGCGCTCGTAGCCCATTTCGCGGAACACGTCGGCGGCGATCTGCAGGATCGCATCGCGCTTGGCATCGGTGCGGACTTTCATGGGGTGCTTTTTTTAACTGTACTCATCTGTACATTTTTGCTTGACAGGCGGCAATTGTCAAACATAAAATAAACCGTACAGTACAGTTATAAACAAGACTTTGATCCATCGCAAGGCATTGGCAGATGCCTTGCCACCCAGGAGTTTTCCCATGCAGATCCCTTACTTTTCGCACCGGCCCACGGCGGCCTGGATGGCCGTGTCGGCATTGGCCGTGGTGCTGGCGTTGGCCGCCTGCGGCCAGGCGGCTTCGACTTCGGCCCCAGCAGCCGCCCCGGCGGCCCCCCAGGTCAGCTACATCGTGGTGCAGCCCCAGCGCGTGGCGCTGACCAGCGAGCTGCCCGGGCGCACCGCGCCGGTGGAAGTGGCCGATGTGCGGCCCCAGATCACCGGCCTGGTGCAAACGCGCAAGTTTGTGGAAGGTAGCGAGGTCAAGGCCGGTGCGCTGCTGTACCAGGTAGACCCGGCCAGTTACCGCGCCGCTGTCGACAGCGCCCAGGCCGCGCTGGCCAAGGCGCAGGCCACGCTGGTGTCCACCAAGCTGCAGGCCAGCCGCTACAAAGAGCTGGTGGCCATCAAGGCGGTGAGCCAGCAAGAGGCCGACAACGCCGCCGCTGCGCAGTTGCAAGGCGAGGCCGATGTGGCCTCGGCCAAGGCCGCGCTGCAAACTGCCAAGATCAACCTGGACTACACCCGCATCAATGCGCCCATCAGCGGGCGCATCGGCAAGTCGGCGGTGACGGTGGGCGCGCTGGTGACGGCCAACCAGACCACTGCGCTGGCCACGGTGCAAAAGCTCAACCCCATCTATGTGGATATCACCCAGTCCAGCAGCGCTTTGCTGGCGTTGAAGCGGGCGCTGGCGCAGGGCACGCTGGGCAGCGGCACGGCCAAGGTCACGCTGCGGCTGGAAGACGGCAGCACCTACCCGCTGGACGGCAAGCTCCAATTCACCGACGTGACGGTAGACCAGAGCACCGGCGCCGTCACCCTGCGCGCCGAGTTCCCCAACCCCCACGCCGAGCTGCTGCCCGGCATGTACGTGCGCGCCGTGCTGGCCCAGGCCGTGGCCGAGCAGGCCCTGCTGGTGCCGCAGCCTGCGGTCAGCCGGGACAGCACCGGCAAACCCATCGCCTTTGTGGTGGCCACCGACGGCAAGCTGGAGCAGCGCACGCTGGTGACCGACCGCGCCATTGGCGACCAGTGGCTGGTGACCAGCGGCCTGCAGGCAGGCGACAAGCTGGTGGTCGAAGGCCAGCAAAAAGCCCAGCCCGGTGCGCAGGTGGATGCCAAGCCTATGGCGGCAGCCAAGCCTGCCAGTGCCTCTGTGGCCACGAACTAATCCCGGAGAATTTTCATGGCCCGTTTTTTCATCGACCGCCCGATCTTCGCCTGGGTACTGGCCATCATCGTGATGCTGGCCGGCATCTTGTCGATCACCAGCCTGCCCATCGCGCAGTACCCCACGATTGCACCGCCCTCGGTGGGCATCAGCGCCAGCTACCCCGGCGCGTCCGCCAAAACGCTGGAGGACACCGTCACCCAGATCATTGAGCAAAAAATGAAGGGCCTGGATGGCCTGGACTACATATCGTCCACCAGCGACGCATCGGGCAGCGTCAACATCACCTTGACGTTTGAGAACGGCACCAACCCCGACACCGCCCAGGTGCAGGTGCAAAACAAGCTGGCCCTGGCCACGCCGCTGCTGCCGCAAGAGGTGCAGCAGCAGGGCGTGCAGGTCACCAAATCGTCCGCCAGCTTTTTGAGCGTGATCGCCTTTGTGTCCGAAGACGGCAAGATGAACGGTGCCGACCTGGCCGACTACGTGGCCGCCAACGTGCAAGACCAGATCAGCCGCGTGCAGGGCGTGGGCGACACCACGCTATTTGGCGCGCAGTACGCCATGCGCGTCTGGCTGGACCCGAGCAAGCTGAACAACTTCAAGCTCACCCCGGCCGATGTGAGCACCGCCATCAGCGCACAAAATGCCCAGGTGTCGGCGGGCCAGCTCGGCGGCTTGCCGTCGGCAGCCGGGCAGCAGCTCAACGCCACCATCACCTCGCAAACCCGGCTGCAAACTGCGGCAGAGTTTGAAAACATCATCTTGCGCACCCAGACCGACGGCTCCAACGTGCGCCTGCGCGACGTGGCCCGCATCGAGTTGGGCAGCGAGAACTACGGCAGCGTGGCCCACTTCAACGGCAAGCCCGCCACCGGTCTGGCCATCAAGCTGGCCACCGGCGCGAATGCGCTCGACACGGTGCGCGGCGTGGATGCCAAGCTGGACGAGCTGGGCAAGTTCTTCCCCACCGGCATGAAGGCCTACAAGCCCTACGACACCACACCGTTTGTGCGCATCTCCATCGAAGAAGTGGTCAAGACGCTGGTCGAGGCCGTGGTGCTGGTGTTCTTTGTGATGTATTTGTTTTTGCAGAACTTCCGCGCCACGCTGATCCCCACCATCGCCGTGCCGGTGGTGCTGCTGGGCACCTTTGGCGTGCTGTCGGCGTTTGGTTATTCGATCAACACCTTGACCATGCTGGCCATGGTGCTGGCGATCGGCCTGCTGGTGGACGACGCGATTGTGGTGGTGGAAAACGTGGAGCGCGTGATGACCGAAGACGGCTCCACGCCGCTGGAGGCCACGCGCAAATCCATGGGCCAGATCACCGGCGCGCTGGTGGGCGTGGCCCTGGTGCTGGCGGCGGTGTTTGTGCCGATGGCGTTTTTTGGCGGCTCTACCGGCGTGATCTACCGCCAGTTCACCGTCACCATCGTGGCGGCCATGACGCTGTCGGTGCTGGTAGCGATGATTCTCACGCCCGCCCTGTGCGCTACCTTGCTCAAACCGGTGGCCAAGGGCCATGCGCTGACCAACACCGGCTTCTTCGGCTGGTTTAACCGCGTGTTTGACCGCAGCAGCCACCGTTACCAGGGCGTGGTGCGCCACATGCTGGGGCGCGGCAAGGTCTACATGCTGGGCTATGCGGTGGTGGTGGCTTTTGTGGGCTACAGCTTCACCAAAATCCCGGCCAGCTTTTTGCCCGACGAAGACCAGGGCAGCCTGTTTACCCTGATCCAGTTGCCGCCCGGTGCCACGCAAGAGCGCACGCTGAAGGTGATCGACACGGTAGAGAAGCATTTTCTGGAGGACCAGAAGGACGCGGTGGAATCCGTGTTCTCGGTGGCCGGTTTCAGCTTTGCCGGTAGCGGGCAAAACGCGGGCCTGGCCTTCGTCAAGCTCAAGTCCTGGGACGAGCGCACCGCCGCCGCGTTGAAGGTCAGCGCCGTGGCCGCCAAAGCCTCGGCCGCGTTTGCCAGCATCCGCGACGGCTTGGTGTTTGCCGTGGTACCACCCGCCGTGTCCGAGCTGGGCAACGCCACCGGTTTCGATTTGATGCTGCAAGACCGTGGCAACGTGGGCCATGCGGCCTTGATGCAGGCACGCAACCAGTTGCTGGGCGCGTTGGCGCAAGAAAAAGGCCTGGTCGGCGTGCGCCCCAACGGGCTGGAAGACACGGCCGAGTTCAAGCTGGAAATCGACGCGCAAAAAGCCGGGGCCCTGGGCCTGAGCATGTCCGACATCAACGCCACCTTTTCTGCCGCCTGGGGTAGCAGCTATGTGAACGACTTTATCGACCAGGGCCGGGTGAAAAAGGTCTTCTTGCAGGCCGACGCGCAGTTCCGCATGCTGCCCAGCGACATCGACCGCTGGTTTGTGCGCAACAGCAGCGGAACCATGGTGCCGTTCAGCGCGTTTGCCACTGCCAGCTGGACCTCTGGCTCGCCCCGGCTGGAGCGCTACAACAGCGTGTCCTCGGTCGAAATTCTGGGCCAGGGCCTGCCCGGCGTGCTGTCCAGCGGCGAGGCCATGGACCTGGTGGAAAAACACGCCGCCGACTTGCCCGCAGGCATCGGCTACGAGTGGACCGGCCTGTCCAAGCAAGAGCGCGCCTCCAGCGGCCAGAGCACCATGCTGTATGCCGTGTCCATCCTGGTGGTGTTCTTGTGCCTGGCCGCCTTGTATGAGAGCTGGGCCATCCCGCTGTCGGTCATTTTGGTGGTGCCTCTGGGTGTGCTGGGCACGCTGCTGGCGGCCATGCTGAGCTTCAAGATGAACGACGTGTACTTCCAGGTGGGCCTGCTCACCACCGTGGGCCTGGCATCGAAAAACGCGATTTTGATCGTGGAGTTTGCCAAGGACCTGGTGGCCCAGGGCATGGACGAGGTGCAAGCCGCGCTCACCGCCGCCCGCATGCGCCTGCGCCCGATTCTGATGACTTCGCTGGCCTTTGTGCTGGGCGTGCTGCCACTGGTGCTGAGCTCCGGGGCCGGTGCCGGTGCGCAAAACGCGCTGGGCACGGCGGTGGTCGGCGGCATGCTGTCGGGCACCGTGCTGGCCATCTTCTTTGTGCCGCTGTTTTATGTGGTGGTGATGCGTTTGTTCAAGCGCAAGCCCACTGCCGCACCTGTTTTGTTGGAAGGTCACTGAGATGCCATTTTTTAAACTGACCAGCCTGGCACTCGCCATTGTTTTGGCGGGCTGCAGCACCCTGGCACCGCACTACGAACGCCCAGCGGCCCCGGTGCCTGCGGTATTCCCCACCGCCTCGGCCAGCGGCCAGGCCGCCGCCGATATCGACTGGCGCGACTTCTTCGCCGATACCAAGCTGCGCAGCCTGATCGATCTGGCCCTGGCCAACAACCGCGACCTGCGCGTAGCGGTGCTCAATATTGCCCAGGCCCGCGCCCAGTACCGGGTGCAAGATGCCGCGACCTGGCCCACACTGAACGCCACCGGCAGTGGCAGCGCCAGCCGCACCCCGGCCAGCCTGTCGGGCACCGGCCAGGCCGTGGTGGGCCACCAATACAGCGCCAGCATCGGCACCAGCGCCTACGAGCTGGACCTGTTTGGCCGCGTGCGCAGCCTCAACGCCCAGGCCCTGGAGTCGTACCTGGCCACCGCCGAGGCCCGCCGCAGCACGCACATCAGCCTGGTCGCCGAAGTCTCCAGCGCCTACCTCACCTGGTCGGCCGACCTGGACCGTCTGGCCCTGGCCCGCCAAACCCTGCAAAGCCAGAGCAGCACCTACGGCCTCACCCAGCGCCGCTTCGAGCTGGGCACCGACTCGGCCCTGACCCTGCGCCAGCAGCAAACCAGCGTGGAATCTGCCCGCGTCGATGTGGCCAACTACACCGCCCAGGTGGCGCTGGACCAGAACGCCCTGGCCTTGCTGCTGGGCACCGCCGTGCCTGCGGACCTGGCCCCCACCGGCCTGGCCACCCGCGTCAGCGCGCTGCCCGATTTGCCTGCTAATCTGCCGTCCGACCTGCTGCAGCGCCGCCCCGACATCCTGCAGGCCGAGCACAGCCTGCAGGCCGCCAGCTACAACATCGGTGCGGCCCGCGCCGCCTTCTACCCGCGCATCAGCCTCACCGCGTCGGCGGGCAGCAGCAGCAACGACCTGGCGGGCCTGTTCAAAGCCGGTGCCGGGGCCTGGAGCTTCGTGCCGCAAATCACCCTGCCGCTGTTCGACGGCGGTGCCAACCAGGCCAACCTGGATATCGCCACCGTCACCCGCGACATCCGCGTGGCCCAGTACGAAAAAACCATCCAGACCGCCTTCCGCGAAGTGGCCGATGCACTGGCCCAGCGCAGCAACCTGGGCGATCAGCTCAGCGCCCAGCAAGCCCTGGTGGATGCCACGGCGGACAGCTTCCAACTGTCCAATGCCCGCTACCAGCGCGGCGTAGACAGCTACCTCGACGTGATGGTGACCCAGCGCAGCCTGTACGCCGCGCAGCAGGGCCTGATCGGCACACAGCTGTCCCGCCTGGCCAATGAGGTCACGCTGTACAAGGTGCTGGGAGGGGGCTGGAGCGGGGAGGCGGTAGCGGTGAAGTAATGGGTGCTATATAAATAAGAGCTTCTTGCGCCGATGGAATGGGCGTGAGAGGCTTATTTTGTTTAAAAGCTGCTATTGCCAACCCGCCGGGTCCACCCGGTAGTAGCCGCTGAGTTCCTGGTACAGCGCCGGGTCGTAGTCCTTCAACTCCGCCGGTTGCTCAAAGAACACTTCGGACACCACCGCGAAGAATTCGGCCGGGTCTTGCGCGCCGTAGTGGTTCAGCAGGCCGGGCTCGCCCACATGGGCCTCGCGCCGCAGTTTGGCGTAGGCGGCGTGGAACACCTGGGACCAGCGGGCCGGGTCGGCATTACTTTTACTGCGATAGCGGTGCGGCGCACCATTGGCATGGCCTTTTTCCTGGTCCAGCTGGTGGGCAAATTCGTGGATCACCACGTTGTGCCCATCGCCGGGCGTGGTGGCCCCTTCCAGCGCATCGGTCCACGACAAAATCACCTGCCCTTGCGCCCAGGATTCGCCCAGCAGCGCCTGCCGTTCCTCGCGCTGCACCACACCGTCGGTGTGCGTGCGCTGCACCGCAAATGCCCCCGGGTAGACCAGAATTTGCCGCAGGTGCGGGTACAGGCCGGTGGGCCGGTTCAGCACCAGCAGGCAGGCCTGGGCGGCAATCACCACCCGCATCTCGTCGGTAATGGTTAAGCCCGCACAGCCCAGAAACGCCTTTTCGGCGATGAAGACCTGCATTTGCTGTTTCAGCTGCAGTTGCAGTTCCGCGGGCATACGCCGCACCAGCGGCACCCGGCGGCGCAAGATCGTGCGCCACGCGGCGGGGAAGGGCTGCTGCCGAATCTTGCGCCTGCGCCGGGCGACCCACCATTTGGGGGTGAACCAGCCCAGGGTGCAGATGAGCGTGATGAGCAGGAGGGCTAGGAAGGTGGCGGTGGGGGTGTCCATGGGCCATGCTAGCTGGATGCTGCAAGGGCGATTTGCAATAGCGCTTGCCAGGTGTCTGCTCTAGGAGCCTAGTCGATGGGGGCCATGCATGGGTGGTCTGACCCCACTGGGCTACTGTCCGTGGTGGCCCAGCGAACCCATGCACTTTGTGCCGGGGAGGACATCCAGCCGGTTGCCGGTGTTGCCTATGCCCGTTGCCGTGCGGATGGTGCAGGGCAGGGTGACTTTGAGGCGGCGTTTAGCGTGATTCCATCTATCAATGACCGCAGGGCAATGCATGGACAGAAGTACATATTCGCTCTATTTTTAATAGCTGTCCATGCTTTTTCCATAAGCGTTGGGCGCGTATTTCATCAAAATATTGATTTTCACCTGCCCATGGGCGGCGCGATGTGCCGGGTGGGCTGCCGCATGGCCAGTGCGGCACGGTGCTGTCAGGCTAGAAAATCAAGGGGCCTTGGTCGCGGTGACTGCGGGCGCTGCTACAGGTGGCACGGGCTGGCCGTCTTTTTCGTCGCGCCGGTCGAATGCCAGCGTTTTGCCGAACACCAGTTGCACCCAGGCCGGGTAGGTGTAGGCGGTGCCGCGGTTGTGGTCGACGATCATGCCAATGCCGCCACCCAGCAAGATGTTGCCAAACATTCCGCCATTCACGCGCGAGGTGGCTTTGGCCAATGCGTCAGGGTTGGCAGGGTGCTGGCAGGTGATTTCGAGATCGGCGCTAGAGCGGCGAACGTTGGCGATTTCACCGGACTTGACGGTGGTGGAGGCCTTGTCGTTGGTGAGCGTGCAGTCCGCGCCCTTGACCCATTCGCCCGCCTCGGTTTTGGTTTCAATTTTGACGGTGGTGGTGGTGTCGTTCATGACGGATGCGCAGCCTGAGAGCATGAGAACTGCTGCTGAGAGGTAGAGAGACTTCACGGGGGATTTTCCTGGATTGTGTTTTGAGGGATGTGCCGATGACAAAGGCGGATAAGCCTTGTGCCTAGAAAAAAGCCTTTACGTACCGTTGGTAACGGTTTGCAAAGACATGTGTCATCGAGCCCCAAAATTATGCATTCAGTTGTATACGATTTTTAACAAATATTTGTGATGTATGACCCAAACTGGCGGTTTGAAAGGTGCGCTGGATGGTGCGCATTTTTATTCCGACCCACCCATTGACGACTAGGCGTGCCGAATTCCCTGGCACTCTTAACATCCGCCGCCCCGGTACGGTCCCGCAATGCCTGTTGCGTGGTGGTCGTTTTTGGGATGTTTAACCGCCCAGAGGGGTCAGAACACGCATGCGGTTGAGGGGCGTTCCGAAACAGGTTTTTCGGCGCGCATGGATGGTCTGACCCCACTGGGCTACCGGCCGTGGTGACTCAGTGGTGGTTTATCGCAAACTCCAGTGCCGCCTCCACCATCCACCGCAGATGCGGCTGGATGCCTGCTGCCACTTCGGGCAGGTAGTCGAAGGGCATGGCTTCCTGCATGTAGCTGCTTTGGGTCATTTCCAGCTGGATGGCGTGGATGTTTTGCGCGGGCTGGCCGTAGTGGCGGGTGATGTAGCCGCCCTGGAAACGGCCATTGAGCACGGCGGTGTAGCCGGAGGCGCTCTGGGCGATGGCCAGCAACGCGGCGGACATCGCGGGGTCGCAACTGCTGCCGTTGCCGCTGCCCAGGTTCAGGTCGGGCAGCTTGCCTTCGAAGAAGCGCGGCACTACGGAGCGGATGGAGTGGGCGTCCCACAGCACCGCTTTGCCGTGGACCGCCCTGATGCGGGCCAACTCGGCGTGCAGTTGCTGGTGGTAGGGCTGCCACAGGGTGTCGCGGCGCAGGGCGATCTCGGCGGTGCTGGGCACGTCGGCGGGGTCTTGGTACAGGGGCTGGTTGTCGAAGTCGTCCACCGGGCACAGGCCGGTGACGCTCTGGCCGGGGTAGAGGCTGGCCCCGCTGGGGTCGCGGTTCAGGTCGATCACGTAGCGCGAATGGGTGGCGATGAGCACCGACGCGCTAAGCTCCTGGGCAAAGCTGTACAGGCGCTCCAGATGCCAGTCGGTGTCGTGCACCTGCCGGGCGGTGGGGGTCAGGCGCGCGGCCAGCGCGGGCGGCAGATAGGTGCCCACGTGGGGCATGGAGATCAGCAGCGGCTGGGTGCCGGGGATGAATTTGAAGGCTTGCATGGTTACCCTAGGGTGAGTTGCGTGCGGGCTTGGATGAAGGCGGCGGCTGCAGCGTCGCGCAGCGGGTGGCGGCCTTGGCTAACGTGTTGCTGGCCGCCGACCCAGACGGCATCCAGCGCCGACGTGCGGTGGCTGGCGAAGACGTGGGCTGAGAGCATGTCGGGCGCGTTCAACCCGGCCAGCGCCAGGTGCTGCGCGTCGAGCACGCAGAAGTCGGCGCGCTGGCCGACCGCCAGGCCGTTTGTTGCGCGGCCCGAGGCCTTTGCCCCCCCGGCCACGGCTTGAAGCAAGGTGGCGGTGGCGACCTGGCTGTGGTCGGCGCTGGCCAGCACGTTGCGCTGGCGGAACTGCAGGCGCTGGCCGTATTCGAGCAGCATCAATTCTTCGGCGGCGTTGACGCAGGCGTGGCTGTCGGAGCCGATGCCCCAGGCCCCACCTGCACCACGCCAGCGCGGCATGTCGAACAGGCCGTCGCCCAGGTTGGCCTCGGTGCTGGGGCAGATGCCCGCCACCGCGCCGCTGGCCGCTGCGCGCTGGTATTCGGCGTCCACCATGTGGGTGGCGTGGATGAGGCACCAGCGCGCATCGACCGGCGCGTGGTCCAGCAGCCACTCCACCGGGCGCTGGCCGCTCCAGGCCAGGCAGGTATCTACTTCGGCGGTTTGCTCTGCTATGTGGATGTGTACCGGGGCGGATGCGTCCATGGCGTGCAGCCCGGCTACTGCCTCGCGCAGGCTGTCGGGGGGCACGGCGCGCAGGGAGTGGGGGGCCAGGCCCAGGCGTGCACCTTGGGCATCGCACAGGGGTTTGAGCGTTTCCAGCAGGCGCAGCATGGAGTCGGTGGAGCGGATGAATCTGCGCTGGCCGGTGGTGGGCGGCGTGCCGCCAAAGCCGCTGGTTTGGTACAGCACGGGCAGCAGGGTGATGGCGATGCCCGCCGTTTTCGCCGCGCGCAAAAGTGCTTTGGACAGCTCAGCATCGTCGGCGTAGGGCGTGCCGTCGGCGCTGTGGTGCAGGTAGTGGAATTCGCATAACGACGTGTAGCCCGCTTCCAGCATTTCGATGTAGAGCCAGGTGGCGATGGCCTCGACCTGTTCGGGGGAGAGGCGGGCGGCGAACTGGTACATCAGCGTGCGCCAACTCCAGAAGCTGTCTTGGGCGGCACCCCGGAATTCGGTGAGTCCGGCCATGGCGCGCTGGAAGGCGTGGGAGTGGAGGTTGGGGAGGCCGGGGGTTAGGGGGCCTGCTACTGTTGGATGGTTGCTGGGGTTGGCGTTGGGGGTGACTGCTGTGAGGTCACCGTTGGCGTTCCATTGGAGGAGGACGTTGTTGGCCCAGCCTGTGGGGAGGAGGGCGTTTTTTGCGTAAAGGCTTGTCATGGGGTTGGCTTGTCTACGGGCATGGTCGGCCGGGATGTGCGCCCGGCGGCGCAGTAACTTTTACAGAAACCCGCGAAGCGGGTTTTCTTTTGCGCAATGGCGTGCTCTGCACGCGGGGTTCACTCACTTTGCGAAGCAAAGTTACGTGAACACCAAAAGTCACCAAAAGAAAGGCGCCCCCACTGCCAGCGCCCCGTCGCTCTCGCGCCGGGGAACCTGCGGTGCTCGCTCCAAGTGGGGTCCCGCTCGAACTCGCCTGCGGCTCAGACAATCGCGGGCCCTGATCCGCCCAAAGCTGCGCTCCTCGGCGCATACAGAGGGGGACCCCGGGAGCGGGATCGGCCCGGCGTAGCCGGGCATCGCGCCTAGGGCGCGAGATGGGGGTGGTGGTGCGGGTTGTTACGTCCGAGTGGATCGCGATGGGCGCACCGCTGTTGTTTCGCGCCCTAGGCGCGATGCGGCGCGGTGCGCCGCTGATCCCGCTCCCCGGGGTCCCCCTCTGCAAGGCGCCGAGGAGCGCAGCCCCACGGGGATCAGTAGGCCGCATGTTTGAGCGCAGCGAGTTTGCGGCATGCCCCCGTGGGGCGAGCACCGCAGGTTCCCCGACGCGAGAGCGGCGGGGCGCTGGCAGTGGGGGTGGCCTTTTCTTTGGTGACTTTCTTTTGGCCACGCAAAAGAAAGTTACTGCGCCGCCGGGCGCACATCCCGGCCGGGGATGCCAGTTAACGCCAACCCGCCAATAAGGGTCAGAGCCCAAATGCGTGAAGCACGGTTCTCCCCCCGCCAGCAGCCCGCGCGCAATTGGGATCTGACCCTTATTGGCTAACGCCGTTAATGGGGTTCTGACCCCTATTATTTCCGTCATGGCCGCAGCAACCCGAGGGTGTCGATGGCCACACGCCCTTGCCGGATCACGGTGCGGGGCGTTTGGTGCGCCAGCCAGTAGACCAGCTCGGCGGGGTCTTGCACATCCCACAGGACGATGTTGGCAGGCCGCCCCACCGCCAGCGTGCCGTGCGTGTCTTGCAGGCCCAGGGCGCGGGCGGCGTGGGTGGTGATGCCGGCCAGCGCCTCGGGCACGGTCAGGCGGAACAGGGTGCTGGCCATGTTGGCCATCAGCAGCAGGCTCAAGGTTGGCGAGGTGCCGGGGTTGTGGTCGGTGGATACGGCCATGGGCACACCGGCGGCGCGCAGGGCGGCAATGGGCGGCAGGTGCGTGTCGCGCAGCGTGTAGTACGCGCCGGGCAGCAGCACCGCCACGGTGCCAGATGCGCGCATGGCCTCGATACCGGCGGCAGACAGGTGCTCAATGTGGTCGTTGGACAAAGCGCCGTACCGCGCCGCCAGGGCCGAGCCGCCCATGTCCGAGAGTTGTTCCGCATGCAGCTTCACCGGCAGGCCCAAGCCTTGTGCGGCCTGGAACACCTGCTCGGTCTCGGCCAGCGAGAAGCCGATGCGCTCGCAGAACACGTCCACTGCGTCCACCAGCCCCTCGGCGGCGAGTGCAGGCAGCATCTCGTTGCACACCAGGTCGATGTAGTCGTGGCTACGGCCCGCGTACTTGGGCGGCAGGGCGTGTGCGCCCAGGAAGGTGGTGCGCACGGTGACGCCAAAGTCCTCGCCCAGACGGCGCGCCACGCGCAACTGTTTGCGCTCGTGTTCCAGCGCCAGGCCGTAGCCGGATTTGATCTCGATGGCGCACACACCCTCGGCCAGCAACTGCTGCAGGCGGGGGGCCGATTGGGCGTACAAGTCGTCTTCGCTGGCGGCGCGGGTGGCCCGCACGCTGGAGACGATGCCGCCACCGGCTTTCGCCACTTCTTCGTAACTTGCACCCGCCAGCCGCATGGCAAATTCATTCGCCCGCTGGCCGCCGTAGACCAGGTGGGTGTGGCAATCCACCAGGCCCGGCATGGCCAGCGCGTTGCGGGCATCGACGCGGGGCAGGGCTTGTAGGTGGGAGGGCAGTGCGGCGATGTCGCCCATCCAAACGATCTGGCCGTGCTGCACCGCCAGGGCGTTGGCGGGGCCGCCGTCCAGCAGCCGCAGGTGGTGCCAGATGCCGTCGGCAGGGGGGAGGTGTTGCATGGTGTGTGCTATGAAATAAAGAGCTGCTTGCGCCGATAGAGTAAGCGCTAGCGGCCTATTTTGTTTAAATTTGCCGCCACCAGCATGGCATTTTCCGTCTGCGGCGTGGCACGCATCGGCACTGGCGCATCCCACCACAGGCCCTGGCCGGGGGCGCATTGGAAATCACCCAGCAGCCATGCACCGCGCACGGCCAGCAGCAGGCCGCAGTCGGCGGAAATGTCTTCGGCAGCGCTGAGCACCCGCACCTCGGCCCGCACCCGCCCGCGCCGGGCCATCACATTAAAGTCGGTCGATGTGCCGCCTAGCAATTCGCAGCCCAGCGCCACGTCGCCCGAGAACGCGAACGGCACGCCAGGCGTGTCCAGCCGGTGGTCGATGCCGCCACCCAACAGCCGCACACCCGCGCCGTCCAGCAGCAGGATGACCCGGTCCACACCGGGAAAGGCCGAAAACGGCCCGGCGGCGGCGATGGTGGCGATGCTCACGCGCCAGTCGAAGTTGTCCATGCCCGCGCCGGGCGGCTGGCAGGCGATCTCGCAGGTGGTGCCGCCACCGTTTTTCCACGGTGTGGCGGGCAGGGCGGCGGTGTCGAAGCGGTGGATCATGCGAAGGGGGTGCGCAGCAGCGTGGCGGCTTGCGCAATGTCGGGGGCGAGGAAACGATCGGCATCGAAAGACGGCACGTGCTGGCGCAGCAGTTGCCAGGCCCGGCCTGTGCCTTCACCGAAACTTTGGTCTTTCAAAAACTCCAGCGCCTGGGCGGCCAGCAGGTACTCGATGGCCAGAATCTGCGTCAGGTTCTCCAGCGATTTGTGCAGGTCCAGCGCGGCGGTGGTGCCCAGGCTCAAGTGGTCTTCCTGCCCACCGGAGGTGACGAAGTTGTCCACCACCACTGGCTGGGCCAGGCGGCGGTTTTCGCCGACCAGCGAGGCGGCGGTGTACTGCGCAATCATCAGGCCCGAGTTCACGCCCGGCTCGGCCACCAGAAACGCGGGCAGGCCGCTGAGAACAGGGTTCACCAGCCGGTCCAGCCGCCGCTCGGCCACGCCGCCCAGCTCGGCCGCGGCGATGCGCAGCAGATCGCAGGCCATGGCTACCGATTCGCCGTGCGGGTTGGCTTGCGACATCACGCGGTAGGCCTCGGGCGTGCCCAGCAGCAGCGGGTTGTCGGTGGCGGAGTTGAGTTCGGTTTCAATCTGCCGCGCTGCATGGGCGATCTGGTCGCGGCAGGCCCCGTGGATCTGCGGCATGGAGCGCAGGCTCAGTGCGTCTTGCGTGCGGATGCCCAGGTTGCTGGCGATCACCTCGCTGCCCGCCAGCAGGCTGCGCAGGCGCTGGCCCACCACCTGCATGCCGGCGTGGGGTTTGAGGGCCAGAATGTCGGCATCGAATGCCGCGATTTGCCCCTTTAAAGCTTCGAAGCTCATGGCCCCGGTCACGTCGGCCCAGTCGGCCAGGCGTTCGATGTCGGCCAGGGCCAGCGCGGCCAGGCCGGTCATGCAGGGCGTGCCGTTGACCAGGCACAGACCGTCCTTCGCACCCAGCACCAGCGGCTGCAGGCCATTGGCGGCCAATGCTTCCGATGCGGGCAGGGTGCGGCCCTGCCAGCGCACATCCCCCACGCCCAGCAGCGCCACGCTGATGTGGGCCATGTGGGTGAGGTAGCCCACCGAACCCTGCGAGGGCACGCAGGGGGTGATGTGTAGATTCAATAGCGCCTGCAAGCCTTCGACCACCTTGGGCTGCAGGCCCGAATAGCCCTGGCAGAAGTTGGCCAGCGCCGCCACCAGGATGGCGCGGGTCTGCGCCTCGCTCAGCAACGGGCCGACCCCGCAGGCGTGGCTGAGCAAGGTGTTGCGTGAGAGCTGGGCCAACTGCTCGCCATGCAACAGCACTTGGCTCAAGGCCCCCAGCCCGGTGCTGATGCCGTAGGCCCGCTCGCCGCTGGCCACGATGCGCTGAACGATGGCCTGGGCGTTGGCGATGCGCGCCCATGCCGCCGCAGAGATCTCCAGCCGCGCGCCATCGCGGGCCACGGCGACCAGGTCGCGGTAGCCAAGCGGGGTGTCGCCAAGGGTGATGGAGGACATGGTTTAAGACAAATAGGCCACTAGCGCTTATGGAATGGGCGGAAGCAGCTATCTAAAAAATAGCAAAAACTTACTTCACCATCGGCAGGTTCAGGCCCTGCTTCTTGGCCGTGGCGATGGCAATCTCGTAACCCGCATCGGCGTGGCGCATCACGCCGCTGCCGCTGTCGTTGACCAGCACACGGGCCAGGCGCTCGGCGGCGGCATCCGTGCCGTCGGCCACGATGACCATGCCCGAGTGCTGCGAGTAGCCCATGCCGACCCCGCCGCCGTGGTGCAGGCTGACCCAGCTGGCGCCGCCCGCGGTGTTGAGCAGGGCGTTCAGCAGCGGCCAGTCGCTCACGGCATCGGTGCCGTCCAGCATGCTTTCGGTTTCGCGGTTCGGGCTGGCCACGGAGCCGGTGTCCAGGTGGTCGCGGCCAATCACGATGGGGGCTTTGAGCTCGCCGTTTTTCACCATCTCGTTAAAGGCCAGCCCGGCTATGTGGCGCTCGCCCAGGCCCAGCCAGCAGATGCGTGCGGGCAGGCCCTGGAAGGCGATACGGTCGCGGGCCATGTCCAGCCAGCGGTGGGTGTGGTGGTTGTCGGGGAAGAGTTCCTTGATCTTGGCATCGGTCTTGAAGATGTCTTCCGGGTCACCCGACAAGGCCACCCAGCGGAACGGCCCCTTGCCTTCGCAGAACATGGGGCGGATGTAGGCGGGCACAAAGCCGGGGAAGTCGAAGGCGTTCTTCACGCCGGTGTCAAAGGCCACCTGGCGGATGTTGTTGCCGTAGTCCACCGTAGGGATGCCCATGGCCTGGAAGTCCAGCATGGCCTGCACGTGCACGGCGCAGCCTTGGGCGGCAGCGGCGGTCAGCGCGGCGTGCTGGGCCGGGTCTTTTTGCGCGGCCTTCCAATCGGCCACGCTCCAGCCTGCGGGCAGGTAGCCGTTGACCAGGTCGTGGGCCGAGGTTTGGTCGGTCACCAAATCGGGGCGGATGGCACCCGCTTTGGCGCGCTTGACCAGCTCGGGCAGCACTTCGGCGGCGTTGCCCAGCAGGGCGATGGAGACGGCTTCCTTGGCGGCGCAATGCTGCGCGATGAGTTCGAGTGCATGGTCGATGTCGCGGGCCTGCTTGTCCACGTAGCGGGTGCGCAGGCGGAAGTCGATGCTGCTTTGCTGGCACTCGATGTTCAGCGACACGGCCCCGGCCAGCGTGGCAGCCAGGGGTTGTGCGCCGCCCATGCCGCCCAGGCCCGCAGTCAAGATCCACTTGCCCGCCCAGTCGTTGTTGTAGTGCTGTTTACCGGCTTCGACAAAGGTCTCAAACGTGCCCTGCACGATGCCCTGGCTGCCGATGTAGATCCAGCTGCCTGCGGTCATCTGGCCATACATGAACAGGCCTTTACGGTCCAGTTCGTGGAAGTGTTCCCAGTTGGCCCACTGGGGCACCAGGTTGGAGTTGGCGATCAGTACGCGCGGTGCGTTGGCGTGGGTTTTGAAAACGCCGACCGGCTTGCCGGACTGGATCAGCAAAGTCTCATCCTCTTCCAAAACTTTGAGCGAGGCCAGGATCTGGTCGAAGCAGGCCCAGTTGCGGGCGGCGCGGCCAATACCGCCGTAGACCACCAGGTTTTTCGGGTCTTCGGCCACCTCGGCATCCAGGTTGTTTTGCAGCATGCGGTAAGCCGCCTCGGCAATCCAGTTCTTGCAGGTCAGGGTACTGCCACGTGGGGCGCGGATGAAGCGGCTGGCATCGAAGCGGGGGTCTTGCAGGGTGGTGGTCATGGCGGCAGTTCCTGGTTGGTTTGCTGGTGAAACAGGGGGCACGAAGGCGTTGGTGCAGCAATTTTAGTGAACTTGTCTAACCCTGTATATACAGCTTGTGCAAAAAAAGGAGAAATCTCCTTTTCAGCTGGTCACTGCGTTGCCATCGGTGCGGAAACGGCTGCCCAGGCGGTAACGTGCGCCGGGGTGCAGGCAGCGCACCAGGGTGATGGGCGCGTCGCGCATCCAGGTGCGGCGGGTCAGCAGCAGGCAGGGTTGGTGGGCATCCATTTGCAGCAGGGCGGCCTGCTCGGGGCTGGGTAGTACGGCATCTACCACGTGCTCCATCTGGTCAAACAGCACGGTGCGCACCAGGTAGTCAGAGGGCTGCTCCAGGCTGAAATCCTGGCTGCCAAAGTCGGGGGCCATGCGCGGGTTGACGAAGCGGTCTTCGAGCTGCATGGCCACGCCGTCTTCCAGGTGCACACACACGGTGTGGAACACCGACTCGCCGGTGTGCAGGCCCAGTGCAGAGGCCACCTCCAGCGTGGCCGAGATGCGTTCATGGGTGACCATCTGGCACTGGTAGTCGTGGCCGCGGCGTCGGATGTCGTCGGCCAGGCGGGCGATCTGCAGCAGGTTGGCCTGGGGTTTGTCGTCGGCCACAAAGCTGCCCACCCCGGCCACGCGGCGGATGCGGCCCTGCTCCTGCAACTCGCGCAGCGCGCGGTTGACGGTCATGCGCGACATGCCGAACTGCAGCACCAGGTCGTTTTCGGACGGCAGGCGGTCGCCGGGGGACCAGGTGCCGTCCTGGATCTTGCCAGCCACAAAGTCTTTGATGTGCTGGTAGCGCACCATGGGCGGTGTGGAGGCAGAGGGGGAGGCAGTACGATTTGCGGACATGGGACTACGATAACAGGGCGGAGCGGGGCTTCAGTGGTCTGCCGCCATGGATTCGGCACGGATTTCTTCGGTGAGCCGGGCCTTGAGCTGCATGAAGGCGGGCGTGGTTTTCAGCGTGTAGTGGCGCGGGTGCGGCAGGTCGACCGCGATGTCGGCCTTGATGCAGCCGGGCCGGGCGCTGAACACCGCCACCCGGTTGGCCATGAAGATGGCTTCGTCGATGTCGTGGGTGACGAACAGCACGGTTTTGCGGGCACCCTCCACGCCCTCCCAAATGCCCAGCAGCAGCTCTTGCATCAGCACCCGGGTCTGGTTATCGAGCGCGCCAAAGGGCTCGTCGAGCAGCAAGATCTTGGGGTCGTTGGCCAGGGCGCGCGCAATCGCGGTGCGCTGCTGCATGCCGCCCGAGAGCTGTTTGGGGAAGTGGTCTTCAAACCCGCGCAGCCCCACCTTGGCAATAAAAAAGTCGCTGCGCTCGTTTTGCTGCGCTGCGGGCAGGCCGCGTTCGCGCAGGCCAAAGCGGATGTTTTGCGCCACCGTGAGCCACGGAAACAGGGTGTAGCTTTGGAACACCATGCCCCGGTCGGCCCCGGGGCCGTCCACCGGCACGCCGTCGAGCAGCACCTGGCCGGTGCTGGGCCGCTCCAGCCCCGCCACGATACGCAGCAGGGTGGATTTGCCACAGCCCGAGGGGCCGAGGATGGTGACGAAATCGTTGGTCTGCACCGCAAAGTCGATAGGCTGCAGGGCCTGGGTGCGCTGGCCGTTCGGGGATTCGAACACGCGGGATACGTCCTGGATGGCGAGCTGCGGCATCAAAGCACGCTCCAGGCAAACAGGCGGCGGTTGAGCGACTTGAACGCGAAGTCCGACACCAAGCCAATCAGCCCGATCACGATGATGCCGAAGATGATTTGCCCGGTGTTGAGCAGCGCCTGGCTGTCGGTGATCATGTGGCCGATGCCGCTGCTGGATCCGATCAGCTCGGCCACGATCACATAGGTCCAGGCCCAGCCCAGCACCAGCCGCAGCGTCTCGGCAATGCCGGGGGCCGCGCCGGGTATCAGCACCCGGGTGATGATGCCCCGGTGGCCCGCGCCCAGGGTGTAGGCGGCCTCCACCAGGTCGCGCCGGGCCCCACCCACCGTCACCGCCACCATCAGCACCAGCTGGAAGAAGGAGCCGATGAAGATCACCAGCAGTTTTTGCGCCTCGCCAATGCCCGCCCACAGGATCAGCAGCGGTATGAAGGCCGACGCGGGCAGGTAGCGGCAGAACGACACAAAGGGCTCAAAAAACGCCTCGATGCCCTTGTAGGTGCCCATGGCAATGCCCAGCGGCACGGCCAGCACGGCGGCCAGTGCAAAGCCGCCCAGCACCCGCCACACCGTCATGCCGATGTCGAACGCAAAGTTGTACTCGGTGAACAGCAGCCAGCCCTCGCGCACCATGGTCACCGGGCTGGCCAGGAACGTGGGCGACACATAGCCGCCCAGCGTAAAGCCTGCCCAGGTGGCCGCAAACAGCACAAAAAACGCCAGCCCCAGCTGCCAGCGCGCGCGGGCGCTGACTGGCTCCAGCGGGGCCATCCTCCTGGATTTACTTGACGAAGCTGGCATCGAAGGTGGCAGCCAGGTTGTCGGGGGCTTTGCGGATCACGCCAGAGGCGAGCAGGATTTTTTCGGCCTCTTGCATGAAGGCGGTGATTTCCCCGGCAAAAAATTTCTGGTTGGCGGCCTTATCTTGCCAGCGCAGGAAGGCGGCCGATTTGGCGAACTGCTCGCCGGTTTGCTTCACCGCCGAGCCCATCAGTTCGTTGGATTTGACCGGGTCGGCCTTGATCATGGCCAGCGCGTCAAAGTAAGCATTGGTCAGCGCCTGGGCGGCGGCGGGGTTGGCCTTGAGCCAGGTGGGCGCGCAGCCCATGGTGTCCATCACCATCGGGTAGTCCAGCGTGGTGGCCAAAATCTTGCCCGCCGCCGGGTTGTCGCGCACCGACGATAAATACGGCTCGTAGCTCATGGCGGCATCGTTCTGCCCGGCCACAAAGGCCTGGGCCGCAGCCTGCGGCGACATGGTGGTGGTCTTCACGTCTTTCAGGGTCATGCCGTTCTTGGCCAGCATCCAGGCCAGGCCGAAGTAGGGTGCGGTGCCGGGCGCGTCCACGCTGATGGTCTTGCCCTTGAGGTCGGCAAAGCTTTTGATGTCGTTGCGCACCGCGATGCCATCGGCCCCATACGACTTGTCGAGCTGGAAGATCTGCACGATAGGCACGCCGTTGGCGTTCCAGGCCACATGGGTTTCCACCGTGGTGGCCGCGCACTGGATGGCCCCGGCGGCCAGCGCTAGGTGCCGGTCTTTTTGCGGGATGAACTTGATCTCCACGTCCAGCCCGCGCTTCTTGAAAAGGCCCGCCTTGTCGGCCAGCGACAGCGGCGCAAACCCGGTCCAGCCCGACATGCCCAGCACCAGCTTGGTGTCTTGCGCCTGTGCCGCCGTGGCCAGACAGACCCCCATGGCCCCGATGGCTACCACCGACACCCATTTTTTGGCAAAAATCAACATGCAAAGCTCCTGTAGGGCAAAGGAAAAAATCCCTGCGAGGCCCGATTCTTGGTCGGTCCGCGCAGCCTGTGTAGACAGGTTTACCACTAGCAACATCGGGGCCAGACCGCAGGGCGGTAGTTGCTCTTCTTTTAGGAGCTGCTCACGCCGATCGGGTGGGCGTGAGGGGCTGATTTCTTATAAATTGGGTCCCAGCAAACTCCGCGCTACTGCCTCGGCCACCTTGATGCCGTCTACCCCCGCCGACAAAATGCCGCCCGCGTAGCTGGCGCCTTCGCCGGCCGGGTACAGGCCGCGCACGGTCAGGCTTTGGAAGTCTTCGCCACGGGTCATCTTGATGGGCGAGGAGGTGCGGGTTTCCACGCCGGTGAGCACGGCATCGGGCAGGTCAAAACCTTTGATCTTGCGGCCAAAGGCGGGCAGGGCCTCGCGGATGGCCTCGATGGCGTAGGCGGGCAGGGCGCTGTGCAGGTCGCTTAAGCGCACGCCGGGTTTGTACGACGGCTCCACGCTGCCGAGCTGGGTGGAGGCGCGCCCGGCGATGAAGTCGCCCACCAGCTGGCCGGGGGCTTCGTAGGTGCTGCCACCCAGCAGGTAGGCGTGGGATTCGAGCTGGCGCTGCAGGTCGATACCGGCCAGGGCGTGTGTGCCGGGGAAGTCTTCGGGCGTGATACCGACGACGATACCCGCGTTGGCGTTACGCTCGTTGCGCGAGTACTGGCTCATGCCGTTGGTGACCACGCGGCCCGGCTCGCTGGTGGCGGCCACCACGGTGCCGCCGGGGCACATGCAAAAGCTGTAGACGGCACGGCCGTTGCTGGCGTGGTGCACCAGTTTGTAATCCGCTGCGCCCAGCAGCGGGTGGCCCGCGTGGCGGCCCCAGCGGGCGCGGTCGATCAGGCTTTGCGGGTGCTCGATGCGGAAACCGATGGAAAACGGTTTGGCTTCGACGTACACGCCGCGCGCATGCAGCATGGCAAAGGTGTCGCGCGAGCTGTGGCCCAGGGCCAGCACCACGTGGTCGGCGCGCAGCTCGGTGGTTTCACCGGTGGCCTGGTTTAGCACGGTCAGGCCGCGCACATGTTTTCCATCTTTGCCATCTTCAATCAGCACGTCGGTCACGCGCTGCTCAAACCGCACTTCACCGCCCAGCGCGATGATCTGCTCGCGCAGATGCTCCACCACCTTGACCAGCTTGAAGGTGCCGATGTGCGGGTGCGCGGCCACCAGGATTTCTTCGGGCGCACCGGCTTTCACAAATTCTTGCATCACCTTGCGGCCCAGGAAACGCGGGTCCTTGATCTGGCTGTACAGCTTGCCGTCGGAGAAGGTGCCTGCGCCGCCTTCGCCAAACTGCACATTGCTCTCGGGCTTGAGCACGTTTTTGCGCCACAGGCCCCAGGTGTCTTGCGTGCGTTGGCGCACCGTGGTGCCGCGCTCCAGCACGATGGGTTTGAAGCCCATCTGTGCCAGCACCAGCGCCGCAAAAATGCCGCAGGGGCCGAAGCCGACCACCACCGGGCGGATGGCGAGACCGGCTGGAGCTTGCCCCACCGGAACGTAAGCCATGTCGGGGCTGGGGCGCAGGTGCGGGTTGTCGGGGTGTTGGCGCAGCAGCTCGGCCTCTTGGGCGGCACTGTGCAGCGCCACATCCACGATGTAGACCGTCAGCAGCTCCGCCTTGCGGGCATCGAAGCTGCGTTTGAAGATGGTGAAGTGCGCAATTTGCGCGGGTGCCAGGCCCAAGGTGTGGGCGACCAGGGCGGGCAGCGCCTCTTCGGCGTGGCCGAGCGGGAGTTTGAGTTCGGAGATGCGGATCATGGGGGTAGCCGGGTGGCTTGTAGTTATCAAGCAGGGGAGGGCATTTTAAATGTAGCGCATAAGTGCTACAGTCTGCTGCAGTTTCCGAGGATTCCCCATGTCCACCACCACCATCCGCATCGAAGACGATCTCAAGGCCCGCGTAGCCGCCGCCGCCATGCAGGCGGGTAAAACGGCCCATGCCTTCATCCTGGATGCCATCGCGCAGACGGTAGAGCAGGCAGAGCTGGACAACGCCTTCCACGCCGTGGCAGATGCGCGCTGGGCCCAGATCCGCGCCACCGGCAACACCGTGCCCTGGGACGAGGCCAAGGCCTACCTGGCGGCCCGCGCCGCTGGTGAGCGCGCTGCCAGGCCCAAGGTCCGCAAGCTGGGCGAATAAACGTTGACATGACCCGCATTGAGCTGGCCCCCGAGGTTTTTGACGACTTCGACCGCTTTTTTGACCACATCGCGCAGTTCGACCCCGGTGCTGCGCCAAAGCGCATCGCCGAGATTCTGGAGGCCCTGCAGATACTCACCCACAGCCCGCTGATCGGCCGCCCTGTGCGAGGCGGCAAGCGCGAGCTGGTGATTGGCCGGGCCGCGCGGGGCTATGTGGCGCTGTACCACTTTGTGGCAGCCGTCGACACCGTGTTCGTGTTGGCGCTGCGCAGCCAGCGGGAAGATGGGTACAAAAGCGGCATACATCCTCCAAATGGGGGATAAAAACCGCTGCACCAGCGAGGCCAAGCTGTGCTGAGTTGCTATGGATTTTGGATAAAAATTCGATAGCTGCCCACGCTCTATTTATAAGCACCAAGGGCATTTTTTATGCCTGAAAAATAGCCTAAAAATATAAAACTTTTTAGACTCCACACGACGCTGTGGGTGCGTTACATCATCCACACGCTGAATTTTCAGGCTCGGATGTATACGACACTGCAGTTCCTTTTTTTTGTTGAGGCTAGGACTATGCGTGGATTTGCCTGTGCGGGGGTGGTGGGTCTGGTGGTGTTGGCGGGCTGTGGAGGCGGTGGTGGCGGTGGCGGTGGCGCCAGTGTGGCCCCACCCGCGTCGGGCTACCCGGGCGGCCCGGCCAGTTGCGAGGTAACAGGCCAGCGGGCCTGGCTGCGTGACTACATGACCGACCGGTACTTCTGGTACGACAAGCAGGGCGTGCCCAACGCCGCGGCTCCCAGCATGGACGCGTACTTCGATTCGCTGCTGTACCGGCCCACCGACCGCTACAGCTACAGCGAGAGCACGGCCAGCGCCAACCAGTTTTACGTGGATGGCACCCGCACCGGCTATGGTTACGCGATGGACTGGCTGGATGCCGCCCGCACCACCCTGGCGGTGCAGTGGGTGGAGCCCAAGAGCCCGGCGGGCCTGGCGGGTTTGCAGCGCGGCGACCGCATCGTCAGCATCAACGGACAAAGCTCGGCCGACATCGCCAACGGCGGGCTGACCGCCGTAAACACCCCCGGCGTGGCCCGCACATTCGTGGTGCGCAACGCAGCAGGCACCCAGCGCAGCTTTACCGTGCAGTCGGCCACTTATGCGCTCACCCCCGTCAACACCGTGGCCGTGCTCACCGCCCCCAATGGGGCCCAAACCGGGTATTTGATGTACCAGGAGTTCATTGCCTCTGGCCAGGTGGAGATGGGCGCGGCGTTTGACCGTTTTCGGGCGGCGGGCATCACCGAGCTGGTGCTTGACCTGCGCTACAACGGCGGCGGCAGCACCCAGCAGGCGCGCTACCTGGCGGGCCTGATCGCCGGGTCGGCACAGATCGGCAAGGTGTTTGCCCACTTCCAGTTCAACGCCAAAAACACCGCCCGCAACTTCACCCAGAACTTTGTGGGCACCAGCGGCGGCCTGCCGACCGCGCCGCTAGACAACCTGGCGCGGGTGATCGTCATCACCTCGCCCGACACCGCGTCGGCCAGCGAACTGGTCATCAACGCTCTGCGGCCTTACAAGACGGTGGTCACCATCGGCGAAACCACCTACGGCAAACCGTATGCCTTCCAGCCCGAAGATGCCTGCGGCACCACCTACAACGCGGTGAATATCGTGGTGGCCAACGCCAATAATTTCTCGGACTTCAGCGCCGGGTTTGCGCCCACGTGTGCCGTGGCCGACGACCTGGACCACCCGCTGGGCGACCCGGCCGAGTCGCGTACCGCCGCCGCCTTGGGCTTTATCCAGAGCGGCAGTTGCCCGCCGCAGGCCAGCGTCGCCAAGAGCTTGCCAAACACCGCCTCCCGGGGCTTTGGCGACATCCGCCCGCCGCAGATGCGCGTGGATTGACCGGCCGGCGTGCGGTTAACGTGAAACAACTTTCATGGCTCGGGGTGCTCTGCACCCAAGTCCATGAAAGTAAGGCTTGCGTGAAAATACGGCCTTTTGCATTGCGGCTTTATTTTCACCATGACGAAGACACCCCCGCCCACGATGGCGCTGACCGCCGGATCGGGCCCGCTGTGCATGCAGTTTGTGCCCCGCGCTGCGGCCCCGACCGGTGCCAACCTGGCCGCCATGGTGTTTGGCAGTGGCACAACCACCCCGGCCACCCCGGCGGCCCACACCCCCGCGTTGCAGATGGCCGCCCCGCCGCTGGGCCAGACCGGCGATATCGGCGATGTCCTGGAGCTGTGGCACACCGACCAGCCGGTGCACACCGGCACCCAGGGCCTGCTGCATTACGCGTTGACCGATGACGTGCTGTTTGGCGCGATCTGCATTGCGCAAACCGACGATGGCCAGGCCCCGCAAAGCCCGCCCCTGTTGCAACAGGCTTCCGAGCAGGTGTACCTGGCCGTGTTTGCGGCGCTGGAGTCGCTGGGTTACCCGCACCTGCTGCGGGTGTGGAACTACCTGTCCGACATCAACGCCGAGACCGGCGGCATGGAGCGTTACCTGCAGTTCAATATCGGTCGGCAAGACGCATTTCGGGCCAAGGGCCAGCCCTTTCTGGCCAATGCCCCGGCGGCCTGTGCGCTGGGTACGCGCAGCGGCGGGCTGCAGGTGTACTTTTTGGCCGCCAAAGTCGCCCCCTTGGCCATCGAAAATCCGCGCCAGGTCAGTGCTTACTACTACCCTGGCCAATACGGGCCGCGCACGCCTTCGTTTTCACGCGCATCGCTGGCCCGGTTGCAGGGCCAGCGCTGGCTGTTCATCAGCGGCACGGCCAGCATCGTGGGCCACCAAAGCCTGCACGTGGGCGATGTAGTGGCCCAAAGCCATGAGACGCTGCGCAACATCCAGGCCCTGCTGGACCAGGCCAACGTGGCCGAGGGCACCCAAGCCTGGACCCTGGCCGATCTGCACTACAAGGTGTATGTGCGTTTTGCGGCCGACCTGGCCGCCGTGCAGGCGGTGGTGGACGCGCAGCTGCCACCGGCCGCCGTGCGCATCTACCTGCAAGCCGACGTGTGCCGCGCCGAGCTGCTGATGGAGATCGACGCGACCGGCTGCCTACCCGCCGACCTACCCTCTTAGGCTGGCAGGAACCCGTCCACCGACAAATAACGCTCGCCGGTGTCGTAGTTGAAGCCCAGCACCCGCGCACCTGCGGGCAGCTCGGGCAGCTTCTGCGCAATCGCCGCCAGCGTGGCACCGCTGGAGATGCCCACCAGCATGCCCTCTTCGCGGGCGCTGCGGCGGGCCCATTCGCGGGCCGGTTCGGCGTCCACCTGGACCACGCCGTCTAGCAGCGATACATCCAGGTTTTTGGGGATAAAGCCCGCGCCAATGCCCTGGATCGGGTGCGGAGCGGGTGCGCCGCCGGAGATGACGGGCGAGGCCGATGGTTCCACCGCAAACACCTTCAGGTTGGGCCAGGCGGCTTTGAGCACCTGGGCGCAGCCGGTGATGTGGCCGCCGGTGCCTACGCCGGTGATCAGCGCGTCCAGTCCGTCGGGGAAGTCGGCCAGGATCTCCTGCGCCGTGGTGCGCACGTGTACCGCGATGTTGGACGGGTTCTCGAACTGCTGCGGCATCCAGCTGCCAGGCGTGGCAGCCACCAGCTCCTGGGCGCGGGCGATAGCGCCCTTCATGCCCTTCTCGCGCGGGGTCAAATCAAACGTGGCGCCGTAGGCCAGCATCAGGCGGCGGCGCTCGATGGACATGCTGTCGGGCATCACCAGCACCAGCTTGTAGCCCTTGACCGCCGCCACCACCGCCAGGCCCACGCCGGTATTGCCCGAGGTAGGCTCGATGATGGTGCCGCCGGGCTGCAGCACGCCGGACTTCTCCGCGTCTTCGATCATGGCCAGCGCGATCCGGTCTTTGATGGAGCCGCCCGGGTTGCTGCGCTCGGACTTGATCCAGACGTTGACCCCCGGCCCAAACAGCCGGTTGATGCGCACGTGCGGGGTGTTGCCAATGGTGTGCAGGATGCTGTCGGCTTTCATAAGTCTCCTTGGGATGGGTGGAACTGAGGCATTTTGGCGTACTGCGATAATCACCGCGTGAAGCCCACCAGACCGCCGCTGGTGCCATATGGGAAACCTGGCACTGGAGGAACGTCCGGACTGCATAGGGCAGCGTAGCAGCTAATGGCTGTCCACCGTGAGGTGAGGATTAGAGCAACAGAGACGAGTCGAATTGGACAACCCCCGAGGGTGGTCTGTGCGGTACACGCGCAAGCGGGTACGTGGATGGCGCAAGCCAGACGCCCCGGCGCAAGCCGGGACAGCACAGCACCCGAATCGGGCAGAGCCCGATTCGGGTGAAACGGGCAATCTCTACGCGCAGCAATACCAAATAGGCCAACGTTGACGGGGCCCCCTGAGTTGGCGGGTAGGTAGCACCGAGCCGGGCGAGCGATCCCCGGCCCAGATTAATGGCGGTCACACGAGGGGCAACCTTCGCGCACAGAATCCGGCTTATCGGTGGGCTTCACACTTTATTTATCCATGGCTGTCCGGCTCGGATGCGCCCGCGCCCATGTAGCAGACTGTCCCATCGACGCGGCAGCCCACGGGGTAGACCTTTTTGAGGTCGTCCGGCGATGAAAAATCTTCCTGTGAGGAAAAGATGTTCTTGAAAAGCCGGGTTGCTTGTTTGGAGAGCGTTTTGCCGGGGTCGGCTACAAAGTACCGGTGGGCTCCGAGTTTCATCTTGAACGCACCTTGGAAATCGATGTAGCGGTATTTGGCATTGACGATGCGATCAGGGCCCGGGTCGCAACCTAGTTTGATGTCTCCATCCACGATACGGGCTGCGGCCAGTACCGAGTCGGCTTGGGTGAATGTGAGGTACACCCGGCCCCGTGGATTGAGCTGAGTGACCCACCCCGCATGTTTGGCGGCACCCGTGCATCCTGCGGCGAGCACGATGTTTTGCGCCAAAGATACCGAGGCCGCTGCCGCTTCGTGGTCCACCATGTAGTGCAGAAAATGGCACCCCAAGCTGTGGACCAAAACTGAGAATGGCTGGGCTACCGAGGTCACCCGTGCGGCTGCCAACAGCCGGAAAAACCGCGCCAGAGATGCTGTGCTGTGTTGGGCATTGACTTTGGCCTGGGCGTAACGACGTGCTTTGCTTTGGATCCAGCCCTCTTTCAAATTGTCTTTGGTGATGCCGGAAAGGGAGTCCTCGCCGGTGTCGGTCCCGGGCCCTCCGCTCACCATGGCCGCAAGATCGGATCCGTCGGGTTGGTAGCCTTCTGATGCCCATGAATAACCAACCACGGCAACACCGAATTGGTCTTCCAGCGCCTGACAGCGTGTGAAGCAGTCGGCAGGGGTGTTGTTGTTGCCGTGGACAAAAACCAGTACCGGCTTCGGGCCCTTCAGAACCTCGGCCAGCATCGCGATTGCCGCATCGTCAGCCACCATGCTGGTGGGGGCGCTCACTTTCCATTGCGGGGGCGTGTGACCCGTACGGGCGACCTGGACCGTATTGAGCGCCAGAGAAAAGGGCGTGTAAGCGCCGCTGAGCGCGGCGTCGGTCGGTGATTGCGTCAAAAGACGGTTGGTAAAAATCAGCATGGGAAACCTTTCAGTGAAAAGTACGTCGATGGCCTTTGGTACTTTTTCTGAATGCTAGAGAGCTGTGCCGTGCAGTACATCCTTCAAATAGGGGATGTAATCTCTTGAAGAGAAGCACCTTGTCTGTTCGGTCTGCCATGGTTACGCCAGCGATAATTCCCCCATGCACATTCCATTCACCAAAATGCAAGGCGCGGGCAACGACTTTGTGGTGCTCGACGAGACCCAGGGCCGCCTGGGGCTGAGCCGGGCGCAGTACCGCTTCCTGGCCGATCGCCACTTCGGCGTGGGTGCCGACCAGATTTTGTCGGTGCGCGCCGCCAGCGCCCCCGGCATCGACTTCGAATACGCCATCCACAACGCCGACGGCGGCGAGGTGGAGCACTGCGGCAACGGGGCGCGCTGCTTCATGCGTTTTGTCCACAGCCGGGGGCTGACCACCGAGCGCAGCGTGCGGGTGCAAACCATGGAGCGCGTGCTCCAACTCAACATGCAGGCGGATGGCCGCGTGACGGTGGACATGGGCCTGCCGGTGTTCGATCTGGCGCAGATTCCTTTCGATCCGCAGGGCCTGCAGCCCGTGGCGGTCAATTTATGGCAAAAATGGCCTCTAGCGCTTATTCCATCGGCGCAAGCAGCTATCGAAAGCGTAGCGGTCGTATCCATGGGCAACCCGCATGCCGTGCTGCTGGTGGACGATGTGGACGCGGCCCCGGTACAGACCACCGGCCCGCTGGTGCAGGCCCAGCCCTGCTTCCCCAACGGGGTCAACGTCGGCTTCATGCAGGTGGTGTCCCGTGGCCACATCCGCCTGCGGGTATATGAGCGCGGCGCGGGCGAGACCCTGGCCTGCGGCACCGGCGCGTGTGCAGCGGTGGTGGCGGGCATCCGCCTGGGCCTGCTGGACGCGCGGGTCGATGTAGACACCCGCGGCGGCCCCTTGACCATCGAATGGGAGGGCCTGGGCCAGCCCGTGCACATGACTGGCCCGGCCACCACCGTGTTCGACGGCAGCATCACCATTCCGGATTAAATCTCTTATGAACATGAACACCAACAACCCCATCACCGAAGACGACATCGCCAACTTCCTGAGCAATACGCCCGAGTTCTTCGAGCGCCATTCGCAGGTGCTGGCCTCGGTGCAGCTCACCAGCCCGCACGGCAACCGGGCGGTCAGCCTGCAGGAGCGCCAGGCCGAGATGCTGCGCGAAAAGATCAAGGGCCTGGAGCACCGCATCATGGACATGGTGCGCAACGGCAACGAGAACGTGATCATTGCCGACAAGCTGCAACGCTGGGCCCGCAGCCTGCTGCTGACGCGCGCGCCCGGCGACCTGCCCGAGCGCATCGCCCATGAGATCGAGGTGCAGTTCTCGGTGCCGCAGGTGGCCATCAAGGTTTGGGGCGTGGCCGACGAATACGCCCAGGCACCCTGGGCCCAGGGCGTGAGCGAAGACGCGAAGATTTTTGCCTCGTCGCTCACCGCGCCGTTCTGCGGCGTGAATTCGGGTTTTGAGGCCGTCAGCTGGCTGGCCAATCCGGCGGCGGCTATGTCGATTGCGCTGATGCCGCTGCGCACCGGCGTGCTCAACAGCCCCAGCCCGGCCTTTGGCATGCTGGTACTGGCCTCGCCCGACGGCCAGCGTTTCGAGTCGGCCATGGGCACCGACTTTCTGGAGCGCATCGCCGAGCTGGCCGGGGCGGCCCTGTCGCGTCTGCGGGTCTAAATGGCCCCTGCGCTGGTCGCCCAGTACCTCGACTACGTGCGTTTTGAGAAGCGCCTGGCCGAGCGCACGCTGGCGCTGTACGCGCTGGACCTGGCCAAACTGAGCGCACAGGCCGAGACGGCCGGTGTGGCGCTGACCGACGTGGCCCACCACCACATCCGCCGCTGGGTGGTGCAAATGCACAGCCAGGGGCGCAGCGGGCGCGGCATTGCGCTGATCTTGTCGGGCTGGCGCGGGTTTTACGTCTGGCTGGGCCGCCAGGGCCTGGTGGCCAGCAACCCGGTGCAGGACGTGCGCGCGCCCAAGGCCGCCAAACCCCTGCCCAAAGCCCTGGGGCTGGACGAAGCGGTGGCTTTTGCCGATTTCGACAACGAAGGCGACGACCCGTGGCTGGAAGCCCGCGACGCGGCCATGGTCGAGCTGCTGTACGGCGGCGGCCTGCGCGTGGGCGAGCTGACCGGGCTGGACGCGGCACCTGGCCCGTCCGCCAAGGGCTGGGTCGATCTGGCCGCAGGCGAAGCCCATGTGCTGGGCAAGGGCCGCAAGCAACGCATCGTGCCCATCGGCAAAACCGCCGTGGCGGCATTGGAACAATGGCTGGCTCTGCGGGCCGAAGGGCAGGGCACCGGCATGTCTGCTGCCATGTTCCTGGGCCGCTACGGCACCCGCCTGACCGCTGCCTCGGTATGGCAGCGCCTGCGCCGCCGCAGCCGCCTGGCGGGCACCGCCACCCCGGTGCACCCGCACATGCTGCGCCACTCGTTTGCCAGCCATGTGCTGCAAAGCAGCGGCGACCTGCGGGCGGTGCAGGAGCTGCTGGGCCACGCCAACATCACCACCACCCAGGTCTACACCCGGCTGGACTTCCAGCACCTGGCGGCCACCTACGATGCCGCCCATCCCCGCGCCAAACGTCCCGCAGGCAAATAGGCCCGACAATCCAGCGGATGAAAACTATCCGTTTAAGTGAAGGCAAAGAGCGCTCTTTGCAGCGCCGCCACCCCTGGATCTTTGAATCAGCCATCGCCCGGGGCGGTGCCGACGCGGGCGAAACCGTGCGTGTCGAGTCCAGCGAAGGCCAGTTTCTGGCCTGGGCGGCGTTCAGCCCCAGTTCCAAAATCCGCGCCCGCGCCTGGAGCTTCGACGAAGCCCAGCGCATAGACGCTGCGTTTTTTATAGCTGCTGTCGCCCGAGCCATAAGCGCTAGGGCCCGATTTGATATCAATAGTGACGGCATGCGCCTGATCCACGGCGAGTCCGACGGCCTGCCCGGCCTGATCGTCGACCGTTACGGCGACACCCTGGTGGCGCAGTTTCTGTTTGCCGGGGTCGAGCGCTGGAAAGACGTGCTCATTGGGGCCATCCTGGCCGCCACCGGTCTGACCAAGCTGTACGAGCGCTCCGACGCCAGCAGCCGCGCCCTAGAAGCCCTGGAGCCCGCCACCGGCTGGCTGCGCGGCGACGGCCCGACGGAATTGACCATCCAGGAGCACGACTGGCGCCTCACGCTGGACATTGCCGAGGGCCACAAAACCGGTTTTTACCTGGACCAGCGCGACAGCCGCCAGAAAATGGCCCGCTATGCCCAGCGCCTGCAGTTCCAGCGGGTGCTGAACTGCTTTAGTTACACCGGCGGCTTTACCGTGGCGGCTTTGGCGGGCATGCGCGCAGGCGGCAGCATGGGCCACGTCACCTCCATCGACTCGTCCGGCCCGGCATTGGAACGCGCGGCGGCCAATGTGGCGCTGAACGGCTTTGCGCCCGAGTGCGTGACCTTCATGGATGCCGACGTGAATGCCTCGCTGCGCCAGTTTGCCGCGCAGGGCCAGAGCTTTGACTGCATCGTGCTCGATCCGCCCAAGTTTGCCCCCACGGCGGCCCACGCCGACCGCGCAGCCCGGGCCTATAAAGATATCAACCGCCTGGCCTTCAAGATTTTGGAGCCCGGCGGCGTGCTGTTTACCTACTCGTGCTCGGGCGGCATCAATGCCGACCTGTTCCACAAGATCGTGGCTTCGGCGGGCATTGACGCGGGGGTGGACGGCTATATCAGCGAGCGCCTGGGCGGTGCGCCCGACCACCCGATGACGGTCAATTTCCCCGAGGGTGAATACCTCAAAGGACTGGTGATTTTGCGTAAATGACCGGCTGCGGATGCGGATTGAATTGGCCGCTACACTCCCCACCTGTTAATTTCCACGAAATCGGGCGGGCCGCACGGCCCCCGGTGAAAAGTTAGCAATGAAAGAACCTATGGCACTGATTCCCGCCACCATCCTGACCGGTTTTCTGGGCTCAGGCAAAACCACGCTGCTCAAGCGCGTGCTGACCGAAGCGCACGGCCAGAAGATCGCCGTCATCGAGAATGAATTTGGCGAAGAAAACATCGACAACGAGATTCTGGTGTCCGAGCCGGGCGAGCAAATCATCCAGCTCAACAACGGCTGCATCTGCTGCTCCATCCGCGAAGACCTGCGCGCCACGCTGAGCCTGCTGGCTGCCAAGAAGCGCAAGGGCCTGCTGGACTTTGACCGCGTTGTGATTGAAACCACCGGCCTGGCCGACCCCGGCCCGGTGGCGCAGACCTTTTTCATGGACGACGAGATCGCCGAAAGTTACCTGCTGGACTCGATCCTGACCCTGGTGGATGCCAAGCACGCCGCCACCCAGCTCAACGAGCGCCAGGAAGCCCGCCGCCAGGTGGGGTTTGCCGACCAGATCTTTATCAGCAAGACCGACCTGGTCGAGCCCGCCGAGGTTGATGCGCTCATCCACCGCTTGAAGCACATGAACCCGCGCGCACCGCAAAAAGCCGTGCATTTCGGCGAAGTGGCCTTGAGCGAGGTGTTTGACCTGCGCGGCTTTAACCTGAACGCCAAGCTGGACATCGACCCCGACTTCCTCAAAGAAGATGACCACGCGGGCCACGACCACCACGACCATGCCGAGGGCGAGCATTGCGACCACCCCTCGCACAAGCATGACCATGGCCATGAAGGTGCCCACCATCACCACCATGACGACGACGTGCAAAGCTTTGTCTTCAAGTCCGACCGGCCTTTTGATCCGGCCAAGCTGGAAGACTTCCTGAGCGCCATCGTCAATATTTACGGCCCACGCATGCTGCGCTACAAAGGAGTCTTGAATATGCAGGGCACCGAGCGTAAAGTTATTTTCCAGGGTGTGCACCAGTTGATGGGCAGCGACCTGGGCCCGGAATGGGCAGCAGGCGAAAAGCGCGGCAGCAAAATGGTGTTTATCGGGATCGAGTTGCCCAAGGACATCTTTTTGCAAGGCATGGAACAGTGTCTGGTGTGAAGCCCGGAACATAAATAATGACGATTGCGGGACGCTAAACCCCCCGCGCTAACCATGAGTACTACACAGTGACTACAGCGCCCAAGCCCACCCCCACCCCCGTGGCGGCTGCCACCGAAGCCGCCCCGGCGGCGCAGACCAGCCCCCGCTACACGTCGATTCCGGCCAAGAGCGTGCGTCCTTCGTCGCGTCTGGCGCAACTCACGGTGCCGTCCATGGCCCCAGCGGTCGCGTCCACCGCCGCCAAGTCCAGCTATATGCAGAACGCGCCCGAGCCCATGATTGCGCCGCCACCCCACGTGGCCGCCAAAAAGGACCCCAAGCTGGCCAACAACTGGAAGACCACCCCGGCCGACAAGCTGACCGATGCCGAAGTGCTGGCCATGCCCGACTCCGAGTACATGAACGAAAAGCAGACGGCCTTTTTCCGCCTCAAGCTCACGGTGCTCAAGCAGGACATGCTGAACAACGCCGGTGAAACCACCGAGCATCTGCGCGAAGACACGGTGGTGGTGCCCGACCCGGCCGACCGCGCCACCATCGAAGAAGAACACGCCCTTGAGCTGCGCACCCGCGACCGCGAACGCAAGCTGCTCAAGAAGATCGAGCAGTCCATCAACCGTATCGACGCGGGTGATTACGGTTATTGCGACGAAACCGGGGAACCCATTGGCGTCGGCCGTTTGCTGGCCCGCCCCACGGCCACGCTGTCGCTGGAAGCCCAGCAGCGCCGCGAGCTCAAGCAAAAAATGTTCGGCGATTGAGCGGTCGGTTGTAGACAACACCATGCCACCTAACGAACCCTCGGGTCTGCTGTCCAAAGTCGTCAAGTTCGTTCGTAATCCCACGACGAACTGGTCCGACCTGGACCAGCCCGAGCTCGACAAGGAGAGCCAGTACAGCAAGCAGATGCTCAAGGAGATGATTGAGCGTAAAAAGCGCAACGACTTCGTGCGCCGCCGCGAGTTCGACCAGCTGCGCAAACTGCGCCAACGCGAGTCACAGCCCGCTTCCGACGCGGTAGAGCGCCCTTCGTTCTTCCAGAGCAGCATGCAGTCCAAACTGGACGACCGCGCCGGTACGATCAAAAAGATCGACGATATCGAAGCGCAAATGTCCCGCCAGTGGTGGAAAGCCAAAGATGCCGGTGCCAGCCAGCCGGTGCGGCTGTCGGGCCATGCCGGTTTGCAGTCTGCCGAGCCTGTCCATCCACCGGGCCAGACCCGTGCTTACGCCACCACCGAGCCTGCACCGCTGCCCACCCAGGCGGCAGCACATCTGTCCAACGCCTATGCTCCCACCGATCTGTCGCCGCTGCGCGAGGAACGCGCCTGGAACAGGCCGGAGCCGAGTGCCGAACCGACGGTGGACATGCTGGCCGCACTGGACCACAACCTGAATCTGGATTTCGACTTTGGGACGGTCGAACCCGCCCCAAAGGCCGCAGCAGGGCCTGCGCCTCTGGACCTGGATTTGCCCGAACTGGATACCGGTGTCTACGAGCACAACCCCGAACTCGAAGAAGCCGCCATCCGTTTTGCGAACGGAGATACCACGGGGGCCGAGGAGGCTCTACTGGCCCTGCTTCGGCAGAACCCGGTACCACCAGCACGTTCTGAAGTATGGATGGCGTTGTTTGATCTGTACCGTGCCACCAACCAGCAGGACCGCTTCGACACCGAGGCCATCGATTTTGCGGGGCGTTTTGGGCGTACTGCTCCCGCCTGGTTTTCGATTCCCGACCAGGCTGGTTTGCCAATGGCCAGCGCAACGCCGTCCGACGCGGTGGCGGGGCAGGGTGGTCGCTTTACCTGGGCCTGCCCGTCCGTCCTGAGCGCCGCATCGGTTGCCAGCCTGCAAGCCGCCCTGCGCCTGCGGGCTCCCGCGTCGGTGCAGATAGGCTGGGCCAGTCTGGGCGTAGTGGACAGTAGCGCTGTGCCGGGCCTGGTTGATGTTTTCGAGACCTGGGCCGACCAGGCGGTGCAACTGACTTTTGCCGACGTGGAGCATTTGCAGAGCGTGCTGAAGAGCCATACCGTCTCAGGCGATGCCACGGCGCACCCGCAGTGGTGGCGTGTACGCCTCGCGCTGTTGCGCATTTTGCAAAGCCAGGATGCCTTCGACATGGTGGCGCTGGAATACTGCATCACCTACGAGGTGTCGCCGCCGCCCTGGCAGGCTGCGCAATGCCGTTTTGCCGTGCTGGATGCGCAGGATTCCGGTGTGCCGGCAACAGCCCTGGATGCGTCGAATTCTGGGTCGTCTGATTTCAAGGACTCCGATACCGGCGTACGGACCCTGCCTCCGGGCCTGTCTACTGCACCGGTGTCTCGGGGGGCCCTGTCGGGCTTGTTGCTGGGCGATGCCTCGCAGGCCTTGGCGTTGGTGGACGCGCGGTCGGGTGGTAGCGCGCTGGTGGTGGTAGCCTGCGATACCTTGGTACGCATCGATTTTTCGGCTGCAGGCTCGGTACTGAACTGGGCGGCCGACCAGCACGCAGCGGGCCGCAAGGTGCAATTTACCGGGCTGCACCGCCTGGCGGCCATCTTCTTTAATGTGATTGGCATCAACGAAAACGCAACGGTGCTTCCGCGCCGGAATTGACGGGCAGCTCTGGCGGCAGCCGGGCCGTGCTTGCATTCATTGCCCTCACCCTTACCTAAACCCCATGGAACAATTTCACGGCACTACCATCATCAGTGTGCGCCGCCAAACCCCCAACGGCGTGCAAGTCGCCATTGGCGGTGACGGCCAGGTCACGCTAGGCAACATCATCATCAAAGGCACGGCCCGCAAGGTCCGCAAGCTGCACCACGACCGCGTCTTGGCCGGTTTTGCGGGCGCGACCGCCGATGCCTTCACCTTGTTCGAGCGCTTTGAGGGCAAGCTGGAAAAGCACCAGGGCCACCTGGTGCGGGCCGCCATCGAGCTCACCAAAGACTGGCGTACCGACCGCGTGTTGCGCCGCCTGGAAGCCATGTTGGCGGTGGCCGATAGCACCGCGTCCTTGATCATTACCGGCAATGGCGACGTGCTGGAGCCCGAGCACGGCATCGTGGCCATCGGGTCGGGTGGAGCCTATGCCCATTCGGCGGCCAAGGCGCTGCTGGACAACACCGAGCTGTCGGCCTCCCAGATCGTCAAGAAGTCGTTGGAGATCGCGGGCGGGCTGTGCATCTACACCAATATGAACCACATCATCGAAACCCTGGACTGAACCATGTCCTCCATGACCCCCCAAGAAATCGTTGTCGAGCTGGACAAGCACATCGTCGGCCAGCACCAGGCCAAGCGGGCCGTGGCCATTGCCCTGCGCAACCGCTGGCGCAGGCAGCAGGTGGCAGAGCCGCTGCGTTATGAGATCACGCCTAAGAACATTTTGATGATTGGCCCCACCGGCGTGGGCAAGACCGAGATTGCCCGCCGCCTCGCACGCCTGGCCGATGCGCCTTTCATCAAGGTCGAGGCCACCAAGTTCACCGAAGTGGGCTATGTGGGCAAAGATGTAGATGCCATCATCCGCGACCTGGCCGACATCGCCGTCAAGCAAACCCGCGAAGCCGAGATGCGCAAAGTGCGTGCCCGGGCCGAGGATGCCGCCGAAGACCGCATTTTGGACATCCTGATCCCCACCGCACGCAGCCTGGAAGGCCAGGGCCACACACCCGAAACCCCTGAAAGCGCGGCCCGCCAGAGCTTTCGCAAAAAGCTGCGCGAACACCAGCTGGACGACAAGGAAATCGAGCTCGATCTGGCCGATACCAAGGCACAGATGGAAATCATGGGCCCGCCCGGCATGGAGGAGATGACCGAGCAACTGCGCGGCATGTTCAGCCAGATCGGCCAGACCAAGCGCAAAACCCGCAAGCTGCCGATTGGCGAAGCCCTGAAGCTGCTGGTCGATGAAGAAGCCGCCAAGCTGGTGAACGAGGAAGAAATCAAGACCCAGGCGATCTTCAATGCCGAGCAAAACGGTATTGTCTTCATCGACGAAATCGACAAGGTCACCTCGCGCAGCGAAGGCAGCGGGGCCGAGGTGTCGCGCCAGGGCGTGCAGCGCGACCTGCTGCCACTGGTGGAGGGCACCACGGTGTCCACCAAGTACGGTACGGTCAAGACCGACCACATTTTGTTCATCGCCTCGGGTGCGTTCCATTTGAGCAAGCCCAGCGACCTGATCCCCGAGTTGCAAGGCCGGTTTCCGATCCGGGTAGAGCTGCAGTCGTTGTCGGTACAGGACTTCGAGGCGATTCTGGTGCAAACCCACGCCTCGCTGGTCAAGCAGTACCAGGCGCTGCTGGCCACTGAAAACGTGACGCTGGAATTCTTGCCCGAGGGCATCACCCGGCTGGCGCATATCGCGTTTGACGTGAACGAGCGCACCGAAAACATCGGCGCACGGCGTTTGTCGACCGTGATGGAGCGGCTGCTGGACGACATCAGCTTCGATGCCGCCCGGTTAGACGGGCAAACCGTGGTAGTCGATGCTGCCTATGTGGATGCCCGGCTCAAGGAACTGAGCAAGAACGAAGACCTGTCGCGCTATATTTTGTAGCTCAAGGCTGCGCACCTGCGCGTATGCACGGGTGTTCATCATCTTTGTTACACCTGATGCGGTGGCCTCATTTGGCACATTCACAAACCTCGCTAAGTGCTTAATTTTTAACGTTTTTTGCGTTAATCCACATGCGACACTGAGGCTAAGTCATTGATTTGATTGAAAAAATACTGCGCTGCCGGTGGGCGCAGTGTTTTTTTCCTGATACAGTGCAAAAAAGTGCAATTAAGTGGTGAAAAGTGCCTTCGCATCGCCCATTTGGTTGTCACTCAATAGCAAGGGTGGGCAGTTGTTGTGTTTCAAGGGGCTTCGTCTCTCAGTCTGGATGCCAAGGGGCGGCTATCGGTGCCGACCCGGCATCGTGACGTGCTGAGCGCGACTGCCGGCGGCCAACTGACCATCACCAAACACCCCCATGGTTGCCTGATGCTGTTTCCGCGTCCCGAGTGGGAGAAGTTCCGCGAGCGCATTGCCGAGTTGCCCATGTCGGCCCAGTGGTGGAAACGCATCTTTTTGGGCAACGCCATGGATGTGGAGCTGGACAGCACCGGCCGCGTGCTGGTGTCGCCCGAGCTGCGCGAAGGCGCAGGGATCCAGCGCGAAACCGTCTTGCTGGGCATGGGGCGGCATTTTGAGTTGTGGGACAAAGCCACTTACGACGCACAAGAAGCCAAAGCCATGCAGGGCGAGATGCCCGAAGTGTTCAAGGATTTTTCTTTCTAAGGCCCTACGGTGGATACGTTGTGGAAACATACCACCGTCTTGTTGGATGAAGCAGTTGATGCTCTTCTCGACAAGCCGGACTCCTCAAACCACAGCGCCGATGGCGCTGTGGCTACTTACGTCGATGCTACTTTTGGGCGCGGCGGACATTCGCGCCTGCTGCTGTCCAAGCTGGCCCCCCAGGACCGCCTGATCGCCTTCGACCACGATCCGGAAGCGATTGCCGAGGCCGCGACCATCACCGACCCGCGGTTTTCCATCCGACACCAGGGCTTTCGCCATCTGGACACTTTGCCCGATGCCAGCGTGGCCGGGGTGTTGATGGACCTGGGAATCAGCTCGCCGCAGATCGACAACCCGCAGCGCGGTTTCAGTTTTCGTTTCGACGGCCCACTCGATATGCGCATGGATCCCACGCGCGGCGAGAGTGTGGCCGAGTGGCTGGCAACAGCCGAGGTTCAACAGATCGCAGAGGTGGTACGTGACTACGGCGAAGAACGGTTTGCTGGGCCCATTGCAAAGGCGATTGTTGCTCGCCGACAAGAACGCGGCCCTTTATCAACCACCACTGAACTGGCCGAACTCGTGGCTGGCACGGTCAAAACCCGCGAGGCGGGCCAAAACCCTGCAACGCGGACATTTCAGGCTTTTCGGATTTTCATCAATGCCGAACTGGAAGAATTGCAACACGCGCTAGACGCCAGTCTGCGGGTGCTGCAGCCGGGCGGGCGGCTGGTGGTGATCAGCTTCCATTCGCTGGAAGACCGCATCGTCAAACAGTTCATCGCCAAGCATGCGCGTGAAGTGGTGGACCGCCGGGCTCCGAGCTGGATGCTGGGTGGCACCACGCTGATGAAGCTGGAGGCCTTGGGCCGGGTCAAACCCAGCGCCGCCGAAGTGGCTGGTAACAAGCGCGCCCGCAGCGCGGTGATGCGTGTGGCGCGCAGGACGGCAGCGCCATGACGCGGCTCAATCTGGTTTTAATGCTGGCCGTGGTGGCCAGTGCGCTGTACCTGGTGCGGGTGCAGTACGACTCGCGCAGCCTGTTTGTGGCGGTAGACCGGGCGATTGCCTTGTCGCACAAGCTGGAGATTGAAAACGAGCGCCTGCAGGTCGAAAAGCGTGCCCAGGCCACGCCGCTGCGGGTGGAAAAGCTGGCCAAGGAACAACTGCAGATGCGCACCAGCACCCCGGCCATCACCCAGTACGTGACGGTCGAAGCCAGTGGGGCCAAGGCACCATGAGCCGCAGCGTCCGTTATACCTCCAGCCCTTTGCTGGCCAGCAAGACGCCTGTGTGGCGCAGCAAGCTGGTCGTGGCCGCGATTGCGCTCGGCTTTATGGGGCTGGCTGCCCGCGCAGCCTACATCCAGGTGATTGGCAACGACTTTTTTCAGCGCCAAGGCGAGGTGCGTTTCGCCCGTACGCTGGAGCTGCCCGCCAACCGGGGCCGGATTCTGGATCGTAACGGCTTGATCCTGGCCTCCAGCGTGATTGCGCCCAGCATCTGGGCCATTCCCGAAGACGTGGACCACGACCCCGCCAAGCTCAAGCAGATGGCCAAGCTGCTCGAAATGCCGCTGGCCGACCTGACCAAGAAGCTCAACGAAGACAAGACCTTTGTGTGGGTGCAGCGCCAGGTGGATGAACCCATTGCCCGGCAAATCGCGGCCCTGAACATCAAGGGTGTGTACCAGCGCAAGGAATACAAGCGCCAGTACCCCGAAGGCGAGGCGATTGCCCACGTTGTGGGCTTCACCAACGTCGAAGACAACGGCCAGGACGGGATTGAACTGGCCTTCAACAAGGAACTGGGCGGCAAGCCGGGTTCGCGGCGCGTCATCAAGGACCGCATTGGCCGGGTGGTGGAAGACATCGGCGACCAGGTGCCGCCCGTGGATGGCCGCGAAATCCAGCTCAGCATCGACAGCAAGGTGCAGTTCTTTGCTTACCAGAAGCTGCGCGATGCCGTGGTGGCCAACAAGGCCAAGGCCGGCAGTGTGGTGGTACTGGACGCCGTGACCGGCGAAATTCTGGCGCTGGCCAACTACCCCAGCTATGTGCCCAATAAGCGCAAGAACCTTACCGGTGAGCAATTGCGCAACCGCGCCTTGACCGACACGTTCGAGCCTGGCTCCACCATGAAGCCGCTCACCGTAGCCATGGCGCTGGAAGCGGGCCGCATCAAGCCGGAGACTTTGATCGACACCGGCCCGGGCCGCCTCACCATCACCGGCTCCACCATCACCGACACGCACAACTACGGGTTGCTGACGGTCGAGGGCGTGATCCAGAAGTCCAGCAACGTGGGTGCCACCAAGATCGCCCAGCGCATGTCCGCGCACGAGATGTGGGACACGTTTACGGCGGTGGGTTTTGGCCAGAAGCCGCAAATCAACTTTCCGGGCGCGGTGTCTGGGCGCTTGCGGCCCTGGAAAACCTGGCGGCCTATCGAGCAGGCCACCATGTCGTACGGCTACGGGCTGTCGGCATCGCTGTTCCAGATGGCGCATTCCTACACCGCCTTTGCGCACGACGGCGAAATCATTCCGGCCACCATCCTCAAAAGCGATGAACCGGCGGTGGGCGTGAAGGTGTTCTCGGCCCAGAACGCGGCGGCCATCCGCAAGATGCTGCAAATGGCTGCCGGCCCCGGCGGCACCGGCCCCAAGGCGCAGACCGTGGGCTACTCGGTGGGCGGTAAGTCGGGCACGGCGCACAAGCAGGTGGGCAAAGGCTACGCCAGCAACAAATACCGCTCCTGGTTCACCGGCATGGCCCCCATTGGCAAGCCGCGCATCATCGTGGCGGTGATGGTCGACGAGCCCAGCGCGGGCCAGTATTTCGGTGGCCAGGTGGCAGCACCCGTGTTCAGCGAAGTGGTGCAGCAAACCCTGCGCATGATGGGCGTGCAGCCCGATCTGGATGTCCTGCCCCAGGTGGTCGCCCAGTCCGTGGAAGAGTCGTTTTGATGTTGCAACTCCATACCCCCTCCGAAGCAGTGGCCTGGTTGCAGAGCCGGGTGCGCGGCAGCCTGCAGGTGGACAGCCGCGCCATCCAGCCCGGTGACGGCTTTATCGCCTGGCCGGGTGCCGCTGCCGATGGCCGCCAGTTTGTGCGAGCCGCCTTGGCCCAGGGGGCTACCGCCTGCCTGGTCGAGCAGGTCGGGTCCGAGGCATTCGGTTTCGACAGCGATGCGGTTGCCAGCTACAGCGGCCTGAAAGCCGCCACCGGCCCCATCGCCGCCGCCTACTGCCAGCAGCCCAGCGAGAGCCTGGATGTGCTGGCCATTACTGGCACCAACGGCAAAACCTCCACCGCCTGGTGGCTGGCACAGGCGCTATCAAAAACAGAGCTGCTCACGCTTACCCCTTGTGCGGTAGTGGGCACTTTGGGTATTGGAATCCCGCCCGATGTGCTAAGCACCGGCCTGACCACCCCCGACCCGGTGCGCCTGCAGCAAGCGTTCCGGGGCTTTGTAGACCTGGGCCTGGGCGCGTGCGCCATCGAGGCCTCCAGCATCGGCATTTTCGAGCGCCGCCTGGACGGCACCCGCATCCGCGTGGCCGTGTTCACCAATTTCACCCAGGACCACCTGGACTACCACGGCAGTACCGAAGCCTATTGGCAGGCCAAGGCCGAGCTGTTCCGCTGGCCTGGTTTGCAGGCGGCGGTGGTCAATGTGGACGACCCGCAAGGCGCGGAGCTGGCCGCATCTTTGACGGGTATGGATGTGTGGACACTGTCCTGCACCCACCCTGCGCGTCTGCAGGCCGACAACATCCGCTACGAAGCCGGTGGCTTGTGTTTTGAGGTGCTAGAGGGCGCTGCGCGCCACAGCCTGCACACCGCCGTCATCGGCCAGTACAACGTGGCCAACCTGCTGGGTGTAATTGGCGCCATGCGCGCCGTGGGCGTACCGCTGGCCGAGGCAGTGCAGGCCTGCCACGGTCTGCTGCCGGTGCCGGGCCGTATGGACTGCATCAACCCGCCCGGCCAGCCGCTGGTGGCCATTGACTACGCCCACACCCCCGACGCGCTGGACAAGGCCTTGCTGGCCCTGCAGCCGCTGGCGCAAGCCCGTGGCGGCAAGCTCTGGTGCGTGTTTGGCTGCGGCGGCGACCGCGATGCCTCCAAACGCCCACTGATGGCCGCCGTGGCCGAGAAAAATGCCGACCTGGTGCTGGTCACCAGCGATAACCCACGCAGCGAAAAGCCCGAGCACATCATCAGCCAGATCCTGCTGGGTCTGAGCCACAACGCCTGCGTGCATGTGCAGGCCGACCGTGCGCAGGCCATCGCCGAAGCCATCGCCCAGGCCGCGCCCGCAGACGTGCTGCTGCTGGCAGGCAAGGGCCATGAGACGACGCAAGAGGTGGCGGGGGTGAAACACGCTTTCTCGGACAAAGCCCATGCCGAAGCTGCCTTGTCGCGCCGTGCCGAAGGAGGCGCCGCATGATGACGCTGCAACAAGCCCTGGCTCTGCTGCCCGGCGCACGGCTGGTTGGTGACGGCGCAGTGGCCATCACCCGCGTGCACAGCGACACCCGCAGCCTGCAACCAGGCGACCTGTTTGTGGCCCTCAAAGGCGACACTTTTGATGCCAACACCCTGCTGGCCCAGGCACAAGCTAGTGGTGCTGTGGCGGCCCTGTGCCACCCCGGCTACGCACTGCCTGGCCTGCCTTGCATCGAGGTGGACGACACCCTGGCCGCTTTGGGCACCCTGGCCACCGGCTGGCGCGCCCAGTTCAGCCTGTCGCTGATCGCCGTGACTGGCAGCAATGGCAAAACCACTGTCACGCAAATGGTGGCCAGCATCCTGCGCGCGGCCCAGCCCGAGGCCTTTTTGGCCACCCAGGGCAACTACAACAACGCCATCGGCGTGCCGCTGACGCTGCTGCGCCTGCGCGCCCACCACCGGTTGGCGGTGGTCGAGCTGGGCATGAACCACCCTGGCGAGATCGCGCAACTGGCCGCCATGGCCCGGCCTACCGTGGCCCTGGTCAACAACGCCCAGCGCGAGCACCTGGAATTCATGCAGACCGTGGAAGCCGTGGCCCAGGAAAATGGCGGCGTGCTGGCGGCCTTGCCAGCCGACGGCGTGGCGGTGTTTCCTGCCGACGACAGTTTTGCCAACCTTTGGCGCAGCATGGCCGCGCCCCGCAGCTGTGTGCCGTTTGCCGTGGGTGCGGCCGAGGTGTGCGCCGATGCGCCGGTGTGGGCCCACGGTGCCTGGCAAGTCCATGCCCGCACGCCTGCCGGAACGCTGGACTACGCCTTGCACATTGCCGGTCTGCACAACGTGAAAAATTCGCTGGCCGCCGCCGCATGCGCCTTGGCTGCAGGCGTGCCGCTGGCCGCCATCGCCCAAGGTCTGGCGGCCTTCGAGCCGGTCAAAGGCCGCTCCAAGGCCCTGGTGGTGCAGATGGGCGGCCGCAGCTTGACCGTGGTGGACGACAGCTACAACGCCAATCCCGATTCTGTGCAGGCTGCCATCGCCGTACTCGCTGCTTTGCCCGGCCCGCGCCTGCTGGTGCTGGGCGACATGGCCGAGGTGGGCGACCAGGGCCCGCAGTTCCATGCCGAAGCCGGTGCCCAGGCCCAGCGCTGCGGTATCGAGCAGGTTTTGACGTTGGGCGCGCTCACCCAACACTTGACCCCGTTTGGGGCCACGCACTTCGACAGTATCGACGCGCTCCTGGCCGCCGTGCAGACCCAGTTGCCCCATGTGGCCAGCGTGCTGGTCAAGGGCTCGCGCTTCATGCAGATGGAGCGGGTCGTGGCCTTTATCGTCACGACCGTACAAAAACAACAACATCCCGAGGATTCCCCCCGTGCTGCCTAGCCTAGCCCAGTGGTTGCAAACCCTGTCACCCGAGTTCGGGTTTTTCCGCGTGTTCCAGTACCTCACGTTCCGTGCGGTGATGGCCGCCATGACGGCTTTGCTGATCGGCGTGGCCGCAGGCCCAGCGGTGATCCGCCGCTTGGCGGCACTCAAGATTGGCCAGCCCATCCGTGGCTATGGCATGGAAAGCCACCTCGCCAAGCAGGGCACGCCCACCATGGGCGGCGTGCTGATCTTGCTGTGCATCGCTATATCGACCGTGCTGTGGGTGGATTTGAGCAACCGGTTTGTGTGGATCGTGCTGCTGGTCACCCTGGGCTTTGGTGCCATTGGCTGGGTAGACGACTGGCGCAAGGTGGTCAACAAAGACCCCGAAGGCATTCGCTCGCGCGACAAGTACATGTGGCAGTCGCTGATCGGACTGGTGGCGGCGCTGTATCTGGTGTTCAGCATTTCTGAGAATTCCAACATGCGGGTGCTGGAGCTGTTTTTCAGCTGGGTGCAGTCGGGCTTTGACCTGAGCCTGCCGCCCAAGGCCGGGCTGCAACTGCCGTTCTTCAAGGAAGTTAGCTACCCGCTGGGTGTGCTGGGCTTTGTGATCCTGACCTACCTGGTCATCGTGGGCTCCAGCAATGCGGTGAACCTGACCGACGGCCTGGACGGCCTGGCCATCATGCCGGTGGTGCTGGTGGGCTCGGCGCTGGGCGTGTTTGCCTATGTGACGGGCAACTCGGTGTACTCCAAATACCTGTTCTTGCAGCACATCCCCGGTGCGGGCGAGCTGTTGGTGTTCTGCGCGGCCATGGCCGGTGCCGGGCTGGCGTTTTTGTGGTTCAACACCCATCCGGCACAGGTGTTCATGGGCGACGTGGGCGCGCTGGCGCTGGGCGGCGCATTGGGTACTGTGGCGGTCATCGTGCGCCAGGAAGTGGTGCTGGCCATCATGGGCGGCATCTTCGTGGTCGAGGCCTTGTCGGTGATGCTGCAGGTCAGCTGGTTCAAGTACACCAAGAAAAAAACCGGTACCGGGCGGCGCATCCTGAAGATGGCCCCCCTGCACCACCATTTTGAGAAAAGCGGTTGGAAAGAAACCCAGGTCGTGGTGCGTTTCTGGATCATCACCATGCTGCTGTGCCTGGTGGGCCTGTCCACACTGAAGCTGCGTTAAGACTATGCGGCACTTGCAAGACCTCCCTGTGTTGATCCTGGGCCTCGGTGCGTCCGGCCTGGCCATGGCGCGCTGGTGCGCCCAGCACGGCGCACAGGTCACCGTGGCCGACACGCGCGAGGCCCCGCCCCAACTGGCGACTTTGCAGGCCGAAGTGTCTGCCGCCCGGTTCATTGCGGGCCCCTTTAACGCAGCCTTGGCACAGGGCGTGCGCGCTGTGTACTGCTCGCCCGGCCTGTCGCCTGAGGTACTGGCCCCCGTGCTGGCCGAGGCGCAGCGTGCTGGTTTGCCCGTCGGAGGCGAGCTCACCCTGTTTGCCCGAGCGCTGGCCGATCTGGGTCAAGCCCCTGCGGTGTCGGAGCCAGAATCCGAAGAGGACACCGCCGCGCCATCCGAAGACGACGAAGCCCCCGTGGCCATCGCCGCGCCCGCCGCATCGCTGGGCTACCAGCCCGCCGTGCTGGCCATCACCGGCACCAACGGCAAAACCACGGTCACCTCGCTCACCGGCCAACTGGTGGAGCGCGCCGGTAAAACCGTGGCTGTGGCGGGCAATATCGGCCCTACGCTGCTGGACACCTTGGCGGCCCGCATGGCGGCAGACACCTTGCCCGAAGTCTGGGTGCTGGAGCTGTCCAGCTTCCAGCTGGACACAGCCCAGGGCTTTGAGCCCACCGCCGCCGCCGTGCTCAACCTCACCCAAGACCACCTCGACTGGCACGGCAGCATGCAGGCCTACGGCGCGGCCAAGGCCCGCATCTTTGGCCAGCACGGCCTGATGTTGCTGAACCGCGAAGACCCCAGCGTGATGGCCATGCTGCCCGAGCCGATCCGCGTGCGCCTGCAAAAGCCCCAGTTGCGCCGCCACACCACCTTTGGCGGCGACATGCCCCAGCGCCCGGGCGACTTCGGCATCGAAGTGGTCAACGGCATGGCCTGGCTGGTGCGCGCCATGGAGGCCGATGAAACCAAGCGCAAACGCAGCGAGGCCGCAGACGACCTGTACATCCAGCGCCTGATGCCCGCCGACGCGCTGCGCATCCGGGGCCGCCACAACGCCGTCAACGCCCTGGCCGCCTTGGCGCTGGCCACTGCCGCAGGCTGTGCGCTGGCCCCCATGCTCTACGGCCTGCGCGAATACCGGGGCGAGCTGCACCGGGTCGAGTCGGTCGATACCGTGCGCGAGATCGAATATTTTGACGACAGCAAAGGCACCAATGTGGGTGCCACTGTGGCCGCACTGAACGGCTTGGGTGCCGAGCGCCGCATCGTCGTCATTCTGGGCGGCGAGGGCAAGGGCCAGGACTTCACCCCGCTGGCCGCGCCGGTGGCGCGTTACGCCCGCGCGGTGGTGCTGATCGGCCGCGACGCGCCGCAGATCCGCGCAGCGCTGGCGGATGCGGGTGTGGCATTGGTCGATGCCGACAGCATGGCCCAGGCGGTGCAGTTGGCCAGCCAGCGCGCCCACCCGGGCGATGCCGTGCTGATGTCGCCCGCCTGCGCCAGCTTCGACATGTTCAAAAATTACGAGCACCGCGCCCAGGTGTTCATTGAAGCCGTCATGGCCTTGGCCGATGCCGGGGGGGGCGAAGCATGAGCACCCTGTCCATGCGTCTGCCCGAGCGTTTCCGCGACTGGTTTAAGGGCCTGCCCCGGGCCGCTGCCGATGCCTTGCCGGTGAAGCTCGGGGCCAGCGGCTTCTCGCGCACACCCAGCCAGCCGCCGCGTGTGCACGGCTTTGACCAGCACTTGCTGTGGGTCACCGTGACACTGCTGGCCTGGGGCTTGGTGATGGTGTATTCGGCTTCGATTGCGATGCCCGATAACCCCCGCTTTGCCAAATACGAGCACAACTTCTTTTTGATCCGGCACGCTGCGTTTTTGTGCGTGGCCTTTGTGGCGGCGCTGATTGCGTTCCAGGTGCCGATGCGCACCTGGGAGCGCTGGGCGCCGTGGCTGTTCATCGTTTCGCTGGTGCTGCTGATTGCGGTGCTGATTCCGGGCGTGGGCAAGGTGGTGTATGGCGCGCGCCGCTGGCTGCCCCTGGGGGTGATGAACTTCCAGCCGTCCGAGATGGCCAAGTTCGCGGTGGTCATTTACGCGGCCGACTACATGGTGCGCAAGATGGACGTGAAAGAGAACTTCTGGCGTGCCGTATGGCCCATGGGGGCTGCAGTGGGCATGGTAGGCGTGCTGCTGCTGGCCGAACCCGACATGGGCGCGTTCATGGTGATTGCCGTGATCGCCATGGGCATTCTGTTTCTGGGCGGCGTGAACGCCCGCATGTTCTTCCTGATCGCCACGGTTCTGGTGGGCGCTTTCAGCATGATGATTGCCTTTAACGACTACCGCCGGGCGCGCATCTTCGCCTACCTGGACCCGTGGAGCGACAGTAACGCGCTGGCCAAGGGTTACCAGCTCACCCACTCGCTGATCGCCATCGGCCGGGGCGAGATCTTTGGCGTGGGTCTGGGCGGCAGTATCGAAAAACTCAGCTGGCTGCCCGAAGCGCATACCGACTTTTTGCTGGCCGTGATTGGCGAAGAGTTTGGCCTGGTCGGCGTGGTCACCTTGATCTGCCTGTTCTTCTGGCTGATCCGCCGCATCATGCACATCGGCCGCCAGTCCATCGCACTCGACCGCCTGTTTGCCGGGCTGGTCGCGCAGGGCGTGGGCCTGTGGATGGGTTTTCAGGCCTTCATCAACATGGGCGTGAACCTGGGCGCATTGCCCACCAAGGGGCTGACGCTGCCGCTGATGAGTTTTGGCGGGTCGGCGATTCTGTGGAATTTGGTGGCGCTGGCGGTGGTTTTACGCGTCGATTTTGAGAACAGGCAACTCATGCATGGAGCCCGTGTATGACGGCGCGCCATTTGGTCGTCATGGCTGCCGGCACGGGCGGGCACGTCATCCCCGGCCTGGCGGTAGCGCGCGAGATGCAGTTGCGTGGCTGGACTGTCAGCTGGCTGGGCACGCTGCACGGCATGGAAAACAAATTGGTACCACCCTCGGGCATTGCCATGGACCGCATCGCGTTCAGTGGCCTGCGCGGCAAGGGGCTGGTGCACACGCTGACCGGCGGCCTGCGCATGCTAGCGGCGTTCTGGAGCTGCCTGCAGATCCTGCGCCAGCGCCACGCCCACGCCGTGCTGGGCATGGGCGGCTATGTCTGCTTCCCCGGTGGGCTCATGGCTTCGCTGCTGGGCAAGCCGCTGATGCTGGTGAACGCCGATGCCGCGCTGCTGATGAGCAACAAGGCTTTGCTGCCGGTGGCCGACCGCGTGGCCTTCGGCTTCGATGGCCCGGCCACCCAAGGCATCCGCCGCGCGGTGGTCACCGGCAACCCGGTGCGTGCCGAGATCGACTCCATCGCCGCACCCGCCGCGCGCGTCGCGGGCCGCCACGGGCCGCTGCGGGTGCTGGTGGTGGGTGGCAGCCTGGGTGCCAAGGCCATCAACGACTGCCTGCCGCAGGCACTGGCCCGGCTGCCCGCCGACCAGCGGCCCCAGGTGGTGCACCAGACCGGCGTGGCCCAGCAGGCTGCGGTGCAGGCGGCCTATGCCGAGCAGGGCATCGCCGCCCAGGTGCTGCCGTTTATCGACGACATGGCCACCGAGTTGGCGGCCTGCGACCTGATCGTCTGCCGCGCCGGGGCTGTCACCGTGAGCGAGCTGTGCGCCGCCGGTGTGGCGGCTGTGCTGGTGCCCTTGGTGGTGAGCACCACCTCCCACCAGCGCGACAACGCTAAATGGCTAGCCGACCAGCAGGCCGGTATCCACCTGCCGCAGGCCGAGCTGACACCGCAGCGCCTGGCCGAGCTTTTGACAAACCTGAACCGCGAGCAACTGCTTGCGATGGCCACCCAGGCCCGCGCGCTGGCCAAGCCCCATGCGGCGGCGCGCGTGGCCGATGAACTAGAAAGACTGGTACGCCCATGAAACACGCCGTACGCCATTTGCATTTCGTCGGAATCGGCGGCTCCGGCATGTCGGCCATTGCCGAGGTGCTGCACAAGCTGGGTTATGTGGTTTCTGGCTCGGACCAGAGCGACAGCGCCACGCTGCGCCGACTCGGCGGCTTAGGCATCACCACCTTCATCGGCCACACGACCGAGAACGTGGCGGGGGCCGATGCTATCGTCACCTCCACCGCCGTCAAGGCCGACAACCCCGAGGTGATTGCCGCCCGCGCCCAGCACGTGCCCATCGTGCCGCGCGCCTTGATGCTGGCCGAGTTGATGCGTCTGAAGCAGGGTATCGCCATTGCCGGAACGCACGGCAAAACCACCACCACCAGCCTGGTTTCCAGCGTGCTGGTCGAGGCCGGGCTGGACCCGACCTTTGTGATCGGTGGCCGCCTCAACAGCGCCGGGGCCAATGCCCGCTTGGGTACCGGCGACTACATCGTGGTCGAGGCCGACGAGTCCGATGCATCCTTTTTGCACCTGCTGCCGGTGATGGCGGTGGTGACCAACATCGATGCCGACCACATGGAAACCTACGGCCACGACTTCAACAATTTGAAGAAGGCCTTCGTAGATTTCCTGCACCGCATGCCCTTCTACGGCACGGCCATTTTGTGCACCGACGACCCCGGCGTGCGTGCCATCGTGGACGAGGTGACGAACCCCGTCACCAGCTACGGCTTTGACGAGGGCGCGCAGGTGCGGGCCGTGGACGTGCGCGCCGTGGGCGGCCAAATGCACTTCACCGTACAGCGCCGCAATGGTGTGGTGCTGCCCGACCTGGACGTGGTGCTGAACCTGCCGGGCCGCCACAACGTGCTCAACGCCTTGTCGGCCATTGCCATCGCCGCCGAGCTGGACCTGCCCGATGAAGCCGTGCAGCGTGCGCTGGCCAGCTTTGAAGGCGTGGGCCGCCGTTTCCAACGGTATGGTGACCTGCCGGTCAAGGGTGAACAGCCCGCCAAAGACGGTGGCACGTTCACCCTGGTGGACGACTACGGCCACCACCCGGTCGAGATGGCGGCCACGCTGTCGGCGGCGCGCGGTGCGTTCCCGGGCCGCCGCCTGGTGCTGGCCTTCCAGCCGCACCGTTACAGCCGCACCCGCGACTGCTTCGAAGATTTTGTGCGGGTGATTGGCGAGGCCGATGTGGTGCTGCTGAGCGAGATCTACGCCGCTGGCGAGGCCCCCATCGTCGCGGCCGATGGCCGGGCGCTGGCCCGTGCCCTGCGCGTGGCAGGCCGGGTAGAGCCGGTCTTCATCGACGACATCGCCGCCATGCCCCAGGCGATTGCCGACATTGCCCAGAACGGCGATGTGGTGTTGTGCATGGGCGCAGGCTCTATCGGCTCTGTGCCCGGCAAGGTGGTTGATCTGCTATCAATACGAGAGCTGCTCTCGCCCATGGAATAAGCGCTATGAGCCAAAAAGACTTGAAGTTAGGAAAAGTGGCCGTGCTGATGGGCGGTGCGTCCGCCGAGCGCGAAGTATCCAAAATGTCGGGCACCGGCGTGCTGGCCGCGCTGCGCAGCCAGGGCGTGGACGCGCATGCCTTTGACCCCTCCGAGCGGGACCTGGGCGACCTCAAACGCGAGGGTTTTAACCGCTGCTTCATCGCCCTGCATGGCCGCTTTGGCGAAGACGGTACGGTGCAAGGCGCGCTGGAGTTGTTGGGCATTCCGTACACCGGCTCGGGTGTGATGGCCTCCAGCATCGCCATCGACAAGGTCATGACCAAGCGCATTTGGCGCGCCGAAGGTTTGCCGACTCCCGGCTGGTGCGAGGTGGACAGCGCCGCTGCCGCCCGCGCAGCCTTCGCCACGCTGGGCGCGCCCATGATCGTCAAGCCCGCCCGCGAAGGCTCCACCATCGGCCTGACCAAGGTGCTGACCCTGGACCAGGTGGATGCGGCCTACGCCCTGGCTGCGCAGCTCGACCCGGCGGTGCTGTGCGAGCAGTTCATCAGCGGCGACGAGGTCACCATTCCTTTGCTGGGCACCGGCGCGCAGACCGAGGCATTGCCAGTGGTCCGCATTGTTGCGCCCGAAGGCAACTACGACTACCAAAACAAATACTTCACCGATACCACCCAGTACCTGGTGCCCTGCGGCCTGCCCGAGGGTGAAGAGGCGGCCATCCAGGCCCTGGTGCGCAAAGCCTTTCTGACCCTGGGCTGCCGGGGCTGGGCCCGTGCCGACGTGATGATCGACGCGGCCACCCGCAAGCCCTACCTGCTGGAGATCAACACCGCCCCCGGCATGACCGGCCACTCGCTGGTGCCCATGTCGGCCCGCGCCGCAGGCATCAGCTACGAAGCCCTGTGCGTGCGCCTGCTGCAAACCGCAGCGCTGGACTACGGAACCCCCACGGCCTGACCATGCAAAAAGTCGCCGCCCCCATGGACGTGAAACTCATGAACGCCACCACCACGGTGCTGTTCCTGGGTGCGCTCGTCCTCGGGCTGGTGGCGCTGGTGCAATGGGCGGCACGCCAGCCGGTGTTTGCCATCCGTGGCATTTCGGTGGTGGGTGATGTGGTGCACAACAACGATGTCACGCTGCGCGCCAACCTGGGCGGCAAGATCAAAGGCACGTTTTTCACCGTCGACCTGAACGCCACCAAGGCCGCCTTCGAGGCCGTGCCCTGGGTGCGCAAGGCGGTGGTGCGGCGCGAGTTTCCCAACCGCCTGCGGGTGGTGCTGCAAGAGCAACAGGCTGCCGCGTACTGGGGCGACGACAGCGAATCCCGCCTGGTCAATACCTTTGGTGAGGTGTTCGAGGCGAATGTGGGCGAGGTGGACCACGACCAGATGCCTCGGCTGAATGGCCCGCAAGAGCAAGCAGGCCAGATTTTGGGCATGTACCAGACGCTGGCCCCCGTGCTGGCACCTTTGGACATGACGTTGGAGCAGCTGACGCTGACCAAACGCGGTGGCTGGCGCATGCAGACCGATGCCGGTGGCGAGGTCGAGCTGGGCCGGGGCACGGCCGAAGAAATTACCCAGCGTCTGCAGCGCTTCATCGGCACGGTGGGCCAGGTCACCCAGGTGTATGGCCGCACGGTAGATGCCGTGGAGCAGGCCGATCTGCGCTACCCAGAAGGTTACGCCCTGCGCTTGCGCGGCGTGACCACCTTGGCCGCACCCCCACCGGTGCCCAAGACCAAAACTACAGGACATTGAATTACAGGACGCACTATGGCAAAAGAGTACAAAGATTTAGTCGTCGGGGTGGATATCGGCACCGCCAAGGTGATGGTGGTGGTGGCCGAGGTGCTGGCCGGTGGCGAGCTCAAGCTGGCCGGGTTTGGCTCTGCTCCCAGCAACGGCCTGAAACGCGGCGTGGTGGTCAACATTGATGCCACCGTGCAGAGCATCCAGCTGGCGCTGAAAGAAGCCGAGCTGATGGCCGACTGCAAGATCTCGCACGTCTACACCGGTATCACCGGCAGCCACATCCGCGGCATCAACTCCAGCGGCATGGTGGCGGTGAAAGACCGCGAAGTCACTGCCGCCGACGTGGCCCGCGTGGTGGAAACCGCCAAGGCCATCCACATCTCTACCGACCAGCGGCTGCTGTTGGTGGAGCCGCAGGAATTCATCATCGACGGGCAGGACGTGAAAGAGCCCATCGGCATGAGCGGCATCCGCCTGGAGGCCAAGGTGCATATCGTCACCGGGGCGCAAAGCGCTGCCGAGAACATCATCAAATGCATACGCCGCTGCGGCCTGGACGTGGACCAGCTGATGCTGAACCCGCTGGCCAGCAGCCTGTCGGTGCTGACCGAAGACGAGCGCGAACTGGGCGTGGCCCTGGTGGACATTGGCGCGGGCACCACCGATGTGGCCATCTTCACCAATGGTGCGATCCGCCACACCGCCGTGATCCCGATTGCGGGCGACCTGATCACCAGCGACATCGCCATGGCCTTGCGCACGCCCACCAAGGACGCGGAAGACATCAAGGTTGAAAGCGGTTATGCCAAGCAGTTGCTGGCCGACCCGGATGCCCAGGTGGAAGTGCCCGGCCTGGGCGACAGGGGCCCGCGCATGCTGAGCCGCCAGGCGCTGGCCGGTGTCATCGAGCCCCGCGTGGAAGAGATTTATTCGCTGGTGGCCCAGGTCATCCGCGAGTCGGGCTTTGAAGAAGTGCTGTCCAGCGGCATCGTGCTCACCGGCGGCAGCGTGGTCATGCCCGGCATGGTCGAGCTGGGCGAAGACATCTTTTTGAAACCCGTGCGCCGGGGCGTGCCCAAGTACCGGGGCGCACTGTCCGACATGGTCTCGCAGCCCCGCGCCGCCACCGTCATGGGCCTGCTGGAAGAGGCCCGTATCGGCCGCGCCCGCGGCTTCAAGGTGGCGCAGAAAAACGGCTCCATGAAAACCGCCGTGGGCCGCGTCAAAGACTGGTTTGTGGGGAACTTCTGACCATGCACAGCACCCAGACCCCCCACTCCTTTCCGCGTGGCAGCCCGGCACCCATGGCACTTTGGCGATGGCGAACGTGCCATCCACCTTGGTCCCCGCATACCCCGTTTTGATTTTTTAGTTTGAACCAACAGCACCCCATTGACACCATGAAGGAGAACCAAATGCCTATCGAAATGATTGAAGTCGAAGAATTTAACCTGGGCACCCAGATCAAAGTGATCGGTGTCGGCGGCGGCGGCGGCAATGCCGTGGAGCACATGATTGGCTGCAACGTCCAGGGCGTGGAGTTCATCAGCGCCAATACCGACGCGCAGGCCCTGGGCCGCAGCGTGGCGCACAAGACCATCCAGCTGGGCCTGAGCGGCCTGGGCGCAGGCAGCAAGCCCGACAAGGGCCGCGAAGCCGCCGAGCTGGCGGTGGACGACATCCGCGCGGCAATATCCGGTGCGCACATGCTGTTCATCACCGCCGGCATGGGCGGTGGCACCGGCACCGGTGCAGCACCGGTGATTGCGCGTGTGGCCAAGGAAATGGGTATTCTGACCGTGGGCGTGATCACCAAGCCGTTCGACTTCGAAGGCCCCAAACGCATGTCCAACGCCGACAACGGCCTGGCCGAGCTGGAAGCCAATGTGGATTCGCTGATCGTGGTGTTGAACGAGAAACTGCTCGAAGTGCTGGGCGACGACGTGACCCAGGACGAAGCTTTCGCCCATGCCAACGACGTGCTGAAAAACGCCGTCGGCGGTATTGCCGAAATCATCAACGTGCCCGGCCATGTGAACGTCGACTTTGAAGACGTGCGCACCGTCATGGGCGAGCCCGGCAAAGCCATGATGGGTACCGCCGTGGCCGACGGCCCCGACCGCGCCCGCATCGCCGCCGAGCAGGCCGTCGCTTGCCCTCTGCTGGAAGGTATCGACCTGTCGGGTGCCAAGGGCGTGCTGGTGCTGATCACCGCCGCCAAGGGTTCGCTCAAGCTGAACGAATCCAAGCTGGCCATGAACACCATCCGCGCCGACGCATCGCCCGATGCGCACGTCATCTACGGCACTGCCTACGACGACGGCCTGGGCGACAAGATCCGGGTCACCGTGGTGGCTACCGGCCTGAGCAAGCGCCGTGTAGCGGCCCCGCTGCAAGTGGTGGTGCAACGCACCGGCACCGACAACGTGGGCTTCACCCTGCCGATGCAAGGCAGCGGTAACGGCATGGGTGTCGGCGTGGGCAATGGCCAGCCCGACTACGAGTCGCTGCGCGGCCCGGCGGTGTGGCGCACGCCCAACCGCACCCAGGCCAGCGCCCGGGTGGACGCGCTGTCGTCGGGTGGCATGGACGACTACGAGATCCCAGCCTTCTTGCGCAAACAGGCCGATTGAGGGGTGTAAAGCTACTGCGCCGCCCGATCTCGCATCTCCGGTCCTCGCCGTACGGGAGTACGGCTCCGGTCCTCAACGCGACCTCAGACGGCTCGCTACGCTTTCCATCCCCTCAATCTCCGTGGCGAGATCGAGGGGATGCCTTTTTTTGATCTCTGCCATCAACATTGCTGATCGTGGGCGATAGGCCTGCCAATTAAAATCGCACCATGCTCCAGCAACGAACCCTCAAGTCCCTCACCAAAGCCGTGGGTGTGGGCGTGCACAGTGGCCAGCGGGTCGAATTGACCTTGCGCCCGGCACCGCCGGACACCGGCATCGTGTTTCGCCGTACCGACTTGCCCACGCCGGTGGACATTGCCATGACGGCCGAGTCGGTGACCGATACGCGCATGGCCACCACCGTGTCCAACGGCTCGGCCAAGGTGTCGACCGTGGAGCATCTGATGTCGGCCTGCGCAGGGCTGGGTATCGACAACCTGGTTGTGGAAATCACCGCCGAAGAAGTGCCCATCCTGGATGGCTCGGCGGCGGCTTTTGTTTACCTGCTGCAGACGGCAGGCATCGAGCTGCAAAAAGCCCCGCGCCGCTTTATCCGCGTGACCCAGCCGGTGGAAGTGCGCGAAGGCACGGGCACGGCAGAAAAGTGGGCGCGGCTGGAGCCGTACCACGGCTACAAACTGAGCTTTGACATCATTTTTGACCACCCGGCGGTGGACTCCACCGGCCAGCATGTCGAGTTTGACCTGGGCAGCGATTCTTATACCCGCGACATCGCCCGTGCCCGCACTTTCGGCTTCACCCGCGATGCTGAGATGCTGCGCGCCAACGGCCTGGGCCTGGGCGGCGGCATGGACAACGCCATCCTGATGGACGACTACAAGGTGCTTAACGCGGGCGGCCTGCGCTACGACGATGAATTCGTGAAGCACAAGGTGCTGGACGCGATGGGCGACATGTACATGCTGGGCAAGCCCTTGCTGGCCAGTTACCGCGCCATGAAGTCGGGCCATGCGCTGAACAACAAGCTCATTCGCGCACTGATGCAAAACACCGAGGCCTGGGAAATCGTCACGTTTGACGATGCCTCCAAGGCCCCCGCAGGTTTCGCCCAACTCGCCCGCGCCTGGTAGCCCCATGCTGCTATTCCGTTGGGCCATCCTGTTCCTGCTGCTGGGCGCTGGCGTGTCCTTCGTTTTTTACGTGGGCACGCGCGACCGCCGCTACCTGCGCTGGGGCTGGGTGATTTTGAAGTGGACGCTGCTGGCGGCGTTTGGCTTCTTCACGGTGCTGATTCTCGAACGCCTGGCCTGAACCTGGATTAATTAATTCTTCCATCGCGGTACATGCCGCTGGTCTTGCGCGTCAATGGTGTCGCCTGCGCCAACCGGGCCATGGCGTGCCCCACATGCGCGTGGGTGATGGCCATGCCCAGGGCGTCGGCGGCATCCTTGCCGGGCAGCACGGGCAGCTTCAACAACCTTTTCACCATCTCCTGCACCTGGGTCTTATCGGCCCGGCCATGGCCGACCACGGCTTTTTTCATTTGCAGCGCGGTGTATTCATGCACCGACAAATTGCTGTGCCCCAGCGCCGCCAGGCTGGCCCCGCGCGCCTGGCCCAGCAGCAGGGTGGACTGTGGGTTGACGTTCACAAAGATGATTTCGACCGACGCGGCATCCGGCTCGTAGCGGGTGCAGACCTCGCAGATGCCGTCAAACAAAATCTTGATGCGCGCAGGCAACTGCCCCAGATCCAGGTGCGTGGTCTTGATGGTGCCGCTGGCCACGTAGCTCAGGTTGGAGCCGTCCACGTCGATGATGCCGAAGCCTGTGGTTTGCAAACCGGGGTCGATGCCGAGAAGTCGCATGCTATATATTTGAGAGCTGGTTGTGCTTATGGAATAAGCGCTGGGGGCCTAAAAGATGCTAAAAACTGTGCTTCACAGCACCCAGTCTTCCATTGTCAACCCCGGCACCCGCTCAAAGTGCCGCGTGTTGTGGGTCACCAGCACCAGGTTTTCGGCCAGTGCGTGGGCGGCGATCTGGGTGTCCAGTTCGCCGATGGGGGTGCCTTGCTTTTTGAACTGCGATTGGATGTCGCCATAGCGGTCGGCGGCTGCAGCCGTCCAAGGCAGGGCGGACAGTTGGCCCAGCAGCAGATCGATCCCCCGTCGGCGTTTGTCCTCAGCGGCCATCAGCGCCTGGCCATAGCGCATTTCCGCCCGGGTAATGGCGGAGATAGCAGCTTCCTGGGCCTGTAATGCCTGGGCCACGCGCTGCGTCAGGCGGGGCTGTATGCCTTTGAGAAAGTAGCTGAGGATGTTGGTGTCCAGCAGGTACCGCATCACCGCGCACTTCCTGCGTCTGGGGGCACGACCCAGTCTTCAAACGGGTCGGGGCGCATTGTGGGGGAGCGCTCAGGAATGAAGTCTTCGGTGAACGGGTTGTCGTGGACCATTTGGAGCAGTTCGGCCAGTTCCCGTTGGCGCTGGTCGTCGTTCTTGGGCTTGAGCGTGATCTCCCCCGTCACCTCGTTCTTGGCGATCCACATTTCCGCTACATCGACGCGGAAGGCCTTGGGCAGGCGGATGGCCTGGCTGTTGCCGGTAGAAAACACTTTGGCGGTGGCTTGCATGGCGGCCTCCTGTGCAAAAAATATATACGAAAGTGTATCTATTTTTGGGGTCGCCGTCCCCTACAGCTTAAAAAACCACCGCACCGAGTGGAAGAAGATCGGCGCGGCGAAGCACAGCGCGTCCACCCGGTCGAGCAGGCCGCTGGCGCCGGTGATGGACTGGCCCTGGGTGCCCCAATTGGTGATGCCGCGGTCGCGCTTCAGGGCTTTCATCACCAGGTGGCCGGCGGTGCCTGCGGCACAGGCAATCAGCGCCATGGCCAGGGCCTGGCCGGGTTTGAACGGGGTGATGCCCGACAGCAGCACACCCATCAGGCCACCTGCGGCCATGCCCAGGCCCCAACTGGTCCAATTGAAGCTTTGGCTGATATGCGGCGCGCGCGGCGGGCGTTTGAGTTTGCGGGCGGCCAGGTGCTGCACCATCATGCAGCTCTGCACCACCAGCACCAGAAAAAACACCAAAAACGCGCTTTTGTCGGCGTAGCCCGGAATCTCCAGCCGCACCAGGGCCGGGATGTGGCTGGTGCCGTAGACGCAGACCATGATGCCCCACTGCATCTTGGCGTTGCGCTCCAGGAAGCGGTGCGGGTCGTCGGCCAGCGCGCCCACCAGCGGCAGGGCCAGAAACACGTACACCGGGATGAACACGGTAAACAGGTCGAAATGCCGCCCGCCCGCCATCCAGAACTGCACCGGCAGCACCACAAAAAACGCCAGAATCAGGCTGCGGTGGTCGCCCCGGTGGGTGGGCGACAGGGTGATGAATTCGCGCAGCGCAAAAAACGCCACCAGGCCAAACAGGCCCATCGCAAACCAGCCACCCAGCGCCCAGCCCAGCCAGAAGGTGGCGGCCATGACCCAGGTGTGGCGCAGCAGGCGGCGCAGATCGGTCAGGTCCGAGCCAAACGCGGCCTTGAAGGCCCCGTCATCGCGCTCGCGCAGCGACACCAGCAGCAGCGCGGCGCTGGCCAACGACAGTACGCCAAACACCAGTACAAACAGCGCGGCGACCTGCTGGCTGCCGCTCAAGGCACGAAGAAATGCGTTCATATGTCTCTAAGCGCCATCACGTTCAGGCGTGCGCGGTCCAGGAACGCGCGGCGCTCTTCGCCTGGCTCTACCTGCATGGGCGTGCCAAAGGTCACCGAGCACAGCACCGGCACCGGGATCACCTCGCCCTTGGGCATGACGCGCTGCACGTTGTGGATCCAGGTGGGCACCAGTACCACCTGGGGGAACTGCACCGCCAGGTTGTACAGCCCGGCCTTGAAAGGCTGGGGCTCGGGCGCATGGCCGCGTGTGCCCTCGGGGAACAGGATGATGGAGTCGCCGCTTTGCAGGGCCTCCACCAGCGGCTCCAGCGGGTCTTGCTCCACGCCCAAAAAATGGGGGTCAGATTCCAATTTCGCTTGCCCGTTGCCGGGCGACTCCGAGGGCGCATTTGCGCCCTGCGAATTTGGAATCTGACCCCCATTTTTTCGGTCTACGTAGATGGCGTTAAACACCGCGCTGGTCAGCCACTTCTTGAAGCGCGAGTTGGCCCAGTAGTCTTTAGCGGCAATGGGGCGGGTGATGCTGCGCAGCTCGGTGGGCAGGGCGGCCCACATCAGGATCAGGTCCACGTGGCTCTGGTGGTTGGCGAAATAAATGCGCTGTTCGGCCTTGGGCGGGCAGCCGTGCCAGCGGGCTTGCGCCCCGGTCAGCAGCCGCACGATGCCGAGCAAAAGGAAGCTGGTGATCTTGGCAAGCATGGCGGGGATCATAAACGGGCAGGGCGGTGCACCGGCCGGCTTGGGCATAAAAACTGCCCCTACCGCCCTATCCATAAGCGCAAGCAGCTACGAAATATGTAGTATTTCTGGGTTAATCAAGGGAAAGCCCTAGTATTCATAATTCGTTAATTAATCAAAAATTAATGTTCTTAACGGGGCATGGTGCCGCGTTAAATCCACCCTTTGCCCAGACCTCCCCCTCCGGCGAGGCGGCAAACCCAGGAGACAGATTGATGATGAAACTTTCCAAAGTGGCGCTGGCCATGGCTGTAGTGGTATCTGCTGGCGTATTGCACGCCGGTGAAGTCGAAGTGCTGCACTACTGGACTTCGGGCGGCGAGGCCAAGTCGGTGGCCGAACTCAAGAAGATCATGCAGGCCAAGGGCCACGTCTGGAAAGACTTCGCTGTGGCCGGTGGCGGTGGTGACAACGCAGCCACCGTGCTGAAGAGCCGTGTGGTGTCGGGCAACCCACCCGCCGCCGCCCAGATCAAGGGCCCGGCCATCCAGGAATGGGCTGCCGAAGGCGTGCTGGCCAACCTGAATGCCACCGCCCAGGCCGAGAAGTGGGACAGCCTGCTGCCCAAGGCCGTGGCCGATGGCATGAAGTACAAGGGCAACTACGTGGCCGCACCGGTCAACGTGCACCGTGTGAACTGGGTGTGGGCGAATCCCGAAGTGCTGAAGAAAGCCGGTGTGGCCGGCATGCCCAAGACCTACGACGAATTCTTCGCTGCTGCCGACAAGATCAAAGCCGCTGGCCTGATCGCCGTGGCCCACGGTGGCCAGAACTGGCAAGACTTCACCACCTTTGAATCGGTGGTACTGGGTGTGGGTGGTGCCAAGTTCTACAGCGACGCGTTGATGAAGCTGGACCAAAAGGCGCTGACCAGCCCCACCATGCAAAAGTCGCTGGAAACCTTCCGCAAGATCAAAGGCTACACCGACGCTGCCTCGGCAGGCCGCGACTGGAACCTGACCACCGCCATGGTGATGCAGGGCAAGGCAGGCTTCCAGTTCATGGGTGACTGGGCCAAGGGCGAGTTTTTGGCCGCTGGCAAGGTGCCGGGCAAAGACTTCCTGTGCGCTGCCGCCCCTGGCACCGCAGCGGCTTACACCTACAACATCGACTCGTTCGCCATGTTCAAGCTCAAGGCCGCCGATGCGCAAAAAGCCCAGGGCGACCTGGCTGCCGCCATCATGGGCACCGAGTTCCAGGAAATCTTCAACCTGAACAAGGGCTCCATCCCCGTGCGCCTGAACATGAACCTGGACAAGTTTGACGACTGCGCCAAGCTCTCGGCCAAGGACTTTGTCAGCACCTCCAAGGCCGGCAGCCTGGTGCCCTCCATCGCCCACGGCATGGCCGTCAGCCCTGCGGCCGAAGGCGCGATCAAGGATGCTGTGAGCCAGTTCTGGAACGACGACAAGATCACGGTTGCCGACGCGATGAAGAACATCGCCTCCGCTGCCAAGACCAAGTAATTAGGGCTCACCCCCAGGCTCCGCGCACTGCGTGTCGCTTCTCCAACCCCCTTGCAGGGGGCGAACCCGAGGGCCCGGCAAAGCCGGTTCCCTGGGTTCCCTGGGGAAGACAGTCTCGTTTATTGCGGCGGTCGCTCCCCATTCTGTTGGCGCGGGGTGGGGCTTTCTTTTAAAAGAGTGATCCCTATGAAACTGAACTTTGAGCAGTCCCTGCCCAAGCTGGTGATTGCGCCCGGCTTTGTGCTGGGTTTTGCTTTTATCTACGGGCTGATGATCTGGAACGGCGTGCTGTCCATGACCGCGTCGCGCATGCTGCCCAATTACGACGAATTTGTGGGCTTGGAGCAATACGCCAAGCTCTGGGAGATGGACCGCTGGTGGCTTGCCCTGAAAAATCTGGGCATTTTCAGCGTGCTGTACGTGGGCGGCGCCATGCTGATCGGCATGGCCCTGGCCATCGTGCTGGACCAGAAGGTCCGCGCCGAAGGCCTGCTGCGCACCATCTACCTCTACCCCATGGCGCTGTCGTTCATCGTCACCGGCACCGCCTGGAAGTGGATGCTCAACCCCAGCCTGGGCCTGGAAAAGCTGATGCACGACATCGGCTGGAGCAGCTTCAGTTTTGACTGGCTGGTGCAGAGCGACACCGCGATTTACTGCGTGGTGATTGCGGGCATCTGGCAATCGGCGGGCTTTGCCATGGCGCTGTTTTTGGCGGGCCTGCGTGGCATCGACGACAGCATCATCAAGGCCGCGCAGATCGACGGTGCCAGCCTGCCGCGCATCTACTGGCGCATTATTTTGCCGATCCTGCGCCCGGTGGTTTTCTCCACCATCATGGTCTTGTCGCACCTGTCGATCAAGAGCTTTGACCTGGTGATGGCCCTGACCGGCGGCGGCCCCGGCTATGCCACCGACGTGCCCGCCACCTTCATGTACGTGATGAGCTTTACCCGTGGCCAGATCGGCCTGGGTGCGGCCAGCGCCACCATGATGCTGGCAACGGTGGCGGCCATCGTGGTGCCTTATTTGTACAGCGAACTGCGGAGCAAACCCCATGATCGGTAAGAACCTGTCCCGTGTGCTGATTTATGGCGTGCTGTTCATCGCGGCGCTGTTTTTCCTGGCACCCATGTATGTGATGCTGGCCACCTCGTTCAAGGACGCGGAAGAAATCCGCAGCGGCAACCTGCTGAGTTTGCCCGGCAGCCTGAACTTCGAAGCCTGGACGCTGGCCTGGTCCAGCGCCTGTACCGGTACCGACTGCCGGGGGCTGCAGCCCTTCTTCTGGAACTCGGTGCTGATCGTGTTTCCGGCGGTGATCATCTCCACGCTGTGGGGCGCGATCAACGGCTACGTGCTGAGTCTGTGGAAGTTCAAGGGCAGCGAAGTGCTGTTTGGCTTCATGCTGTTTGGCGTGTTCATGCCGTTCCAGGTGGTGCTGCTGCCGATGAGCCAAATCCTGGGCTGGCTGGGCATTTCCAGCTCGGTGTACGGCCTGATCTTTGTGCACTGCCTGGCCGGTCTGGCGGGTACCACGCTGTTTTTTCGCAACTACTACGCCGCCATTCCCAAAGAGCTGGTGAATGCCGCGCGCATTGACGGCGCGGGCTTCTGGCGCATCTTTATCCGCATCATCGTGCCGCTGTCTACGCCCATTTTGATGGTCACACTGATCTGGCAGTTCACCAACATCTGGAACGACTTCTTGTTTGGCGTGGCCTTCAGCGGCGCCGACAGCAAGCCCATCACCGTGGGCCTGAACAACATGGTCAACACCACCAGCAGCGTGAAAAACTACAACGTCGACATGGCGGCTGCCGTGATCGCGGGCTTGCCCACCATCCTCATCTACGTGCTGGCAGGCAAATTCTTCGTTAAAGGACTCACAGCCGGTGCTGTGAAAGGATAAAAAAATGGCATCCGCACTCCACATCCAAGGCATCCGCAAAACCTTTGGCAACGGCGACAAAATGGTCGAGGTGCTCAAGCGCATCGACATCGACGTGGCCCCGGGCGAATTTTTGATCCTGGTCGGCCCGTCCGGCTGCGGCAAGTCCACCTTGCTCAACATCATTGCCGGGCTCGAAGAACCCACCGAGGGCGCGATCCGCATCGGCGACCGCAATGTGGTCGGCGTGGCACCTGCCCAGCGCGACATCGCCATGGTGTTTCAAAGCTACGCGCTGTACCCCACCATGAGCGTGGCCGAGAACATCGGCTTCGCGCTGGAGATGCGCAAGGTCCCCAAGGCCGACCGCGAAAAGCGCATCAACGAAGTTGCCGCCATGCTGCAGATCACCCACCTGCTGGACCGCCGCCCCGCGCAGCTCTCGGGTGGCCAGCGCCAGCGCGTAGCCATGGGCCGGGCCCTGGCGCGCCAGCCGCAGCTGTTCTTGTTTGACGAACCGCTGTCCAACCTGGATGCCAAGCTGCGCGTCGAGATGCGCGCCGAGATCAAGCGCCTGCACCAGGTGTCGGGCATCACCAGCGTCTACGTGACCCACGACCAGATCGAGGCTATGACCCTGGGCAGCCGCATCGCGGTGATGAAAGACGGCGTGCTGCAGCAACTGGGCACCCCGGACGACATCTACAGCCGCCCGGCCAACACCTACGTGGCCAGCTTCATCGGCTCGCCTACTATGAATTTAATAGCTGGTCGTGCTGGTACGGCGGGCGCTAGCGGCCAATTCTCTATACAAGGTGCAAATCTGCCGCTGGACAGCCCGCTGCCCGGTGTAGACACCTTGCTGGGCCTGCGCCCCGAGCACATCGAGCTGGTCGATGCATCTGGCTGGCGCGGTGAAGTCAGCTTGGTGGAGCCCACTGGCGCCGACACCTACGTGGTGGTCAAGACCGAGGCCGGCCTGGTCACCGTGCGCACTGCGCCGCAGGTCAGCGTCAGGCCCGGCGACACCGTCGGCCTGCACGTGGCCGCCGCGCAGGTGAGCTGGTTTGACGCGAAGAGCGGCGTGCGCATGTAGGCCGCAAGTGTTCGGCGTTGCCGCAAGGCTATAGGCAGCGCCGAACCAGCTCCTCGCGGGGCCTGCGGCGCTGCATGTCTGCGCCGTTACTGGAAATGGTATTTCGCCAAGACTTCTACATAGCTGTCTTTGCGGTAGTCCATCAGGCTGGGGGACTTGCGTGCGTTGTCAAACACATGCAAGGTCCCTTCAACCGTCCAGTTCTTGGCGATGCGGCGGCTGGCATCGCCCCGCCAGATGCGGGCTCCGGTCGTGGTTTCAGCCACCACACCAAACTTGAATTCGGTGCTGGCGGGATCGTTGAGTGCGACACGGACACCCGCGTAGACGGCCCGCTCCAGTGTCGTCAAAGGGGCATCTGCCGGGCGCAGGTCAAACTGGTATTCACCCAGCAAACTCACATCCACCACACTGCCGTTGATGCCACTTAACGCGTACTCGCCACCGGCCACACCGGAGAAGAAGTTGCGTGAATAGCCGCTGCGGTAGGTGAGCTCGGCCTTGGCCAAGAAGTTGCCCACCGGCACCTGCAGGTCTGCGCCCCATTGCCGTATAAGCCTGCGTGTCGCCGTGAGTTCGGTGGGCGCTGCCATGGGCTGTGTGCGTGCAGCCAGCACGGTTTCACGGTCCAGTCCGCGGAAAAAATAGACGTGGGAGTCGAAGCCCCCCTGGCTGGTGGCCAGCCGCGCCGCGAAGGCCGGTGGCGTTCCATTCGGGTGCTCTACGGCAGGGTGGATGGGCAAGTCGGTGCGTGGACGACCGGCTGTGCCGGGATACTTCGGGTCGCGCTCCCATGGCAGCAGCAACACTTCCAGCCGCCCCACCGGTGTGGGGTGGGCCACATGCAGCATGGCGGTAGACAGGCGCTGCTCTGCCGCATAGTGGTGCGCCAGGTCGGGTGGATTCACCACATCCACCAGGTGGCGTGATTCAGTGACCCCCCAGAACAGGCGCGAGAGCCCGGCCTTGACGGTGGTGTCGCCCAGGCGGGTGGACAGGTACAGTTCGTTGACGTCCAACCGTGTGCGCCCGTTGTTGGCACCTTCCAGGTACAGCGCGGGGCTGAAGACCATGGAGGTGCCGCCGTCTGCCCAGCGCCATTCCGGTGCCAGCCGCACGGCGAGGCGATGCGACTCCTTGGTGGCCTCGTGGGGGCTGGAATAGAGCCTGGCACCCAATGCGGCATGGCCTTTGAGTTGCCACAGGCTGGCATCCCCGGCCCCGTCGTCCGCACCCATGGCCGCGCGCATGGCCCACAGCCATGCGCTGGCGACTAAGGCGTATTTCACTGCTGGCGCTCGAGGGCATCGGCCGTGAAATCGGCGGCGGTCAGCCCCGTCTTGAAGCGCCAGCTGGCCCATTCCAAACGGGTACTCTTGCCGGTTTTCTTGTTCACCATGGTTTGCACACCGGCGCGCCAGTGCTTGCCCAGATACTGCTTGTAGTTGCTGAATGTCATGGACTTGAGCAACGCCCCTTCGCGGTCGTAGTAGTCGATGCGGCGTGGCTGGTACAAGGCCTTGTCCACCCATTCGACCTGGCGGGAATAGCCGGAGTCTTCATAGGCCGGTGTGTTCTCCACCACGAAGCAGTCCACACCCTCCAGGCTCTCTTCACGCAGGAAACGGTAGGTGAACTTCTTGACCTCCCAGGCAGAGAGATCTTCAAATGCAAATTCACTGCCAATAAAGGCGGCCGCCTTGTTTTTGGAGGCGATACGTTTGGTGCGTTTGAGTGCGGGCAGGTACAACCATTGGTCGTCGGCCGTCAGGGCATGGGACCAGGTGAGTACCGCCGTTCCGGACAGGTCTACCGGTTGGTTAAAGACCACCAGTGTCCTGTCGCCATCGTCCTTTTGCTCCAAGGCCAGCATCCGAAAACGGCGCGTGGTGGTGGTGCCTGCGGCATCGCGCAGTTCCATGGTGGCTTCTGCCACAGAATCCGAAAAGCCCGCGTCGCGCTGGTCGGTTTCGACGGCGATCGACAGACCCTTTTCTGCGGCGGTTTCGGCATGGGCTGCCAGCGGAGCGAGCGCCGTCAGTGCGGCAAACAAGATAGAGACAGCGTTGTGTGAGAACTTCATTTTTTCTTTACTCCAAACAATAACAAAGCGGGTAACAGCACAAAATCGGCCAGCAGGCCCAGGCTGAGGATGATCACGGTCAAGATGCCCAGGTGGGCGTTGATGCGAAAGTTCGAAAGCGCCAAGATGCCAAACCCGGACATCAGCACCAGCGTGGTGATCCACAGGGCCTGGCCGGATTCGCGAAAAGCGTGTCCGACGGCGGCGGTGCGGTCGCCTTGCATGCGCAAGGACTCGCGGTAGCGGCCGAGAAAGTGCACCGTGTCATCGGACAAAATTCCCAGGGTCATGGCGGCTACCACTGACGATGCCAGGCCGACCTGCCCGACAAAAACGCCCCACACGCCAAAAGCCACAGCAGCGGGCAAGATGGTGGGCACCAAAGATAGCGCCCCCAGGCGCAATGAGCGCAGCCCCAGCCCCAGCAGCAGCCCCACCAACACCATGGCAACGATCTCGCCCGAGATCATGGAAAAGATGTTGCGTTTTCCGATGTTGGCAAACATCAAGGTCGGGCCGGTCGCCGCGACATGCATGCGTTTGTCGACATGGGCTTCCAGCCAGCTGCGGGCACGTGCCTCCAATGCCCGCACTTGCTCGCTGGAGATGTTGTCCAAGCTCGCACTCAGGCGCAGCGAGGTGCGCGAGACATCGACCCGGTCACTCACATCCATCCCCTGCGGCAGGGCCAGCTCGTAGGCCAGAAAGTACTGGGTAGCCAGGGCGCGCGTTTCCGGGATGCGGAAGTAGGCGGGGTCGTCGCCATTGAAGTTTCTGTTGAGCTTGCGCAAGACATCGGCCAGCGAGCTGACATGGTTGACTTCTGGCTGTGCCCGTAACCACACGGCAAACGCATCCACCTGTTTCAGGTAATGGGGGTCAAAAATGCCATCGGGTCCGCTGGATGGCAGCATGTACTCCAGCTCATAGATGCCGGTCAGGTTCTTTTCTACCCAGTCGGTGTCCTGGCGGAAGGTCAGCGAGGTATCAAAGTATTTGACGTACTCATCGTCGAGCTTGTTCAGCCACAGCAGCTGCGATACCAGCAGCGCACTCCCCAGGCCCACAACGGCAATCTTGCGGGGGGTACGGATGATCCACTTGAGCAAGCTCTCCAGACCGCGTGGCACCAGTTCGCGCGGACGGCCGATGAAGCGGACCGGCACCGCGATGGCGATGGCGGGCAGCAAGGTCAAAGAAATCCACAGTGCCGCCACCACCCCGATGGCGGTGATGTTGCCCAGGTCGCGAAAGGGCGGTGCGTCGCTGGAATTCATGGTCAGGAAACTGACGACCGTTGCCGCTGTGGTGAATGCCACCAGGGTCAAATGGCTTTGCAGTACCTTGCGCATAGCCCTTTCACGGGATTCGCCCTTGGCTACCCGGTTTTGCCATGCGACGAGAAAGTGGATTGCATCGGCCACCGCCATGGTCATGATGATGTTGGGGGCTGCAACCGCCGTGGGCGACAGCGCAATCCCCAGAAGGCCAGCAATGCCCAACGCCGCCAGGATGGAGAAGCCAATCACCGTACCCACGATCAGCGACAAGGCCATGGAGCGCAGCAACCACCAGCACAGCAGCAGCGAGACGGTGAACATGGCGGGTATCAGCAGCTGGCCATCGGCTTGCGCGGCATCGTGGAATGCGGTGTCGAGCATGGCGGAGCCGGTCAGGCGCACCTCCATATCGGGATGGGCCCGCATCACTTCCGCAGCCAGTTTTCGGGCTGCAGCGGCCACCTCGAGTACCTGCTCGTCCTTGCGGGATGCGTCCATTGCCAGACTGACCGCCACGCCTGCTGTCGTGCCGTCGGCAGAAATAAGGCGACCCACCAGCATGGGTTCATTCAGCAAGGTGGCACGCCGAGCCGCAATGCCCGCAGCGTCTAAAGTCTGGGAGCCGTCCAGAACCGCGCCGACATCCAGCTGGTCACCCAGGGCCGCCGAGTGTTGGAAGTTGGCGGGCGAGTTGACCCGGCGTGTGCTTGGCAAACGCCATGCGTCGCGGGTCAGCTTTTCCAGAATCGACAGGCGTTCTGCAGTGAACAGATCGCCTTGGCGTGGCTTTAGCACGATCAACACGTTGTCGGTCTTGGCGAACTTGTTTTGCAGATCGTCAAAGGCTTTTAACTCCGGGTTGTCCGGTGAAAAAAACATGCGGTAGTCGTTCTCGAAATGCAGCTTCGACAATCCCAGGCTGCACAGCGTCAGCAGCAAGATGGTTGTTGCCGCCAACCATCTGCGCCGCTTGACCAAAAAGGTCGTAAAAGTTTCAAGCATGGGTGGCCTTAGACTTGGGAGGCCACGGCGGCGACAGCAGCCGCTGTCGCATTGGCAGCCAATTCCAGCTGCGTTTCGGTATGCCCGGAGGTGATGAAGAAGCGCAGGCGCGAGGCTTCCTCTGGCACGGCCGGATACAGGATCGGATGCACCTGCACACCGTTGTCAAACAGGTGTTCGGCCACACGTAGGCACTTCAGGCTGTTGCCCAGAATGACCGGTGTCACCGGCGTACCTTGGGCCGGCCCGGTGTCCAGCCCCAGCGCCCGGACTTTCTCTAAGAAGAACCTGCTGTTGTGCCGTAGTTTCTCGATCCGCTCGGGTTCGGCCTGCATGACTTGCAGGGCCGCAATCGCCGCTGCGGTATTGGCGGGCGACAGGCCGACGCTGTAGAGGATGCCGCCGGGTGCGTTGAGGCGCAGATTGGCAATCAGCGCGTGGGATCCGGCAATGATGCCGCCGCACGACGCCATGGACTTGGAGAGCGTTCCCATCCAGATGTCGATGACCGAGGTCGGCAGGTTGAAATGCTCGGCCACGCCCACGCCACGCTGGCCCAGCACACCGAATGAATGGGCCTCGTCCACCATCAGGAAGACGTTGTGGCGCTTCTTGATGTCGACCAGTGTGGGCAAGTCCACAATGTCGCCGTCCATGCTGAACACACCTTCGGTCACGATGACGGTGTGGCGGTGCTGCTTGCTGGCTTCGGCCAGAATGCGGTCCAGCGCGGCGTAGTCGTTGTGCGGGTAGGGGATGCGGCGGGCACCGGATAGGCGTGCGCCGGTCATCAGCGAGTTGTGGATCAGTGCGTCGTGCACGATCAGATCGCCAGGCCCAAACAGGTGGCCCAGGGTGCTGACGTTGGTGCCGTAGCCGCTGACGAAACTGACGGCATCGTCCATGCCCAAGAAGTCCGCCATGTCGCGCTCCAGCTGCTGGTGCAACGCGATCTCTCCGGAGACTACGCGGCTGGCAGACACGGTGCTGCCGTAGCGGCGGATGGCCTCGATGGAGGCGTTGGTCAATGCGGGGTGGCTGGCCAGATCCAGGTAGTTGTAGCCCGAGAAACTCAGGTACTCGCGGCCATTGACCGCTACCGTGGCGGCCTGTACGCCATCGTGCAAAGAGAAGTAGGGGTTGCGCATGCCGAACTTCTCGAATGCGTCGCGCTGGCGGCAATGCTCTTGGTAGCCAGGGAAATTTTCAAAGCTGACGGGGCCTGTGGGCTGGCTGGGTTCTGTGGTGGCAGATGCCATGGAGGCGTTTGCGCCCGCATGTCTTTGCATCAGTTCTTTGGCGCGTGCGCGCGCGACATCGCGTTGTGGTGAGTTCATGGTGAATCGAGGTGGTGGTTGGAAATCTGGCCCCGTGGGGCCGTGGGCTGCGTAAAAACAGACACCCCGGAGCCACCTTCTTAAGCGAGGGCGGCCCCGTCGCAGTGGGATCCCGAGGGATCAGGCGGTCGGCTCCGCGATCTGCATGCGCTCCAGTACCCTGGAGGCGAGCAGACTGACGGTGTTGCCCCGCATCAGTTCCAGCGTTGAGAATTCGACGGCGAACACGGAGCTGATGGCAATTTGCACTTCTACGGCCATCAATGAATCTACGCCCAGGTCAGACAGCGTCCGTTCCGGGTCGATGCGTTCAGCGGCCATCTTTAACGGGCCAGACAAGGCTTCGGTCAGCATCAACATGGCCATTTCTTCGCGTTCTGCAATACCCATCGCCGCCAATGCGATTTTCAGTGCAGACTCTCCGCCCGTCGCATCCTTGCCGGTGAGATGCGCAAAACGCGGTGAGCGTCCTCCGGTGGGCTCGAAGCGACCCCACTGCTCCCAGTCAACGGCGGCCAACATGACCGATCCCGGACGCTGTGCGAGTACGCGTTCCAAACCTGCCAAAGCCACCGTGGCCGATATTGGCTGCATGCCCATTCCCTCAAAGTGCCGGGCCAAGGTGACGTTGGACACCCCCATGCCAACGTTGAGCGCACCCCAGGCCACGCAGTCTGCGGGCAAACCACGTGCACGGCGGGCTGCTGCCAAGGCATCGATGGCCACGTTGGCTGCGGCGTAATTGGCTTGGCGTGCGTTCCCCACGGTCGCCGCAATTGATGAGAACATGATGAAGTGCCGAGGCCGCAAGGCATGGCTTTCGAGTGCCTCTGAGAGGTGCCATGCGCCGTCTAATTTGGGCACCATCACCCGCTGCAGATCGGCGACATCCATTTCCGAAATGGCCATATCTGCCAGGGTGCCTGCGGCATGCAATACACCGGCCAGTGGCAGCTTGTCAGTGGCCAGCGTAGCGCACAGGGCTTGCACGGCGGCGGCGTTACCTATGTCGGTCTGTACACGGCGCACGGCCACGCCCATGCGTTCGAGTGCAGCCAGACGTTCTGCCGCCTCTGCATTGGCGCCAGAGCGCCCCACCAGTACCAGTGTGTGGGCACCCTGTCCCGCCAGCCATTCTGCGCAAGCCAGCCCAAAGCCGCCGAATCCCCCCGTGATTAGCCAAGCCCCTGCCGGATCGAAAAGGCCTGCATGGGCGGCAATTGCGGGTGGCAAACTTTGCAGCGACACCGCCTGCCCCAGTGGAGCCGCTTGGGCAACCCATTCCCGGGCACTGAGCCATGGGCTGTGTGGCAGCTCCAGTGTTCCATTGCGGATGGCATCTTCCAGGGCGAGCACACTGGTGGCCAAGCGCTGCGGCGCGTGCTGGGCGGCAGCCAATGCGTCTACACGGTGTACGCCGATGGCGCACGCTGCGTCCAGCCAGGGCGTGGCATCCATGTCCCATGCGGCACCCATGCACAGCACCTGGGCACCAGGGTGCAGGCGTAACTTCTGGGGGCTTAGCTGCGCTGCGTCCGCAAAGACCACCAAAGAAATGGGTTCCTGGGCGGCCTCCAGGCGGTACGCCATGCCGCGTGATTGCGGTGCGTAGTCGTCTGCATCGATAACGCGTTCAATGCCCAGCAAGGGTGCGAGGGCACGTACCACCCGGCCATGCGCAGAGTTGGCACCAAACAGCACCAGCGCGCGTGCCTCTGCCAGTGGCACCACACGCCGCATCGCGTCGTGGATGCCTGCCCACAAGGTGAGCACGCGCTCCGCTCCCGTCAGGGGGCCGTCGATCGGCATCACAAAGAGCGAGGCATCGGCAACACAAAGATGGCTGGCAGGGCGGATGGCTGCGGCACACACAAGCCACTGGCCCACATTCCAGCGGTCGTTTTTCTGGGTCACCTGGGCGGTGAATCCGCAGAAGGCTTTTCCATCGGCACCCTCCGGTTGCTCTTGCACCAGGCCGTGCAAGGCCAGAGTGGTTTGCAACTCTCCAGACTCCAGGCAGGCTGCTGGCACTTCGGTGGCCCGCCAGTGGGTTTCGCCACCAGCGTGCTTCTCCAGCACCACAGCCTGCGGCTGTGCAACCTGGTCGGCCCATGCGGCCTGGCGCATGTCCAGCGGGGACCATAGCCGCAAGCGGCGCGCCCAGCGGGTACCGGCACGCAGGGCTACGTCGTCCTCGACATCATCTGCCAGCAGTTCCCCCACCAGCGCCGTCACGGAAGCGGGATGGGCGTCATGGTCGACCATGGTGATCGCCAGCGCACTGCATTCGTTGTGCGCCACGCGGCCATAACCATGGATGGCGGCCTGTGCGAAACCGACCACACTGTCGTGGGGCTGTACGGCCTGTGCGTTGCAGGTGGCCAAGTACACCCGGGGTACGGATTCATGCCCATCCAGCGCTTTCGCCAACCCATGGACGCGGGCCACACGGGCATGCGCCTGCGCTGGCACGGAATCTACCCCCGCCGCCAGGTACAGCACACCGGCCAGGGTGTGGATGGGGTATTCCGCAAACAGCGCTTTCAGGTCGCGTTCGCCATCGAGGCGGCTAATCGCCATCGGGCCCGGATCGGTGCCAACAGCGAACGCCAGTACCCGGGCTGCGTTGGCCTGTACCAGCGACCGGGATACCGCTTCACCCACGCTGCCAGGGGCGCAGCCGTCTTCGCTCAGCACCATCCAGGCACCCAGGCGCATCGGTTCGCCAACCGGCATCATGGACTCATAGTTCTCGGTATTGAGCAAACCCTGCAGCGGGTCATGGGCCCGCTTGGCGGGCACACAATGCACACCATCGACATGCACCAGCAGTTGGCCTGCCGCGTCGCTCAGCCACAGTTCTCCGACGATTTCCCGTTCGGAGCGGCTCTTCACGCGGCCAATGCAGACCACCGGCCCTGTCACTGGTGCGCGCACGGTGATCTCGTCGATGCCGGTGGGAACCCATGGCGTGTCGCCACCCGTCAATACCACGGCCAGGAGGGACTGGAAGGCTCCATCCAGCACCGTAGGATGCAGGTGGTGGGTCACATCGGCTGGCGCATTTTCTAGCGCAGACAGTTCTGCACGTACGGTGTCACCGCAAATGGACAAGCTCGTCATGCGCTGGCAGGCCGGGCCGTACACCAGGCCCATCTGGGCAAAGCGGGCATAGGCGGAGGCGACATCCAGGTCTTCTCCAGCCCCAAACACCGGTGCGCGCAGGCTGTCGTCAAAAACGACGCGGCTGACGTGGGCTTGTGCATGGCGTGTCCACGGCCCTCCTGACTCTTCCCGGCTGGCCATCTCGACCAGGCGGCGCTGCGGGTGGTAGCTGGTGCGGTAAAGCAGCGTGGTATCACCTTCCAGGACCAGGGGGCGGCTGACCTCCACGTTCTCGACACACAAAGCGCCATCGCCCTCCAGTACCTGTTCGGCTACGGCAAACGCGGTATCGATAAACGCAGCACCCGGTAACAGCACCATGCCGTCGACCTGGTGGTCGGCAATCCATGGCAGGTACAAGGTGTTCAGCGCCCGCTCCCAGGTGGGCGTGGGGTGGTCTATTGCTTCGCCACACAAAGGCCCTACCGGTGGACCCGCGCGCTCCCGTGCACAGCTTTCGGCTTCTGCCCACAGGGTATCGCGTAACCAAGGGTGGCGCGGCAATGCCAGTTGCGCGTTGGCCGGACCATTGAGACGCAGCCAATCGGGGGCAACCCCTGCCGCGTACAAGCGTCCCAGCGTGGCATGCAGTTGTGCGAGATCGGATGCACCGCGCACCAGCGTGGAGATGGTGCGGCCCTCGTCGTTGCGGCGCGCCATGATTTCGCGGATGTTCCCACCAATGACCGAATGGGGGCCGATTTCCACAAACAGGCGGTAGCCATGGTCCAGCAGGTCTTCGACCGCAGCCCGAAAACGCACCGGCTCGCGCACATTGCGGCACCAGTACCCGGCACCAAACACATCCTCCGCACCCTGGCGGGCGCTGACGGTCGACCACACCGGTGTGGTGGCGGCGTGCAAGGCCAGGTCCGATAGTTCGCTGCGCAGCGCGTCCAGAATCGGGTCCATATAGCGGCTGTGGTAGGCCACTTCCACCTTCAGTCGGCGGTTAAAAATGCTGCGGACTTCCAGTCGCCCCGCCAGATCGTTGAGGGATGCTTCGTCGCCCGCCAAGGTCACCGCCGTAGGGCCGTTGATGGCGGCTATCTCGACCTTGCCCTGGGTGCTTTCAACCAAGGCCAGTGCATCCGCTTCCGACAGGCCGACGGCCAGCATGCCGCCCTGGCCTGCCGTGGTGGCTTGCAGTTTGGCGCGTTGGTAACTCACGCGGATGGCATCCTCCAGGCGCAGTACGCCACTGGCCCAGGCAGATGCCACTTCGCCCACGCTGTGCCCCACCACTGCGGCGGGGCGGACCCCACGCGCTGCCAGCCACTCGGTCATCAACAGTTGGCACAAAAAGTTGGCCGGTTGGGCGATGTGGGTTTGGGCCACCAGCGAAGCCTCTTCGGGCTGCAACATGGCTTCGACCAGCGACCAGCCCGACAGGGACTGGAAAATGCCATCGAATGCCTGCGCCAGCTGCTGGCTCGCTGCGTCGGTGCTGAGCAGCTCGCGCGCCATGCCCCACCACTGTGGTCCCATGCCGGTAAAGACAAACACGGCATCGGTGTTTTTGAGCGGGCGTTCGGCACGGGGGCGGGCCTCCAGCCACGATGCCATCGCGGTACGCAGTGCGGGGCCCGAGTTGGCGGCAAAGGTGACGCGGCAATCGTGGTGCGTGCGGCGCAGCGCTGCACTGGCCAACAACGACCGTGGCAGATCGGGGCTGGCCGGGTCCAGCGAGCCGCTCCATTGGCTGACCAGATCGGCCAATGCCTCGTCGGAACGTGCCGAGACTGGCAGTACGCCCCAGCCATCAGCGCTGGCAACCTGGGGGGCGGCAGCGGGTGGTTCGGGTGGCGACTCCACAATCGCATGGGCGTTGGTGCCGCCATAACCAAACGAATTGACGGCCATGCGCAAGGTACCTGGCGGCAATGTCTCCAGTTCGCGCGGAGGCCGGATATTGAGACCGTCAAAGTCAATCGCAGGGTTCAGGTGGGTCAGCCCTGCGACTGCCGGCAGTTGGCGTTCGCGCATGCACAGCACCAGCTTGATGAGCGATGCGATGCCGGACGCGGCCTCCAGGTGGCCGATATTGGCCTTTACCGAACCCACTGGCATGGGGGTGGCCCGGTGTACACCAAATACCGAGCTGATGGCGGCGCTTTCGATCGGATCGCCCAGCGGGGTTCCGGTGCCGTGGGCCTCCACATAGTGCACGTCATCGGGCACCAGGCCCGCGCGTTCCAGCACCTGCTGCATCAGCTTGCTTTGCGCGTCTTTGTTGGGCACGGTGATGCCTTCGGTGCGGCCATCCTGGTTGCAACCGGTAGAGCGCAGCACTGCCAGAATGCGGTCGCCGTCGGCCTGTGCACGCGCCAGAGGCTTGAGCATGACGACACCCGCACCTTCGCCCCGCCCGTAGCCGTTGGCCGAGGCATCAAAGGTTTTGGAGCGACCATCGCGTGACAGAAAATGCCCCTTGCTCATGGCGATCACATATTCCGGGCGGAACATTACGTTGACACCGCCCGCCAGTGCTACATCGCACTCACCGTTCCAGATCGCTTGTGCTGCCAGGTGGACCGCCACCAGTGAAGACGAGCACGCGGTGTCTACCGACAGGCTGGGCCCCGTCAGGTTGAATGCATGTGAAATCCGGTTGGAAAGAATCGTGGCCGTAGAGCCCACTGCCGTGTGCGAGCCCGTCGCAAAGCGCGATGCACCGCCCATGCGGCCAATCAGATTGTCCAGAGTGAACGCGCCGATGTACACGCCGGTACGGGCAGCGGCCAGTGCCGCCAGGTCGGAGCCCGCGTGCTCGATGGTTTCCCACGCCACCTCCAGCAGCAGGCGCTGTTGCGGATCCATCACTTCGGCTTCGCGGTTTGAAATACCAAAAAACCCCGCATCAAAGACGCGCAAATCCTGGCGGATGAAGTTGCCATGTTTGACATACGCCCGCCCTGGCGCATCGGCGTTGGCGCTGTAGTGGCGGCGCCAGTCCCAGCGGGTGGCGGGCACTTCGCCCACGGTGATGCCGCCGCTGCGCAAGACTTCCCAGTAAGCCTCCGTGTTTTCAGCTTCTCCGGGGAATCGGCAGGCCATTCCCACAATGGCAATCGGTTCCGGGTGGGTAGGGGTGTGTTTCATAAATTGGTTCTTCCTCGTTAATGACCGGCAAAAGCTGAGCGGTTGTCTGTGCGCCAACCCACCTGAAGATCCGCCGCCAGGGCCCCTTCGATGCGGCCCATGGCGGCTGCGATGCGGGCACCACAGCAGACCTGTCAGGCAGTCAAAAAGGGGGTCTGGCGACTGGTATATCAGTCATATTTTCAAAAAATAATGTTTACTTTATAAAAATATTTGTAATATTGTAGACAATCGATTCTGTAAAAAACAATGTTTAAAGTGTCTTAAACAACTGGTTTTTGTAAGCATCAGTGCATGAAAAAATAGATTTTTTGCAGCAGCTTGGAATGCTTGGTGGGGCTTTTGTGGTGGCTGTTTCGCTCACAAATTGGGTCAAATCGCGCATCTCACTGCGGATTGGGCGACTTCGGCCAGCCCGCTGCTGGTAAAAAGGTGCGCTAATAGTGAGCCTGTAGTTGCTGCAAAAAGAGCCTAATAGGTCTGCTTGCTACGACCAAGCCATGGGCCTGTACCCCTGGCGGGCGAGCGAGGGCCACCCGCCCGGCATGTGGACAAACCGCATGGTGGTGCGCCACGGTCCGCAGGGCCGGAAGAGGTGTGGTGGGGGAGAGCCGTTACGCCAGGACGGTACCTGGGTGCTACTTAATTAATAGCTGCTCGCGCCCTAGGAATAGGCGCGGAAGGCCCATTTCTTACGGAATATCGGTGTGGGGGCGGTTGAGCGGATGGGGTTCCCAGTCGATCTGCGCCCAGGGCAGGGGGCGGCCAAACCAGTAGCCCTGGGCGTGGTGGCAGCCCATTTCCTGCAGGCGCTGCGCCTGGGCTTCGGTTTCCACCCCTTCGGCGACCACGTCTACGCCAAAGCCTTTGGCCATCTGGAGTACCGCCGCCACAATGGCTGCGTCCTGCGGTGAGCTGCACAGGGTGCGCACAAAGCTTTGGTCCACCTTGAGGCAGTCGAAGGGCAGCCGCCCCAGGTAGGCCAGCGAGGAATAGCCGGTGCCGAAGTCGTCGATGGCAATCTTCACCCCCAGGGCGCGGATTTCGCGCAGGCGTTCCACGGTCTGGCCGGTTTGCTCGATGAGTACCGACTCGGTCAGCTCCAGGGTCAGGTTGTGGGGCGGCAGCCCGCTGGCCAGCAGCGCCTGCTTCAACGTATGGCCAAAATCGGACTGGATCAATTGCCGGGCCGACACGTTCACATGCAGGTCAAAGTCAGACGGTAGATGGGCCAGGTGCTTCGCTACGTCGCGGATGGCGGTGCGCAGCACCCATTCGCCCAGTGCCAGGATCAAGTCGGAACTTTCCGCCACCGGAATGAAGATGCCGGGCGGGACCATGCCGCGTGCCGGGCTTTGCCAACGCACCAATGCCTCCACACCGCTGACTTTGCCGGTCGCCAGCGTGATGACGGTTTGGTAGTGGACCCGAAACTGCTCCCGCTCCAGGGCTTGGCGCAACTCGTTGGCCAAGCGCGCCTGCTCCTGCGACTGCGCCAACATGCCGGGCTCGAACACCCCATAGCTCCCCCGGCTGCGGCGCTTCACTTCGCCCAATGCCACGCTGGCATTGCGCAGCCACTCGGGCAAAGCGTCGGCCGACAAAACTCCTTCGACCACTCCCACCGACGCGCTGACCCGGATCTCATCGCCCCCCGAAGCAAACGGTGCGGCGAACAGCGCCACGGCCTGCGGGCCGATATCGGCGGCGGCCTGTGGGTCATCCAGGTACAGCAGGGCAAACTCGTCACCGCCCACCCGGGCCATCAGCACCTGGCGCGGCAGTTGCGCGCGCATGCGCTCGGCAATGGCCTGTAGCAGGCGCTCGCCGGTGGCATGGCCTACGTTGTCGTTGATGGCCCGAAACCCGTCCAGTCCCAGCAGGCACAGCACGGCGGGCCGCGCGCCGTCCCAGTGCCCGTCTTCCAGCAGGCCGCGCCGGGTCAGCAGCTGGGTCAGGCCGTCGTAGCGCAGCTGGTCGTGCATGTTGTTGAAGGCGCGCTGCAGGCGCTGCGCCATGGCGTTGAAGGCATGGACCAGGGTGTCGGTTTCCCGCACTGCGCTGCCGGTGTCGATGGTGGTGCCCCATTGGCCCTGCGCAAGCTGGTTGGCCGCCTGCGCGGTGCGCTGGATGGGCCGGGTCACCCAGCCAATGGCCCACAGGCCTAGTACAAAGCCTAGCGAGGCAATGCCCACGATCCAGGCCAGGCTGCGCTGGCTGGCGGCGCGGGTGTCGCCCAGCAGGTCGGATTCGGGCACCAGCATCACGATGCGCCAGTTCAGCCCCCGCACGTCTGAATACGGCGTGACCCGGCAGATGTACAGCTTGCCACCAACCGTTAACTGGAAGCCCGCCGCACTTTCGGTGGGGGCATCTGCCACCGGCAGCGCGGCGGCACGCAGCACCGCGTTTTCGCTCTGCGCCAGACCCAGGCGCTGCCCGCGCGGCGTGCCGCCGCGCCCATCGGAGAGCACCGAACCCGGCTCCGAGAAAGCCACCAACTGCCCTGCCACATCGGTAATGGCCATGATGGCCGTGCCCCGTAGAGGCTCGTCAAGCAAAAACTGGTTCAGCCCGTTGATCTTCACGTCGGCCGACATCACACCCAGCAAGCGGTTGCCCACGGTGACCGGGGTCGAGGCCGAGATGGTGATTTCGGCCCGCTCGTCATAGTTGGTGTAGATGGCCGACCAGCCTGGCTGGCCGGATTGGGCAATGGGCGCATACCAGGGCCGCCCGCGCGGATCGTACTGGTCATACGCGGCCACTACCTCGCCGGGCTGTGCGCCTTTGAAAATCCGCAACTGGCCCTGGGTGGAGGCATCCTTGAGCATCAGGGAGAAACCTGCACCGGCATCTTCGCGGCGCAAACCTGCGTATTCACCCGCAGCACTGCCAAAACCCAGGGCGCTCATTTGCGTCTGGTCCTGGTACAAGTCCCGGTACACCCCGCCCAGGTAGCGGTAGATGGGCCCCAGGTCGTTGGGCTGGTACAGGCCATGGCGCGCAATCGCATCGGCCATGCCAAGCTGGATACGAAACGGCTCTTCCAGAAAATGCCCCAGGCGGTTGTGGGCGGCCACGGTCAGCGCGTCCAGAATGCGCACGCTGGACTTGTCGATCAGGCGGGTGTTGTTGTCTTGCTGGGTGACGGCCTGCAAGGCAACGGTGGTGGCCAGAATCAGCGCAAACGGCACCGAAATGGCAAGCCTCAGGGATGGTCGAAAAACACGCATGTGCGGATTTGAAAGAACCTGGCTTTCGTCGACAAGGGGGAGGGCGGGGAGGGCCGAAATCGCGGTCGACCCGCAGACCAGTATCCCACAGGCACGCCCAAAAACGGGTATGCGCGCTAAGCCAGCAGAGGAAAAGGCGGTGGGTGCCGGAAGTCGGCCGAGGTCAGCGGAAACGCAGGCAGCGGCAGCCGCAGGCGCACGCACAGGCCCTGCGGCAGGATGTTCTCGGCCTCGGCGGTGCCGCCGTGGCGCAGGGCGATTTCCTGCACGATGGCCAGGCCCAGGCCGCAGCCGCCGGGCAGCTCGCTGGCACGCCAGAAACGCTCAAATACCCGGGCGATATCGGCCGCTTGCAGGCCCGGGCCGTTGTCTTCCACCTCCACCACCGCATGGCCTTGCAGACGCTGTACCCGCAGTGTCACGGTGGCACCCCGGCCCGCGTAGTGCAGGGCGTTGTCGATCAGGTTGCTCAGGGCTTCGCGCAGCAGCAACTTCTCGCCCTGGGTGACCAGGCTGTCTTCGCCCTCGTAGCCCAGGTCGATACCGGCGCTGATGGCGCGCGGAGTCCATTCGCGGGCCACTTCGCGGGCCAGTGCGGCCATGTCCAGCGGCTGGGGGGTGATGTCGGCTTCGGTGCGGGCCAGCGCCAGCAGCTGGTGCACCAGGTGGGCGGAGCGCTTGGCCCCGGCGTGCACCTTGGTCAGGCGCTCCTGCAGGGCCTGCGGGTCGCGCTCGGCCAGGGCCAGCTCGGTCTGGCTGATCAGCCCAGCCAGCGGCGTGCGCAGTTGGTGGGCGGCATCGTTGATGAAACGTTTTTCCTGGCCCAGGCTGCGCCGTACCGCCGCCAGCATCTGGTTGACCGCCTCGGCCAGCGAATGCACCTCCAGCGGCGCCTGGGTCATCTCGATGGGCAGCAGCGTGGTGACGCTGCGGTGGGCCCGGTCGCCCAGCAGGGCCTCCAGCCGCTTGAGGGGCTGCAGGCCCCGGCCCACGCCGATAAACACCACGGTGCCGATCAGCGCGCCCAGCAACACCAGCGGCACCAGCATGTCGGCCACCAGTTCACGGGCAATGCGCTGCTGTACCGCCAGGCTCTTGGCCACCTGCACGCGCAGGCGCTGGGGCGATCCGGCATCGCCGTAGTTCACTTCCAGCAAGGCGATGCGTACCGGTTTTTTGTCCAGCAGGGTTTCATAGATCAGTGGCTCCCCGGCCTGGATGGGGACGCCCAGCAGCGGGTCGGGCAGTTTGCTGTTGCCCAGCACAAACTGGCCCGGCGGCGACGACACCATGTAGCTGACGCGGTCGGTCGGGTCCTGCTCGATGATGTCTTGCGCGGCCCGTGGAAAGTCCACCAGCAGGCCCGAGCCCATGGGCTTGACCTGGCGCGCCAGCGAGCGGACCGACTGGGTCAGCGACTGGTCGATGCCTTTTTCGGCGTAGTTCAGCGCGATGCGGTAGGCCAGCAGCCCGCCCACCAGCCACAGCAGCAGTTGCGGCAGCAGCAGCCACAGCAGCAGTTGGCGTTTCAGGGACAGGCCGGGGGCTTTGTCTTTTTGCAGGCCCTGGACCTTGTCGTTTTGCAGGCCTAGCGACACGGCAAGGCCGTCATGGTGCGGCGGTTTCCAGCATGTAGCCCAGGCCGCGCACGTTACGGATGCTCAGGCCCGAGTCGGCCAGCTTGCGGCGCAGCCGGTGCACGTAGACCTCCAGCGCGTTGGAGCCCGTGTTGGTGGTGTCGCTGGGATCGCTGGGGTCGGCTTTCCAGGCGCTGAGCACATCTTCGCGGCCCACCACCTGGCCCGCGTTGGTCACCAGCAGCGACAGCAGCGCCCATTCGCGCTGGGTCAGCTCCAGCGGCTCGTCGTCCAGCCAGGCCAGCGGCTGCGTGGCATCCAGCCGCAGGCGGCCGGTTTCGCCCATTTGCAGCTCCAGCGAGCCGCCAAACGCGGGCAGGCGCGAGCGGCGCAGCATGGCCCCCAGGCGGGCTTCCAGCTCGGCCAGGTTAAAGGGCTTGGTGAGGTAGTCGTCGGCCCCGGCGTTCAGGCCCTCGATGCGGTCTTCCACGCCGTCGCGGGCCGTCAAAATCAGTACCGGCAGGGCCAGCAGGCGTTTGCGGATCCAGCGCAGCAGCGCCATACCATCGACCAGCGGCAGGCCCAGGTCCAGCACCACGCCGTCAAAGCGGGTGGCTTCCAGCTGTTCTTGCGCCAGCGCACCGTTGGCGGCGGTGGTGGTCTGGTGGCCGGCCAGCCCCAATTGGGCCGCCAGGCCGTCGCGCAGCAATTCGTCGTCTTCAACTATGAGTAAATGGGCCATGGCCAGAGCATAACAAGGCAAGAGAATGCTGTGTGACTATCGTATTGATAGCTGCTTGCGCTCACGGAATATGATCTAGAGGCCAATTTGATATCTAAATTAATCCCGAGGAAATCCATGAAGTTCGATGCCGTGTTGTTTGACTGTGATGGCGTGCTGGTCGATTCCGAGCCGCTGACCATTGGCGTGCTGCGCGACCTGCTGGCCGAGAGTGGCTGGACCATGACGCTGGCCGAATGCATGCGCCTGTTTGTGGGCAAAACCGTGATGGACGAAGCCCCCACCATCGAAGCCCACACCGGCCGGCCGCTGACCGAGGCCTGGATGCTGGAGTTCCGCGCCCGGCGCAACCACGCGCTGAACACCCGGCTGGAGCCCATCCCCGGTATCCACGCAGCCCTGCAGGCGGTGCACGCCACCTATGCGGGCCGCATTGCCTGCGCGTCGGGGGCCGACCGCATCAAGATCGAGCTGCAACTCGACAAGGTGGGCCTGGCCGCTTACTTCAACGGCATGGTCTTCAGCGGCCATGAAATGCCCCGCACCAAGCCCTGGCCCGACGTGTACCTGGCGGCGGCAGCCGCACTCCAGGTAGACCCCACCCGCTGCGCTGTGGTGGAAGACACCACCACCGGTGTGCGCGCAGGCGTGGCCGCCGGGGCCACGGTGTTCGGCTACGCGCCTGCCACGTCCGGCCATGTGGATGCGCAGGCGTTGATGGACGCGGGGGCTTTTTACACGTTTACAGATATGGAGGAACTGGCCGGGTTGCTGGTGTAGTACGGGCTTGTCGGCATACTGTGAAGTCATAGTTACTATTAATCGATTAGGTTTTATCAATTGTTTGTGGCGATGGATTGGCCGTAAGATTGCGTCTGTTCACAACGACCAAACCCTACAGGAGCCCACGATGTCCGTCGCCAGCCAACGCCCAGAAATCAAAACCCTTGCCAACCTTGAAGCCGCTTTCGCAGGCGAGTCCATGGCCCACATCAAATACCGCTACTTCGCCAAGCTGGCGCGGGAAGCGGGCGACGAAGCCACCGCCCAGGTGTTCGAGGCCACCGCCGACCAGGAAGTGATGCACGCCTTTGGCCACCTGGACCTGCTCTACCCCAAGGCCAGCATGACCCCGGCCAAGGCGCTGCAGATCGCTATCGACGGCGAAACCTACGAGTACACCGAGATGTACCCCGGCTTCCGCGCCACCGCCGAAGCCGAGGGCAATGCTGCCGCCGTGGCCGAGATGGACGAGCAGATCGAAGAATCCAAAGTCCACGCCGCCCAGTTTGTTGCCACCCTGGCCAAGGCCCAAAAACGCTTCGCCGCACTGGCCAAGGTGGAAGAGCGCCACGCCAACCACTACAAAGCGCATTTGGCTACGTTGGCATAATTACTACGTTTTTAATAGCTGCTCACGCCCATTGAATAAGCGCTAGAGGCACTTTTTTTATAAATTGAAGGAACCACGATGAAAACCTATATCTGTATCGTTTGCGGCTTTGTGTACGACGAGGCCGCAGGCCGCCCCGAAGACGGCATTGCCGCAGGCACGCTGTGGTCCGACGTACCCGCCAGCTGGGAATGCCCCGACTGCGGCGTAGCCAAGGCCGACTTCGAGCCCGTCGAAATTTAATGGACCAGCCGCTCCTCATCATCGGCGCTGGCCTGGCCGGTTGGCAAACGGTGCGCGAGTTCCGCAAGCTCGACACCACCACGCCTGTCACGCTGGTCACTGCCGACGCGGGCGACTTCTACGCCAAGCCCACGCTGTCCAACGCGTTTGGCCAGAAGCGCGGCCCGGCGCAGCTGGTGACCACCCCGGCGGCCACCATCGCGCAGACGTTGAACGTCACCCTGCTGTCGCACACCCAGGTCACCGCCATCGACACCGCCACGCAAACCGTGCACACCAGCACCGGCCCGCTGGGCTACCGCGATCTGGTGCTGGCCACCGGTGCGCAGCCCATCCGCGTGCCGCTGTCGGGCGCGGCGGCCGACCAGGTGCTGTCGGTCAATTCGCTGGCCGACTTTGGCGTGTTCCACCAGCGCCTCACCGCCCTGGGCGACGGTGCGCGCGTGGCCATCATGGGCGCAGGCCTGATCGGCTGTGAATTTGCCAACGACCTGGCCGGTGCGGGCTATGCCGTGGCGGTGGTCGATCCTGCAGACCGCCCCCTGGCCGCCTTGCTGCCGCCCACCGCCAGCGCCCAGTTGCAGGCGGCGTTGACCAGCCTGTCGGTGCAGTGGCACCTGGGCACCACGGTGCAGGCGGTGGAGCCTCTGGCCGGTGCGCTATCGCTCACGCTGGCCAACGGCCAAAGCATTGCCGCCGACATCGTGCTCAGCGCCATCGGCCTGCGCGCCGACACCACGCTGGCCCAGGCCGCAGGCATCGCCTGCGAGCGCGGTATCACCGTGAACCGCCAGCTGCACACCAGTGCCCCCCACGTGTGGGCGCTGGGCGACGGCGCGCAGTACGCCAGCGCGGCCAGCCCCGGCGCGCCCACGGGCCGCACCTTGCCCTACGTGATGCCCATCATGGCGGCGGCCAAGGTGCTGGCGGCAAATCTGTGCGGCACCGAAGCTGCGCTGGAGTTTGCCGCCATGCCGGTGGCCATCAAAACCCCGGCCCTGCCCATCGTGGCGCATCCACCCGCACCCGGCTACCTGGGCGCTTGGGTGGAGCAGACGCTGGGCGAATGGTGGTTTGCCCCGGCCGACGCACCCGAGCGGGCGCACGGCTTTGTGCTGACCGGCCCGCACACCAGCAAACGCATGGCGCTGGTGAAGCAGATGGTTCCAGCCGTTTAAAAGCTTGGGACTGGCGATGGGGCGGAGCGATCCGCCCCATCGTTTTTTTGCGTTCAATGTGTATAATTTTTTCAATCAATACACACGAAGGTGTTTCATGCGCACCAACATCGTCATCGACGACCACCTGATGGATGCCGCCATGCAGGCCGGGGGCTTCAAAACCAAGCGCGACGCGGTAGAAGAGGGCTTGCGGCTGCTGGCCCGCCGCGCCGCGTACCAAAACCTGCGCGCCCTGCGCGGCAAGCTGCAGTGGAGCCTGGACGGCGACTGGAGCACCAGCGACGGCCATAGCGTGCAAGAACCCCGCCCTGATTTCCGGTCCAAGCCGCTGTGATCACCGCCGACTCCAGCATCTGGATCGACTACTTCCAAGGCACGGCCACCCCGCACACCGAGGCGCTGGATGCTGTGCTGGGCGACAGCACGCACGAGCTGGTGCTGCTGGACGTGGTGCTGATGGAGGTGCTGCGCGGCTTTCGCCACCCGCAGGAGCTGCGGCTGGCCAAGCAGGCCCTGGCCGCCTTGCCGGTGGTTACCGCCGGTGGCGAGGCCATCGCCCATGCCGCCGCCGGCATCTACCGCGACCTGCGCCAAAAAGGGTTCACCGTGCGCAGCCCCATCGACCTGCTGGTGGGCGCCTGGTGTATCCGCAACGACTGCGATTTGATACAGAACGACCGCGACTATGACGGTATGGTGGCGTTCATGGGTTTACGGGGATTTCAATGACCAACGCGAAATTTTTGCCGTGGGCCCTGGCGGCCTTGTGCCTGTGGGGCACTGCTGCCCGTGCCCAGACCGATCCACCCTTGAACACCGCCCTGCGCGAAGAGGTGCAGATGGTCAAGAAGGCGGGCCTGTTCACCATCGAGCTGGAAACCACCTTTTTCCGCCCGCCCGGGGCGGGACCGTTCCCGGTGGTCATCATCAACCACGGCAAATCGGCCGGTAACACCAAGTTCCAGCCGCGCGCCCGGTACGAGGCCGCGGTGCGCGAATTCTTGCAGCGCGGTTACCTGGTGGCGGTGCCTATGCGGCAGGGCTTTTCCAAGTCCAGCGGCTCCTATATTGGCGGCGGCTGCAATGTGGAGAGCAATGGCCGGGTGCAGGCCGAAGACGTGTCCGCCGTGCTCGCGCACCTGCAAACCCTGCCCGATGCCGACACCAGCCGGGTGCTGGTGGTGGGCCAGTCGCACGGCGGGCTGACCACGCTGGCCTTTGGCACGCTCCCCATGCCGGGTGTGAAGGGCCTGGTGAACTTTGCAGGGGGCTTGCGGCAAGACAGTTGCCCAGGCTGGGAATCCAACCTGGTGCGGGCGTTCAAAAGCTATGCCGCGCAAACCAGCGTGCCCTCGCTCTGGTTTTATGGCGACAACGACTCGTATTGGAGCCCGGCGCTGTACCAAGAGTTGTACCAAAAGTACCAGGAGGCCGGTGGCAAAGCCCGGCTGGTGGCCTTTGGCAACTTTGGCAGCGATGCACACGGCATGTTTGGCGGGCGCGCGGGCCTGCCCATCTGGGTGCGCGAGGTAGACGCGTTTCTGGCCGAGCTGGGGCTGCCGCACACGGTGCTGACCCGTTTGCCCCTCACCAGCCATGCCACACCGCCGCCGCCTGCCACCGGTTTTGCCAAGATCAGCGACGAAAAAGCCATTCCCCGCAGCAAGGAAACCGGGCAGCAGGGCTTCCTGGCATATGTGGCCGCGGAATCGCCCAAGGCCTTTGCCATCTCGACCACCAGCACGGCCTGGGCCTACACCTCCGCGCGCTCCAACGCCATGCAGGCCGCACTCGACCGCTGCAATGCAACGGCCAAAGACAGCAGTTGCAAGCTGTATGCGGTGGACGATGCCGTGGTGTGGGACCCGGCCGCCGCGCCGTGAGCCGCGTGGGATACTGCCCCCCAAAATACCGGAGACACCATGCGTTTTACCTTTCTCTGCCGCCCCGCTCTGTACCTGGTGGCCCTGTTCGGACTGGCCAGCCAGGCCCTGGCGCTGAACATTCCGGGCAATGCGCCGCCCAAGGCGGTGGCCGACCAGCAGCTCACCGTGGTCGACCGCACGCTGACCCTGCCCCAGGGCAACTGGACCTACATCGCCCAGACCCAGTGGAACGCCATGGGCCGCCCGCCCTCGGTGCAGGTGCATGTGTCCTACGCCATGGACGTGCAAGACGGGCGTATGCGCGGCGGGGTGGTGCTCGAGCTGCCTGCGCGCCGCTTCCCCGAGAGCAAATGGAAAACCGAAGACTGCAAGCTGTCCAGACCCCTGTACAGCAACGACTTTGGCAGCAACTGGCAAGCGCCCGAATGCCTGCAGGTGTTCAAACGCAGTGGTCACCTGCTGGGCCTGCAAACCGATTTTTATGCCCAGGCGCAGCAATGGGCGCGGGCCGAGTCGGTGCGCTTGCCTGGCCCGGTGTACGAGGTGGTGTACGCCAAATACGCGTCCCACGAATATGGCCGGGTGCGGGTTTTTGTGCCTGCGCAGGCGGTGGACGACGATGCGGCCATGGTCGCCTGGGCGCAGCGCCTGCCCGATGCCTTGCGCGGCTTCTTTGAAAAGCGCAACGACCGCGCCAGTTTGCCCAGCCTGCCCGAGCTGCCCCCAGACACCATGGCCGTGACCGAGCCGGTGGGGGGCACGACCACGACTGCCTCGGGCGCGCTGGTGCGCATCGTGCCCTACGTCAGCTCGGGTTATGCCGCACTGACCGACGTAGACGCCTTGCCCAAGGGCAACGACAACATGCGAAAAATCTACCGCGAATGGCTGGCCCAGCCCATGCCCAGGGCCTTTGCGCTGTCGGGTGAAAAAGTGGTCTATACCGTGGGCACCACCCCGACCGATGCCGCCGACCCCGTTGACCCCGCCGAACGTGCACTGGTGCGCTGCCGCCGCATCAGCACCACCCCTTGCCAGCTCTACGCAGTGGACGAAACCGTGGTGTGGGTCAAGCCTACCGCCCCTTGATGCCATGGACAGCTTCTTCACCTGGTGGCAGTCGTTAGCGCAGTACATCCCCAAGGGCACGGGTGCCGTGGGCGACGTGCTGGCCCAGGGCAGTGCGCACCTGGACATGCCCGCGCTGCTGGCCCTGGCCGCCGCTTTAGGCTGGGCCAGCGGCATCCGTTTGTACGCCGTGGTGTTTGTCACCGGGCTGGCCGGGTCGATGGGCTGGCTGCCTTTGCCTGCGGGCCTGCAGGTGCTGCAACACCCGGCCCTGCTGGCGGCCAGCGGGGGGATGCTGTTTGTGGAGTTTTTTGCCGACAAGATCCCGGGGCTCGACAGCCTGTGGGATGCGCTGCATTCGGTCATCCGTATCCCCGCCGGGGCAGCGTTGGCGGCGGGCGTGTTTGGGGCCGATAGCACCACCATGGGCCTGGTGGCGGCATTGCTGGGCGGCTCCTTGGCGGCCACCTCTTTCGCCACCAAGGCCGCCACGCGGGCGGCGGCCAACACCTCGCCCGAGCCGTTTTCCAACATCGGCCTCAGTCTGCTGGAAGACGGCCTGAGCCTGGGCGCGCTGTGGCTGGCGACCAACCATCCGGTGGCCTTCGGGTTGACGCTGGCGGTGGCGCTGATGCTCAGCGTCTGGCTGCTGGTGGTGCTGTGGTCGTTTCTAAAAGCCGTGGTACGCCGCGTGCAGGGCTGGTTCGGGCAGCCGGCCGAGATTTAAGGCAATCGGCCTCCAGCGCTTATTACATCGGCGTAAGCAGCTATAAAAATAATAGTGTGTTAGCGCGGGCCCAGCAGCGCGAAAGCCGCGCCTTGCGGGTCGATACAGGGCGCTATCCACATGCCGCCGGGGACTTCGGAAGGCGCCTCCAGCGTCTTGCCGCCGTGGGCGCGCACGCGCTCGGCAGCGGCATCGATCTGGTCGACACAGATGTAGTACAGCCAGGTGGCGCGCTTGCCGCCGTCGGCGCGGCGCATCATGCCGCCAATGGCGACACCGTCTGCGGCAAACAGTTGGTAGGTGCCCAGCGGGCCCATGTCCATTGCCTGGTCGGCGGTCCAGCCGAACAGGTCGGCGTACAGGGCGAAAGCGGCGGCATCGTCCATCGCGTGCAGCTCGTTCCAGCCAAAGGTGCCGGGTGTGCCCATGGGCGGTGGGGCCGGGGCCTCGGTTGGAAGACCCTTGAACAGGGCAAATCCCGCGCCTTGGGGATCGCCTACAACGGCAAAGCGGCCAATGTTGGGGATGTCGGTAGGCGGCACGTAGACCATGCCCCCGGCTTGGGTGACGCGCTGGGCGTGGGTATCCACGTCGGGCACAGCGATATAGCCGGTCCAGCAGGGTGGGGCACCGGCGTTTGCAGCTTCGGGCGGCAGCGCCATGATGCCCGCCACCTCGGTATTACCCGCCGATGCCAGCGAGTATTGCAGCTCGGGCATGGCCGCGTCTTTCAGCGTCCAGCCGAAAACGGCCTGGTAGAAGGCGGCGGCTGCGGGGGCATCGCTGGTGGTCAATTCGTACCAGACAAAGGTGGAAGTGGGGCTCGTCATGGGTGTCTCCAGAGGATGTGGGAGGGCGAATTCTAGGAGTTTGCCGAGTCGTTGCGGAGACAATGTGTGCCTCTTTAAAGCAGAAGGAAACCTGGATGCGGATCGCTTTGTACAACCCCGATGGCGCGGCGCAATTCTGGATCGACGGCTTGCACGCCGTCTGGCCCGAGGCCGAGGTGGCCTTGTGGAGCCCCGGCAGTGCCCCGGCGGATTACGCCATCGCCTGGGCCCCACCGCAGGCGTTTTTTGACGAGCAGCCAGGCCTGCGGGCCGTGTTCAACCTGGGTGCGGGCGTGGACGCGTTGATGCGCCTCAACATCCCGCCGCAGACCCAGGTGGTGCGCCTGGAAGACGCGGGTATGGCGGTGCAAATGGCCGAATACGTGTGCCACGCGGTGCTGCGGCATTTTCGGGGGCTGGATGCGTACGAGGCCGATGCCCGCGCCGGGCGCTGGCGCAAACAGGCCCCGGCGGTGCACAGCGACTTTCCGGTGGGCATCATGGGCCTGGGTGTGCTGGGCACGCGGGTGGCGCAGGCCCTGCGCAGCTTCGAATTTCCGGTCAATGCCTGGAGCCGCCAGCCCAAGGCGGTGGATGGCGTGCGCGGCTTTGCCGGTACCGCGCAGCTGGATGCATTTCTGGCCGCCAGCAAGGTGCTGGTCTGCCTGCTGCCGCTGACGCTGGATACGCAAAACATCCTGAACCAGCACACGCTGTCGCGCCTGCAGCCGGGTGGTTATGTCATCAACGTCGCGCGCGGCGCGCACCTGGTGGACGCCGATCTGCTGGCCCTGTTGGACAGCGGCCACCTGGCCGGGTCCACGCTGGACGTGTTCCGTACCGAGCCGTTGCCGCCCGAGCATCCCTTCTGGGGCCATCCGAAGATCCACATCACCCCGCATATCTCGGCGCGCACCCTGGATGCGGAGAGCCTGGCGCAGATCATTGCCAAACTGCAGGCGTTGCTGCAAGGCCAGGCGGTGGCGGGGGTGGTGCAGCGTGACAGGGGGTATTGATGTGCGGCGCTGAACTGACATCGCTGCCCGAGGGCGTGCAGCGCGTGGCCAGCTTGTTGCAAGCCCAAGGCCACGCCGAGATGCCGCGCATGCTCGACGATGCGGCCCGCACGGCGCAGCAGGCGGCCGATGCGCTGGGCATTGCGGTGGGGCAGATTGCCAAGAGCATCATTTTTCGCCGCCTATCGGACGATTCTGCGGTGCTGGTGGTGACCTCTGGCGACCGGCGGGTGGATGAACGCAAAGTTGCCGCGCTGGTGGGGCCGGTGGGGCGGGCCGATGCGGCGTTTGTGAAGGCCCGCACGGGTTTCAGCATCGGCGGCGTGGCCCCGGTGGCGCACGCGCATGCGCCGGTCACCTTGATCGACCGCGAGCTGTTCCGGTTTGCGCAGATATGGGCGGCTGCCGGGCACCCGCACGCGGTGTTTGCGCTGTCGCCCGATGACCTGGCGCGGTTGACGGGTGCGCCGGTGGCGGATGTGGTGGACGCAGTGGTATGAATACTATGGATTTAATAGCTGCTCACGCTCTTTCCATAAGCGCTGGAGGCCTAAAAGATGCTGAAGTGGCATCGCCTTGTGTGGGGGTTTGCAAGATGGATGGCCAGTTCTGCACTGGTTGCCTGCGCACGCTGGACGAGATCAGCGCCTGGCGCGGCCTGGATGGCCCGGGCCGGTTGGCGGTGTGGGCGCTGATTGCCCAGCGCGCCCAAGCGGGTTAAAACAAAAAAACCGTTCGGACCGGTCTGCTAGACCCGTACGAACGGTTGCGGGTGGCCTACTCAGAGGCCATGCAGAGGGGACGGTTTTAGTGTCCCGATGCGCCCGATGCGCCGAACCCGGTTTCCGAGCGCACTTGCTGCGCCTTGAAGGCTTCGCGTTCTTTGGCAGCTTGGGGGCTGCGGTCCAGAACCGAGAACAGCCAGATGCCGACAAAGCCGATGGTCATGGAGAACAGCGCTGGCGAGGTGTAGGGGAACCAGGCCGAGCCCTTGGCAAAGCCCAGTGTCACTTCCCACACCGCAGGCGACACCACGGTCAGGCCCACCGACGAGATCAAGCCCATGAAGCCACCGATCACTGCGCCACGGGTGGTGCAGTCTTTCCACAGCACCGACATGAACAGCACCGGGAAGTTGGCCGAGGCCGCAATCGCGAAGGCCAGCGACACCATGAAGGCGACGTTTTGTTTCTCGAACGCAATGCCCAGTGCCACGGCCACGATGCCCAGCGCCATGGTGGTGATGCGCGATACCTTCAGCTCGGAAGCGCTGTCGGCCTTGCCCTTTTTGAACACAGTGGCGTACAGGTCATGCGACACAGCGGAGGCACCGGACAGGGTCAGGCCTGCTACCACGGCCAGGATGGTGGCAAATGCGACTGCGGAGATGAAGCCGTAGAAGACGTTGCCGCCCACAGCCTTGGCCACCAGCACGGCTGCCATGTTGCTCGATCCGCCGCCGCCCTTGATGATGCCCTTGGCGGTATCTGCAAACTCGGGGTTGGTCAGCACCAGGGTGATGGCACCAAAACCGATGATGAAGATCAGCACGTAGAAGTAACCGATCCAGGTGGTGGCCCAGAGCACGGATTTGCGGGCTTCTTTGGCGTTGGGCACGGTGAAGAAGCGCATCAGGATGTGCGGCAGACCGGCGGTACCAAACATCAGTGCCATGCCGAAGGAGATGGCAGAGATCGGGTCTTTCACAAAGCCCCCTGGCCCCATGATGGACAGGCCGATTTTGGCGGCTTCCTCAGGTAGCTTGCCATCGTTGGCGGCGAACTGGGTTTTCACTTCCACCGCCTTGGCAAACAGCGCCTCGGGGCTGAAGCTGAACTGCGCCAGCACCATGAAGGCCATGAAGCTCACGCCCGCCAACAGCATGCAGGCCTTGATGATCTGCACCCAGGTGGTGGCCGTCATGCCGCCGAACAGCACATACACCATCATCAAACCACCGACGATCACCACGGCCAGCCAGTAGTCCAGGCCGAACAGCAGCTTGATCAGCGCACCGGCACCCACCATCTGGGCGATCAGGTAGAAGGCCACCACCACCAGCGTACCCGAGGCCGCAAACATGCGGATCGGGGTTTGCTGGAAGCGGTAAGCGGCCACGTCGGCAAAGGTGAACTTGCCCAGGTTGCGCAGCCGCTCTGCCATCAGGAAGGTAATGACGGGCCAGCCGACCAGGAAGCCGATGGAGTAGATCAGGCCGTCGTAGCCGAAGGCCATGACGGTGGCGGTAATGCCCAGGAAGGACGCTGCCGACATGTAGTCGCCTGCAATCGCCAGGCCGTTCTGGAAGCCGGTGATGCCACCGCCTGCGGTGTAGAAGTCAGAGGCCGACTTGGTCTTGGCTGCCGCCCATTTGGTGATGAACAGTGTGGCGACAACGAAGATCGCGAACATGCTGATGGCCACCCAGTTGGTGGGCTGCTTGTCCACCTGGCCGAGGTCGCCACCGGCGGCCATGGCCGCACCGGTTGCCAGCACTAGCGCTACAGCGCCCAAGGATTTGAGGATGGCTTTCATTTGGCGGCATCCTTCAGGATTTCAGCGGTCAGGCGGTCGTATTCGCCATTGGCGCGGCGAACGTAAATGGCGGTGATCAGTACGGTAAACACAATTACGCCCATGCCTATGGGAATACCCAAGCTGGTCACACCTGCGCCCAGAGGGGTGGCCAAAAATGGCTTGTCAAACGCGATGAGCGCGATGTAGCCGTAGTACGCCAGCATCATCATGGCCGTCAGCAGCCAGCCAAAGCGGGTGCGCTTGCGTTTGAGCTCGTGGTACTTGGGATTGGCCTCTATCTTGGCCACGATGGGGTCCGTCATGTGTGTCTCCTCGGGTGGTTGGATTGGCTCCGCCAGCAAAACGGGTGGAGCCTTGTTACCGCACCGCCAGTGTGGAGAGGAGGGCTGACCATGAACTTACGAAAACTTCGCCCTAGGGTATGTACTTAACATGTAAGTGAACGTGTGTTTTTGTCAGCAAATGGTCAGAGTGTGTTCTTAGATTGCATCCAGGTCGTCCCAGAGGCGGCCTTTACAAAACCAGGAGACAAACCTATGGCAACAGCGACAGTAACGACCGGCGTGACCCCACGGCCCATGACGAAGGAGGAAAAGAAAGTCATCTTTGCATCCTCACTTGGAACGGTTTTCGAGTGGTACGACTTTTATTTGTACGGTTCTTTGGCGGCCATCATCGCCAAGCAATTCTTTGGCGGACTTGATCCCACATCGGCCTATATTTTTGCGCTGCTGGCATTTGCGGCGGGCTTTTTGGTGCGGCCTTTTGGCGCGATTGTGTTTGGCCGACTGGGCGACATGATCGGGCGCAAATACACTTTTCTGGTGACTATTTTGATCATGGGTCTGTCCACCTTTGTGGTGGGCCTGTTGCCCAACTATGCGTCCATCGGTATTGCGGCCCCTATTATTTTGGTGGTCTTGCGCATGCTGCAAGGGCTGGCTTTGGGTGGTGAGTACGGCGGTGCCGCCACCTATGTGGCCGAGCACGCGCCGCACGGCAAGCGTGGGGCTTACACGGCATGGATCCAGACTACTGCAACGCTGGGTCTGTTCCTGTCGCTGGTGGTCATTTTGGGCTGCCGCGAATTGTTGGGGGCTGAGTTCGAAGTGTGGGGCTGGCGCATTCCGTTTCTGGTGTCCATCTTGCTGCTGGGTGTGTCGGTGTGGATTCGTTTGACGATGAACGAGTCGCCCGCTTTCCAGAAAATGAAAGCCGAAGGCAAGACTTCCAAAGCTCCGCTGACCGAATCTTTCGGCCAATGGAAGAACCTGAAGGTGGTGATTCTGGCGCTGGTAGGTTTGACGGCCGGCCAGGCGGTGGTCTGGTACACAGGCCAGTTTTACGCACTGTTCTTTTTGACCACGATTGCCAAGGTGGACAGCACCACGGCCAATTTGTTCATTGCGGCCGCGCTGGTGATTGGTACGCCGTTCTTCATCGTCTTTGGCTCACTGTCCGACAAGGTGGGCCGCAAACCCATCATCATGGGCGGCTGCCTGATTGCGGCACTGACGTATTTCTCGGTGTTCCCGGCTTTGCTGCAATACGCCAACCCTGCGCTGGTGGCCGCGCAGAAGGCGGTGCCGGTGGTGATTACCGCCGACCCGGCGCAGTGCTCGTTCCAAGGCAGCCCGATCGCCCGTGACATTGATTTCACCAGCTCATGCGATATTGCCAAGCGCACCCTTACGCAAAACTACATCCCTTACACGAATGTAGATGGCGCTCCTGGCAGCATGGCCACCATCAAACTGGGCGATAAAGAAATTGCGTCGGTCACCGGCATCTTGAACGAGAAGCGGGATGCGTTTTCTGCCGAGGGCAAAAAAGCGATCGATGACTTCCGCAAGACCGTGGTGGATACCGCCAAGGCAGCGGGCTTGACCACGAAGGCGGATAACGCCGCCATGAACAAGCCTATGGTGCTGCTGATCCTGGTGTACCTGGTGATTTTAGTGACCATGGTGTATGGCCCGATTGCTGCCATGCTGGTGGAGATGTTCCCCACCCGTATCCGCTACACCTCGATGTCCTTGCCCTACCACATCGGCAACGGCTGGTTTGGTGGTCTGCTGCCGACCACGGCGTTCGCCATGGTGGCCGCAACAGGCGATATCTTCTACGGCCTGTGGTATCCGGTGGTGGTGGCAGCAGCCACGTTTGTGATCGGCATGCTGTTCATCAAGGAAACCAAGGACATCGATATTTACGCCAACGACTGAGTTTTCAGCTCGGGGCCCGCTGGCGGTGCCAGCGGGCTTGTAGCCTGCAGCAGGGTGGGCACCACGTTTTGAATGCCGCCCTGCGCATCGTGGTGTACGGTCACAATGGCGTAGTTTCGCCAAGTATGGATGGCGTCACCGGGATGGTTGATGAGCTCGCCCATGGCGGTGGCAGTCGGTGCGTCCACCTCGCGGCGGCGGTCGATTCCGCGAAACCGCAGGTGGTTGTAGGTGGCCCACAGAATCAATGCGCCGCCCATGACGCCCACCACCACACAGTAAATAGACAGCAGATTCATGAATGCTTTGTAGCCGTCCAGGTCGATCATCTGGAACTGAAAGCGCTGTCCGAAAAATAGCCAACCCAGCAGGGTGATCAAGGGCAACCACAAAACCACCCAGGCCAGCCAGAAAGCGGCAGTGATGGCTCCAAACATGGCCTTTTGTTGCCAGGCTTGCAGGTCGGGTCGGTCGATGATGAGGGGGCTTTTCATGGTTGCAATCCTCGGTCAGGGCTTTTCCAGGTGGCGCGCTGGCGGCCACGGAAAAGTACTTTGGGAATGGCGACCAGTGTGGTGAATACGTTCAGCACCCAGAATGCCAGCGGATACCAGATCATCCAATAGTAGTAGCGGCCCAGGCCCTTTTCATAGCGCGAATCAAGCCACATGCTGACGGCAAATTGCAGCAGGCAAGTGGTACCGATGACGACGCCGTTCCAGCCGGGTAACAGCGTGTCAATGGTCAGCGCTGGTGGCAGCGTCATAAATTGCCCCAGTGTCCACAGCGCAAATACCGCAGCCATGGTGTACGCCCACAGCACGCTGGTGAAGTACTCCAGGTACACCGGCAGCATGCGGCGGTGCCGCCAGCGGCCAAACAAACCGTTCTGGCTGAACAGCACCTGCGTGCCGCCCATGGACCACCGCAGGCGTTGCCGCCACAGTCCGCGCAAGGTTTCGGGCATCAGGATCCAGCACAGGGCATTGGGTTCAAAGCGTACATCCCAATGGCGCATTTGCAGCCGCCAGCTCACGTCGATGTCTTCGGTCAATGCGTCGGGGTTCCAATAGCCTGCGTCGTGCAGCGCTGCCCGGCGAAAACACACCATGACGCCCGATACCGTGAATATCTTGCCGTAAGTGCGCTGGGCCCGCTTGATCAGGCCGATGATGGACGAAAACTCGCCTACCTGGATACGGCCGATCAGGGTCGAGCGGGTGCGGATGCGCGGATTGCCGGACACCGCGCCCACGCGTGGGCTGTTGACCAGGTGACGCATCATCCAGTGCAGGCAGTGCGGATCGACTACCGAATCGCCGTCGATGCACAAAAAGAAGTCGTACTTGGCCATCATCGCGGCGGTGTTCAGGCCTACGGCTTTGCCCTGGTTTTGGGCCAGGTGGATAACGCGGATGCGGCTGTCTTTGCGGGCCATGGCATCGAGCATCTGGGGTGATGTATCGGTGCTGCCGTCGTCGATCAGCAAGATCTCGAAAGTGGGGTAATTGATGGCCAGCAGGGCTTCTACCGTGTCTTCGATGTTGCTGGCCTCGTTGTGGCAAGGCACCAGAATGCTGACCGGGGGGTACTCGGTCAGCGCCGGTGGCTGGTCGTACGGCGGGTCATTGCGCTCGTAGTGGAAGTAGTAGTACAGCCCGCCGCACATCCATAGGTAGGACATGAACAGCGGGTAGTAGAACGTGAAGTCAAACAGCATTTGGATGGCTGAGCCGGAGAATAGGTGTTCCAACTTAGATCTCCTGATGGTGCGCAAATGGGCACGGGGTCATGGTCAAAATCTCCAGTTCAGGGTCGCGTCGATGTAGCGGCTGTTTTCATACTTTCCGTCGTAAGGAAAGCGACGTGCGCCGACACCGTAGCGCAACGACCGGTCGGGGCCGAATTGCCATTCGTGCTCGTAGTGCACGCCATAAAACGGGTTCCAGCCGTAGGTTTGTCCATGGCTGAGGCTACTGCTGCTGTCACCGCTTTGCTGGCGGTACAGGCCCACGCTGACGGCCACGCGCTGGTTAAAGCTGCGCTCGTAGTGGCGCCAGGTCAGCCAGTCGGCGGCCAGGGTTCCCGAGACAGCGAAGTCGCGCCGAGGGTTGAAGTACACCGCGTCGCGCAGACTATTGGCACTGGTGTAAGCGGCGGTTTGCAGGTCCAGCGTACGGCCATAACCGCTGTACAGGCGTTCGGACCAGCTGGCGGCCAGGGCCGTACGGTTGTTGCCGTCGTTGAAGCGGTAGTTGGAGATGTCGGCGGCGACGCGACGCGACTCATTCCAGCGGTAGGCTACGCCCACGGTCTTTTTGTCGGCGTGCAGGTAGGCGGGGGCACCAAGGTTGGACTCCACATCCGGTACCCGGCCCTTGAGCGGGAAGTCGTTGGTTTGGGTCTCGTAGCGGCCACGCAGGGATAGATGGTCGTTGATTTGCCAGTTCGCGCCGATGGCACCGACTGCATCGTTACCGTTGCGCAGGTCGGTGCCAACCTCCATGGTGGCCTGCAGGTCGCGCCGGGTCCATTCCAATCCTATGCCGCCGCGCTCGTGGCTGGCAGAGCCCTGGTAGAGGTGGGCACTGTCCCACCACCATTCGGCACGGGCCAGATGGTGGGTGGCAAACACGCGCAGGCCCTGGTCGTTTTGGCCGCTGTACAAAGTGGTGGACCAACTCATGTCGTCATTGCCGTTGACATCGCCGCTACCAAAGCTCCATGTGGCACTGCTGGTCAAAAAGGGCCGCTGCTTGCGCTGCCATGCCCGCACCAATCGCTGCACTGCGGGATGCTCGGGGGCTTCGGTTTGCAAAGCTGCCACCATCCGTGCGGCCTCTGGAATGTCGCCTTGGGCCCATACAGCATCGGCCAAGCCTACGCGGGCCTTGATGCTAGTGGGCTCTGCGGCAAGCACGGCGCGGTAGCATTCGCCTGCGGCGCGGGGCAGGCCGCGCTGTGCAAGCAGATCGGCCTGGTCCAGCCAAAGGCCGACATCGGCAGGGAATTCGGTACTGAGCTGCGCCAGAGAGGCTGCTGCGGGCTGAATGCGGTCGGCAAAGCGCAGAGCCGATACTTCAGTGCGGCGTGCGGCAAGGCTGCGCTGCGTGGCTTCTAGGCGCTGCTGCACGATTTGCTCCATGCCAGGAAAATTTTCTGCCTCCAATTCGGCATACATCAGGCCGGTGTGGGTGCCGCTATTGCCGGGGTCTGCTGCCAGTGCACGTTGGTACAGGGCGCGGGCCTGCTCGGGCTGGCGCAAGGCCATTTGGGCATCGGCGGCGGCGGCTAGCGCATAAGCGGGAAGGGGATCGCCCTCGGCTTGCAGGACCTGGAATTCGTTCAGTGCCTGCGATGACGCGCCACGGGCCTGTAGGCCGACCATGTGGTCCAGGCGCAGGCGGCGTGCGATCGCCATCTGTTGGGCTGCGACGGCTTCGCGGGTCAGTGCGCTGTTCTCGTTGAGTGCCGCATCCATTGGGGCATAGCGGGCCGGGGTGAAGTCGGTATCCAATACGGCCATGGCTGCACGGATGCGCGCGCCATTTTTGGCCTGCTCGGCAGACCAGTCGCGGCTGGAAGCGACCTGTGGTGCAGGGGCGGCCACCGCACGCGGGGTCACTGGAAATTGTTGGGCTTGCATGGCCATCGCCAGACCCTGGGCGGCATCGGCATCGCGGGGGTGGCGGGCTAGCAGGCGACGGTAAGCGGCTTCCGCCCGTTGGGGCTGGCCACCATGGAGGGCCGATTTGCCGATAGCGGACACCACGTAGTCCGGTACCTGGTCGGTGAGGCCCAGTGCCTGGCTGGCAGCCAGCGCATCTGCGTGCCGGTTGGACCAGCTAAGAACGGCGATCCAGTCGTAGAGGTAGACGGGGCTGTGGGGATTTTGCTGCACCAGCCGCTCCAACATCGGCAAGGCAGCATCGAAACGCCCGGCACGGGCGTTGGCAATCGCCTGCTGGTGGGCATTGGTGGGTGTAGAGTCCGCCTGCACGCCACATGTAAGTGATGCAATCGCCAAAGCCAGAAATAGCTTTGATTTTGGAGTTTTTGTTCCCATAAGATCTCATTTCAGGCCACTGGTGCGGCCCACGATAGCTGGAATGAGTGTGCCGGGTTTCTGGACAACACTGTATTTTTCTGATTCATACGTTACAAAATATATTGAACGTATCAAAAAAAAACGCCCGTCGCACAGAGCGATCGGGCGTGCTGTAAGGGTTTAAATGGCGGTGCGTGGCGCTACGCGGCGGTTTTTGCGTGAGCCCCACAGACCCAGCAGGCCCATGCCGATCAAGGCGATGCTGCTGGGCTCAGGTACGTTGTTGTAGAGCACGTCGTTGTCGATCACCGACCAGGCGGTGGCACCTGGGCCACGCCAGCCCAGATCAATGACTCCGGCTTCTTCGCGGTTGAAGTAGCTCAGGTCGATGCCGTAGTAGCCCACGCCCAGGTTGACACCGGTGCTACCGTTTTCTTCGGCCAGCGAATACATGTCGCGGCCCGAGCTACCCGCGACCGAGTTGTGGCCCATCCCCAAGCTGGAGCTGTTGGCGCCCAGCAGGTTGAACAGAAAACCATCGTCGGCAAACACGCCAAAGTCGTACACCCCCGCCGTGGCTACGTAGATGTAGCCGGTAAAGATTGCAGCGTAGTTTTGCTCGCCTGCACATGCGGCACCGTCTTTGGTGGCCATGTTGCAGCTGTTGGTGCCACCGACGATTGGCGTCAGCGTGCGGTTGTAGTCGGGTGCCCAGGGATTGCCATAGCCGCCGCTGTTGACCGTGTTGTTGTAGATGTTGTTCGAATAGCTGATGGAACCCAATGTGTTAGCCGTGGCCGTGACATAGGGATTTTTGCCTGCCGCAATATCCGCGATGTCGGTGGCAGCCCAGAGACCAGAACCCCAACTGAAGTTCTTGATGGCATCGGTTTGGCCGAAGCGACTGGAGGTCGGGTCGGTCTCGGTGTAGCTGTAGTTGCTGAAATGGGCGTTGTTTTCCACCTTGTACCAGGTGCCCGCCAGGCCCGCGCCGGTACCGGTGGGTGCGGAGCCCAGTTTCAAGGGGTCCAGGGTAGGAATGGCATGTGCGGCGCTGGAGAAAACCAGTCCCGCACCCACGCAGACTGCAGTCAGGCTGAGTTTTTTTAAAGTAAGTGTGTTCATGGTGTTGGCTCTTTCCTGAGGGTGTATTTTGTATGCAATGAATTATGTATTCTTTCGAGAAATGCAATGTGCCGTAGTTCACGACGGGTGTTGTTTTGTAGGCAGTCCATGTAGTGTTTGTGAATAAGTGCCCAATGACCCCTGGTATCGGACGCTGGCATGCCCTCCCTACAATGGTCCGCCTTACCCCCCAGAGCACTGCACTTATGACCCAGGGAACCATCCGCATTCGCGGAGCGCGCCAGCACAACCTCAAGAATTTGGACCTGGATATCCGCACCGGCGAGCTCACGGTGGTGACCGGCCCCAGCGGGTCCGGCAAGTCCAGCCTGGTGTTTGACACCCTGTTTGCCGAAGGCCAGCGCCGCTACGTTGAAACCTTCTCGGCCTACGCACGCCAGTTCCTGGACCGCATGGACAAGCCCGCTGTGGACAAGGTCGAAGGCGTGCCCCCGGCGATTGCCATCGACCAGACCAATCCGGTGCGTTCCAGCCGCTCCACGGTTGGCACCATGACCGAGCTGAACGACCATTTGAAGCTGCTGTACGCCCGCGCCGGGTCGCTGTTTGACAGCAAAACCGCCTTGTCCGTGCGGCACGACACGCCGGAGAGCATCTACGCCGAGCTGTGCGAGCGCGCCGCAGCGGCGCAGGACCCGCGTCTGGTGCTCACCTTCCCCGTCGAACTCCCCGGCAACACCAGCGCCGAAGAGGTGGCGCAATGGCTGTCGGCCAGCGGCTTCACCCGGGTGCAGGCCGAGCGCGAAGTGGCAGTGGATGCACCCGCGACTCCTGCCAAAACTAGCAAAAAAAGCGCAGTGGCACCTGCCACCCGCAAGGTGTTGGACGTGGTGGCCGACCGGTTTCGCATAGCGGGCACCGAAAAAGCCCGCGCACTCGAAGCGATTGAAGTGGCCCTGAAGCGCGGCGGTGGCAGGGTCAATGTCTACGTGCTGCCTGCCGATGAGACGACTGAACCACTGTTGTGGAAGTTCTCCACCGGCCTGCACTGCGCCGAAAGCGATGTGCGCTACACCGACCCGATCCCGTCGATGTTTTCCTTCAACTCGCCGGTGGGTGCCTGCGAAACCTGCAAGGGCTTTGGCCGCGTCATCGGCGTGGACTACGGCCTGGTCATCCCCAACGACAAGCTGACATTGCGCGCAGGGGCCATCAAGCCGATGCAGACCCCCGCCTGGCAAGAGTGCCAGGACGACCTGATGCGCCACGCCGAGGCCGCCGGTATTCCGCGCGACACGCCGTACTACAAACTCACGCCTGAGCACCAGCACTGGGTCGTCCACGGCTCGCCCAACTGGAACGGCAAATGGAACCAGCACTGGTTCGGTGTGAAGCGTTTCTTCGAGTACCTGGAAACCAAGTCTTACAAAATGCATATCCGGGTGCTGCTGTCCAAGTACCGCAGCTACACCACTTGCCCAGCCTGCGAAGGCGCGCGTCTCAAGACCGAGAGCCTGCTGTGGCGGCTGGGCAGCGTGGAAGATGCGAATACGGTGCTGGACCCCGCCAAGCGCCACCTGCCCCATGGCGTGTCATGGAGCCGTGCCCAGCTGGAGGCTTTGCCCGGCCTGTGCCTGCACGACCTGATGCTCTTGCCCATCGACCGGTTGCGGCGCTTCTTCGATCTGCAAGCCGACCGCATTCTGGGTGGCCGTGCAGAACGCGGCGGCAAAGGCGGCGGCGACGAACAGGCGCTCAAGCTCCTGCTGGACGAGATCACCACCCGCCTCAAATACCTGTGCGACGTGGGCATTGGCTACCTGACGCTGGACCGCCAAAGCCGCACCCTCAGCGGCGGCGAGGTGCAGCGCATCAACCTCACCACAGCGCTCGGCACCTCGTTGGTCAACACCTTGTTTGTGCTGGACGAGCCCAGCATCGGCCTGCACCCGCGCGACATGCACCGCATCATCGAGGCCATGCAGCGCCTGCGCGATGCGGGCAACACCCTGGTGGTGGTGGAGCACGACCCGGCGGTGATGCTGGCGGCCGACCGCATGATCGACATGGGCCCCGGCCCCGGCGAGCGTGGCGGGCAGATCGTGTTCGATGGCACCACCCATGATTTACGCAGCGCCGACACCCTGACCGGTGCCTATCTTGGTGGCCGCAAGACCATCGGCATGGGCTTCAAGAAGCTCGTCACTGACAGCACGCCCCGCCTGGTGCTGGAGGGCGCGCGCGAGCACAACCTGCAAAACGTGTCGGTCGAATTCCCGTTGCAGCGCCTGGTGTGCATCACGGGCGTCAGCGGCTCCGGCAAGTCCACGCTGATCCAGGACGTACTGGCCCCGGCCCTGCTGCGCCACTTTGGCAAAGCCACGGATACGCCCGGCCTGCATGACCGCCTGCTGGGGGCCGACTTCTTGAGCGACGTGGTGTTTGTGGACCAGTCGCCCATCGGCAAGACCGCCCGCTCCAACCCCGCCAGCTACGTGGGGGCCTGGGATGCCATCCGTGAGATCTTTGCCAACGCACCCGCGTCGCGCCAGCGGGGCTACACCGCCAGCAAGTTCAGCTTCAACAGCGGCGATGGCCGCTGCCCCACCTGCGGCGGCTCGGGCTTCGAGCACGTGGAAATGCAGTTTTTGAGCGACGTGTACCTGCGCTGCCCGGACTGCGACGGCAAACGTTACCGCCCCGAAGTGCTGGAGATCACCATTGAGCGCCGCGCCGTGCAAGATGCCCGGCTGGTGGCCTTGAACGTGGCTGATGTGCTGGACCTGACGGTCAGCGAGGCTGCTATTATTTTTGAAGGTGACCGCGATGTAATAAGGGCGCTACAGCCGATTGTGGATGTAGGCCTGGAGTACGTGAAGTTGGGCCAGCCCGTGCCCACGCTGTCTGGCGGCGAGGCCCAGCGCCTCAAGCTGGCCGGGTTTCTCGCGGAAGCGGCTAAGAGTACGGGCCGCCAGCCGCTGGCCAAAAAAGGCACGCTGTTTTTGTTTGACGAACCCACCACCGGCCTGCACTTTGACGACATCGCCAAGCTGATGCGGGCGCTGCGCAAGCTGCTGGACGCGGGCCATTCCCTGGTGGTGATCGAGCACAACCTCGACGTCATCCGCGCCAGCGACTGGCTGATCGACATGGGCCCCGAAGGCGGTTATGGCGGCGGCCTGGTCGTGGCCGAGGGCAAGCCCGAGGACGTGCGCCACCACCCCACATCGCACACCGGCGCGGCCCTGCGGGAGTACGAATCCACCCTCGGCCTGGGTGTGCAAGTGGCGCGCGAAATGTCACCCGCCTGGGCCAACAAGGTGGCCAAGCTGGTGCCGCCCAAGGCGATCCAGATCGTCAACGCCAAGGAGCACAACCTCAAGTCGCTGAGCGTGGACATTCCGCGCGGCCAGTTCAATGTGGTCACCGGCGTGAGCGGCTCCGGCAAGTCCACGCTGGCCTTCGACAGTCTGTTCAACGAGGGCCAGCGCCGCTACCTGGAGTCGCTCAACGCCTACGCCCGCAGCATCGTGCAGCCCGCAGGCCGGCCCGAGGTGGATGCGGTCTACGGCATTCCGCCGACGGTGGCCATCGAGCAGCGCCTGAGCCGGGGCGGGCGCAAGTCCACCGTGGGCACCACCACCGAGGTGTGGCACTTTCTGCGCCTGCTGTATGTGAAGCTGGGCACCCAGCACTGCATCCACGACGGTACGGCGGTACAGCCGCAAACCCCCGACAGCATCGCCGCGCAGCTGCTCAAAGCCTTCCGAGGCCAGCACATCGGCCTGATGGCCCCGCTGGTGCTGAACCGCAAGGGCGTGTACACCGAGCTGGCCGACTGGGCGCGGCCCCGCAACTACACCCACCTGCGGGTGGACGGCGACTTTTTGCCCACCACCAACTTCCCGCGCATCGATCGCTTCAAGGAGCACACCGTCGAGCTGCCGGTGCTGAGCCTGGACGTGAACCCCGGCAGCGAAGCCCGCCTGCGCGAGGGCCTGATGGCGGCGCTGGAGCACGGCAAGGGCGTGGTGCACGTGCTGACCCACATCGACGGGCTCAAGGCCGCGATGGATGCGGGCGAGCCCACCGCGCACATCGGCAAGGTGATGGTGTTCTCCACCAAGCGCGCCTGCCCGGTGTGCAGCACCAGCTACGCCGAGCTGGACCCGCGCTTGTTCAGTTACAACAGCAAGCACGGCTGGTGCCCTGATTGCGTGGGCACGGGCGTGAAACTCACGCGCGACCAGCGGGCGGTGTTTGACGACTCGGTGCGCGCCGACGACACCGGGGGCCGCGAGCAAACCTTTGCCGAGCCCGAGGTGGAAGACCTGCATGACGTGGCCTGCCCCACCTGCCAGGGCACCCGACTGAACGCCACCGCCCGCGCCGTGCGTTTTGCCGGGGTGGGCATTACCGACCTGGCCCGCCTGAGCGTGAGCGACATCCGCGTCTGGGTGCAGGCATTGCAAGTAGCCGGGCAGATGAGCCAGCGCGAGGGCGACATCGCCCGCGACCTGGTGCCCGAGATCCAAAGCCGCCTGGAGTTTCTGGAAGAGGTGGGCCTGGGCTACCTGACCCTGGACCGGGGCGCGCCCACTTTGAGCGGTGGCGAGGCCCAGCGCATCCGACTGGCCGCGCAGTTGGGCAGCAACCTGCAAGGCGTGTGTTACATCCTGGACGAGCCCACCATCGGCTTGCACGCCCGCGACAACCACATCCTGCTCAACGCCCTGCACACCCTCAGCAGCAAGGGCAACACCCTGGTGGTGGTGGAGCACGACGAAGACACCATCCGCCGCGCCGACCACATCATCGACATCGGCCCCAGCGCGGGTAAGCGCGGCGGGCGGCTGGTGGCGCAGGGCAGCGTGGCCGATATTTCGGATGCGGCAGAGTCCGTCACCGGCCGCTACCTGCTGCACGCCATGCGGCACCCGCTGCAGGCACGGCGCACCGTGGACGCGTTTGACGCGGCGGCGGTGGCGCTGCCGGTGGCCGATCTGCCCTACGTGGCCCCCACGGCCAAGAGCAAGGCGGCTGCCAAAAAGAAGGCGGCCGCCGAGCCCGAAGCGGTGACCGTGGCCGAGCCTTTGCAGTGGCTGGTCGTCACCGGTGCCACCATGCACAACCTGCAAAACGTCACCGCCTACGTGCCCTTGAAACGCCTGGTGTCGGTTACCGGGGTCAGCGGCTCCGGCAAGTCCACGCTGGCGCGCGACGTGCTGCTGGCCAACGTGCAAACCGCGGTCGTCCAGCGTTCCACCAAAGCGGGTCGTGAGAGCTGGGCCGCAGGCCAACACGCGCCCTGGCTAGGTTGTGCCGACGTGGCAGGCTTCGCCGCCATCGACCGCGTGCTAGAAGTGGACCAAACCCCCATCGGCAAAACCCCGCGCAGTTGCCCCGCCACCTACATCGGCTTTTGGGACACCATCCGCAAGCTGTTTGCCGAGACGCTGGAAGCCCGCGCACGCGGCTACGGCCCGGCGCGTTTCTCGTTCAACACCGGCGAAGGCCGCTGCCCGAGCTGCGAAGGCCAGGGCCTGCGCACCATCGCCATGAGCTTCATGCCCGACGTGAAGGTGAAGTGCGAAACCTGCCACGGCGCACGCTTTAACCCCGAGACGCTGACGGTGACCTGGCGTGGCAAAAGCATTGGCGACGTGCTGCAGATGGAGGTGGACGAAGCCGTCGATTTCTTTGCCGTGATGCCGGTCATCGCCTACCCGCTGCAACTGCTGAAAGACGTGGGCCTGGGCTACCTGACCATCGGCCAGCCGTCGCCCACGCTGTCCGGTGGCGAGGCCCAGCGCATTAAGCTGGTGACCGAGCTAGCCAAGGTGCGCGACGACATCACCAAGCGCGGCCAGAAAGCCCCACACACCCTGTACGTGCTGGACGAACCCACCGTGGGCCTGCACATGGCCGACGTGGAAAAACTCATCCGCGTGCTGCACCGCCTGGTCGATGGCGGCCACAGCGTAGTGGTCATCGAGCACGACCTGGACGTGATCGCCGAAGCCGACTGGGTGATTGACCTGGGGCCGGACGGCGGCAATGGCGGCGGGCGGATTGTGGCGGCGGCTGCGCCGGAGGCGGTGGTGGCCTTGGGGACGGCAACGGGGCTGGCGTTGAAGGCAGTGCTAGCGCGTTAGATTTGCTATTGAAAATGTAGCTTCTAGTGCTGGTGGAATAAGCGCTAGAAGCATATTTTCTTTACAAAAATGGCGTGGATGTCGATCTGCACCTCTAGAATGCCCCGCAGGGAGCCACCATGACACCAGAAGCCAAAGCACGGGAGCAGATTGACCGCCAACTCAGCCAGGCAGGCTGGGTGGTGCAAGACCTTTCACAGCTCAACCTGGGAGCCGCTGCGGGTGTGGCTGTGCGGGAGTACCCCACCGATACCGGCCCGGCCGACTACGTGCTGTTTGTGCAGCGCCGGGCAGTGGGCGTGATCGAAGCCAAGCGTGCCGATGCAGGTCAAAACCTCAGCGTGGCCGAGCGCCAAACCGAGCGCTATGCCGGTGCCCTGCTCAAGTGGCGCACCGACTCCGCCCCACTGCCTTTTTTGTTTGAAGCTACCGGCCAGATCACCCGCTTTACCGATGTACGCGACCCGTTTCCCCGTGCCCGTGAAATCTTCCATTTCTTCCAGCCCGCCACCCTTGCCGCCTGGCTGGCCGAGCCCGACCCGCCGGGCAGCCTGCGCCGCCGACTCAAGCACCACATGCCCGCCCTGCCCGGGCTCAACTTGCGCCAGTGCCAGGTTAGCGCTGTTTCCGGGCTAGAGGCCTCGCTGGCGTTGAACAAACCGCGTGCGCTGGTCCATATGGCCACGGGCGCGGGCAAAACCTATACGGCCATCACCTCGTTGTACCGCCTGCTCAAGTTCGGCGGGGCCAAGCGAATTCTGTTTCTGGTGGACACGCGCAACCTGGGCCGCCAGGCGCACCAGGAATGTATGGCCTACACCCCGCCGGACGATGGCCGCCTGTTCACCGAGCTGTACAACGTGCAGCGCCTGGGCAGCAGCGCCATCGACCCGCAGGCCCAGGTGGTCATCAGCACCATCCAGCGCATGTACTCGGTGCTGTCGGGTGAGCCTATTGACGCGTCGGCAGAAGATGTGTCCCTCAACGAAGTGCAGCAAACCGCCGCCCAGGCCAAGCTGGTGCGCTACAACGCCGCCATACCCACAGAAACCTTTGATTTCATCATCATCGACGAATGCCACCGCAGTATCTACAACCTGTGGAAACAGGTGTTGGACTACTTTGATGCCTTCCTTATCGGCCTGACCGCCACGCCAGACCGGCGCACTTACGGCTTCTTTCAGGAAAACGTGGTCGCCGAATACAGCTACGAGCAATCGGTGCTGGACGGCGTGAACGTCGGCTACGACGTGTATCTGATCGAAACCGACATCACCCGCCAAGGTGCCACCCTGGAAGCCCGCGAATGGGTAGACCACCGCGACCGGCAAACCCGCGCCAAACGGTGGCAGCAAACCGAAGACGACACCGCCTACACGGGCAAAGAGCTAGACCGCTCGGTGGTCAACCTCAGCCAAATCCGACAGGTCATCCAAGCCATGAAAACGGCGGTGGAAACCCAGATATTCCCCACCCGTACCGAGGTGCCCAAGACCCTGATCTTCGCCAAAACCGACAGCCACGCCGACGACATCATCAAAGCCGTGCGTGAGGTCTATGGCCAGGGCAACGCCTTCTGCAAAAAGTTGACCTACAAGGCCGATGAAGACACCGACAGCATCCTCGGCAACTTCCGTAACGAGTTCTACCCCCGCATCGCCGTCACCGTAGACATGATCGCCACCGGCACCGACGTCAAGCCGCTGGAGGTGCTGCTCTTCATGCGCGACGTGCGCAGCCGGGGCTACTTTGAGCAGATGAAAGGCCGGGGGGTGCGCAGTCTGGGTCTGGACGACCTCCAACGCGTCAGCAACAGTGCCGACAGCGCCAAAACCCGCTTCGTGCTGATCGACGCGGTAGGCGTGGAAGCCTCCTGCAAAACCGACACCCGCCCGCTGGAGCGCAAGCCCACCGTCCCCCTGAAAGACCTGCTCCAAGGCATCGCCATGGGCCACCGCGACGACGACACCGTCTTGAGCCTGGCCAACCGCCTGGTCCGACTCAACCAGCAGCTCGACGACAAAGCCAAGGCCCGTATCCAAAAAGCCGCTGGTGGCATCCCCATTGCCGAGCTGGGCCGCGCCCTGGTGCAGGCCCTGGACCCCGACCAGACCGTCCAGCAAGCCCTGGCCACCGCCCAGGCCCAGGGCATCACCCGCAACGAAGCGACGCTCACCCCCATGGAGCTGTCCGCCGCGCGGGCCCTGCGTGTGGCCAGTGCCTGCGCCCCGTTTGACCAACCGGCATTGCGCGAAGAAATCGAAAACGCCCGCCGCGACCGCGAACAGCTCATTGACCACATCAACCTCGACCGCGTGCGCGTCAGTGGCTACAGCGCCGAAGTCGAGCAGCAAGCCCACGCCAGCATCCAAGCCTTTGCCGATGTGCTGGCCCAGCACAAAGACACCATCGCCGCGCTATCATTTTTCTACCAGCAACCCTATAACCGACGGGCGCTAACGCTGGAAATGCTGCAAGACCTGCACGACCACCTAGCCCGCCCGCCGCTGATGCTCACCACCGACCGCCTGTGGAGCGCCTACGCCCGCGTGCAGGCCAGCCAGGTACAGGGCTCCCAGACTAAACGCCAGTTGACCGACCTGGCCGCCCTGGTGCGCTATGCCCTGGGCCTGGAGGACCAACGCGGCACCCTGCGCCCCTTCGCCGACCAGGTCAACCAGCGCTTTGCCGACTGGATCTGGCGGCACAACGCCCAACGCGCCACCGCCTTCAGCCCCGCGCAAACCGCGTGGCTGCGCCAAATGAAAGACGTGGTAGCCACCAGTTGCTGCATTGCCCGTGCTGACTTTGATGCCGGCAAACTGGCCGACCAAGGCGGCTTGCAAAAAGCGTGGAGCGTGCTGGGCGCAGAACTCGACGGGTTGATGGACGAGATGAACGAGGTGCTGGTGGCGTGAAATATCTTTGCGTATCTGCGTTTGGATATTTCACGATGTGTACTCCTCATTTTGTAGCTGCTTGTGCAGGTAGCACCTGCGCTAGAGGGCGATTTTGTTTAAATTTTTGGTGGGATAGGGCGGTGACGGCATGAGTGGTTTTTCTTTGCCTGGGGGGTGGATTTCTGCTGCGCTTGATCAGGTTTTTGAACCCCGTAGCAGCCGCGTTTCTCCAAACGACTTCCCAGCATTCCCTTACGTTGGACTGGAACAGGTTGAGGCACATTCGAGCCGACTATTGGGCACGGTACCTGCCTCAACGATGACTAGCAATGCTGCGCGCTTTTTTGAGGGAGATATTTTGTATGGGCGTATGCGACCCTATCTCAACAAAGTTGTTTTGCTTCCGTTTGAAGGACTTTCCTCTGCTGAGTTCATCGTGTTTCCAGCGACCGAAGGCATGAATAGCCGGTTTCTACTTTGGAGGCTACTAGCGAATGATTTTGTGGAATTTGCGTGCAGCCAATACGAGGGAGACCGCCCGCGCGTCAAGTTTGATCAATTGGGTAAATTTCAATTACTGCTGCCCCCAGCCGCAGAACAAACCCGCATCGTCGCCAAACTCGAAGAACTGCTCTCCGACCTGGACGCGGGCGTGGCCGAACTCAAGGCTGCACAGAAGAAGCTGGCGCAATACCGCCAGTCGCTGCTGAAGGCGGCGGTAGAGGGCGCGTTGACGGCGGATTGGCGTGCGGCGCAGGCGGCCCACCCAGCCACCACGCCCGCCGAGTCGGGTGCTGCGCTGTTGGCCCGCATCCTGGTCGAGCGCCGCAGCCGCTGGCAAGCGCGCCAACGGGCCAAGTTCCAGGCCCAGGGCAAGACCCCGCCTAAGGATTGGCAAGCCAAGTACCCCGAGCCTGTGGTGCCGGATACGAGCGGGTTGCCTGAGTTGCCGCAGGGGTGGGTGTGGGTCAGTTTGGATCAGATTTTTTGTGAGTTAAGGAGTGGCACAGCGGAAACATCGGGGCGGCAACAGACAAATTTCCCACTTTTGAAATCTAGTGCTGTTCGGCAAGGACGGGTTGATTGGGGCTCGCTCAATTTTTTGAATGAGTCCCAAAGTGGCAAGTCGGATAACTATTTGGAAATCGGTGACGTGCTGATCACCCGATTGAGTGGGTCGGTGGAGTACGTGGGGTGTTGCGCAGTTGTAGCTGAACTAAAGAACCCGAGAATTCAGTATCCTGACCGAATCTTTTGTGGAAAGTTGTCTGAACCGCTAATGTGGTTGGGAAACTTTTTGGCGTACTGCTTTCAGAGTGCTTACATACGAAAGCGAGTTGAATCTGCTGCGAAGTCATCAGCGGGTCATAAGCGAATTTCTTTGAGCGATTTGCATCCCATGCCAATCCCCTTGCCTCCAAGTTCTGAGATTCGAGTGATCCTGGAGCGCATGGATGAAGCTGTTCAACGAATTCAATTGGGCGACCGAGACGTTACTGGTGCCCTCCGCCAATCCGCAGCCCAACGCAAAAACATCCTCCAAGCCGCCTTTTCCGGCCAGCTGGTCCCCCAAGACCCGGCAGACGAGCCTGCCAGTGCGCTGCTGGCGCGCATCCGGGCTGAGCGGGCTGAGCGGGCGGGGCGGGGCAAGTCTGGTCGGGGCGGAGCCATCCGGTCGGGCCGTGTTTCACCGTGAAAATGGCCTGACCTTCCCTGTTTTTCTCCGCCATTTACCGAGTGCACCATGGAACCTTACATCCCACAGCCTTTGCCCCTCACGGGGCTTGATTTTGCTCGGATCATTGGGCACATCGGCCCCGCCAATGCGGCCTTGGCGCGTTATGACGGGCTGCTGCAGAGTGTCATTAATCCGGGTGTGATGCTGTCACCGCTGACCAACCGTGAAGCGGTGCTTTCGTCCAAGATTGAAGGCACCCAGGCCACGGTGGACGAGGTACTGGAATTTGAAGCTGGACTGGACTTTGATGGCGAGAAGAAAAACGACATCCAGGAAATCGTCAACTACCGCAAGACGCTGCTGATTGCATCGGAGTATTTGGTCGATAGGCCCATCACGCTTTCACTGGTGCGCCAGATGCACGCGGTGTTGATGGACAGCGTGCGTGGGGCCAACAAGACACCGGGTGCGTTCAGGCTTGAGCAAAACTGGATTGGGTCTGCTGGCTGCACCATGGAGCAGGCGAGCTTTGTGCCGCCATCGCCTCTGCAACTGGTGGACCACTTGCAAAGCTGGGAGGTGTATCTGGCCAGTCGCGATTTTGACTTGCTGGTGCAGGTGGCTGTGGTGCATGCCCAGTTTGAGCTGCTACATCCGTTCAAGGACGGCAATGGGCGAATCGGGCGGTTGTTGATTCCCCTGTTTTTATACGGCAAGCGTGCACTGGCCAGTCCCATGTTTTATTTGAGTGAGTACCTCGAAGCCAACCGTGAGCTGTATTACGCCCGGTTACAGGGCATCAGCCGAGATGGCGACTGGAGCAGCTGGATTGTGTTTTTTCTGGATGGCATCACACAGCAAGCCACTGCCAATACGCAGCGCGTGCGTGAAATTTTGGCCTTATACGAGCGGATGAAGTTGCAGATTACCGACCTGACCCGTTCGCAGCATGCGATTACCGTGCTGGATGCCTTGTTTGACCGACCGATCTTTCAGTCCAGCGACTTTGTACTGCGATCCGGTATCCCCAAGCAAACGGCGCTACCCTTTTTGCGCAAGTTGCGGGACGCTGGCGTGTTGCATCCGCTGCGCGAGAAGAGTGGTCGCCGCTCTGCCATTTTGGCGTTTCGAGAGCTGTTGAACTGTGCGGAAGGTCGGCAGGTGATTTGAGTCCGGGCCAACATACTCAAATTGAGTTATGTACTGAAATCAATAAAATTCAATACATAAACCGGGTTGTGTCGATCTTGTCGGACACAAACCTATGCGATTTCGAGCACTTTCAAACGACCGCCGACAAGCCTACACCACCGTAACCCCATGAATACCTCTTCCCTCGTCCAGAAAGTCTGGAACTTTTGCCACACCCTGCGCGACGACGGGGTGGGTTATGGCGACTACCTGGAGCAGTTGACGTATCTGTTGTTTTTGAAAATGGCGCACGAGTACGCGCAAGAGCCCTATCTGCGCGACACGCATATCCCGGATGGCTATGACTGGGCAGCGCTGAAACGCCGCACGGGCGAGCCGCTGGAGGCGCAGTACCTGGCCACGCTGCACCGGCTGGGGCAGGAGCCGGGGATGCTGGGGGCGATTTTCTTCAAGGCGCAAAACAAGATCCAGGACCCGGCCAAACTGTCGCGGCTGGTGCAACTGATCGATGCCGAGAGCTGGGTGGGCATGGATGCCGATACCAAGGGCGACCTGTACGAGGGCCTGCTGCAAAAGAACGCCGAAGACACCAAGAGCGGCGCGGGCCAGTACTTCACACCGCGCGCTCTGATCCAGGCGATGGTGGAGTGTGTGCAGCCGCAGCCGCTCAAAACCATTGCCGACCCGGCCTGCGGCACGGGCGGCTTCTTTTTGGGCGCGCAGCAGTGGCTACTGGGCCAAAACCTGAACCGCCAGCAGGCCGAGTTTTTGCGGAACCAGACTTTTTTTGGCAACGAGATCGTGGCGGGCACGCGGCGCATGTGCCTGATGAATCTGTTTTTGCACAATATTGGCGACTTGGTGGGCGAGCCCACGGTGGACCGCGCCGATGCGCTGATTGCCGACCGGGGCCAAAGGTTTGACTACGTGCTGGCAAATCCGCCGTTTGGTAAGAAGAGCAGCATGACCATCACCAATGCCGACGGTGACGAAGACCGTGATGCGCTGACCTACGAGCGGCAGGACTTTTGGGAAACCACGTCGAACAAGCAGCTCAACTTTTTGCAGCACATCTGCACCATTTTGAAAGTCCACGGCCAGGCTGCGGTGGTGCTGCCCGACAACGTGCTGTTTGAGGGCGGTGCGGGCGAGAAAATCCGTAAAAAGCTGCTGGAAACCTGCGATGTACACACCGTGCTGCGCCTGCCCACGGGCATTTTCTACGCCCAGGGCGTAAAGGCGAACGTGGTGTTTTTTAATGCCAAGCCCAAAGACGGCCAGGTGCATACCCAGGGCGTCTGGTTTTACGACCTGCGCACCAACAAACATTTCACGCTGAAAACCCGCACGTTGAAGCCGGAGGATCTGGCCGATTTCACCGCTTGCTACCAGCCGGGCCAGCGCCACCAGCGGGTGGAGAGCGAGCGGTTCAAGTTCTATCCCTATGCCGACCTGGTGGCCCGCGACAAGGCCAGTCTGGATATTTTTTGGCTGAAGGACGACAGCCTGGACAACCTGGATGATTTGCCGCCGCCCGATGTGTTGCAGCAAGAAATCATTGACCACCTGGAGGCAGCTCTGGCTGCGTTTCGCGATGTGGCCGCGGGCCTGCCGCGTTCCACGCTGACTTCATGACCACCTTGCGCAATCCAGCCTTGGTTTCCTGCTTCTAAAAGTGGACTACATGCAAGCACAACCCTATGCAGTGAACCCCATGGACCGCCGCAGCGCCATGCTGCTGTTGGCGGCCACGGCCTGGCCTGCCATGTCCCGTGCGGAAGATACCGCCGCGCTGCTGCGCACGGGCGGCTGCGTGGTGGTGTTGCGCCATGCCTCCACCGTGCCCGGCGTGGGTGATCCACCCGCATTCCAACTGGGCAATTGCAGCACCCAGCGCAACCTCAGCGCCGACGGCCAGGCCGAGGCACGCCGCATCGGCGAGTGGTTTCGTCGCCATGGGCTGGCGCCGCGGGTGGTGCTGACCAGCGCCTGGTGCCGCTGCATCGACACGGCCGAGCTGGCTTTTGGCCGCCATACACCCTGGGCCGCGTTGAATTCCAGCTTTGGCGACCGCTATCCCGCCACCGACACCACCCCCAGCCTGCGCCAGGCCCTGTGCGTGGTGCCGCAGGGACAGTTCGAAGTGTGGGTGACGCACCAGGTCAACATCACCGCACTCACGGCAGAAGTGCCTGCGCAGGCCGAAGGCTTTGTGCTGGATGCCGATGCCCGGTTGCGGGTGCACACCCGTTTCGATGGCTAAAGCCACAGACTCATATTTGGTTTGCTATTGAATAAAGAGCTGCTTGTGCCGATTGGATGGGCGCTAGGGCCATTTTTGATGCTGATTTTTGCAGTGGGCGATGGATGTCCGCCCCCGCAGCTCGGCGGCATACTTTGGGCTCCACGGCTTGGAAAGAAACTCCGCATGATCACCATCTACAACGCGCAGCACGCCCTGCACCAGGGCAAGCTGGAAATGTTCCGGGGCCAACTGGTCCCTTGTTTCGAGGTGCCCGCCCGGGCCGACGATGTGCTGCAAGAGCTGCAGCGTAGGCAGCTGGGCGAAGTGCTGGCACCGCAAGACTGCGGGCGGGGCCCCATGGAGCGCATCCACAGCCCGCGCTACCTGGACTTTCTGGCCGGGGCCTGGGCCGAGTGGGTGGCGCTGGACCCGGCCAATGCCGAGCGCGACGCGCTGCCCTCGGTGTGGCCGGTGCGCAGTTTTCGCAGCGATGTGCTGCCCGCCAACTTTTCGGCGCGCATGGGGCTGTTTTCTTATGACGCGGGCACGCCGCTGACTTCGGGCACCTGGGCTGCGGCCTACGCCGGGGCCTGCTGTGCAGTCACTGCGGCGCAACTTGTCAGCGGCGGTGCGCGCAGTGCGTTTTCGCTGAGCCGCCCGCCGGGCCACCATGCGGGGGCCGACTTTTTTGGCGGCTACTGCTTTTTGAACAACGCGGCCATTGCCGCCCAGGCGTTGCGCGACGCGGGGGCTGCGCGGGTGGCGGTGCTAGACATCGACTACCACCACGGCAATGGCACCCAGGCCATCTTTTACGACCGGGCCGACGTGTTCTTTGCCAGCGTGCACGGCGATCCGCACACCGAATACCCGTTCTATCTGGGATACGCCGACGAGACGGGGCAGGGCGCAGGGCTGGGGGCGAATCTGAACCTGCCGCTGCCGCGCGGCACCGGCTTTGCCCGCTGGCGCGAGGCGCTGGCCTTGGCCTTGCAGCGGGTAACGCAAAGCGGGGCGCAGGCCCTGGTGGTGTCGCTGGGGCTGGACACTTTTGAGGGCGACCCGATTTCGGGTTTTCAGTTGCGCAGCGAAGACTATTTCCGCGTGGGCGAAGACCTGGCGGCGGCGGGTCTGCCCACGGTGTTTGTGTTCGAGGGCGGCTACGCGGTGGACGCGCTGGGCACGAACACGGTGAATGTGCTGGAGGGTTATGCCCAGAGGGCATGAGCCTGTAGGCTTTTAGCCACCTTATGGCAAGCCTGGACTGTTAGAGTGGGTCGCTTAGTGGTTTCCACTCTTGCTCTTTTCAGGTTACTTTATGCGCCAACTCTCTCCCGCAGGCCAGCAGGCCGTTAACGACATTGCCCAGCGCCATGGTTTCAGCACCCAGGCGGTGGAATCCATGCTGGAGTCGGTCATCAACGGCAACGGCAGCATGGCCCAGTTCAACCACCCGGAATTTGGCGGCGGCGGGCAGTGGATGTCGGGCGGCATGACCATGATTGGTGACATGTTCAACGGCTACCTCAAAGGCCGGGTCGACAACCTGTGCGGCGAACTGGCCCGCCTGATCAGCAACCAGCCCGATTTGCTGCGCAGCGGCAGCTTCCAGAGCCAAAGCCAGAACGGCAGCACGCAATACAACGGCTCGAACAATTCCAATGGTTCGGGCGACGGCAACAGCCTGTTTGCGCCCGCACCCCCCGACTGGTGGGGCCCGGACCTGCGTTTTCCCAACAGCACCGGCGGCCAAAACGACATGCGTTACGCCTATTTTGCGCAAGCCCACCGCCTGGCGATCGACCTGGGTGGCCAGGTCACGGTGTACGACACGTTGGACCACAGCATCGGCGGTGTGTCGCAGCAAAGCAGTGGTTATGCGCCCCAGTTCAGCAGCCAGTACGGTTATGTGAATCTGTCGCAATTGCCGGTGGTCAGCATCAATGGCATGGCCCCGATGGCACCCGCGCCGATGGCCGCTCCGGCTTTTGTCGGCAACAGCAACAACGACAGCAGCTACAGCAACAACGCGGGTTCCGCCAGCGCAGGCGACGTGTTTGCCAGCATCGAAAAGCTGGCCGCTCTGCAGGCCAAGGGCTACCTGACCCCGCAAGAGTTCGCCACCAAAAAGTCGGAACTGCTGAGCCGTCTGTAGCCCCCCCTTGCATCTGCGCGCTGCAGCCCCCGCAAGCCCGTACCAGGGGTTGCGGGGGCTTTTTTGTGGGCGCTGCCCGGCGTTGCGGTGCCCGGCTGCGGCGCAGTACATCCGGTAGTACGTATATTGGTATGCTATTAAAAAAGTAGCTTGTTGCGCCGATGGAATAAGCGCAGGGGGCTGATTTGGTGCCTAAGTTCGGATGGGTGCCGCAGGCCGCCAGCGTGGCACGGTGGGCGGAATTTGCGCCGACCTGGTGCGATTCTTAGGCGCAGCACCCTCCAATCCAGATACTTTTATCTATGTAATAAGGGTTATTACTAGACTTCTGTCGCATCAAAGTACAAGAACTAGCGCTTTGGGTATTGTTGTGGGCAAGGGCGCACTCCTACGATAGCGGCACCGATCAAGTGCATCGCATGTGCTTGCGGAATTCGTCTAAAACCCCAGGAGACACTCCATGAAATTGAAATACTGCGCTGCCCTTGTCACCGCGATGTTCGCTTCTGCCAGCGCATTTGCTGCCACCGAACTTGTCATTGCCACCGTCAACAACGGCCACATGATCGAGATGCAAAAGCTGACCAAGCACTTTGAAGCCGCCAACCCCGGCATCACCGTGAAGTGGGTGACGATGGAAGAGTCCGTGCTGCGCCAGCGCGTCACCACCGACATCGCCACCAAGGGCGGCCAGTTCGACATCATGACCATCGGCCTGTACGAAGCCCCCATCTGGTCCAAAAAAGGCTGGCTGGCCCCCATCAACACCGATGCTGCCTACGACATCGACGACATGCTGCCCGCCATCCGCAACGGCCTGACCATGGACGGCAAGCTGTACGCGGCTCCGTTCTACGGCGAAAGCTCGATGACCATGTACCGTGCCGACCTGGTCAAGGCTGCCGGCCTGACCATGCCTGCCAACCCCACCTGGGCGGAGATGGCCAACATCGTGGCCAAGATCAACGACCCGGCCAAGGGTGTCTATGGCCTGTGCCTGCGCGGCAAGCCAGGCTGGGGCGACAACATGGCCTTCCTGAGCACCATGGTCAACACCTACGGCGGTCAGTGGTTTGACATGGCCTGGAAGCCCCAAATCAACACCAAGCCCTGGAAAGATGCCATCACCCAGTATGTGGACCTGATGAAGAAGTACGGCCCTCCCGGCGCTTCGGCCAACAGCTTCAACGAAAACTTGGCCTTGATGAATGAAGGCAAGTGCGGCGTGTGGATCGATGCCACCATTGCAGCATCGTTCGTGAGCGATCCGAAACAGTCCAAAGTGGCTGACAAGATGGCCTTCACCCAAGCCCCTGTGGCCGTAACGCCTAAGGGTTCGAACTGGCTGTGGTCGTGGAACCTGGCTGTGCCCGCATCGAGCAAGAAGCCTGCTGAAGCACAGAAATTTATTGCCTGGGCTACGTCCAAAGACTACGTGAACCTGGTGGCCAAAGAGCTGGGCTGGAACTCCGTGCCCACCGGTACGCGCAAGTCCACCTACGCCAACCCCGAGTTCCAGAAAGTGGCCAAGTTCGCCACCGAAGAGCTCAAGGCTATCAACAGCGCCAACCCCAACGACAGCACTTTGCCCAAGTCGCCGTATGTGGGTGTGCAGTACGCCGCCATTCCTGAGTTCCAGGCCATCGGTATCGCTGTAGGCCAGCAGATGAGCTCCGCTTTGGCTGGCAAGGTCACCATCGACGCAGCTTTGAAGACCTCGCAAACCGCTGCCGAACGTGAAATGACCAAGGGCGGTTACTACAAGAAGTAAAGCTCTGACCGGGTGCGTGCAGGGGTAGCAGCCAAGGCGGCTGCTGCCCCCACCGCCCCATGGACCGGCTTGCGCTGTGTACGCCTGGCGGGGTGGTCGGCTGATGCATGTCAGACCCGGCCACTTCGTTCCGCTGGACCGCAGGTAACCCGAAAAATGGGCTTCAACCATGGCTCCCCTGCGGGGCCAGGGCTGCGGGCTCGCTCTTGAAAGCTACACACCATGAGTCGATTCCTTCCCCGTGCACTGATGGCACCCAGCATCATCACGCTATTTCTGTGGATGATTGTTCCACTGGTGATGACGCTGTACTTCTCCGTCATCCACTACAACCTGATGCAGCCCGACGTTACCGGTTTCGTCGGCTTGGAGAATTTCCGCTACTTCATGACCGACCCGGACTTCTGGCCGTCGGTGTTGCACACCCTGCAATTGCTGGGCTCGGTCGTCGTGATCACCGTGGTGCTGGGCATTGGCCTGGCGGTACTGGTGAACGAGCCGTTCCCGGGCCAGGGCATCGTGCGCGTGCTGCTGATCTCGCCCTTTTTTGTCATGCCCACCGTCAACGCCTTGCTGTGGAAGCACATGATGATGAACCCGATTTACGGGGTGATGGCGCACGTCTGGCAGTTCTTTGGCCTCACGCCTATCGACTGGATGACCGATTTCCCGCTGCTGTCGGTGATCATCATGCTGTCGTGGCAATGGCTGCCGTTTGCCTGCCTGATTTTCATCACCTCGCTGCAGTCGCTGGACCGCGAGCAAATGGATGCCGCCGGTATGGACGGTGCCACCGGCCTGGACAAGTTCTACTACCTCGTGCTGCCGCACATGGGCCGCTCGATTGCGGTGGTGGTGATGATCGAAATGATCTTCTTGCTGAGCGTGTTTGCCGAAATCTTCACCACTACCGGTGGCGGCCCCGGTAACGACAGCACCAACCTGGCTTTCTTGATCTTCAAGCAGGCGCTGATGAACTTTGACGTGGGTGTGGCCTCGGCCGGTGCTTTGTTTGCGGTCATTTTGGCCAACATCGCTTCGTTCTTCCTGGTCAAGCTTGTTGGCAAGAACCTGGACTGAAGGAGAACCCTACCATGATGAAAAAAGTACCATTTCCGCTGTGGCGCACCGTGTTCGCCTGGGGCATTGCGCTGTTCCTGTTCTTCCCGCTGTTCTGGGTCGGCATCACTGCGTTCAAGACCGAAGGCCAGGCCATCGCCGGCCACCTGTTTTTCACGCCTACGCTGCACAGTTTTGTCGAAGTGCAAGAGCGCAGCAACTACCTGCTGTTTGCCCGCAACTCGCTGATTACCAGCCTGGGCTCGACCATTCTAGGCATCTTGATTGCCGTGCCAGCCGCCTACTCGATGGCCTTCTTCCCCACCAAGAAGACCCGCGACATCCTGCTGTGGATGCTGTCGACCAAGATGATGCCTGCCGTGGGTGCTCTGGTGCCGGTGTATGTGATGGCGCAGACCGCTGGCATGCTGGACTCGCTGACCGCCCTGGTCATCGTGTTCACCCTGTCCAACCTGCCCATCATGGTCTGGATGCTGTTCAGCGCCTTCAAGGAAGTCCCCAAGGACATTCTGGAAGCCGTGCGGCTGGACGGTGCCACCGTCTGGGAAGAGTTCAAGCACGTGATCCTGCCCCTCACCATGGGCGGCATTGCGTCCACTGGTCTGCTGTGCCTGGTGCTGTCGTGGAACGAAGCCTTCTGGGCCTTGAACCTGACCTCCGCCAACGCCGGTACCCTGGCCTCGCTGATCGCCTCGTACTCCAGCCCTGAGGGCCTGTTCTGGGCCAAGTTGTCAGCGGCTTCGCTGATGGCCATCGGACCCATCATTGTGTTTGGCTGGTTCAGCCAGAAACAACTCGTCCAAGGTCTTACCTTCGGCGCCGTCAAGTAACTGTTTCACCGTCCGGGGCGTGTGCCCTGGGCTGTAACCCCATTCAAGGATTCCATCATGTCTTTTCTGCAACTCCGTGGTGTTGAGAAATTCTTTGGCGAGCACCGCGCCATCAAGGGTATCGACCTCGATATCAACAAGAACGAATTCATCGTCTTCGTCGGCCCCTCCGGCTGCGGCAAGTCCACCCTGCTGCGCATGATTGCTGGGCTGGAAACCACCGACGGCGGCACGCTGCACGTTGATGGCAAGGACATCACCCACCTGCCGTCTTCGCAGCGCGAGCTGGCCATGGTGTTCCAAAGCTACGCCCTGTACCCGCACATGACGGTGTTCGACAACATGTCCTTCGCCCTCAAGCTGGCCAAGGTGCCCCCGGACGAAATCAAGAAAAAGGTCGAGGCCGCTGCTGAAAAGCTCAACCTCACCGCCTACCTCAAGCGCACCCCCAAAGAGTTGTCCGGTGGCCAGCGCCAGCGTGTGGCCATTGGCCGCGCCATCGTGCGGGCCCCCAAGATCTTTTTGTTTGACGAACCCCTGTCCAACCTGGATGCGGCTTTGCGTGGCCAAACCCGGGTTGAGATCCACAAGCTGCACCGCGCCCTGGGCGTGACCACCATCTACGTGACCCATGACCAGGTGGAAGCCATGACCCTGGCCGACCGCGTGGTGGTGCTGCGCGACGGTGCCATCGAGCAGGTCGGTGCACCGCTGGAGCTGTATGACAAGCCCGCCAACCAGTTCGTGGCGCAGTTCATCGGCATGCCGTCGATGAACATCGTCAAGGCCGCCCAGTTGTCGCAGTTTGGTGCGCTGGCAGGCCAGGCCGCAGGCCGGGTGCCCAAGGACGGCCTGATCGGCGTGCGCCCCGAAGGCGTGCGCGTCTTGCCCGTGGGCAGCGCCGGTGTACCCGGCAAGGTGGAGTTGATCGAAGCCCTGGGGGCCGACACCCTGATCCACGTGGACGTGATGGGCACGCAGATGATCTCGCGCCAGGCCGAGCGCACCAGCCTGCAGATCGGCGACCCGGTCACGCTGGAGTTTGACCTGAACACCTTGCATTGTTTTGACAGCGCGGGCCGCATGGTCGCGCTGGCGTAAGGGGTTGCCCAGAATGTCTGCTACCCATTACGTGATGCTGCACCTGGGCGTGGGCTCGTTCCACCGCGCCCACCAGGCGGTCTACATGCACAAGCTGCGCGCTAGCGGCGACACACAGTGGTCGCTGGCCGGGGGCAATACCCGCCCCGACATGCCCGAGACCATGGCCGCACTGGCGGCCCAGGGCGGTACCTACACGCTGGAAACCGTCACCCCCACCGACGAGCGCAGCTACGAGCGCATCGAGTCCATCCGCCAGATCGTGCCCTACGCGCCCGACCTGGCCGGGCTGATCCAGGTAGGGGCCGATGCCCACACCCGCATCATCTCGTTCACCGTCACCGAAGCCGGTTATTACCTGGATGCCAACGACCAGCTCGACCTGGGTTCGCCCGACCTGGCCGCCGACCTGGAGCGCGCCAAAAACGGCCAGCCCGGCAGCTGCATCTACGCCGCACTCACCGCCATCCTGCGCGCACGCATGGCCGGTGGTGGTGGCAAGGTCACGCTGCTGAACTGCGACAACCTGCGCCACAACGGCGACCGCGTGCGCAAGGGACTGCTGTCCTTCATCCAGCTGGCGGGCGACACCGCCTTGCACGCCTGGGTGCTGGCCCACACCACCTGCCCCAACGCCATGGTGGACCGCATCACGCCGCGCCCCGCGCCCGAACTGCGGGGCCGTGTGCTGGCCGCCACCGGCTGGGACGACGGGGCCGCCATCATGGGCGAGTCCTTCATCCAGTGGGTGATTGAAGACAACTTCTGCAACGGCCGCCCTGCCTGGGAGGCCGTGGGCGTGCAGATGGTGGATTCGGTGGCGGCTTTTGAAGAAGCCAAGATCCGCCTGCTCAACGCCACCCACAGCTGCATCGCCTGGGCTGGCACGCTGGCGGGCTATACCTACATCCACGAAGGCACGCACGACGCACGTATCCGCAAAATGGCGTTTGATTACGTCACCTCCGACGTGATCCCCTGCCTGGATACGCCCGAGCACCCGTGCCCGCTGGACCTGCCCACCTACCGCGACGTGGTGCTGGACCGCTTTGGCAACGCCGCCATCCTCGACACCAACCAGCGTGTAGCTGCCGACGGCTTCTCCAAGATGCCCGGCTTCATCGCCCCCACGGTGCGCGAGTGCCTGGCCCAGGGCCGCAGCATCGATGCCGTGGCTGTGTTGCCTGCGCTGTTCCTGGCGTTCTTGCAGCGCTGGCACCGGGGTGAGCTGTCGTATGTCTACCAAGACCAGGCGATGGACCCCGCCGTGGCGCATGCCATGTGCGATGCCGCCGACCCGGTGGTGGCGCTGGCGGGCAACGTGCCGTTCTGGGCCGAGCTGGCCGGAGACCCCCGCCTGGTAGCGGCGCTGCACAAAGCCAGCGCCCAGGTTCACCAGTTCATGGGGAAAGTTTGAGCTTACTGGCCACCACCCTCCATGCCTGAACATGGATGGTGGTAGTGTCACCGGTTCATAAGGAGATCACCATGGGCAGCGTGCGACAACGGGACCGCGAACCAGAGCTGGAACACGACCTGGGCCGCCATTCAACGCTGGGCTACGAGACGTTGGAAATGCCCGGCAGCCTGCGTTATCTGGAGCACGGCATTCCCACGCCGCTGGTGCGCTGGCACCAGCACGAAGAGTGCGAACTGCACCTCATCGTCGAGACCCGGGGCAAGCTGTTTGTGGGCGACTACATCGGCCACTTCGAGCCCGGCAACCTGGTGCTCACCGGCCCGCGCCTGCCGCACAACTGGATCAGCAGCGACGGCTCGGACGAAGTGGTGCACCTGCGCGACATGGTGCTGCAGTTTTCCGAAACCCCGCTGCGCCAGGCCGGGGCCGAGGTGGGCGAGCTGCACAGCGTGCTGCCCCTGCTGGAGCGCGCCCGCCACGGCATTGAATTCTTCGACATGAGCGATGTCGCCCGCGATGCCCTGGTGCGCATCAAGGCCAGCCACGGCATGGCCCGCTACGGCGAATTCCTGATCCTGTTGGACCAGCTGGCGCGTTGCACCGACTACCGTCTGCTGTCCACGGTGCAGATGCAAAGCTTTGACGACGATGCCTCGCTGGCGCAGATCAGCGGTGTTGTCAGCTACCTCACTGAGCACAGCGCCGACCAGTTCACCATGGCCGAGGTGGCGGCCCGCGTCAACATGACCGAGAGCCAGTTCTCCCGCTACTTCCGCCGTGCCACTGGCAACACCTTTACCGACTTTGTGAACCGCCTGCGCATCAACCGCGCCTGCCAGTTGCTGATGGAAACCGACCGCTACATCAACAACGTTTGTTACGACGTAGGCTTCAACAACGTGGCCAATTTCAACCGCCGTTTCATGCAGATCAAAGGCATGACCCCCAAAGACTTCCGCCGCCAGGCCGAGGCGAGATTTGGCAATAAGAATTGAGAACACCCCCAGGCTTGCTCACTGCGTGTAGCCTCCAACCCCCTTGCAGGGGGCGACACCAGCGGCCCGGCAAAGCCGGTTCCGCGGTGTCCCTGGAATGGATCCGCGCCGTGGGCATTTAAGCGATGCGGGCCACACCATCGAAATTTTGACCATTGAAGAGAAATACATGTACCTCGGACTCGACCTCGGCACCTCCGAACTCAAAGCGCTGCTGCTGGCCGACGACCACCGCGTGGTGGCGGTAGCACATGCGCAGCTCACGGTGCAGCAACCCCAGCCCCTGTGGTCCGAACAAGACCCGCACAGCTGGTGGCGCGCACTCGAATCGGTGATGGACCAGCTGGCCGCCAGCCACCGCGCCGCCCTGTCTGCGGTGCGGGCCATTGGCCTGTCGGGCCAGATGCACGGCGCGGTGCTGCTGGACGCGCAAGACAAGGTGCTGCGCCCTGCCATTCTGTGGAACGATGGCCGCAGCGGCGCTGCCTGCGTGGCCCTGACCGAAGCCGTGCCCGAGGTGGCGGCCATCACCGGCAACCTGGCTATGCCCGGCTTCACCGCGCCCAAGCTGTGGTGGCTGCGCGAGTTTGAACCCGAAATCTTCCAGCAAACCGCCCGCGTGCTGCTGCCCAAAGACTATCTGCGCCTGCTGTTGACTGGCGAAGCCGTGACCGACTGCTCCGATGCCTCCGGCACCCTGTGGCTGGACGTGGGTGCGCGCACCTGGTCGCCCAAACTGCTGGCGGCTTGCGGCTTGGACGAATCGCACATGCCCCGCGTGGTCGAGGGCAGTGCCGTCTCCGCTGGGTTGTTGTCCAGCATAGCCATCCGCTGGGGCCTGCGTGCGGGTTTGCCGGTGGCCGGTGGTGGGGGCGACAACGCCGCCAGCGCCGTGGGCATGGGCTTGGTGTCGCCAGGGCAGGGCTTTGTGTCGCTGGGCACCTCGGGCGTGGTGTTTTTGGCCACCGACAGCTTCCGACCCAACCCGGCCCAGGCAGTGCATGCCTTTTGCCACGCGCTGCCCAACCGTTGGCACCAGATGTCGGTCATGTTGTCCGCCGCCAGCGCGGTGAGTTGGGCCACCAAGTTGCTGCGGTATGACAACGAAGCCGCGCTGCTGGCCGCAGCCGCCCAGGTGTCGCCCAGCGCCCGCGCCAACGCACCGCTGTTTTTGCCCTACCTGTCGGGCGAACGCTCGCCGCACAACAACCCCAACGCCCAGGGCGTGCTGTTCGGCCTGACCCACAGCCATGACACCTCGGCACTAGCCTACGCCGTGGTGGAAGGTGTGAACTTCGGCCTGTGCGATGGCTGGCGCACCCTGGCCACCGACCAGCCGATCGGTGCGCTGTCGGTGGTGGGCGGCGGTGCCCGAAGCGCCTGGTGGTCGCAGGAGCTGGCCAACACCCTGGGTGTGCCGCTGGTCACGCAAGAGGGCGGTGCCACCGGTGGTGCCCTGGGCGCGGCACGCCTGGCCTGGCTGGCCGATGGCGGTGTAGAGGCCGATGTGTGCCTGAGCCCGCCCGTAGCCCAGCGTTTCGAGCCGGTGGCCCAGCCCGCTGCCGCAGCCGCCCGCTTCCAGCGCTTTGGCGCGCTGTACCAGGCGCTACGGAGCAGTTTCTAAAATTTAAGCTTTTTAGGCCTCCAGCGCTTATTCCATAGGCGTGAGCAGCTACTGAATGCATAGCAGCCGTTGGCTGGGCCACAATCGCGCATGCCCACGCCTATCCCTCGCGATCCTGCATGGCAGGTGCTGCACCTCCACCCCACGGCTCCCGCCAAACCGGCGGTGGGCGCGTCCTGCAACGGCTGTGGCGTGTGCTGTGTGTCGGCACCGTGCCCGCTGGGCATCGTGTTGAGTGGCCGCCGCACCGGTGCGTGTGCGGCTTTGCGATGGGAAGATGCGCAGGCCCGCTACGTGTGCGGAGCCATCAGCCAGCCCGCAGATGTGCTCAGTCCGCGCTGGCGTTGGGCCGCCCCCTGGCTGGGCCGCTGGGCGCGGCGCTGGGTAGCGGCGGGGATTGGCTGCGATTCCACGTTGGAAGTGCAGCCGCCGCCCCGCGATTAGCCTGCGTTTTGCAGCGCCAGGCCCGCGTGCTCGCGCAGCGGGTGGAAGTGGATTTTCGGGAAACGCTCTTGCGCCAGCCGCACGTCGTAGGGCGAGGTGCACAGGTAGGCCAGGGTTTCGGCCGCGTCGTTGGCCATGCGCATCGGGTAGGCATCGGTGAAGGCGCGCAGCTCGGCCGGGGTGTCGGCGGTGATCCAGCGCGCACCGGTGTACTGGCAGCCTTCCAGCCGCACGTCGGCGTCGTATTCGGACTTCAGGCGGTGCTGCACCACTTCAAACTGCAATTGGCCCACGGCACCCAGCAGCATCGGCCCGCCCACATTGGGGCGGAACACCTGGATGGCACCTTCTTCGCCCAGCTGGGCCAGGCCCTGCTGCAACTGCTTGGTGCGCAGCGGGTTCTTCAAGATCACGGTCATGAACAGCTCGGGCGCAAAGAAGGGCAGGCCGGTGAACTGTAGGCTGGCACCGTCGGTAATCGTGTCGCCCAACTGCACACCGCCGTGGGTGGTAAAGCCGATGATGTCGCCCGCATAGGCCTCGTCCACCGCCTCGCGGCGCTGGCTCAGAAAGGTGACCACGCTGGTGGGGCGCAGCTCTTTGGCGGTGCGCTGCACGCGCAGTTTCATGCCCGGCGTGTACTTGCCCGAGGCCATGCGCACAAAGGCGATGCGGTCGCGGTGCGCCGGGTCCATATTCGCCTGCACCTTGAACACCACACCGGCAAAGGCCTTGTCTTCGGGCTGGATTTCTTTGACCACCGGCTGGCGGTTCACCAGCGTGGTGCTGGTGCGAGGCTGGGGCGGCGGGGCCAGATCGACCAACGCGTCCAGCACTTCCATCACCCCGAAGTTGTTCACCCCGGAGCCAAAGAACACGGGGGTCTGCTTGCCCGCCAAAAACGCCTCCAGGTCCCAGGCGGGGGAGGCCCCGGCGGCCAGTTCCATGCTTTGCTCGGCGGATTCAAATTCGGCCCCAAAACGCTTGAGCAGCTCAGTGCGGTTGTCCAGGGCGATGGTCTCGAACTCTTGCGGCAGGCGTTCCTTGCCGGAGTCGAACACCGTCATGGTCTGGGTGCGCAGGTTCATGATGCCGCCAAAGCTCTTGCCCTGGCCCACCGGCCAGGTCATGGGCACGCAGGGCATGCCGAGTTCGCGCTCGATCTCGTCCAGGATGTCCAGCGGCTCGCGCACTTCGCGGTCCATCTTGTTCACAAACGTGATGATGGGCGTATCGCGCTGGCGGCACACCTCGATCAGGCGGCGGGTTTGCGCTTCCACGCCGTTGGCCGCGTCGATCACCATCAGGGCCGAGTCCACGGCGGTCAGCACGCGGTAGGTATCTTCCGAGAAGTCTTTGTGGCCGGGGGTGTCGAGCAGGTTGATCACGTGGTCGCGGTACAGCATCTGCATGACCGACGAGGCCACCGAGATGCCGCGCTGCTTTTCAATCTCCATCCAGTCGCTGGTCGCATGCCGGGTGGCCTTGCGCGCTTTCACCGAGCCCGCAATCTGGATCGCGCCCGAGAACAGCAGCAGCTTTTCGGTCAGCGTGGTTTTACCCGCATCCGGGTGGGAGATGATCGCAAACGTGCGGCGGCGGCGGGTTTCGGAGGCGTAAGACAAGGTGGTTTCCAGAGCAAATACGGCACGACCCGTAACGCACCTGGATGGCAGCGCGTAGGCTGCTATCCAGGTGCGTTACGGGTCAAAGCGAGCGACTGCCCGGTGGGCAGGCAACCCACGATTTTAACCAGGGCGGCCCCAAATCGGCTGGAGGCCGCAGCCACCGTGCCGAACCGGGTGGTGTGGGCCACAGAAGTACCGGGGCACAGTGAGTCCGCCGAGCGCAGCCGCACCCACTGGTGGCTGGTGGAACCGATATTCAGGCCGTCGGCGTGCGCAGTTCGCGCCGCAAAATTTTGCCCACGTTGGACTTCGGTAAATCCTTACGGAACTCGATGCTCTTGGGCATTTTGTAGCCGGTGAGGTTTTGTTTGCAAAAGGCCAGCACATCGGCTTCGGTCAGGGCCGGGTCGCTCTTGACGATGAACACCTTGATGGCCTCGCCCTGCATCTCGTCGGGCACGCCGATGGCCGCGCACTCCACCACGCCGGGGCACAGCGAGATCACGTTTTCCAGCTCGTTGGGGAACACGTTAAAGCCGCTGACCAAAATCATGTCTTTCTTGCGGTCCACGATGCGGGTGTAGCCGCGCTCGTCCATCATGCCGATATCGCCGGTGCGCAGGTAGCCGTCGGCGGTGAACGAGCGGGCGGTTTCCTCGGGCTGGTTGTAGTAGCCGGTGGTGACGTTGGGGCCTTTGATGCAGATCTCGCCCGCCGCACCCAACGGCAGCGAGTTGCCTTCGTCGTCCTTGATGGCGATGGAGATGCTGGGTAGCGGCAGGCCGATGGTGCCGGTAAAGCTTTTGTTCAGCACTGGGTTGTTGGTGCCGATGGCGCAGGTCTCGCTCATGCCCCAGCCTTCCACCATGGCGCTGCCGGTGGCCTCCAGCCAGCGCTTGGCCGTGCCTTCCGATGCCGCCATGCCGCCCGCCTGGGTGACGCACAGGCTGGAGAAGTCGATGGTCTTGAACGTGGGCTGCAGCAGCAGCGCGTTAAACAGCGTGTTGACGGCGGGCAGCAGGTGGAACGGGCGTTTTTTCAGGGTCTCGATGAACCCGGCAAAGTCGCGCGGGTTCGGCACCAGCGTCATGTGCGAGCCCAGGCGTATGCCCATCAGGCACAGCGTGAGGGCGAAGATGTGGTACAGCGGCAGGGCGGCGATGCTGTTGATCTTGCGGGCCTCGCCCACCTTGGCCAGCGCCGGGCTGAACCAGGCCTCGGCCTGCAGCGTGGCGGCCACGATGTTGCGGTGCGTCAGGATGGCCCCCTTGGACAGGCCGGTGGTACCGCCGGTGTATTGCAAAAACGCAATGCTATCGAGCGTGCTGGCCGTGGGCTGCAGCGACCGGCCCTGCCCATCGGCCAGCGCTTGGTTGAACAGGGTGACGCGCAAGGTGCCGTTGCGCGGTAACTGGTAGGCGGGCACCAGTTTCTTGACCCGGCGCACCATGAAGTTGACCACCCGGCCATACACCGCGCCCAGCAGGTCGCCCATGTGGGCCAGCACCACGTGCTGGATTTGGGTGCGGGCCACCACCTCTTGCAGGGTGCGGGCAAAGTTCTCCAGGATCACGATGGCCGTGGCCCCCGAGTCCTTGAGCTGGTGCTCCAGCTCGCGCGGGGTGTACAGCGGGTTGACGTTGACGCAGGTATACCCGGCGCGCAGCACGGCGGCCATGGTGACGGCAAACTGCGGAATATTGGGCAGCATGATGGCCACCCGCGCACCGGGCTTGAGCCCCTGGGCTTGCAGCCACGCGCCCAGCGCACCCGAGAGCTGGTCGAGCTCGCGGTAGCTCATCCAGCGCTCCATACACACCGAGAAAGGGTTGTCGGCGTGTTTTTTGAAGGACTCTTCGAGCAACTGCGTGAGCGAGCCGTAGGCGTTCACGTCGATTTCGTGGGCGACGTTTGCGGGGTAATTGTTCAACCAGACCTTGTCCATGGGGGTGCTCCTTATCAGAGCGATTTTGGGTGGGCTGGTGCGCAGGTGTTACCGGGCAAGTCCTAGTGTGCGGTCGCTTGGGCGACAAAGGTGAATTTATGTCGAAAGGGCTGCTTGCGCTTAATCCATAAGCGCAAGCAGCTCACTTTTTTATAGCGATTATCTTATTTGCCCCAGATGGCCTTGTACTGGGCGCGGTAGCCGTTGTCGGGGTCAAAGATGTTTTTCGGCCCGCCGTCCTTGCCCACGTTCTCGGGTGTCACCAGATGCACTTTGGGCGAATAGCCGGACCACGGTGCCTTGGCCATGGCGCGGTTGAGCTCGTCCACCAGCTGCCAGCCTTGCATGTTCAGCGGCTCGGGCACGGTGCCGGCCTGGTAGCGCTTGGTGCGGATGCGCTGGTAGGCGGCCTCGGAGCCGTCGCCTGCCGACACGGCCTTGGGTGTGCTGTCGCCCTTCTTGCCCGCGGCCTGCAGCGTCGGGCCCATGAAGTCGAAGTACAGGTCGTTGATAGCCAGCGAATGCGTCCACTTGTCGCCAAAGCGCTGTAGCAGCGAGGTGGTGAGCTGGGGCATGCGGGTGGAGCTTTCGGAGATGGGGCTGTCTTCAAAACTCAGCACGGTGCAGCCGCCGCACTTCTTGATCACCGCTTCCATGGCGCGGGCCTTGAACAAGGCGATGGCGTACTGCGAATCGGTGAAGATCACCACACCGGCCTTGCCGTTGGAGTCGGCCACCACCCAGGAGGCGGCGGTTTCGGACACATCGGCGGGCAGGGTGGTCACGTTGGCAAACAGGCCCGCGCCGGGGTTGGGGCCGGGCTGCTCGCCCGAGTGCCAGCCGACCAGTGGAATACCGGCCTTGGTGGCCGCTTCAAAAGCCACCTTCTGCTCGGAGGTGTCAAAGCCGCCGACCACGATGCCGGCAGGCTTGAGCGCCAGCGCCTGGTTCAGCGCGGCGGTGCGCCCACTGACCGAGCCCTGGCCGTCGATGACGCGCACCGTCCAGCCAATCACCTTGCCGGCTTCTTCCACGCCTTGCGAGGTGCCCAGGTGGCCGCCGTTCTTCAGGTCACCCGCCACGTAAACGATGGTTTTGCCTGCGGCCGCCTTGGGGCCGGTGGTGGGGCCGTCCCACTTGTCGGCGGGGGCTGTAGCGGTAGCTACGCGTTTCTTGGCAGCGTCCAGAAAGTCGTCGGCCAGGGCGTGGCCTGCCAGACAGAGGGTGGCGGCGGCCACAACGACGGCGCGCAGCGGGGAGGGGAATCGGGTCATGCTTGTCTCCTGGTAGTTTTAGTGGGAACGGACTTGGGTGGGCCCACCGTCTGGCGACGGTGTGGCCGGGGCAACCGCCATATGCATCTCGGCAATACGGCGTTTGATGGATTGGCCACGCTTGCGTTGCGCGTAGCCTGCGATACCGATGGAGACCAGCAGCGTGAGCCCGTTAAACAGTGGCTCGACGAAGAAGGCCCCGCCAAACTGCTGGATGCCCGAGATGCCGACCGCCAAAATGGCCACGCCTACCAGGCTGCCCCAGACGTTGACGCGCCCGGGCCGGATGGTGGTGGAGCCCAAAAAGGCACCTACCAGGGCGGGCAGCAGAAACTCCAGCCCCACCCCGGCCTGGCCAATTTGCAGGCGCGATGCCAGTACCACCCCGGCAAAGGCCGACAGGGTGCCCGAGGCGACGAACGCGCCCATCACGCATTTCTCCAGCGCAATGCCGTTGAGCACGGCGGCCTTGGGGTTGGAGCCGATGACGTACAGCGCGCGGCCAATCGGCGTGTGCTCGCTCACCAACCACAGCACCACCGCAATCAGCAGCACATAAAACGCGGTGATCGGCAGGCCCAGAAAGTCCGAGCCTGCGATGTTTACAAAGCCCTCGGGCAGCTCGCCAATCACCTGGCGGCCCCCGCTGTGCCACAGCGCTACCGCGTACAGCACGGTGCCGGTGCCCAGGGTGGCGATGAAGGAGTCGATCTGCGCCTGCTCCACCAGAATGCCGTTGAGCAGGCCAAACAGCGCGCCGCACAGCAACACCACCAGCACCGCCGCAGGCCAGGGCAGGCCGAACTTGGTCTGCAGGCTGATGGCCAAAATGTGCCACAGCACGATGCCATAGCCCACGGTGAGGTCGATCTTGCCGGTCATCATCGGGATGGTGGCGGCCAGCGCCAGGATGGCGATCACCGACTTGTCGCCCAAGATGGAGCGCAGGTTGAACAGCGTGGGAAAGCTGTCGGGCAGCAGCACCGAAAACAGCAGGATCAGCCCCAGCGTCAGCGCGGGCAGGCCGTAGACCGGAATGAGCTGGGTGATGCCCGCCAGCAGGCCCTTGTGTTGGCCGTCGAAGGATGGGTCCGGCTCCAGCGCCGTGGCTTTGATGGAATTGCTCATGGTGTCTCCGTTTGTGTAGTTTGTTGTCCGGATGCCGCTACCAGCAGCCCGGCCACGCTGAGCGCGTCGCCAGTGAGTTCGGTGGCCACCTGGCCGTCGCGGAAGACCAGGGCGCGGGTGCAGACGTTGGCGACTTCCTCGAAGTCGGTGGACACCACCAGCACGCACACGCCTGCATTGGCCTGGGTGCGCAAGATCTCGTAGATCTGCCGCTTGGCCCCCACGTCTACCCCGGCGGTGGGTTCTTCCAGGATCAGCAGCGGCAGTTGCAAGTTGATCCAGCGCGCCAGTACCACTTTTTGCTGGTTGCCGCCGCTGAGGTTTTGCACGTCGGCCTGCGGCGCGGGCGGGTTCACGTCAAACTGCTGGATCAGTTTGCGGGCCTGCAGGCCCTCGACCTTGCCGCGCAGCCGGGTCAGCAGAGCGCCCAGCACCAGGGCGGGGTTGGGGAACAGGTTCTCCTGCACGCTCAAGTTGGGGCCCAGGTTTTCGTCCAGCCGGTCCGCCGCCACCAGGCCCACGCCCAGGGAAATGGCGTGCGCCGGGTTGCGCGGGGTGATGGTTTTGCCACCCAGTTGCATGCGGCCTTGCGACACCTCGGCCAGGCCAAATAGCGCCCGGCTGATGGCCTCGTGGCCCGCGCCGCGCAGGCCGATGAGCCCCAGCACTTCGCCCTTGCGGGCGCTGAACGAGACCGGGCCTGCATTGGCCGAATACACCTGCTCCAGCGACAACACTACCTCCTGGCTGTGGGCATCGGCCTTGGCCATGCTGCCGGCAAACTTGCGGCCCACGATCAGCTCCACCAGTTCGGCGTCGGTGGTCTGCGCGGTAGTGCGGGTGCCCACCAGCTTGCCGTCGCGCATCACCGCGGCGCGGTCCGAGATGTCCATGATCTCGTCGAGCCGGTGCGACACGTAAATCATCGCCACGCCCTGGCTTTTGAGCTGGCGCAGCAAGGTGAACATGCGCTGCACGTCGGCCATGGGCAGGCTGGCGGTGGGCTCGTCCAGCACCAGCACCTTGGCCTGCGTGTCGAGTGCGCGGCCAATCGCCAGCAGGGACTTTTCGGCGCGGGTCAGGGTGAAGACGCGGCGGCGCGGGTCGATGTCGCAGCCCACATGGCCCAGTACCCGGGCCGCATTGACGTTGGCCTGTTTCCAGTCGATGAAGCCGTGGCGCTTGGGAAAGCCCATGCCCAGGGCCACGTTCTCGGCCACCGTCATCCACTCCACCAGGCCCAGGTCCTGGTGGATGAAGGCGATGCCTTGTTTGTCTTTGGGGCGGGCACGCCAGACGGATTCGGCCTCGCCCTGCAGGTGGATGCTACCCGTGTCTTGCGCATACACGCCCGCCAAAATTTTGATCAGCGTGGACTTGCCCGCGCCGTTTTCGCCCAGCAGCGCCAGGATTTCGCCTGCGAACAGGTCCAGCGACACGCCATCCACCGCCTGGGTGCCGCCGAAACGTTTGCCCAGGTTCTGGATGCTGACGACGGGGGTGATCACAGGATCACCACGCGGGATACGTCGGGCTCGCGCTGGGTGGCAATGAAGCGGTCGAACTGCAGCGTTTCCATGTTGAAGTAACCCAGCTTGTCGTTGTCCTGGCTCACAAAGGCTAGCGGCTTGGTGGGGTGGTAGCTCAGCGCAATCGCGCGGGCTTCCATTGGGATGTGGGCCAGCTCCTTCAGGGTCACCGGGTCCACCACGCTCAGGGAGCGTTCGCCGTAGTTAGTCACCACGATGCGGCCATCACGGTACAGGTACAACCGGGTCGCGTCGTCGCGGCTGGGGGCTGTGCGCAGCACCTGCATGGTGGCGGTGTCGATGGCGGCCAGGGTGTTGCTCCAGCGGCAGGTGACGAACAGGGTTTTTTCGTCGGCGCTGAGGGCATAGCCTTCGGGCTTTTCGCCGGGGGCGCAGGCCTGCGGGGCGAAGGTGGCGTCAAACGGTTTGATCTTGGTGACGGTGTGCGACAGCAGGTTCATCGCATACGCGGTCTGCCCGTCGCGGCTCAGCGCGAACAGGTGCGACTTGATGCCGCCGGTAGGCACGGCGCGCCGGGGGGCGGTGTCGGTGGCGGGGTGGTCCAACACCACCAGCTGGGCGCGGTCTTCGCTCAGCGCGTACAGCCGGTCCTGGTCGTCCATCTGCATGCCGTGCAGGCGGTTGAATGGCGCAATGTCGATGGTGCGCGCCAGCGTGCGTTGCGCAATGTCGATCTGGAAGATGCTGGTGCCGCCCGCGCCCAGGTGGCCCGAGGTCTCTACGCCGTAGTGGCCGATGTAGGCATAACGCTGCGCCGCGTCCACCACAAATTCATGCGGAAACTCGGGCAAACGCACGCTGTGCAAGCGTGAGCCGCTCTCAATATCGTAGTAGCTGAAACAGTGGCTGCACTTTTCCACCAGCAGCAGGATTTCCTGGCTCATGGGTTTCCTTTCGTCGTGAGCGTGATGCGGTACAGCGAGGTGCTGGCCGCGATAAAAAGCTGGTTGCCTTGTGGCCCGCCAAAGCACAGGTTGCCCACCTTTTCTGGCACGGCGATCTTGCCCAGCAGCGTGCCGTCGGGGTGGTAGACCTGTACGCTGTCGGTGCTGCTGGTGTAGATCCAGCCCTGGGTGTCGATGCGAAAGCCGTCTGACAGGCCGGGGCTGACCTCGGCAAACACACGGGGGTTCTGCAAGCTGTTGTCGGCGGCTACGTCGAACACGGCGATGTGGTGGTGGCCGCTGCCATCGCTGCGCAGCGCCGCCGAGGTGTCGCTCACGTACAGCAGTGTTTCGTCGGGCGAAAACGCCAGGCCGTTGGGCTCCTGCACCCAGGCGCTGGCGGCGGTGAGCACGCCGGTGGCGGGGTCGAAGCAGAACACGTGGTTGGCCGCCTGCTCGGGCACGGCCTGGTGGCCCTCGCGGTTGCTCAAGATGCCGTAGGGCGGGTCGCTGAACCAGATGGTTCCGTCGCGCTTGACGACCAGGTCGTTGGGCGAATTCAGGCGCTTGCCCTGGTAGCGGTCTACCACCACCGCATCGGGCGTGTCGGCCAGGATGCGGCCATCGCGCAGCGGGGTGCGCACGATGGCGCGCAGGCCGTGCGAGCAGTGCAGCAGGTCGCCATTGCGGTCGCGGGTGTGGCCGTTGGTGAACTCCACGTTGTCGCGCCACACGGTCATGCCGTCGGCGGCAGACCAGCGCAGCATGCGGTTGTTGGGAATATCGCTCCACAGCACACAGCCATCTTCCTGCAGCCACACGGGGCCTTCGCTCCAGATGGCGCCGGTGCACAGGTGTTCCAGGGCAGCGCCGCGCACCACGGGCTCCAGGCGGGGATCGAAGATGGCAAGCATGCTCAAGCGCCGATGTAGGCGGTCTTCACCGTGGTGAAGAACTCTTGCGCATAACGACCCTGCTCGCGCGAGCCAAAGCTGCTGCCCTTGCGGCCACCAAACGGCACGTGGTAGTCCACCCCGGCGGTGGGCAGGTTCACCATGACCATGCCGGCCTGG
>CAUPNM010000008.1:0-175038 GCA_963512645.1 uncultured Albidiferax sp. | reverse complement strand
CCGCGTGGCCCGCCAGCCCGCCCTGGCTGGCATCGAGCCTCTGCCTGGTGATTGTGTACGGCAGGGCCGGGTATGGCCTGGCCCAGGTGCTGGGCGGCCAGCGTTACGCCACGGTGGAGGTGGAGATCTACACCCTGGTCGCCCACGAACTGCAACTGGCCCCGGCCAGCCTGTTGGCGCTGTGGATGCTGCTGCTGACCGGCGCGGTGGCCTGGGGCTACGCGCTTATTGAGAAACGCCTGGCCACGCCCACCCGCGTGCAGCCCATCGCCCGCCAGCGCCCCAGCCGCCCGGCACACTGGCTGGGCGTGGCGGCGGCACTCGGCGTGCTGGCCTTCTTCTGCGCCGCGCCGCTGGTGGCGATCGTTTGGCGGGCCGCCCATGCGGGCTGGGACACCTGGGCGCTGGTGGCCGACGAAGAGACGCTGGCCGCGCTGTGGAACACCTTGCGTTTCTCCGCCACCGCGCTGCTGCTGGCCACCGTGCTGGGCGTGCTGCACGCGCTGGCCGCGCAACGCTCCGTAGCGATGCGTGCCGCCGCGTTCCTGCCGTTTGTGGTGTCGCCCATCACCGTGGCTTTCGGCCTGCTGCTGCTCTACCCGCAATGGACCGCCAGCCTGCCGCTGCTGCTGTGCGCCTATGCGGTGCTGGCCTATCCGTTTGTCGCCAAATCGCTGGCATCGGCCCTGGACAGCCTGCCCGAACACCTGCCCCAGGCCGCCCGCAGCCTGGGCGCCACGCCCTGGCGCGTGTTCTGGCGCGTCACCTTGCCGATGGTGGCCCCTGCACTGCGCCGGGGCATGGCCTTCGCGGCGGCCACCGCCCTGGGCGAATTTGCTGTCACCCTGTTTTTATCCCGCCCCGAGTGGGCCACCTTGACCACGCTGATCTACCAGCGCCTGGGCCGCCCGGGTGCCGCCAATGGCGACGCGGCGCTGGTGCTGGCCTGCGTGCTGATGGCCCTGGCCCTGGCCGCGTTTGCGTTGATCGAAGGCCCACGCCGTAAGGCTCCCCACCATGCTTGAACTGCGCCACATCACCAAACACTACGGCCCGCGCCTGCTGGCAGACCAGCTCAGCCTGCAAGTCGCCGAGGGCGAAATCGTCGCCTTGCTCGGCCCCTCGGGCAGCGGTAAAAGCACCTTGTTGAAAATCGCCGCCGGGCTGGAAGCCGCCGAGGCGGGCAGCGTGTGGTTTGACAGCGAGGACATCAGCCGCCTGCCGCCCGAGCGGCGCGGTTTTGCGCTGATGTTCCAGGACTTTGCGCTGTTTCCGCACCTGGACGTGCGCGACAACGTGGCCTTTGGCCTGGTCGAGCAACGTGTGCCCAAAGCCGCAGCCCGCCAGCGCGCCGAGGCCTTGCTGGAACGCTTCGGCCTGGTTAACCATGCCCGGCACCGGGTCTGGACGCTGTCGGGTGGCGAACAGCAGCGGGTGGCCCTGGCCCGGGCTCTCATCACCGCACCGCGTGCGCTGCTGCTGGACGAGCCGTTTTCTGCCCTGGATGCCGCGCTGCGCCGCGACCTGCAAGCGGAATTTCGCCAGCGAATCTTCGATGCCGGTATGGCCACGGTGTTGGTAACCCACGACGAAGCCGAAGCCCAGGCCATGGCCACGCGCGGCCTGCGGCTGGTGGAAGGGCGGCTGGAGCAGTTATGGTGATTTGCTCCTAAATAAGTAGCTGCTTGCGCTTATGGAATAAGCGCTGGAGGCCTATTTCTTATAAATCTACAAAGGCCATGTGGGGTTGGTTAGATGCGAAAGCCATGCACCACATTGAGGCAAAACAGCGCCTTATAACAAACAAGAATCGCTAATGTGCATTATTTCGTGCGGGCGTGCACCGGCCCTGTGCGATACTAGGGTTAACCCTGAAACACGGGAAACAGTATTACCCAGGACATTTTGGCCATGCACATTCTTTATTTATTTTGGTTCTCCGCACGCAACGCCGCCCACGCACTGGGCCGCCATCTGGACCAGCAAGACCAGCGCGGTGTAGACAGCTACCTGGGCAAAGCCCAGTCGTTTGCCGACCTCGAGTCCCGCGAACGCCAGTGGCTGCAATCCCAGTAATTTTTTTCACAGGACTTACGTAAGTCCTATTCGATTCCCAGGCACCGCGCCTGAGCCCTTTTTTGGAGTTTCACCATGCAAGCTTTGTATTTCATCAAGTCCCTGTTCGCCGTTGCCCAGATCCAGTTCGCCCCCGGCGAGCGCGTGAACCTGGTGCGCCGTGGCAGCATCGAGCGTACCGACGGCTACGTGCTGGCCCAGACCGACAAGGGCGTGCTGGTCGAATGGCCCCGCGCTGGTTCCAGCCTGGTGAACTCGACCGATCTGACCGTCATCGTCTAAATTTGGTTGTTCACGACTTACGCAAGTTCCCCCTGTAAGCCCGAAGGGCGGTAGAGGGGCGCTGCGTAAGTCCTTTGCTTATTGGGTGCCGAAAATACGGTCACCCGCATCGCCCAGGCCGGGCACGATGTAGCCGTGGCTGTTGAGCTGGCGGTCGATGGCAGCGGTATAAATCGCCACATCGGGGTGCGCAGCCTGCAGCGCGGCGACGCCTTCGGGGCAGGTTAGCAGGCAGACAAATTTGATCGACTTCGGGTTCAGCTCCTTGAGCCGCTCCACCGCCGCAATGGCCGAGTTGCCGGTGGCCAGCATCGGGTCGACGATGACCACATCACGCTCTTCCATGTCCTTGGGCATCTTGAAGTAGTACTCCACCGCCGTCAGCGTCTTGGGGTCGCGGTACAGGCCCACATGGCCCACGCGCGCGCCCGGCACCACGCTGAGCATGCCCTCCAAAATGCCGTTGCCCGCGCGCAGGATGGACACAAACACCAGTTTCTTGCCGTCGATCACCCGGGCGGTCATGGTCTCCAGCGGGGTTTCAATCTCTACATCCTGCATCGCCATGTCGCGCGTGACTTCGTAGGCCATCAGCGAACTCAGCTCATTGAGCAGGCGGCGAAAGGTATTGGTGCTGGCATCTTTGCGGCGCATCAGCGTCAGCTTGTGTTGCACCAGGGGGTGGCTTATCAGGTGGACGTTGCTCATGGTGTGCTTCTTCAATGGATTAGAAAACGGTGCCATCGCTGGCGATATTCATGGGTGGGGTGCCGCCCCGTTGCGCTTTAGCCAGCACGCGGCCTGCCGCCCAGGTGCCGCCCTCCAACACGCATGCCAGGGGCATTTGCGCGGCAGTGAGGCCTAGCTCGGCGCGCACCAACGGGGCCAGTTCGTCCAGCAGGGCAACTGTCAAGGCGCGCCACTCGACGATGCATTCGTCGCCTGCGGTGTGCGCCTGGGTGGCCAGGGCCGGGTCTTTCAACACCAACACGCCGCCGTCGAGCAGCAGGCCGCCGTTGCGGTATTCGGGCAGGCCTGTCAGCGCATCCAGCCCGGTCACGGTCACATCGGCCCATTCCAGCGGCTCCAGTAGCGAATAGGTGAGCCACTGCGACAGCTTGTGGAAGGGCATCCAGCCAGCAGACGCGCCCTCGCCGGGCACGGCGCTGTGGCGCCAGCAATCGCCAAGCGCGATTTCAGCCCCATCGTCCGTTTTAATAGCATTCTGTGCAGGCCAGATGGGCGATAGCGTGCCAAGCAGCGCCCCAAGAATGTCGTGCGCCGCCACGCTGGGTTCGTCGGTGTCGGTGGGCACCAGGTGGTCGAACAACCGGCCCGGACGGCACAGCCCGCCCGCACCACCAAACACTTCGGGCTGGGCGGCAATCACTTCACCCAGGCGGCGCAGCAAGGCGGCGCGGCCTTCCAGCCCGACCAGCGGGTTTTCCACGCCGACCTGGAAGGCATCGCCCAGCTGGCGTGAGGTGAGGGACTGCAAACCCAGCGCGTCGGCCTGGCAGGGCTGGGTGGGTTTGCTGGAAAACAGGCCCTTGGTGAAGGCGTTAAAGCTGGCCACGCCCAGGCCCTCGGAGCGGCTGAGCTTTTGGCCGGTGCGCGGGTCGGTATAGCTCCAGTCGGGGCCCGCGCCTGCGTCGAGCAGTACGCTGACGATGGCCAGGTCGATCTGCGCACGGGCGCGTTTGGCTACCGAGACCTTGCCGAGTTCTTCGGTCATCTGGTCGGTGCGGTTGACCCCGCCCGCCTCAAAATGCCGCCAGCGGCTGTGGTACGGGATCTGCAGGCTGGGGTAGTTTTTGCGGGTGACCTCGGCCACTAGCTGCGCGGTGGGGGCCAGCGCGGCATCCACCACGGTGAAGTAGTCCGACTGGCCCGCACGGGCGCGCGCCAGCAGGCCCTGGGCCCGCGCGCGGATGGTTTTTGTAGAGCGCAATAGGGCTCCAGCGCTTACTGCATCGGCGTGAGCAGCTATTAAATTTATAGTCATTCAGTCAGTCCACGGCCCTTGGCCTTTTTGAGTTCTTCGGCATCCGGCACCGCGCCGGGGGTGAAGTAACCCGCAGCCATTTTCGCGTCCATTTCCACCTGGGCATCGGCGGGGATCATGTGCTCGGGAATATTCACCCGCTGCACCACCTCGATACCGGCGCGGGTGATCGCGTCATATTTCATATTGCTCATCGACACCAGGCGGTGGATTTTGCGGATGCCCAGCCAGTTCAGCACGTCGGGCATGAGTTCCTGGAAACGCATGTCTTGCACGCCGGCCACGCATTCGGTGCGGTTGAAATACTGGTCGGCGGTGTCGCCACCGACCTGGCGTTTGCGGGCGTTGTAGACCAGGAACTTGGTGACTTCGCCCAGGGCCCGGCCTTCCTTGCGAAAGTACGACACCAGGCCCACGCCGCCGCGCTGTGCGCCCTGGATGCATTCTTCGATGGCGTGCGTGAGGTAGGGGCGGCAGGTGCAGATGTCGGAGCCGAACACGTCCGAGCCGTTGCACTCGTCGTGCACGCGGGCGGTGAGCTCCACTTCGGGATTCGCCAGGTCGCGCGGGTTGCCGAAGATGTAGGCGGTGAGCCCGCCGATGGGCGGCAAAAACACCTCCAGGTCGCTGCGGGTGACCAGCTCGGGGTACATGCCGCCGGTTTCCTCGAACAGCACGCGGCGCAGTTCGGCCTCGGTGCAGCCAAAACGTTTGGCCACTTCGGGCAGGTACCACACCGGCTCTACGGCGACCTTGGTCACCATGGCTGCGCCAGCGGCGGTGAGGAATTTGCCGTCGGCCTTCAGGCGACCAGACTGCAACGCCTCGATCACCTCGGGCAGGATCACATGGGCCTGGGTGACGGCGATGGTGGGGCGGATGTCGTAGCCCGCAGCCAGCTCGGCCGCAAACACATCGGCCACCGTGGCACCCCAGGGGTCCATGGCCACGATGCGGCCCGGCTCGCTCCACTGCGGATAGGGGCCGATGATGTCGGTGGGCATGGTGTTGGTCAGGTCGGCCTTGTGCTGCGGTGACAGGCCGCCCGAGGCCACTGCAAGCGCGCGGTAAATGCTGTAACTGCCGCTGTGCGTGCCAATGACGTTGCGGTGGCTGCGCTTGGTGGTGGTGCCGACCACCGGGCCGCGTTCGGCGGCGGTGGCCGCTGCCCAGCGGATGGGCAGCGCGCCGTAGCCACCTGCGTGCGAGGTGAGGCGGATGTGGCCGGTTTGCGCGGGGGGCAGGGAGCCGGTGGCGGGATCAGCGGGCATAAGGAGTCCTCAAATATCTGGTCCAGGACTTACCCAAGTTCCCCCTGTAAGCCCGAAGGGTGATGCAGGGGCGCCGCGTAAGTCCTGTTGTCGATTGGCTTAACAATTTGGGTGCACGCTATGCATTTTGCATGCCGAACCGGCAGCAAACTGCCCCTGGCAGGGCGGGTGTCAAAAAACCTTCATCCAGTCGACCTACATTGCAACCACGCGGCGGATATCCCGCAGTGCACAGCCCACGCATGGGCGAAAGAAGGCCACCTTGAAAACCCACTCCTATTTCCAGCTCGCCGTTGTCGGCCTTGTATCCGGTATGGCCTTGACCGCCTGCGGTGGCAGCGATGACGCGCCCGCCACCTGGCCACCGGTGCCGACGCTGATCGGCCACCGGGGCGCGCCTGCACTGCGCCCGGAGCACACCATTGCCTCGTACACCCAAGCGATTGAAGACGGTGCCAACATCATCGAACCCGACCTGGTCAGCACCAAGGACGGCGTGCTGGTGGCCCGCCACGAGAACGCGATCGCCATCCTGAACGCCGACGGCAGCGTACGCGAGGCCACCACCGACATCGTCGACCGCCCGGAGTTCGCCGCGCGCAAGACCACCAAGACCATTGACGGCACCGCCATCACTGGCTGGTTTACCGAGGACCTGACGCTGGCCGAGCTGAAAACCCTGCGCGCCCGCGAGCGCATCCCGGCCATCCGCCCGGCCAACGTGGCCTACAACGGCCAGTTCCAGGTGCCCACCTTCCAGGAGGTGATTGACCTGGCCAAATCCAAGTCGATCGAAAAGGGCCGCACCATCGGCATCTACCCCGAAACCAAGCATCCCACCTATTTCAAATCGATCGGTTTGCCGCTGGAAAAACGCCTGGTGGATGTGCTGGCGGCCAATGGCTGGAACTCCAAGAACGCACCGGTGTTTATCCAGTCGTTTGAGGTGGCGAATCTGAAAGAGATGCGCACCATGACCACGGCGCGTATCGTGCAGCTGCTGTCGTCCAGCGGCCGTCCGTACGACTTTGTGGCGGCCGGTGCCAGCGAAACCCGCCGCTACGCGGACGTGATAACCCCGGCAGGGCTGAAGGAAGTGGCGACCTACGCCAACGCCATTGGCCCGAGCAAAGACATGGTGATTCCGCTGGTCAGCGGCAACCTGGGCACGCCCACGGCGCTGGTTGCCAATGCCAAGGCAGCGGGTCTGGCGGTGCACATCTACACGCTGCGGCCTGAGAACAACTTCTTGCCCACCAGCCTGAAGAAAGCCCCGACCACCGACCCCACAGTGCGTGGTGACAGCGTCACCGAGATCCAGACCTTCTTGCAAACCGGGATCGACGGCTTTTTTACCGATGACCCGGCGGTCGGCAAGGAAGCGATCCGCACCTTCGTGAAGAAGTAGGCGGGGCCGGGGCGGCGCAGGAGGTTAGCGCCGACCCCCAAAGATACTTCCCAGCACTCCGCGCAAGATCTCTTGCCCGACCTTGGTGCCCATGGTGCGCACGGCGGACTTCACCATGGTTTGCGCCAGGCCATCGCGCTTGCCGCCGCGTGGGCCGGTGCTGCCAAACAAGATGTCGTTCAGGCCGCCCATCAGGCCGCCGCCTTCTGCCGCAGCGGGCGGAGCCGTGCCGGGCAGGGTGGGCGGCTGCGCGGAAGCAGAGGCGTTGGCTGCGGCGGTCTCTGTCCGGCCTTTGAGCTTCTCGAAGGCCGATTCGCGGTCTAGCAATTTTTCGTACACGCCTGCCACCAGCGAGTTCTCGATCAGCGACTGGCGCTGGGCCGGGGTGATAGGGCCGAGCTGGCTGCCGGGTGGCAGCACAAATACACGCTCGGTGATGCTCGGGCGGCCCTTGGCGTCCAGCAGGCTCACTAGTGCCTCGCCCACGGCCAGCTCGGTGATGGCAGCTTCGATGTCCAGCCCAGGCTTTTGGCGCATGGTTTGCGCTGTGGCCTTGACGGCTTTTTGGTCGCGCGGCGTAAAAGCGCGTAAGGCGTGTTGCACCCTGTTGCCCAGTTGGGCCAGCACGGTATCGGGGATATCCAACGGGTTTTGCGTCACGAAGTACACGCCCACGCCCTTGGAGCGCACCAGCCGCACCACCAGTTCGATGCGCTCGACCAGCGCCTTGGGTGCTTCGTTAAACAGCAAGTGCGCTTCGTCGAAAAAGAACACCAGCTTGGGTTGCTCGGGGTCGCCGATCTCGGGGAGTTGCTCGAACAGCTCGGACAGCATCCACAGCAAAAACGTGGCGTACAGGCGCGGCGAGTTCATCAGCTTGTCGGCGGTGAGGATGTTGACCACACCTTGCCCGTCCACCGTTTGCATGAAGTCGCTGATGTTGAGCATGGGCTCGCCAAAAAATTGCGTTCCGCCCTGGGATTCGATCTGCAGCAGGCCGCGCTGGATGGCACCCACGCTGGCGGCGGACACATTGCCGTACTGGGTGGTGAACTCGCTGCTGTTGTCGCCCACGTACTGCAGCATGGCGCGCAGGTCTTTCAGGTCGAGCAGCAACAGGCCGTGGTCGTCGGCGATCTTGAACACCATGTTGAGCACGCCGCCCTGGGTGTCGTTCAGGTTCAGCATGCGGCCCAGCAGCAGCGGGCCCATGTCGGACACGGTGGCCCGCACCGGGTGGCCCTGCTCGCCAAACACGTCCCACAGGGTGGTGGGGCAGGCCAGGGACTCGGGCTGGTCCATGCCGCGCTCTTTCAGGATACCGGCCAGCTTGTCGCCGATACGGCCCGCCTGGCTGATGCCGGTCAGGTCGCCTTTGACGTCGGCCATGAACACGGGCACGCCAATTTTCGAAAAGTTTTCCGCCAGGGTTTGCAAGGTGACGGTCTTGCCCGTACCCGTGGCGCCGGTGATCAGGCCGTGCCGGTTGGCCAACGCTGGCAACAATTCGCAAAGGGTGGTGGCGTTTTTGGCAATTAAGATGGGTTCGGCCATGGCAAGAGTCCTGACGGGTAGGGGTAAGTAAAATCTGGCCGTAGATTAAATCAATTGACAAGGAATTTTTGTGGCTGGTCACAGTAAATGGGCGAATATTCAGCACCGCAAGGGCCGCCAGGATGAGAAGCGGGGCAAGATCTGGACCCGCGTGATCCGCGAGATCATGGTGGCGGCACGCCTGGGCGGTGGTGACCTGAGCATCAACCCGCGCCTGCGCCTGGCCGTGGAAAAGGCCAAGGCCGCCAACCTGGCCGCCGAGACGGTCAAACGCAACATCGAAAAGGCTACCGGCACGCTCGAGGGTGTGTCGTATGAGGAGATCCGCTACGAAGGCTACGGCATCGGTGGCGCGGCCATCATCGTGGACACCATGACCGACAACCGCGTGCGTACCGTGGCCGAGGTGCGCCACGCTTTCAGCAAATACGGCGGCAACATGGGCACCGAAGGCTCGGTGGCGTTCCAGTTCAAGCACTGCGGGCAAATCATCTTTGCCCCGGGCACCGATGAAGACAAACTCATGGAAGTGGCCCTGGAAGCCGGGGCCGAGGACGTGATTACCCTTGATGACGGTGCCATCGAGGTGCTGACCGCCTACACCGACTTGGAAGCCGTCAAGCTGGCGCTGGAAAAAGCCGGCTTCACCTCTGATCTGGCCGAAGTCACCATGCGCGCCGACAACACCATCGACCTCACGGGCGAGGACGCCGAAAAAATGCAAAAACTACTGGATGTGCTCGAAGACCTGGACGATGTCCAAGAAGTCTTTCACAACGCTGGCCTATGAAAGTCTTAGTCATTGGCGGCGGTGGCCGCGAACATGCACTCGCCTGGAAGCTCAACACCTGCGCCCGTGTGAGCCAGGTGTACGTGGCACCCGGCAACGGCGGCACGGCCCTGGACGACCAGCTCATCAACATCAACATCACCGATGTGCAGGCGCTGCGCAAGTGGGCGCAGACCGAAGGCATCTCGCTGACCGTGGTCGGCCCCGAAGGCCCGCTGGCTGCCGGTGTGGTGGACGAGTTCCGCAGCCACGGCATGCGCATTTTTGGTGCCACCAAGGCCGCCGCGCAGCTGGAGAGCTCCAAGGCGTTTTCCAAGGCCTTCATGCAGCGCCACGCCATTCCCACGGCCGAATTTGAAACCTTTACCGACCCCGCAGCGGCCCACGCCTATGTTGAGCAAAAAGGCGCGCCCATCGTGGTCAAGGCCGATGGCCTGGCAGCGGGCAAAGGCGTGGTGGTGGCGCAAACGCTGGCCGAGGCCCACGAGGCCATCGACTTCATGCTGCTTGACAACAGCCTGGGCGTGAGCCACAACGAGGGTGGCGCGCGCGTCGTTATCGAAGAGTTTCTGGCGGGCGAAGAAGCCAGCTTTATCGTCATGTGCGATGGCAAAAACGTCGTTCCCCTGGCCACCAGCCAGGACCACAAGCGTCTGCAGGACGGCGACTTGGGCCCTAACACCGGCGGCATGGGTGCGTATTCGCCCGCGCCGGTGGTCACGGCCGATGTGCATGCCCGCGCGATGCGCGAAATCATTCTGCCCACCATCAAGGGCATGGAAAAAGACGGCATCACCTACACCGGTTTCCTGTACGCCGGGTTGATGATCGATGCCAAGGGCAAGCCCAAGACACTGGAGTTCAACTGCCGCCTGGGCGACCCCGAAACCCAGCCGCTGATGATGCGTTTGAAGTCCGACCTGTTCGAGGTTCTGTGGGCAGCCACCGAGCCGGGCCCTTTCGGCAAACTGGACCAGATCAGTCTGGACTGGGACCGCCGCATTGCGCTGGGCGTGGTGCTGGCAGCCCACGGCTACCCCATGACCCCGCGCAAGGGCGATGCCATCAGTGGCTTGCCGAAAAACACCGATGACGCGGTGGTGTTCCATGCGGGTACCTCAAAGCAAGGCGACGTGGTGTCCACCTCGGGTGGGCGCGTGCTGTGCGTGACCGTACTGGCCGACAACGTCAAGCTGGCCCAGCAGCACGCGTACGAGGTTACCCGTGGCATCCAGTTCGACGGTATGCAGTACCGCCGCGACATCGGGTTCCGCGCGGTCAAGGCCTGAGTTTGTACACCGCTGATCTGATGCGGGCCTATTTGCTGGGCCTGCAATCTTCCATTACCACCCGCATGGCCGCGCTGGACGGCGGCAGCTTTTTGAGCGACGCGTGGGAAAAGCCAGCGGGCGAGAAGTTGCAAGGGCAGGGCATTACGCAGATTCTGGAAAACGGTGCGGTGCTGGAGCGTGCGGGCTGCGGCTTTTCGCATGTGCGCGGGCCACAGTTGCCGCCCAGTGCCACGCAGCACCGGCCCCAGCTGGCAGGCGCGCCGTTCGAGGCCATGGGCGTGTCTTTGGTGTTCCATCCGCGCAACCCGTTTGCGCCCACGGTGCACATGAATGTGCGCATGATCGTGGCCACGCCTGAGGGCGGTGAACCTGTGTGCTGGTTCGGCGGCGGCATGGACCTGACACCCATGTATGGCTTTGCCGAAGATGCGGTGCATTTCCACCGCACTTGCCAGACCGCCCTGGCCCCGTTTGGGGACGACAAATACCCGCGCTTCAAGCAGTGGTGCGACGAGTACTTCTACCTCAAGCACCGGCAGGAGCCGCGCGGCATTGGGGGCGTGTTCTTTGACGACTTTTCCGAGTTGGGCACCGAAGGCAGCCTGGTCATGGTGCAGGCCGTGGGGTCGGCGTTTCTGGATGCCTATGTGCCGATTTTGCAGCGCCGCAAAGACACGCCGTATGGTGAGCGCGAGCGGGCCTTCCAGCTGTACCGGCGTGGGCGTTATGTGGAGTTCAACCTGGTGTGGGACCGGGGCACACACTTTGGCCTGCAGTCGGGCGGGCGTACCGAGTCCATTTTGCTGTCGATGCCGCCACTGGCCAGTTGGTCGTACCAGCACGCGCCAGAAGCGGGCTCGGCCGAAGAAGCCTTGACCCGCGAATTTTTGGTCGCCCGCGCATGGGTGTGAGCCTGCCTGAGGACCTGCCTATGCGTCGGATCGGCGTATTTGGCGGCGCGTTTGATCCGCCGCACCTAATGCACGTCGCCCTGGTGCGGACCGCCTTGGCGCAGTTGCAGTTGGACGCGCTGTACGTGTTCCCTACCGGCCATGCCTGGCACAAAAGCCGTACGCTCAGCCCGGCCTCCGACCGGTTGGCCATGGCCCAGTTGGCCTTTGGCGACATCCCCTGCGTGGTGGTGGACAAACGCGAAATTGAGCGCAACGGCCCCACTTACACCATTGACACTTTGCGCGAACTGCAGACCGAAAAACCCCAGGCGCAGCTCTACCTGGTGATGGGCGAAGACCAGGCGACAAGGCTGCCCACCTGGCATGGTTGGGAGGAGATCGTGCAGGCAGCTATAATTTGTGTAGCTTCTCGTGCCGATGAATCAAGCACCAGCAGGCCTTTTGAATCCGAATTCTTGCCTGAGTTCTTGCCTTCGGGCCGTTACCAGGCACTGCAGGTTCCCCCGATGGAACTCAGTGCCACCGCCATCCGCCACCGTGCCGCCGCTCGCCAAGGGATTGCCCATCTGGTTCCCGACGGCGTAGCACGCTATATTGACCACCACCTTCTTTACCGAACCGACCGATGACCACTTCTGCCCAAAACGAAACCGTTGCCAAAAAAGACACCCAAAAACTCCAGCGCGCCATCGTCGATGGTCTGGAGGATGTCAAAGCAGTGGACATCGTCGTGTTTGACACCGAAGGCCTGTCGGCCCTGTTCGAGCGCGTGATCATCGCCTCGGGCACGTCGAACCGCCAAACCAAGGCGCTGGCCGCCAGCGTGCGCGATGCCGTGCGCGAGGCTGGTTTTGCCAAGCCCCGCACGGAAGGCGAGTCCAACGGCGAATGGATCATTGTGGATTGCGGCCGCGCCGTGGTGCACATCATGCAGCCCGCCATCCGCCAGTACTACCACCTGGAAGAGCTGTGGGGCGAAAAGCCGATCCGCCTCAAGCTGGGTGCCGCCAAGCCGCTGCCCAAGGCCGAAGAAGTCAAACCTGCCAAACCGGCCAAGAAGGTACCTGCCAAAAAACTGTCGCCCGCTGCGGCCAAACGCGCCGCCAAGATTGCCGACCGCGAATACGCCGAAAGCCTGCTGGCCCCCGAGCGTCCAGTGCTGGAAGTGACCCCCAAACGCGCGGCCCGCAAGACAGCAGTGGCCACGCCCGTGCCATCCAAGACCTCGACTTCGACCCGTGGACCGGTGAAAACGGCAGCTAAAACCGCGGCCAAGACGGCGGTGAAAGCGCCCGCCAAGACGGCAGCCGTCAAAACCGTGGCCAAGACCGTGGTCATCAAGGCCCCGATCGAGACCGTGAAGAAGGCCGCTGCCGCCAAACGTGCTGCGCCCAAGACCCCGAAAGCGCCCGCCAAGCGTGCCCCTGGCCGCAAGTAAATGAAACTGGTGATAGTGGCCGTTGGCCAGCGCATGCCCGATTGGGCGCAAACTGCCTACGACGACTACGCCAAACGTTTTCCGCCCGAACTCAAGGTCGAGCTCAAGGCCGTCAAAACCGAACCCCGGGGCTCCAAGACCCTGGAGACGATTTATGCGGCCGAGCGCGAACGCATAGAAGCTGCCATCCAGTCCAGCATTGGCCGCAATGCCCGTATCGTCGCCCTGGATGAACGGGGTACGACGCTGACAACTAAGGCGTTGGCGGTTAAGCTCAAGGGCTGGCAGTTGGAGAGCGATGACGTGGCGCTGGTGATTGGTGGCCCGGACGGGCTGGATCCGGCGTTTAGGCAGGCCGCCCACGAGCGTATCCGGCTGTCGGATTTGACCTTACCCCATGCGTTTGCCCGCGTGTTGCTGGTCGAACAGTTGTACCGGGCGTGGTCGGTCAATGCCAACCACCCGTACCACCGTGAATAATCACCGCGAATAATCTGAGGCATCTGCATGCTGAGTTGGTTTGAAAGCCTTGTCCATCCCTATGCGGAGGACTCCCCCCAGCCGCCACCGCGCGGCTTTTTTCATTTTGTGTGGGCGTGTACCTTCGGCGTGCGCAAATACATCCTGGCGATGACCCTACTCACGGCCGGCGTGGGCGTGTTCGAGGCCCTGCTGTTCGCCATGATGGGCCGGGTTGTCGACTGGCTGGGCAAGGTCCAACCGGCCCTGCTGTGGTCCCAGGAAAAAAACAGTTTGCTGTTCTTAGGCGCACTGCTGCTGGGCAGCACGCTATTGATTACGTTGCAAACCCTGTTCAAGCACCAGGCCTTGGCGGCCAACTTTCCGATGCTGCTGCGCTGGAAGTTCCACCGCCTGATGCTGGGCCAGAGCATGGGCTTCTACCAGGACGAGTTTGCCGGACGCGTGGCCACCAAGGTCATGCAGACCGCGCTGGCAGTGCGCGATGTGTGCATGATCCTGGGCGACATTCTGGTGTTTGTGACCATCTACTTCGTCACCATGGTGGCGGTGGTGGGCAGCTTTGATGCCTGGATGCTGCTGCCGTTTCTGGGCTGGGTGGTGTTGTATGGCCTGGCGATCCGCTACTTTGTGCCGCGCCTGTCGCGGGTGGCCAAAAAGCAGGCCGATGCCCGCTCGTTGATGACAGGCCGTATCACCGATGCCTATACCAATATCGCCACCGTCAAGCTGTTCTCGCACGCCGGGCGCGAGGCCGGGTTTGCCCGGTCGGCGATGCAGGACTTTTTGTTGACGGTGCACCGCCAGATGCGCCTTGTCAGCGGCTTCGAGGTGGTCAACCACGTCCTCGGAATCTTGCTGATCCTGTCCACCGCCGGGCTGGCGCTGTGGCTGTGGACCCAGGGCCAGATCGGGGTAGGTGCGGTGGCAGCGGCGACCGCCATGTCACTGCGCCTGAACGGCATTTCGCACTGGGTGATGTGGGAAATGGCTTCGCTGTTCGAGCACGTCGGCACGGTGCAGGACGGGCTGAACACCTTGTCCCGCCCGCAAGCCGTGCAAGACGTGCCCCAGGCCCAGCCGCTGCAGGTGCCCAAGGGCGAGGTGCGGTTCGAGAGCGTGGACTTTGCCTACGGAGCCAAGGGGCCCGAGGCCCGCAAGGTAATCGACCAAATGTCGTTGCATATCCGCGCAGGGGAAAAGATTGGTCTGGTGGGCCGCTCGGGTGCGGGCAAGTCGACCATCGTGAACCTGCTGCTGCGTTTTTATGATGTGGAGCAAGGCCGGATTCTGGTGGATGGCCAGGATATTACGCAGGTGACCCAGGAGAGCCTGCGTGCGCAGATCGGCATGGTCACGCAAGACACCTCGCTGCTGCACCGTTCTGTACGCGACAACATCCTGTATGGCCGCCCAGATGCCACCGATGCCCACATGGAAGCGGCAGCACGCCGTGCCGAAGCCTTCGACTTTATCCAGACATTGAGCGACCCGAGTGGCCGCACCGGCTTTGATGCCCATGTGGGTGAGCGCGGCGTGAAGTTGTCGGGCGGCCAGCGCCAGCGCATCGCGATTGCCCGGGTAATGCTGAAAGACGCGCCCATCCTGCTGCTGGATGAGGCCACCAGCGCCTTGGACTCCGAGGTCGAAGCGGCGATCCAGTCTAGCCTGTACCGGTTGATGGAAGGCAAAACTGTGGTGGCCATCGCGCATCGTTTGTCCACCATTGCAGCGATGGACCGGCTGGTGGTGTTGGACAAGGGCCGCATTGTCGAGATGGGTGACCACCGCAGCCTGCTGGCTTCGGGCGGTCTCTACGCCCGGCTGTGGGCGCACCAGAGTGGTGGTTTTCTGGGGGAAGAGGACGACGAACCTGCTGGTGTTGCTACGGTGTAGCACTGAGGGTTCAAAAAAATCGAACCATCTGTACGAATTGAGTGAACTTTTTGCCTGCAGCGGTTTCTACACTAGCCAATAAGTTCACACTCTCGGGGGATACCGGCCCCCGCACATTCCATGGCCCTGTCCCCGCCCGTTGCTGCAAAGCCTGCTACCCACGCAGCCACTTACTCCGCTGTAGCCAAGATTTTGCATTGGGTTTTGGGGCTTGCTCTGGCGGGGATTTTCTGCGTCGGTCTGTACATGACGGACCTGCCTTTCTCGCCCCAGCGGCTCAAGCTCTACAACTGGCATAAGTGGGCAGGTATCACAATTTTGACGTTATCGGTGCTGCGGCTGTTATGGCGCTTGACCCACCGTCCGCCGCCACTGCCTGTGGCCATTACACGCAGCATGCCCCAATGGCAGCATTGGGCGCATGAGGGCACGCACTATGCGATGTATGCTCTGTTTTTTGCAGTACCCCTGATCGGCTGGGCTTACAGCTCAGCCATGGGATTCCCGATTGTGGTGTTTGGCATTCTGCCTTTGCCAGACTTGTTGTCGGTCAACAAGGAGCTGGGGGAGGCCATCAAGCCCGTGCACGGCTGGGCCGCGTGGACACTGTGCGCGCTAGTGGTTTTGCATGTCGCGGCGGCGTTGAAGCACCAGTTCGTAGACCGCGATGGCCTGATCGGTCGCATGCTGCCTTGAATCTTTTACCTTTGCGAAAGTTTTTCATGTTTTCTTTGTCGAAATTGTCCGTGGCCTTGTTGGTGTCTGGGGTGGCGTTGTCGGCGTTTGCCCAGCAAAAACTGGTGCCTGCCCAGAGTGAAATTGTGTTCATCAGCAAGCAGATGGGCGTGGCAGTGGATGGCCGCTTCAAGAAGTTTGATGCCCAGTTGAGTTTTGATCCCGCCAAGCTGGATACCAGCAAAATCAACTTTACGGTGGACATGGCCAGCGCAACGCTGGGTGTACCCGAGTCGGATGCTGAATTGCCCAAACCCACCTGGTTCAGCATCGCGAAGTTCCCGCAGGCCACGTTTGCCTCTAGCAGCATCAAGGCGCTGGGTGGTGGCAAGTTCGATGTGGCGGGCAAACTCAGCATCAAGGGCCAGGCGCGCGATGTGGTGGTGCCGGTGACGATGGTGCAAACCGGTGCCACGACGGTCGCCACGGGGCAATTGCCGATCAAACGCCTGGCCTTCAAAATTGGTGAAGGCGAGTGGGCAGATACCTCGATGGTGGCCGACGACGTGCAAGTCAAATTCAAGTTCAGCCTGACCGGTGTCGGCAAGCTGTAGCCGTTTTCCAGTCAACTTTTCCTTTTTTGTTTTCCCCCTTAACCTTTCTTTGAAAGAGAAACCATGCGCCACACTTTGCTTGCCCTTGCTGCGATTGCCACCCTGACCGTAGGCAGCGCCCACGCGCAATCCGCCACGTATGCCATCGACCCGAGCCATACTTTTGTGACGTTCGAGATCGGCCACATGGGTACCTCGACCAACCGTGGCCGTTTCGACAAGAAAGAAGGCACGGTGCAGTTCGACCGTGCAGGCAAAACCGGCAAAGTCGATTTGACGATTGACGCAACTTCGTTGTCTACCGGCACCCCCAACTTCGACAAGCATTTGCAAAGCGCTGATTTTTTCAATGCTGCGCAATTTCCGACTATCAAGTTCAGCGCGGACAAGTTTGTGTTCACGGGCGATAAGGTGTCGGAGGTCGTGGGTAGCTTGACGCTTTTGGGCAAAACCAATCCTGTGACGCTCAAGGCCACTACTTTCAATTGCTACCAGAGCATGCAAAAGCGTGAAGTCTGCGGTGGCGACTTTGACACCACCATCCAGCGCAGCCAATGGGGTATGACCTGGGGCGCCAATTTCGGCTTTCCTGACGCTGTGCGCCTGATCGTTCAGGTCGAAGCCGTCAAGCAGTAATCTGCGTAAGCTTTTTGGCAGCCCGCCCATCGTTGAGATGGGCGGGCTGTTGTCTTTTGGGCGTTTGCGTGCCCCGATAATTCCGCCATGACCGACTTTATCTACCTTGCTTCCCAAAGCCCGCGCCGCAGCCAGTTGCTGGACCAACTGGGCGTACGCCACGAACTGCTTTTACCCGGACCCGATGAAGACAGCGAGGGTTTGGAGGTTGCTATTAAAAATGAAGCGCCTTCTGCTTATGTGAAGCGCGTAACCGGTCTAAAACTTGATGCGGCGTTGGCGCGGATGGAGCAGCGTGGTCTGCCTGTTGCGCCCATCTTGTGTTCCGACACCACTGTGGCGCGGGGACGCAGAATCTACGGCAAACCCGAGGACGCCAAAGATGCCGTCCGTATGTTGGGTGAGCTTGCAGGAACCCAGCACCGGGTGCTGACGGCGGTGGCGGTGCAGCAGCAAGGCCGCCAACGGCTTGAGGCCCTGAGCGATTCACGGGTGACCTTTGCGCCCCTGACTGCCGCGCAAATCAAAAGCTATGTTGCATCGGGCGAGCCCTTGGGCAAAGCCGGTGCCTATGCCGTGCAGGGCAGGGCGGCAGGGTTTATCTCGCTGATCCGCGGCAGCTATTCAGGCATCATGGGTCTGCCCATGTTCGAGACCGCCCAAATGCTGCGCGCACTGGGTTTCAAGCTTTGACCACATCCCCCATGCAACAAGACATTCTTATCAATTGGTCGCCCCAGGAAACCCGCGTGGCGGTGGTAGAGCACGGTTCGGTACAAGAGCTGCACGTGGAGCGCACCCTGGAGCGCGGCATGGTGGGCAACGTCTACCTGGGCAAAGTGGTAAGGGTGCTGCCAGGCATGCAGTCCACCTTTATCGATATCGGACTGGAGCGGGCGGCATTTCTGCACGTGGCCGATCTGGCGAATGGTTTTGTGGGACACAAGGCCGCAGAGGCTGATTCCAAGGCCAGCCCAGTGGTGCCGATCGAACGCCAGGTGTTTGAAGGCCAGGCCTTGATGGTGCAGGTCATCAAAGACCCGATAGGCACCAAGGGCGCACGCTTGTCGGCCCAGATTAGCATCGCAGGTCGTTTGCTGGTGTTCTTGCCGCAGGACGACCACGTGGGCGTATCGCAAAAAATTCCACTTCCCCAGCGTGAGGAGCTGCGCAAGCGGCTGCAGACCTTGGTCGGCGATGCAGCTACCGGTGGTGGTGGTGGCTTTATTTTGCGTACCAACGGCGAGGATGCGACGGATACCGAGCTGGCCGAAGACATTGCCTACTTGCGCAAAGCCTGGGCACGCATCAAAAGCGCGTCGGTGCGCCTGCCTCCCACGTCTTTGTTGCACCAAGATTTGAATTTACTGCAACGTGTACTGCGGGATCTGGTGTGCGAGCAGACCCAGACTATCCGGCTCGACTCCCGGGAGCAGTTTGATATGTTGCAAGCTTTTGGCAAGGAGTTCATGCCTGCGGCTGTCGAGAAGCTGCAGCACTACAAGGGTGAGCGGCCGATTTTCGACCTGTTTTCCATTGATGAAGAGGTGGCCAAGGCCCTGGGTCGGCGGGTGGAGCTGAAGTCGGGCGGCTACCTGATCGTGGACCAGACCGAGGCATTGACCACGGTGGACGTGAATACCGGTGCCTTTGTCGGTGCGCGCAACTTCGACGATACGATTTTCAAAACCAACCTGGAAGCCACCCAAGCCATCGCCCGGCAGTTGCGCCTGCGCAATCTAGGGGGGATCATCATCGTGGATTTCATTGATATGGTGCGCGAGGATCACCGCGACACGGTGCTGGCCGAATTCCGCAAACAGCTGGGCCGCGACCGGGTCAAAACGACCGCTGGCGGCTTTTCGGCGCTGGGGCTGGTAGAAATGACCCGCAAGCGTACCCGCGAGTCCCTGGCCCACATGCTGTGTGAGCCTTGTGCAGTTTGCGCCGGCAAAGGCACCGTGAAAACTGCCCGCAGTGTGAGCTACGACATCCTGCGCGAGATTCTGCGAGAGGCTCGCCAGTTCAACCCGCGCGAGTTTCGTATCGTCGCCTCCCCCAAGGTGATCGAGTTGTTTTTGGATGAAGAAAGCCAGCACCTGGCGGGACTAAGCGATTTCATCGGCAAGCCCATTTCATTGCAGAGCGAGGGGGCCATGGGGCAGGAGCAATACGACATCGTGCTGCTTTAGTGCAGCCTGGTCCGGGTCCTTAAATCCAGCGGAAATGGCCGCCTTCGCGCAGCCCATGGAGGGTCATGGCGTGGGCTGCCAGCTCTTCTTGTCGCCACTGTTTTTGCTGCGCCACTCGCTGTGCCTTGGCTAGCTTGCGCGCCAACCAGCTTTGGTTTAGCAACCTGTAGTTGTAGCGGTAACCCAACCCGTCTTTGGCCGACAAGCCGCGCTCTTGCTTCATGGCAGTTTGCGTCACCGAGCCATAGTGGTGCAACCAGGAAGCACCCGTGATACCCACGGCAATCTTGGCCTTTTCTAGCTCATGGAAGAACAGCGTGTCTTCATAGCCCAACAACTTGGGCACGGGTTGGAAATAGCCCACATCCATCCACACCGATCTATGCACTGCCAGACACACTGCGTGGCGGCCACCGATACGCGCTGTACCCGCCATTTTGATGGAGGCCATGGCGCTGAAGTCTTCAAAGTTGTAATCCAACGCGCCTTCGACCAGCGCTGGTGAAATTACTTTGAGGCCGCGCTGCTCGGCCACGCCGATCAAAGACTCGATCCACTGTGCGCTGACTAGTACATCGTTGTTCATCACGATGGTCCACTCGGCCTGCAAGGCCAGCGCGCCCTGGTTCCAGGCCACCCCGCAGCCCAGGTTTGCATCGTTGTAAATGCGTTCACCCACGGGGACGGTAAGTAGGTACTCGCGGGTGGCATCCTTGGAGCCGTTGTCCACCACAATCAGCCGCGAGAGGTCCACGCCATGGCGGACCATGCTGTCGATGCACTGGCGGGTGTATTCCACTTGGTTGTAACAAGCGAAGGTGAGGGCGTAGCGTGCAGGATTCATATCAAACCGGTTGGGGACGCAGCACTTGGGCTGCTAAGACGGACACCATTAGCGCATAAAACGAGACGGTGTACTTCAGGTTAAAAGTTTCTGTGCTCAGGCCAAAGCAAAACACTGCCACGATATAGCAAAGCCCTACCAAGCCTGCGGCCCGGACGCTGGGTATCGTGGAGTCACAACCACGATAAAAAACTACTGCGGGCACTACAAACATTAATATGCTGGAGACCAAGCCGAAAATGCCAGAACGTAAGGCGCTTTGCATTATTTCATTGTGCACGCCGCTATTCACCATCGTGAACTCCAGAACTGGTGTGTTGAATGGTGCAATGGCGGGAATACTTGAAAACGCCGGATAGTGCGCGTCCCCATAACCTGTCCATGGTTGTGACCAAAAGAGCGTACCCGCTGCCCGCAGCATGGATAGCCGAATGCCAGCGGCAGTATCGTGGGCCCCTCCATGGAAATATGCGATGTATTCCGTAACAGCCTGTGCAATACGTTCGTGTACTACAGGCATAAATCCATACACCATGACACCCAACGCGCCAAATCCAGCCAATGCTAGGATAAGTTGGCGGGGTTGGCGAACCCGTTGAACTTTCACAACCCAAATCAGCAACAAAAACGGCACAGCCACCCATCCACTGCGAGAAGCAGTTCCAATACTGATCCATACCGCCACCAAAATGCCTATGAGCTTCAGGAGTTGGAGGGTTGGTTTGTCATTGCCATACAAGTTGAAGGTGAATAAGCAAATAAAGCCTAGAAGAGTTGAATATTGACCGAGTGTCAGGGGGTCTACTGCCGTTGTGCCGAATCGCTCGCTGGGAATATTAACAAATTCATAGGGATATACAAAAAGAAAAGCACCTAAAATAATAAGTGAAAGAGGTGCAGACCATTCTAGGGTGCGTACAAAATCAATATTTTTAGTAAGCAAGTAGATGAATATTATTATTGCTAAAAATGGACGAAGTGGCCCGTCCATTAAGTTGATGTGAAGGCGATTTCTAAGAACTTGCGTAAGTAAAATGGATATAAAAGAAGAGGCTAAGGCGATGATTAACCATGCTGCTGTTGAATTTTTTTTAACAATAAAAATTATATTATAATTTTGAATTATCTTATAGAAAGACAGAATTATTAACAAAATAAAAAAAGAATTGGTCCAGCCACGAATGCTTAAAAAACACAGGGGCGCGAGGGCCAAGCATGCGGCAAATAAATAATCAAATTTCTCAGAAGGATTAATTATTGAAGAAAATTGATGCGGTTTTTTTTTAAATAAAATCAAAATAAATATCCTGAATGAACTTGGTTCAATATTTATTTAAAGTTTTTTGACCATTGGGGGTTAAGATTACGCTAGTTTTCATATAAGGAAATCTTCGTTCTCGCAGGGTGTCCAGATTGTGGATGACTGCATCTGTCTTGGCTATGGATAAATCATCGGTAGGAAATATAGTTTCAATTTTATAACCAAGACGTTGTACCAATCTGGTAATCTGTACCTCATAAAAATCAATAACCATTTCTTTTGTTGGAAGTTGCCATAATGTTTTAAAAAATGATACAAAGGCATCATTTTTTAATATGGGTCTACGCATGATCAAAAAGAAACTTTGCAAATGAAAAATTGGGTTCTTATTGGAGGTTAAGCCGATGAGATCTGCATCGGAAGAGCGTATTTTATATAACATATCTTCGAAAAATTTTTTTGATAATGGGCCCACCATACTATCGTTTACCAGATATAGATAGTCTGCATCTATTTTTTCATATAGTTTTTCGTATATTTGTGACCAAGCGCCAAAATCAAACCCTTTATTTTCACGAATATATAGTCCGCACAGCGATGATAGACTTGAGGGTATCGAAATTTCCCCTTTTATATTGTCTGTATTGATTGCTAAAACTACTCCAATACCTTCATTTTGCAAAGCTGCAATGTGTTTCTCAACATGCGGCTTAATTAGGGGCTCGGGGGAGTAAGAAACAAATAGGCAAATTTCTCGAAAATCTAGTTTTTGGCTGGGCGAGATGATGGATCGCAACGAAGCCGGGTATGTGAGTTGATTGTCGGTCGATGCAATCGCGTCAACCAAAATATTATATTTTGATTGTAGGTTGCTGTATTTTTTTTGGCTAACATAGCGCGACGGAAATTTTTCTTTGCGCATTCTATTGAGTGCGCTCATCAGGTTTTTAAAGTTCAACATGTTATTTTGGTGAGTGCTTGCGCCGCTTCTAGCACTCGCTCATGAGGAATTGCAGTCAAGCAATCGCTACGGCTTTGGTTATGGTTTTCGCATCCGGCTTTGCTGCAGGGCACGCAATGCAGGGCGCTTTGCAGTAAGGTGATGTTGTGTACGGTCTGCGTGTTGGCTCGCCCCACATACGCCTGCGTGATATGCGACGCGGTAGGCCAAGGGCCCCAGCGGACTGGGTTGGTGGGGCCAAACAGCGCCAATACGCGAATACCTGACGCTGCGGCCAAATGGGTGACCGATGTATCTGGGCCTATATACAGGCTGGCGCGCTGAAACAAGCTGACCAGTTGGTTGAAATTAAGTTGGCCACTGGTGTCCACCAGTTGGGGTGAAGGTGCTAATCCGCGCAACTGCTGGATGCAATCTTGGTCGGAGCCGCTTGCGCTGCCAGTCAACACAATCTGATGGCCCTCGGTGATCAGTCGAACCAGTAACTCTTGGAAATGCGCTACTGGCCATTGCTTGTAGAGCCACATGGACGGCGCGTGGACTACGATAGCGCTGGGGCGAATCAAGGCATCCAGATCGGGTGGCAACACTTGGGCAGGTGGTGGAAGCACCTGGGCCGCGTGCATATCAGGCTGGCACCAAGGGGCTAACAGGGCCAGTTTTTCGGTCACTACATGGACGGACCCGGCATCATCCTCGCTGACGACCACGTGGCTCAGAATCCGCTTTTTCCACCAATTGCTGGAGTTTTTGGCGGGAATAATGCCACTGCGGTGCTGGCGACTAGCGGCCCAGCCAATCAGGTGGGCGCGGTCGCTGGGCAGGGTAATCAGTGCCAGGTCGTAGCGCTTCCAGATGATTTTCAGAACGGCCAGGGTGTCGCGCCAGCCTTTGGACGGCTGGGTGGTAATGAGTGCATGGATATCTGGGTTGCCCTGGAGCATGCCCAAGGTGCCCGCCAGGCCGATCACATCGATTTCAGCCTTTGGCCACTGCTGGCGGGCGGCGTGAATCAAGGGTGTGGTCAGCAGTACATCGCCAATCTGCCGGGTCGCAACCACCAGTATTTTTTTCATGGGAATAGGTACGCCATCCGTTCGGGGACTAAACCGCCATGGCGGGCTGCGTGCCAAACTGCAGAGCATGCAAGCGGGCATAGAGCCCCGCTTGGGCAATCAGTTCCGCATGGGTACCGATTTCGATGATTTCTCCTTGGTCCAGTACGGCCACCCGGTCGGCGTGTTCGATGGTGGACAAGCGGTGCGCAATGATCAGGGTCGTGCGGCCGGTCATCAGGCGCTGCAGGGCCTCTTGCACAAGGCGCTCTGATTCGGTGTCTAGCGCCGAGGTTGCTTCGTCCAGAATCAAAATGGGGGCATCCTTGTACAGTGCCCGGGCGATGGCCAGGCGTTGACGCTGTCCACCCGAAAGTTCTGTGGCGTTGTGCCCCGTCATGGTGTCGATACCCTGCGGAGCTTCATCCAGAAACCCCCCCAGGTTGGCCGCCCGTAAGCAGGCTTCAACTCTCGCCCGGTCAGGCGTTTCACCAAGGGCGACGTTGGCTGCCAGTGTGTCGTTGAACATGATCACATCCTGGTTGACGATGGCAAATTGGTTACGTAAGGCTTTAAGTTGCCATTCGGCGATGTCGTGTCCATCCAGCAAAACATGTCCGGAAGTGGCGGTCACAAATCGCGGTAATAAATTGACCAGTGAGGTTTTGCCTGAACCGGATGGCCCCACCAGTGCCACTACTTCACCGGGCACGACGGTCAACGAGACCTGGTTCAAGGCTGACCGGGTTTCGTCGTCGCGGTAACGTACGGTGACCGATTGGAATTCAATATGACCCCGTGCCCGTTCCACTACAAATTTGCCGCTGGGCTCCACCGGCGTTATTTCTATCAAGTCCAATGCCCGTTCCATAGCGGCCAGTCCGCGGGTCACGGGGCTTGCCACGTCGGACAGCCGCTTGACTGGCGCAATTAACATCAGCATGGCAGTAATGTAAGAAGCGAACTCCCCGGCAGTGACTTCGCTGGAGCCTTGCAGCAGAGCGACGCAAATTACGCTCGACAACGCAATGGCCGACATCATGTGGGTCATGGGCGTAACAGCAGCTGAAGCAGTCGCTGATTTCATATTGAGCCTACGCAAGCCTTCGCTCAGCAGCTGGAAGCGTTTGCCTTGTGCGCCCTGGGCGGCATGCAAGCGCACCACCCGTTGCGCCAGCACGTTTTCTTCCACCACGTAGGCCAATCCATCGGTGGCACCCTGGCTGCTTTTGGCAATCTGGTAGAGCCTGCGCGAGAGCGTGCGGGTGACAAAGGCCACGGCGGGAAACAGCACGACCAAAATCAGCGTCAGCTGCCAGTTCAGGTACAGCAGATAGGCGACCAGAGCGACCAGTACCATGCTGTCTTTGGCCAGGCCCATGACCGACGTGACCAGGATCACCGCACCGGTTTGCACCTCGTACACGATGGTGTTGGACAAAGAGCTGGCAGTTCTTTGGGTAAAGAGTGTGCTCTGGGCGTCCAGCAGGCGGCTGAACATGGATGTCCGCAGGGCATCCAGACCGTCCTGTGTAATTTTGGCCATGGCCACATCGCCCAGGAAACTGGCCAGGCCGCGCAGACCGAACACCGCGATCAGGGCTATCGGCACCATCCACGGGTTCAGCGCACCTTTCTGGAAGCCGTTGTCGAGCAAGGGCTTGAGCATGGCAGGCACCAAGGGTTCGGTAGCAGCCCCAACGATGGTGGCCATGATCACCAACATCCAGGCCGAACGACGGCCCTTGAAAAAGTAGGGCGATAAACGCGGAATGCTTTGCCTCAGCAGGTTTAACAAACCTTGAGATCGCTCATTTTTCATGGGGTGACTGCCTGGGCAAATGGAGATGACAAGAATGGCAGCTTTGAAGAACTACAAAGTGAGCGTTTCTATGCGAATGGCTCATTGTTTGCCGGGAAGCCGCTGACCTTCCATCCACAACCTCAAATACTTGTAGTAGGTGGTGTGGCTGTTGTAGATTGCCAGAGCCAAGCCGATACGGCCATCCCTGAAACCCTGCTTCAAAAAGTAGGTTCTTATGAATGACCACAGGCCTTTCAACACGGCCTTTGTCAAGCTTGATGAGCCACCTCGGCTTTGTAAATCGAGCGCTGCGCCCCTGGAGTAACGGCTGAGTTTTTCCAGCACGTCGTCAAGGTCCCGGTAGCTGTAGTGGATGATAGGAGACTTTAGTGTTCCCATCGTTCCATCTACCGTCATGTGCGCATGCAGAAAGTGGGTGGTAAATCCCGCCAGTTGTCTGCGGACCAATCGCAGTGTGTAGTCTGGTCGCCAGCCACCGTGCTCTATGAAATTTCCACAAAAACTGGAATGCCGAGGAATGCGAAAGCCATCAAACTTTGCAAGGGCAATTGCCTCCAATATTTCGATTCGCAATGAATCCGTGATAACTTCGTCAGAGTCCAGAGACAGTACCCATTCACTGCGTGCTCTATCAATGCCTCTTTGTTGTTGGGGCCCGTATCCGGGCCAATCGGTGGTGTAAACCGTTGCGCCTGCTGCACTGGCTATGGCCACAGTGTCATCTACACTTCCCGAATCAAGAACCAGGACCTCGTCGGCGAAAGATGCAGAATCCACGCACGCTTTTATCCGATCCGCCTCATTTTTGGCCGCGACAATCACGGTCAATGTAACTTTATTCATCCAAGCATTTTCCATGAAAACTGGCCCATCCACTTTGCTGCGTCGTGTTGCCTGCAAAGTTACCGTTCTGTGCGCCCTGGTCGTGGCTGTAGGCCCAGCGTTGGCCCAGTTCCGTGTGGAAGTCTCCGGCATCGGCCTGACCCAGCTGCCCATTGCAGTCGCCAGCTTTCGTGGCGATGAACAGTCGCCGCAAAAAATCGGCGCTATCGTGCTGGCCGATCTGGAGCGCAGTGGGCAGTTTCGGGGGGTGGATTCCAGCGGCATTGCCTTGGACGAAACGTCTAGGCCGGATGTGGCCTTGTGGAGGCAAAAGGCCGCAGACTCCCTGGTGACGGGCAGCGTGAGCCGTCTGGCCGATGGCCGTTATGACGTGCGCTTTCGCCTTTGGGATGTAGTGCGCGGCCAGGATCTGGGTGGTCAAAGCTACACCGTGCCGCAGGGCGATTTGCGTTTGTCGGCCCATCGAATTGCCGACTTCATATACGAAAAACTTACCGGCGACCGGGGCATTTTTTCGACCCGTATTGCCTATGTGACCAAGTCTGGCACCCGCCACACGCTTTGGGTGTCTGATGCTGACGGCGAAAACAGCCAGACCGCCTTGGCCAGCCCGGAATCCATCATTTCCCCGGCCTGGTCGCCTAACGGCATGCAACTCGCGTATGTATCGTTTGAAGCCCGCAAGCCCGTTATTTACGTGCACGACGTAGCCACCGGAAAGCGGCGCCTGGTCGCCAACTTCAAAGGCTCCAACAGCGCACCCGCCTGGTCCCCCGATGGCCGCACCCTGGCCGTCACCTTGAGCCGCGACGGAGGCTCTCAAATTTATAGCATAGATGCCAATGGTGGAGAGCCTCGGCGGCTTACCCAATCCAGTGGTATTGACACCGAGCCAAAGTATTCCGCCGACGGAAGAAGCATTTACTTCGTCAGCGATCGGGGCGGCGCACCGCAGATCTACCGCATGCCCAGCAGCGGCGGCAACCCGGAGCGGGTGACTTTCACGGGCAGCTACAACATCTCGCCCAGCATCAGCCCTGATGGCCGTTGGCTGGCCTACATATCGCGTATCGGTGGGGCCTTCAAGCTACAGGTGATGGAGCTCAGTACCTCCACCGTGACCAGTATTACCGACACCAGCGCCGACGAAAGCCCCAGCTTTGCACCGAACAGCCGCCTGCTCGTATACGCCACCCAGCAACAAGGCCGCGAAGCCCTGATGACCACTACCCTGGACGGCAAGATCAAGGCCCGTTTGGCGGGCCAGGCGGGCGACATACGCGAACCGGATTGGGGTCCGTTTTTAAAGCCCTGAGTTTTAGCCTTTGCAAACAACGCACGTTCTATTCAACAAGGAAATACAGATGAAAAATTTATTGTGGGCACTTTCATTGACTGCCGTTTTGGCGGGTTGTGCCTCTGGTGTGAAGCTGGACGATGTGCCCGTGGTCGACAAAAGTGGTGCCGGTGTAACCCAGTCGGGCACCATGGGCGCTGACGGCGGCAGCACAGCTGGCACCACCAAGAGTGGTGTTACGCCCGTGGATTTGTCGTCGTCCAACTCTGTGGCCACCGGCCCCAGCAGCGGTCGCATCGTGTACTTCGACTACGACAGCTATGCCGTCAAACCCGATGACCAAACCGTCATTGATGCCAACGCCCGCTATCTCAAGGCCGACAAAGCCCGCCGGGCGATGGTTGAAGGCCATACCGATGACCGGGGTGGCCGAGAGTACAACCTGGCCTTGGGCCAAAAGCGCGCCGAGTCCGTGCGCCGCGCCCTTGGCTTGCTCGGTGTGGCCGACAGCCAGTTGGAAGCCGTGAGCTTCGGCAAAGAAAAGCCTGCGGTTCAGGGTAATGACGAAGCTGCTATGGCTAAGAACCGCCGCGCCGAGATCAGCTACCGATGAGCCGATTCACCCTGCCCAGCCTGCGCCCCGTCGCTCTGGCGTTGGGCTGCTGGATGCTGCTGGCATCCAGCGCCCAGGCCGGGGTGTTTGATGACGACGAGGCTCGCAAAGCCATTCTGGACCTGCGCCAGCGCGTCGACAGCAGCCGCCTGGCCGCCGAATCCGCCAGCCAGAAATTGGCAGAAGAATTGCGCCGAGCTACCGACGACAACGGACAGTTGCGCCGCAGCCTGTTGGACCTGCAAAGCCAGATCGACAACCTGCGCGCCGACCTGGCCAAACAACGTGGCCTGGACGAACAACTGGCCCGTGACTTGGCCGAAGTGCAGCGCCGCCTGAAAGACCAGGCGCAAGGGGTGGACGAACGCCTGCGCAAATTTGAACCAGCCAAAGTGTCTGTGGATGGCCGAGAGTTCACCGCCGACCCGGCAGAAGTTCGCGATTTCGATGCCGCATTGGCCGTGTTCCGCACGGGGGATTTTGCGGCTGCGCAGAACGGTTTCATGGGGTTCGTCAAACGGTACCCCAAGAGCGGCTACGGCCCATCGGCCTTGTTCTGGTTGGGCAACGCCCAGTACGCCAACAAGGATTACAAAAGCGCGGTGGCCAATTTCCGCGCCATGCTGACAGCCGCCCCTGACCATGCCCGTGCCCCCGAGGCCGCACTGTCGATCGCCAACTGTCAGATGGAGCTTAAAGATAGCCGCGCCGCCCGCAAAACGCTGGAAGATCTGGTCAAGGCCTATCCCCAGTCCGAAGCCGCGTCCGCCGCTAAAGATCGGCTGTCCAAACTCAAATAAGCGTCTATTCCAACGGAATGTTGGCTGCTATTTATTCCATAGCTGCTTGCGCTCATAGAATAAGCGTTAGAGGGGTATTTCTTGCATAGTTTTTCTGAAGCACAGGACGCTTCGCAAGCTGCAGATATGGCGCGCCGCTTCGGCGGGCTGGAGCGCTTGTACGGAGTTCTTGGCGCCGCGCGCATCCGGGCCGCCCATGTGGCGGTGATAGGCATTGGCGGTGTCGGCTCGTGGACGGTTGAGGCCTTGGCCCGCAGCGGAGTGGGGCGGCTGACGCTGATCGACCTCGACCACGTGTCCGAATCCAATATCAACCGGCAGATCCACGCGCTGGACTCCACGGTTGGTCAGGCCAAAGTGCTGGCCATGCGCGACCGCATTTTCCACATCAATCCGACCTGCGTGGTGGACTGCATTGAAGACTTCGTGGAGCCGGACAATTGGCTACAACTGCTCCCGTTGGGAGTCGACGCGGTGGTCGATGCCTGCGACCAGGTAAAAGCCAAAACCACTATGGCCGCCTGGGCCCGCCAGACGCGCACCTCTTTCATCTCTGTCGGTGCCGCCGGTGGAAAACGCCACGCGCACAAGGTCGACATCGACGACCTGTCGCTTGTCACCCACGACCCGCTCCTGGCCCAGCTGCGCTACCGCCTGCGCAAAGAATACGCGGCCCCGCGCGAAGGCAAGAAGATCGGTGTGGCCTGCGTGTTCAGTCGTGAAGCCGTGATGCCGCCCGACGCATCCTGCGCGGTTGCTGGCGACGGCAGCCTGAATTGCCACGGCTATGGTTCGGTTGTCAGCGTGACGGCCACCTTCGGACAGTGCGCAGCTGGCTGGATTTTGGATCAATTGGCAACGCATATTGAAAAGGGCCCCAAAACCACGCTATAATTTGAGGCTACGCTGCAGTGTGAAAACACTAAGCCGGGACGTTAGCTCAGTTGGTAGAGCAGCGGACTTTTAATCCGTTTGTCGTGGGTTCGACCCCCGCACGTCCCACCAGTATCCTGAAAAGCCCGCTATTGAATAAATAGCGGGCTTTTTTATTTCTATACCGCGCAGGACGGTGTAGACGGTTCACCCTTTATTTCACTTGCTGCTTTTCTAGCTTGCGCGCCAGTGTGCGGCGGTGCATGCCCAGGCGCCGTGCTGTCTCTGAAATATTAAAACCGGTTTCTGCCAGCATCTCGTGGATACGTTCCCATTCCAGCGTTTTAATGGAGGTGGCTCGGTTGGTGAGCTGGACCTCCACGTTGCCCGCCGCCCGGCCAAAGGCGGCCTCTATGTCGTCGGTGTTAGAAGGTTTGGCAAGGTAGTGGCAAGCACCAAGTTTGATGGACTCCACGGCGGTGGCGATACTGGCAAAGCCGGTAAGTACCACGATCAACATGGCGGGATTGTGCTGGTGCAAAGCCCGTACGCAGGCCAGGCCGGAGGCATCGCCGTTTAGCTTGAGGTCCACCACTGCGTAGCCGGGTGTGCGATTTTGCAGCAACGTTGTAACGGCTTCTAGGTGGGTGGCGAGCAGAACGGTATAGCCGCGACGCTCAAAAGAGCGGCCTAGCGTGCGAGCGAACGCGGCATCGTCTTCCACGAGTAGCAACAGCCGTTCGGTGGATTCAACCGGCATGGGCTGCTGCCTCCTCTAGGGCGATGGCAGAAAGCGGCAGGGTGATTTTCACGATGGCACCGCCTTCTGAGCGGTTGCTTGCAGTGACATTGCCGCCCAGCGTGCGGGCTACGTTCAGAACCAGAAACAGCCCTAGTCCCCCGCCGGTACGGCCTTTGCTGGACTGGAAGGGTTTTCCGAAATGCGCCAGCATGGTGGGGGCAAAGCCAGGGCCTTCGTCGGTAATGGTCAGGGTCAATGCGTCGGCCTCGTGGTTGGCCTGCAACTGTATCCAACGCGGGGAGGCATCCAGCGCGTTATCCAGCACGTTGTAAACCATTTGTTTCAGTGCCAGGTCGGACACCATGGGTCGGTCCCGCCCAAAGTCGTTGGTGTAGGAAAAGGCGTAGACCGGGCGGGTGGCGCGCCATTCTTCGACAAGATCGTCAAGGAAGCCGCAAATGGTGGTTTTGACCGAAAATTCGCCGCGCGCCTCGCCTGCAGACAATAAAGTGTTGCTAACAATGGCTTTGCAGCGCAGCAACTGGTTTTGCATTTCTTCGATTTCGTGCAGGAGTTCGGGGTCGTCGGTGAAGGGCTGCATGTGCTTCCAGTCACCCAGAATTACGGCCAAGGTGGCTAGCGGCGTGCCGAGCTCGTGGGCCGCGCCCGATGCCAGCAGCCCGATGCGTACGACGTGTTCTTCTTCTGCAGCGCGCTGGCGCAGGTCGGCGAGGCGGCTGTCGCGGGCGCGTAGGTTGCGCCCAATGCGAGTAATGAAGATCACCAGCAATGCGGCGTTAAGTACAAAACAGATCAGCATGCCCAAAATGAATGGGCTGAGCAGGCCGCGATGGTAGTCCAGCGGCAAGGCCAGCGGCTCGCCGAATCGAGCCAAGCCTGCAAAGCAGACGGCGGTGATCGCAACCATGCTCCAGGTGGACCAGGCCTGCAAGAGGACGGCACCCAGCGTTACCTGCAGCAAATACAGAAAAACAAATGGATTGGTGGCACCGCCGCTGAGGTATAGCTGGGCCGTCAGCATGCCTACGTCTACTAGCAATGCAAAAAACAGTTCGCCGTTGCTGACTTCGTGGAACATTTTTGCGCGGAGAAGGCTGGCAACATTGAAGACCGCCAAGCCTCCCAGCAGCGTCAACATGGTGGCAAGGGGCAGGGGGATGCCAAGGCCAAAATGGACGATCAGAATCGTGGCGATCTGCCCGATAACTGCGATCCAGCGCAACTGGACCAGTTGGTGCATGTTCTTGCGGCCTGTGGCATCGTCCAGGCGCAGTCCGATGGACGGTACAGGTTCTTTAGTCGTCTGCTGCACTACCGTTTTCCTCGTCCAGGGTGTACGCATGTTGCCACCGCGCCGGTCGCGAAAAATACCACGCTGCACCCGCGACCATGGCCGCCAACGTGTACCAAGTTAGAGCGTATGCAAGATGGTTGTTATGGAACGCGATGACGGTCAATCCCCCCACCGGGTGTATAGCTGCAGTGGTGGCTATCGGTTCAGCTGCAGCTGCAGTTGCAACGGCTGCGTCAGCATCCACAAAGTACGGTGCCACCTGAGGCCAGCCGTTTGTCTTGGCAATAGCCTGGACATCGCGCGAGTACCAGCGCCCGTTGAGCGGATCGTTTTCTCGCAAAAAAGCGCCATCGGGTTGGCTCATACGCAGCAGACCCGTAACGGTGGATTGTTGGTTGGTCTCTGCAGCGGGTGGTGCAATAGCACGGGTGGCTCCGGGTGGCACAAACCCTCGATTGACCAGGACCACTGAGCCATCGCCAAGCCGAAGCGGTGTCATCACCCAGAAACCACTGCCAAGGCTTGTGACGGCTTGCACCAGAGTGTCTTGCCCAGGCAGGAATGTTCCCTGCACACGGACACGCCGGTACTCGGCATTGGCCGTACTGAGTTGTGGCCATTGCTCGGCAGTAGGTGCCGCGACCTCCTTGGCGTGTGCGCGCTGGTCGACTTGGGCCATCAGTGCCCGTTTCCAAGAAAGTCGCTGTATCTGCCAAGTTCCTAGCGCGGCAAATACCGTAAAAAGTACTGCAGCCAAAAAAAGTAAAAGGCCCACATGCTGTGGGCCGGAACGCAGTGCCGAGGAATCGCGTGAAGGCAAGTTCAAGGCATGTTCTTCATCTCATGCGCCGACATAGGCATCATGTTGGCGTTCAAGTGGTACATCACCCAGATGGAGCCTGCCAGCATGATCACTAGCAGCATCAACGTAAAGATAAGTGCCAGCAACGACCAGCCGCCTTCGAGCTTGCTATTCATATGCAAAAAGTAAACCATATGAACCACAATTTGCACCGCAGCAATACCCAAAATGACCATGGCCGTAAGGTTGGGATTTGCAAAAACCTTTCCCATCACCAGCCAGAAGGGGATTACGGTCAAGATAACGGCCAGTACGAAGCCGGTGACGTAACCTTTCAAGGTGCTATGGCTGCCGGAATCGCCATGGTCATGGTCGTGGTCCTCATGACCACCGTGGTGTTCAGTATGCGCACCCATTACAGCACTCCCATCAGATAAACAAAGGTGAATACGCCAATCCAGACCACATCCAGAAAGTGCCAGAACATCGACAGGCACATCAGGCGACGGCGATTGGCAGGAATGAGGCCGTGTTTCTTCAGCTGGAACACCAGGGTAATGAGCCAGACGATGCCGAACAATACATGCAGTCCGTGCGTGCCCACCAGGGCAAAAAAGGCAGACAAGAATGCGCTGCGCTGAGGACCCGCCCCCTCATGGATCAGGTGCGCAAATTCATACAGCTCCAAACCAATAAAGGCCGCTCCCAAAAGCCCTGTCACGATCAGCCAGCCAATGGTTGGGTTGAGGCGTTTGCGTTGCATCTCCAGCATTGCAAAACCATAGGTGATGCTGGAAAGCAAGAGCATGGAAGTGTTCAGCGCCACCAGTGGCAGGTCGAACAGATCTGCGCCCGAGGGCCCTGCTGCATAACTGCGGCCTAGCACGGCATACACCGCAAACAAGCAGGCGAAGATGAGGCAGTCACTCATCAAATACACCCAGAAACCCAGCAACGTGCCGTTTTCAGGGTGCTGTTCAGTGGTCTCGTAGAACTGCATATTGCTAGGCACGCTGGCAGTGCCGTGGGCGGGGTGGGCGGTCATTTCAGGCATGGCTTGCAAGTAGTTGGGTTCGCGCTGCTTCGGTCCGCACGACATCGGCGGCGGGAATGTAGTAATCACGTTTGTAGTTGAACGTGTGGACGATGCACGCCGCCACAACGGCCACAAAGGAAATACCTGCCAGTAACCACATATGCCAGATCAAGGCAAAACCCAACAGTGTGCTGAGGCCAGCAATCACCACGCCAGCGGCGGTGTTCTTGGGCATATGGATAGGAATGAAGCCCGCCAGAGGACGCACATAGCCATGTTTCTTCATATCCCACCACGCATCAAGGTCGTGGACGCGGGGCGTGAAGGCAAAGTTGTAGGCGGGTGGCGGCGACGAGGTTGACCACTCCAACGTACGCGCATCCCAGGGGTCGCCGGTGGTGTCGCGTAGGGACTCGCGCCGGATATAGCTGACCACTAAGGTGATCAGGAAGCAGGCGATGCCAATAGCAATCAGGAAGGCACCAAATGCCGCGATCACAAACCATATTTGCAAGGATGGATCTTCAAATTTGCTCATGCGGCGGGTCACACCCATCAGGCCCAAAACATACAGTGGCATAAAGGCAAAGTAGAAGCCTATGCACCAGAACCAGAACGAGCACTTGCCCCAGAATGAATCCAGCTTGTAGCCGAATGCCTTGGGAAACCAGTAGGTGATCCCGGCAAATGTGCCGAACACCACGCCACCAATGATCACGTTGTGAAAGTGAGCGATCAGAAACAGGCTGTTGTGCAGCACGAAGTCTGCAGGTGGCACAGCCAGCAGCACGCCGGTCATGCCGCCGATGGTGAAGGTCACCATGAAGCCCATGGTCCACAGCATCGGAACTTCAAAACGGATGCGACCACGGTACATGGTGAACAGCCAGTTGAAAATCTTGGCTCCGGTGGGGATCGAGATGATCATGGTGGTGATGCCAAAGAACGAATTCACGCTGGCTCCAGAGCCCATGGTGAAGAAGTGGTGCAGACACACCAGGTACGACAGGATGGTGATCACGATGGTCGCGTACACCATGGAGGCGTAGCCAAACAGGCGCTTGCTGGAGAACGTGGCAACGACTTCAGAGAACACACCAAAAATCGGCAACACCAGGATATAGACCTCGGGGTGGCCCCAGATCCAGATCAGGTTCACGTACATCATGGCGCTGCCGCCAAAGTCGTTGGTGAAGAAATTCGTACCGACATAGCGGTCCAGAGACAGCAGGCCCAGTACTGCGGTCAGTACCGGGAATGCCATGATGATTAGCACGTTGGTGCACAGAGCCGTCCACGCAAAGACAGGCATCTTCATCAGGCCCATGCCCGGTGCACGCATTTTGACAATCGTGGCCAGCAAATTGATGCCTGACAACAAGGTGCCAACGCCAGCAATCTGCAAGGACCAAATGTAGTAGTCCACCCCCGGGTCGGGGCTGTACAAAATGCCGGAGAGTGGTGGGTACGCCAACCAGCCCGTTTTGGCATATTCACCGATGAACAATGACACCATCGTCAGGCCCGCACCGCCCGCTGTCATCCAGAAACTGAAGTTGTTCAGGAACGGAAACGCCACGTCACGTGCACCGATCTGCAGGGGCAGCACATAGTTCATCAGGCCAGTCACAAAGGGCATGGCCACGAAGAAAATCATGATCACACCGTGCGCCGTGAAGACTTGGTCGTAATGGTGCGGTGGCAGAAAACCTTGAGAATCCCCAAAAGCCATGGATTGCTGCAAGCGCATCATCAATGCATCGGCGAAGCCGCGCATCATCATGATCAAACCGAGAATCATGTACATGATGCCGATTTTTTTGTGGTCGATACTGGTGAACCACTCGTTCCACAGGTAGCCCCACATTTTGAAGTAGGTCACGGCCCCAATTAGTGCGGCTCCACCTAGCACAACCGCGATAAACGTGGCTATCAGGATGGGTTCGTGGAGTGGAATCGCGTCCCAGGTGAGACGGCCAAATATGAGCTTCGTAAGATCGAGGTTGTCGAACATCGTTATTCCGGATGCCAAAAAATATGCGGCGCAGGCCGAAATGCCGTAGTAAGCGGCGCGGATTAAAAAAGGACTTGGCTAGAGACTCAACTAGGCAGGGCAGCAGAAACAGGGACCGCACCAGAGGGGTTGGCCACCGTGCACATTGCGCCCACAAAAGTGCGTGTCGGAGCGTTTTCTAAGCCCAGGCGTTTGCGGGTTGCTGCATCCATAGAGGCGATGTTGTATGCACCTACTTTGCCCTGCCCGCCACTGGCATCAATGGCCATCATGTCTTTCATACACATACGGTTTTGCTCCACGCAGCGGTTCAATATGGCATCGTACAAATCTGGCGCGACCGTGGCGTACTTACGCACCGGTTCACGTTCGCTGGGCTGAGACAGCTGGATATAACTTTCACGGCTCAATGCACCACCACCGGACTTGGCTGCTTTGGCCCATGCTTCAAAATTTTCGGTGCTCATGCCCAAGAATTTGAAACGCATTCCTGAAAACCCAGCGCCACTGTAATTGGCCGAGAAGCCTTCATACTCGCCGGCTTTGTTTATCACAGCATGCAGCTTGGTTTCCATGCCGGGCATTGCGTAGATTTGTCCCGCCAACGTGGGGATGAAAAAGGAGTTCATGATCGAAGACGAAGTGATCTTGAACGCAATCGGGCGGTCGACCGGAGCGGCCAATTCGTTGACGGTGGCAATGCCCAGCTCTGGGTAGATGAATAGCCACTTCCAGTCCAGCGCAACCACTTCCACCACCAGCGGTTGGGTGCCTGGAATGACATCGCGGTTCGCATCGATACGTTGCAGGGGGCGATACGGGTCGAGGGTGTGGGTGCTGATCCAGGTGATGGCACCCAAGGCAATGATGATCAACAATGGAGCTGCCCAAATCACCAACTCCAGCTGCGTGGAATGGTGCCATTCTGGGTCGTATGTTGCCTTCGTGTTGGACTTGCGGTAACGCCAGGCGAACAACAGGGTCAAGGCAATCACCGGCACGATGATCAGCAGCATGAGTATCGTGGACACGATGATTAGATCGCGTTGCTGCATGGCCACATCGCCTGACGGATTCAACAGCACAGCGTTGCATCCAGCCAGTAAAACGACGGCTGGTACCAGGAGCAATCCGCGTAGATTTTTGAAGGAGGGCATGCTGGACAGTATGGAATGACGTGAACGCATAGTGTATGAAATTTACGTTTATTCGTGGGTGATGGGGGTAGGGCGTTTTGTCCTATGGCATCATTCTCTTGGCTGTGTTGTCCCGCAGCGTCTGTATATTACAACCTCCGAATCACGAGCAAACATGATGTCCAGTATTAATCATGAACACACCGCTGCAGCACCGCCCACCTTTGAGCGTGATGCGAGGGCTTCCGTTGCAGACCACTCCAAGATCGCACCCGGTGAGATCGCCATCGGCGTGATCATTGGCCGCGCCTCCGAATACTTTGACTACTTTGTCTACGGTATTGCATCGGTACTGGTGTTTCCGGAGATATTTTTCCCGTTCGAGAGTCGACTGGACGGTACGCTGTATTCGTTTGTAATTTTCTCGTTTGCCTTTATCGCCCGGCCTATTGGGACGGTGGCCTTCATGGCCATCCAGCGACGATGGGGGCGCGGGGCCAAGTTAACCGGATCGCTGTTTTTGTTGGGCATTGCCACTGTGGGGATTGCCTTTTTGCCCGGCTACGCCAGCCTGGGTTTCACCTCCATCGTGCTGTTGTCCATTTTGCGTTTCCTGCAAGGCATTGCACTTGGTGGATCCTGGGATGGCCTGCCTTCGCTGCTGGCGTTGAATGCACCAAAGAATCGCCGTGGCTGGTACGCCATGATCCCGCAGCTGGGTGCACCCATCGGTTTCATTGTGGCCAGCGGGCTGTTCCTGTTCTTGCATTCCAGCCTATGGCCGGTGGACTTCATGGACTGGGGCTGGCGCTATCCGTTTTACGTAGCTTTTGCGATCAACGTGGTGGCGCTGTTCGCCCGTCTGCGCTTGGTGGTGACGGATGAGTACGACCATCTGCTCAACGAACACAAGCTGGAGCCCAGCCGCGTGGTTGATTTGGTGCAGGCGCAGGGCAGCAACCTGCTGATCGGGGCTTTTGCGGCGCTGGCCAGCTACGCGCTTTTCCATCTGGTGACGGTTTTTCCGCTGTCGTGGATCACTTTGTACGCCACACAGCCGGTCGCCGATGTCTTGATTGTCCAAATGGTCGGCGCAGCGATTGCCATGCTGGGCATCATTGCCTCTGGCCTGATTGCGGACCGGGTGGGTCGGCGCAGTACGCTGGGCAGCCTGGCCGTGTTGATCGGCATCTTCAGCCTGTTCGCGCCTATGCTGCTCGATGGTGAACCCTTCCGGCAAAACATATTTATTCTGGTGGGTTTTGCTTTGCTGGGCTTGTCGTACGGCCAGGCCGCGGGTGCGGTGAGCTCCAACTTCGAGCCCCAGTACCGCTACACCGGCGCGGCTTTGACATCGGATTTTGCGTGGCTGATTGGTGCGGCTTTCGCGCCCCTGGTCGCCCTGGGTTTGTCGGCCCATTTCGGGCTGGCCTATGTCAGCATTTACCTGCTATCGGGGGCGATCTGCACATTGGTCGCACTGCGGATCAACCGGAGTTTGGAACTGCGCGACTAAGCTGTGTGGCCGCGCCGTAAGGTGACATGGGTGCGAAGGTTTTACCCCTTGATCCAAATGGGTGTGTCGCTGAGCGGGTATTCGTCGCAGTTCGCATCTCCTGGCGCGCCGCCACGGTCCACCACCAAAAAATCGCTGGGTGCCTGCAGTGCGATCAGCGGGTGGTGCCAGGTGCCACGGGCGTAGTTCACTCCCTGGCCGGGCGCGGCGCGAAAACAGCGGATCTGCGCCAAGTCCGGCACCGGCCCGACCTCGGCCACCACCACCAGATATGGCAGACCTGAGAGCGGCATGAACGCCTGGCTACCCAGCGGATGCCGCTCCAGCAGCACCAGCTGCATGGGCAGGCTGCGCGGCAGCGCCTTGAAGATACTCAGAATGGACCGCCCGCCGCCGCTGGCCACGTCGATATGCGCCAGGTCGTGGTAACGCTCGGCAAAGCCGTTGTTGATGGAGAAATGCCGCGCGCTGTCGCTGGCTTCCATTACGTCACCGAAAGGGCGGAAGGTTTCGGCGGTCAGGGTTTCTACGGCCAGGGTCGTCATATCAGCAGTCGATATCGTCCAGGTCGGCCGCCAGCGGTGGCGCGCTGCCCGATTTTTTGGACCGTTTGTTGCGTTTGGCAAAGGCCAGGCCCATCGCCAGGGTTTGCGCCAGGCACATGGCCGAAGTCAGCGAACGAAAGCCCGCCAGCTTGGCATCGTTCACCTCCAGCACCAGGTCGGCCCCCTTGGCCACCGGGCTCATAAAAGCATCGGTAATCGCCAGCCGCTTGGCACCGCGCAGGCGCACCTGTTCGCACACCTGCAAGGTATCGGCCGCGTAGGGCGGGAAGCTGATGGCGATCAGCAGGTCTTGCGGGCTGGCGGTGCTGGCCTGCTCGGCGATGGCACCGCCCAGGCCGGTGATCTGCACCGCGGGCTGGCCGACCCGGTTCAGTGCGTAGGCCAGGTAGGCCGCCACCGCGTACGAGCGGCGCAGGCCCAGCACATGCACGATACGGGCGTTCTGGATCAGGGCAATGGCTTCCTGCAGCGGCAGGCTGGCGGCATCGTCTTGCAAATGCTCCAGCGACACGATGTTGGCCTGGCTGAAGGCGCGCAGCACCTCGGCGGGGTCGTCGGGGTTATCCAGCGTCTGCTCGCCGCCAAAGTGGCGGATGCGTTCGCGGAAGGTGGGCTTGCCCGCGTGCTGCAGGGGTGCGCGAAACAGCCGCTGCAGATCGGAGTAGCCATCAAACCCCAACGCCTTGGCCATGCGGATGAAGGCAGCGGGCGCGATCTGGGCCGCCGCCGCTACTGTAGCGACCGGATTCAGCGCGATGTCATTGGGGTGGTCGACCGCGTAGCGGGCCGCATCGCGCATGCGCGGCGTGAGGCGTTCGCTTTCGCGGGCAATCAGCTCCCGCAGCGCATCCAGATTGCTTGGTTTGCTCTTATCCATATAGCAATCATACGGGCTGGGTGGGCCACCGCATGGTCAAACCCCTATTGTGAAAATAATAGCCATTTTTAACGGTCAAATTGGCAGCCTGCGCTTATAGAATAAGCGCAGGCTGCTATCAAAAATAGACTTAAAAAAAATAGCAAAGCTTAGAATGCCCGCACCTCGCCACGTGGCACAAACCGGCCCATGCCTTCGCGGCCCAGCCACTGCGGCCCGTCCACGATCAGCGTGCCGCGCAGAAACACTTTTTTCACCTGGCCGCGCAGCGTGCGGCCTTCCAGCAATGTGTAGTCGCAGTTGCCGTGCAGATCCTTGGCGTAAATAGTCTGGCTGGCGGCGGGATCGAACAACACCACGTCGGCATCGCTGCCCACGGCGATGGTGCCCTTTTTGGGGAACAGGCCAAACAGCTTGGCCGGGGTGGTGGAGGTCAGCTCCACAAACCGGTTCAGAGACAACTTGCCCTGCATCACACCGATGTCGAACAGGCTGACCAGGCGCGTCTCGATGCCCGGTGCCCCGTTGGGGATCAGCGAGAAGTCGTCCTTGCCGCGCATTTTTTGCATGCGGTAGCCCAGGTGGCCTTCTTTCATGCAAAACGGGCAGTGGTCTGTAGCGATGACCTGCAAGTCGTCGTAGCGCAGGGCGCGCCACAGGTGTTTTTGGTCGTCGGGCGTGCGCAGGGGCGGGGTCATCACGTATTTCGCGATTTCCACGTCGTCGGTGTTGTAGACCGAGTCGTCAAACAGCAGGTAGTGCGGGCAGGTTTCGGCAAACACCGGAATGCCCTCGGCCCGGGCGGCCACGATGTGCTTGAGCGCCTGGTTGCTGGAGACGTGCACAAAGTAGATGGGCGCGTTCGCCAGCTCGGCCAGGCGGATGGCGCGGTGGGTGGCTTCGCCTTCCATGATGGCGGGGCGGGTGAGGGCGTGGTAGCGCGGCGAGGTGTGGCCGGCCTCCAGCGCTTCCTTGATCAGGAGGTCGATGACCGTGCCGTTCTCGGCGTGCAGGGCCACCATGCCACCGTCGGCACCCACTTGGCGCAGCATGCGGAAGATGGCGGCATCGTCGGCCATCATTACGCCGGGGTAGGCCATGAACATCTTGAAGCTGGTCACGCCCTCGTGGCGCATGGCGTAGCGCACGTCCTGCAGTACCTGCTCGTCCACCCGGGTGATGATGACGTGGAAGCTGAAGTCCACCGCCACCTGCGATTCGGCACTGCGCTGGGCGCGGGCGATGGCCGCCAGGGGCGAGTCGGTGGGCGTTTGCAGCGCAAAGTCCACGATGGTGGTGGTGCCACCAAAAGCCGCCGCCTTGGTGCCGCTGGCAAAGGTGTCGCAGGTGATGGTGGGGCCGATCACGTTTTCCAGGTGCACATGGGTGTCCACGCCGCCGGGCAGCACGTACAGGCCGGTGGCATCGACGACGGCTATGTCTTCGCCGACCTGGATGTTGCGGCCAATGGTGTGGATCACGCCGTCTTGCATCAGCACGTCGGCCACGTAGTCGTCGGTGGCGGTGATGATGCGGCCATTGCGAATCAGGGTGGTGCTCATGCGATGACCTCGTCCAGGTGTTTTACCAACTTGTCGATCTCGGCAAAGGTGTTGTAGTGGGCGATGGATACGCGCACCACGCCGCCCTGGGTGTGCAGGCCCAGGGATTTAATCAGGCGCTTCGCGTAGAAGTCGCCAAAGCGGATGCCGATGCCGAAGCGGTCGGTATGGCGCACGATGGATTCCGACATCTGCCCGGCCACCATGAAGCTGATGGTGGGCACCCGGCCCCCCTTTGCGGCGCTGTCCATGCCGATAATGCGCACCGATTTCTTGCTGCGCAAATACGCCAGCAGCCGCTCGGCCAGCGCGTCCTCGTGCTGCTCAAACGCATCGAAAGCGCACTGCATCTTTTGCCGTGCAGTGCCCATAGACCCCAGCTGGCTGCCCACAGCGATCAGGTAGTCGTTGATGCCCATGCAGCCGTACGAGAGTTCGTAGTTCACATTGCCCGGCTGCAGCTTGTAGGGCAGCACGTCGGCGCCGATGAAATAGTGGTTCAGGCTGGGCAGCGACAGCAGCAGCTCGCGCTGCACCCACAGCACCGCGTAGTGCGGGCCAAACACCTTGTAGAAGCTGAACACGTATAAATCGGCCCCGCTGGCCTGCACATCCACCAGCCGGTGCGGCGCGTAGGCCACGGCATCCACGCACAGGCGCGCGCCCACGGCGTGGACCCGGCGGGCGATCTCATTTATGGGGTTGATGGTGCCCAGGATGTTGGAGGCGTGGGTCACCGCCACCCATTTTGTGCGGGGCGACAGCAGGCGGTTCAGGTCGGCCAGGTCCAGCGCCAGAGTTTCGGGGTTCACTTCCCACACCTTGACCACCGCGCCCGCCGCCTGCAGCCGCATCCAGCCGCCGATATTGGCCTCGTGGTCGGTGTTGCTGACGATGATCTCATCGCCGGGCTGGATGCCCAGCTGGATAGCGTGCGTCACCTGGAACATCAGCGAAGTGGTGGAGCCGCCCATGACCACCTCGTCGTCAAACGGGGCGTTGATCAGCTCAGCCACCGCGCGGCGTGCCGCCAGCACCTTGACCCCCGCGTCTTGCGACTGGGCGTAGCTGGCACCCAGCTGCACGCTGCTGGTCAGCAGGTAGTCGCGCACCCGGTCGGCCACGCGGCGCAGCACCTGGGAGCCACCGGCGTTGTCCAGGTAGGCGCAGTCGTTGCTCAGGGCCGGAAACTCGGCGCGGATGTGGTCTAAGTTCAGGGTTTGCGGCATAAAAAAATCAGTGTTGAAGAATGGCCTGCAGAAAGGCCTGGGTGCGCTCCTCACGGGGCGCGCTGAAGAATTCGGCGGGCGGGGCCTGCTCAATCACCCGCCCGGCTTCCATAAAAATCACCCGGTCGGCCACGCGGCGGGCAAAGCCCATTTCGTGGGTCACGATCACCATGGTCACGCCGGTGCGCGCCAGGGCTTGCATCACGTCCAGCACCTCGCCCACCATTTCCGGGTCCAGGGCCGAGGTGGGCTCGTCAAACAGCAGCACCTTGGGCTCCATGGCGAGCGCCCGCGCAATCGCCACCCGCTGCTGCTGGCCGCCCGACAACTGGCCCGGCAGCTTGTGCGCATGCGCGGCCAGGCCCACCTTCTCCAGCAGCGCCAGGGCGCGCGCCTCGGCCTCGCGTTGGGGCATGTGGCGCACCCGCAGCGGGCCCAGCGCCACATTGGCCAGGGCCGTGAGGTGCGGAAACAGGTTAAAGCTCTGGAACACCATGCCGACTTCGGCGCGCACCTTGGCCAGGGCCTTGCCCCGCACCACTTTTTCGCCGTCCACCAGAATCTCGCCGCCCTGGTAGTCCTCCAGCAGGTTGATGCAGCGGATCAGCGTGGACTTGCCCGAGCCCGACGGGCCGATGACCACCACCACCTCCCCGGCGCTCACGTCGAGGTCGATGCTGTGCAGGGCTTGGAATGCGCCGTAGGACTTGCACAGCCCCCGGATTTGGATAAGTGCCGTCATATCGTTCTTAGCGTGTGGCAGCACGGTGCCGCGCTTCAAAAAAGCCCACCAGCCGCACCAGCGGCAGCAACAGCAGCAGGTACAGCACCGCTGCGCCAATCAAGGGCGTGGGGTTGGCGGCCAGGGCCTGGGCCTGGGTGGCCTGCTTCAGCAGATCGGGCATGGCCACCACCGAGGCCAGGGCCGTGTCTTTGAGCACATTGATGCAGTTGCTGGTCAGCGGCGGCACCACGATGCGCAAAGCTTGGGGCAGCACCACGTCGCGCATGCTGCTGAAAAACCCCAGTCCGATGGCGTCGGCCGCCTCAAACTGGCCCTTGGGAATGGCCTCGATGCCCGCCCGCATGATTTCTGCCGTGTACGCGCACGACACCAGCGACAGCGCCGCCGTGGCAGCGGCAAACGATGTCAGCCGCAGGCCCACAAAGGGCAGGGCGTAGTACACCAGCACCAGCAAGACCAGCAGCGGAATCGAGCGGAATACGTCGATGTAGATACGGGCCACGGTGCGCAGCCAGGCTGGGCCGTACAGCCGCACCAGCGCCAGCAACAAGCCGCCCACAAAGCCCAGCGCAATGCTCACGGCCCCCAGCAGAATCGTGGTCCACAGCCCCTGCAGCAGCAAAGGCAGGGCATCCCGGAAAACCGGCCAGTTAAAGAAGGTGTCGAGCAGATTCATGCGGAGGCCGTAAGGTTCTTATTACTTGGGGATGTCCATGACCATCACGCTGGAGGATGTATCGGGCGGTGTGGTGCCAAACCACTTCTTGTGCGTGGCGGCCACAAAGCCCTCTTTTTTCAGCGTGGTCAGGATCTCGTTCACCTTGGCGGCGTCGGCAAAGTTCTTGGCATACATGAAGGAATAGCGCTCGTTGGTGGGAATGCGGGCCGCAATGCGGTACTGCGGCTTGTCCTTGATGTAGTACTCCACGGCCGGGATGTCGCTGATGTAGCCGTCAATGCGGCCCGAGGCCAGGTCCAGCATGGCAGGGGCCAGGCCTTCGTAGCGCGAGATGGTGGCAATCTTCAGCTTGGCGGTGTTCTGGGTGGCGTAGATGTCGCCGGTGGACGCGGTATCCACGCCCACGGTTTTGCCCGCCAGGTCTTCCAGCTTGTCGATCTTGGTGGCTTTCAGCACCGACAGAGACTGGTCGCTGTCGTAGTAGGGCTGGGCAAAGGCCAGCGACTCGAGGCGCTTGGGCGTGATGGTGATGCTGGAGATGGCGATCTGGATGCGGCCCGACTGCACGGCGGGGAACAGGCCGTTGAACGGAATGTTCTCGATCTGCACCGACTTGCCCGCGCGCTTGGCGACTTCATTGACCAGGTCGATCTCGAAGCCGACAAACTTGCCGGTCGCGTCCTGGAATTCCCAGGGCACGTTGCCGATGTTGGCGCCGACCGTCCAGTCGGCGGCCAGGGCCGAAGTGGCCGTGGCAAAGGTGGCGACCGTCAGGGCGACGGTGGCAGCAAGGGATGTGAATTTCATGCGGGCTACTCCTGAAGAACCGGGTGGAAGAATGGATTTCCGACAGCGGTGTGCATTGCAAATGTCCGGAGACGCAAAGATAGCAAATTGAATCAAATAAATCAATAAAAATTAAAATGAATTATTTGAGCCAAAACGGTGCAAAAAAAGGGGCTCGCACCCGTTTGGCGCAAGCCCCTCTTGTTTCTGCACCAAGTGCGAGTTTGCCGACTCTTACTTCTTGGCCACCATGCCGTAAATCACCAGCAAGACGATGGCACCTACCACCGAGGCAATCCAGCCCGCCGCCGCGCCAGGTGCGTACCAACCCATGCTCTGGCCGATGTAGCTGGCACCGAACGAGCCTGCAATACCCAGAATCGCCGTCATGATGAAGCCCAGCTTGTCGTCACCGGGCTTCACGGCCCGGGCGATCAAACCCACGATCAAACCCACGATGATGGTGCCGATCAAAGAAAACATAAAAAATCTCCGTATACAAAGTTAGCGGGAAGCTTGACTTTACCCTGACTTTGTTAAGTGGCCATGGCACCGGCGGATTCGAGCTGTTCCGAGAGCGCCATCCAGCGCACCTCGAGCGCAGCCATGTCGGCGGTGACCTTTTTGAGGCGTTTGCCGGCCTGGCCAATCTCGTGGGGGTTCTTGGCAGCGGCCAGCTTTTCGTCCAGGCCGTCTTTTTCCAGCTGCAGCGCGGCCATCTCCAGGTCGATTTTGTCCAGGTCGCGCTGCAAGGCCTTGGTGTTGAACACTGGGGCGGCCACCACCACCGGCGCGGGCGCAGGTGCGGCGACTTTGCCAGCTTCCTTGGCGGCTTCGCGCATGCGCTTGGCTTCGTCGAGCAGGTAGCGCTGGTAGTCGTCCAGGTCGCCGTCAAACGGCTCTACGCCGCCGCGCGAGACCATCCAGAACTCGTCGCACACCGAGCGCAGCAGGGCCCGGTCGTGGCTGACCAGCATCACCGTGCCTTCGAACTCGTTGAGCGCCATGGCCAGCGCTTCGCGGGTGGCCAGGTCCAAGTGGTTGGTGGGCTCATCCAGCAGCAGCAGGTTGGGGCGCTGCCAGACGATCATGCACAGCACCAGGCGGGCTTTTTCGCCGCCACTCATGCTGCCCACGGCCTGCTTGACCATGTCGCCGCTGAAGTTGAAGGTGCCCAAAAAGCTGCGCAGGTCTTGCTCGCGCGTGCCCTGGCCGGCCAGCTTGCCTGCCGCCGTGGTTTCTTTCACCAGGCGGATCATGTGCTCCAGCGGGGTGTCGGCGGGGCGCAGCACGTCCAGTTCCTGTTGGGCGAAGTAGCCGATGTTCAGGCCCTTGCCTTCCAGAATCTCGCCGTGGATGGGCGCCAGCGCCCGGGCCACGGTTTTTACCAGGGTCGATTTACCCTGGCCGTTGGCACCCAGAATGCCGATGCGCTGGCCTGCCAGCACCGACTTGTTGACCTTTTGCACGATGACCGTGGGGCCGGTGCCTTCGGGCGCGTCTTCTGGCGCGGGGTAGCCAAAGGTGGCATCCGACATCGACAGCATCGGGTTGGGCAGGTTGGCGGGCTCCTTGAATTCGAAGGTGAACTCGGCTTCGGCCAGCAGCGGCGCAATCTTTTCCATGCGGTCCAGTGCCTTGACCCGGCTTTGCGCCTGCTTGGCCTTGCTGGCTTGGGCCTTGAAGCGCGAGATGAACTTTTGCAAGTGGGCGATCTTGTCCTGCTGCTTGGCGAACGATGCCGACTGCTGCTCCATCTTCTCGGCGCGCATGTCTTCAAACTTGCTGTAGTTGCCGCCGTAGCGGTTGAGCTTGGCGGTCTCGATATGCACCGTCACGTCGGTGATGGCATCCAGAAATTCGCGGTCATGGCTGATGACCAGCATGGTGCCGGAGTAGCGCTTGAGCCAGGCTTCCAGCCATACCAGCGCGTCCAAGTCCAAGTGGTTGGTCGGCTCGTCGAGCAGCATCAGGTCGGATGGGCACATCAGCGCGCGCGCCAATTGCAGGCGCATGCGCCAGCCACCCGAGAAACTGTTCACCGGGTTGTCCAGTTCGGTGGTTTTGAAGCCCAGGCCCAAGATCAAGGCCTGCGCCCGGGCCTGCGCGTCGCCCGAGCCTGCGTCGTACAGGGCCATGTAGGCGTTGGCCATGCGTTCGCCGTCTTCGGTCAGCTCGGCGGCATCGACTTCTTGCTGGGCGGCCAGCAGGTTGGTGTCGCCTTCGACCACGAAGTCGGTGGCGCTTTGGTCGGTCTCAGGCATGTCCTGGGCCACCTGGGCCAGCCGCCACTGCGCAGGCACGTAGAAGTCGCCGCCGTCTTCGTGCAGTGTGCCGTTGAGCAGCGCAAACAGCGTCGATTTGCCCGCGCCATTGCGGCCGACCAGGCCGACCTTCTCGCCGGGGTTGATGGTGACATTGGCGCTGTCTAGCAGGACCTTGGCGCTGCGGCGCAGAACGACGTTTTTCAGGGTGATCATGGTGAACTGGATCACCACGGGGCGGTGATCGAAAAAAACTAAAGGGAAGCGAGGGCTTCGCGGGTGACCAAGAGCACTTGGTCTTCGCCTGCGCTGGTGTCTAACCACACCACTTCGAGCGCGGGGAAGGCGGCTTCGAAGTGTTCGCGCTCGTTGCCGATTTCCAGAACCAGCACCGCGAGAGGGGCCATTTTCGCAGAAACCTCTTGCAGCAGTTTGCGGACAAAGTCCATACCGTCTTTCCCGCCCTCCAGCGCCAGCGCGGGCTCGGCCTGGTATTCGGCGGGCAGCTCGGCCATGCTCTGGCTGTTGACGTAGGGCGGGTTGCACAGCACCAGGTCAAACGGGCCGCCCACCTGGGCCAGGCCGTCCGATTCGACCAGGGTGATGCGCGATTGCAGGTTGTGTTTGTCTACATTGATGCGGGCTACGGCCAGGGCATCGGGGCTGATGTCGGCGGCGGTGACCTGCACGTCGGGGTAGACCATGGCGGCCAGCACGGCCAGGCTGCCGTTGCCGGTGCACAGGTCGAGCACGCGGTGGGATTCTTCGCGCAGCCAGTAGTCGATGCCGCCGTCCATCAGCAGCTCGGCGATGAAGCTGCGCGGCACGATGGCGCGCTCGTCCACGTAAAACGGCACACCCTGCAGCCAGGCCTCTTGGGTGAGGTAGGCGGCGGGCTTGCGGCTGAGGATGCGTGCTTCCAAAAGCGTAGCTGCTTGCGCAAGATGCTCGGGCGTGACGACCTGATTTTCTACTGAATCCAGGTCGTCCAGCGGCAGGCCCAGTTTCCACATCACGAGCCAGGCGGCTTCGTCGAATGCGTTGGTGGTGCCGTGGCCGAAAGACACGCCTGCGGCAGTGAGTTGGGCGGCGGATTGTTCGATGAGGGTGAGGACGTTCATGGTGCGGAGTGGAGGCTGGACAGGTTTTCCAGCGTGCGCCGGTAGATGTTTTTCAGCGGCTCGATGTCGGCCACCACGATGTGCTCGTCGATCTTGTGGATGGTGGCGTTGGGCGGGCCGCATTCGATGACCTGCGGGCAGATCTGGGCGATGAAGCGCGCGTCGCTGGTGCCGCCGGTGGTCGATAGCTCGGTGGTGATGCCGGTCTCGTCCAGGATGGCGGCACGCACCGCATCGACCAGGGTGCCGGGGGTGGTCAAGAAGGGCAGGCCGCCCACCGTCCAGGCGATGTCGTAACTCAGGCCATGGCGGTCCAGCACCTCGTGCACGCGGCGCTGTAGGCCGTCGGGCGTGGATTCGGTGCAGAAGCGGAAGTTGAAGTCCACCACCACGGTGCCGGGAATGACGTTGTTGGCCCCGGTGCCCGCGTGGATGTTGCTCATTTGCCAGCTGGTGGGCTGGAAGAAGGCGTTGCCGCCGTCCCATTGCGTGGCCACCAGCTCGGCCAGGGCGGGCATGGCCAGGTGGATGGGGTTTTTGGCCAACTGCGGGTAGGCGATGTGGCCCTGCACGCCGCGGATGGTGAGCTTGCCGCTCATGCTGCCGCGGCGGCCATTCTTGACCATGTCGCCGGTGCGTTCTACCGCCGTGGGTTCACCCACGATGCAGTAGTCGATCTGTTCGCCGCGCTCTTTGAGCAGCTTGCAAACCACCACGGTGCCATCGACCGACGGGCCTTCTTCGTCGCTGGTGAGCAGCAGGGCGATGGACAGTGGGGTGTCGGGCTGGGCGGCCAAAAACTCTTCCACCGCCACGACAAAGGCGGCGATGGAGGTTTTCATGTCGCTCGCGCCCCGGCCAAACAATTTGCCGTCGCGGTGTGTGGGGGTGAACGGGTCGCTGCCCCACTGCGCCAGCGGGCCGGTGGGCACAACATCGGTGTGGCCTGCAAATGCTATGAGTTTAGGAGCTGCTTGCGCTGGTGGAATAAGCGCTGGAGGCCTAAAACCCTTAAAAGTGCTGCGGCGCACCGCCCACAGGTTGGTGACGCGGAAGTTCTCCGGGCCGCTCTCAATGGTTTCGCACACAAAGCCCAGCGGGGCCAGGCGCTCGGCGATCAGGGGCTGGCAGTGCGCGTCGTCCGGGGTGACGGAGGGCTGGGCAATCAGTTGCTCGGCCAGGTACAGGGTCTGGGACATAGATGGAAAAAAGTTAACTGCAACAACTTGCACGGCCCAGGGTGCTCTGCACCTGGGTCCGTCCAAGTCAGGGCCGCACGTCCAAGGTGAAGTCGGTAAAGCTGGGTTCGTCGTCGGCCTCGGCTTGCTGCACTTCGACATCGACCTTTTGGTTGCCCCGGACAAAGTCGTTTTGCAGCCGCCACATCAGGTTGGTGGCCGAATCGGCGTTGGACAGGCCTTCCTTGCGGTCGATCACGCCCTCGGTGATCATGCGGGCCAGGTCGCTCTCGAAGGTTTGCGAGCCTTCGGCCAGCGACTTCTCCATGGCTTCCTTCACGCCGCCGATATCGCCTTTTTCGATCATGTCGGCCACCAGCAAGGTGTTGAGCATGATCTCCACCGCTGGTACGCGTTCGCCCGAGGGCGTGCGCACCAGCCGCTGCGACACGATGGCGTTGAGCGCCACGGCCAGGTCGGCCTGCATGGTGGCGCGCACTTCCACGGGGTAGAAATTGACGATGCGGTTCAGCGCCTGGTAGGAGTTGTTGGCGTGCAGGGTGGCCATGCACAAATGGCCGGTCTGGGCGTAGGCAATGGCGGCCGACATGGTTTCGCGGTCGCGGATTTCGCCGATCAGGATCACGTCGGGGGCCTGGCGCAGCGCGTTTTTCAGGGCCACTTCGAGCGAGGCGGTGTCGGTGCCGATCTCGCGCTGGTTAACGATGGAGCGCTTGTTTTTGTACAGGTACTCGATCGGGTCTTCGATGGTCAGGATGTGGCCGCCCGCACGCTGGTTGCGGTGGTCGATCATGGCCGCCTGGGTGGTGGTTTTACCCGCCCCGGTAGAGCCCACCATCAGCAGCAGGCCGCGCTTTTGCATCACCAGCTCGCCCAGGATGGCGGGCACCTTGAGGCTGCTGAGCAGCGGCACTTCCACGTTGATATAGCGCACCACCACCGAATAGCTGCCGCGCTGGCGCATGGCGCTGACGCGAAAACGCCCCACGCCAGGCACCGAGATGGCCATGTTCAGCTCGCCGCTGGTCTCCAGCTCGGTGATTTTTTCGGCCGGCACAATCTCTGACAGCAGGCTGCGCGGTGCGTCAAACTGCAGCAGCTGGCTGTTGACCGGCACGCACTGCCCGTTGATGCGGATCAGCGCGGGCGCGTTGGCCGACAGGTAGACATCGGAGGCCTTTTTCTCCTGCATTAACCGCAGGATGCGTTCCATTGTGCTCATGGCTTACCTCCGATGGAGTCGTCAAATCAATCGCGCAGGAGGTCGTTCAGGCTGGTCTTGGAGCGCGTCTGCGCGTCCACGCGCTTGACGATGATGGCCGCGTACAGGCTGTACTTGCCGCCGTCCTTGGGCAGGGTGCCGCTGATGACCACCGAACCCGAGGGGATGCGGCCATAGGTCACGGTGTCGGTGGCACGGTCGTAGATGGGGGTGCTCTGGCCGATGTACACGCCCATGGAGATGACCGAGTTTTCTTCGACGATCACGCCTTCCACCACTTCGGAGCGCGCGCCCACAAAGCAGTTGTCTTCGATGATGGTGGGGCCTGCTTGCAGGGGCTCCAGCACGCCGCCAATGCCCACGCCGCCGCTCAAATGCACGTTCTTGCCGATCTGCGCGCACGAACCCACGGTTGCCCAGGTATCGACCATGGTGTTTTCACCCACATAAGCGCCGATGTTGACGTAGGAAGGCATCAGCACCGCGCCCTTGGCGATGAAGCTGCCACGACGGGCCACGGCGGGCGGCACTACGCGCACGCCGGTAGCCTTCATTTCTTCGGCGCTCAGGTGGGCGAACTTGGTGGGCACCTTGTCGTAGAAGCCCAGGGAACCGGCTTGCATGATTTCGTTGTCTTTCAGGCGGAACGACAGCAGCACGGCTTTCTTGATCCACTGGTGCACCGTCCACTGGCCCACGGCTTCGCGGGTGGCTACGCGCAGGTGGCCGTTGTTCAGCTCGCTCAGCACATGCTCGACGGCTTCGCGCACTTCGGCGGTCGACGCGGTGGGCGACAGGTTGGCGCGGTCTTCCCATGCGGCTTCGATGGTGGCTTGGAGTTGTTGTGTCATGGTTCTAATTCTTCAGTTACGGGATTGGATAAATTGGCGGATTCTTTGGGCGGCTTCGGCACATTCGGCGGTTTCGGCCACCAGGGCCATGCGGATGCGCTGGCGGCCCGGGTTGTGGCCGTGGGCCTCGCGCGCCAGGTAGCTGCCGGGCAGCACCGTGACATTGTAGGCAGCCAGCAGGTCGCGGGCGAAGGCCACATCGCTGTCCAGGCCGTCTACCACCGCCGGGCCAGGCACCTGCGCCCACAGGTAAAAACCGGCGTCGGGCAAGGCCACATCCATCACCTCGGCCAGGATGGGCGTGACTTCGGCAAATTTGCTGCGGTACAGGGCGCGGTTCTCCACCACATGGGCTTCGTCGTTCCAGGCGGCGAGGCTGGCCGACTGCACCACCGGCCCCATGGCGCTGCCGTGGTAGGTGCGGTAGAGCAAAAACGGCTTGATGAGAGCCGCGTCGCCCGCCACAAAACCGCTGCGCAGGCCGGGCACATTGCTGCGCTTGGACAGGCTGGTGAACGCGATCAGGTTCTTGAAGTCTGTGCGGCCCAGTTGGGCAGCGGCTTCCAGCCCGCCCAGCGGCGGCTCATCGCGGAAGTAGATCTCGCTGTAGCACTCGTCGGAGGCGATCACGAAGCCGTATTTGTCGCTCAACTCGAACAGTTTTTGCCATTCGCTCAGCGGCATCACCGCGCCGGTGGGGTTGCCGGGAGAGCAGACAAACAGCAGCTGGGTCCGGGCCCACACGTCCAGCGGCACGCTGTCCCAGTCCACCGCGAAGTTGCGCGCAGGGTCGCTGGGGGCGTAGTAGGGCGTGGCCCCGGCCAGTAGGGCTGCGCCTTCGTAGATTTGGTAGAACGGGTTGGGGCACACCACGGTCGCACCCGGCTGGGTGGGGTCGATCACCGTCTGGGCAAACGCAAACAACGCCTCGCGCGAGCCATTCACCGGCAGCACCTGGGTAGCAGGGTTCAGTTCCAACCCATAGCGGCGCTGCACCCACTGCGCCATCGCCGTGCGCAGGGCCGGTTCGCCCCCGGTAGCCGGGTAGCCCGACAGGCCTTTGATACCGCTCAGCATCGCCTGCTCGATGAAGGCCGGCGTGGCGTGCTTGGGTTCGCCAATGCCGAGGCTGATGGCGCGGTAGGCGGGGTTGGGGGTGACGCTGGCGAAAAGTTGCTTGAGCCGCTCGAAAGGGTAGGGCTGGAGGGTGGAGAGCAAGGGATTCATGGGGTGGGATTATCAGGTCTACAACTTATGATCCCCAGCACACTATTGTTAATACCTGCCATGACCGATTTCACCAAAGTAGTCCTTTTTACCGATACCGACGGCGTTGCCAAATTCCGCGACGAACTGATTCCATTGACCGAGGGCAAACCCACCTCCCAGCTCAGCGCCCTGCAAGCCAGCGGCGGCTTCCAGCTGCGCCACAGCCCGGTGGGCTTTGCCAGTACCTTCCACTGCACCACCGACCCGCAATGGGTGGTGATTCTGGCCGGGCAGATGGAAATTGGTTTGCAGGACGGCACGGCCCGGGTGTTCCAACCCGGAGACCATTTTTATTCGGCCGATGTGCTGCCTGCGGGGGCGACGTTTGATGACAAAGTGCACGGGCACCGCAGCCGACTGGTGGGGGATGTGCCGCTGGTGACGATGTTTGTGCGGGGCTGAGTGGATGGGGAGCACATCTTCAGATTTGGCGCCCCGCTTACGGTTCGGCCTGAGGCTGGTGCGGACCATGTTCGCGAAGAGTCACAAGCTCAAAGAAGTAAGGTAAAGGCTCATTTTTTGGGCCGGTGAGTAGCCTGGCTTTTGGCTAAAAGGGGTTTTTCTATGCTGAAGTTGCGAACTTAATAAAAGTTAATTGCACTTGTCGATTATTAAGATCGTAAGCCACACGCTGACGTGCATACATTTAGTTACTTTATGGATTTGATATAGATCAAAAAGTGGGGAAGTTGGCGGCCATAAGCTGGCGCCATCAGTTTGGACCTAGGGCCGATTTCGGGGGCCTGGGACCAAAATCCTCGCAGTTTTCGCCTTCCTGCTGTGAGCAAGACGATCGCCTGGCGGCTGCATATGCCGGGCGCTGATGGGGTCGGATCACCAGGGAGTTTGTTATGAAAATCAGGTTGCAGTCCATGCGGGTGGCGGTTGTGGCGGTGGCCACGGTGTCGGGAGGGCTGCTGGCGCATGCCGCCGACAAAGAGCCCATCTCGCCGATCAAGCCGGTGACGGTCAGCAACCCGGCCGTCGTTGAGCTGGGTAAAAAACTGTTCTTTGATCCCCGCCTGTCGAAGTCGGGCTTTATCTCCTGCAACTCCTGCCACAACGTCAGCATGGGTGGCAGCGACAACTTGCGCTCGTCGATTGGCGACCGGTGGCAAAAGGGCCCGATCAATGCGCCCACGGTGTTCAATTCCAGCATGAACATTGCTCAGTTCTGGGACGGGCGGGCCAAGGACTTGCAGGCCCAGGCGGGCGGCCCCATCGCCAACCCCGGCGAAATGGCGTTCACCCACGAACTGGCCATCGGCATGTTGAGCTCCATTCCGGCCTATGTGGCTGAATTCAAAAAGGCGTTCAAGAAAGAACCCCTGGACATGGGCCAGGTAACCGCCGCCATTGCCGCCTTTGAAGAAACCCTGGTCACGCCAAATTCGCGCTTTGACCAGTGGCTGGGCGGTAAGAAAACCGCGCTATCCAAAGACGAACTCTCGGGCTACCAGCTGTTTAAGACCAGTGGGTGTGTGGCCTGCCACAACGGCCCGGCGGTGGGTGGCAACTCGTTCCAGAAAATGGGCATCGTGGCACCCTACAAGGAGGCAGCGGGTTTGCCTGTCGGGCGCTCGGCCGTCACCGGCAAGGAAGCGGATCGCTTTAACTTCAAAGTGCCGACCCTGCGTAACGTGGAGCTGACCTATCCCTACTTCCACGATGGGGCCGTGGACACACTGGGCGAAGCGGTAGACACCATGGGGCGGCTGCAACTGGGGCGCACTTTCACCAGCGACGAAAACCGCAAGATCGTGGCCTTTCTGAAAACCCTGACGGGTGACCAGCCCCAGATGACGCTGCCCATCCTGCCGCCGTCTAGCGACCAGACACCGCGTCCGCAGCCTTTCGCCAAATAACCGACGGGTTCAGGCGCTGGGCGCAGACTTCAACGGGCTGCGCTGTGCCAGGTCGTCCATATACCCCGCAATCCCCGCCCCCTCGCGCTCCAAAAACCGCTCCACCGCGTCGGCAAACGCCGGGTGCGCCAGCCAGTGGGCGCTGGTGGTTTTGACGGGGAGCAGGGCGCGGGCCATTTTGTGTTCGCCTTGTGCGCCGCCTTCGAAGCGGGTCACGCCGTGGGCGATGCACCAAGCCAGTGGCTGGTAGTAGCAGGCTTCGAAGTGCAGGCAGTCCACCCGCTCAAGCGCTCCCCAGTAACGGCCGTAGGCGACCTGGGGTTGTAAGCCATTTGGGCCTCTAGCGCCCATTCCATCGGCGGTAATAGCTATCAAACTGCTAGCAATCGGAATTTTGACCCCGTCCACCGTGCGCTCGGCCACAAACAGCAGCCAGTGCTCTGGCATCGTGTCGGCCATGCGCTGGAAGAAGTCGCGACTCAGGTAGGGTGCGTTGCCGTGTTCCAGGTAGGTGCGCTCGTAGCAGCGGTAGAAAAAATCCCAGTCTTGCGGCGTGATGGCCGTGCCCCGGGCCGAGCGGAACGTCACGCCCGCATCGGCCACCTTGCGGCGCTCCTGGCGGATTTTTTTGCGTTTGTCTTGGGCCAGCGAGGCGAGGAAGTCGTCGAAGTCGCTGTAGCCACCCGTCTTATTCGTCCAGTGGAATTGCACGGTGTGGCGCAGCATGAGGCCCGCATCGGCGCAGGCGGCCACATCCACGGGGTTGGCAAACAGCACGTGCAGCGACGAGAGTTTTTCGTGTTCACACCAAGCCACGAGCGCCTGGACCAGCACGGCGCGAGACTCCGTATCCCGCGCCAGCAGCCGCGCGCCGGGCACGGGGGTGAACGGGGCGGCCACCACGGCCTTGGGGTAGTAGGGCAGGCCGTGCTGCTGGTAGGCATTGGCCCAGGCCCAGTCGAAGACGTATTCGCCGTAAGAGTGGTCTTTGAGGTACAGCGCGCAGGCGGCTTGTAGCGCTTCGTCCAGCCAGACGGTAACCAGTCGCAGCCTCCAGCCGGTAGCGGGCGTGGCGCTGCCGCTGGCGTGCATTGCGGCCAGGTATTCATGGCGCATGAAGGGGCTGGCATCGGTTTGTACGGCCAGCAGCTCGTTCCAGGCCTCGGCGGAAAGCTGCAGAGGCGAGTCCAGTACCCGAATGACATAATCACTTGGACTATCTTCCAACCCACAGGACTTAGGCGAGTCCCCCTGTTCACCCAGAGGGTGAGACAAGGGACGCTGCGTAAGTCCTATCCTGTTTTGGCCTGCCGCCACCACCGTATTTTTTGTTTCCATGACTCTCAAACTCTGTGTTGCCCAGCTCAATTTTGTCGTCGGCGACCTGGCCGGTAATGCGCAAAAGATCATCGATGCCGCCCGCACGGCCTATGCAGATGGTGCCCGTTTGGTGCTCACTCCCGAGCTGTCTATTTGCGGCTACGCAGCCGAAGATTTGTTCCTGCGTCCGGCCTTTACTGCCGCCTGTGATGATGCCGTGAAAACAGTGGCCCGCGAACTCGCCGGGTTAAAGGGCCTGCACGTGGTGGTGGGCCACCCGCAGGGCGGGGACGACCGCACGAAATCGGTGGCGGTGCAGCGCCGTTTTAACGCCGCCAGCGTGTTTTGCGAAGGCCAGCTGGTGGCCCAGCACATCAAGCGCGAGTTGCCCAACTACCAGGTGTTTGACGAACGCCGCTACTTCACGCCGGGGAACGGCGTGTGCGTGTTTGCGGTGGAGGGCGTGCAAGTCGGCCTGCTGATTTGTGAAGATGCCTGGTTCGAGGCACCCGCACGCGCCGCCCAGGAGGCCGGGGCTGAGCTGTTGGCCGTTATCAACGCCTCGCCGTTCCATATGGGCAAGGGCTTTGAGCGCGTGCTGCGCATGGCCGACCGCGCCCGCAGCGTGGCGCTGCCGCTGGTGTATGCGCACATCGTGGGCGGGCAAGACGAGGTGGTGTTTGACGGCGGCTCGTTCTGTGTCAATGCCGACGGTGCCCTGAGTGGCCGCGCCCCCAGTTTTAAAGAAAATCTGTTCTTTGTGCAGACGCTACAGGCGCAAGCAGCTATTGAATTGGTAGCAACCATCGAGCCCGAACGCAGCCTGCATGCCGAGCTGTGGGATGCGCTGGTGCTGGGCCTGCGCGACTATGTGGGCAAAAACCGCTTCCCCGGCGTGCTGTTGGGCCTGTCGGGTGGCATCGACTCGGCCCTGGTGCTGGCGATTGCGGTGGACGCGCTGGGCAAGGACCGCGTGCGCACGGTGATGATGCCCTCGCCCTATACCGCCGACATTTCCTGGATCGATGCGCGCGACATGGCCGCCCGGGTGGGTGTGCAGTACGACGAAATCTCCATCCTGCCCGAGTTTGAAGCCTTCAAGGCTTCGCTGGCGGTGCACTTCATTGGCCGCGACGAGGACACCACCGAAGAAAACATCCAGGCCCGTATCCGCGGCACGCTGCTGATGGCCTTGAGCAACAAGTTCGGCAGCATCGTGGTCACCACCGGCAACAAAAGCGAAATGGCCACGGGCTACTGCACGCTTTATGGCGATATGGCGGGCGGCTTCGCAGTGATCAAAGACGTGGCCAAAACCCTGGTGTTTGCCCTGGCCCGTTGGCGCAACGAGAACGACCCGTACGGCACCGGCAGCAACCCCATCCCCGAGCGCATCATTACCCGCCCGCCCAGTGCCGAGCTGCGCGCCGACCAGACCGACCAGGACAGCCTGCCGCCCTACGAGGTGCTGGACGCCATCCTGGAGCGCTACATGGAAAACGACCAAAGCCTAGAGACCATCATCGCCGCCGGGTTTGCGCCTGCCGACGTGGAGCGCGTGACCCGGCTGATTAAAATCAACGAGTACAAACGCCGCCAGTCGCCCGTCGGAATCCGGGTAACCCACCGCAGCTTTGGCAAGGATTGGCGCTATCCTATTACGAGCAAATTCCGCGCTTGACTTGCCTGGGCGTGGGTGCAGAGCACCCCGCGACAGGCAAGTTGCTTCACGTTAAATTAACGACACAAGGGTTCTATGAAACAAATTACCGCCATCCTCAAGCCATTCAAAGTGGAAGATGTGCGCGAGGCGTTGGCCGAATGTGGCGTGACCGGTCTGACCGTCACCGAAGTCAAGGGTTTCGGCCGCCAAAAAGGCCATACCGAGCTGTACCGTGGTGCCGAGTACGTGGTGGACTTTCTGCCTAAAGTGAAAATCGAGGTGGTGGTGAAAACCGAAGAGGTAGACCGCTGTGTGGATGCCATCGTCCGCGCCGCCCGCACCGGCAAGATCGGCGACGGCAAGATCTTTGTGACCAGCGTGGAGCGCGTGGTGCGCATCCGCACCGGTGAGCAGGACGAAGCAGCGGTTTAGGTTCAGGCACTTAGGCGCTGCACCAGCGCCAGAATCCAGACGGTGGCAGCCATCAGCACGGTCAGCAGCACGGCCGCGCTGCCCATGTCTTTGGCGCGTTTGGACAAGGGGTGCCATTCGGGGCCGATGCGGTCTATGGCCGCTTCGATCCCGGTGTTGAGCAACTCCACCACCATCAACAGCACTACCGATCCTGCCAGCAGGGCAAATTCCACCCAGGTCTGGGCCAGCCAGGCGGCCAGCGGTACCAACACCATGGCAGCGATGGCCTCTTGGCGGAAAGCAGCTTCGTTCCAACCGGCCCGCAGGCCCGCCAGCGAATACCCAGCGGCGTGCCAAAGGCGATTGAGCCCCTTGCGGGATTTCTGGGCGGTCGGCGATTCCATAAAAAGCTTAGCGGCTCAGGGGAAGCGAGCCCACCAAGCGGGTGCCTGCCAGCGCGTCGTGCCAAAACTGGCGCTGTGGGTGAAAGCGGCTCAGCAGCGCCCAGAAAGCCACCCAACCCAGCATGATGACCAAGGATTCGCCCACCGGCAGGCCAAATGGGGCAACCACGGCCAGCGGCGGCAAAAACCAGATCCAGCTCCATACATAACGCAGCAGGGCGCGTGGTTGGCTGATGGCCCGGCCGTCGCGGCCCACCACGCGGATGTTCCAGGTCTTCATGGCCAGGGTCTGGCCCTTGGCCCAGAACCAGGTGAAATAAATGCCGAAGATGACGAACAAAAACGCCTGCAAGCCCAGCCGGTTATCCAGGGCGTGGCGCGTCTGGCTCAAGGTGCCGAACAGGTAGCCTGCGATGAACACCACGCCAAACATCAGCATGCCTTCGTACAGCCAGCAGGCCATACGGCGGCGCAGGCTGGGGGCGGTCTGGGAAAGGGGGAGGGCGGGAGCCGCTGCGACCGTCATTGTCCGGCGGGCTGGGCCGGGCGGGGCACGACTGAATTGCCTGTGCTGAACCGGTAAGCGGGCAGCGGCAACAGCGTGCGGGGGTTGATCTGGTGGGAACCGGTGGCAATCGACGGGCCCTTGGGTTCGTTTTTGCGTTCAGGTGGCACGATGGCCAGTTTTTGCGCCGGGATCAGCTTCACGCCCGTGGCCGCACCGGCCAATTTTTTTTGCATCCGCTTGGCCAGTTTGGCTTTTTCTTCTGGGTCCAGGGTTTGGTAGGCCTCCCACTTGGCCTGCTTTTCGGCGGGCGACAGGCGTTTGGCTTCGGCGAAGTTCAGCCGCGCCTGGCTGCGCTGCGTGACGCTGAGGGTACCCCAGTCCAGCATGCGCTCTTGCAGCACGGCCTGCATGGTGGGCGACATTTTTTCAAAGTTGACTGACAACGCCACCCACTTGCGTTTTTGCTGTTCGCTGATGTTGTTCCAGTGTTTGGCCAGGGGTTTGAGAGCCTGCTGCTGCGCCGGGGTGAGCTCGTTCCACAGCGGCCTTTGGTCGGGTTTGCTGGCAGATGCCAAAGGAGCGGAGGCCGCGCCGAGATTGGGCTCGGTCTCAGCCCAGGCGATCGGTAACACGCCCAGAGACAACACTACCGCCACACAGGAGGCAAACCATAGGTTCCAGGGCGATAGCAGCATCCGTATCCGTTTCGATCAGGGGTTGGTGGTGACTCGGTCGGCTTTGAGGAATTCCACAAAGCCAGGGTCGGTGTAGGCCGCAGTGGGCAGGTCGTCGGTCAGCAAGGCGGTGTCAACTTCGGCCAGTTCGTCGGCGAGCAGGTCGTTTTGCACTACGTAAATCGTCAGTAACCCGGCTACCAGCGCTACGACCGGCAGGGCCGCAGCAAAGCGGGCCCACCAGTTGGGGTTGTCGTTGCCATCCTGGCCACCCAGCGTCAAGGTGGCCGTGCTACCACTCTGGCTGGCCACCACCGTCGCACTGCGCATGGCGGTTTGTTTGCGATGGGCAAGGGCCTGCATGCGCGCAATGCGCAAGCGTTCAGAAATGTCATGTGGCAGGGTGGCGGAGCCTTCGGACAGGCGCGCCGTGAGGTTGCGCGCAAAACGGTCTTGCGCCGACTGCATGGAGGGTGTTTGCAGCTGTGTCATAAATGTATTCCTCTGGCCTTGAGCGCTTTGCTTAGCGACTGGACTGCGCGGGAGCAGTGGGTTTTGACGCTGCCTTCCGAGCAGCCCATGGCGCTGGCGGTTTCGGCAACGTCCATCTCTTCCCAGTAACGCATCAAGAACGCTTCTCGTTGACGCGCCGGTAACTCTTGTATCTGGGTGTCAATTTCACGCAATACCTGTGCCCGGCGCGTGGTGTCTTCGGCGCTTTCGTTACGCTCTGCGTTGTCTGATGACTGAAAGGTCTCCAGCAGGTCGAAATCACCATCGCCGTCGGCCGAATCAAAGTCGCTCATGTTCGAAAACAGGGCGTTGCGGGTTTTTTGGCGGCGAAACCAGTCCAGCGTGCAGTTCGACAAAATCCGCTGGAACAGCATGGGCAGTTCCGCCACCGGTTTGTCGCCATAGTGCTCCGCCAGTTTCATCATGCTGTCTTGCACGATGTCCAGCGCCGATTCTTCATTGCGAACGTGGTACATCGAGCGTTTGAAGGCCCGGTTTTCCACGCTTTTGAGGAAATCGGAAAGTTCGCGTTCGGTAGCCAAATGGGGAGGTGCCGGTAGGGCGGATCGGTAAAAAAATCGTGTTTTTTTGTAAAACGGGATGCCCCTGTCTGGGGCGCTTGCGGGCGGATTATGGCATTGACCGGCGATTTTCTTGGTGCGTCCGCCAATTTTCGCGTGGGAGGATGCCATAATCCGCCTTGCTAGTCAAAAAGCAAACGGATCATGGTTCGGTGTCGCAATTAGCGCACCCATGGCTTTGGTCTTAAGTTTCGACACAACTCCACAAGAGTGCGTGAAGAAGCACCCAAGGTATTTCGTTAGAGAAATTCACAAAGGTTCATCATGGAAATCAATAAAGCCGAAATCGCTTCGGCAGCCGCAGCATCCTCTTCCAACACCACCGCATCCGGTACTTTGCGCTTCGCTCCCGTCGAACTCATGGGTGCCGAGATTCTGGTGAAGTGCCTCCAGGCCGAGAACGTCAAGCACATCTGGGGTTACCCCGGTGGTGCAGTTCTTTACATCTACGACGCGTTCTACAAACAAGACACCATCCAGCATGTGCTGGTGCGCCATGAGCAAGCAGCCGTGCACGCCGCCGACGGTTATGCCCGTGCTACCGGTGATGTGGGTGTGGCGCTGGTCACGTCCGGCCCTGGTCTGACGAATGCCGTTACCGGCATTGCCACCGCGTACATGGACAGCATCCCCATGGTGATCATCAGCGGCCAGGTGCCTACACACGCCATTGGCCTGGATGCTTTCCAGGAATGCGATACCGTGGGTATCACCCGGCCCGTGGTCAAGCACAACTTTCTGGTGAAAGACGTGCGCGACCTGGCCGAGACGCTGAAAAAAGCCTTCCACATTGCCCGCACCGGTCGCCCCGGCCCGGTGGTGGTCGATATTCCGAAAGACGTGTCTTTCAAGAAGACCGCTTTCCACGGCTACCCCGAAACCATCAGCATGCGCTCGTACAACCCGGTGCGCAAAGGCCACGGCGGCCAGATCCGCAAGGCCTTGCAATTGCTGTTGGCCGCTAAGCGCCCCTACATCTACACCGGCGGCGGTGTCTTGCTGAGCAATGCCTCGCAAGAACTGCGCACCCTGGTGGACATGCTGGGCTACCCCTGCACCAATACCTTGATGGGCCTGGGCGCTTACCCCGCCAGCGACAAAAAATTCTTGGGCATGCTGGGCATGCACGGCACGATTGAAGCCAACAACGCGATGCAGCACTGCGACGTGTTGCTGGCCGTAGGTGCCCGCTTCGATGACCGCGTGATCGGCAATACCAAGCATTTCGCGCAGAACGAACGCAAGATCATCCATATCGACATCGACCCGTCGAGCATTTCCAAGCGCGTCAAGGTCGATGTGCCCATCGTTGGCGACGTGAAAGAAGTGCTGACCGAGTTGATCGCGATGATCAAGGAGGCCGGTACCAAGCCCGATGCCGATGCCCTGGGCAGCTGGTGGAGCACCATCGAAGGCTGGCGCAGCCGCAACTGCCTGAAGTTCAGCATGGGCTCCAGCGATGTGATCAAGCCGCAGTACGTGGTCGAAACCCTGTGGAACATGACCAAGGATGCCGACACCTACATCACCTCTGATGTGGGCCAGCACCAGATGTGGGCCGCGCAGTACTACCGCTTTGACGAACCCCGCCGCTGGATCAATTCCGGCGGTCTGGGCACCATGGGCGTGGGCATTCCTTACGCCATGGGTGTCAAGCTGGCCAAGCCCGACAGCGAGGTGTATTGCATCACCGGTGAAGGCTCGGTGCAGATGTGCATCCAGGAGCTGTCCACCTGCCTGCAGTACAACACGCCGATCAAGATCGTCTCGCTGAACAACCGTTACCTGGGCATGGTGCGCCAGTGGCAAGAGGTGGAATACGCCGGCCGCTACAGCAGCAGCTACATGGACGCATTGCCCAACTTCGTCAAGCTGGCCGAGGCCTATGGCCACGTCGGTATGCTGATCGAGCGCCCCGAAGACGTGGAGCCCGCCCTGCGCGAAGCCCGCAAGCTGAAGGACCGCACGGTGTTCATGGACTTCCGCACCGACCCCACCGAGAACGTATTCCCGATGGTGCAGGCCGGCAAGGGCATTACCGAGATGCTGCTGGGCAGCGAGGATCTGTAATTCGGCTTATAAGTCAAATCAGGCTCTACCGCCCATCCAATGGGCGGTGGCAGCTATTAAATCGATAGTAAATCAACTTTTGGACGAATCTATTGCCCGCCAAGCCTGCACATTACCGTGCGCAGGGGAGGGCGGCGAAAGCGAAAGCTTCCGCGACAGCCGACCCGCAAGGGGGCGGTCAGAGCGAAAAGAGGAGTCTCTTACATCTATGAAACACATCATTGCTGTCTTGCTGGAAAACGAGCCCGGTGCTCTTTCCCGTGTCGTGGGCCTGTTCTCGGCCCGGGGTTACAACATCGAGTCGCTCACGGTGGCCCCCACCGAAGACGCGACGCTTTCGCGCATGACCATCCAGACTTCCGGCTCGGACGACGTGATCGAGCAGATCACCAAGCACCTGAACCGCCTCATCGAGGTGGTCAAGGTGGTCGATCTGACCGAAGGTGCCTACACCGAGCGCGAGCTGATGATGGTCAAGGTGCGTGCGGTGGGCAAAGAGCGCGAAGAAATGAAGCGCATGGCCGACATCTTCCGGGGCCGCATCATCGATGTGACCGAGAAGAGCTACACCATCGAGCTGACCGGTGACCAGGGCAAGAATGACGCTTTCCTGGAAGCCCTGGACCGCAGCGCGATCCTGGAAACCGTGCGCACCGGTGCCAGCGGCATTGGCCGTGGCGAGCGGATCTTGCGGGTTTAATGTGAAGCAACTTTCATAGCTCGGGGTGCTCTGCACCCGAGTCCATGAAAGTTGGTTTTGAGTCATCCGTACGCGCGTTTTGACGGGCTCAACGCGAACGGATTGTTTGGCGATTTCGGTAAACGTTCGCCCTGAGCCTGTCGTTGGGCATTTCGCCAATCACTTATTTTTGAAAGCAGACAGACATGAAAGTTTTTTACGACAAAGACTGCGACCTCAGCCTGATCAAGGGCAAGACGGTTGCCATCATCGGCTACGGTAGCCAGGGCCATGCCCACGCGCAAAACCTGAACGACAGCGGCGTGAAGGTCGTGGTCGGTCTGCGCAAGGGTGGCACTTCGTGGGACAAGGTTGGCAAAGCCGGCCTGAACGTCATGGAAGTCAACGACGCGGTCAAGTCTGCCGACGTGGTCATGATCTTGTTGCCCGACGAAGACATCGCCGGTGTCTACAAGAACAACGTCGAACCCAACATCAAGCAAGGCGCTTCGCTGGCCTTCGCCCACGGCTTTAACGTGCACTACAACCAGGTCGTGCCCCGCGCCGATCTGGACGTGTGGATGGTCGCCCCCAAGGCCCCTGGCCACACCGTGCGCAACACCTACACCCAGGGCGGCGGCGTGCCCCACCTGGTGGCTGTGCACCAGGACAAGACCGGCAAGGCCCGTGACTTGGCTCTGAGCTACGCCATGGCCAATGGTGGCGGCAAGGCCGGCATCATCGAAACCAACTTCAAGGAAGAAACCGAGACCGACCTGTTCGGCGAACAAGCCGTGCTGTGCGGTGGTGCGGTCGAACTGATCAAGATGGGATACGAGACCCTGGTCGAATCCGGTTACTCCACTGAAATGGCCTACTTCGAATGCCTGCACGAGCTCAAGCTCATCGTTGACCTGATCTACGAAGGCGGCATTGCCAACATGAACTACTCGATCTCGAACAACGCCGAATACGGCGAGTATGTGACCGGTCCTGAAGTCATCAACGCCGAGTCGCGCGTTGCCATGCGCAATGCCTTGAAGCGTATCCAGACCGGCGAATACGCCAAGATGTTTATCCTGGAAGGCCGCACCGGCTACCCCAGCATGACCGCCCGCCGCCGCCTGACCTCCGAGCACTCCATCGAAGTCGTGGGTGCCCAGCTGCGCGCCATGATGCCTTGGATCGCCAAGAACAAGCTGGTCGACCAGACCCGCAACTAATCGCCGCTGCGCACATAGCGCTGTAGCCAGGCAAAAGGGCCTGCCAACTTCACGGTTGGCAGGCCCTTTTGCTATTTAAAATGTAGCTGCTTGCGCCGGTGTATTCAGCGCTGAAGGCTAATTTGATGCTTGCTTATAGGCTTGGGCTACCTCTTGCCCCAGCTCGAACACCGCCATGGCGTAGTAGCTGCTCCAGTTGTAGCGCGTGATGGCGTAGAAGTTTTCGGTGCCCGCGACATACTGCGGCGGGTCGCCGCCGTTTTGCAGTTCCACCAGCGCCAGCGTGCCGGTGTGTTGCAGGGCGGGGCCGTCCAGCACCGCGCCCAGGGCCTGGAAGCGGGCGACGTTGAAAGTGGGCAGGATGTCGGGGGCCATCAGTGTGTCCATGTCCAGGGTTTTCGGGTCGAACTGCACCGGGTAGAACACCGGCATGCCAGTCTGCCAGTGGAAAGCCTTGAAGTAGTTGGCCACCGAGCCAATCGCGTCGGCTGGGCTGTTGAACAGGTCGACGCGGCTGTCACCGTCAAAGTCCACCGCAAAGTTCACCCAGCTGGAAGGCATGAACTGCCCCAGGCCCATGGCCCCGGCGTAGCTGCCGCGCAGACTCAAGGGGTCCATGCCCGCGCGCTGGGTCAGGCTGAGGTACTGCTCCAGCTCGCCCTTGAAGTAGGCGCTGCGCTCCTGGGCACGCGGGTGGCTGGCGGGGAAGTCGAAGGCCAGCGTGGCCAGCGCATCCAGCACCCGGAAGTTGCCCATCTGCTGCCCGTAGATCGTCTCCACACCGAGGATGCCAACAATGATCTCGGCGGGCACGCCGTATTCCTTTTCGGCCCGCTCCAGGGTGGCGCGGTTGGCCTGCCAGAAACGCACCCCGGCGGCGATGCGCACCGGGTCGATGAAGCGGCTGCGGTAGACCTTCCAGTTTTTGGCGGTGCCCTTGGGTGCCGGGGCCATCAGGCGCGGCACGCTGGGGATGAAGCGGGCCTGCGCCAGTACCTGGTGCACCCAGGCTGGGTCCAGGCCCCGGCGTTCGGCGATGTCGTCGGCGGCGGCCACCACATCCATGCGGCTGGCATACAGCGGGCCGGTGGGCGTGGCATTGGCAGCGGCTCGGGGTTGGGTGGGTTTTAGGGGCTTGGCGCCCGCCGGAATGGCGTGGGCAGCTATTAAAAAAATAGCGATCGGGAGAAGTTTGTGCATGGGAATGAAAAGGTGACCGCCGGAGTCTAGCGCGGCCACACCAGCCGTTTGAACGCCCGCCGCAGCGCAGCCAGGCTGTCGGGGCTGTGGGGGGCATAACGCAAGGCCTCCAGTTGCAACAGCCAGCTTTGCAGGGCGGGTTGGCCCGGCACCAGCGCGGCCATCTGCCGGGGCGCGGCACTGGCGGGCACCTGGACGCCGGTTTTTGCCAGTTTGCGCCGGGCCTGCTCCAACAGGCGCAGCCAGGGGTCGTGCTGGCGGCGTTCCCACTGGGTCCAGGCAGCACCGCCCAGGCTGGCCAGCACCAGCAGACCCGCCAGCAGCTTGCCCAGGTCTTCCCATTCGGGGCTGTCGAAGCCGATGTTTTTCAGCAGGTTCATCTGCTGGCTTTGGCTGTAGTTCAGCACCCACTGGTTCCAGCCGTTGTTGAGCGCGTCCCAGGTGGCGCGCAGGCGGCGGGCCGCGTCGGGGCTGACGTTGGCCAGGGTGTTGGCGATGGCCCCGCGCGGGGCCTGCAGGCGGGCAAAGCTGCCCACCCGGCCCGGCGAGACTGCGCCGGTAGGGTCCACCCGGGTCCAGCCCTGGCCCGCCGTCCACACCTCGGCCCAGGCGTGGGCATCGCTTTGGCGCACCACCCAGAAGCCGTCCACACCGTTGAGTTCGCCGCCCTGGTAGCCGGTGACGATGCGGGCGGGCACATCCAGCGCCCGCATCAGCACCACAAAGGACGAGGCGATGTGCTCGCAGAAACCGGCTTTGCGGTCGAACCAGAATTCGTCGGCGGTGTCGCGCCCATACAGGCCGGGCTCCAGCGTGTAGAGGTAGCCGCCGGTGCGCAGGCGCGTCAGCACGGTTTGCACCAGTGCGCTGGTGTCGGCACCGGGCTGGGCACGGCGCAGGTCGGCGGCCAGTTGCAGGGTGCGGGGGTTAAAGCCGGGCGGCAGATCGACGTAGCGCTGTAGATCCAGGTTGGCCCGCTGTGGGCCGTAGCGGAACTGCGGGTAGCTTTGCGCCTGGTAGCGCAGCAGATCGGTGGTGGGGCGGCTGGCCAGCCATTGCAGGTCGCTGGTCATCACCGCGGATACGCCTGCGGGCAGGGTGGGGGCCTGGGGCGTGGCGTCCAGGGTGAGCAGCCAGGGGCGGTTGTTGGGCTCCAGCGTCACCTGGTAACGCACCGGCGGGCCCGACACCTGCAGGTCGCTGGCCGGGCTGGCGGCGGGCCGTGCAAAGTCGCGGGGCTGGGGCAGCCATTCGCGCCCGTCAAACAACGACAGCACCGGGCCGCGAAAGTACAGGTCACGCTGCGCAGGCGGCACCCCGTCAAAACGCACCCGCATGGCAATGCTGTCGTCCAGCGCCAGGCTGGCCATGGTGCCCACCTGCATTTGGCTCGACAGTCCGCTGCGCCCGGCCATGGCATCGCTGGGCATGCCCCACAGCGGGGCCATGCGTGGAAACAGCACAAACAGCACCGCCATGATGGGCGCGCCCAGCAGCGCCATACCGCCCGCAATGCGCGCCGCCTCGCGCAGCGGGGCTTTGTTTTCTACCGCTCCACTGCTGGGCATGTGGGCATTGACCAAAGCCGTCAACAGCCCCAGCAGCGCCACCAGCATGGCCACGGCGGTCAGCAGCGACTGCGAAAAAAAGAAGTTGCTGAGCATCGTAAAAAAGCCCAGGAAAAACACGACAAACGCATCCCGCCGCGCCCGCAGCTCCAGGGTTTTGAGGGCCAGCAGCACCACGATCAGCGTCACCCCGGCATCGCGCCCCAGCAGGGTTTTGTGCGTGGCCAGCGTGGCCGCCAGCGCCGCCCCCAGCAGCACCGCCAGCCACCAGCGCGAAGGCAAGGGCCGTGAGCCCCAGGCCAGCCAGCCACGCCATACCAGCACCGCCGCCGTGGCCAGCGCGCACCACAGCGGCAGGTTGCCCACCTGCGGCAGCACCACCCAGGCGATCACGGCCAGCAGGAACAGGGTGTCGCGGCTGTCTCTAGGCAGGTGAGGCAGGCGGCCCAGCCGGGTAAAATAATTCAGCATAATTCAGCATAATTCAATATAAATGGCTGTAAAGGTACTGCGATGGCCGCTCCCAAGCTTCCTGTCGCCGATTTTTTCCATCGCACCGCGTTGGCCCGGCTGTATGCCGAGGATGCGCTCGACACCAGCCTGGGGCGCAGCGGCGGTTTGTTTTTGGCTGCACCCCGGCGTACTGGCAAGTCTACGTTTGTCCGGCAGGATTTGGTTCCGGCCTTGCTGGCAATGGGGGCGGAAGTCATCTACGTGGACCTGTGGGCCGACAAGACCAAAGACCCGGCCTTGCTGGTTGCCAACGCCATCCGCGCCGAGCTGAAGAAAGAAGACGGTGCCATCACCAAGCTCGCCCGCCGCGCCGGGCTGGCCAAGTTCAGCGTGGGTGCATTGGGTAATGGCCTGAACTTCGACCTGTCGCAGGTCGGGCTGAGCGCCGATGCCACGCTGGCCGATGCGCTGGCGGCCCTATCCGAAACCAATGGCCAGATGCTGGTGCTGGTGATCGACGAGGCCCAGCATGCCCTTACCACCACCCAGGGCAGCAACGCCTTGTTTGCGCTCAAGGCGGCGCGCGATGCGCTGAACCTGGCGGGGCGTGGCCTGCAGGTGATTGCCACCGGTTCTAACCGCGACAAATTGACCCTGCTGGTCAATGGCCGCGAGCAGCCTTTCTTTGGCGCGACCATGGTCGATTTCCCCACTCTGGACCAGCATTACATTGACTGGGTGTGCGAGCGCGCCGCCATCGGCCTGGACCCGGTAAAAACCTTCGCGCTGTTCCAGGAAACCGGCTCCCGCCCCGAAATGCTGTTGCCCGCCATCCGCAAGCTGCGCTTAGCCCCACCGCCGCACGGCAGCCACTTGGACGATGTGTTTGCCGATGCCGTCCGCCAGGGCCTGGCCTCGGCCAAAGCCGACTTCTTGAACACCTTCAACAACCTGCCCTTGTTGCAGGCGGCGCTGCTGCGCGAGCTGGCGTACATGTCCACCCAGGACCTGCGCATTGGCATGTTTTCGGCCGCCATGGTAGAGCGGCTCAAAGCCCGCCTGCAGGACGCTGCCGCCCCGGTGCAGGTGGATGCGTCCGCTATCCAGAGCGCGCTGGACAGTCTGCGTGAGAAGAACTTTCTGTGGAAATCCCAGCGCGGCGCTTATTGGGTGGAAGACGAACAACTGGTGGCTTGGTTGGCAGCGTGATGTTAGGGTAATGTTGCTATGGAATGAATAGCTTCTCGTGCTGATTGAATAAGCGTGGGAGAGTGATTTTGTTCAACAGTTTGCCGCGCAACTACGCGCAATCACTAGATTTGCATCGGGAAAACACTTAGAAATTACGGGGGTCAAAAAAAGTGTAGATCGGTCTACAATTATTCCATCGAAAGCCTGCTGCTACCTATTGCCAGGGCCGGCAGGGCAGATTGATTTCTAAGAATGGACTGAAATGACCGGATTAGCTTCCAAAAACGCACCTGATACCGTGCTGACCGCGCCGTGGACTGCGCGCATGGTTCGGCCCTTGACCGATCTGGGCGTGGGCAAGCAGGCACCTTATCTGCGCAAAGAGTTTGCATTGGCGCAGGTGCCAGCTTTGGCCCGGCTGCGGATCAGCGCCCAGGGCTTGTACCGCTGTTTCATCAACGGCCAACGGGTGGGGCATGACCAGCTCACACCCGGCTGGACCAGCTACCAAAACCGCCTCTCTTTCCAGACCTACGAGGTAGCACCGCTGCTGCAGCAGGGCAGCAACGTGATTGACATCTGGCTTGGCGATGGCTGGCACCGCTCGCCCTTGCTGTGGAAGAAGATCGCCCTAGTCAATACCTGGGGGGCCAGCGTGGCGGCGATTGCCGAAATCGATGCCGATGACCAAGTGCTGGTGGCCACCGATGCCAGCTGGCACAGCGGCTTGTCGCCCATCTTGAAATCCGGCATCTATTACGGCGAAGACTACGACGCGCGGGAGGAGGGGGCGCCCGTTACGGCGGTCAGCGTGGTCGATGAAAGCTTCGACCTCGGCACCTTGATTGCGCACGAAGTGTTGCCCGTGCAAGAGCTCACACCGTTGTATCCGCAGTCGGCTCGGGTTGATTTAGAGGGTAGAACGGTCTACGACTTTGGCCAGAATATTGGCGGCTACATCGCATTTACCGTGGAAGGCCCACGCGGCGGCACGGTGGGGGTGGAGCACTCCGAAATCCTGGACGCGCAGGGGCGGTTTGACAACACCAATTTCCGCACGGCCGAAGCCTGCGTTCACTACACCCTCAAGGGTGGCGAGATCGAGTCCTACCGGCCCCATTTCACGTTCCAGGGATTCCGGTATGCCCGGCTCACGCTGGGCCAGGGGGTGCGGGTGCTGTCTATCCAGGCGGTGCCGATCAGCTCGGCCGTTCGACCCACGGGCTGGTTGAGCACCGGCAACGCCATCGTCAACCGCCTGGTGGAAAACACCCGGTGGTCGCAACGGGGTAACTTCATCGAGGTGCCAACCGATTGCCCGCAGCGCGACGAACGCATGGGCTGGACGGGGGATGCCCAGGTATTTGCACCCACGGCGTGCTACCTGTTTGAAAGCCACGCTTTCTGGAAGAAGTGGCTGCGCGACGTGATCGCCGACCAGCGCCCCGGCGGCGAGATTGCCCATTTTTCACCGGACCCGACGCGCGGACACGAAGACACCATTCCCGGCTTTTTTGGCAGTACGGGCTGGGGCGATGCAATTTGCATCGTGCCCTGGACGCTGTGGACGCACTACGGGGACCGCGGCATTCTGAAAGAAGCGTTTCCCGCCATGCTGCGCTGGGTGGACTTTGTATGGTCCATTAGCGATGGCCCTATCGTCCAACCCCCGCGTGACTGGGAGGGCCGTGGGTTCAGCTTTGGCGATTGGCTCCAACCCAGTGGCCCCACCGAGAAGCCCTTTCCCACCATCGGAGACGATGCTGCCGCCACCATCTATCTCTATATCTCCACCGCGCTGACGGCCCGCATTGCCCGTGTGCTGGGCGAAGATAGCCAGGCCCAGCGGCTGGAGGCGCGCGCGGCGGCCATCAAGGCCGCGTTTGCCAACGAGTTCATCACCCCCAGCGGGCGCCTGGCCTACGACGACCAGACTTCGTATGCCCTGGCGATCCTGCACGACCTGGTTCCCACATCCCAACTGCCTGCGGTGCGCCACTACTTCAAAGCCACCATTGCCCGCCACGGCGGACGCATTGGCACCGGATTCATCGGAACGCCTGCATTACTGCCTGCGCTGGTCAAGATCGGTGAACACGCCCTGGCCGCCCAGGTGTTTTTGCAAGAAGAGGTACCCGGCTGGCTCTACCAGGTCAAGCGCGGCGCGACCACGATCTGGGAGCGCTGGGATGCGATCCGCGAGGACGGCACGGTGTTTGACCCGGCCATGAACTCCTACAACCACTACGCCTACGGTGCGGTGTGCCAGTGGCTGTTTGAAGGCATGGCGGGCCTGCGCCCCGACCCCCTGCAGCCCGCATTTCGCCACATTATTTTTGAGCCCTGTATCGTGCCCGCGCTGTCGCCGGTGCGGGCGGCGCACGACAGCGTGCACGGAACAGTGGAGGCCCGGTGGGCGGTGGATGGCGCGCAGGTCACCTACACCGTCACCGTGCCCGAGGGCAGTACGGGGCAACTGAACCTGCGCCCCGGCTACCAAGCCGTCCACCTCAATGGCAAGCCCCTTGCCACAGTCAGTGCCGACCTGTGGAGCCGGTCTGCACTGACTGCGGGTAGCCACGAAATCAGGTTTCTATTGGGTTGATGGCAACGGCCCGATTTCGCTCGGCGCATGGGCTGGCATAGGCTTGGCGCTTTTTATAAAACAGGGGCTTGCACCCCTTACAAGAATGGAGATACGACTATGAAGAACATTCCCAATCGCCGCCAGGCGGTGGCACTGGCCAGCTTTTGCGCCCTGGGCCTGCTGGGCACGCCCAGCCATGCGGCCACCACCTTGAGTGTGCTGGTCGATGGCGGCCCCCAGACGCTGGGTGCCTTCAAGGCCCTGGCTGCAGATTTCAGCGCCAAAAACCCCGGCATCAAGGTCGATATCGAAACCCGCCCCGGCGGTTCCGAGGGCGACAACATGGTCAAGACCCGGCTGGCCACAGGCGAGATGAGCGATGTGTTTCTGTACAACGCGGGCTCCTTGTTCAAGGCGCTGAATGCCAAGAGAAACCTGGTCGATCTGACGGCAGAGCCCTTCCAGGCCAATGTGATGGACAACTTCAAGACCGTCGTCTCCGAAGAGGGCCGCGTGTATGGCGTGCCGATCCAGACCGCCATGGGCGGCGGCGTTCTCTACAACAAGAAAATCTACGCCAAACTCAAGCTGCAGCCTCCCAAGACCTGGGCCGAATTCCAAAAGAACAATGCGGCGATCAAGGCTGCGGGCATTCCAGCGGTGATCCAGACCTACAAAGACACCTGGTCGTCCCAGCTTTTTGTGCTGGCTGACTTTCACAACGTGAATACAGTAGATTCCGGCTTCGCCGAGCGTTACACCGCCAACAAAGCCAAGTACGCCACCTCACCCGCAGCCCTCAAAGGGTTCCAGCGGCTGGATGAGGTGTTCAAGGCGGGCTATCTGAACAAGGACTTTGCCTCGGCCAAGTACGAGGATGGCCTGCGGATGGTGGCCAAAGGCGAGGGAGCGCACTACCCCATGCTGACCTTTGCCATCGGTGGCATCTCGGTGGCGTACAAGGATTTCATCAATGACATCGGCTTCTTCGCGCTGCCCGGTGACGACGCTGCCCAGAATGGCTTGACGGTGTGGCTGCCGCCAGGGCTCTACATCCCCAAGTCCAGCCCCCACATCGCTGAGGCCAAGAAATTCCTGGCCTTCGTGGCCAGCGTAGATGGCTGCAATGCGCAAACCCGGGGTGCTGGCCCGCAAGGTCCGTACATGGTCAAAGGCTGCGATTTGCCTGCCACCGTGCCGCCTGCAGTGGCAGATTTGGTCGGCTATTTCAAGCCCGGTGCCAAAAGTACCCCGGCGCTGGAGTACTTGTCGCCCGTGAAGGGGCCGTCGCTGGAGCAAATCACGGTGGAAGTGGGCTCTGGCATCCGCAAACCCGCCGATGGTGCAGCCTTGTACGACGAGGATGTGCGCAAGCAGGCCATGCAACTGGGTCTGCCCGGCTGGAAATAGGTGGCTGATGCGGTCCACACCACAGGATGAACGCCATGCAAACTCCCAAGCCACGCACACAACGCCCCGTAGACATCGATGCGGGCATCTATCCCTCCTGGTTCTTACTGCCCGCCGCTGTGATATTCGGGGTGATGTTTTTGGCCCCCATGTTTTCGTCGCTGTATTTCAGCCTGACGCGGTGGACCTTGTTCGAGTCCGAGTTCATCGGGCTGGATAACTTTGTCCAGTTCTTTCGAGAACCCTTCCTGATCAAGGGTCTGGCCAATACCCTGGTCTATGCGGTGATCACCTCGGCATTGAAAGTGGTGTTGGGCATCGTGCTGGGGGTGGTGCTGACATCGCCCATCTGGGGTCGCGACTTTCTGCGGTCGGTGGTGTTTTTTCCGGTGTTGGTCAGCACGGTGGGCGTGGGCATCACGTTTACCGTGTTCATGCACCCCGACAACGGCATCATCAACCAGGTGTTGGCCGTGTGGGGCATCGAAGGGCCTGCGTGGCTCACCGATCCCCGGTTTGCGCTGCTGTCGGTGGCCCTGGTGGATGTCTGGAAGGGCGTGGGCCTGGCCACCCTGATCTACATCGCAGGCATCGTGTCCATCCCCGGTGAGTATTACGAAGCGGCCCGCATTGAAGGTGCCACCTGGGTACAGCAGTTCTTTCTGGTGACTTTGCCCTTGTCACGGCCCGCCACAGTGACCATCGTGATCCTGAGTTTCATCGGCGGCCTGCGGTCCTTTGACTTGATCTGGGCTATGACCAAAGGCGGCCCAGGCTTTACCACCGATGTGATCGCATCGGTCATTTACAAGCAGTACCAGGCCGGGTTTTACGGGCTGTCCACGGCGGGCAATGTGGTGCTGTTTCTGTTGATCGCTGTTCTGGTGGTGCCTTTGTACCTGCGTCTAAACCGTGTGGAGTCTGCAAAATGAAGCGCAATTGGAATGTGGTGGCGGGCGTGCTGGGCATCCTGCTGGCCAGCGTGGTGTTTCTGGTGCCTTTTGCCTTCATCCTGGCGATGTCGGTCAAGGATGTGGAAGAAGCCGCTCTCTTGCGATTTACCTGGCCCGCCGTAAGCCACGCGTGGGAGAACTTCATGGCGGTGATCGAAGCCCGCGACTACATGCTGCTGCTGGCGTTTTTCAACAGCGTGGTCATCACGGTGGCCAGCGTTGGGCTGATGGTGGTGGTGGGTGCTACGGTGGGCTTTGTGCTGCAGCGGCGGCACAGCGTCTGGAACAAGGTGGCCGATGCCTGCATCCTGGCCGGGCTCATCATGCCCCCGGCGGTGGTGCCCACCATCTGGCTCATGCAAAGCATGGGTTTGTTCAAAACCAAAACCGGCCTGGTGCTGATCGAAGTGGCCTATGGCCTGGCCTTTACCATCATGCTGTTTCGGGCCTTTGTGGCCACCATTCCCAAAGAGCTGGACGAGGCCGCGGTGATCGAAGGCGCGGGTCCGTTGGATTTGTTCTTTCGGGTGATTTTGCCGCTGCTCAAGCCCGTGGTGGTCACCGTCATCGTGGTGCAGTCGGTGTTTGTGTTCAACGACTTCACCAATCCACTCTATTACCTGCCGGGTAGCAAAAACGTCACCGTGCAGCTGACCCTCTACAACTTTCAAAGCATGTTCACCACTTCGTATAACTTGTTGTTCATGAACATCCTGCTCATCACCATTCCGCCTTTGGTCATGTTCCTGTTCTTCAACCGCCAAATCGTCGAAGGCATGACGGCCGGAGCGGTGAAGGGATGACCGCCCCTTCCGTGGAACAGCCGCTGTCCAGACGTGCCACGATTGCCGACGTGGCCGAGCGGGCGGGCGTGTCCCGTTCCGCCGTGTCCAAGGTCTTGCGCAACGCCTATGGCATCAGCGATGCCATGCGGGCCAGCGTAGAGCAGGCGATGGCGGCGCTGGACTACCGGCCGCAGATTGCGGCGCGCGGGCTGCGGGGCCGCACCTACACCCTGGGGGTGGTGATGCCCGACATGCGCAACCCCTTCTTCCCGGACATTTTGGACGGCATCTGGAGCGCGCTGCAGAACACCGCTTACCAGCCGCTGCTGGCCGTGCGCCATTCCGAACACAAAACCGAGCAGGCCATGATCGAGATGATGCTGGACCGCAAGCTCGACGGCTTCGTCATGATTGCGCCCATCATTGGCCACGACTACCTGTGGCGCCTGGCGGCCACGGTGCCGATTGTGATGATCGGTCGCCATGAAACCGGCGGCGCGTTCGATTCGGTCAACAACGACGACGAGCGGGGTGCCTACCTGGCCGTAGAGCACCTGATCCAGCAGGGGCACAAGCGCATTGCCTTCTTCAGCTTTGAAGCACCCGAAGACAGCGCCGTCAACCCGGTGGTGTACCGCCAGCGTGGCTATATTGCGGCTATGCAGGCCCACGGGCTCGACCGCTATCTGCAGATCTGCAAAACCCAAAGCGGTATTTCAGAGCAGGAAGACCGGCAACTGGCCCACACGGTGCTGACGGCGGCAACCCGCCCGACGGCCATATTTGCCTGGCACGACGCGGTGGCCATTAATGTGCTGGCCGAGGCCGACGCGCTGGGCCTGCAGGTGCCGCAGGCGCTGGCCGTGGTGGGTTACGACAACTTTCGCGTTAGTGCCTTGCCCCAGATCCAGCTAAGTTCTGTTGACCAGGATGCGCACGCCATGGGCTCGGCCGCTGCCGAACTGTTAATTGAGCGCATCGAGGGGCGCACCGAACCCGTGCACTTCATGAGCCAGCCCACCCTGTTTGCCAGGCGGTCGTCGCTGGCTGACAGCCACAAATAAGCCAAAAGTAAAAACACATTCTTCACAGGAGACAAACACCATGGCCAGCGTCCAACTCACCGGCATCCGCAAAACTTTCGGTGCCGTCAACATCATCAAAGGCATTGACCTGCAGATCGAGCACGGCGAGTTCGTGGTTTTTGTCGGGCCCTCGGGCTGCGGCAAGTCCACCTTGCTGCGCCTCATTGCGGGCCTGGAGACGGCCACCGACGGGGTGCTGGAAATCGGCGGGCGGCAAGTCAACGACCTGCCGCCCAAGGACCGGGGCATCGCCATGGTGTTCCAGTCGTACGCCCTGTTTCCCCACCTTTCGGTGTACGAGAACATGGCGTTTGGGCTGAAGCTGGCGGGGGTTGCCAAGGACGAGGTGGCGCAAAAAGTACGGCAGGCGGCGCAGATTCTCAAGATGGAAAATTTGCTGACCCGCAAGCCCAAAGAGCTCTCCGGCGGCCAGCGCCAGCGCGTGGCCATTGGCCGGGCGATCGTGCGCAACCCCGAAGTCTTCTTGTTCGACGAACCCCTGTCCAACCTGGATGCCGCGCTGCGCGTCAACACCCGGGCCGAAATTGCCAAGCTCCACCGGGACCTGGGGGCCACCATGATCTACGTCACCCACGACCAGGTCGAGGCTATGACCTTGGCCGACAAAATAGTGGTGCTGGAGGCCGGGCAGGTACGCCAGGTGGGGGCGCCGCTGGAGCTGTACCACCTGCCGAAAAACCAGTTTGTGGCCGGTTTCATCGGCTCGCCCAAGATGAATTTCTTGCCGGTCACCATCACCGCGGTGCAGGGCGACGGCATTTGCGTGAGCTCGCCAGACTGGGATGGCGACTGTCTGATCCCCGTAGACGCGGGCGATGCCCGTGTCGGCGGGACCGCCAGCCTAGGCATCCGGCCTGAGCATATTGCGGTGGGCGAGGGCACCGGGGTGCAGGTCCAGGGCCATGTGGGGCTGGTCGAACGGTTGGGGCACGAGACCTTTATCGAGATGGAAACGCGCGCGGGCCAAACCCTGAGCGCCCTGGTCGGCGGCGGCACGCTGGTCGATGTGGCCCAGGTGTTCAAGCTGCATTTCCAACCGGAGGATTGCCACCTGTTTGCTGCCGACGGCCAGGCCTATCGCCGCAAAACCGTGCCCGAAATTGCCCACCACCATCTGCCTTTGGTAGCATGAGGTGCTATTGAATCAGTAGCTTCTCACGCTCACTCTATAAGCGCCAGATGCCGATTTGGCTTAGTTTTTAGATAGAGCCAATGCTTCTAGGCAGCGCCGCTTGTGCGCCTCGCCTGCACCCGGCGCAATGGCTTGCCCGGGAAGGCGCAGCCCGTAGTCCAGCCCGCGCTGGTCGGCCAGCAGCACCCAGGCGCACAGGCGCGAGAGCCGGGCCTCAGGGTCCAGTGCACCGGCCTGGGCGTAGTCCAGCCACAGCTCGTGGCGCCGGGCTTGCTGGCTGTCGCGGCTGACCAGCTCGTCGGCTTTGGCGGCTTTTTTCCAGACCACCAGTTTCAGCGGGTCGCCACGCCGGTAAGGGCGCACGCCGTCGAATTCGCCGCTGGCGTTGGGGGCGCTGTGGGTGGCGCCGCCCGCGCGCGGCTGGCCGGGGGGCAGTGGCGGTGGGTGGGCTTCGGGGCGGGGGTAGACCAGCAGCTGCGCGGCGGGCCGCCAGTAGGTCCAGACGCGGAAAGTGCCCAGCGGGAAGCGGGTCTCTGCCGTGATGGCGGGCAGGTGCTGCAGGCCGCGCTGGGTGGGGGTGAAGGCGATCTGCACCCGGCTGCTGCCTTGCGCGGGCACGTCGGTCCAGGCCCAGTGGCCGCTGCCCAGCACGCCCAGGCCGATGCCGTGCCGGGTGGTTTTGCGCGTGCTGCTGACCTGTATGGAAATAGGGGCGCTAGCGCCCATGTACTGGGCGGTAGGTGCTATCAAATGCAGAGTGAGGCCGCGCAGCGTGGCGTGGCCTACGTGCATGCCGACCACGGCGCAACCGGCCAGCAAAAAGGTCAGCACATAGCCCAGGTTGAGCTGGTAGTTGATGCTGGCCACCAGCAGCACCAGCAAGGTGGCGGCCAGCATGCAGCCCGGGCCGGTGGGCAGGATGTAGACGTTGCGCTGGGTCAGCAGCGTGGTGTCGGTCAAGGTGGTGCGCGCCTGCCACCAGCGCTGGAAGCGGGCCCGCAGCAATTGGGCTGGTGGGATCACGGCATGTTCACGGCAAGGGCGTGGCTGCGATCATGGCCTGCACCTGGGCCACCGCGCCGCGCCCGGCATCGCCTACCGGCACCAGGCGGTGCGCCACGGTTTGCGCCAGGATGGCCTGCACGTCGTCCGGGGCTACATAGTCGCGGCCACTGAGCAGCGCCTGGGCCTTGGCGGCGCGCACCACGGCGATACCGGCGCGCGGGCTCAGGCCCTGCACAAACCAGCGGCCCGAGCGGGTGGCGGCCACCAGGTCTTGCACGTAGTCGAGTAGCGCATCGGCGGCGTGGACCTGCAGCACCTGCTGTTGCAGGCTTTGCAGCTCGGCGGGGCTGAGCAGGCTGGGCAGGTGCTCCACCAGGTCGCGCCGGTCTTGTCCGGCAAGCAATTGGCGCTCGGAGGCGCGGTCGGGGTAGCCCAGCGAAATGCGCATCAAAAACCGGTCGAGCTGCGACTCGGGCAGGGCGAAGGTGCCGAGCTGGTCCAGCGGGTTTTGCGTGGCGATGACGAAAAAGGGCGAGGGCAGGGGGCGGGTGGCGCCCTCTACCGTGACCTGTTTTTCTTCCATGGCCTCCAGCAGCGCGCTCTGGGTTTTGGGGCTGGCGCGGTTGATTTCGTCGGCCAGCAAAATCTGCGCAAACAGCGGGCCGGGGTGGAACACAAAGGCTTCCTTGCCGCGCTCGTAGATGGACACACCGCTGAGGTCGCTGGGCATCAGGTCGGCGGTGAACTGCACGCGCGAGAACTGCAGGCCAAAGGTGCGGGCCAGTGCATGCGCCAGCGTGGTTTTGCCCACCCCGGGCACGTCTTCGATCAGCAAATGCCCCCCGGCCAGCAGACAGGCCACGCAATCCTGCACTTGGGCGGGTTTGCCCACAATCACCGTGTTAAGCTGTTTTAGCAGTTCGTTGAGTTTGTTTTGTACGTGCATTCCTTCACGTTACCAAAAAATTAAAGACATCTTTTTTATAAGAAAAGCGGTTCACCGTGAACAAGACCGGCTACTACACCCATCCCGCCTGCCGCAAACACGAAATGGGCGCAGGCCACCCCGAATGCCCGCAGCGGCTGGACGCCATTGACGACCGTTTGCTGATCACCGGCGTGGGCGACGCGCTAGAGCACCTGGAGGCCGCCCCCGCCGCCCTGGCGGATATCGAACTGGCCCACAGCCGCGCCCTGGTGGCCACCCTGCGCGGCCTGACCGACACGCTGCGCGAAGACATCAACGCCGGAGGCCCGACCCACGCCCAGGTCGATCCCGACACCAGCCTGAACATCTACACCTGGGAGGCCGCCCTGGCCGCCGCCGGGGCCACGCTGGCCGCTACCGACGCGGTGATTGCGGGCGAGCTGGAAAACGCCTTTTGCGCGGTACGCCCGCCTGGCCACCACGCGGGGCGCGACACCTCCAGTGGTTTTTGTTTTTTTAACAACGTGGCGATTGCCGCCAAGTACGCGCTGCAGCGCCACGGCCTGCAGCGGGTGGCGATTGTGGACTTTGACGTGCACCACGGCAACGGCACTGAGAACATCGTGGCCGGGGACGACCGCATCCTGATGGTCAGCTTTTTCCAGCACCCGTTCTACCCCGAGGGCGGCGCGCTGTCGGACGCGGCCAACCTGGTCAACATCCCCGTGCCCGCCTACACCCGGGGCATGGAGGTGCGCGAACTCATCGAGATGTACTGGATACCACGCCTGGAGGAACACCGGCCCGAGATGATCTTCATCAGCGCCGGTTTCGACGCGCACCGCGAGGACGACATGGGCCAGATGGGCCTGGTCGAGCAAGACTACGCATGGATCACCATGCGCATGAAGGACATCGCCCGGCGCTACGCCCGGGGCCGTATCGTCAGCAGCCTGGAGGGCGGCTACGACCTGAGCGCGCTGGGCCGCAGCGTGGAAGCGCACATCAGAGTGCTAGCGGATTTGTAGCTGCTCACGCTCTTCCGATAAGCGCGGGAACCTTTTTTCCTTAGTATTCTCTGAGTTCCATGACTTCTGTTTTTGCTGCGAACCCCGCCTCCAACCCCGCCCCCATCACCGATTTAGACAGCTGGATTGCCGCCTTGCTACGCCCCACCGCCCTGGTGGAACTGGCTTCACTTGGGGCCTGCATCCTGCTGGCCTGGACTCTGGTCTGGCTGGTCCGCCGTGCGGTGGGCACGCCGGACGAAAAATCCATTCTGTTTGGCCGCCGCATCGTCGACGGCGTGATGTTCCCGTTGCTCTTGCTGGGCCTGGGCCTGCTGGCCCAGGTGCTGGTTGGGCACTGGATGCCGCTGGCGGTGTTCAAGATTGCCATGCCGGTGCTGGTGTCGCTGGCGGTGATCCGCACCGGGGTCAAGGTGTTGCAGGTGGCGTTCAACAACGCGCCCGTGGTGCGGCTGCTGGAGCGCACTATTTCCTGGGTGGCCTGGCTGGCCATGGTGCTTTGGGTCAGCGGCCTGCTGCCGGTGCTGCTGGACGAGCTGGACCAGTTCAAGTGGAAGGTGGGCGGCTCCATGTTGTCGGCCCGCAACCTGGTGGAGGGCGCGCTCACCGCCGGTGCGGTGCTGATCTTTACGCTGTGGATTTCGGCCGCCATCGAGGCGCGGCTGCTGAAGTCGGCCACCGGCAGCGCGCTGTCGCTGCGCAAGGCCATCAGCAACGCCACCCGGGCTTTGTTGATGTTTGTGGGCCTGCTGGTGGCCTTGTCGTCGGTGGGCATCGACCTGACGGCGCTGTCGGTGCTGGGCGGCGCGGTGGGCGTGGGTATCGGTTTTGGCCTGCAAAAACTGGCGGCCAATTACGTGAGCGGTTTTGTGATCCTGGCCGAGCGCAGCATCCGCATTGGCGACTTCGTGAAGGTGGACAACTTTGAAGGCCGGGTCACCGACATCAACGCCCGCTACACCGTGGTCAGCGCCCCCAATGGCCGCGAATCCATCGTGCCCAACGAGATGCTGCTGATCCAGCGGGTGGAAAACCTGTCGCTGAACAATTCCCGTATTTCGCAATCCACCTCGGTGACCGTGGGTTTCCACAGCTCTGCCGAGGTGGTGATGGCGCTGATGCAAGAGGCCGCCCTGCAAGAACCCCGCGTGCTGCGCGACCCGGCCCCGGCAGCCACCCTGGCCGAATTTGCGCCCGAGGGCCTGGAATTTCACCTGGGCTACTGGATCAGCGACCCCGAAAACGGCCAGGGCAACCTGCGCTCGGCCATCAACCTGCGCATTCTGCAGGCCCTACGGGCGCAGCAAATCGGCATCCGGCTGCAAACCGCCCAGCCCCCTATACCCGGTGATCTGGTGTCGCCGAATTGACGCTTCGCCACGAAATTGCAAGCTACAAAGTCCCGTTTGCCTTTTATAATTACAAAAAAGAACGACCGTACTATTTTTTACTGTCCCGTTTGGGTTGCGGCATAAAATCACGCCGGACAAGCACATTTCATAACTTTGAGGAGCCGTTACATGAAGGTCCTGGTAGCCGTAAAACGCGTTGTTGACTACAACGTCAAGGTCCGCGTCAAAACCGACGGAACGGGCGTAGACATCGCCAACGTCAAGATGAGCATGAACCCCTTTGACGAGATCGCCGTCGACGAAGCGGTTCGCCTCAAGGAAAAGGGCGTGGTCACCGAGATCATCGCCGTCTCCTGCGGTGTCACCCAGTGCCAGGAAACCCTGCGCACCGCCATGGCCATCGGTGCCGACCGTGCCATCCTGGTTGAGACAAGCGAAGAACTGCAACCCCTGGCCGTGGCCAAGCTCCTCAAAGCCCTGGTCGATAAAGAACAACCCGGCCTGATCATCCTCGGCAAACAAGCCATCGACGACGACTGCAACCAGACCGGCCAAATGCTCGCCGCCCTGGCCGATTTGCCCCAAGCCACCTTCGCCAGCAAGGTCATCGTTGCCGACGGCAAAGCCAGCGTCACCCGCGAAGTCGACGGCGGCCTGGAAACCCTGAGTGTCGCGCTGCCCGCCGTGGTCACCACCGACCTGCGCCTGAACGAGCCCCGCTACGTTACCCTGCCCAACATCATGAAGGCCAAGAAGAAGCAGCTCGATGTCTTCAAGCCCGAAGACTTGGGTGTGGACGTAACACCGCGCATCAAGACGCTGCAAGTCTCCGAGCCGCCCAAACGCAGCGCGGGTATCAAAGTCCCCGACGTGGCGACGCTGGTCGCGAAATTGAAAACTGAAGCCAAGGTGATCTGACATGACGACTCTCGTAATAGCCGAACACGACAACGCCAGTGTTAAAGGCGCAACCCTGAACACCGTCACCGCCGCACTCGCCTGCGGAGGCGATGTGCACATCCTCATCGCCGGTAGCAACGCTGCAGGTGCTGCGGCCGCTGCCGCCCAGATCGCCGGTGTGGCCAAGGTCCTGCACGCCGATGCCCCCGGGTTTGAACATGGCTTGGCCGAAAACGTCACCGCCCAGGTGCTGGCACTGGCCTCTGGCTACAGCCACATCGTCTTCCCCGCCACCGCCTCGGGCAAAAACATCGCCCCCCGCGTGGCCGCCAAGCTGGACGTGGGCCAGATCAGCGACGTGACCAAGGTCATCAGCGCCGACACCTTCGAGCGCCCCATCTACGCCGGTAACGCCATCGCCACCGTGCAAAGCCTGGACGGCACCAAGGTGCTGACCGTGCGCACCACCGGCTTCGACCCCGCAGCGGCCACCGGTGGCTCTGCCGCCGTGGACGTGCTGGCCGCCGCCGCCGATGCCGGTAAATCCAGCTTCCTGGGCAGCGAAATCGCCAAGAACGACCGCCCCGAACTCACCGCCGCCAAGATCATCGTGTCCGGTGGCCGGGCCCTGGGCAGCGCCGAGAAGTTCAACGAAGTCATGGTGCCGCTGGCCGACAAGCTGGGTGCCGCCCTGGGTGCATCCCGCGCTGCGGTGGACGCGGGCTACGCCCCCAACGACTGGCAAGTGGGCCAGACCGGCAAGATCGTGGCACCGCAGTTGTACGTGGCCGCCGGTATCAGCGGTGCCATCCAGCATTTGGCGGGCATGAAGGACAGCAAGGTCATCGTGGCCATCAACAAAGACGAAGAAGCGCCGATCTTCAGCGTGGCCGACTACGGCCTGGTCGCCGATTTGTTCGTGGCCGTGCCAGAACTGGTTAAGGCGCTGTAATGTAAAAAGCACACCCCCAGGCTTCAGTGCTTCGCATCTTTCTCCAACCCCCCTCGTATCTGTTTGAAAAAAGAGATACGACATGCAGGGGGCAACCCCAGCAGCCTGGCAAAGCCAGTTCTACGGTGTTTCTGGAAGGTGTGGGCTCTGCCAGCTTGGGTGGATTTCCTCTGTAAGGTGCAAAACAGCAAGACAAGGCATCCTGCGAGGTGCTTTTTTTGTACCTATTTTTGATTCCGGAGACACCCCATGAGCTACACCGCCCCGCTGAAAGACATGCTGTTCAACATCCAGCACCTGGCCCGCATCGACCATATCGCTGCGCTGCCGGGTTTTGAAGACGCGGGGCTGGACACGGCCCAGGCGGTGCTGGAAGAGGCGGCCAAATTCAACGAGGGCGTGCTGGCTCCGCTCAACTGGGTGGGCGACCAAAACCCTTCTGCCTGGAAAGACGGCGTGGTCACCGCCACCCCTGGCTTCAAGGCCGCTTTTAAGCAGTTTGCCGAAGGCGGCTGGCAGGGCTTGCAGCACCCGGCCGACTACGGCGGCGCGGGCCTGCCCAAGTCGATCGGCGCGGCCTGCGTGGAGATGACCAACAGCGCCAACCTGAGCTTCGCGCTGTGCCCGCTGCTGAGCGACGGCGCCATCGAGGCGCTGCTGACCGCAGGCTCCGACGCGCTCAAGGCCACATACCTGGAAAAGCTGGTCAGCGGCGAGTGGACCGGCACCATGAACCTGACCGAGCCGCAAGCCGGTAGCGACCTGGCCATGGTGCGCAGCCGCGCCGAACCGCAAGGTGACGGCACTTACAAGGTATTTGGCACCAAGATCTACATCACCTGGGGCGAGCACGACATGGCCGAGAACATCGTCCATCTGGTGCTGGCGCGGGTGAGCGGTGCGCCCGAGGGCGTGAAGGGCATTAGCCTGTTTGTGGTGCCCAAATTTCTGGTCAACGCCGATGGAACGCTAGGCGCGCGCAACGACGTGCATTGCGTCAGCATCGAACACAAACTCGGCATCAAAGCCAGCCCCACGGCGGTGCTGCAGTACGGCGACAACGGCGGTGCGGTGGGTTTCCTGGTGGGCGAGGAAAACCGCGGCCTGGAGTACATGTTCATCATGATGAACGCTGCCCGTTACGCCGTGGGCGTGCAAGGCATCGCGGTGGCCGAGCGGGCCTACCAAAAGGCGGTGCAGTTTGCCAAAGACCGGGTGCAAAGCCGTCCGGTGGACGGCTCGGTCAAGGCCAGCGTGGCCATCATCCACCACCCCGACGTGCAGCGCATGCTGATGACCATGCGCGGCCACACCCAGGGCTGCCGCGCCATGGCGATTGCTGCGGCAGCGGCCTACGACATTGCCCACCACCACCCGGAGGCCGACACCCGCCAGCAAAACCAAGCCATCTATGAGTTCCTGGTGCCGCTGGTCAAGGGCTACAGCACCGAAATGAGCCTGGACGTGGCCTCGCTGGGCGTGCAGGTGCACGGCGGTATGGGCTTTATCGAAGAAACCGGTGCCGCCCAGTACCTGCGCGATGCCAAGATTCTGAGCATCTACGAGGGCACCACCGCCATCCAGGCCAACGACCTGGTGGGCCGCAAAACCCTGCGCGATGCCGGTGCCACGGCCAAGGCCATCGCACGCCAGATCGTGGTGACCGAAACCGCGCTGGCCCAAAGCGGCAGCGCCGACGCAGTAGCCGTGGCCCGCCGCCTGAAAACCGCCCGCACCGCCTTCCTCGACGTAGTGACCTTCGTGGTCACCCAGGCCAAGGCCCAGCCCAATGCCGTGTTTGCAGGCAGCGTGCCCTACCTGATGCTGGCGGGCAAGCTGGTGGCGGGGTGGCAGCTGGCGCGCTCGCTGCTGGTGGCCGAAGAGCTGCTGGCCAAGGGCGAGGACACCGCTTTCATGCAGGCCAAGATCACCACCGCCCGTTTTTATGCCGACCACGTGCTGGTGGCAACGCAAAGCCTGCGCGACAGCATCGTGGAGGGCGCGGACAGCGTGACCGGCCTGGCCATGGACGCGTATTGATTGCTATAGATCTAGTAGCTTGTACCGCCCATGGAATAAGCGCTAGAGCCTGATTTCTTATAAAAAAACCAACCCGGAGACGACATGTCCAAGCTTCCCGCCGCTCTAAGCGCTTTGCCGCTGCCCATCATCGCCTCGCCGATGTTCATCGTCAGCACGCCGCAGTTGGTGATTGCGCAGTGCATTGCCGGGGTGGTGGGCTCCATGCCCTCGCTGAACGCCCGCCCGGCTTCGCAGCTGGACGACTGGCTGGCCGAGATCACCGAAACCCTGGCAGCCTACAACCTGGCGCACCCCGACAAGCCCGCCGCACCATTTGCCATCAACCAGATCGTGCACAAGTCCAACGACCGGCTGGAGCACGACATGCAGGCCTGCGTGAAGTTCAAGGTGCCCATCGTCATCACCTCGCTGGGCGCGCGCGAAGACATCAACGCCGCCGCCCACAGCTACGGCGGCGTGGTGCTGCACGACATCATCAACAACAAGTTTGCCCACAAGGCGATTGAAAAGGGCGCCGACGGCCTGATTGCCGTGGCCACTGGCGCGGGTGGCCATGCGGGCATTAAAAGCCCGTTTGCCCTCATCCAGGAAATCCGCGAATGGTTCGACGGCCCGTTGGCCCTGAGCGGCTCCATCGCCACCGGCGGTGCGGTGCTGGCCGCCCAGGCCATGGGGGCCGACTTTGCGTACATCGGCTCGGCCTTCATCGCCACCACCGAGGCGCGCGCCGCGCTGGCCTACAAGCAGGCGGTGGTAGACGGCGATTCGGACGACATCGTGCTGAGCAACCTGTTCACCGGCGTGCACGGCAACTACCTCGCACCCAGCATCCGCGCGGCCGGCCTGGACCCCGACAACCTGCCCGAGAGCGACCCCACCAAGATGAACTTTGGCGGCGATACCGCTGCCAAGGCCTGGAAAGACATTTGGGGCTGCGGCCAGGGCATCGGCGCAGTCCGTAAAATCCAGCCCGTGGCCGACTATGTCGCCCAACTCTCCCGCGAATACGCCGAGGCCAAGGCCCGGCTGTCTGTGTAATTTTTACCGGCGCACTGCGCCTCTGGTACCCGTCCGCCCGCCGCTGCACTGCCAGCGGCGGGCGGACGTTTTTTGTGACGATGTCGACTTCCAATTTCAGCACCCCTCCCGCTTCCCGCATTCCGCTGCTTGACGTGATCAAAGGCCTGGCCTGTGCGCTGGTCGTGGCCCACCACTTGGTGTTTTACGGCCCCATGTCCACCGTGGCCTATCCGTTGGCCAGGGACCTGATGGACTGGCTGTTTGACTATGGCCGCATGGCCGTGCAGGTGTTTTTGGTGCTGGGCGGCTACTTGGCGGCCAGCACCCTGGCCCCCAGCGGCGTGGCCCGGTTCGATAGCCCGTGGCAGCAGGTGCAGCGCCGGTTTGTACGGCTGTCGGTACCGTATCTGGCGGCGCTGCTGTTTGGCCTGATGGCGGCTGAAGTGGCGCGTTACGGCATGGACCACCCGTCTATCCCCAGCGGGCCCTCGCTGCCCCAGCTGCTGGCCCATGTGTTCATGCTGCAAGACCTGCTGGGCTACGAGGCGCTGTCGGCCGGGGTGTGGTACGTGGCGGTGGACTTCCAATTGTTTGCGCTGGCGGTGCTGGTGCTCAGCCTGGCGCGGCGATGGTCAGGCAGCCCATCGGCCCGTTGGCTGGCCCCGGTGCTGATACTGGTGCTGACCAGCGCCTCGTTGCTGTACTTCAACCTGGATGCCACCTTCGACACCCTGGGCCTGTACTTTGCCGGGGCGTATGGCCTGGGCATGCTGGCCTTCTGGGCCGGGCGCAGCACCCGGCCCTGGGCCTGGCTGGCAGCCCTGGCACTGCTGGGCCTGACCGCGCTGGTGCTGGACTTTCGCGAGCGTATCGCTGTGGCCCTGATCACCGCCCTGGTGCTGGGCGTGTTGCAGGCCAGCCCCGGGGCGCGCCAGTGGTCGCCGCTGCCGCGTGTGCAGCGCCTGGGGCAGATGGCGTACTCGGTGTTTCTGGTGCACTTCTCGGTGTGCCTGCTGGTCAACACCGTGTTCAGCCAGTACTTTCCCACCCAGCCGTGGATGAATGCCGCGGGCATGTTGCTGGCGTTTGCGCTGTCGCTGCGCTCAGGCCAGTGGCTGTACCGCAACGTGGAGACACGCCTGGTCAGCATGCCGCAGGCTTTGCGTTTGCAGGGCAGCTTTTTGGCGGCGGGGCTGCTGCTGATGGGCCTTAAGGCGCTGTAGGGAAACTCAGGCCCGCGCTGCCGGATTGCCACGGCGCACACTTCTGCATCACCCGTTCGAAGAGCGCGGATTGTTCAAAATCTGCCAGCCACTTTTGCAGCTGCGGCCAGGGCTGGGCGGCGAACCAGTCGGCATCCACATGCGCATACTGGCGCACGAACGGGGCGATGGCCATGTCGGCCAGCGTGGGTTGCCCGCCGAACAAATAAGGCTGCCCGGCCAGGCGCTGCTCCCACTCGGAAACCATATGCCCAATCGCGTCCCTGTGCCCATCCGCTGGGCATGAGCAGCTATCGTCTTCATAGCGTCCCGGGTATTTGTAGCGGTCCAGATGGTGCTTAAAGGGGCCGTCTACCTGGGCCACCAGCGCCAGCATCTCTGCCAGGGGCGGTTGCAGCCAGCCTGCGGGGTCGTGGCGCTCCAGAGCCCAGCGCATGATGTCCAGGCTTTGGTCGATGACGCGGCCATCGGGCAACACCAGCACCGGCACTGTGGCTTTGGGGGACGCGGCCAGCAGCTCGGGCGGCTTGTTGCGTAGCACCACTTCGCGCAGCTCCACGGTTTGGCCACTTACCGCCAGCGCCAGCCGTGCCCGCATGGCATAGGGGCAGCGGCGAAAGGAGTAGAGGATGGGCAGCGTCATTTGGCCAGCTTGGCACCGACGTGCACGGTCTGGCGTTCGCCCGCCAGCGCCATCTGCCGCTCACGCTCGCGGTAGCCTTGTTTTTGGGCTTCGGTGGTCTGGTCTACACAGCGGGCGCAGGCCACGCCGCGCTCGAACTGGGGAGATGCCATATCGGCCTTGGTCAGCGGGTGGCGGCAGGATCGGCAGAGTTCCAGCCCACCGGGCACCAGGCCGTGGCCTACCGACACACGTTCGTCAAACACAAAACACTGGCCGCGCCACAGGCTGTCGGCCTCGGGCACGGTCTCCAGGTATTTAAGGATGCCGCCTTCCAGGTGGTAGACCTCGTCAAAGCCCTGTGCGCGCAGGTAGGCGGTACTCTTTTCGCAGCGTATGCCCCCAGTGCAGAACATGGCGACTTTGGGCTTGCGCGGGGTATCGGCCAGCGGCTGGCCCTCAGCGCGGGCCTGATCCACCCATTCGGGCAGCTCGGCGAAGCTGCGGGTGTGCGGATTCAGCGCGCCCTCGAAACTGCCAATGGCCACCTCGTAGTCGTTGCGCGTGTCCACCACCACTACGTCGGGGTCGCTGATCAGCGCGTTCCAGTCGGCTGGCTTGACGTACTGCCCGGCCAACTGCGTCGGGTCCACGCCCGGCACGCCCAGGGTGACGATTTCGCGCTTGAGCCGCACCTTCATGCGGTAGAACGGGTCGCGGCTGGCCGTGGCTTCCTTGTGCTGCAAAGCTGCCAGGCGCGGGTCGCTGCGCAGCCAGGCCAACACCGCCCGCACGCCCGCAGGCGGCCCGGCGATGGTGCCGTTAATGCCTTCGGTGGCCAGCAACACCATGCCCTTGACCCCGTGCGCCTCGCAACAGGCCTGTAGCGGGGCCTGGAGATCTTTGTGGTCGGGCAGTGCGACGAACTGGTAGAAGGCGGCGGTCAGGAAATCGGACATGGAGGCACAGGCAAAGACAGGGCGGGAAGTTTAGTGCACTGTGTTGCGCAGATGCTCCGCAAAGAAGCGCCACATCTCGGCCGAGGCATTCGGCCCCAGCGGGTCGGTGTAGCTGCCTTTGGCGCTGCCGCCCGACCAGGCGTGGCCTGCGCCGTGCAGGGTCCAGTTCTCGGCGATGCTGCTGCCGTCGGCGGTTTGGTAGGTGGTGCGGGTGTAGCTTTGGCCGCGGGCGGCCTGGCCTTCGCTGGTTTTAGCGGTGGTGGTGGCCTGGCCGATGGCGGTTTGCAGTACGGCTTCGGCGTTGTGCGGGTGTACGGTTTTGTCGGCATCGCCGTGGAAGACGATGGTGGGGAGCTTGGATGCTTTGGAGGTGGCTCCGGCGGCGCTACGGCCATTTTTCATGACCGACAAGGCGCTGATCACGTTGCTGGCCACACCGCAGGCCAGGCCGGAGTGCACGCCCACGGCGGCAAATACGTCGGGGTGGGTGTGGCCCAGCACGCTGGCCATGGCACCGCCTGCGGACAGGCCGGCCACATAGACGCGTGCCGGGTCGATGGCGCGCATCCGGGTGACTTCGTGGACCAGGGCGGCCAGCCAGGCGGCTTCACCGGTGTCGCGCTGTTGGTCGGCGGGGATGAACCAGTTCCAACAGCGCTGGGCGTTGGCTTTCTGGTTTTGCGCGGGGTAGACCACCACAAAGCCGTGCTCCAGCGCCAGGGCGTTCATGCCGGTGCCGGTGGCAAAGTCGTCGGGGTTTTGGGTGCAGCCGTGCAGCATTAGCACCAGGGGCAAGGGCTGGGCCGGTTGGGCAATCGCGTGTGGCGGGGTGTAGAGCTTGTAGGCGCGGGCGGTGCCTGCATGGGTGAACGTAGCTTCGGTGAATTCGCCGGGGCCGTCGTTAGAAGCGGGTTCTACCGGGGTGTGCAGCGGGCGCACGGGTTCCGACACGGGCTGCGGCATGGGGCGGGCCACCACGTCGATGACATCGCTGGCCGCTTTCCATGGCGATGCCGCAGGTGGTTTGGGCGCAGCAGTGGCGCGGCCCAGGGCCTGCTGGATGGCGCGGGTGGCCTCCTGCAGGCTGCCATGGCGGGTGAGCCGGGTGGCTTCCTGGATGAGTTTTTTGAAGAGGGCGCTCATGGATTCTTTCGGGTTTAGATAAAACGGTGGGCCAGGGCGGCTTTGACTTCGGGGCTGGCTTGCAGGGAACCCAGCACCTCCAGGGTGTCGATGGTGGCCAGGGCCAACTCGGGTGTTACGTCGTGGGCAATGGTGGCCAGGCCCAGCACGCGGATTTGCAGTTTCTGGTTGGCGGCCTGCACCGCCAGCAGATCGGCCTGGCTGAAGTGCTGCAGGCCCAGCACCAGCATCTTGCGGGCGACTACCTGCTTGACCGCATCGGAGTGCTGGGCCAACTGGTTGCGGATGGCGGTACGGATGAAGTCGGTGCGGTTGGCGTAAAAACTCTCGGCTACCAGCAGGTCGATATGGCCCAGGTCCACAAAACCGAGGTTGATGGTGATTTTTTCGGAGTCGGGTAACTTGGACCTGACAGCGGGAAGGGTATTTGCGATGGCTTTTGAGGACATGCCTGAACTATAAACCATCCGGCTGGATGGTGGATGGATGGAAAATTAAATACCGCTTTGCCCCAAGGGCTACCGGAAATTTATAAGAAATCAGCACCTCACGCTTATTTAATAAGCACGAACAGCTATAAAAATAGAAGCAACGCGTTCAGGGGCTCTTTTTGACGTCGCTGCGGCGGCGTTTTTCGCTCTGGTGTTCGGCCACCAGTGTGATGCTGCCGTCGGCGTTTTGCCGCTCCAGCCGCACGTTAAAGCCCCATAGCGTGGCCATGTGCTTGAGCACGGTAGTGCTGGACTCGCCCAGCGGGCGGCGCTGGTGGGCAAAGTGGCGGAGGGTGAGCGAGCGGTCGCCGCGTAGATCCACGTTCCAGACCTGGATGTTGGGCTCGCGGTTGCCCAGGTCGTATTGCTCGGAGAGCTGCTGGCGCAGGGCGCGAAAGCCGCTGTCGTCGTGGATGCTCTGGATGTCTAGCGTCTTGCGGGCATCGTCGTCCAGCACCGAAAAAAAGCGGAACTCGCGCATCAGCTTCGGGCTCAGGTACTGGGCGATGAAACTTTCGTCCTTGAAGTTGTGCATCGCAAAGTCAAAGGTCTTGCGCCACTCGGAGCCCGCGATGTCGGGGAACCAGGCCCGGTCTTCCGCAGTGGGCTCTTCGCAGATGCGGCGGATGTCGCGCCACATCGCAAAACCCAGCGCATAGGGGTTGATGCCGGAAAAATGCGGGCTGTTGTAGGGCGGCTGGTAGACCACGTTGGTGTGCGACTGCAAAAACTCCAGCATGAAGCCGTCGCCCAGGCGGCCGTCGTCGTACAAGGTGTTGAGCAGGGTGTAGTGCCAGTAGGTGGCCCAGCCTTCGTTCATCACCTGGGTCTGGCGCTGGGGGTAGAAGTACTGGCCGATCTTGCGCACGATACGCACCACCTCGCGCTGCCAGGGGTCGAGCAGGGGGGCGTTTTTTTCTACGAAGTACAGCAGGTTTTCCTCGGGCTCCAGCGGAAAGCGCTTTTCTTCGCGGCTCTCTTCGGCCTCGGCGCGCGGCGGCAGGGTACGCCACAGGTCGTTCACCTGGGCTTGCAGGTACTCGGCGCGCTCCTTGAGGCGGGTGGTTTCTTTCTCGAGCGACAGGCGGGGTGAGCGCTTGTAACGGTCTACGCCCAGGTTGCTCAGGGCGTGGCAGGCATCCAGCAACTGCTCTACCGCCTCCATGCCGTAGCGCTCTTCGCACTGGGCGATGTATTTGCGGGCGAACACCAGGTAGTCGACGATGGCATCGGCGCTGGTCCACTGCTTGAACAGGTGGTTGCCCTTGAAGAACGAGTTGTGCCCGTAGGCCGCGTGGGCGATCACCAGCGCCTGCATGGGCAGGGTGTTTTCGTCCATCAGGTAGGCGATGCAGGGGTCGGAGTTGATGACGATCTCGTACGCCAGACCCATCTGGCCGCGCTTGTAGCGGTTTTCGGTGGCCAAAAAGTGTTTGCCAAACGACCAGTGGTGGTAGTAGACCGGCATGCCGATGGAGGCGTAGGCATCCATCATCTGCTCGGCGCTGATGACTTCGAGCAGGTGCGGGTAGCCGTCGAGCTGGTAGCGTGCCGCCACCTCCCCGATGGCTTGGTCGTACTCTTCGATGGCCTCGAAGGTCCACTCGGAGCCTGTGGGGAGGAGTTTCGGCTTGGTCATGGGGTCAAGCTCTCTTTTTGAAGAGTTCGCGGAACACGGGGTAGATGTCGGCCACAGTGGCGATGCGCTGCATGGCAAATTTGCCTTGCTGGCTGGCGGCCAGTTTCTGGTATTCCTCCCACAGGTTTTGCGGCGGGCCGTCGGTGATTTCGATGTAGGCAAAAAACTGGGTCAGCGGCAGGATGGATTCCTCCAGCAAGGCTTTGCAGCGGGGCGAGTCGTCGTGCCAGTTGTCGCCGTCCGAGGCCTGCGCACCGTAGATGTTCCAGGCGTTGCTCGGGTAGCGGGCCACAATGATTTCGTGCATGAGTTTGAGCGCACTCGACACCACCGTGCCGCCGGACTCGCGCGAGGTGAAAAAGTCGTCTTCGTCCACCTCGGTGGCCACGGTGTGGTGGCGGATGAACACCACCTCAATACGCTCGTAGTTGCGCGTCAAAAACAAATACAGCAGCATGAAAAACCGCTTGGCCACGTTCTTGCGGCCTTCGTCCATGGAGCCCGACACGTCCAGCAGGCAAAACATCACCGCCTGGGTGGTCGGCTGGGGCACACGCACGCGGTTGTTGTAGCGCAGGTCAAACGTGTCCACAAAGGGCACGGCCTCGATCTTGGCGCGCAGCTTGGCGATGTCGCGCCGGGCTTGTTCCACCTCGGGGTCGTCCTCCGCGCGGGTGGTCAGCAGCTCCATCAGCTCGGCTTCCAGGGCCCGCAGCTGCGCCGCATACGGCCCGCCGATGGCAATGCGCCGCAGCGCTGCGCCGCGCATGGTGCGGCTGAGGTTGATGTTGGTGGGCACCCCGGTTTGCACAAAACCTGCGCGGATGCGGCGGTACTGCTCGATACGGGCCAGTTGTAGCTTGACCAGGTTGGGCAGGGCCAGTTCGTCGAAAAAGATGTCCAGAAACTCGTCGCGGGTGAGGGTGAATACGAATTCGTCCAGCCCCTCGCCGTCCTGGCTAGCCTGGCCCTTGCCGCTGCCTTTGCCGCCGCCGCTGGGCGGGCGCTCCACCTGGTCGCCGCGCAAGAAGCGGTCGTTGCCGGGGCGCACCGTTTCCCAGACCCCGCCCTTGCCATGCTCAAACTGCGGCTCGCCGATGTCGCGGCCCGAAATGCCGATTTTTTCGCCGTTGTCCAGGTCCTTGAGGCCACGCTTGTTGACTGCGTCGGACACGGCCTTGCGAATCTGGCCTTTGAAGCGCTGGATGAAGCGGCTGCGGTTGACCGAGCTTTTGTGCTTGCTGTCAAACCTACGGTCTACGATGCGCACGGTCATACACACTCCCGATGGTGGACGGCTGTTATGAAGATTTACGGACCCGCAAATACCATTCGCACAGCAGCCGCACCTGCTTCTCGGTGTAACCCTTGGTGATCATGCGGTTCACGAAGTCCTGGTGCTTCTTTTGCTCTTCGCCGCTGCCCTTGGTGTTGAATGAGATCACCGGCAGCAGCTCTTCGGTGTTGGAGAACATCTTCTTCTCGATCACCGCGCGCAGCTTCTCGTAAGAGGTCCACAGCGGGTTGTGGCCGTCTTGCCGGGCGCGGGCGCGCAGCACAAAGTTGACCACCTCGTTGCGGAAGTCCTTGGGGTTGCTGATGCCCGCGGGCTTTTCGATCTTTTCCAGCTCGTCGTTCAGCGCGCTGCGGTCCAGCATTTCGCCGGTGTTGGGGTCGCGGTATTCCTGGTCCTGGATCCAGAAGTCGGCGTACACCACGTAGCGGTCAAAAATGTTTTGGCCGTACTCGGAATAGCTCTCCAGGTAGGACGTCTGGATTTCTTTGCCGATGAACTCGGCGTAGCGCGGCGACAAAAATTCCTTGATGTAGCGCAGGTACTTTTCTTCCACCTCGGGCGGGTACTGCTCTTGCTCGATCTGCTGCTCCAGCACGTACATCAGGTGCACCGGGTTGGCGGCGACTTCGCGGTGGTCAAAGTTGAACACGCGCGACAAAATCTTGAACGCAAAGCGCGTCGACAGGCCGGTCATGCCCTCGTCTACCCCGGCAAAGTCGCGGTACTCCTGGTAGCTCTTGGCCTTGGGGTCGGTGTCTTTGAGGTTCTCGCCGTCGTAGACCCGCATCTTTGAGAAACTGCTGCTGTTCTCTGGCTCTTTCAGGCGCGACAGCACCGAAAACTGGGCCAGCATGCGCAGCGTGTCGGGCGCGCAAGGCGCCTTGGACAGCGACGAGTTTTCCACCAGCTTTTCGTAGATGTGGATTTCGTCCGATACGCGCAGCGAGTAGGGCACCTTGACGATATAGATGCGGTCCAGGAAAGCCTCGTTGTTGCGGTTGTTCTTGAAGGCCTGCCATTCGGCCTCATTCGAGTGGGCCAGGATCAACCCGTCGAACGGAATCGCGCCAAAACCTTCGGTGCCCTTGTAGTTGCCCTCTTGGGTGGCGGTGAGCAGCGGGTGCAAGACCTTGATGGGGGCCTTGAACATTTCCACAAACTCCAGGATGCCCCGGTTCGACAGGCACAGCCCACCCGAATACGAATACGCATCCGGGTCGTCTTGCGAAAAGGTCTCTAGTTTGCGGATGTCGATCTTGCCCACCAGGGCCGAAATGTCCTGGTTGTTCTCATCCCCGGGTTCGGTCTTGGACACGGCGATCTGCGACAGCACCGAGGGGCATAGCTTGACCACCCGGAACTGGGTGATGTCACCGCCAAACTCCTGCAGCCGCTTGACGGCCCAGGGGCTCATGATGGTGCCCAGGTAACGGCGCGGGATTTTGTAGTCCGACTCCAGCAGGTCCGCATCCTCACTGGGGTTGAACAGGCCCAACGGCGACTCGTGCACCGGCGAGCCCTTGATGGCGTAGAAGGGCACTTTCTCGATCAGCCCCTTGAGCTTTTCGGCCAGCGACGACTTGCCGCCGCCCACCGGGCCCAGCAGATACAGAATTTGTTTCTTTTCCTCCAGCCCCTGGGCGGCATGGCGGAAGTAGGCGACGATGTGCTCGATCACCTCTTCCATGCCGTACAGGTCTTTGAAGCTGGGGTAGACCTTGAGCACCTTGTTGGCAAAGATGCGCGACAGGCGCGGGTCGGTGCGGGTGTCGACCAGTGCGGGCTCGCCGATGGCCATCAGCATACGCTCGGCTACGCTGGCGTAGGCCGAAGGGTCCCGTTTGCACAACTCCAGGTAGTCTTGAACCGACATCTCCTCTTCCTGGGCCTCGGTAAATCGGCCTTGGTAGCGGGTGAAAATGGTCATGGCATTCTCCTAGGTGTTGTGCTGTTTACGGTTGTCTATGGGTCAGAGTCGCAAGGCTCGTGGGAAGTTCTTTTACTTATGTTTTAAGACTTGGCGCAGCGGGCTGCGCCAAGTCTTGTGTGTTTTTAATCAGCTTGGAAATCATCATAGAGCCTTAGGCCCCACGTGTGTGCAGTAGGGACACTGCTTTAGTGCACTATCTCCAACAGTCTGTCGAGCCCACCGGTGTTGATGGCCACCATGGCCTGGGCGCGCACCGCCGGTTTGGCGTGGTAGGCCACCGACAGACCGGCCACGCCCATCATGGGCAGGTCGTTGGCACCGTCTCCCATGGCAATGGCCTCGTGCGGGCCAATGCCCATTTGGGCGCAGGTTTCCAGCAGCATCTTGCGTTTCTCGTCACCGTCGCAAATGTCGCCCCAGGGCTGGTCCACCATGCGGCCGGTGAGCAGGCCGCCCTCGGTTTCCAGGTGGTTGGAGCGGGTGGCGTCGATGTGCAATAAGTCACGAATCCGGTCGGTAAAGAATGTAAAGCCGCCGCTGACCAGCAACACCTTCATGCCCGCCGCCTTGCAGGCCGCCACCAAGGTGGCTGCGCCGGGGTTGAGCTGCAGTCGCTGGGTGTAGACCTGCTCCATGCTGGCCACGCTCACGCCCTTGAGCAGGGCCACGCGCTGGCGCAGGCTGTCTTTGTAGTCGGTGATTTCGCCGCGCATGGCAGCTTCGGTGATGGCCGACACCTCGGCCTTGCGGCCTGCAGCGTCGGCGATCTCGTCCACGCATTCGATGTTGATCAGGGTCGAATCCATATCGAACGCGATCAGTTTGAAGTCGGCCAGGCGCAGCGGCGGAGTGATGCCTTGGAGGACGAGGCCGGGGGAGATTTCTTGCGGGATAGGCATGGCAGGTATGGTTATAGGACTTACGCAGCGCCCCTGTATCGCCCTTCGGGCTTACAGGGGGAACTTGCGTAAGTCCTGGGTTAAAAAGATGCGGTATTTTGCTTGAGCTCCAGCGCCCGCCAGGCGGTTGAATCCAAAAGCCTGCGGGCTCCGTATTCCCCTCAGGCAAGTCTGTATCGAGATATGTCTGACAATCCGCCCCATGCGCCCACCCACACCTGCTTATTCGCCCAACGCCCTCAACCCGGACACCGAACTCATGGAACTGCTGGACCGCGTCGCCCAACGCGACGCACTCGCCCTCAAAGCCCTGTACGAGCACACCTCGTCCAAGCTCTACGGCCTGGCGGTGCGCGTGGTGGGCAACCGCGAATGGGCCGAAGACGTGCTGCAAGAAGCCTTCATGACCATCTGGCGCGCCGCAGGCGACTACCGCGCCACCCTCAGCCCGCCTATGGCCTGGCTGGGGCTGATCGTGCGCAGCCGGGGCCTGGACTTCTTGCGCCGCCGCACCGCCGACCGCAGCGGCGTGACGCAGGAACTCGACGAAGTGATGGGTGAGACGCTGGAAGGCGACAGCCCCAACCCCATGGACACCACCCACGCCAGCCAGCAGGCCTGGGCGCTGCACCAGTGCATGGCCCGGCTGGACAACCGCCAGCGCGAGGTGGTCAGCCTGGCCTACCTGCGCGACCTGAGCCACGGCGAACTGGCCGAGCAGCTCAAGCTGCCGCTGGGTACCGTCAAGACCTGGATCCGGCGCGGGCTGGAGCAGCTGCGCACCTGCATGGCGCGGTTTGCGTGAGGGCCTGGCGATGAATCTGATCCAACACCCCGAACTCCTCGACAAACTGGCGGCCAGCTACGCCCTGGGCACGCTGCGCGGTGGCGCCCGGCGCCGTTTTGAAACCCTGGCCCGCGAACAGGCCCCGGTGCGCGCTGCCGCACTCATCTGGCAGGCCCGCATCGGCAGCGTGGCCGAGCTGCAAACCCCCGCCCAGCCCACTCCAGCGGTGTGGACGCGTATCGACAACCTGGTGCAGGCTGACGTGCAGCGCCAGGCCATGCGCGACGCACACGCCGCCCTGCCTGCAACCGGTGGTGGCTGGTTGCGCAACCTGTTCCTCTGGCGCGGCGCGGCGGCCGCCGGTGTGGCAGCGGCCATCGTCGCCATGGTGGTGGGCCTGGACCAGCGTGCGCAGCTGGGCACCCAGATCGCCAGCCTGCAAACCCAGCTCTTGGCCACCCCGCAAATCAAATACGTGGCTGTACTAGCCGACGGCAAGGCCGACCCTTCGATGCTGGTGACCTTCGATGCCCGCACCAACAAGCTGCTGCTGCAGCGCGTGGGCGGCTACCAGGAAGCCAGCGACAAGTCGCTCCAGCTCTGGGCCTTGCCCCCATCGGGCGGGCCGCGTTCGCTGGGCGTGCTGGGCACCGACAAGCTGCTGCGCCTGGCTGCCGGAGAGGCCGATGTCCAGCAAGTTCCCACCCTGGCCGTCACCCTGGAGCCGAAGGGCGGTGTGCCGGTAGGCTCTGGGCCGACCGGGCCGGTGCTGTTCAAGGGCGCTTTGATCCAGAAGATGCTGTAAGGAAATTTGGGGCCGTTTTCAGGCACCAAAATGGCTGCTAGCGCTTATGGAATAAGCGTGAGCAGCTCCTGTTTTTTACTATCAAAATCTACAAATCCAGCGCCATGAACACGCTGTGTGGGTCTTCGCGGTAGTCCGCGAAGGGGCCGCAGAACTTAAAGCCCACGCTGGCGTAGAGTTTTTGGGCGGGAAGGAAGGCGCTGGCGGTGCCGGTCTCCAGGCTCAAGCGCGTGTAGCCACGGGCTTGGGCGACCTGCAGGATGTGCGTCAGCAAGGCGCGTCCGGCGCCCCGGCCCCGGTGGGCGGCGGGGGTGCGCATGGATTTGAGCTCGCCGTGGTGGGCATCCAGTTGCTTTAGTGCGCCGCAGCCCAGCAGCAGTGGGCCGTCCCAGGCGGTCCAGAACGTGATGTCGGGGGCGCGCAGCTTGGTGATGTCCAGGGCGTGCACGCTCTCGGGGGGCGACAGGGCGTACATGCTGTCCAGGTGCTCTTGCAGCAAGGCCCGGATTTCAGGGCCGCTGAGGTCGTCGGTTTCGATACGCATGGACTCCACCCGCATGCTGTGTTTTTGATAGCTGCTACCGCCCATTCGAGAAGCGCTGGCAGCTCTTTTGGCTTAAGCCGCCTCGGCAATCCCGCCCACCACCTGGCTGAAGCCACCGTCCACATAGGTGATCTCGGCGCTCACGCCTGCGGCCAGGTCGCTCAGCAAGAAGGCGGCCACATTGCCCACGTCGTCAATGGTCACGTTGCGGCGGATGGGGCATTCGGCGGTGGCTTTGAGCATCTTGCCGAAGTCCTTGATGCCGCTGGCAGCCAGGGTTTTGATGGGGCCGGCGCTGATGCCGTTGACGCGCACGCCCTTGGGGCCCACCGACTCGGCCAGGTAGCGCACGCTGGCTTCCAGGCTGGCTTTGGCCAGGCCCATGGTGTTGTAGTTGGGCAAGACGCGCAGGGCGCCCAGGTAGGTCAGCGTCAGCAGGGCCGACTTGTCGCTGAGGTAGGGCAGGGCGGCCTTGGCCATGGCGGGGAAGCTGTAGGCGCTGATGTCGTGGGCGATGCGGAAGCTTTCGCGGCTCAGGCCCTCCAAAAAGTCGCCGGTGATGGCTTCGCGCGGCGCAAAGCCGATGCTGTGGACGAAGCCGTCAAACGTGGGCCAGGTCTGGGCCAGGTCGGCAAACAGCTTGTCGATTTGCGCGTCGTCGCTGACGTCGCAGTCAAAAATCAGCTTGGAGCCAAAGTCGGCGGCAAATTCGGTGATGCGGTCCTTGAAGCGCTCGCCCACGTAGCTGAAGGCCAGCTCTGCGCCTTCGCGGTGGCAGGCCTTGGCAATGCCGTAGGCGATGGAGCGGTTGCTCAGAACACCGGTGATGAGTAGTTTTTTGCCAGCCAGAAAGCCCATGTGTATCTCCTGAAAAAGTAAGCGACACCGGCTATTCCCTGCAGTCCGGCCGGTGTCAAAAAGTATTGCAGAATTGTCGCATGCGGGTTACGGCTGTTTTACTTTCGATGTGCTGCTGCGTGCCCGCCTGGGGCGCGCATGCTTACGCGCAATTTGGCGACGTGAAATACCCCGCCGGGTTCACGCATTTCAGCTATGTGAACCCCGATGCCCCCAAAGGCGGCGAGATCCGCTTGGTGCCGCCCACCCGGCCTACCAACTTCGACAAGTTCAACCCCTTCACTCTCAAAGGCACGGCCCCTTTTGGTATCGCGGGCCTGCTGATGGAGGCACTGCTGGTGGGCAATATGGAAGAACCCACCACCGCCTACGGACTGCTAGCCGAGGACGTGGCGGTGGCCCCCGACAAGCTCAGTGTCACCTTCAAGCTGCATCCTTCCGCCCGTTTCCATGACGGCACGCCGGTGCTGGCCGCCGACGTGGCACATTCCTTCAACACCCTGGTGGGCAAACTGGCCGCACCGCAGTACCGCAGCATCTTTGCCGAGGTGAAGGGCGTGGTGGTGCTGGGCGAGCGTACGGTGCGTTTCGACTTTGCCAACCCCAACCCCGAGCTGCCGCTGGTAGTGGGCACCGGCCTGCCGGTGTTCAGCCGCGCCTGGGGCAAGGGTGTGCCGTTTGACCAGGTGGTGGAGCAGGTGCCGATTGGCTCCGGCCCGTACAAGATCACCGCCCCGAAACTGGGCCGCGACATCACCTACACCCGCGACCCGGCCTACTGGGCGCGCGACCTGGGAGTGCGCAAGGGCCAGTTCAACTTCGACCGCATCACATACAAAATCTACCTGGACGAAACCACCCGTTTCGAGGGGCTGCGGGCCGGAGAATTTGACTTCATGCGCGAATTCATCTCGCGCAACTGGGCGCGGCAGTACGTGGGCAAGCAGTTTGACAACGGCACCCTGAAGAAAGCCACCTTTGTGAACCGCAACCCCGGCGACTTCCAGGGCTATGTGCTGAACCTGCGCAACCCCAAATTCAAAGACGTGCGGGTGCGCGAGGCGCTGGGCCTTGCGATGGACTTTGAATGGCTGAACCGCCAGCTGTTCTACGGCGCGTACCAGCGCGTCAACGGCTACTTCCCCAACAGCGAATTCCAGGCCCAGGGCCTGCCCGGCGCGGACGAACTGGCCCTGCTGGAACCCCTGCGCGCCAAGCTGCGGCCCGAGGTGTTCGGCCCCGCCTACCTGTCACCCAGCACCGCGCCGCCGCGCAGCCTGCGCGACAACCTGCGCCAGGCGCAAAAGCTGCTGCACGAGGCCGGGTGGGATTACCGCGATGGCGCGCTACGCAACGCCAAGGGCGAGGCCTTCACGATAGAGTTTTTGAACGACCAGCCTAGCCTGGCGCGGGTGATAGCCCCGCTGCAAAAGTCGCTGGAAAAGCTGGGTATCACGCTGCAGCTGCGGGTGGTGGATTTCTCGCTGTCCAAGCAAAAAATGGATGCGTTTGATTTCGAGATGACCAGCGTGCGTCTAGTTGGCAGCAGCGCGCCCGGCGGCGAGCTGCTGGAGCTGTACGGCTCCAAGGCGGCTGCCACGCCCGGCTCCAACAACATCTGGGGCATTGCCGACCCCGCCGTGGATGCGCTGCTGCAAAAGGTCGTCACCGCCACCACCCGGCCCGAGCTGGCCACCGCCATGCGCGCCCTGGACCGGGTGCTGACCCACGGCCATTACTCCATTCCGCAGTGGTTAAGCAACGCCTTTTTTGTGGGCTACCGGCCCGCCCCCTTCGTGCTGCCCGCCACCACGCCGCCGTATTACCAGGTGGACGGCTGGGCCACGAGCACCTGGTGGGCAACGCCTAGCAACAAATAGCCATGCTCTCGTACATCCTCAAACGCATTTTGCTGATGGTGCCCACGCTCCTGGGCGTGCTGCTGGTGACCTTCGCCGTGGTGCAGTTCGTGCCCGGCGGGCCGGTGGAGCAGATGGTGTCGCAGCTCCAAGGCCGCGATTCGGGCGGCGAGCGGGCGGCGGCCTCGGGCGCGGGCTACCGGGGGCGGCAGGGGATAGACCCGAAACAGATCGAAGAAATCCGCCAGCTCTACGGCTTCGACAAGCCCGCGCATGAGCGTTTTTGGCAGATGCTGGGGCAGTTTGCCCGATTTGACCTGGGCCAGAGCTTTTACCAGCACAAGGACGTGTGGCAACTGGTGAAAGAGAAGCTGCCGGTGTCCGTCAGCCTGGGCCTGTGGACTTTTTTTTTGAGCTACCTGGTCGCCGTGCCGCTGGGCATTGCCAAGGCGGTGCGGGCCGGGTCGCGGTTTGACTTGGTGACCACGCTGCTGATTCTGGTGGGTTACGCCATCCCTGGCTTTGTGTTGGGCGTGGCGCTGGTGGTGATTTTTGGCGGGCAGTTGCAGTGGTTTCCGCTGCGCGGGCTGACCTCCAGCAACTGGGACAGCCTATCAATGGGCGCGAAGGTGGTGGACTACCTCTGGCACATCGCGCTGCCGGTCACCGCCATGGTGCTGGGCAGCTTTGCCGTGACGGCCATGCTGACCAAGAACGCGTTTCTGGAAGAAATCCGCAAACAGTACGTGCTGACGGCCCGCGCCAAGGGTTTTAGCGAGCGGCAGGTGCTGTGGAAGCACGTGCTGCGCAACGCGCTGATCCCCATCGTCACCGGCTTCCCTGCGGCCTTTATCGGTGCGTTTTTCACCGGCTCGCTGCTGATCGAAACCCTGTTTTCGCTCGACGGCCTGGGCCTGCTGAGCTACGAGAGCGTGATCCGCCGCGACTACCCCGTGGTGCTGGGCACGCTGTACCTGTTTACGCTGATCGGCCTGGTGACCAAGCTGATTTCCGACCTTTGTTATGTGTGGGTAGACCCCCGTGTCAAGTTTGACTAGCCCCAGCCCAAGCCGCCGTGCGTGGCAGCGTTTTAAACGTAACCGCCTGGGCTACTGGAGCTTGGTGATTTTCTGCGTGCTGGTGATTTTGAGCCTGCTGGCCGAGGTGCTGAGCAACGACCGTCCGCTGGTGCTGCGTTACCAGGGCCAGACCTACTTTCCGCTGGTGAAAGACTACGCCGAGACCACCTTTGGCGGCGACTTCCCCACGCCCACCGACTACCTCGACCCCTTCATCCAGCAGCAACTGGCCAAAGACGGCAACTGGGCGATTTACCCACCCAATCCTTACGGCCCCAAGACGCTGAACTACTTTGCGCAATTCCCCAACCCCTCGGCCCCGTCGCGGGCCAACCTGCTGGGCACGGACGACCGGGGGCGCGACCTGCTGGCGCAGCTGGTGTACGGCTTTCGGGTCAGCGTGCTGTTTGCGCTGGCGCTCACGGCGGTGGGTACGGTGTTGGGTATCGTGACCGGGGCGGTGCAGGGTTTTTTTGGGGGCAAGACCGACCTGGCCTTCCAGCGCTTCATCGAAATCTGGGGCTCCATGCCCGAGCTGTATCTGCTGATCATCTTCAGCGCCATTTTTGCGCCCAGCATCAGCCTGTTGCTGGTCTTGCTGAGCCTGTTTGGCTGGATGGGCCTGAGCGACTACGTGCGCGCCGAGTTTCTGCGCAACCGGCAAATGGACTACGTCAAGGCCGCGCGCGCCCTGGGCGTGGGCAATGCGCAGATCATCTGGCGGCACATCCTGCCCAACAGCCTCACGCCGGTGGTCACCTTTCTGCCATTCCGCATGAGTGCGGCCATCCTGGCGCTGACCTCGCTGGACTTTCTGGGCCTGGGCGTGCCGCCGGGCACCCCATCGCTGGGTGAGCTGCTGAGCCAGGGCAAGGCGAATATCGACGCGTGGTGGATTTCGCTGTCTACCTTTGCGGTGCTGGCGATCACGCTCTTGTTGCTGACGTTCATGGGCGACGCGCTGAGGGATGCACTTGATCCACGGAAAGTGGATCAACTCCCTGCTGCCCCCCGGAAGGCGCAGGCATGAGTTTGCTGGATGTCCAAAACCTGACCGTTCGCTTTGACGGCAAGCCGGTGGTGAACGGCATCAGTTTCCAGATCCAGCCCGGCGAAAAACTGGCGCTGGTGGGCGAGTCGGGCTCGGGCAAGACCATTTCAGCCCTGAGCCTGCTGCGGCTGGTGGCCGATGCGCAGACCGCGGGTAAGGCGCTATTTGGCGGGCAAGACCTGCTGGCGCTGCCCGAGCACACGCTGCGCGGCATCCGCGGCAAAGACATCGCCATGATTTTCCAGGAGCCGATGACGGCGTTGAACCCGCTGTTCACCATTGGCCGCCAGATCGCCGAGGTTTTTGAACTAAATCAGGGCCTAACGCCCATCCAATCGGCGCAAGCAGCTATTGAAATGCTAGCAAGCACCGGCATCACCGAACCCGAGCGCCGGGCGGGCAGCTACCCGCACCAGCTCAGCGGCGGCCAGCGCCAGCGCGCCATGATCGCCATGGCCCTGGCCTGCAAGCCCAAACTGTTGCTGGCCGACGAGCCCACTACCGCGCTGGACGTGACGGTGCGCGGCCAGATTCTGGCGCTGCTGTCCGACCTGCAGCGCCAGCACGGCATGGCCGTACTGCTGATCACCCACGATCTGCACCTGGTGCGCCAGTTTGCCGACCGGGTAGCAGTGATGGAGCGTGGCCACATCGTGGAAACCGGTGCCGTGGCGGCTGTTTTTGAGAACCCGCAGCACGCCTACACCCGCAAACTGATCGCCAGCAAGCCGGTGCGTGATGTGGTGCCCGAGACCTCCGCCGCACCTTTGCTGCAGGCCCAAGCGTTACGGGTGGCGTATCCCACCGCCTTGCCGGGCATCCGCGGTTGGTTCAAAAAGTCTGAATTCGTGGCCCTGCAAGATGCCAACTTCGCCATCCCCCCCGGCCAGACGCTGGGTGTGGTGGGCGAGTCGGGCTCCGGCAAATCCACTCTGGCCCTGGCCGTGCTGGGCTTGCAGGCCTACGGTGGAACGGTGCAGATAGGAGGGCAGACCTGGGGGCGCGAAGCTGCACAAAACAAGGCACTGCGGGCTACCGTGCAGGTAGTGTTTCAGGACCCGTTTTCCTCTCTGTCGCCACGCCTGACGGTTGAGGAAATCGTGGGGGAGGGCCTGCGCGTGCACGCGCCGCAGCACAACGCCGCCGAGCGGCTGCACCTGGTCGGTCAGGCTTTAGCCGACGTGGGCATGGACGAGGCGCAGTTCCCCGGCCTGCTGCAGCGCTACCCGCATGCGTTCTCCGGCGGCCAGCGCCAGCGCCTGGCGATTGCCCGCGCGTTGATCGTGCAGCCGCAGCTTTTGGTGCTGGACGAGCCCACCAGCGCGCTGGACGTGACCATCCCGCAGCAGGTGCTGCAGTTACTGCAGCGCCTGCAGCGCGAGCGCGGCCTGGCCTACCTGTTGCACACCCACGACATGGACGTGATCCGCGCCATGGCGCACCAGGTGCTGGTGGTGCAAAACGGGGAAATCGTCGAAACCGGCCCTGTGCACCAGGTGCTGGACGCGCCGCAGCACCGCTACACACGAAAATTGGTCGCGGCAAGCGCGTAGTCCCTAAAAGCCCCTACAAAGTAGTGAAATTAGGCTGTTTTTGGGCTAGAATAAGAGCTCACGACCAAACGGGCGGGTAATTACCGCCCGTTTTTTTTGGTCGATTGTTTTTAACAAGTGCCGAAAAGCCGCTTTTTGCGGTGTTTTTGGGCTAATGCACCTACCAATATCACACGTGGCGTTACAAGACATCGTTGAACAAACCGTAACCGGATTCGGCTACGACCTCGTAGAGATCGACCGCTCTGCCGGTGGTTTGCTGCGCATCACGATCGACCATCCCTGGGTCGCTGGCGCACCCGAGCAGTTCATCAATGTCGAAGACTGCGAAAAAGTCACCCGCCAACTCCAGTTTGCACTGGAAGTCGATGGCGTGGAATACAAGCGGCTCGAGGTTTCCTCGCCCGGTATCGACCGCCCCCTGCGCAACACCACAGATTTTCAGCGTTTCGTCGGTTATGTGATCGACGTCAACCTCAAGGTGGCCATTGGCGTTGCCGCAGAAGGCAAGGTCAACGCCAACCGTAAGAAATTTCGCGGCACGCTGGAAGCCGTAGCGGCTGTCGGCAGCGCTGCACCCAGCTGGCAAATTGTCTGGAGCGACGAGCCCGAGCCCAAGCCGGGTGTGCGCGTCAGCAAGAAGCGGGTTCCCGCGCCTTTGCAGGCCATGGGTTTCACGCTGGACGAGATCCGCGATGCCCGGCTGGCCCCCATCGTTAGTTTCCATGGTCGCAACGCAAAAGACACGGGTGTTGCGCCCGAATGATGTTCCGCCGCTCGCTGCGGATGGGGTTTTTTTGGTTTTAGTGTTCAGGAGATTCGTGACATGAATCGCGAAATGTTGATGTTGGTAGATGCCATTTCACGTGAGAAGAACGTGGAGCGGGATGTTGTTTTTGGCGCGGTGGAGTCGGCTTTGGCGCAGGCCACCAAAAAGCTGTACCAGGGCGAAGTGGATATCCGCGTCGCCCTCGATCGTGATAGCGGCAACTACGAAACTTTCCGCCGTTGGCTGGTAGTGCCAGACGCTGCCGGTTTGCAAAACCCCGAGGCAGAAGAGCTGGTGTCGGACGTGCGCGACGATATTCCTGACATCGAAGAAGGCGACTACATCGAGAAGCCGATCGAGTCCCTGCCGATTGGCCGCATTGGCGCGATGGCTGCCAAGCAGGTCATTCTGCAAAAAATCCGCGATGCCGAACGCGAAATGCTGCTCAACGACTTCATGAGCCGTGGCGACAAGATTTTTGTCGGCACCGTCAAGCGCATGGACAAGGGCGACATCATTGTCGAAAGTGGCCGTGTCGAAGGCCGCCTGCGCCGCAGCGAGATGATCCCCAAGGAAAATCTGCGCACCGGTGACCGCGTCCGCGCCATGATCATGGAAGTGGACCTGACCCTGCGTGGTGCACCCATCATCCTGTCGCGCAGCTCGCCTGCCTACATGGTCGAGCTGTTCCGCCAGGAAGTGCCCGAAATCGAGCAAGGCCTGCTGGAGATCAAATCCTGCGCCCGTGACCCGGGTTCGCGCGCCAAGATCGCGGTGCTGTCGCACGACAAGCGCGTCGACCCCATCGGTACCTGCGTCGGCGTGCGCGGCACCCGTGTCAACGGCGTGACCAATGAGCTCGCCGGTGAGCGCGTCGACATCGTGCTGTGGAGCGAAGACCCTGCGCAGTTCGTGATCGGTGCCTTGGCCCCGGCCAATGTGTCTTCTATCGTGGTGGACGAAGAGCGCCACGCCATGGACGTGGTGGTCGATGAAGAAAACCTGGCCATTGCGATTGGCCGTGGCGGACAAAACGTCCGCCTGGCTGCCGATCTGACAGGCTGGAAGATCAACATCATGGACGCGGCCGAATCCGCCCAGAAGCAGGCCACCGAGACCGACTCCAGCCGCAAGCTGTTCATGGAACAGCTCGATGTCGACGAAGAAATGGCCGACATCCTGATCCACGAAGGTTTCACCAGCCTGGAAGAAATCGCCTACGTGCCGCTGCAGGAAATGTTGGAAATCGAAAGCTTCGACGAAGACACTGTGCATGAGCTGCGGTCGCGCGCCAAAGACGTGCTGCTGACCATGGAAATTGCCCTGGAAGAAGATGCCGAAGCGGCCGAACCGGTCTCGCAAGACCTGAACGACCTCGAAGGCCTGACCCCCGAATTGATCGCCAAGCTGCAAGCTGGCGGCATCCACACACGCGACGATCTGGCCGACTTGGCCGGTGATGAGCTCTCCGAAATTACCGGCCAGTCTGAGGACGAGGCCACGACCTTGATCATGAAAGCGCGCGCACATTGGTTTACCAATGACGCCGCTTCTCAAGAGTAATGGTCATGAAAGGTCACACAATACATGTCCACTACTACCGTCGCCGAGTTTGCTGCTGAACTCAAAAAATCTCCCGAAACCCTGCTGGAACAGCTCCGTGGGGCCGGTGTGGCGAAAGCCGCAACGTCCGATGTCCTGAGCGAATCCGACAAGCAACGCCTGCTGGGCTTTTTGCAGGCCAGCCATGGCACCGCCACATCGGAGCGCAAGAAGATCACCCTGGTGAAGAAATCCACCAGCGAGATCAAACAGGCCGACTCCACCGGCCGCGCCCGCACCATCCAGGTGGAAGTGCGCAAGAAGCGCACCTTCATCAAGCGTGAAGATGGTCTGGACAGCGTCCCCGAAGGTGCAGTCGAGCCCGAGGTTGAGGTCGATGTGCCCGTCAGCAATGCTGCCGAAGAAGCCGAATTGGCCCGCCGCGAAGAAGAAGCGCGCCGCCAGGCCGAGCTGATGCGCCGCCAGGAAGAAGAATTGATCGAGAAACGCCGTCTGCGCGAAGAGCAGGAAGCACGCGATGCGAACGAACGCGCCGCCGCTGAGCAGGCTGCCGCCGAAGCCGCTGCCCAGGCCGCTGTTGCCGCCCAGGCTGCGCAGCAAAAGGCTGCTACCGCGTCCACGCCCGTTGTCCCGACGGCACCCGCCCCAGGATTGTCGGCCGTGGGCCAGAATATCAACGCCGCGGCCGATGCCGCTGCTGCTGCCAAAGTACAGGCGCAAAACGAAGCCCGCGCCAAAGCTGCTGTCGATTCCAAAGCCCGTGCCGACGAAGAAGCCGCCCGCGTGGTCGATTTGGGCGATCGCCGCCGCAAGGCCGAAGCCGAAGCCGCCGCCATCCGCTTGATGATGTCCACACCCAAGAAGGTGCTGGTTGCCCACAAGAAGGTGGAAGAGCCCAAGCCTGTCGTGAAGCCACCGGTGGTCGATGCCGCCAAGGCCGCCGCCATGAAAGGCACGCTGCACAAGCCAGCCGCCGGTGCCGCACCCGCCAAGCCCGCCGTGGGCGCACCCGCTGCACCCGGCGCTGGCAAAGAAGTCAAATCGGCCAAGCTGTCCAGCAGCTGGGCCGACCCGGCCAAAAAGAAACCGCTGCCCACCCGTGGCGACTCCAGTGGTGGCGTAGGCCGTGGCAACTGGCGCGGAGGCCCGCGTGGCCGCCGTGGCAGCAATGACCGCGACCAGCGCGACGACAACATGTCGCAGGCACCGGTGGAAGCGCGCACGATCGAAGTGCACGTGCCCGAAACCATCACCGTGGCTGAACTGGCCCACAAGATGGCGGTCAAGGCATCCGAGGTGATCAAGCACCTGATGAAGCTGGGCCAGATGGTTTCCATCAACCAGCCGCTGGACCAGGATACGGCCATGATCGTGGTCGAAGAAATGGGCCACAAAGCGGTGGTGGCGGCGCTGGACGATCCAGAAGCCTTCACCGTCGAAGAAGTGCAGCAGCAAGTGTCTGAGTCCTTACCGCGCGCTCCGGTGGTTACCGTCATGGGTCACGTGGACCACGGTAAGACCTCGCTGCTGGATTACATCCGCCGCGCCAAGGTCGCCTCCGGCGAAGCTGGTGGCATTACCCAGCACATTGGTGCCTACCACGTGGAAACCCCGCGCGGTATGGTGTCCTTTCTGGATACCCCGGGCCACGAGGCGTTTACCGCCATGCGTGCCCGTGGCGCCCAGGCCACCGACATCGTGATTCTGGTGGTGGCTGCCGACGACGGCGTGATGCCGCAAACCAAAGAAGCCATTAAGCATGCGAAAGCTGCTGGTGTGCCCATCGTGGTGGCGATCAACAAGATCGACAAGCCCGATTCCAACCCCGAGCGCGTCAAGAACGAGCTGGTGATTGAAGACGTGATCCCCGAAGACTTCGGCGGCAGCTCGCCTTTCGTCTCCGTCTCGGCCAAAACCGGTTTTGGTATCGATGAGCTGCTGGAACAGGTGCTGTTGCAGGCCGAAGTGCTGGAACTGAAGGCTCCAGTGGATGCCATGGCCAAGGGCCTGGTGATCGAAGCGCGCCTGGACAAGGGTAAGGGCCCGGTGGCCACCGTGCTGGTGCAGTCGGGTACCTTGAAGACCGGCGACATCGTGTTGGCAGGCTCCACCTATGGCCGCGTGCGTGCCATGCTGGACGAAAATGGCCGTCCCGCCAAGTCCGCAGGTCCGTCGATCCCGGTGGAAATCCAGGGTCTGACCGAAGTGCCCCAGGCGGGCGATGAATTCATGGTCTTGCCCGACGAGCGCCGGGCCCGTGAAATCGCCACCTACCGTGCCGGCAAGTTCCGCAACACCAAGCTGGCCAAGCTGCAAGCCGCCAAGCTGGAAACCATGTTCACCGACATCACGGCGGGCGAGGTCAAGATGTTGCCGATCATCGTCAAGGCCGACGTGCAGGGTTCGCAAGAGGCTTTGGCCCAGTCGCTGCTCAAGCTGTCGACCGACGAAGTCAAGGTGCAAATGGTCTACGCGGCCGTGGGCGGTATCAGCGAGTCCGACATCAACCTGGCCATTGCTTCCAAGGCCATCGTGATCGGTTTCAACGTGCGGGCCGATGCCGGTGCGCGCAAGCTGGCCGAGAACAACGCCGTTGATGTGAAGTACTACAACATTATTTACGACGCGGTCGATGAGTTGAAGGCCGCCATGGCGGGCATGCTGGCACCCGAGCAACGTGAAGAAGTCATCGGTATGGCCGAGATCCGCACGGTGTTCGTGGCATCCAAAATTGGTACGGTGGCGGGCTGTATGGTCACTACCGGCTCGGTCAACCGCAGTGCACGTTTCCGCTTGCTGCGCGAAAACATCGTCATCTACACCGGTGAAATTGATTCGCTCAAGCGTGTCAAGGACGATGTGCGCGAAGTCCGCGAAGGCTTCGAGTGCGGTATCAAGCTCAAGAACTACAACGACATCGCCGTCGGCGACCAGTTGGAATTCTTTGAGATCAAAGAAATCGCCCGTACGCTGTAATGGTCAAACGCAAAGCCGCTGCGCCCAACCGCAGCCTCAAAGTCGCCGACCAGATCCAGCGGGATCTGACCGAGCTGATCGCCCGCGAGTTGAAAGACCCGCGGGTGGGCATGGTGACCATCCAGGGGGTGGAAGTCACGCCCGACTACGCGCACGCCAAGGTGTTTTTCAGTGTGCTGACCGGCAACCCGGACGAATGCACCGAAGGTTTGAACCAGGCCGCAGGTTTCCTGCGCTCGGGTTTGTTCAAGCGGCTGCACATCCACACGGTGCCGACCTTGCACTTCCACTATGACCGGACCACCGAGAAAGCCTCGGACATGAACGCGCTGATTGCGCGGGCTGTGGCTTCCCGGGCCAAGGAAGACTGAACCGCATGACCGCAACGCCTCGGGTACGGGTTGCCAGGCGTCCCGTGCACGGGGTGCTGTTGTTGGACAAGCCTTTGGGCCTGTCGAGTAACGACGCGCTGCAAAAAGTCAAATGGCTGCTGCGCGGCGAAAAAGCGGGCCACACCGGCACGCTGGACCCGCTGGCCACCGGTGTGCTGCCCCTGTGTTTTGGGGCCGCCACCAAGTTCAGCCAGTTGCACCTGGATGCGGATAAGACGTACCGGGCCACGGCCCGGCTAGGCGTGAAGACCAGTACCGGCGATGCCGAGGGCGATGTGATCGAAACCCGGCCCGTAGCGGTAACGCAGGCGCAGATCGATGCCGTCGTGCTACGTTTTACCGGGCCGATCCGGCAGGTGCCGCCGATGTACAGCGCCTTGAAGCGCGACGGCAAGCCTTTGTACGAGTACGCACGGGCCGGCATTGAGCTGGAGCGGCCTGCGCGCGATGTCGAGATATTTGAACTAAATGTGGCTCTAGCGCCCACGGAATCGGCGCAAGCAGCTATTGAAATAGTAGCAAAATGCTCTAAGGGAACGTATATCCGTACTTTGGGCGAAGACATTGGTGAAGCCCTGGGCTGTGGTGCGCACTTGACATCGTTGCGCCGCATTGCCACGGGCGACTTTGCGATTGGCCAGTGTGTGACGCTGGCGGCGCTGGAAGCCATGTCCGAAGACGAGCGGCTGGCGTGTTTGCTGCCGGTGGATGCGCTGCTGGCGCAACACCGCCGTGTCACGCTGGATGCGCAGAATGCAGGGCGGTTCCTCAGCGGCGTGCGCCGCCGGGGTGACTGGCCCGACGATGACCGCGTGGCGGTTTACGCAAGCGATGTAGATAGACCTCCGACCTTGCTGGGCGTGGCCCAGGCCAAGGGAGGTGAATTGATACCAGGGCGACTGCTAAGCCCGCTAGATATTGGCCAGATTTTGGCCCAGGCGCAAAAAGCAGAGAGCCCCAGCCTTTAGATTTAGGAGTAGAGAACTATGAGCATCAAACAAATTCGCAATATCGCGATCATCGCCCACGTTGACCATGGCAAAACCACCATGGTTGACCAGTTGTTGCGCCAGTCCGGCACCTTCGCCGAACACGAAAAAGTCGTGGACACGGTGATGGACAACAACGCGATTGAAAAAGAGCGTGGCATTACCATTCTGGCCAAGAACTGCGCTGTGACCTGGGAAGGCACGCACATCAACATCGTCGACACCCCCGGCCACGCCGACTTCGGTGGCGAAGTGGAACGTGCCCTGAGCATGGTCGATGGCGTGGTGCTGTTGATCGACGCCCAAGAAGGCCCCATGCCCCAGACCCGTTTCGTGACCAAGAAGGCCCTGGCCCTGGGTCTGAAGCCGATTTTGGTGGTGAACAAGGTGGACAAGCCCGGTGCGCGTCCTGACTTCGTGGTTAACGCCGCATTTGATCTGTTCGACAAGCTCGGCGCGACCGACGAACAACTCGACTTCCCCGTGGTCTACGCCTCCGGTATCAACGGCTGGTCGTCGCTGGTTGAAGGCGAGCAGGGTGAGCAGTGGGGCCCCGACATGTCGGCCCTGTTCAACACCGTGCTGCAACATGTGCCCGCCCAGTCGGGTGACCCAGAGGCACCGCTGCAACTGCAAATCTCTGCACTCGATTTCTCCACCTTCGTGGGCCGTATCGGCGTGGGCCGCATCAGCCAGGGCACCATCAAGCCCATGATGGATGTGGTCGTCATGGAAGGTCCGGACGGCAAGGCCGTCAAGGGCCGTGTCAACCAGGTACTGACCTTCCAGGGTCTGGAGCGTGTGCAAGCCACCTCCGCCGGCCCCGGCGAGATCGTGCTGATCAACGGCCTGACCGATATCGGTATCGGCGTCACCATCACCGACCCGGTCAACCCCGCTCCGCTGCCGATGCTGAAGGTGGACGAGCCCACGCTGACCATGAACTTCTGCGTCAACACCAGCCCGCTGGCCGGTCGCGAAGGCAAGTACGTCACCAGCCGCCAGATCTGGGACCGCCTGCAAAAAGAACTGCAACACAACGTGGCGCTGCGCGTCAAGGAAACCGGCGAAGAAGGTATCTTTGAAGTCATGGGCCGTGGCGAGCTGCACTTGACGATTCTGCTGGAGAACATGCGCCGTGAAGGCTACGAGATGGCTGTCTCCAAGCCCCGCGTGGTGATGAAGGAAATCAACGGCGAAAAGCACGAACCTATCGAGCTGGTCACCGCCGACATCGAAGACCAGCACCAGGGCGGCGTGATGCAGGCACTGGGCGAGCGCAAGGGCGAACTCGTCAACATGGAGCCGGATGGCCGTGGCCGTGTGCGCCTGGAATACCGCATTCCTGCCCGGGGCCTGATCGGTTTCACCAATGAGTTCTTGAACTTGACCCGTGGTTCCGGCCTGATCTCCAACATCTTCGACTGCTACGAGCCGCACAAGGGTGACATCGGTGGCCGTAAGAACGGCGTGCTGATCTCCATGGACGCAGGCGAAATTTTCACCTACGCCCTGGGCAAGCTGGACGACCGTGGCCGCATGTTTGTGCGCGCCAACGATCCCGTGTACGAAGGCATGATTGTGGGCATCCACAGCCGTGACAACGATCTGGTGGTCAACGCCACGCGTACCAAGCAGCTGACCAACTTCCGCGTGTCCGGCAAGGAAGACGCGATCAAGATCACCCCCCCGATCGAACTGACGCTGGAATACGGTGTCGAGTTCATCGAGGACGACGAACTGGTCGAAATCACGCCCAAGTCGGTGCGTCTGCGCAAGCGCCACCTGACTGAGAGCGAACGCAAGCGCGCTGGCCGCTAAACTGTTTGCGCCTGGCGGTTACCCCGCCTGATCCCCTCCAAACCCCGGCACGCCATGCCAGCGTGCCGGGGTTTTGCGTTTGCGGGATCATTTTTAGTGGCGTTGGCGCACCTATAGCCCTTCGCAGGTGATATTTTTGGCATATAAATATCATTTATTCCTAATTGTTATCAAATTTGTGCATTTAAATAATGCATTTGATAAAATCAGGAATCACTTCAAAAGGGTATCTATGGCACACAAGCATTTATTTCTCTCCGTGGCTTTCGCGGCCAGTCTGCTGGCAGGGGTGGTTTTGCCCGCGTCCGCCCTGGCGCCTGCTGCAGGCAAAACGATCCTGAGCGTGACGGGCTTGGTGGGCGATAAAAATACGGATACCGCCGCCGTCTTCGATATGGCCATGCTGGAAAAGCTGCCCCAAAGAACATTTACCACCCACACCCCGTGGGACAAGCAGCCGATGACCTTCACCGGCCCGCTGTTGCGGGATGTGCTGGCAGCGGTCAAGGCCAGTGGCACACAACTCAAAGCCGTGGCACTGAACGACTACCAGACCACCATTCCAGTCGAAGATGCACAGCGCTTTGATGTCATCGTGGCATTCAAGCTCAATGGACAGGCCATTCCGGTCAAGACAAAGGGCCCGTTGTTCATCGTGTACCCGTTCGATTCCAAAGTAGAGCTGCAAACCACCCGTTACTATGAGCGCTCGGCTTGGCAACTCAAATCTATCAAGGTCGAATAAAACCGTTGATGCGTACCAGCAACCACAATCGCCGCTACTTGCTATGGGTCGCCTTGGTGAGCATCAGCATGGCTTTGGCCATGGCGGTGATGTTGGTGCTGCAACTGACCCAACGGCAGTCCATCCGGCAAAGTAGCCAGGTCGGCAATGATTCGATCACCGCCATGGCCTTCCAATACGAACGCGAGTTCTTGCGTTTTCGGCAGGAACTGCGCGGCCTGGTCCAGGAGCGCAGCGCCCCCGATCTCGACAACGTCCGGCTGCGACTGGATATCTTTGTGAGCCGTCTGGGCCTGCTGCGCGACAACCCCAGCATCACCTTGCTGCAGGCACGTACCGAGTACGCAGAGGTGATCCCCGGCATGGAACAACTGGTGGCCCGGACCGACCAGGTCCTTGGCCGCGGTGTGCCAGATCGCCAGGCACTGGCCGATTTGCTGACCGAGTTCAATGCCATCGGGCCTGCGGTACAGGCGCTGAGCATGGCCGCCAACAGCCAGGTCTCGGGTTTGTTGGAACGCCAAGGCAACACCCTGTTGCGCCAGAACCAGTTGATCATCTGGCTGACCTTGGCCCAATTGATCGTCCTGCTGGTGGCATCGGCCAGCCTGGTGGTGCGGCACCGCAGGCAGGAGCAGGAGCGCCTGACCTGGCAGCAACTCAAAGACAGCCTGGTGGCCGCCAACTTGCAGGCCGAGAATGCCAACCGGGGCAAAAGCCAGTTCCTGGCCAATATGAGCCATGAATTGCGTACCCCCTTCAACGGCATGTTGGGCATGCTTGGCATGCTGGAAGGGACCCCGCTCAATGCACAGCAGGCCGACTACGTGGCCACCGTGCGCGGATCGGCCAGCCATTTGTTGGCCCTGCTCAACGACATCCTGGACGTTTCGGCATTGGATGTGGGCAAGATGACCATCAACCCCATACCCGTGCAACTGTCTGCCTTGCTGCGCGATGTGGATGCCTTGATGCAGCCTTTGGCCAAGGAAAAAAAGCTCGGGTTCTCTTTGGTGTTGCACACCGCATTGCCTTCCTGGGTCGAGGCGGATGGCACCCGCATCAAGCAGATCTTGCTCAACTTGGTGTCGAATGCCATCAAGTTCAGCCCCCAGGGGGCCATCGTGCTGGATGTGGAATGCGACTTCGCACCTGTGGCTAACGCGGCGGACACCGTGGTTCTGCGGCTGCGCGTGAGCGACCAGGGCATTGGCATGGATGCCACCACCATCGCTTGTTTGTTCCAGCGGTTTTCGCAGGGCGACGCCAGCATCTCCCGCCGGTTTGGCGGTACGGGATTGGGCCTGGAAATATCGCGCAACCTGGCGCGTTTGATGGGTGGCGACATCACTGTGTACAGCCAGCCAGGGCAGGGCAGCCAGTTCAGCCTGGAGCTGCCCCTGGCCTGTGTGCCTGCGCCATCGGCAGTCCTCCCACCGGCGGTGGAGGCCGTGCGCGCCGCCCCGGGGGATGCATCCGCGCAGGGCCTGGACATCCTGGTGGCAGAAGACCACCCGGTCAACCGCAAATACATGCAAGCCCTGCTCAGCCGCCTGGGGCACCGCATCCGCTTTGTGGAAGACGGCGCCCAGGCCGTAGAGGAAGTGCGCCGGGCCCCACCGGATCTGGTTTTCATGGATGTCCACATGCCGGTGATGGACGGCCTGCAGGCCACGCGGGCCCTGCGTGCAGGCGGCGACCTGGCCGCCCAGGTCTATATCGTGGCATTGACGGCCGATGCGTTTGCCGAATCACGCGACAAGGCGCTAGAGGCCGGCATGGATGCATTTTTGTCCAAACCCGTGCGCATCGACCAGATCGAGAACCTGTTGGTGCAGCGCTTTGGCGCCCGTGCAACGGCCTATGCAGAGGCCCCTGTACCGGTGGCCGAAAAGCCGATGCCCGCCAGGCCTGCGCGCAGGCGCTTTCGGGCGGGCGATGTGGCCCACCACCTGGACATGGCCATGCTGGGTGATATCTGTGTCGCCGTGTCCCTGGACGGCTACCGGTCGCTGATGGACAGCTTTTTCAGCGACACAGCGGGAAGTTTTGCCGTGCTGGTCTCGGCTTTGGAGCGTGCCGATCTGGCTGCGCTGCGTGGATCGGCCCATGCATTAAAAGGCGCTGCGGCCAGTCTGGGGCTGCACGCATTGGCCAGCCTGGCTGCGCAGACCGAACAGGCCGGGGCCCAATGGAGCCCCGAAGACTGCGCCAACCACCGCCAGCAACTTCTGGCACTGCACCAGACCGCGCACGCCCTGTGCCACCGCATGGGGCTGACCCATATGGCCCCCGGAGATGGTGCGGCAACGCCAGCCTGAGCGCTTCAATCTGCCGGGCGTATTGGCCACGCCAGGCCCCGGAAAGTGCCGGTCGGCAGGCGACAATACGGGCATGCATTTATCCCATTCCCGCGCTGTGTTCATGATGGTTTTGGTCACGCTGATGTGGTCGATTGCCGGGGTTACCACCCGGCACCTGGAGTCGGCGCACAGCTTTGAAATCACCTTCTGGCGCAGCTTTTTTACCGTGCTGTCTTTGCTGGTGATCCTGCCGCTGCTGCAGGGCCGCGCGGTGTTTGCCAAGATCCGCCAGGGCGGCGCCTCGCTGTGGTTATCGGGCGTGTGCTGGGCTGTGATGTTTACCGCCTTCATGGTGGCACTGAGCCTGAGTCCGGTGGCCAATGTGCTGGTCACTATGTCGATCGGCCCGCTGCTCACCGCATTGCTAGCGCGTTTTGCCATCGGCCACCGGTTGCCCCTGCGCACCTGGGTGGCGATTGGTGTGGCGGGCGCAGGTATCGCCACCATGTACGGCTCCCAATTGAGCTCTGCAGGCGACCCAGGCCAGCTCGTGGGCACGCTGATCGCCCTGTGCGTGCCCCTGGCCGGTGCGGTCAACTGGACGGTGGTGCAGCGCAGCCAGCGCCAGGGCCATGAAGTGGATCTGGTGCCATCCGTGCTGGTGGGGGCGGTGTTGTCCACCCTGGTGACGCTGCCGCTGGCCTTGCCGTTCCAGGCCACGCCGCACGATTTGGGCTTGCTGGCCATGCTGGGTTCGGTGCAATTGGCGATTCCCTGCGTGCTGTCAGTCTGGTGCGCCCGGGTGCTCAAGGCACCGGAGGTATCTCTGCTGCAGCTGCTGGAAGTCTTGTTTGGCATCACCCTGGCGTGGCTGGGGGCCAATGAGGCTCCCGGTACGGCGGTGATGCTGGGCGGCAGCCTGGTGCTGGGTGCGCTGGTGTCGAACGAGGCGCTGGGCTGGTGGCAGCGCCGGACGGTTCTTTAAACGTTCTTTAACGTAAAAATTAGCGCAGTTCGCCGCGCTGGCTTTCCACACCTTCGAGCTCGCGTTCCACTTCGGCCCGCATGGTGCGCACGGCAACCAGGGCTTTTTCAAAGTCGTTGACCGCCTTGTCCAGGTTTTCAGGAGTAGGGTCGGTCACGTCACGGTGGGCAGCGACGAACTCTTTGGCCTGGCTGGCGATAGTGCCCGCCAGGTGGGCCTGGCTATCGGCCATCTCCTGCGATTTCTGCATCTCGGCCTCACCGAAGTTGCGCGAAAACAGCGCCAGCATGCCGTAGGCCCGGCTGAGTTCGTTGGCCTGCTGCTGGGCGCGCGTGGCTTCTGCCAGCACGGCACTGGCGGTGGACACAGCCGCACGCACCTCAAACTCATGCAACAACTGTGCGGTAGCGCGGTGGGCCGCCGTAGCAGCGCGGGCGGCGCGGTGGGCAATCAAGGCCGACAGGGCCGCAGCCAGCATGCCCAGAAAACAAAGAACAACCGCCACTACGGCGAAGATCTGGGTAAGGGTCATAAACTACCTTTGGGCAAAAGTTATAAGCGAAATCAAGTTCTCGTGCTTATTCCGCCTGCACGGGCTGCTATAAAAAATACAGTATGCCCGGCCATTGTGCCCGAAGTCTTACGGTTTGTTTTTGCCTTCGGGGTACGCGGGCAAAGGCAGGCGGTCGAACCGGGTACGGCCACTGGCGGCGGTGATGTGGGCCAGCTTTTCGGTGGCTTCACCCGTCACCCACTCCCATTTGAAACGCCAAGTCCAGCAACCAATGGTACCGGGAGTATTCATGCGGTGCTTGCCGTCCAGGCCCATCACATCCTGAAACTGGCACAGCGAGTGGTTGGCCACCGACTGGGCGCAGGCGCGCAGCATGGCCCAGTGCACGTCCGAGCCATTGGTGTGCAGGTACTCACCGGCGTAGGCACGCTCGCGGTCGGTGCAATCGTTCCACCAGCCCACCACGGTGTCGTTGTCGTGCGTGCCGCTGTAGACCACGGTGTCGCGGGCGTAGTTGTGCGGCAGGAAGTTATTGCCCGCGTCGTCCGAGAACGCAAACTGCAAAATCCGCATGCCCGGAAAGCCCGCCCGGTGGCGCAGCGCATTCACCTCGTCGGTGATCACGCCCAGGTCTTCGGCAATGATGGGCAGCTTGCCCAAGGCGCCTTCGATGGCGGCAAACAGGTCGTAATCGGGGCCGGGCATCCAGCGGCCTTTGACGGCGGTGGGTTCGCTGGCCGGAATCTCCCAGTAGCCCACAAAGCCCCGGAAGTGGTCGATACGCACCACATCGGCCAGGGTCAGCTGGCGCTTCACGCGCTCGATCCACCAGCTGTAGCCGTCGGCCTTCATGGCCGACCAGTTGTACAGCGGGTTGCCCCAGCGCTGGCCGGTGGCCGAGAAAAAGTCGGGCGGCACCCCGGCGATGACCCGCGGGTGGCCGGCCGTATCCAGCTCGTACAGGTCGGGGCGCGACCAGCAGTCGCTGGAATGGTGCGCAATAAAAATCGGCAGGTCGCCCACCAGATGGATGTTTTTGCCGTTGGCGTAGCCCTTCAGGCGTTTCCACTGCACGTCAAACTGCCACTGCACAAAACCCCAGAAGCCGATTTCATCTGCGTACTGGACGCGGGCTGCCGCCAGGGCAGCCGGGTCGCGGCGCGACAGCGGCTTGGGCCAGTCCGGCCACAGGGCCGGGGTGTGCGCCTGGTCCAGCGCCATGAACAGGGTGTAGTCGGCCACCCAACTTTGTTCGGCCAGCAGCCATGCCGCAAACGCGGCCTGGTCTTCCGGGGTGGCGCTGGCCTGGAAGCCCGCGAAGGCTTCGCGCAGTTTTTGCAAACGCCAGGGCACGACCTGGCCGAAGTTGATCTTTTCGGCATCGAACGCAGCGGCCAGCGCCTCGGCGGCGATCCAGCCTTTTTCCAGCAAGGGCTCAAACGCCACCAGCAGCGGGTTGCCCGCAAAAGCCGAGCTGCCCATGTAGGGCGAATCGCCGGGGCCGATGGGGCCCAGCGGCAGGGTTTGCCACAGCGACTGGCCTGCCGTTTGCAGCCAGTCCACAAAGTAGAACGCATTGGGCCCGAAGTCGCCACAGCCGTGCGGGCCGGGGAGGGACGTGGGGTGCAGCAGCACGCCCGAGGTGCGTTGGTTCAACAGGTCGGAAGCCATAGTTGTGGGTCCAGTCAAAGTTTAAAAATTAGGCGGCGAACCAGCTAAAGCCCTTGGGTGGCAAGGCAAGCACGCCTTGGGCCAAGTCTTGCTGGCCAAAAATCCTTTTCCAGCCCGCATCGGCAATCGCGGCGGGCAGGGCCACGCTCACTGCGTCGTTGGACAGGTTTTGTACCACCAGCACTTGCTGCTCCTTGGTGCCACGCACATAGGCCAGGATGCGGTCGTCCAGCGTGGTCAGCGGCTGGAAGTTGCCCGCGGCCAGGGCCGGGTGGGCGCGGCGCACGGTCAGCATGGTGCGCACGGCATCGTGGGTGCGGGCGGGCAGGCTGATGGCGTCGGCCAGTTGGCGGTCCACACTTTCCCAGTCCACCGCGCCGCGTACCTTGTAGCGCGCATCCTTGTAGCCGGTCAGGGCCTCCTGGTCGGCCTGGAACTGGTTGTCGTTGGGTTTGGCGAATTCATCGCCGTAGAAAATCACCGGCGTGCCCAGCAGGGTGAAGCTGATGCTGAAGGCCAGTTGCACCGCCGCCGCGTCGCTCTTGAACAGATCGACCAGGCGCGAGGCAATGCCTTCACCTTGGCGGAAATCCCACTCGGGCTGGTGGCAGTAGGCGGCGTGGATGGTCTTGCGCTCTTCGGGCGTGACCATCTCCAGCGTCAGCTCGTCGTGGCAGCGCAGGAAAGAGAACCAACCGCAGGCGTCCGGAATCTCGGGCGTGAAGCTGGTCGAAAGGGTGTCGAAGATCGGTTTGGCGGAGTTGGTAGCCAGCGCCAGGTAGATGCGCGGCATCACCGGGAAATGGTAGGCGGCCTGGCACTCGTCGCTGTCGCCGAAATAGGTGACCACCTCGGCAGGCGGCTGGCAGGCTTCGGCCAGCAAAATGGTGCCGGGGCGCACGGTATCGAGCACGGCCCGGAAGAACTTGACGATGGTGTGGGTGCCGGGCAGGTTCTCGCAGATCGTGCCTTCTTCTTTCCACAGGTAGGGAATCGCGTCGGCGCGGAAGCCGTCCACCCCCTGCGCCACCCAGAACAGCAGCACGCGGCACATGGCCAGCAGCACCTCGGGGTTGCGGTAGTTCAGGTCGGGCTGCGAGTCGAAGAAGCGGTGGAAGAAGTAGGTGTCGGGCGCTTCTGGCAGGGGGTGCCAGTTGCTGGGCATCATGCCTTTGAAGATGATGCGGGCTTCCTTGTAGCGCTCGGCCGTGTCGCTCCAGATGAAATAGTCGCGGTAGGGGTTGTCGGGGCCTTTGCGGGCCTCCTGGAACCACATGTGCTGGTCAGAGCAGTGGTTCATGGCCACGTCGAAGATCACGCGGATATTGCGGCGGTGGGCCTCGTCCAAAAACTCGGCAAACGTGCCCTGGGCCGCCGCATCGCTGCCACCCACCAGCTCGCTGCGGATTTTGGTGTAGTCGCTGATGTCAAAGCCCGCGTCGCGCATGGGCGAGTCCAGAATGGGCAGCAGCCACAGGCAGGTCACACCCAGGTCCTGCAGGTAGGCCAGGCGGTTGGTCAGGCCCTTGAAGTCCTTGTTGAACAGGTCCACGTACAGCGAATACACCACCACTTCCTTGAACCAGGTGGCGGGCGGTGGCGGGGCTGCGGTCTGGGCTGCAGCCTGCAGTTCGGCCAGGAAAGTGTCCAGCTTGTCGGCGTACTGGTCCTGGTACAGCTGTTGCCAGAGTTGGCGCATTTGGGCGGGTAGGGTTCTTGTCATTGTATTTCTCCAAAGCGCTTTGAATGCGCGGCGCTGCGGATTGTAAGGTCGCCCATGCGTGGCGGAATACGGGTTGCACCTAATGGCGTTCGGGCAAACGTAACAAGCCTGTGGCCAGGGCCGTGCCGCATACCACCACCAGCCCACAGCCCAGCATCCACGGGGTCAGCGCCTCGTCCAAAAACACTGCGCCGTACAGCACGGCAAACACCGGCACCACGAAGGTCACGGTCAGCGCCTTGGCCGGGCCGATATTGGCAATCAGCCTGAAAAAGATGATGTAGGCCAGGGCAGTGGACACCGTGCCCACCACCAGCAGCGCGGCCCAGGCATGCAGGCTGGGCCAGCGCGCGGGCCACAGCCAGACCGCAGGCAGGGCCAGGCCCAGGGCGGCGCCGATCTGGCTACCGGTGGCAATCACCAATGGCGGCACGTTGCCTAAAAAGCGCTTGGTGTAGCTGCCGCTGATGCCGTAGCAGGTGGCGGCCAGCAGGCAGGCCAGTACCGCCCAGCCGGGGGCGATGCCGTGGCTGTCGGGTTTGAAGCTGGCTTTGTCCCAGGCCAGCAGGGCCACACCCACAAAGCCGATCACCAGCCCCAGGCTACGGGAGGCGTTGGGCCGGTCGCGCAGCCACAGCCAGGCGATCAGCGTGCCAAACAGCGGCGTGGTGGCGTTCAGAATGGACGACAGGCCGGTGGTAATAGACAGCAGCGCAAACGAAAACAGCGCAAACGGCAGGCCCGAGTTCAGCATGCCCACCAGCAGCACCGGCTTCCAGTGCTGGCGCAGGCCTGGCATCTGCCCCCGCCAGGCCAGCAGCGGCAGCAGGACCAGCGCGGCAATGGCCACCCGCAACGCCGCCGTGGGCACCGCGCCCATCTCCAACGAGGCGGTGCGCATGAACATGAACGACGCGCCCCACACGGCGGCCAGCAGCACAAAATCAAAAACCCAGGGTTTGGCCGCCGTTTTCAAATCAAGACTCCTTCTAGTTGCAATAAAGCGGTTTTGCGCTCCAGCCCACCGGCGTAACCGGTCAGCGAGCCGTCCATGCCCAGCACCCGGTGGCAGGGTACCAGCACGCTGACAGGGTTGCGACCCACTGCACCGGCCACCGCCCGCACCGCGCTGGGGCGGCCCAGGGACTGGCTTAACGCCCCGTAACTGGTGGTGGCACCGCGCGGAATCTGCAGCAGCGCCCGCCACACCGCTTGCTGAAAGGGCGTGCCGCCCGCCAGGTCCAGCGGCAGGTTGAACGGGGCTGTGCCGCCAGCAAAGTAAGCCGCCGTGAAGCTGGCCGTCTGCGTGAGAAGCGGGTGCTCGGGGGCCAAGCGCCAGGCCGCCATGTCGGGCTGGTGGCGCTGGCCGTCAAACCACAGGCCGCACAGGCCTTGGTCGGTGGCTGCGGCCAGCATGGGGCCCAGCGGGGTGGCAAAACGGGCGTAGTCGGGCGTATGGAGGGGTTTCATAAGGAATAAAGGGTTTGTGCTTATCTATTGGGCGTGAGCAGCTATCTTTTTGATAGTTGTTGGCTTGCTGGGCAGTTCGCCCCAGGCGCGCAGCACCGCGTAGCTGCGCCAGGGTTTCCAGGCCTGGGATGCTGCCTCGGCGGCCAGGCTGGCCAGGCGCACATTCGGCGCATCCTGCACGCCCAGGGCTTTGTGCAGGGCTACGTCGCCCGCCGGAAACGCATCCGGCCAGCGCAGTGCGCGCATGGCGATGTACTGGGCCGTCCAATCGCCAATGCCGGGCAGGGCTTTGAGTGCTGCGATGGTGCTGTGCACCGGTGCACCGCCGTGCAGGGCGAGCTGGCCGCCGTCCACCGCGCGGGCCAGGGCCAGGATGGCGTTTTGCCGCTGTTTCACGATGCCCAGCTGGCCCAGCGCGTCGCCGCTCAGCGTGGCCAGCACGGCGGCGCGGGGGAACAGCCGGGTCAGCTCGGGAAACGGCGTGGCGATAGGGTCGCCAAATGCGTCCACCAGCCGCTGCGCCAGGGTGCGTGCGGCGGCCACGGTGATTTGCTGGCCCAGCACGGCGCGCACCGCCAGCTCAAAGCCGTCCAGCGTACCGGGCACACGCAGGCCTGCGCTGTCGGGAAAGCGGTGCTGCAGCACGCGGTGGATGGCTTCGGGGTCGGCATCCAGGTCCAACCAGGCGCGCACGCGGCGGACCAGCAGCGGCAGCACGCCGTGCAGGCTGTCGCCCACCCGCAGCAGCACATGGTGGCGTTCTGGCACAAAGGTGGCCTGTAACCAGCCCGCGTGGGTGGTGCTGCCTAGTTTTATGGAAAAAGTGCGGCTAGCGCTTATTCCATCGGCGCAAGCAGCTATTGATTCAATAGCATTTACCTGGCGTTGGGCCAGAAAGGCACCCAGGGCGGCAACATCAAAGGGCGGTCGGTAACCCAGCTGGATGGCCAGGCCCTGCAGCTTTTCTCCGCGTGGGCTACCCACGCCGCTGCGCCGCATCTGCGAGGGGTTCAGGCCGTAGCGTTCCACAAACACGGTGTTGAAGCGCCGCACGCTGGCAAAGCCGCTGGCCAGTGCAATCTGCGCCACCGGCAACCGGGTGTCGGCCAGCAGCTGCTTGGCGGTGAGCAGGCGGCGGGTTTGCAGGTACTGCAGCGGCGAAACGCTGAAGTGGGATTCGAAAATGCGCCGCAGATGCCGGTCGCTCACACCCAGGCGAGCGGCCAGCGCGGGCAGGGCGCTGCCACCCTCGTCGCTCCAGGCTTCGGGTTCGTCTAGCATGCGGGCGGCCTGGTGGGCCAGGATGCTCGTGGCATCCTGCAGGGACCAGGCCAGCGCATGCGGTGCCAGCTCGGGACGGCAGCGCAGGCAGGGCCGAAAACCCGCGCTTTCGGCCTGCGCCGGATGGCCAAAAAAACGGCAGTTCTCGGGCTTGGGGGTTTTGACGGCGCAGACCGGGCGGCAGTAAATGCCGGTGGAGGTCACGCCGGTGAAAAAGCTGCCGTCAAACCGGGCATCGCGGGTCTGAAGGGCCCGGTAGCAGGCGCTGGGGTCGTGCAATAGGTCGAGGGGCATGGCCGCCATGGTACGCGCGGCAGTGGATGCCGATAGCCGTTTTCGGACCTGTGACCCGCAAGCGAATCCGGCCTCTTATCCGGCCTCGTTTCCAGCCTCAAATCGACAAACCCGCCCCCTTGGCAGCCAGCAGCACCAGGCTGTTGGCGGGTAACGGGAAGATGTCTTTGCCTTGGCCGACCCAGCCACCCAGGCCGCGTGGGTGGGTGCTGTCCAGCACCACCTGCCAGGACCCGGCAGGCAGCAGAAACGGGTCGATGGTGTTGCCTGCGTTGACCAGCAGCAGCAAGGGGGCCTTGGCCTTGCCTGGTTTGCCGATCAGGCAGCCCAGGGCGCGGTACTGCGGGTCGCGCCAGGCATCGCCTTCCAGGGGCAGGCCGCTGCCGCGCAGCCACGACAGATCGGGCAGGCCCACCGCGTCGGCCACGCCGCTGTACCAGTGGTTGGCAAACGGCAGGGCCTGGCGGCGCAGGGCAATGGTGCGGCGGGTGAAGGCGATCAGGTCTTCGTCGGCGGCAGCCCAGTCGATCCAGGTGGTGGGGTTGTCCTGGCAATAGGGGTTGTTGTTGCCGCCCTGGGTATGGCCCAATTCATCGCCAGCGCAGATCAACGGAGTGCCTTGTGCTAGCAAAGTAGTAGCAAGCAGGGCGCGTTGCAGGTTGCCGCGCAAACGGATGACGGCGGGGTCATCACTGGGGCCTTCGGCTCCGCAGTTGAAGTTGAGGTTGTGGCCGTGGCCGTCGCGGTTGTCTTCCAGGTTGGCCAGGTTATGGCGCTGGTTGTAGCTGACCAGGTCGCGCAGGGTAAAACCGTCGTGCGACACCACGTAGTTCACCGACTCGGCCGGGGCGCGTTGGCGCGGCTGGTACATGTCGCTGGAGCCACACAGGCGTTGGGCCATGTCGGCACGGGTGTTGTCGGCCATGGGCGCGCCAGCGGCAGCGGCGGTCTGGATCCAGAAACCACGCATGCTGTCGCGGAAGTGGTCGTTCCATTCCAGCCAGCCCCGCGGAAAGCCGCCGGTCTGGTAGCCGCCGGGGCCAATGTCCCAGGGCTCGGCCACCATCTTCACCCGCGACAGCACCGGGTCTTGGGCCACGGCGGTGAAAAAGGCGCTCTTGCGGTCAAAACCGGTATCGGTGCGGCCCAGCACAGGGGCCAGGTCGAAACGGAAGCCGTCCACGTGCATCTCGCCTACCCAGTAACGCAGGCTGTCCAGCACCATTTGCAGTACGCGCGGCTCGCGCACGTCGATGGTGTTGCCGCAGCCGGAGTAGTTTTCGTAGAAGGCCGGGGCTTCGGGCGGCAGGCGGTAGTAGCTGGCGTTGTCCAGGCCCCGGAAACTGATGGTCGGGCCGCCGTCTCCGGCTTCGGCGGTGTGGTTATAGACCACGTCCAGCAGCACCTCCAGCCCGGCGGCGTGCAGGGTCTTGACCATGGTGCGGAACTCGTCACGGGGCGACATGCCGTCTACGCCACTGGCCAGGCGCGGGTCCACCGCGAAGAAGCCCAGGGTGTTGTAGCCCCAGTAGTTGCTCAGGTCCATGCCGCTCAGGCGCTCTTCGCTGAGCGAATAGTGCACCGGCAATAGGCTCACCGCAGTGATGCCGAGTTGCTTCAGGTGGTTGACCGAGGCGGGGTGGGCCAGCCCGGCGAAGGTGCCGCGCAGGGCGGGGGGGATGTTTTCGTTCAGCTTGGAGAAGCCTTTGACGTGGCATTCGTAAAACACCGAATCGGCCAGCGGCACGCGCGGGGCCTTGTCACCGGCCCAGTCAAATTGGTCGAAGGTGACGCGGGCCTTGAGTGCGAGTGCCGCGTTGTCGCGGGTGTCCATGTGGCGCGGGTGCAGGCGGTCGCCCGCAAAGTGCTCGTCGCGCCACTCGAACTGGCCCACGATGTCGCGGGCGTAGGGGTCGAGCAACAGCTTGGATGCATCAAAACGGTGCCCCCGGTCGGGCCGCCAGGGGCCGTGGGCCCTAAGGCCATAGACCAGTCCGGGCTGGGCCCCCGGCAGGTAACCGTGCCACACGTCGCTGGTGTGGGCGGGCAGCCGAAACCGGGCGATCTCAAACTGGCCGCTGGGGTCGAAAAGGCAGACTTCCATGGCCTGGGCATGGGCCGAAAACACCGCAAAGTTGATGCCGGTGCCGTCAAAACTGGCACCCAGCGGCCAGGGCTGGCCAGCTTGTACTTCAGGCAAGGTGGGGCGGCCGCTAAGGGCCGAGGGTGGGGCGGAGGTCGTTGTCAGGCTTTCCATTCAAGCATCACTGTGGCCAGGGGAGGCAGGTTGAGCACTACGGAATAGGGTTTACCGTGCATGGATACAGCCTCAGCAGAAGCCGTGCCAAGTGGCGTGCCGACGTTGCTGCCGCCGTAGTGCGCCGAGTCGGTGTTGAGCTTCTCGTAGTATGTACCAGCTTGCGGTACACCAAGCCGGTATCCACTCCAAACATTGGGGGTAAAGTTGCATACCACCACGATGAAGCTGCTGTCGTCTACGCCCCGGCGGATAAAGCTGATCACCGAGCGCTCGGCATCGTTGTGCTCGATCCACTCAAACCCGGCGGGTTCGAAGTCTTGCTGGTACAGCGCCGGGGTGCTGCGGTAGAGCTGGTTCAGGTCGCGCACCAGCAGCTGCATGCCTGCGTGGGGGGCCTCGTCTAGCAGATGCCAGTCCAGGCTTTGCTCGAAGTTCCACTCGCGGTCCTGGGCAAATTCGCAGCCCATGAAGAGCAGCTTTTTGCCGGGGTGGCCAAACATGTAGCCCATGAAGGCGCGCAAGTTGGCAAACTGCTGCCAGCGGTCGCCGGGCATTTTGTTCAGCAGCGAGCCCTTGCCGTGCACCACTTCGTCGTGCGAGATGGGCAGTACAAAGTTTTCAGTAAACGCATACACCAGGCTGAAGCTGATTTCGCCCTGGTGGTGCTTGCGGTAGATGGGGTCGCGCTCCATGTAGGCCAGGGTGTCGTGCATCCAGCCCATGTTCCATTTGTAGTGGAAGCCCAGGCCCCCGGCGTAGGTGGGGCGCGATACCGACGGGAAAGCCGTGGACTCTTCGGCCAGGGTGATGGACTGGGGCCGCTCGGTACCCACTACCTCGTTCATGCGCTTCAAGAAGGCAATGGTTTCCAGATTTTCGCGGCCACCGTGCACGTTGGGAATCCATTCCCCGGCCTTGCGGCTGTAGTCGCGGTAAAGCATGGAGGCCACCGCATCCACGCGCAGGCCATCTACGCCAAAGCGCTCCAGCCAGTACAGGCCGTTGCCCACCAGGAAGTTGCTGACTTCGGTGCGGCCCAGGTTGTAGATCAGGGTGTTCCAGTCGTTGTGGAAGCCTTCGCGCGGGTCGGCGTATTCGTATAAGTGGGTACCGTCAAAGTTGCCCAGGCCGTGCGCGTCGGTGGGAAAGTGGGCGGGCACCCAGTCCAGAATCATGCCCACACCCTCGGCGTGGCAACGCGCCACAAAGCGGGCAAAACCGGCGGCATCGCCAAACCGCGAGGTCGGCGCATACATGCCCACCGGCTGGTAACCCCAGGAGCCGTCGAACGGGTGCTCGCTGATCGGCAGCAGCTCGATATGGGTGAAGCCCATGTCGCGGGCGTAGGGCAGCAGGGTGTCGCCCAGCTCGTCCCAGTCCAGCCATTGGTTGCCCTCTTTGCGCCGCCAGGAACCCAGGTGCACCTCGTAGATGCTGATGGGCGCATTCAGCGCATTGGCTTGCTTGCGCGCGGTGGAGGGCGGCACAAACGGTGGCATGTTGGCCACCACGCTGGCCGTGGCGGGGCGCAGTTCTGCCTGCAGGGCGTAAGGGTCTGACCGCGCGGGCAGTACCGCACCGCTGCTGGTGCGAATTTCGTACTTGTACTTGGCGCCGACCTTCACGCCGGGCAGAAACAGCTCCCACACCCCGCATTCGCGGCGCAGGCGCATGGGGTGGCAGCGGCCGTCCCAGAAATTGAAATCGCCCACTACGCTGACGCGGCTGGCGTTGGGGGCCCATACTGCAAAACGGGTGCCCGCCACGCCTTCCATGGTCGAGGGTTGTGCACCCAGCACCTCGTAGGGTCGCAGATGTGTGCCTTCGCCCAGCAGCCACACGTCCATTTCACCCAGCACGGTGGGGAAGCGGTAGGGGTCGTCAATGGTGGCATTGTGGCCATCCGCCCATTGCACCTGCAGGCGGTAGGCCGCGCCGGGGGCGAGTGTGATTTCGCCTTCAAAGAAACCGGCTTCGTCCTGCAGGGCCAGCGGGCCCAATACCAAGCCCTTGGCCGACTCCACCACCACGCTTTGCGCGCCGGGTAGGAAACAGCGTACCGACGTGGTGCCGGTGGCCAGCGCATGCGGGCCAAGTACCGCGAATGGATCTCCGTGGCGTGCGCCACAAATCATCTCAACATCATGGGCGTGCAGCATAAGAACCGATCTAGAGTGGGTTTACATGGAGGGAATCGCGCTGTTGCGGTGTTGTCTGTCACCGCATTTTTTTTACAGCGCGTTCGGGGCGTCTGCCGCGATATGCCAGATTTGCTGGGCGTATTCGCGGATGGTGCGGTCGGAGGAGAACACCCCCATACCCGCCACATTGGTGATGGCCTTGGCGCACCAGGCGGACGGCTGGCGGTACAGGTCGTCCACTAAAGATTGCGTAGCCACATAGGAGGCGTAGTCGGCCAGCAGCAAGTAGTGGTCGCCACCCCACAGCAGCGAGTCCACCAGCGCGCGGTAACGGCCGGGCTCATCCGGCGAGAACTGTCCACCCGAGATCGCGTCCAGCACGGACCTGAGGGCCGGCGTGCTGTCGTAGTAGCGCATGGGCTGGTAGCCGTGTTGCTTCAGGGACTGCACTTCGGGGGTTTTGAGGCCGAAGATAAAGATGTTGTCGTCGCCCACGTTCTGGCGGATCTCGATGTTGGCACCGTCGTCGGTACCGATGGTCAGCGCGCCATTCAGTGCGAGTTTCATGTTGCCGGTGCCCGAGGCTTCGGTGCCTGCAGTGGAGATCTGTTCGGACAAATCGGCACCCGGCATGATGATTTCGGCCACCGACACGCCGTAGTTGGGCATGAAGACCAGCTTGAGCTTGTCGCCAATGCGGGGGTCGTTGTTGATGACGCTGCCCACGTCGTGGATCAGGCGGATGATGGACTTGGCCGTCACATAGCTGGACGCGGCCTTGCCCGCAAAAATCACGGTGCGCGGCACCCAGTCGGCGTTCGGATTGGCCAAAATGGCCTGGTAACGCGTAACTACATGTAAAACATTCAGCAATTGGCGCTTGTATTCATGGATACGTTTCACCTGCACGTCAAACAGGCTGTCAGGGCTGACCTTGATGCCGGTACTCTTTTCAATCGCATTGGCCAGGCGCACCTTGTTGGCGCGCTTGACTTCCATGAAGGACTTTTGGAAGGCCGCATCGTCTTTTTTGGCCTTGAGTTTTTGCAGTTGGTCTAGGTCCAGGCGCCAGCCTTTGCCCAGCGTGCTGTCCAGCAGGTTAGATAGGCCGGGGTTGGCCTGGGCCAGCCAACGGCGCGGGGTCACGCCGTTGGTCATATTGGTGAAACGGTCGGGCCAGATGGCGGCGAAGTCGGCAAAAATGGTTTGCACCAGCAGTTCGGAGTGCAGAGCGGACACACCATTGACCTTGTGGCTGCCCACGATGGACAGATTGGCCATGCGCACCCGGCGCTCACCTTGCTCGTCGATCAGCGACAGCCGCGCCAGAAAAGCGTTGTCGCCGGGGCGGTGCTGGGCCGCCATTTCCAGGAATTCCTTGTTGATGCGGAAGATGATTTCCAGGTGGCGCGGCAGCACGTGCTGCATCAGGCCTACGGGCCAGGTTTCCAGCGCCTCGGGCATCAGGGTGTGGTTGGTGTACGAGAAGGTCTTGCAGCAGATCGACCAGGCCTTGTCCCAGGGCATGCCGTGCTCGTCGCACAGCACCCGCACCAGTTCGGCCACGCCGATGGCGGGGTGGGTGTCGTTCAGGTGGATGGCGACATGCTCTGCCAGGTTGTCCAGCGAGGGGTGTTCGCGCAGGTGGCGTACCACCAGGTCTTGTACCGACGCGGATACAAAGAAGTACTCCTGCTTCAGGCGCAGTTCGCGCCCGGCGGGCGTGCTGTCATTGGGGTAGAGCACCCACGAGATGTTCTCGTACTCGTTTTTCATGCTCGCCGCACGGGCATAGTCGCCGGTGTTGAAGGCGTTCAGGTCGATGTGCGCGGGTGCCACAGCTTTCCACAGGCGCAGGGTACTGACTTTTTCCGTACCGTGGCCGGGCACCACCATGTCGTAGGCCTTGGCCGCGACTTCACCGGCGTTGCGCCAAATGGGTTTGCCATCGACGTGTTCGACCCAGCCACCAAAACGCACCGGGTAGCTGATGTCGGCACGGGGAAATTCCCAGGGCGTGCCGTTTTCCAGCCAGGGATCGGGGTACTCCATTTGCGCGCCATTCTGGATGTCTTGCGCAAACATGCCGTACTCGTAACGGATACCGTAGCCAAACGAGGGCAGGCCGACCGTGGCCATGGAATCCAGAAAACAGGCGGCCAGACGGCCCAGGCCACCATTGCCCAGTGCGGCATCGGGCTCGCGGTCGGCCACCGTTTCCAGGGTTTGGGCAAATTTTTGAAGACCCGTGGCGGCTTCACCGCGGATGTCCAACGCGCCCAGCGCATTCGACAGGGTGCGGCCCATCAAGAATTCCATCGACAAATACACCACACGGCGGGCTTTGGCGGCATGGTCACGGGCCTGGGTTTGAACCCAGCGCTGAGAGAGTTGCTGGCGTGCGACTTGCGACACGGCCAACATGAGATCGTTTGGGGTGGCTTCTGCAGGACTGACACCGACGGTGTCGAGCAAATGCTGCTCGATACCGGCTTGGATGGAGATAGCTGTAGGGGCAATACGCTGGGTCACAGGGGCGTCCTTTAGGTGGGTTGGCACAAGCCGGAATCCAATGTTCGGATGGCTTTTTTCTAGTCTAAGCGCTTTGAATGCGGGTAAACCGCTTATTTTCAGAATTCTCGCACGAGGTAACTCGGCGGTAACTGTTTTTTAAATCCTCGGATTAAGATGCTGGCGTTAACCAAAAACGCGGTCAACAATAGCCCAGGAGATCCGGCAGTTCCCTTGTTTGCCCAGGAGGCATACCGGGGGCGCTACGTAAATCCTAATCCCTTCTCTGGAGACAAAAAATGCAGCAAAACAACTTAGCGCTCGGACTGGACCTGCCCAAACGGGCGATTGCACTGGTGCTCGCCGGCGGGCGCGGCAGCCGACTGATGAACCTGACAGACCGCCGCGCCAAACCTGCGGTGTACTTTGGCGGCAAGTTCCGCATTGTTGACTTTGCGCTGTCCAACTGTTTGAACTCCGGCATCCGCCGCATTGGTGTGATTACCCAGTACAAATCGCACAGTTTGTTGCGCCATATGCAGCGCGGTTGGGCATTTTTGAAAAACGAGATGAACGAATTTGTCGACCTGCTGCCCGCACAGCAGCGTAACGACAACGAAAACTGGTACCGGGGCACGGCCGACGCGGTCTACCAGAACCACGACATTCTGGAAAGCTACGGAGCCGACTACATCGTGGTGTTGGCAGGCGACCACATTTACAAGATGAATTACGCCCTGATGCTGGCCGACCACGTGGCCCAAGGGCGTGAATGCACAGTGGGTTGCATTGCGGTGCCACGTGCCGAAGCCACCGCATTCGGGGTAATGGCCATCGACGAGAACCGGCTGATCACAGAGTTTTTGGAAAAACCCGCCGATCCACCCTCCATGCCCGGCAACCCCGACATGTCGCTGGCCAGCATGGGCATCTATATATTTAACGCCGCTTTCCTGTATGCCGAACTCGAGCGCGACATGGCGGACCCCACGTCCAGCCACGATTTCGGCAAGGACATCATCCCCCGCGCGGTGCGTAACGGCCTGGCCACAGCCCACCCGTTCTCCATGAGCTGCGTGCCCGATGCGGCCGAAGACGAACCCTACTGGCGCGATGTCGGCACGATTGACGCGTACTGGGATGCCAATATCGACCTGACAGCCACCGAGCCCAAGCTCAACCTGTACGACACCCAGTGGCCCATTTGGACCTACCAGGCCCAGCTCCCACCCGCCAAGTTTGTCCACAACACCGATGACCGGCGCGGCATGGCCATCGAGTCCATGGTGTCGGGCGGCTGCATTGTGTCGGGCAGCGTGCACCGCTCGGTGTTGTTTTCCAACGTCAGGGTGCATTCGTACTCGGATGTCAAATGGTCGGTGTTACTGCCCGATGTACAGGTCGGCCGTGGCGCGCGCATCAACCGTGCGGTGATCGACCGCGGCTGTGTCATCCCTGACGGCATGGTGATCGGCGAAGATGCCGCCCTGGATGCAGAGCGCTTCCACCGCAGCGAAAACGGCATCACGCTGGTCACCTCGGCCATGCTGAAGAAGCTGGCGGGATGAAAGTACTGCAAGTAGGGGCCGAGGTTTTTCCTCTGGTCAAAACGGGCGGCCTGGCCGATGTGCTGGGGGCCTTGCCCCAAGCCCTGGTGGCCGCCGGTGCCGATGTGCGTCTGCTGCTGCCAGGCTTTCCCGCGATCTTGGCCGGTCTTCAAGCCCCGGTTGTGGTGTGCGAGATTGGTGCGGCGTTTGGCGCGGCGCGCGTGCGTCTGCTGCGCGGCACCATCGCCGCCAGTGGCATTTCGGCCTATGTGGTCGACGCGCCTTACTACTACCAGCGCACGGGCAACCCGTACCTGGGTGCCGACGGTACCGAATGGCCCGACAACGCCCAGCGCTTTGCTCTGCTGGGCTGGGTGGCGGCGCATGTGGCGGCGGGCGGGCTGGATCCCGCCTGGACCCCCGACGTGCTGCACGCCCACGATTGGCACGCCGGCATGGCCTGCGCCTACCTGGCGGCCAACCCGGCGGCTACGGTGGCTACTGTCTACACGGTGCACAACCTGGCCTACCAGGGCCTGTTTGATGCCAAGGACTTCCACCTGTTGGGCCTGCCGGTTCGCTTCATGGACCCCACACGCCTGGAGTACCACGGCAAGTTCTCGTTCATGAAGGCCGGACTGACCCATGCAAGCCGAGTCACCACCGTCAGCCCCAGCTACGCCACCGAGATCGCCACCAACGAGTTTGGCTGCGGTCTGGATGGCGTGGTGCGCTCGCGCGGTGCCGACGTATCCGGCATCCTCAACGGTGTGGACGAGGCGGTATGGGACCCGGCGGTGGACAAAGACATCACCACCCCGTACTCGGCCACTGCACTGGCGGGCAAAGCCGTGTGCAAGGCCGCCTTGCAAAAGGAACTGGGCCTGCAGGTAGATGCCAAGCTACCCTTGTTTACCCTGGTAAGCCGCCTCACCCAGCAAAAAGGCCTGGACCTGGTGCTGGCGGCTATTCCTGAAATGCTGGCTGCCGGTGCGCAACTGGCCGTGCAGGGCAGTGGCGACGCCGTACTGGAAAAGGCCTTTACCGAGGCCGCAGCGGCCTACCCAGGAAAGGTCGCTGTGCGCCTGGGCTACGACGAGCAGTTTGCCCACCAGATGATTGCCGGAGCCGATGCGATGCTGGTGCCGTCCCGGTTTGAACCCTGCGGGTTGACCCAGCTCTACGCCCTGCGTTACGGCACCGTGCCGGTGGTGCGGCGGGTTGGCGGGCTGATCGACACCGTGGTGGACACCGACGAGGCCAGCCTGCACAACGATACCGCCACCGGCTTCATGTTTGGCCCGGCCAACAAAGAGTCTCTTGCCCTGGCGGTACACCGCACCGTGCAGGCCTTTGGCCAGCCAAGCGTATGGGCGCAGTTGCAGCAGCGCGGCATGGCGCAAAACTTCTCGTGGGCCGCCGCAGCATCCCAGTACCTGGACCTGTACCAGACGCTGTGTTCGTCCACCAAGGCTAAAAAATAGCCAAGAAGTGCCGGGCGGGAGGTTGGCGGAATGGCACGCAGGGCGTGACTACAATTCCGCCAGTTCTTCCGGCCGTCCTCTATGAGGATGGCCGGGTTTTTGATTCAACTACTCCCCTCACACCATGCACATCGCCAGCTCCATCTTCAAAGCCTACGATATCCGCGGCATCGTCCCCACCACGATCGATGAAACCGTTGCCGAGGGCATTGGCAAAGCTTTTGGCATGATTGCTCTGGCAGAGGGTGAGAAGACCGTGGCCGTGGGCCGCGACGGCCGCCTGAGTGGCCCGGCACTGGTAGCTGCTCTGATCCGGGGCCTGGTTTCGGTGGGTATCGAAGTCTTGGATGTAGGCACCGTCACCACGCCCTTGCTCTACTTTGCGGCCAATACCCTGTGCCGCAGCGGCATCCAGGTCACCGGCAGCCACAACCCCAAGGACTACAACGGCTTCAAGATGGTCATGGGCGGCCGGGCCATCCATGGCGATGAAATCCAGGCCCTGCGCCGCATGATGGAAACCGAGACCTGGCTGCTCCAGGCCGGTGGTTCGGTGCGCAGCGTCGATGTGCTGCCGGCCTACACCGCCCGTATCGTTTCCGACATCAAACTGGCACGCCCGATGAAGATCGTGGTCGATTCCGGCAACGGCATTGCGGGCGCATCGGCCCCCGACATCCTGCGCGCCATTGGCTGCGAGGTGATCGAACTGTTCAGCGAGGTCGATGGCAACTTCCCCAACCACCACCCCGACCCCAGCAAACCCGAAAACCTGCTCGACCTGATCGCAGCGCTGAAGACCAGCGGCGCCGAACTGGGCCTGGCTTTTGACGGCGACGGCGACCGCCTGGGTATCGTCACCCAAGACGGCACCAACATCTACCCTGACCGCCAGATGCAGCTGTTCGCCGAAGACGTGCTGCGCCGCGTCCCCGGCGGCACCATTTTGTTTGACGTGAAATGCTCGCAGCGCCTGGCCCCGGCCATTGCTGCGGCCGGTGGTCACCCGCTGATGTTCAAAACCGGCCATTCGCTGATCAAAGCCAAGATGAAAGAAATCGAAGCGGCGGGCGGCCAGGCCCCGCTGGGCGGAGAAATGAGCGGCCACATCTTCTTCAAAGAGCGCTGGTTCGGCTTCGATGATGGCACCTATGCGGGCTGCCGCCTGTTGGAGATCCTCAGCCAGTCGCCCGATGCCAATGTGGTGCTGAACGGCGTGCCGACCAGTTTCTCCACGCCCGAGCTGAATGTGGCCTGTTCTGCAGGCGAGCCGCCCGTGGTCGTGGCCAAGGCCTTGGCCATGGCGGACTTTGCCGCGCCTGCCGTAGTCAGCACCATCGACGGCCTGCGCGTGGATTGGCCCGATGGTTTTGGCCTGGTTCGCGCCAGCAACACCACGCCGGTGCTGGTGCTGCGTTTCGAAGGCCATACGCCCGAAGCGTTGGAGCGCATCCAGCACGACATGCTGGCCCTGCTGCGCCGCGCCAAGCCCGATGCCACCCTGGCGGCCAGCGCACATTGATGGTTGCTGCCGGACCAGGGCAGGGCATGCGGGTACTGATCGTCAAGCTGTCGTCTTTTGGCGACGTAGTCCAGACTCTGCCCGCCCTGCACGACATGCGCCAGGCTTTGCCCCTGGCCCAGTTTGACTGGGTGGTCGAAGAGGCTTTTGCCCCCTTGCTCCAGGCCCACGTGCCCCGGCTGGCCCGGGTTATACCGCTGGCCCAGAGGCGATGGCGTAAAACCCCGTTCAATGCCAGCGTAAGAGCCGAAAAGGCCAGGTTCACCCAGACCTTGCAGGCCGAAGCCTACGACGCAGTCATCGACTTCCAGGGCCTGATCAAGTCCGCCCTGGTGGCCCGGCAGGCCCGGCTCGCGCCCGACGGCTGGCGTGCGACCTTCGGCAACCGCAGCGAGGACTGCGGCTACGAGTGGCCAGTGCGTTTCCTGGTGCAACGCCCCCAGCCCATGCCGCTACGCATCCACGCGGTGCAACGCTACCGCCACCTGGCCGCGCTGGCTCTGGGCTACCCGCCCACCGAAGACGGTATCGCCTACGACGAACTGCAGGTTGTCCCCGCACAGCCCGATGGCAGTGTGATGCTGGTCCACGGTACCACCCGGCCCGAGAACGAATGGCCGCTGGACCACTGGGTGCAGGTCGGCCAGCGCCTGGTGGCCCAGGGCCTGCCGGTCAGCGTGCCGCAGGCAAATGCCGCCGAAGAATCCTTTGCCCGCCAGCTCTGCCAGGCGATAGGCCCGCAGGCCCGCATGCTGCCGCGCATGGGGCTGGCCGCGCTGGCCTCGCGCATGGCGGGCTGCGCCGGTGTGGTGGGGGTGGATTCTGGCCTGAGCCATCTGGCTGTAGCGCTGAACCTGCCGCACGTGCAGATATTCAGCCAACCGCGCATTTGGCGCGCCGGTCCGCTGGGCAGCGCCTACCAGGTCGCCGTGGGTGGTGCAAAAGCCCCGGATGTAGACACCGTGTGGCGGGCGTGGCAAGCTGTGTGGAGCGTGTTCCATAACCCCCAGGCGGTTCTTGCATGAAAGTTTTGATCGTCAAACTCTCGTCCCTGGGGGACATCGTGCACGCCATGCCGGCCGCGCAGGACATCCTGCATGCGTTTCCGGGCGCCCTGGTGGACTGGGTGGTCGAACCCGACTTTGCCCCGCTGGTGCGCCGTTGCGCCGGGCTGCACCGGGTCATTGAATGCGATTTGAAGCGCTGGCGCGAGACAGTGTTCACCGCCGATACCCGCAATGCCTGGCGGGCATTTTCGTCTGATTTGCAGTACGAATGCTATGACGCGGTGCTGGACCTGCAGGGCATCAGCAAGTCCACCCTGGTGGCCAAAATGGCCCGCCTGGGCTCTGACGGCCTGCGCTACACCCTGGCCAACCAGACCGAAGGCGCGGTTTTCCAGGCCCCCACGCGCTGGGAGGCCGATGTGGCGGTACCCGTGGAATCGCACATCCATGCCGTTGACCGGACGCGGGTAATGTCCGCCCGGGCGCTGGTGTACGCCCTGCCAGAAAAAGTGTCTTTTGGGCTGCTGGCGCACACCGATAAAGCACACCGTGCTTCCAAAACCATAGTGAATCATTTTTTTGACGTCGGCCACTTGGAAGCCACGCCCCTGGTGGCCTTCTTGCACGGCAGCAACCGCCCCGATAAAAGCTGGCCCGAAGCCCACTGGTTGGAGCTGGGGCACCGCCTGAACGATCTGGGCTATACGGTCGCCTTTGCCCATGGCAACGACGACGAGCAGTGGCGCAGCGAAAGCATCGCCAACCGTCTGGGCCAGGCGGTCGTCTGGCCCCGCATGGCGCTGGGTGCCTTGACCGATGCGCTGGGCGAATGCATAGGCGTGATCGGTGTCGACAACGGCACCAGCCTGATCGCCACCGCACTCGACCTGCCGCTGGTCAAAATCTACAACTTCGACACCGCCTGGCGCACCGGCCCCCAGAACCGCGACCACCAGCTCAGCGTGTTTGCCGACCCCACACCCAGCGTCAACACCGTGTGGAACGCCTGGATGCAGGCCTCCGCCCTGGCCGCACTGCGAGACTCGGCGCATTGATCCTGCGGCTGTATTCCCTGCTGGTCTGGCTGGCAATTCCCTTGCTGCGCCGCAAGCTGCGCTTGCGCGCGCGGGCCGAGCCCGGCTACGCCGTGGTTGTGGCCGAGCGCTTTGGCCACTACCAGCAGCCGCCCGGCCAGGGTTTTGTGTGGATCCACGCCGTCTCGCTGGGTGAAACCCGGGCGGCAGCCATTTTGCTGGCGGCCTTGCGCCGCGAGATGCCGGAACTGCGGCTGCTGCTGACCCACGGCACTGCCACCGGCCGGGCCGAGGGGCAGGCACTGTTGCAGCCGGGCGATGTGCAAGTCTGGCAGCCGTGGGACAGCGCGGGTGCGGTGCGGCGTTTTGTGCAGCACTTCCAGCCCCGTATCGGCATCCTGATGGAAACCGAGATCTGGCCCAACCTGCTGGCGGCCTGCCAGATGGCGGGCGTGCCGGTGGTGCTGGCCAACGCCAGGCTCAGTGCCAAATCGCTGCGCCAAGCGCAGCGGCTGTCGGCTTTGTCACGCCCCGCCTATGGCGCGCTGGCGGCTGTGTGGGCGCAAACCACAGACGATGCCCAGCGCTTGGTGCTGGCGGGCGCACCGGCTCCGGTAGTGCTGGGCAACCTCAAGTTCGATGCCACGCCCAACACCGAACAGCTCGCTGTGGGCCGCGCATGGCGCAGGGCAGGGCGCCCGGTGGTGCTGCTGGCCAGCGCCCGCGAGGGCGAGGAGCTGCAGCTGGTGCAATGTTTGCAGTCTTTTAGGCCTCCAGCGCTTATTCCATCGGCGCAAGCAGCTACAAAATTAGGAGTATCGGATGTGCAGTGGCTGATCGTGCCGCGCCACCCGCAGCGCTTCGACACGGTGGCCGCCCTGGTGGTAGAGCAGGGCCTGGGTCTGTCGCGGCGCAGCCAGTGGGTGCAGGGTCCGGAGCCTGCCGATGTGTGGCTGGGCGACTCGCTCGGCGAAATGGCACGGTATTACGGTTTGGCCGATGTGGCTTTGCTGGGCGGCAGTTTCGCCCCGTTGGGCGGGCAAAACCTGATCGAGGCTGCGGCCTGCGGCTGCCCGGTGCTGCTGGGCCCCTCGACCTTCAATTTTGCCGAAGCCGCCGAGCTGGCCATTGCCGCCGGGGCGGCTTGCCGCGTGGCCGACATGTCCGCTGCCGTGTCCCAGGCCCTGGCCTGGCTGAACGCACCTGAGACCCTGGCCCGAGCCGCCGCAGCCGGCCCCCAGTTCGCCAGCGCGCACCAGGGGGCGGCGCAGAAGACGGCGCTGGCGGTCAAGTCATTCTTAGTATAAAAAGTGCCGCCCGTGCTTATCTTATAAGCACAAGCAGCTCACTTATTCATAGCGTTCAGGTCGCTGGCCGATAAATCAGCCTCCAGCGTGCGGCGCTCGTCGAACACGAAACAACTGCCCTGGTAGTGCGCACCGTCGGTTTCCTCAAAGTATTTGAGGATACCACCTTCCAACTGGTAGACGTGGTCCAAGCCTTCTTCGCGCATCAAAATCGCGGCCTTTTCGCAGCGGATGCCGCCGGTGCAAAAGCTGACCACGGTTTTGCCTTGCAGCTCGGCCTTGTGCTCCCGCAGTGCGGCGGGGAACTGGCTGAACTTGTCGATGCGCCAGTCGATCGCCCCGGTAAAAGTGCCGTGGTCGACCTCGAAGGCGTTGCGCGTATCCAGCGTGACCACGGGGCGGCCCTGGTCGTCCACGCCCTGGTCGAGCCAGCGCTTGACGGTGGCAGCATCTACCGCAGGCGCGCGGCCCGAACTGGGTTGGATGGCCGGGTGGTCCATCCGGATGATTTCGTTTTTCACCTTCACCAGCATTTTCTTGAACGGCTGGGTGGCCGACCAGCTTTCTTTGGGCGCGATGTCGGCAAAGCGCGGGTCGGCGTGCAGGCGGGCGATGAAGCCACGCACCGCCGTATCGGGGCCGGCCAGAAACAGGTTGATACCCTCACCGGCCAGCAGGATGGTGCCTTTGAGCTGGAGCCCGGTGGCCCAGCCGTGCAGCAAGTCGCGCAGGGCAGGGGCATCGGGCAGGGGGACGAATTTGTAAGCGGAGATGTTGAGGATGGAGTTCACCCTCTGATTTTAGAACTTAGCCCGGTAACGCCACCGCATTCCCCGGCTCCAGCCGGAAGGCGCTGACCAGGCTGGTCAGCCCCAAGGCCGAGCGTTTCAGGTTCTCGGCCGAGGCTGCGCTTTCTTCGACCAGGGCCGAGTTCTCCTGTGTCATCTGGTCCAGCCGGGCCACGGCTTCGTTGATTTGGCCGATGCCCTGGCCCTGCTCGGATGCGGCGGCGGTGATCTCGGCAATGATGTCGCTTACCCGCTGCACCTGGTTGACGATTTCGGTCATGGTGGTGCCGGCTTCCTGCACCAGCTTGCTACCGGATTCGACCCGGCCCACGCTGGCATCGATCAGGCTTTTGATCTCTTTGGCGGCCTCGGCGCTGCGCTGGGCCAGCAGCCGTACCTCGCTTGCTACCACCGCAAAACCGCGCCCCTGCTCACCGGCGCGAGCGGCCTCCACCGCGGCATTCAGGGCCAGGATATTGGTCTGGAAGGCAATGCTGTTGATAACGCCGATGATGTCCACGATCTTGCGCGAGCTGTCGTCGATACCCTGCATGGTGGTCACCACCTGGCCGACCAAGTGGCCGCCGCGCGCGGCTACGGTGGCGGCAGATGCTGCCAACTGGTTGGCCTGGCGGGCAGATTCGGTGTTTTGTGTCACGGTGGCGGTGAGCTGCTCCATGGCGGCGGCGGCTTCTTCCAGGCTGGCGGCGGTGTTTTCGGTGCGGGTGCTCAGGTCCATTCCACCATGGGCGATTTCGCTGCTGGAATGTTTGATGTCCTGTGACGAGGTGCGTACCTCGCCCACCATGCGGCGCAACGATGTCTGCATGGCCATCAGGGCATCTTGCAACGCACCAATTTCGTCCTTGCGTGTCGTTTGTATACCAGCAGACAGGTTGCCCGCAGCCACCTCCTGGGCGATGCGGGTGCAATGGGCAATCGGTTTGCGGATGCTGGCCAGCACCGGGCCCGATACCCAGACCAGCACCCCCAACGCCACCGCCAGCACGATCCACGAGGTGCGCGACACATCTTTGCCGGTGGCGGTGAAGTCTTCGATCGAGCTTGTGGCAAGTTTGCTACCCACCAAAGCAGTCTCGTCCACCCCGGTACGGTGCTCCAGGTACAGGGCATGGGCCCGCACCAGTTGCTCCTTGGCCGCAGCTGGATCGTTTTTGACCAAAGCGGGCAGAACCTGTTCGCGCGCCGCAGCGATGAGTTTCAGCGCCGCCTGGTGCTGGCGGCCGAACAGCTGCTTCTCCAGGCCATAAGGTGGGTTTTGTGTCCAGTAGGCGACGCGCGCTTCGTATTCGCCGACCAGGCGCTCCACCTGTTTTTGCGCATCGGCCACCGGCATGGTGCCCTCGACCGCCTGCGACAGTACCAGCCGCAGCTCGATCAAATACATGGGTGGAGGCAAGATATCGGCCACCACGTCCTTGGCCACAAAGGTCTGGTTGGCGATGGCGTTGAGGCGGTTGAAGCCCGCGTAGGACTGCAGTGCGATGACCAGTGCAGCCAAGATGCCCACGGCGGCCAGGAAAAGGGTGGAACTACGGATAGATCGGAACATGCTGCATCTCCCATGATTCGAAATGGCCTGTCGTCCGGGCATGCAAGCCCACTGCAACGCTTACAAACATCGTATCAGTTGCACACAAATTGTTTCAAATAATTCTCCCTCTATGCAAATGGATATGCCAGAAGTGCCCAAACAGCCGCTTGAAGCCCGCCACCTAAAATGGAGCGATGTTTGTCCACCTCCGCCTCCATACCGAATTTTCTGTCGTCGACGGCACCAATCGCATCGACGACACCGTCAAAGTGGCCGCCACTGACCAGCAGCCCGCATTGGCCATTACCGACCTGAGCAACCTGTTTGGCGCGCTCAAGTTCTACAAGGAAGCCCGTGGCAAAGGGGTCAAACCCATCATCGGGGCCGAGATTTTTCTGGAAGGGCAGGGACTGGATGCCACGGCCTTGTCGCGCGTCATCGTGCTGGTGCAGAACAAGCAGGGTTATCTCAATTTATCGGAACTTCTGGCCCGCGGATTTACCCAGAACATCGTTAAAAACCAGGCGGTTATCAAATTTGCCTGGCTGCGTGAGCTCCACGCCGGGCTGATCTGTCTGGCCGGTGCCCAGGCTGGGCCCGTAGGGCAAGCCCTGGTGCAGAACGATACGGTGCGGGCCGACGCGATGGCCCTCCAATTGGCCGATGTATTCCCACAGCGCTTCTACATTGAATTGCAGCGCGCAGGCCGCCCCGACGACGAAGCCCATGTGGTAGCCGCCGTGCAGCTGGCCGCCCGCCTGCAACTTCCCGTGGTAGCCACCCACCCGGTGCAGTTCACCGAAGAATCGGATTACGAGGCGCACGAGGCCCGCGTCTGCATCTCCGACGGCGAAATCCTGGGCAACCAGCGCCGTGTACGCCGCTTCACCCGCGAGCAATACTTCAAGTCCAGCGCGCAGATGCTGGCATTGTTTGCCGATATTCCTTCGGCGATTGCCAACACGCTGGAGATTGCCAAGCGCTGCAACCTGACCCTGGTGCTGGGCAAGCCGCAGTTGCCCGACTTTCCCACGCCCTTGGTCGATGGCGTGCGCATGAGCCCCGAGGATTACTTCCGCTACGCCTCGCACGAGGGCCTGAAAGAGCGCCTGCTGCACCTGTACCCCAATGAGGCCAAGCGCGAAGAGGTGCGCCCGACCTACATTGAGCGGCTGGAGTTCGAGATCAACACCATCTTGAAGATGGGTTTCCCCGGCTACTTTTTGATCGTGGGCGACTTCATCAACTGGGCTAAAAAGAACGGCTGTCCGGTAGGGCCGGGCCGGGGTTCTGGTGCGGGCTCTTTGGTGGCCTATGCTCTGAAGATCACCGATCTGGACCCATTGCAGTACAAGCTGCTGTTCGAGCGGTTTTTGAACCCCGAGCGGGTTTCCATGCCCGACTTCGACATCGACTTCTGCCAGGGCAACCGCGACCGGGTGATCGACTACGTGAAGGAAAAGTACGGCAAAAACGCCGTCAGCCAGATCGTCACCTTCGGCACCATGGCGGCCCGCGCGGCCATCCGTGACGTGGGCCGGGTACTGGACCTGAGCTATACGTTCTGCGACGGCATCAGCAAGCTGATTCCCAACAAGCCGGGCATGTCGGTCACGCTGCAGTATCCACCTGCGACCAAGAAGGAGGGCGACAAAAACAACTACGCCATCGAGATGGAGCCGGTGCTGGCCGCCCGCATTGAGGCCGAAGAAGACGTGCGCACCCTGATCGAAATGGCGCAGAAACTGGAGGGCATGACCCGCAACGTCGGCATGCATGCCGGGGGCGTGTTGATTGCGCCCGGCAAGCTCACCGACTTTTGCCCGCTGTACCAGCAGCCCGGCAGCGAGTCGGCGGTGAGCCAGTTTGACAAGGACGACGTGGAGGCCATCGGCCTGGTGAAGTTCGACTTTTTGGGCTTGGCCACGTTGACCATTCTGGAAATCGCCAAGGACTTCATCGTCGCCCGCCACAAGGGCCAGGAGAACTTTGCGTTTGAAAACATCGCGCTCGACGATGCCAAAACCTACCGCCTGTTCTCCGAAGGTAAGACCGAGGCCGTGTTCCAGTTTGAAAGTACCGGCATGCAGCGCATGCTCAAAGACGCCAAACCCACACGACTGGAAGATCTGATCGCCCTGAACGCGCTGTACCGGCCCGGCCCGATGGACCTGATCCCCAGCTTCGTGGCGCGCAAGCATGGCCGCGAAGTAGTGGAGTATCCGCACCCGCTGGTGGCCGAGATGCTGAGCGAGACCTACGGCATCATGGTTTACCAGGAGCAGGTAATGCAGACCGCGCAGATCCTGGGCGGCTACTCGCTGGGTGGTGCCGACATGCTGCGCCGCGCCATGGGCAAGAAAAAGGCCGAGGAGATGGCCGAACACCGCGCCATCTTCCGCACCGGTGCCGCCAAGAACGACATCAATGAGGCCAAGGCTGACGAAATCTTCGACTTGATGGAGAAGTTTGCGGGCTACGGCTTCAACAAGTCGCATGCCGCCGCCTATTCGCTGCTGGCGTATCACACCGGCTGGCTCAAGGTTCACTACTGCGCCGAGTTCTTTTGCGCCAACTTGACGGTGGAAATGGACGACACCGACAAGCTCAAATTGCTGTTTGAAGACGCCGGCAAGATGGGCCTGACGTTCGAGCCGCCGAACGTCAACCTGGGCCGCCACCGTTTTGAGCCAGTCACCGACAAGATCATCCGCTACGGCCTGGGCGCCGTCAAAGGCACGGGCCAGCAGGCCATTGAAGCAATAGTGGAGGCCCGCGAGGGAAGGGGAGTCGGCCCTTCCGGGACCGTGTGTGGACCATTCACCAGCCTGTTCGATTTCTGTGTCCGTGTGGATAAGTCCAAACTGAATAAGCGCACTGTTGAGGCGCTGATCAAGGCTGGGGCGTTTGATGCCATCGAAATCAACCGCGCCGCGCTGATCGCCTCGGTAGACCGCGCCTTCGCCTTTGCCGCCGCCACGCTGGCCAACGCCAACCAGGGCGGCCTGTTCGATATGGACGACAGCCACGGCTCCAGCACGCAAGAGCCCGAGCTGGTCGAAACCCCGGTGTGGGGCATCAAGGAACGTCTAACGCTAGAGAAAACCGCGGTGGGATTTTATTTGTCGGGCCATTTATTCGACGAGGTGCGCAAGGAAGTACGCCGCTTTGCCAAGCGCGACCTGGCTGATGCGGTAGACAGCCGCGATACGGTGATGTTTGCAGGCATCGTCAGCGACCTGCGCATCATCAACGGCCAGCGCGGCAAGATGGGCCTGTTCCGGCTGGACGACGGCACCGGCATGGTCGATGCGCGGGTCAGTGACGCGCTAATGCAGGCGCACAAGAATTTGTTCAAGGACGATGAGCTCATCATCGCCATGGGCCGGGTGCAAACCGACCGTTTTGGTGGCGGCGGCCTGCAGATGAACATTACCGAAGCCTGGGACCTGGCCACCGCACGCTGCCGTTATGCCAAGTTCTTGCGCTTGCAGCTCCCGGCCAACGCCACTGGCTCTGGCCTGGACTTTGCCCAATTGGTGAGAGATTTCCCACCCCAGCGCGAAACCACCGAACAAGGGGATGTTGTCCACGGTCTGCCGGTGCGCCTGTCGGTGCAACGCCAAACTGCCCAAGGCAGCGCTGTAGCCGTTTTGCAGTTGGGCGAGCAAGCCCGTTTTTATCCCACAGACGCAGCCCTGGCGTACTGCCAGTCGCAGGCTGCAGAGGCGGTAGTCGCATACGAGGACTGAGCCGTCCCATCCCTGTGAACGGTCTGGCACGGACCAAACAGAGAGAGTGCAGTTTTACTTAACATAATATACATCGTATAAAGTAAGACTTCATACAGTGTGCAGATGCACAAGCCCAGTTCCGGCATCGTGCAGCAGTCACGCACGGGCGTAGGCTCATTCAAAGCCCATTTGCCGGCTGGCAAGCGACACCCAACCATATGGTCGCGCCAAGTGGTTTCCCAACGGTATGGCAACCGACGCTACATTTAATATAGCATTCTGCGCTTATAACGAGGGCGCAGAAGGCAGATTTTCTTTGTTTTTATCTGGCAGAGCCTATCGGGTCTTTCCGAGCTTAGGATTGGAGCTGTACTTGATTCCACAATACGCAGTGCAGGCCTGCGTCTACTCCTGTCAAATAGGCTTCGTTACAGGCTATATAGTCTGGTTACCAACACAAATTGACACACTCTGAGACGCAATGAGCCCGCATTCCCGATGACGACGCAGCCCTTCCGACGCCGTTCCGGCGCTGTCCATGCGTGGGTGGTTGCAAGCCTGGTTTTTTTGATGAGCGCGTGCTCGGCGGCACTGTTGGTGTGGAACATGGAGCAGCGCCGGGTGCAAAGCGAACGAGCCCGGGTTGACAGCATCGTCGCAGACCGTGCCCATGCGATCCAGAGCATGGTGGAACGGGCGCTGTCCAGTACCTACGCGCTGTCGGCCATGGTGCACCAGGCGGGAGGGCAGTTCTCGAACTTCGAAGGTGTCGCCAGCGAAATGCTGTCTTTGTATCCTGGGGTCACTACTTTGGGTCTGTCACCGGGCGGTATCGTCCGCCAGGTGGTGCCGCTGAAAGGTAATGAGGCCAGCTTGGGTTTTAACCAACTCAAGGATCCAGTGCAAGGCAAGGAAGCCAGTCGTGCCGTGGAAACCGGTAAGTTGACATTGGCCGGACCACTGAATTTGGTGCAGGGCGGGCTGGGCGTGGTGGGTCGGTTACCGGTCTATCTGCCAGGTTTTCCGCAGACAGGTGCGAGCCCCTCAGCTGCGAATTTCTGGGGCTTCGTGTATGTGGTGATACGGCTGCCGGAGGCGCTGGCGAGCAGCGGTGTGGCGCAACTGACCGACCAAGGGGTGGCTTATGAGCTGTGGCGCCTGCAGCCAGACAGCCAGCGGCGGCAAACCATCGCCATGTCTGGTAGCCAGCCCTTGGACGATACCGTGGACCGGGAAGTTCTGGTACCCAACGGGCGCTGGGTGCTGAGTGCAGCGCCCATCCAGGGCTGGGGCGATCAGGCCGGGTTGGCGTTCAAGGTAGCGTTGGGCCTGCTGTTCAGCACCCTGCTGGGATGGGCGGCCCACCTACTGATGCAGCTCAAGCGCCAGGAGCAGAATCTGGAAGCCCAGGTTGTCGAGCGCACCCACGAAATCTCAGCGACCCAAAACAAACTGCAAGCTACGCTGGATGCCATTCCCGACCTGATGTTCGAACTCGGCCTGGACGGCACGGTACACGACTGCCGCATGCCCCCTGCCCTGCTGCTGGACATCCGGCCCGAACAGTATCTGGGACGCAAGGCCGCAGACGTGCTGCCCGCCGATGCCGCCCGCACGGTGGAGGCCGCTCTGGTAGAAGCGCAACAGACCGGACGTTCGGAAGGCGGCCAGGTGGAGCTACCGTTTGCCCAAGGCCTGGAGTGGTTTGAAATCTCGGTGGCGCGCAAAACACCAGTGGATGGGCCCGACCAGGGCGTCTTGCGCTTCATTCTGCTGGCCCGCAACATTACCCAGCGGGTGCAGGCGGATCTGGACCTGCGCATAGCCGCCACCGCGTTCAATGCCCAGAGCGGCATGGCGGTGACCGACGCGCATCGCCGTATTCTGCGCTGCAATTCGGCGTTCACCCAGATTACCGGCTATACCGAGGCCGATGTGCAGGGGCAGAGTTTGAATATTCTCAACTCGGGTCGCCACCCGCGCGAGTTCTACCAATCCATGTGGGAAAGCGTGGATAGCACCGGTACCTGGCGTGGTGAGGTTTGGAATCGGCGCAAGAGCGGCGATATCTACCCCGACGCGCGCAGCACCACCGCCGTCAAGGACAGCCACGGCAAGATCACCCACTACGTCAACACCTTCAACGACATCACCCAGCATAAGGCCGCCGAGGAGGAAATCAACCAACTGGCCTTCTACGACCCGTTGACCCATCTGCCGAACCGGCGACTGCTGGTCGACCGCCTGCGACAAGCCCTGGCGCTAGGCGTGCGCAGCCAGCACTTTGGGGCACTGCAGTTCATTGACCTGGACAACTTCAAGGCTTTGAACGACAGCTTGGGCCACGACATGGGCGACTTGCTGCTGCAACAGGTGGCCACCCGCCTGGCCGAGTGCGTGCGTGCCACCGATACCGTGGCCCGACTGGGTGGAGACGAGTTTGTGGTACTACTGACGCAGCTCAGCACCGACCGTGACGAGGCCGCTGCCCACGCCGAAGCAGTAGGTGAAAAAATGCGCGCTGCCATTACCCGGCCTTATCTGTTGGAAACGCACGAGCACGAGCTGTCGGCCAGTCTGGGCATCACCCTGTTCTTGGGCACCGGTGCTAGCATCGACGAACTACTGAAACAGGCTGATATGGCGATGTACCAGGCCAAGGCGGTTGGGCGCAACACATTGCGCTTCTACGACCCGCAGATGCAGGCAGTGGTCAATACACGGGTCGCGCTGGAAGCCGACATCCGCCGCGCGCTGCAGCAGCAGCAGTTCCAGCTGTACTACCAATTGCAAGTGGATGCCCTGGGCCAGCCGGTCGGGGCCGAGGCATTGCTGCGCTGGCCGCACCCCTCGCGCGGCATGGTGCCGCCTAACGAATTCATTCCACTGGCCGAAGACACCGGTTTGATTTTGCCGCTGGGCCATTGGGTACTGCAGCAGGCCTGTACCCAGCTCCATGCCTGGAGCCTGCAGGCCCATACCCGCCACCTGGCGTTGGCGGTGAATGTCAGCGCCCGGCAATTCCGCTAGCCAGACTTTGTGGAATCGGTGCTGCAGGTACTGCAAGACACAGCAGCGCCTGCGCGCCTGCTCAAGCTGGAGCTCACCGAGAGCTTGCTGGTCAATGACGTAGAAGAGACCATCGCTAAAATGCTGGCGCTCAAGGCCCAGGGTGTGGGCTTTTCGCTGGACGATTTTGGTACCGGCTATTCGTCACTGTCTTACCTCAAACGCCTGCCGTTGGAGCAACTGAAAATCGACCAGTCCTTTGTACGCGACCTCCTGACCGACCCGAATGATGCCGCCATTGCCCGCACCGTAATCACACTGGGCCACAGCCTGGGGCTGGCAGTGATCGCCGAAGGTGTGGAAACCGATGCACAGCGTGGCTTTCTTGCGGCGCAAGGCTGCGATGCTTACCAGGGTTACCTGTTCAGTCGCCCGCTGCCGGTGCAGGCCTTTGAACAAGGGCTGCGGCAGCATGGGCAAGCCTTGTCGGTACAGTCGGCGGACTTTCCCATCATCTAGTTTCTATGCCCAAGGCACTCAAGCTCATTTTGCTGTCCCTGCGCGACCTGATCGTCTCTGCCGGACCGGTCGTGTTCATCGTGATCGGTGCATTGGCCGCTGCCTATTTGTATCTGGATCCGCAGCCACCGAAAACCGTCACCCTGGCCACCGGCCCGGACGGCAGCGCGTATGCCGAGTTCGGCCAGCGCTACGCCAGCGCGCTCAAGGCCAATGGCATCGAGGTGGTACTCAAACCTACCGACGGCGCAGCCGACAACCTGCAAATGCTGCGCAACGGCGAGGCCGACCTGGGCTTTGTGCGTGGCGGTAGCGCCGACCCGGTGGCCGACGAAGAGGCCGGTCTGATGTCTTTGGGCAGCCTGTTCTACGAGCCCCTCTGGCTGTTCTACCGCAGCGACGCGGCCCGCAAGATCGATCCTGCCACGGGCACATTGACCGCCCTGCCCCAGCTGAAAACCTTACGCATCAACATCGACAAACAAGGCAGCGGTGTCCCCGACATTGTGGAAAAGATGTTCAAGGCCAACCACATCGAGGCCCGCACACTGCGGCTGTCAAACCTGGAGCCCGCACCCGCCGTGGCGGCGCTGCTGGCGGGCAAATTGGATGTGGTGGTGCTGGCTTCGGCACCCCAGTCGCCGCTGGTGCAGCGCCTGTTGCGTGCGCGCGGCATCCACCTGATGGACTTTGGCCAAAGCGATGCCTATGCCCGGCGTTTTGCCTTCCTCTCGGCCGTGACGCTGCCACGCGGCGTGGTCGATCTGGCGGCCGATATGCCGCCGAGCGACGTATCGATGCTGGCCGCCACCACATCGTTGATCTCCAGCGACCAGACCCACCCTGCCCTGCGCCAGTTGTTCGCCCAAAGCGCGCAAACCGTGCACAGCGGTGCGGGCTGGTTCAACCGCGCACGTGACTTCCCCAACACCCGCACCAGCGAGCTGCCAGTCAGCCCCGAAGGCGACCGCGCCATCAACGGCACACCACCGTTCTGGCAGCGTTACCTGCCCTTCTGGGCCAGCAACCTAATTGAACGCATGTGGCTGGTGCTGGGTGGCTTGCTGGTGCTGATGCTGCCCTTGAGCAAGATCGTGCCGCCGCTTTACCAGTTCCGGGTGCGCAGCCGCGTGTTTCGCTGGTATGCCCGGCTGCGCGAGATCGAAACCAAGGTCGATGCCCGCACCGGCGAGCGTGATGTGTTGCTCGACGAGCTCGACGAACTCGACCGCGTGACCCACCGCATTACCGTGCCCCTGTCGTACACCGACGAGCTGTACGCCCTGCGCAACAACATCGAAGCGGTGCGCAGGCGGCTGTTGGCGAACTGGCCCAAGGAATCTCCTCCCTAGAAGCAAAACGGCCCGTGGATACGGGCCGTTTTAATTCCAGGGATTCCGCAGAACCGGCTGTACCGGTCTGCGCAATTACTCTGCTTACTTCAAGGCTTTGTAGCGCATGCGCTTGGGCTTAGCACCCTCTTCACCCAGGCGTTTCTTCTTGTCGGCTTCGTACTCTTGGTAGTTACCGTCGAAGAAGGTCCACTGGCTGTCGCCTTCTGCCGCCAGGATGTGGGTGGCGATACGGTCCAGGAACCAGCGGTCATGGCTGATGACCAGCATGGTGCCTGCGAATTCCAGCAGCGCGTCTTCCAGGGCGCGCAGGGTTTCCACGTCCAGGTCGTTCGACGGCTCATCCAGCATCAGTACGTTGCCGCCCGCAATCAGGGTCTTGGCCAGGTGCAAGCGGCCCCGCTCACCACCGGAGAGCATGCCCACCTTTTTCTGCTGGTCGGCACCGTTGAAGTTGAAGCGGCCGCAGTAGGCGCGGCTGGCCATCTGGAACTTGCCCCCGTTCAAAATGTCGAGTCCGCCCGACACGTCTTCCCAGACGGTCTTTTCGTTCGACAAGTCGTCGCGGTGCTGGTCCACAAAGGCCATCTTGACGGTCTGGCCGATCTTTACTTCGCCCGAATCGGCTTTTTCCTTGCCCGCGATCAGCTTGAACAGCGTGGACTTACCCGCGCCGTTGGGGCCGATGATGCCGACGATGGCACCGGCGGGGATCTTGAAGCTCAGGTTGTCGATCAGCACGCGGTCGCCAAACGACTTGGTGACGTTGACGAATTCGATCACTTCATGGCCCAGGCGGTCGGCCACGGGGATGAAGATTTCGTTGGTTTCGTTGCGTTTCTGGTACTCGAAGTCGCTCAATTCTTCAAAGCGGGCCAGACGGGCCTTGCTCTTGGCCTGGCGGGCCTTGGGGTTCTGGCGCGACCATTCCAGTTCTTTCTTCAGGGCCTTGGCACGGGCTTCTTCCCCCTTTTGCTCGGCTTCCAGGCGTGCGCCCTGTTATGTCAGCCAATCGGAGTAATTGCCCTTGTACGGAATGCCGGAGCCCCGGTCCAGTTCCAGAATCCATTCGGCCGCGTTGTCCAGGAAATAGCGGTCATGGGTAATGGCCACCACGGTGCCGGAATAGCGCTGCAGGAATTGCTCCAGCCAGTCCACCGATTCGGCATCCAAGTGGTTGGTTGGCTCGTCGAGCAGCAGCATGTCGGGCTTGCTCAGCAGCAGGCGGCACAGCGCCACGCGGCGCTTTTCACCACCGGACAGCACACCCACCACGGCATCCCACGGCGGCAGGCGCAGCGCGTCGGCGGCGATTTCCAGCTGGTGCTCGGAGTCGGTACCGGCGGTGGCAATGATGGCTTCCAGCTCGGCCTGCTCGGCGGCCAGGGCATCAAAGTCGGCGTCTTCTTCGCCGTAGGCGGTGTAGACCTCTTCCAGGCGGGCCTTGGCGGCAAATACCTTGCCCATGCCGGCTTCCACGCTTTCGCGCACCGTCTGGGTCGGGTCCAGCTGGGGTTCCTGGGGCAGGTAGCCGATGTTCAGGCCCGCCATGGGTTGGGCTTCGCCTTCGATTTCCTTGTCCAGCCCGGCCATGATCTTGAGCAGGGTGGACTTGCCCGAGCCGTTGGTACCCAGCACGCCGATCTTGGCGCCGGGGAAAAAGCTGAGCGAAATGTCTTTGAGAATGTGGCGCTTGGGCGGCACGATCTTGCCGACGCGGTTCATGGTAAATACGTACTGGGCCATCTTTTTGGGTGTGAAGTTGCTGAAAAAATCTGCCGAAACGGGTCGGGCGAACGCCGATTATCCCAGCATGCGACAATCCACAGGTTGCGGCATTCCAATTGGCTGCAACGCCAGCACTTCGCTGGGGGCCAAAACCAAGATAAACCCTCTTGTTTTGCGCCTATTTTTAAAAAATGTCTGCCTTTGATTGGTGCCCGTTTTCACAACGCGGGCGATAGGCCAGGCTTCCAAGCGCCCAGGACGGGCGCACAAAAATGAACTTTGAAGAACTGAATCTGGCCCCGGCCATTCTGAAGGCCGTGCAAGAGCAAGGCTATACCGAGCCCACCCCTATCCAGGCACAGGCCATTCCGGTCGTGCTGGCCGGGCACGATCTGCTCGGCGGTGCGCAAACCGGCACCGGCAAAACGGCAGCGTTCACCCTGCCCCTGCTGCAGCGCCTGACCGAGAGCGCTCCGGCAACCAACAAATTTGGTGGCAAGGGCATCCGCGCCCTGGTGCTCACCCCCACCCGCGAACTCGCCGCCCAGGTGGAAGAGTCGGTGCAAACCTACGGCAAATACCTGGAGCTGAGCTCCACCGTGATCTTTGGTGGCGTGGGCATGAACCCGCAAATCACCAAGGTCAAAAAAGGCGTGGACATTCTGGTGGCCACCCCCGGTCGCCTGCTGGACTTGATGCAGCAAGGCGTGCTGGACCTGGGCCAGGTGCAAATCCTGGTGCTGGACGAAGCCGACCGCATGCTCGACATGGGCTTTATCCATGACGTGAAAAAAGTGCTGGCCGCTGTGCCACGCGACAAGCAAAGCCTGCTGTTCTCGGCCACCTTCAGCGATGAAATCCGCGACCTCGCAGCCACCCTGCTGAAAAACCCGCAAAGCGTGCAGGTCACACCCCGCAACACCACCGTGCAGCGCATCACCCAGGTGATCCACCCGGTTGGCCGCGGCAAGAAAAAGGCCTTGCTGGCCCACATCATCCAGGAACACAACTGGAGCCAGGTGCTGGTGTTCACCCGTACCAAGTTCGGCGCCAACAACGTGGCCGAATTTCTGGAAAAGAACGGCATCACCGCGATGGCGCTGCACGGCAACAAGAGCCAGTCGGCCCGCACCCAGGCCCTGCAAGGCTTCAAAAGCGGCGACGTGCGCGCCCTGGTGGCTACCGACATCGCGGCACGCGGCATCGACATTGACGACCTGCCGCACGTGGTCAACTACGAGATCCCGAACGTCTGCGAAGACTACGTGCACCGCATTGGCCGTACCGGTCGCGCCGGTGCCGAAGGCGCTGCCGTCAACTTGGTGTGCCTGGACGAAGAAGGCTTCATGCAGGACATCGAACGCTTCACCAAGCAAGAAATTGCGGTGCAAGTGATCGAAGGCTTCATGCCCGAACCCAATGAGCGCGCCGAACCCATCGCCATGGGTCGCCAGACGATCTGGGGCGGTGCTGGCAAGCCACCAAGCCGCGACGTGATGCAGGCGGCTGCCAAAGCCGCCCGCACCGAAATGCTGCAGCGCGTGCGCGAGAGCAAGGGCGCGAATGGCGGCGACGGCGCGGGCCGAGGCAACGGTGGTGGCCATGGTGGCCCCCGTAACAACGGCCCCCGCAGTGGTCCACGCCCTCCGCAAGGCGACGGCATGGCACCCCGTCCCCAAGGTGCCCGTCCACCCCAGGGTGGCCGTGGTGGCCGTCCTAGCGGCCCCGGCGGTGCACGTACCGGTGGCGGCGGCTACGGCGGTGGCAATGGTGGTGGCTACGGTGGCGGTAACGGCAATGGCGGTGGTTACGGCGGCGGTGCCCAGCCGGACCACACCCGTTCTGCGTCCATGGGCGGCCAGGGCCCCGCGCCCCGCCCGGCCCAAGGCGGCCAGCCTGACCCGATGCGCACCAGCGTAGACAGCATGCTTGACCGTGGTCGCCGTGGCGGCTTCGGCGGCGGCAACCGCAATGGCGGTGGTGGCGGCGGTTACGGTGGTGGCAATGGCGGCGGGAACGGCGGCGGCGGCTTCGGCGGTGGCCGCAGCGGTGGTGGCGGCTCGCGCGGCCCCGGCGGCCCACGCGGTTCGTTCGGCCGTTGATTTAAGCGATTTAGGTCGCTTGCGCTTATCCTATAAGCGTGAGCAGCTATTAAATCAGGAGTGCTTCAATCTCCTTACCAGGCGCATGGCATTCGGCATGCGCCTTTTTTGTGGGCGTTTATTTTTACAATCCACGCTCTCCCCCACCCTGGCAAAAAAATACCATGCGACTCCTCCACACCATGCTGCGCGTTGGCAACCTGCAGCGCTCCATCGACTTCTACACCCAGGTTCTGGGCATGCAACTGCTGCGCATGTCGGAAAACGCCGAATACAAATACACCCTGGCCTTCGTGGGCTATGGCAGCAACCCCGACCATGCCGAGCTGGAGCTGACCTACAACCACGGCGTCGACAGCTACGAGCTGGGCACCGCCTACGGCCACATCGCCCTGGCCGTGCCCGATGCCTATGCCGCCTGCGAAAAAATCAAGGCTGCTGGCGGCCAGGTCACGCGCGAGGCCGGTCCGGTCAAGGGCGGCACCACGGTGATTGCTTTTGTGACCGACCCCGACGGCTACAAGATCGAACTGATCCAGCGCTCCGAACACGCGGGCGGCTCGGGCATTTGACGGTCTGCTTCGTCCCCTATTTGAAGGACGAAGCACCCGCCCGGTGTCTTGACACCGCCCGACCGGCAGGCGGACCATGGTGTCTTTTGAGGAGACACCATGGCCACCAAAAAAGCGGTTCCCATCCCTACCAAATCCAAGGCCTTGTCGCTGCATCTGGGGCTGAACGCCGTCAGCGCTGCGGCCTATTCTGGCTGGACCGGGCCCCTGGCGGCCTGCGAATTCGATGCCAACGACATGGCCGCCCTGGCCAAGGCGCAAGGCATGCGGCCTACGGTGCTGCTCACCAAACAGGCCACCCGCGCCAAGTTTTTGAGCGCCCTGCGCAGTGCCGCCAAAACCCTGGTGGCAGGCGATCTGTTTTTCCTGACCTACTCGGGCCACGGCGGGCAGGTGACCGATATCAACAGCGATGAACCCGACGGCAAGGACGAAACCTGGTGCCTGTTCGATGGCCAGATCATCGACGACGAGCTGTACTTCGAGTACAGCAAGTTTGCCGCCGGTGTGCGCATTTTGGTGCTATCGGACAGCTGCCACAGCGGTACCGCGGTCAAGGCCATGCCCCATGAACCCGGCTCACGGGCCATGCCGCTGGGGGTGGCCATGCGCGTCTACCGCGACCACCAGGCGTTCTACGACAAGCTGCAGGTGGATGTGGCCAAGGCCGCAGGTGGCCAGATCGCCGACCCCGATGTCGCCTTGTCGCAGGTCAACGTCAGCAACCGCCTGACCGCCGTGGTGAGTCAGTTCAAACCGTCATTGGTGCTGGTGTCGGGGTGCCAGGACAACCAGACCTCGATGGACGGCGCGAACAACGGCGCGTTCACCGAGCAGGTGCTCAGGGTGTGGGCCAACGGCACATTCAAAGGCACCTACCGCCAGTTCCACACCAAGGTGCGCGCAGGCCTGCCGCCCACCCAGTCGCCGAATCTGTTCACGCTGGGCAAGGCGGGCAAGTTCTTGGCGCAGAAGCCTTTTACGGTCTAAAAAAAAGCGCCTCGTAAGGCGCTTTTTCTCAGGACTTACGCAAGTTCCCCCTGTAAGCCCGAAGGGCGATACAGGGGCGCTGCGTAAGTCCTATTTCTTTTAGGCCTTCTTTTTCAAGGCCGCAGTGTCCAAACACAGCTGGGTGATTCGTCCCCAGTCGCCTGCCAGCATGGCATCGGTGGGCACGATCCACGAACCGCCCACGCACACCACGTTGGGCAGCGCCAAAAATTCTGGCGCGTTTTGCAACGTCACGCCGCCGGTGGGGCAGAACTTCACGTCGAAGAACGGGCCGCTCCAGGCCTTGAGCATGGCCGGGCCACCGGCTTGCATGGCGGGGAAAAATTTGAGTTCGGTGAAGCCGTCTTCCTGGGCCATCATGATTTCGCTACCCGTCGCCACGCCGGGCAACAGGGCCAGGCCGGCATCGCGGCAGGCCATGCCCACGGTGCGGGTGTAGCCGGGGCTCACGCCAAACAGGGCACCGGCTTTGGCAGCGGCTTGTGCGTCGGCGGCGCTGCGGATGGTGCCTGCGCCGACCACGGCATCGGGCACTTCCTTGGCGATGCGCTCAATGCATTCCAGCGCCTGCGGTGTGCGCAGCGTGACTTCCAGCATGCGGATGCCGCCTGCCACCAGGGCGCGTGCCAAGGGCACGGCGTGGGCGACATCGTTGAGCACGATGACCGGGATGACCGGCGCGTCTTGCATGACTTGCAAGGCCGTCCAGCGGCCGGTGTGGTTGCTTAAACCCATGTGAGTGCTCCTTGTTCAGCGGTGAGGGCATTGCGGCGCATGCCCGAAAAAAGTTCGCGGCCCATACCAAAGGCGTTGGAAGCGCGCAGGGCTTCGGGCATGGTGGCCAGCGGGCGTGCAGCCCATTCGGCATCGGGCACCAGGGCCTGCAGCGTACCGGCCACCGCGTCCAGACGCACCACGTCGCCATCGAGCAGTTTGGCCAGCGGGCCACCCGCCAGGGCTTCGGGCGATACGTGGATGGCGGCAGGCACCTTGCCCGAGGCACCGCTCATGCGGCCATCGGTAACCAAGGCCACGCGGTAACCCTTGCCCTGCAATACGGCCAGCGGAGGCGTGAGCTTGTGCAGCTCGGGCATGCCGTTGGCCTGCGGGCCTTGCCAGCGCACCACGCAGACCACGTCGCGGTTGAGCTCACCCGCATTAAAGGCCAGGTGCAGGGCTTCTTGCGAGTCGAACAGGCGGATGGGCGCTTCGATGATGTGGCGGTCGTCCGGCACGGCAGAGGCCTTGATCACGCTGCGGCCCAGGTTGCCTTGCAGCAGCTTTAAGCCACCCGTGGGGCTGAAGGGGTTGCTTGCGGGGCGCACGATGGTGGTGTCCTTGGACTCCAGCACGGTGTTCCAGGTCAGGGTGTCTCCCACCAGTGCAGGCTCGCCCGCATATTCGCGCAGGCCGCCGGGGCGCACGGTGAGCACGTCGGCGTGCATGAAGCCCGCATCCAGCAGCTCGCGGATGATGAAACCGGGGCCGCCTGCGGCCTGGAACTGGTTCACATCGGCACTGCCGTTGGGGTACACGTGCGACAGCGTGGGCACCACGTCGGACAAGGCGCTGAAGTCGTCCCAGTCGATCACGATACCTGCGGCGGCCGCTACGGCAACCCAGTGGATCAGGTGGTTGGTGGAGCCACCGGTGGCCAGCAAGGCGACCATGGCGTTCACGATGCAGCGCTCGTCCACCACATGGCCAATGGGGGCGTAACGCTTGGCTTTCACGTCGGCCAGCACGGTGCGCGTGGCTTCGCGGGTGAGCTCGTCGCGCATCGCGCCGCCGGGGGCCACAAAAGCCGTGCCGGGCACGTGCAGGCCCATGGCTTCGAGCAGCATCTGGTTGCTATTGGCGGTGCCATAGAAGGTGCAGGTGCCGGGCGCGTGGTAGGCGGCGGATTCGGCCTGCAGCAGCTCGGTGCGGCCTACCAGGCCCTGGGCGGCTTGTTCGCGCACCTTGGACTTGGCGTTATTCGACAGGCCGGTGGGCATGGGGCCCGCGGGCACAAACACGGTGGGCAAATGGCCAAACTGCAGCGCACCGATCAGCAGGCCGGGCACGATCATGTCGCACACGCCCAGCATCAAAGCGGCATCGAACATGTCGTGGCTCAGGGATACGGCGGTGGCCATGGCGATCACATCGCGGCTGAACAGGCTGAGCTCCATGCCGGGTGTGCCCTGGGTCACACCGTCGCACATGGCGGGCACGCCACCGGCGACCTGGGCGGTGGCACCCAGGCGGCGGGCTTCGGCCTTGACGATGTCGGGGTAGGTTTGCATCGGCGTGTGGGCCGACAGCATGTCGTTGTAGGCGGTGACGATGCCGATGTTGAGCGCCTTTTCGGTCACCACCTTGAGCTTGTCGTTGACCGGCATACCGGCAAACGCGTGGGCTACATTGGCGCATCCCATGCGCTCTGCCCCCGGTTTGCGCTGGGCGGTGGCCTCCAGGCGTTCTAGATAAGCGCTGCGGCTGGGGCCGCTACGCGCACGAATGCGGTCAGTGACCGCCGCTACCGTGGGGTGGAGTGTCATGGTCTTTTGGTAACAAAATTACAGCCGCCATGGTACTCTGTAACCGCACCCCTGGGCTGCTTAGGAGTTACCAGTAGGGTACCAAAGAACACCGCCCGGATGCTATGCAATATGTAGCTGCTAGCGCCCTATTCATAAGCTCTAGCGGCTTATTTCTATTCGGTGATGCTGCCAATGCCTTCGGTCTGGCTGTGAAAGTGCAGCCGGATCTGCCGCCCGGAGTGGCCTGCGTAGCTACAGCCCGAACAAGCTTGGCTTCTTCTGAAGGGACGTCGGCCCGTCTATGGTGCTATGCTTTTTAATCAAAAAAAACATAGCTGCTACCGCTTGTCAAATAGGCGTTAGAAGTGGTTTTTATGCTTGAAAGCGGCCTAAAAACCCAAAATCAATCGCTCCAGCAGACCCGGTTGCGCCCCAGCTGCTTGGCCCGGTACAGCTGCTGGTCGCTTTGCTCCAGCACCCGGTACGGCACCAGGCCATCCGGCCCCAGCTTCACCGAGGTGCCGCCCAGGCTGATGGACAGCAAGGGGCCGGCCAGCGATTTCTCGTGCGCGATGTGCAGGCTCTCTACCGCCTTGCGGGCCAGCTCGGCGCAGACCTGCCCGCCCACCGCATCGGTGTGGGGCAAGAACATGACGAACTCCTCGCCTCCGTAACGGGCCACCAGGTCGGTCTCGCGCTTTAATGTTTTTTGCACCGCGCCTGCGACCTGGCGCAGCACCCGGTCGCCGCCGCTGTGGCCGTAGTGGTCGTTGTAGAGCTTGAAGTGGTCCACGTCCAGCAGGATCACCGACACATACTGCCCCGGCGCCCAGCGCAGTTGCAGCGTCTGCTCCAGGCGGCGGCGGTTGGGCACTTCGGTCAGGCCGTCGACCAGGGCCAGGCGCTCCAGCAAGCGCCGGTGCGATACGGCTTCGGCGTGGTTGCGCACCCGCGCCCGCACGATGGGCGCGTGAAACGGCTTGGTGATGTAGTCCACCGCGCCCAGCAGCAGGCCTTTTTCTTCGTCGGCCATGCTGTCCAGGGCCGAGATGAAGATCACCGGAATGTGGCGGGTTTCGTCCTGGCTTTTCAGGGTGCGCAGTACCTGGTAGCCGTCCATGCCGGGCATCACCACGTCGAGCAGCACGATGTCGGGCCGGTGGCGGGCGGCCAGGGCCAGGGCCATTTCGCCGCTTTTGGCCAGTACCACGGTGTAGTCGTCTTTCAGCACCTCGGCCAGCAGGCCGCGGTTGCCGGGCTCGTCGTCCACCACCAGAACTTTGGGGCGGTCGGTACTCATCGCGCGGCGCCCTCTACCAGCAACTTTTGCAGCAACAGCTGCGCACGGGTGATGGCGGCATCGTATTCCACCTCTTCTACCAGATGCACCAGCTCGGCCATCGCCATGGCATGTGGGCTGGTCTGGGTGCCTTGCTGCAGGGTACGCACCAGGTCCAGGCTCAGGGCATCGTCTTGCCGCAGGCTATGCAGCAGGTCCTGCAGCGCCTGGATGGTGTCCAACGGCTGGGCGGCTGGGGCCGGGGCTGGCTCCTGGGCAGACAGGCTATTCAAGGCCGCCAGCACGGCGTCCAGCTCCAGCAGGAACGGCGTGACTTCGGCCGGACCCGGCAGGTGTTCGCGGGCGGCGCTCTCCACCGCACGGGCCGTATCGGCCAGCGCCTGCGCACCGATGCCCAGGGCATTGGCCTTGAGGGTGTGTGCCAGGCGGTAGATGTCTTCGCGCTTGCCAGCGGCCAGCCATTCCTGCACCAGTAGCGCCGCGCCGCCGTACTCGGAGGCAAAGCCGCGCAGCACGCTCAGGTAGAAGGGTTTGCGCCGCATGTGGTGGGCTAGGCCCTTGTCGGTGTTGATGCCGCTGGCTTGCAGGCGGGCAAACGGGTCGGCCGCGCTGGGCGGCTCCAAGGCGATCGGAGAGGTCACGGGTGGGTTCTCGGGTGGCAAAGTGGAGTCTGGGGTGGCGCTGGGCCCGCGTGGTAGCCAGCGCACCAGTACGTCAAACAGTCGTTCGGGGTCGATGGGTTTGGTCAGGTGGTCGTTCATGCCGGCCTGCAGGCTGAGCTCGCGGTCGCCGCGCATGGCGTGGGCGGTCATGGCGACGATGGGCAGCTGGGCGTAGCGCGGGTCTTCGCGCAGCAGCCGGGTGGCGCTGATGCCATCGAGTTCGGGCATCTGGATGTCCATCAGCACCAGGTCGTAGGGGGCGGCGCGCACCATGGCCACGGCTTCGGCCCCGTTGGTGGCTACCTCGGCGTGGATACCCACTTCGGCCAGAAACTCCAGCGCCACCTGGCGGTTCAGCGGGCTGTCTTCGGCCAGCAGGATGCGGGCGCTGCGCTGGCGCAGCAGTTCCACCGGTTTGACCAGGTCTTGCACCTGCTCCTGCCGGCGAAGCCGCATGGCATCGCTGCCCATGAGCGATTCGACGATGGCATCGTGTAGCGTGGATTCGCTGACCGGCTTGGTCAGCACCTGGTCGATGCCTACGGCGGCGGCCTCAGAGCCCAGGCTGTCGTGGCTGTAAGCGGTGACCATCAGGATGGCCATCGGGGTGTCGGTCTGGGTGTCGCGGCCAATGTGGCGGGCGGTCTCCACGCCGTCCATGCCGGGCATATTGCAGTCCAGCAGCAACAGCGCATAGGGATCGACCCCGTCCTGGGCGTTATGGATCATGGCCAGGCCCTGTTCGCCCGTGGACGCACTGTCTGGGCGCATGCCCATCTGGGCCAGCATACTGGTGAGCACGTCGCGGGCCAGGGCGTTGTCGTCCACCACCAGGGCGCGGGCCTGGTGCAGGCCATCCACCACCGGGCAGTTTTGGCTAACGCCCTCGATGCGGGTGTCCAGGTCCAGCGGCAAGGTGAAGCTAAAGGTACTGCCCTGCCCCAGCACGCTGTCGACCTGCACCGTGCCGCCCATCAGCTCGACCAGTTCCTTACAGATGGCCAGGCCCAGGCCGGTGCCGCCGTACTTGCGGGTGATGGACTCGTCCTCTTGGGTAAAGGGTTCAAACAACTGGCCCAGCCGATCGGGCGTGATACCCACACCGCTGTCCACCACACTGAAGCACATGCGCGCCTGCTGCGGGGTACGGCTGTCACAGCGCACCCGCAACACCACCTCGCCGCGTTCGGTGAACTTGACCGCGTTGGTGGCCAGGTTGATGATGACCTGGCCCAGGCGCAGCGCGTCGCCCACCAGATACCGGGGCACGTCGGGTGCCACGTCAAACAGCAGTTCCAGGCCCTTGGACTGAGCCCGCAGCGACACCACGCTGGAGACGCTTTTGAACACGTCGGGCAGGCGGAACGGAATGTGCTCCAGCGCCATGCGGCCGGCCTCGATTTTGGAGAAGTCCAGCACGTCGTTGATGACGTCCAGCAGCGATTCGGCCGAGGTAAATATTTTTTCCAGGTAGTCGCGTTGTTTGGGGTTGAGGTCGGTTTTCAGCGCCAGGCGGCTCATGCCCATGACGGCGTTCATGGGGGTGCGGATTTCATGGCTCATGCGGGCCAGGAAGCTGGATTTGGCGGCGTGGGCCTTGTGGCTGTCTTCAATCGCCTGCGCCAGCTCCAGGGTGCGGGCTTCGACCTTGCGCTCCAGGGTGTCGCTGTTTTCGTCCACCTGGCGCGCCATGGTGCGAAAGGTCTGCGCCAGCATGCCGATTTCATCCCGCCGCCCGGTGGGCAGGTCGACGGCCCCGCTGGCCACGGCGTGGTAGTCCCCGGCCGCCACCCGGCGCGAGGCTTGCTCGAAGTCCTGCAAGGGCTGCACCACCTTGTGCCGCAGCACCAGGTACAAAGCCAGCAGTTCCAGCAGCAGGGCCACCACACTCAAGCCCAAAATAAAAACCGCTGTCTCCCGCGCGGTGGTGGTCAGCAGCGACTTGGGGTAGACGGTGACGAACCACCAGTTGGGCCCGTCCAGCCGCTCTACCGCCAGGAACGCGTCGTGGGTGGTGTCATCCAGCAGCGCGCCACTCGGTCCCCCGGGGGGCAAGGCGGCAAGTAGCTGCGCATACATGCTGGAGAGCGCCGGGTCGCCCAACTGCTGCACGTCCAGCACGCCTTTGGCGGCATCCATCTCCTGGATCTTGTCGGGGTGGGCTACCAGCCGACCGTCTGGGCGGATGATGAAATTTTTGGCCCCGGTGAGGTGGTCATCAAACACCCGCTTGAATATGGCGTTGAGCAAGATGTCCTGCCCCAGAGTGGCCAGGTGGCGGCCCTCCAGGTCCACCGGGGCCTCGGCGGACACCATCCACTCGTTGGCCGTGGGGTCAAAGTACATGCCGGTCCAGACCGTGGCTCGGCTGGGGTTGAGGGCGGGGGTGGCGATCTGCATCCACTCCTCCTGGGCCATGTCCAGCCCGGCTTCGGCATTCAGGCCCCAGGGCAGGCCCGGCCAGTAGACGATGTTGAAGTTTTCCGGCGAATGCACGTACACATTGGCAAAGCGGTTCACCCAGGCCGGGCCGAACCGGTCCAGCAGCCGCCACGACAGCACCAGCCTCTTGCGCAGATCGGCATCGATGCGCTCGGGGGGGATGCCTACGAACCCGCTGACGTTGCGGCTCACGGTGCCGTCAGGCCGTGCCAGGCCCTCGAACACGGTGCGGCGCAGGCGGGTGGCGCCGTCGGCACCGGTTTCATACAGCTGCCGGTAGTCGGCATCCGACACCGGCCCCATGCTGCGGTAGTCTTCCAGAAACTGCTGTTTCAGCACGTCCAGGTTGTCCATGGCCAGCTTGAACACCGCACTTTCTTTGGCACCGCGCTCGGCGATGTACTTGCGCAGTTTGTCCTGGGTTTCTTGCGTGAGGGTATGGACGATGTGGAAATACGACAACAAGGTGACTGCCACCACCACCGCCGTAATGCGCAAAGACATCTGCAGCAGCGTACGCATGGTGAGCGAATCGCGCCAACGCAGAGGCACATCCCGCGGGCGTTCCGGGTACGGGGGTGCAGGGGTCATTGTTCTCCGGCCATCGGGGGGGCATTCCAGTCACAAAGTGAATGCAACTGTGTTAATTGCAACATCAGGTTAACGGAGCATATCCCGATTCGTCAATGTGCCGTACCGCCAGTGGGGCAGGACTTGCGCTAATCCCTCTGTGCGCCCAGCGGGCGACACAGGGGACGCTGCGTAAATCCTATGGGGGCACTATTCGGCGGCACAATCGGGCCATGAGCCTTACCCACACCGAACTTGCCGACCTGCGCAAAAGTTACGAACGCGCCGAACTCAACGAAGAGGCCTCGCACACCGACCCGCTGCAACAATTCAGCCAGTGGCTGAACGAGGCCATCGCCGCCCAGGTACCTGAGCCCAACGCCATGACCCTGGCCACCGTAGGCCACGACCTGCGCCCGTCCACCCGCATCGTCCTGGTCAAGGGCTTTGATGCGCGCGGCATTGTCTGGTACACCAACTATGACAGCCGCAAAGGCCAGGAGCTGGCGGGTAACCCGTTTGCGGCCCTGCAGTTCCACTGGGTGGAGCTGGAGCGGGTGGTGCGCATCGAGGGCCGGGTTACCAAGGTGAGCGACGAGGAGAGCGATACCTACTTCCACAGCCGCCCGCTGGACTCGCGCATCGGGGCCTGGGCCTCGCCGCAGTCGCAGGTGATCTCGGGGCGCGGCGTGCTGGTGGCCAATGCGGCCAAGTTCGGTGCCAAGTTCCTGCTGAACCCGCCGCGCCCGCCGCACTGGGGCGGCTACCGGCTAGAGCCCGACAACTGGCAGTTCTGGCAAGGCCGAAAAAGCCGCCTGCACGACCGGCTTCGCTACACATTAGATAGCGGCTCATGCTGGTTGCGTGAGCGCTTGGCACCTTAAATCTCCGTAAAATTGTTACATGCCCTCTGCCCGGTCTTTATCGCCTAAACCTGTTCCGTGGCTTGTGCCCGGAGAGGCGTTTCCCCCGGTCAACCAGGCCTGGGGACCCACCGACCCGGCCCCCGGCTTGCTCGCTGCAGGCGGCGCACTGGATGTGGACAGCCTGCTGCAGGCCTACCGGCACGGCATATTTCCGTGGTTCAGCACCGGCCAGCCCATTCTGTGGTGGAGCACCGACCCGCGCATGGTGCTCAAGGTAGATGCGTTTCGTTTGCACCGGTCTTTACGCAAAACCATAGCAAACTTCACAAGTGGGACAAGCACTGAGGTGCGATTTAATACCCAGTTCTCAGAAGTGATCCGGGCCTGCTCGGGCAGCCCGCGTCCGGGCCAGTCGGGCACCTGGATCGTGGCCGACATGGTGCGGGCCTACGAGGCGCTGCACCAGGCCGGTTACGCGCACAGCGTGGAGACCTGGATCGACGGGCAACTGGTGGGCGGCCTGTACTGCGTGGCCATTGGCCGGGCGGTGTTTGGTGAGTCGATGTTCACCCGCGTGCCCGATGCGTCCAAGATCGCACTGGCCGCCCTGGTATGTTTTTGCCGTGTCCACGGTATGCCCCAGGTGGATTGCCAGCAAAATACAGCCCACCTGGCATCGCTGGGTGCACGCGAAATTCCCCGGTCGGCGTTTTGCGCGCAGGTCGCTACCCAGGCCGAGCTGCCAGGCCCGGTGTGGCAATTTGACCCCCGCTACTGGACCGCCCTGCAACCCCAACCGCTGGCTTCCCCGTGACACACCTCACCGACCTGCCGCTGCACACCCTGCAGTTTTACGCTACAGCGCCCTACCCTTGCAGCTACCTGCCCGAGCGGCAGGCCCGCTCCCAGGTGGCCACACCCAGCCACCTGATCCAGACCGACACCTATTCGGAACTGGTACGCAGCGGATTTCGGCGCAGCGGTCTGTTCACCTACCGCCCCTACTGCGACGGTTGCCAGGCCTGCATGCCCTTGCGGGTGCGGGTGGCCAGCTTCCAGCCAGACCGCAGCCAGCGGCGCGCCAGGGCCCAGCACAGCAGCTTGCAGGCCCGTGTGCTGCACCTGGGCTTCATGCCTGAGCACTACCAGCTCTACCTGCGTTACCAAAATGGCCGCCACGCAGGCGGCGGCATGGACCAGGACAGCGTGGACCAGTACACCCAGTTCCTGCTGCAAAGCCGGGTCGATTCCCGCCTGGTGGAGTTCCGCGAAACCTTGGTTGACGGCTCGCCCGGCGCACTCAAGATGGTGTCGATTCTGGATGTGCTGGACGATGGCCTGTCCGCCGTCTACACCTTTTATGAGCCCAATGACCGCGCCAGCTACGGCACCTACAACGTGCTATGGCAAATCGAGCAGGCGCAGCAATTGGGCCTGCCCTATGTCTACCTGGGTTACTGGATCGCCCAGAGTCCCAAGATGCTGTACAAGGCCCGTTTTGGGCCCCACGAGGTATTGCGCGACGGTATTTGGACCTCTGCTTGAGCCTGGCGATTTCACATCATGCAATTCTGCATTTCACAAGGTAAGATGCGGTACATCTTCTGAGAACTGCCCATGAAAGCGACCGACCCCAGTATTCCCGCCACACCCACCGTCCAGGTGATCGAGCGCATGTTCGCCCTGATCGACGTGCTGGCCTCGCGCGAAGAGGCCATGTCGCTGAAAGAAATCAGCGAAAAAACCGGCCTGCATCCGTCCACCACCCACCGCATCCTGAACGATCTGGCTACCGGCCGTTTTGTCGACCGGCCCGAACCGGGCAGCTACCGCCTGGGTATGCGTTTGCTGGAACTGGGCAACCTGGTCAAAGGCCGCCTGAGCGTGCGCGATGCCGCCCTGACCCCCATGCGCGAGCTGCACCGCCTGACACAGCAACCGGTGAACCTGAGCCTGCGCCAGGGCGATGAAATTGTGTATGTGGAGCGGGCCTTCAGCGAGCGCTCGGGCATGCAGGTGGTGCGGGCCATTGGTGGCCGCGCGCCCTTGCATCTCACCTCGGTGGGCAAACTGTTTTTAGCCATTGACGACCCGCAGCGCGTACGGGCCTATGCCACGCGCACCGGTCTGAGCGGCCAGACCAAGAACAGCCTGACCGACCTGGGCCAGCTGGAGCGTGAACTCGCGCGGGTACGCCAGTACGGCGTAGCCCGGGACAACGAAGAACTGGAGTTGGGCGTGCGCTGTATGGCGGTGGGTTTGTACGATGACCAGAACCGGCTGGTGGCCGGACTGTCGATCTCCGCCCCGGCAGACCGGTTGGACGAAAACTGGCTGCCCAAACTGCAGACCACGGCCAACGCCATTTCGTCGGCCTTGGGCTGCAAAGTGGCTCCAGGCAGCCGGTAGCTGCCGGAGATTCGGGCGGGATCAGCCCGCGATCTTGACCACGTTGCGGGCGGTCATCATGTGGTTGGCTTCCACCCAGTGGCGCACCCGCTCGGCATCGCCAATGCGGCTGAGCTTGCCCGCGGAGTCCAGAAACACCATGATCAGTTTGCGGCCTGCGACCTTGGCCTGTAGCACCAGGCACTGACCTGCCTCGCTGATGAAGCCGGTTTTTTGCAAACCAATATCCCAGTCGGGGTTTTTCACCAGGCGGTTGGTATTGTTGAACTGCATCATCCGGCTGCCGATTTCGACCTGGTAGCCCTGGGAGGTGGTGAGTTCACGCAAGGTGGGTTCGTTGTAGGCGACGCTCACCAAGGTAGCCAGATCGCGTGCGCTGGACTGGTTGTCACTGGACAAGCCGGTAGGCTCCACATAACGCGTGTCTTTCATACCCAGTCCCTTGGCCTTGGCGTTCATCATGGCCACAAAGGTCGGTAAACCACCCGGATAGGTACGGCCCAAGGCGTGGGCGGCGCGGTTTTCGCTGGACATCAGCGCCAGATGCAACAACTCGCCCCGGCTCAGGGTGGAGCCCACCGTCAGCCGCGAGCGGCTACGCTTTTCGGTGTCCACATCGTCCTGGGTGATGGTGATTTGTTCATCCATCGGCAAGCGGGCATCGTTGATCACCACGCCGGTCATCAGCTTGGTGATGGACGCGATCGGCAATACCGCCTGGTCGTTCTTGCTGAACAGCACCTCGCGGGTGTCCTGGTCGATCACCAGGGCCACGCTGGACTTGAGCGCGAGCGCGTCGGGTGCGCCATGCAAACCAGCCAGCTCACCAAACGAAGGCCGGGCAGGAATGACGACCGCCACCGGGCGCATGGCGGCACGGGAATTGGCGGTCATTTTGACCTTGGATGCCCGCGACACGGCGAGCACCTTGGAATTCTTGGACGTTTTGGATACTGCGAGCACCTTGGACACCCTGGAGGCCTTGGACACCGCCACCACCTTGGATGTCTTCGATACGCGGGCCACCCGCTCGGTTTTTGCGTTGCTGCGTTTGGCTGCGGCCCCGCTGCTTTGGGTTTTCTGGATCTCGACCTTTTTGCGCTGCGCCGCTTGCGCAGGTGCCGCCAGCAAAGTAACGGAGCAAGTAAAAATGGCAACAATTTGTAGCAGGCGATTCAAAACGAGGCTTTCAGAGGAGGGCATGGAATGATCTCCGAAGATAAAGGTGTGTGACCGAGTGTATCTAAATCAAAAACTTCACACAAGATCAATGACTTAGATAAGCTTTTTAAAGTGCTATTATTTTAAAACGCATTCTGCGCTGAAAATGCGCGCCATGCCCTCATTCGCCGCCAATCCCTGAGCCTTTACACGCGGGAAACCTCAACCCCCACCCGTAGGCCGCATTCATTGCGCATGGTTCTTGCTTATTTTTGGCCCAAACACCGGCCAGCAGAGGCCGACCTCGTAGAATCTGCGGCGCGGCTTACCCTCGTAAGTCCATGCCAAACAATCCAGGGAAACCCATGAGTTCAATCAATTTCATTGGCGGCGAAAAAGGCGGCGTAGGCAAGTCCGTTACCGCCCGCGTACTGGCACAGTACTTTTTGGATACCGGCAAGGCCTTTACAGGCTTTGACACCGACCGATCGCACAACTCCTTCACCCGCTTCTACCCCGACTTTGCGTCCCCCGTGGTGGTGGATAGCTTTGAGGGGCTGGACAAGATCGCCGAGGCGTTCGAGGCCAACCCCGAGCAAAACGTCATCGTGGATCTGGCCGCGCAAACCGCCGCCCCGCTGGCCCGCTGGATCCACGACTCCGATTTGTTCGAGGTCCTTGGCGATTTGCATGTGGCCGTAAATTTCTGGCACGTCGTCGACGAAGGCAAGGATTCCGTCAATCTGTTGGCCGACCTGATGGCCAGCGTGGGCAATACGCCCAACTACATCATCGTGCTCAACCAGGGCCGGGGCTCCGACTTTTCGCTGCTGCAGTCCTCTGCTGCCATGCAGCAGGCACTGGCCTACGGCGCTCGCGTGATTGAATTGCCGCAGTTGCAGGATGCTGCCATGCGCAAGATCGACCGCCAAAGCGCCAGCTTCTGGAGCGCGGTGCACGAGCGCAGCGAAACCGACGGCCTGGGCATGCTGGAGCGCCAGCGGGTCAAGACCTGGCTGCGCAAGGCTTATGCAGGTTTTGATACCCTACCGCTCTAGTCCATTCATTAGTTTGCTATAAAAAAAGGGGCAGTACCACATTGGTACTGCCCCTTTTTTGTGGGGAGGCAGGGAAAGATTTAACCTGCGGTTGCTTCTTCCGACTCAGGCTTGGCCCGGCCCTCGCGCTTGGGCAGCGGCTGGATGTCGAGTTCGACTTCGCCAGATTCCACGCCCTTTTCGTCGGTAGTGATCTTCATGTCCACCGTCAGGCGGCCACCATCGATCAGGCGACCGAACAGCAGTTCGTCGGCCAGGGCGCGGCGGATCGTGTCCTGGATCAGGCGCTGCATCGGGCGTGCACCCATCAGCGGGTCGAAGCCCTTCTTACCCAGGTACTTGCGCAAGGCATCGGTGAAGGTGACGTCCACCTTCTTTTCGGCCAGTTGGGTTTCCAGTTGCAGCAGGAACTTGTCCACCACCCGCAGGATGATGGTTTCGTCCAGCGCCTTGAAGCTCACGGTCGCGTCCAGGCGGTTGCGGAACTCGGGGGTGAACAGGCGTTTGATGTCCGCCATTTCGTCGCCCGCTTCGCGCGGATTGGTGAAACCAATCGTCGCCTTGTTCATGGTCTCGGCCCCCGCATTGGTCGTCATGATGATGATGACGTTGCGGAAATCGGCCTTGCGCCCGTTGTTGTCGGTCAGCGTGCCGTGGTCCATCACCTGCAACAGCACGTTGAAGATGTCTGGATGGGCTTTTTCAATTTCGTCCAGCAGCAGCACGCAATGCGGTTTTTTGGTGACGGCCTCGGTCAACAAGCCCCCTTGGTCAAAACCCACGTAGCCCGGAGGCGCACCGATCAAACGGCTCACCGCATGGCGTTCCATGTACTCCGACATGTCAAAGCGGATCAGCTCGATGCCCATGATGTAGGCCAGTTGCTTGGCGGCTTCGGTCTTGCCAACGCCGGTGGGGCCGCTGAACAGGAACGAACCAATGGGCTTGTCGCCTTTGCCCAGGCCCGAGCGCGCCATCTTCACAGCAGATGCCAGCACGTCCAGCGCCTTGTCCTGGCCGAACACCACGCTCTTCAAGTCGCGTTCCAGCGTCTTGAGTTTGCCGCGGTCGTCGTTGGACACATTGGCGGGCGGGATGCGGGCAATCTTGGCCACAATCTCTTCCACCTCGGCCTTGGTGATGGTTTTCTTGCGTTTGCTAGGCGCCAAAATGCGCTGGGCGGCACCGGCTTCGTCGATCACATCAATCGCCTTGTCGGGCAAATGGCGGTCGTTGATGTACTTGGCGCTGAGTTCAGCGGCAGCCTGCAGCGCGGCCAGGGCGTACTTCACACCATGGTGCTCCTCAAAGCGCGACTTCAAACCCTTGAGGATCTCCACGGTTTCCTGCACGGTGGGCTCGACCACATCGACCTTCTGGAACCGGCGTGACAGAGCGGCATCTTTTTCGAAGATGCCACGGTACTCGGTAAACGTGGTGGCTCCGATGCACTTGAGCTGGCCGCTGGAGAGCGCTGGCTTGAGCAGATTGGAGGCATCCAGTGTGCCGCCCGAGGCCGCGCCCGCACCGATCAGCGTGTGGATCTCGTCGATGAACAAAATCGCGTTGGGCCGGTCTTTCAGCGATTTGAGCACGCCCTTAAGGCGCTGCTCGAAGTCGCCGCGGTATTTAGTGCCCGCCAGCAGCGCGCCCATGTCCAATGAGTACACAACCGCTTCGGCCAGGATTTCGGGCACTTCCTTTTGCGTGATGCGCCAGGCCAGGCCTTCGGCAATCGCGGTCTTGCCCACACCGGCCTCACCCACCAGCAGCGGGTTGTTTTTGCGGCGGCGGCACAAGATCTGGATGGTGCGCTCGACTTCGTACTCGCGACCGATCAGCGGATCGATCTTGCCGTCCTTGGCCATCTGGTTCAGGTTCTGGGTGAACTGCTCCAGAGGCGAGGTTTTTTCGTTCTTCTCACCGCCGCCCTCTTCGCCTTCGGCCTGGTTCTCAGCGGCTTTGACGGGCTCGGGTGGATCGCTCTTCTTGATGCCATGGGCAATGAAGTTGACCACGTCCAGGCGGGTCACTCCCTGCTGGTGCAGGTAGTACACGGCGTGCGAATCTTTTTCGCCAAAAATGGCGACCAGCACATTGGCGCCGGTGACTTCCTTCTTGCCGCTGCCCGTGGACTGCACATGCATGATGGCGCGCTGGATCACGCGCTGGAAACCCAGCGTGGGCTGGGTATCGACATCGTCGGTACCTGCCACCTGGGGCGTGTTGTCTTTGATGAAATTGCTCAGAGATTTGCGCAAATCGTCAATATTGGCCGAGCAGGCACGCAGTACTTCGGCGGCGCTGGGGTTGTCCAGCAGGGCCAGCAACAAATGTTCGACGGTAATAAATTCGTGGCGTTGCTGGCGCGCTTCCACAAATGCCATGTGCAGACTGACTTCCAATTCTTGGGCAATCATGTGAATTCCTTTTTTGCCTGTCTCTTTTCGACACCTAACAACTTATTTCTACGCACTCTACATGGGTTGCGCTTGGGCTTATTCAAGCCTAGGCGATCAACCCACGGGTTCACTGACACATTGCAGGGGATGCCCGTTCTGTTTGGCGGCTTCCAGCACCTGGTCCACCTTGGTGGCGGCCACGTCTTTAGAGTACACGCCGCACACGGCTTTGCCGTCCAGATGGATCTTGAGCATGATCTGGGTGGCCGTCTCGCGGTCCTTGCTGAAAAACTCCTGGATCACCACCACCACGAATTCCATCGGGGTGTAGTCGTCATTGAGCATCAGCACTTGGTGCATCTGCGGGGGTTTGATCTTTTCGGTGCGCCGCTCCAGCACGACCGAACCGCCGTCATCGGGTACGGATGTCGGGGTTACGGGCTGCGGTGGCTTTTTGGGGAGTTTGGTGGCCATGAGGCCATTTTATAGAGCAGTTTGGGGCCCTGCCGAGGGCCTGTGCATTCCAACTCTTACGCCAGTGTTGTACTGACAGCTTCCCGGATGAATAAACCCGCGCCGTGCACCTTGGCATCGTGTTTGGCCAAGGCGGCGGCATTGGCCACTTCCTCTGCGTGCCCGTACTGTCCCCGCTGGATGCGCACCGCGCCAATCGACAGTGTGGTGAAGGGGAAAAACCGCGGCACGCCTTGCCGGTCCTCGGCATGGATACCACCCTCCAGCCGCGCAGGCGCATCAAACAGGGCCAAAGCCCGTTCGGCAAACTCCTGCACGATGGCCTCGCAGCGCTGCACCCAGTCGCTGCTTTGGAATAAAAAAATAAAGTCGTCGCCGCCCACGTGGCCGACAAAATCCCGTTTGGCATCGCAATGGGCCAGGGCCAGTTTGGCCACCAGGCGGATCATTTCGTCACCCCGCCAGTAGCCGTAGTGGTCGTTGAACGGTTTGAAATGGTTCAGGTCGGCGTAGCAGGCCACAAAGTCGGCCCCGGCGTCCATCAAGCGCTCGATGTGCTGGCTGATAGGGATGTTGCCCGGCAAAAATGTCAGGGGGTTGGCGTGCCGGGCCGCCTCCAGCCGCACCTCGGTCACCGAGCGCACCAGCTGGTCGCCTGTGCCCAGCCCGATGTAGCGCCCATTCTCGGTCACGATGAAGCCCTCGGTCAGGTAGCGCTGGTCTTGGGAGGTCAAGATGCCCACCAGTTCATCGACGTTGTGGTCACGTTCCACCAGGCGCGGCGCGTGGTTCGCGTTGGCCAGGCAGGGTTTGCGGCCATGCACCTCGCGGTAATACGGAGTGGCGTAGTGGGTCATGAACTGGTGCCGGTTCACCAAGGCCAATGGACGGCCGTTGTCCACGATGGCAATCGCGTGCAACTCGTCGTGCTGCAAAAACAGGGCCGACAACTGGTCGTTGGTGGTGTGCAGATCGGCACAGGGTGCTTGCTGTACCGCCAGGCCGCGCAATACACCTGAGCGCGACACCCGCCCCGACGCGGGAAATATTGACACCATGGTGTCGTTCAGGACCTCCATGGCGGCCTTGTGCACTTTGACACGGGGGGTCTGCTCGGGTCGGCCCAGCAGATAACCTTGCCCGTAGGCCAGATCCAGGTCGCGCAGCACCCGCAGGTCATCCGGTGTTTCTATGCCCTCGGCCACCAGCTGGGTGCCAAAAATGGTGGCAATTTGCTTTAGCGCCTGCAAGGTTTGCAGGTTGTCGGCGTGGTGGGCGATGTCTTTGGTGAAGTATTTGTCGATCTTGACGATCTCCGGCTTTACCTGGGACCACAGACGCAGGCTGGAGCGGCCATCGCCAAAGTCGTCCAGCGCCAGCGACAAACCAGCGGCGCGCACTTCGCGGGCAACTTCAATCAACTGGTCCATATTGTTCACGCGCTCGTGCTCGGTCAGCTCCAGCACAAGCATGCGCGGCAAGACCCCAAAGCTGCGCACCCACTGCACCAGCGTGGCGCAACCTTGGCACTGCACTACGTCGACCAGGGCATCGGCGCTGATGTTGACAAACAGCCGCCCGGGCTCTTGCAGCCGGCCCCAGCCCTCCAATGCCACGCCCACGCAGTACAACTCAAATTCAAACACCAGCCTTTCGCTGCGAGCCGCGTTGAACAAGGCATCGGCCCCAAACAAAGCCGTGCCCTCGATACCGCGAATCAGGGCCTCGTGCGCGTAGATGCCGCCATTGCGCAAATCCACAATGGGCTGAAAAACCGAGTTCAGCCCGCTTTTACGCATCAATTCGGCCAGCGGCCCCACCCCGTGGCGCACCTTGCCCGGAAAGTAGTCTCGGGCCAAGCTTGGCATATCCACGGCGAAAGAGTCCAAGGTGTTACTCCATCTGAACGGCAAAAGCATGGACCCTACGGCATGCCGATGACAGTACGGTGAAAACGCAGTAGATGCACGTGACCGACTTTGAAAATCCGTATAAAACCATATAAACTATATAAATCGTTTAATAGGAGTTTTATACATGACCACTGCCGCCAAAGTTACTACTGCACCGACCCCTGCCACCCCTGCTGCTGCTGCGCCTGCCGTCGTGGTGAGCAAGCCTGTTGCACCGAAGAAAGTTGCGGTACGCGCCAAAGCGGTGAAGACCACCAAGCCGGTCGTTGCCAAAACCAAGCCACCCGTGGTCAAGGCCAAGCCGGTCGCCGCTGCCAAACCCGCCAAGATCAAAAAACCCAAGCTGGTACGCGACAGTTTCACCATCCCCAAGGCCGAGTACACCGTGCTCGACGACCTGAAGCTGCGCGCCATGGCACTGGCACAGCCCGCCAAGAAGAGCGAGCTGCTGCGGGCCGGCATCAAAGCCCTGGCCGCCATGTCCGACATAGCTTTGCAGGCTGCCTTGCAGGCCGTGCCCACCATTAAGACCGGCCGCCCGGCAACAGTTGCTGCAGCCAAGCCTGCCGCTAAAAAAGCGCCGAAAAAGGCCTAAAGCAGCTCCGGGGCCTGCACGGACACCAACACCGTCTGCCCCACGCCCTCGCGTTCGCGGTGGCGCAGCCACCACACGGCGCCCTTTCGCACCGAAAACTGTACAGAGAATTGCACCGAGAGCCCAGGCTCGGCCATACCCAGCAACTGGGCGATGGTTTCCCCCAAAACCGGCTGGTGCCCCACCAGCAGCACGTGCGCCTTGCTGTCGGGCCACTGGGCCGCAGCCAACAGCTGGGCCGGAGTGCAGCCGGGCGCCAGTTCGGGGCGCAACTTGAACTTGCGGCCCAGCGCTTGCACAGTCTGCTCGGTCCGGCGTGCTGGGCTGGCCAGCACACGGGTGCTGTCCGGCAGATGCCGGTCCAGCCACTGGGCCATACGCTGGGCCTGTTTGGCACCGCGCGGGGTCAGGCTGCGGTCCAGGTCATCCAGGGTGTCACTGCCCTCCTCGGCCTCGGCATGTCGCCACAGAATCAAGTCCATTTCAGCCCTCCTGCTTACGGCGGCGCTGGCTGTAGCGGTTCATCAGGGCCGTTTGCGCGCTGTGGCCGTCGGCCTGGGTGCAGCGGGTGTAACGGCCGTCTGCGCCCAGGTCCCAGGCATCGCGCCCGTCCAGCAGATAGGGCACCAGGCATTCGTCGATGACACGCTGGCGCAGCACCGGGTCGGTCACCGGCCAGGCCAGCTCGATACGGCGCAGCATGTTGCGGTTCATCCAGTCGGCGCTCGACAAATACAGCTCTTCCTGCTCGCCGCTGCCAAAGTAAAAGATGCGCGAATGTTCCAGAAACCGCCCCACCACCGAGCGCACCCGGATGTTGTCGGTCCAGCCCGGCACCTGGGCGGGCAACATGCAGGCACCGCGTACCACCAGGTCGATACACACGCCCT
>CAUPNM010000007.1:0-178032 GCA_963512645.1 uncultured Albidiferax sp. | reverse complement strand
TTTGACACTGACGAACACCCGCGCCCAGAAACCACCATCGAAATGCTGGCCAAGCTCAAGGGCGTCAACGGTCCGGACCTGTCGGTTACCGCCGGCAATGCCTCGGGTGTGAACGACGGTGCTTGCGCTGTGCTGCTGGCTTCCCCTACAGCCGCCGCACGTTTTGGCCTGACACCCAAGGCGCGTGTGCTGGGCATGGCGACTGCAGGTCTGGCTCCGCGCATCATGGGTTTCGGCCCCGTACCCGCCGTGCGCAAGGTGCTGCAGCAAACCGGCCTGAGCCTGGCGCAAATGGACGTTATCGAACTCAACGAAGCCTTTGCTGCCCAAGGTCTGGCCGTGCTGCGCGACCTGGGTCTGACGGACGATGACACCCGCGTTAACCCCAACGGCGGCGCCATTGCCATGGGCCACCCGCTGGGGATGAGTGGCGCACGTCTGGTCACCACTGCTGTGTACGAACTGAATCGCCGCAATGGCCGTTACGCGCTGTGCACGATGTGCATCGGTGTGGGGCAGGGCATTGCACTGGTCATTGAACGCATTTGATTCCAATCACCAAAAGGAGACTTCTCATGATTGCTCGCTTCAAGAAACTCACATTCGCCAGCGCCTTGGTCCTCACCGCCTGCACGGTATTTGCCGCTGATCCGATCAAGATCGGTTCCGTGTTGTCTGTGACCGGCCCTGCAGGCTATCTCGGTGATCCCGAGCTCAAGACTCTGCAGATGATGGTGGAAGACATCAACAAAAAGGGCGGCGTGCTGGGCCGCCCCCTGGAACTGGTGCACTACGACGATGGTAGCGATGCCAGCAAGGCCAACGGCTTTGGCAAGCGCCTGATTGATGACGACAAGGTTGACCTCATCGTCGGCGGCACCACCACCGGCGCCACCATGTCCATGGCACCACTGGTGGAAAAAGCCGGCATCCCCTTTATCTCGCTGGCCGGTGCCTTGGTCATCATCGAGCCGATTAAGAAGTTTGTCTTCAAGACCCCGCACACCGACCGCATGGCCGCTGAAAAAGTGTTTGACGACATGAAGAAGCGCGGCATCACCAAGGTAGCTCTGCTGTCCGAGACCAGTGGCTTTGGACAAAGCGGTCGCAAGGAAACCGAAGGCGTGGCCGGCAAGTACGGTATCACCCTGGTGGCCAACGAAACCTATGGCCCCAAGGACACTGACATGGGGCCTCAGCTCACCAAGATCCGCAATACCCCTGGCGTCGAGGCCGTGTTCATCTTCGGTCTGGGCCAGGGCCCTGCACTGGCCACCAAAGGCTACAAACAGTTGGGCATTACCCTACCGCTGTACCACGCACACGGGGTGGCATCTGACGACTTCATCAAGCTCGCCGGCCCTGCCGCTGACGGTGTGCGCCTTCCCACCTCGGCCCTGCTGGCACCCGACAAGCTGGCGGCCAACGACCCCCAGCGCCCGGTAGCTGAAGGCTACACCAAGGCGTTCATGGCCAAGTACAAGACCGACGTATCCGCCTTCGGAGGCTATGCCCATGACGGCCTGGGTCTGGCGGTAGACGCCATCAAGCGTGCCGGCTCCACCGACAAGGCCAAGGTGCGCGACGCCATCGAAGCCACCAAAGGCTTTGTCGGCACCGGCGGCATCTTCAATATGTCGGCCACCGACCACATGGGCCTGGACCTGTCGGCCTTTCGCATGTTTGAGATCAAGAACGGCGACTGGCAGCTGTCCAAGTGATCGTCCCAGTCCACAAAAACCTTCACTATGTTTAAAACCCTCACTATCGAACACGCCGGCCCGATTGCCACCCTCTGGATGGCCCGGCCCGAAGTCTTCAACGCCTTCAACGAGCAACTCATAGATGAGATTACCCTCGCCTGCGCCTTGCTAGAACAGGACACTGGGGTGCGGGTGGTGGTTCTGGGCGGACGCGGACCTCACTTTTCGGCGGGTGCTGACCTGAACTGGATGCGCCGCGCCGCCGCAGCCAGCGAGCAGGACAACCTGGAAGACGCGCGTTGCTTTGCCCGCATGCTGCGCGCGCTCTCTACCCTGTCCAAACCCACCATTGCCAGGGTGCAGGGCGCGGCACTCGGGGGCGGCACGGGACTGGCTGCAGCTTGCGATATGGCCGTGGCCAGCACCGATGCCGTGTTCAGCACCTCGGAGGTGAAGTTCGGCATCATTCCCGCCGTCATCAGTCCCTATGTGTTGCGGGCCATTGGGCCACGCCAGGCATTGCGCTATTTCCAGTCGGCCGAGCGCATCAGCGCAGAACGCGCTCTGGCCATTGGCCTGGTGCACGAGGTGGCCACGGCGGACCAGCTAGATGTCGCGGTGGCGGCACTGGTCAAGTCTTTGCTTACGGGCGGCCCGCTGGCGCAGAAGGCCGCCAAAGAATTGATCGCGGCCGTGCAGGGCCAGCCGTTGGATGAGCGCACGCTGGAAGACACGGCACAGCGAATCGCGCGCCAGCGGTGCACCGACGAGGCACGCGACGGCGTGTCGGCATTCCTCGACAAGCGCCCCCCCGCTTGGATGAACCCTTAACCCACCTATGAACACCAAGGAGTGAGCGCAGATGTATACCCAATCATTGAACGTGCAGGAAAAGCCGGGCGAGAAGCCCACAGCCAAGCCGGTGTCACTGGAAAACGCCGAATCGCAAAAGCGTTTTGACGTCAAAGTCGACGCCGACGGCAAAATCGAGCCACAGGACTGGATGCCAGAGGCCTACCGCAAAACGCTGCTGCGTCAGATAAGCCAGCATGCGCACAGCGAAATCATCGGCATGTTGCCAGAGGGCAACTGGATAAGCCGTGCCCCCAGCCTCAAGCGGAAAGCCATCTTGATTGCCAAAGTGCAGGATGAGGCCGGCCACGGTCTCTATCTGTACAGCGCCGCCGAAACGCTGGGCCAGGGCCGGGACCAGATGTTGGCTGACCTGCACAGCGGCAAGGCCAAGTACAGCTCAATCTTCAACTATCCCACGCTCACCTGGGCCGATGTGGGCGTGGTTGGCTGGCTGGTGGATGGCGCAGCTATCATGAACCAGATCCCGCTGTGCCGCTGCTCTTATGGCCCCTATGCGCGCGCCATGATCCGCGTGTGCAAGGAGGAGTCCTTCCATCAGCGCCAGGGCTATGAGGCCTTGCTGGTGATGATGCAGGGCACAGCCGAGCAAAAGGCCATGGTGCAGGACGCGGTCAACCGCTTCTGGTGGAAATGCCTGGCCATGTTCGGGCCACCGGATGCCAACAGCCCGCACAGCGAACAGGCCATGCGCTGGGGCATCAAGCGCATCAGTAATGACGACCTCCGGCAGAAATTCATCGACGCCACCGTGCCCCAGGCCAAAGTGCTGGGCGTGACCCTACCTGACCCCGACCTGAAGTGGAACGAAGAGCGCCAACACTACGACTATGGGCAGATCGACTGGGACGAGTTCTGGAGCACGGTCAACGGCAACGGCCCGTGTAACAAGGAGCGCCTCGCCACCCGCGTCAAAGCCCACAACGATGGCCAATGGGTGCGCGATGCAGCCCTGGCCTATGCCGAAAAACACCAACCTCAACCGCAAAAGGAAGCAGCATGAGCACCACCGCACTGAAAGACTGGCCCCTCTGGGAAGTATTTGTCCGAAGCAAGCAGGGTCTTGAGCACAAGCATTGCGGCAGCCTGCACGCGTCCGATGCACAGCACGCTTTGCAAATGGCACGCGATGTCTACACCCGTCGCCAGGAAGGCGTGAGCATCTGGGTGCTGCCATCCAAGTCCATCACCGCCAGCGCACCAGAAGACAAGGACGCGATGTTCGAGCCGGCTGCCGACAAGATCTACCGCCACCCTACCTTCTATGACATTCCTGAAGAAGTGGGGCATATGTAATGGCCTCGTACCAAGACTATCTGCTGCATTTGGCAGACAACGCTCTAATCCTGGGTCAGCGCAACGCCGAATGGTGCGGCCACGGCCCCATCCTGGAAGAGGACCTGGCGCTGGCCAACAACAGCCTTGACCTGATTGGTCAGGCCCGCCTGCTATACCAGCACGTGGCCACCGTGCGCAAGGACGGCAAAAGCAGCGAAGATCTGCTGGCCTACTTCCGCGACGTGCAGGACTTCAAAAACTACACGTTGCTGGAACTACCGCACCGCAACGCGGCCTTACCCACCTCGACCGGTGACCGCGACTATGCGATTACGATCGGGCGCAACTTCCTGTATAGCGCACTCATGGTGCAGGCCTGGGCCGCACTGGCGGCATCGACCGATCCACAACTGGCCGCGATTGCATCCAAGTCGCTGAAAGAAGTGCAGTACCACCTACGCCACGCGCATGACTGGGTGTTGCGTCTGGGTGATGGTACGGACGAATCGCACCGCCGTATGCAGGCGGCCTTCGATTACCTCTTGCCGTTTACCCAAGAGTTCTGGACCGCCAGCGCCATGGAAACCGCCGCCGTCAAAACCGGTGCTGGCATCGATGTGACAGCATTCAAGGCAGAGTGGGATGCTGTGGTGAGCGCCACCCTGCAGGCTGCCACGCTGAAGGTTTCTGCCAGCACCGGCTTTATCACCACTGGCAAACATGGCGTGCACTCCGAGCACCTTGGCTTTGTGCTTGCGGAGATGCAGAGCCTGGCAAGGGCCCACCCTGAGGCCGTTTGGTAGTCACCATGTCTATGCAAGTCCCCTCCAGCGCTGTGCCATTGCTACCCGGTGTGTTGCCCGACGGTCCGTTGGCGCAAAGCAAAGAGGCAGATGCGCACCACGCCATATGGGAATTGTTGGAGGCAGTCACCGACCCGGAAATCCCGGTGGTGAACCTGCGCGAGATGGGCATTCTGCGTGCTGTGCGCCAGGGGCCGAAGGGGTTGGAGGTGGTGATCACCCCCACCTACAGCGGCTGCCCGGCCATGGGCCAGATGGAAGACGATGTGGCCAACGCACTGTCGCAAGCCGGAGTGGCCGCTCGTGTGGTCACGCAATTGGCACCTGCTTGGTCCACCGACTGGATGACATCCGAGGCGCGCGAGAAACTGCGCGCCTATGGCATTGCACCGCCCGTAAAAAGCGCCTGCGCTGCGGCTGCCGGAGCCCAAGTGGTGGCGTTTGCCACCCGCCGAGTTGCAGGCAAGGGTCTGGTGGAACGGGAAACCGTGGCCTGCCCGCAATGTGGCTCCGACGACACCACCGAGATTTCGCACTTCGGCTCCACAGCCTGTAAGGCCCTATACCGCTGCTTGAAGTGCATGGAACCGTTTGATTATTTCAAGCCTTATTAATCCCCTTCCGTTAACCCTATTCCTACCCGCACCACCATGACTGCATCTTCCCGTTTTCACGATCTGCGCGTTGCGCGGATCAGCCCCGAGGCGGCTGGCTCGGTCGCTATTGCCTTCAACGTACCCGACGATCTACTGTCGCGCTTTGACTTCCAACCCGGCCAGTACCTGACGCTGCGTAGCCAGATCAACGGTGCGGATGTGCGGCGCAGCTATTCAATTTGCTCTACCCACAGCCACCTCAAGCGTTGCCGTGAACTGGTGGTTGGCATTCGCCCGATGGAGGGGGGGGTGTTTTCCAATTGGGCCGCCAACAGCCTGAAGGCTGGCGACACTCTGTCGGTGATGCCACCCGAAGGCCGCTTTGTCTCCAAGCGCCCGCGTGCCCTGCATCGGGTGGCTTTTGCAGCTGGCTCCGGCATCACACCGATTTTGTCCATCATGGCCAGCACGCTGGAAGACCAGCCCGATTCCAAGTTCACCCTGGTCTATGGCAACCGCAGCATGAACTCGGTCATGTTCAATGAGGCGCTGCAAGACCTGAAAGACCGCTTTGCCGGCCGCCTGACTTTGATCCACATCCTCTCGCGCCAAGCGCAAGAGGTGGACCTACTGCAAGGCCGCATCGACGCCGCCAAGGTACAAAACATCATCGATACATTGCTGCCCGTGGCCAGCATGGACGAAGTGTTTATCTGCGGCCCCGAAGTGATGATTGAGGTCACGCAAAAAGCTTTGCTAGAAGCCGGTGTGCCCGAGAAGCAGATCCATACCGAACGCTTTACCTCACCTGTGCTGGAGGCCCTAACGCCCGAGGCGCGTCAAATGGTCGTCGCCAACCTGAAACTCCCCGTCGGTGGCCAAGTGGCGCTCACCGTGGTGCTAGACGGAAAGTCGCACGCCCTGCACATGAACCCCGATGAACATGTGCTGGACGTGGCCATGGCCGCCGGCCTAGACCTACCGTTTTCCTGCAAGGGCGGCGTTTGCGCTACCTGCCGCTGTAAGGTGATGACCGGAAGCGTGGCCATGGATAAAAACTACGGTCTGGAAGCTTGGGAGACCGAAAAAGGCTTTGTGCTGAGCTGCCAGTCGCGCCCCACATCTGAAGCCGTGACTATCAGTTTTGACGAACGTTGAGCCTCCATTCTCAAAAGACATCATGACCCAGATTCTTCAAAGCTATATCGGCGGTCGCTGGCAGGGCATGCAAGCTGCAGGCGTCTTGCGCAGTGCCGTCAACGGCACCACCGTGGCTCACACCCATGCCGACGCACTCGACTTTGGCGAGGCCGTGGAGCACGCTCGCCGCAAGGGTCTGCCTGCCCTGATGGCCATGGATTTTCAAGAGCGCGCTCTGCGCCTTAAGGCCCTGGCCAAGTACCTGCTGGAGCACAAGGAGCAGTTGTACGCCGTGTCAGCCCACACCGGCGCCACCAAGGTGGACAGCTGGATTGATATCGACGGGGGGGCCGGCACTCTGTTTGCTTACGCCTCCATTGGCAGCAACGAGTTGCCCTCCGGCAACCTGGTGCATGAAGGCCCCGCGTTTGCCATTGGCAAAAAAGGCGGCTTCTCAGGCACCCACGTACTTGTGCCTCGTGGCGGCCTGGCTGTGCACATCAATGCCTTCAACTTCCCGGTCTGGGGCCTATTGGAAAAGTTCGCGCCCAGCTTTCTGGCGGGCATGCCCTGTATCGGCAAACCGGCCAGCGCCACCAGCTATTTGACCGAAGCTGCCATGCGCCTGATCGTGCAATCAGGCATCCTGCCGGTGGGGAGCTTACAACTCGTCATTGGCGGCACGGGTGATTTGCTGGACCGTTTGAATGGTGGCGATGTGGTCACCTTCACCGGCTCGGCCGACACTGCTTCGCGCCTGCGCGTGCATCCGAATCTGATCGCGAACTCGGTCCCCTTCAACGCCGAAGCCGACTCGCTTAACTGCGCCATCCTCGGCCCGGACGTTACACCCGATGATGAAGAATTCGGCCTGTTTGTGAAGGAAGTGGCGCGCGAGATGACGGTCAAGGCCGGGCAGAAATGTACTGCCATTCGCCGTGCCATCGTACCGGCCAAACTTCTGGATGCGGTGTGCGAGCAGGTTGCTGCGCGCTTGGCCAAGACCCCCGTGGGCGACCCCGCTGACGAGCGTGTGCGCATGGGCCCGCTGGCCTCGCATGCGCAGCAGGCCGATGTGGCCGACCGTATTGCGCTCTTGCGTCAGGATGCCGAGCTGGTGTTCGCCGGCAAGGAAGACTGGATTGGCGAGGGCACCGCCCAAGGCGCCTTCAGCGCACCCACGCTGCTGGCCTGCCGCAAACCTATGGGCGTGGACTCGGTGCATATGGTCGAAGCCTTCGGCCCGGTTAGCACCGTCATGGCCTACGACGACCTCGATGAAGCATTGACCTTGGCTGCACGCGGTCAGGGCAGCTTGGTCGCCACGCTGGTGACGCACGACAGCGCAGTGGCTGCCAAAGTCATCCCTGCCTTGGCTGCGTGGCATGGCCGCCTGCATATTCTTGACCGGGAATCCGCGGTCGAATCCACCGGCCATGGCTCACCTCTGCCCACTCTCAAACATGGCGGCCCGGGTCGCGCTGGTGGTGGTGAAGAGTTGGGTGGTCTGCGTGCCGTGAAGCATTACTTGCAACGCGCTGCCGTGCAAGGCTCGCCTAACATGCTGGCGGCCATCACCGGCGAGTATGTGCGCGGTGCCAAGGTCACTGACACAGTAGTGCACCCATTCCGAAGCTACTTTGAAGACTTGAAGATCGGCGACTCGCTGCTGACACATCGCCGCACCGTGGGTGAGGCCGATATCGTGGCCTTTGGTGGTATTTCGGGAGATTACTTCTACATGCATTTTGATGAAGTGGCGGCTAAGGATTCGCCGTTTGGTAAGCGTATTGCGCACGGCTACTTTGTGCTCTCCGCTGCCGCCGGCTTGTTTGTATCACCCGCCCCCGGACCGGTGCTGGCTAACTACGGTCTGGACACGTTGCGCTTCGTCAAACCGGTGGGCATTGGCGACACCATCCAGGCACGTCTCACGGCCAAGCGCAAGATCGACCGTAACAAGGTAGACGCTAAGGGCGTGGGCCAGGGCGTGGTCGCATGGGATGTGGAAGTGATCAACCAGCTCGGCGAGCTGGTTGCCAGCTACGACATCCTGACCCTGGTTGCCAAACGCACCTAGGAACGCCATGCCTTGCTATTCCATTGAAGGGGTGATCCCCGTGGTACACCCTAGCGCCTATGTGCATCCCACTGCCGTGCTGATCGGTGATGTGCATATCGGCCCGAACTGCTACGTAGGGCCGAACGCCAGCCTACGAGGCGACTTCGGTCGCATCGTGCTGCTGGCCGGCGCCAACTTACAGGACAACTGTGTCATGCATGGCTTCCCGCAGCAGGACACATTGGTCGAAGAAAACGGCCACATCGGCCACGGCGCCGTGCTACACAGCTGTACGGTGCGCCGCGATGCGCTGGTGGGTATGAATGCGGTGGTGATGGATGAAGCTGAGGTAGGACCGCGAGCCATAGTGGCCGCCTGTGCATTCGTCCCCGCCGGTATGCGGGTGACAGAACAGACATTGGTAGCTGGCGTACCAGCTAGAGTGGTACGCCAACTAACGGATGAGGAAGTCGAATGGAAGCTTACTGGTACTGAGACCTATCAAGACTTGACCCGGCGTTGCCTGGCCTCACTTAAAGAGGTAGATCCACTCGATCAGGTTGAGGACAATCGTCCCTCAGTGCTCGCGCCACCGGTGAGGCCGCTCATTGCCACCAAGCGGAGTTAAACTTTTATTGGGGAGTGCATGTAGATGACATTCACAGCCGCGATACCGACAGCCTCGTCAAACAAAGACTTCCTGCTAGATGCTTGGAATGCTCAGCTTGGTTCGGTTTGTGGTGCATTCCGCACGGTGGCTTCCACCGAGCAAATTACTGGAAGCATCTCCACGCGCTCTTTCATGGGGATGGAGATTGTTAATGTCAATGTGAGTCCGTCACACATCATTCGTAGTCAAAAAGACGTTCGAAGTGATGGAGCCGAGTATTATTTTTTGATTGGGCAAATTGCAGGAAAGGCACACATTCAGCATAGTGGCCGGAGTGTGCTTTTGGCGGCCGGTGATATGGTCTTGGTGGATTCGTCGCAAGAGTCCAAGTTCATTTATGCTGGCAGCGAGTCGAAATCCATTTCGAATCAATTATCCGTGCATGTTCCTCGAACATTTTTAGAGGGTAAATTGTCACCGCATCAGTTCGGTGAACGAATTGAAGCAAACTCTGATTTGGCGCATTGTGTTTGGGTACAGCTCACAGCAATAGAAGAAGTGATCAGCCTATTTAACGATTCGCGAATTTATCCGGATGCTTTTCGTGAGCTATTTTTAAAAGCGTTTACCTACATGTTCTATACAGATCGACATCAAGATCGTTTTGTAAAGATCATGTCGAACCTATTGAAAGAAGCGGGTACACAAGTGAGTGGTGTGGATTTTCTCGCCGACATGAGCGCAAGTTCCAGACGAACAATCTTCCGCATTTTTGAAAAGCGCGATACGTCGCTAGGTGAGATGCTGAAATACATTCGCTTGTTGCGTTTTCTTAAACTTTGTAAAAGTCACGCCCATAGTTCAGTTCACCCCACTGTTAGCTCACTGATCTATCAAGCCGGATTTAGTGACATTTCCAACTTCAATCATTTGTTCAAGGCCAACTTTGGTATTACTCCGCGCGAGCTAATGACAAAGCACTGAGATAAGTTTGGTCATTAATCTGTTTCATCAAAGCTTTCAAACGAGTTCACCCCAGCACATAGGTAGTAGCTAGACCTGCACTGAGGAACTCATTTGTGATGACGGACTTCCTTAAGTTCAACTACTGAGTTCTGGTTTGCATCTGTTTGCAAACTGTATAGAAAAGCTCGATGGCCATATTCTCTTCATTTGTCAGGCCGACGCCCCCCCGTCCGGATTTGAAGCAGCTTAAATCGTGCCAATAAGTGTCGCTGCATACATTCTTCTCGTGTGCACCGAACTCGATCCTCCAGAGTCACTTAAGTAGGGTCAATCACTACTCACTGATGAGTGGTGTACTGCACGAGTGATTACTCCAACCTACTCCAATTCAAGGGGCTGATTTGTGAGGCACCGGCGCTAGGTGTAAACCCAAGGCGGCTCAAATTGGCACAAATAACCAAGATTTAAATACTGGTGACTCGTAAATTCCTGCACAAGCACCTTGCAGTTTCGTCCACCTTTAGCCCGACCAGATATTGGGAGTTAGGGCTGAGATCACTAGACCTAGGTGAACGCCCACTAAGCCGAAGAGACCTGACGGTTGGGGCAGCGAGCTGGGGATAGATGGTGACGTACCTGTGGAGCTTAGCGGATCAAGTAAGAAACCAAACCGGATAACTTAACCCATTTCAATATGACTGCTATTTACACGTTGACAATCAATGGCCAAGCCGTTCCTGGCGATGCCGAATCGTTTCCTATTTTCAACCCAGCGACTGGAGCGCTGTTAGGTCACGCGCCCGCATCTACACCTGCTCAAGTTGATGCCGCAGTGGCTGCTGCACGTGCAGCGCAGCCAGCGTGGGCAGCACTCCCTGACGGTGAACGTAGGGCTTTAGTAGTGCGTGTAGCGGAAATTCTGGCGGCTAACTCGCAATATCTTGCCGAATGGATTACTCGTGAGCAGGGTAAGCCGCTGGCTGGTCCCGGCGCCGTGTTTGAAATGCAGGCTTGTATCGGTTGGACGCAAGTAGCTGCCAGCCTCGAGCTACCAATGGAGGTGGCGTTTGAGGACGACACTCGCCGTGACGAAGTGCATCGTAAACCGATTGGCGTGGTCGCGGCCATTGCTCCTTGGAATTGGCCGCTCATGATTGCCATCTGGCAGACCATTCCTGCCTTGCGGGCTGGCAATACGGTCGTACTTAAGCCTTCTGAATACACACCTCTCGGAACACTTGAAATGGTGCGTCTGATTGACGCCGTCTTGCCTCCTGGTGTTTTAAACACCGTGAGCGGCAATGGTCGGACAGGTGATGTCCTTGTGCGTCACCCTGAGGTTAAGAAAATCATGTTTACGGGCTCTGCTGCTACTGGCAGAAAAATCATTGAGGCTTCGGCGGGGAACATGGCGCGCCTTACGCTTGAGCTTGGCGGCAATGATGCTGCAATCGTCTTGCCCAGTGCAGATGTGCAAGCCATGGCCCAAGGACTTTTCTGGGGTGCGTTCCTCAACATGGGACAGACATGTGCATGTATCAAGCGACTATACGTACACGAAAGTCATTACGAAAACGTGATCTCTGCACTTAAAGCGCTTGCTGAGTCGATATCGATGGGTGACGGGATGCAAGAAGGCATCTTGCTCGGACCAGTTCAAAACCGTATGCAGTTCGAAAAGGTTGCCGCTTTAGTTGACGCTGCACGTAACGCTGGAGCCCGAATCGTAACGGGTGGAAAGCCAAAGGCAGACAGCCTTTTCTATCCTGTTACGTTGGTAGCCGACGTGAAGGACGGCAATCCTCTTGTCGATGAAGAGCAATTCGGGCCAGCCCTGCCCATCATCGTCTATAGCGATGTAAATGAAGCCGTACGCATGGCCAACCGAATAGACGTTGCTCTAGGCGCCTCGGTGTGGGGCAATGATATCAAGGAGCTAAAGGCTGTCGCGACAAAGCTCGAAGCTGGCACAGTTTGGATCAATCAACACGGGGCTGTACATCCAATGGTGCCGTTTGGTGGCATTAAGGGTTCTGGCTACGGCGTGGAATTTGGTATCGAAGGCCTTAAAGCCGCGACGGTGCCTCAGGTTATCAGTATCAAGAAGTAATTATAAAAATCTTTAACGTTTTTTCCTGAGGAAATTTGATATGACAAAAGTGCAAAATAATAGTAACTCGCTGACAAACTCACTCAGTGCCGTCGCCTTGGCATGCGTTGCTATCCTTCCGCAGATCGCGAACGCCCACGGAAGCGCAGCCCAAATGGTGCCTCTCAAAAAAATTGCTGAAGATGCCGGTGGCACAGTTAAATGGGACAGCTACGCGAAGGTGTACACCTTCAACCGCAACAGCATTCAGGTCCGTGCGAAGCCGGGCGCCAGCACGATCACCGTTAACGGTAGTCCATTCAAGTTATCAGTGCCCTTGGTGATGCGTAAAGGCGCGGCATATGTCCCCCATGACTTTCTGCAGCAAGTCACCCAGTCCAGCCTGGACCGGACCTTTGTAGTCGAGCGCACGCCCAGCCCGTTGAACCCACTCAGCGCAGAAGAAATCAAGGCTGCTGTAGACATCCTCAAATCCAGCGGCAAGTACCAGGCAGGCTATCGCTTCTCGGAAATCACACTGCGCATGCCGCCCAAAGAGGAGGTCTGGGCTTTTGCCATGGACCGTAAAGCGGTGACCACACCCCGCTCTGCAGATGTGACTATTCTGGATGCCAAATACGTCATCGAAGGTACGGTAGACCTGAAAGCGAAAAAGGTCACCCGCTGGGAGCCAAAGGAAGGTGCTCACGGTATGGTCTTGCTGGATGACTTTGCGGCCGTCCAGGCGGCCATTGAATCCAGTCCTGCATATGTCGAAGCGCTGGCTAAGCGCGGCATTACAGACATCAAAAAAGTGGTGACTACGCCATTGACCGTGGGCTACTTCGACAACAAGGACGGGCTGCAACAACAGGATCGCCTACTCAAGATCGTGAGTTATCTCGACGTTGGCGATGGGAACTATTGGGCACACCCCATCGAAAATTTGGTGGCGGTGCTGGACCTTGTGCAGAAGAAGATCATCAAGGTTGAAGACCATGGTGTCATCCCTGTACCCATGAAGGCTACCGCCTACGATGGCAGCGACCGCAAGCCTGGTGCGGCGCGCAAGCCACTCGAAATCACAGAGCCAAAGGGCAAGAACTACACCATCACTGGTAACACTTTGCGCTGGCACAACTGGGACTTCCATTTGCGGGTGGACTCCCGCGTAGGCCTGTCATTGTCTACCGTGACGTTCAATGACAAAGGCACGAAGCGCAAGGTCATGTACGAGGGCTCATTGGGCGGCATGATCGTGCCCTATGGAGACCCCGACGTAGGTTGGTATTTCAAAGCCTACCTGGACTCCGGCGAATACGGCATGGGCACTCTGACATCACCGATCGAGCCCGGCAAAGACGCACCAGAGAACGCTATATTTCTGGATGCCACATTGGCCGACTTCAACGGCGCTCCGGCGACCATACCCAATGCAGTGGCGGTTTTCGAGCGCTATGCAGGCCCCGAGTACAAGCACCAGGAAATGGGCCGTCCCAATGTGAGCACGGAACGCCGCGAACTGGTGGTGCGATGGATCAGCACGGTAGGCAACTACGACTACATGTTTGATTGGGTGTTCAGCGAGAACGGCACCATAGGGATCAACGCAGGTGCCACAGGCATCGAGGCTGTCAAGGGAGTGAAATCACGCACTATGCAAGATGCCACTGCCAAGGAAGACACGCGCTATGGCACTTTGTTAGACCACAACATTGTGGGCACCACCCACCAGCACATTTACAACTTCCGCCTGGATATGGATGTGGATGGTGAAAACAACACGCTGACTGAGATTGACCCTGTGGTCCTTCCCAACACCACCGGAACACCACGCACCAGCACCATGCAAACCGTAGAGCGGACTGTAACTACCGAGAAGCAGGCTGCGCAGAAGTTTGACCCATCAACAGTCCGCTTGTTGAGTAACACCAACAAGACCAACAAGGTCGGCAACCCGGTGTCCTACCAGCTCGTTCCCTATGCTGGAGGAACACACCCTGTTGCGAAGGGTGCGAACTTCGGGAAAGACGAGTGGATTTATAACCGCCTGAGCTTTATGGACAAGCAACTCTGGGTCACCAAATACAACCCCGAAGAGCGCTTTCCAGAAGGCAAGTACCCTAACCGTTCAGCCAAAGACACCGGCCTGGGGCAGTTCAGTGCGGATGATCAAAACATCGTGGACACCGATAACGTCGTCTGGCTCACGACCGGGACCACCCACATTGCCCGCGCGGAAGAGTGGCCCATCATGCCCACGGAATGGGTCAACGTGCTGCTCAAGCCCTGGAACTACTTTAGTGAGACACCCACACTGCACTTAGGTGGTACAGCCAAGTAAGGTACTGGTGAAGTCTCATCTTGTACTGGTGGCGATTTATGCACTGGCTAACACCCTGCATTTCGCCATGAATGCTGACTTCATCGCCTTCTACCCCTACATGCCTGAGTGGATAGGTCCAGGCACGGTGTACCGTGCCTGGATTCTGGTGAACTCAGTTGGGTTGGCGGGCGTGTTGCTGTATTTGGGCGGGTATCGGTTGGCAGCAAATTGCACACTTGTCGCTTATGGACTGTTCGGGTTAGACGGGCTTCTGCACTACTCCTTGGATTTGTTCAAAGACCATGACCTCGTCACTAACCTGGCAATTGGTGGGGAGGCATTGACAGGTTTGGCACTCTGCATAGCTAGCGTGAGCGATATTTGGAGATCCAGTACGCTATGGGTTTCTTACAGATGTCGTCACAAAAATGTCAGCGGCAGCTACAAGGCATCTAGGTGCGACGCCCCCCTTGACCACATGATGTTGGTTCAGGGCGGCCATCTCCCGCAGGCTAGGAGGCCAGGCAAACTATTTCAGACGTAGGCTATCCAGTCATGAATCAGAATTATCAAAAGACTCCCTTTAGGTCGACTGCCGAGACAAGTTGGGGCCAGTTGCTATCTTTGGCGAACGACCGCTACAGAGCAATACATTTTTTCAAAATCAAAGAAAGACGGTCCCTTCGATTAGGGGAGTGACGTTGCCGCCAACCCAGATCATGTTGCCAACACGCTCTACATGCACTCGACCATTGCGTGAGAGTGCATGACCTTGTGCAACAACATAGCGCTCTGGTGCCAAGCCACCGTCTATCAACCACTGTCCAAGACCAGCGTTGAGGCTTCCGGTAACTGGGTCCTCGCCTTCAGTACCGAAAAATGCACAGTTGAGTTACTTTGCTGTGCGCATGGCTTGCGCCAATTCAGCGTTGCCATGCCCGACCACTTCATCTGCTGCATGGAGCCGATCGCGGTCCTCCCGGTTCTGGCTCAGTTTGGCCTTACCCTCCATTCGAGCGATGGTGATCTCGATGCCCACAATCGCCTTGAGCATGCCGTCGATTAATTCGGGGGCGGAGTCCCCCATCTTCCAGGGTTTGGGCTCGGAGGCCTCATGGGTGCGTGTGAGTCGACCCACCACACCCCGCACGAATTTCTCCTCGTCCTGCACAGTAAGACGCCCGTGCACATGCACAACCTCGTAGTTCCAGGTCGGTACCAAACGGTGGGTCTCGTGCTTGCTGGGATACCAGTTGGGCGAGATATAGCCTTCGCCTGCACGAAAGATCACCAGCACGTCCGCGACGTCACGGCATTGCTGCCAGACCGGATTGGCCCGCGCCACATGTGCTGTGAGCACCCCGCGCTCGGCGTTTAGTTCAAAGGGAATGTGGTTAGCGTCCAGGCCCTCAGGCGTCATGGTGACCAGAACACCGAAAGGGTGCGTCTGGATGATCTTGTGCATAACGTCAAGGCTTTTGATTGAAAAGTGGTCTGGGATGTACATCGTCTTACCTAGTTTCTGAAGAATTTGTCGCCGTAACTCTCGGATGAATCTGGTTCACCATGAAGAGCCGTTCCTAACTTAAGTAGGCATACGAGATCACCGTGCTAAAAATTGGATGAGTCCAGCGCAGAGGCTTACGCTGACGACCGCAATAGGCCTGATTTAGCACACCGCTAAGGCCTTTTGAATGGTCGCAATTAGAAGGTCAATGTCTGCACTAGGATTGGCTGCAACATTGCGAAACCACCTGCCACCCGCAATTGAGGTTGTCGAGGTGGAACCAACGGGTAACTGCTGCAGCACTTGGTCAAAAAGCCTATCGTCTTTCGGGCGCCAGACCACAATGGCGGTTTGGGGTTCCGCATAAATCTCAAGGCGCTCGTCGTTAGCAACAAAATCTCTCAAGTGGCGTGCAAGGTCCATGCAGTGCTCAATTCGCTGAGCAACTCCTTCATGCCCCCACGCAAGCAGCATTGCTAAAAGGGCGGTCGCAGTTGCACCATGGGAGCCAAGAACGCCGACATTGGGGGTGGCGAGATATGCTCCACCGAAGCTCACCGCTGCGTGGGCTTTCTCGGTGTCTTTGAACAAGACGAGCGCAGACTCTTTGGGTTGGAAAAGCCACTTATGCGCCGATACGGCAACAGAGTCTGCTGACTCGATGCCAGCAAGTAATTGGGCGTGTTTACTCAACCGTAACGGACCGGACCAGGCAGCATCTACATGGGTCCAAGCTGCCTTGCCTGCCAATTCAAACGGATCTATGGCACCCGCACTGGTTGTACCGGCGGTGAGGACCAAGGCGGATTTGCTCAGGTCGGCCGGCAATTGCGCCGCATCCATTGAACCATTGGCGTCAATGGGCACGCTCAAGTACTTGAGGCCCAAGATATGCGCCGCTTTTGCCATAGAGAGATGTGCGCCCTCTGAAGCAATCACCTCCGTAACGCCTGCGCACTCTCGCGCAGACCACAAAGCAGTCAAATTAGCCACTGTCGAACCCGGCGTCATGTGCCCACCGTTCATGCCGAAAAATGGTGCGAGCCAAGCTACGACCCGTTGTTCCATTTGGCGAGCGACAGGTGCGGTGGCAGGGTGAAGCAGGTTCTGATTGAGTGATGCGTTCCAAAGCGTCATTGCCCAAGTTATCCATGGGGTGGGCGGGTCCATGTGGGCAAATGATGTGGCCTCGCCCAAACGCGCTGCACCCCCAAGAATGCTCGGTGCAAGCGAGTTCAGTGCAGCGGTGGAACCCATCCCGACGAGTGGCAGCTCCATGGGTAGGGCAAAACCTTGCGCGTTGCTGAAATCACGACTCATCAACTCGACGGCCTGATGCAATCCGTCTGAGTTGACGGCGAATTCCTTGTCCATGTTACTTGCCTCAATTGCTATCTGAAACTCAGTTTAGCCGCCGTCAGAACATGGTGTTGCGATTCTTGGGCTCTGCCGGTACCGCCTGTTCCACGTCCCAGTGTTCGACGATCAGGCCCTTATTGACCCGGAAGATGTCCATCACGGCGCTGCCTCGATCGCTGGCATCAGCCGGGTTCTCCTTGCAATGGTTGTGCACAACCACCAGGTCACCTTCGGCGATCACCCGCTTGATGTCGCAACGAAAATTGGTCTTCTCGACGTAAGCCGCAAACCCCGCGATGAACGCAGCGCGGCCGTCAGCGCCACCGGGGTTGTGTTGGATGTATTGATCGGCTGAGATGTACTTCCGCGCGGCTTCGACGGGTTGGCGCTGCACGAAGGCGAGGTCGAAGAACGCCGCCACGATTTGCTTGGGCGTCTGGCCGGCAGTTGCCGGAATCGCAGCCAAAGCGACCAAGAATACCAACACGAAACGCAGTCGGGTCAAAAGAGTCATGGGGTCAACTTTCGGAAAGGTGATTGGCTGTTCAACGTAACTTGTCACCAGTTGGACGCAGAATCGACCAATTGAACACGGGTCGATAGCGCATGCAGGGCAATGGCATGCAGCATCTCGCTGACAGTGGTGCAGGCATCGCTGAGCACCGTCACTCGCTCGTATGCATCGGCTTGACGGGACAGCGCGGTGTGGGTCACGCAGTTCTGCGTCATCATGCCGCATAGCACCAGCTCGGTAGCCCCCAGTGCCTGAAGTGTCGAGTGCAGATTGGTGCGCTCAAAGCTGTCGGCGAAATGCTTGACCACCACAGGCGCATCCGGTGCGGCTGCCAAGATGCGTGGATGGATCTTCACGCCTTCGGTGTCGGCGTTGAAGAAAGGGGCGATGCCCTGCGCAGGGTCGGCCACATGCTGCACATGAACCACCGGCAAGCCCCTTGACTGCGCATGGCGGATCGCCCGTTCCACAGCGGCCAAGGCCGCCTCTGTGTTCGACAGCGGGTAGGCACCGCCAGGAAAGTAGTCATTCTGCAGATCGATCAGTAACAAGGCTGGTTTGGACATTGGCGTTCCCCGGAGTAATTAGTGAAGCCTTGATTCTTCCGAAAAAAGGAACGATCGACTATAGGCCCGAAAGTCAAATATCGGTAAGATCGGGCCAACCTGTTCTTGCTTCTTTTGAACCGATGCCTTTGACCTCACCATCCGCAATCCAACCGCAGCGCCGCCTTGTGGCGGTGGTGGTGTTTGAAGGTGTCAGCCCATTTCATCTGTCGGTGCCTTGCGTGGTGTTTGGCGAGGGTTTGGAACCTTACAACCCATTCGAAATCGTGGTGTGCAGCGTTGACCCGGCACCTGTGCGAACCAGCGCGGGCTTTGCCTTGACAGGCCTGCGATCGTTGCGCGCTCTGCAAAAAGCCGAGGTGGTGATCGTGCCCAGTTGGCGCGACATCAACGAGCGGCCCCCTGAGGTGCTGCTGCGCGCCCTGAGGGCTGCCCATGCGCGAGGTGCCATCATCGTGGGGCTCTGCCTGGGCAGTCACGTGCTCGCCGAGGCTGGTCTGTTAGCCGGTGGCAGGGCCACAACGCATTGGGAATACGCCCCTCTGTTTGCCCAACGTTTTACGGACATCAGGGTGGAGCCAGACGTGCTCTACGTACAGGAGGGGCGCGTACTCACCTCGGCAGGCACGGCCGCCGGCCTGGATGCCTGCCTGCACCTGGTGCGCCAGCAGTTGGGAGGCGAACGCGCCAATCAGTTAGCGCGTCGGCTCGTGATCCCTCCGCACCGAGAAGGAGGCCAGGCGCAATTCATCCAGCAGCCAATGCCAAAGGCCCGTACCGGCACTCGGCTGGGCCGACTGATGGACGAGGTACGTGCGCGGCTTCATGAACCGCATAGCCTCGACTCGTTGGGACAGGAGGCCGGCCTCAGCCGCCGAACCCTCACCCGGCAATTCAAGGCTTTGACTGGCACATCGGTACATGTCTGGTTGCAGGCAGAGCGCATGCAACTTGCGCAGCGCCTGCTGGAGCGTGGATCGCTGAGCATCGAGCGCGTGGCCGAGCAGACTGGCTTCGGCTCTGCTGAGTCATTTCGCCTGCAGTTCCGCCAATCCGTAGGTGTGTCGCCCAGTCAGTGGCAAAAGACGTTCGCAGCGGTCTGACTGTGGCTGATGAGGGCACGATATGCCTCGCGCTTGCTACACGTTGGTGCGCTGTAGCCGTCTAGCGGATTGCCGATGACTTTCGGAGTCCATCCGGTATCTGCTGTTGGAGCCTAATTTCTCTGGGCTTGGTGCCCGCTATGGGGCTGGCCGGCGTCAGGTACGGGCCTTGGAAGCTGACTTCCAATTTTCCGAACGACAGTCGTTCGCCATGAACGTTTCGCTTCCCCAAATCCAAACTATCGGTCAGTTTCTCGCGCTTGTGGGGGGCATAAATGGTAGTTTTGCGTCGCGTTCACCACCTTGGAGAGATGACTTCACCTGGCAGGATGTCGTATGGGTTTGCCCAGCCGGATACCTTGAACGTGTTGCCAGACTGACAGAAGCCGTGGAGTTGATACATGACTAATGGTCTTCGAAAATGTGGGAGTGCGGACTGCGATGAGTGCGCCGCCTACGTGATGTAGATCGCAGAACCTGCGGGATAAGCTGGGCGATGCGGGATATTCTGGACATGGATTCCTCCTGCGAATAGCTTGCAGGGGGGCTAGTGCGGTTTGGACCGCGCGCTCGCGGTCAATGGCGGCTAAGGCATCTATGAGCTGCCGTTCCTCTTCGGGCGTGATACGCCGATCCCGTTCATTGAAATACCGGGGGCGACGCGCTGCGAATTCGCGGTCTACGGTGGCTGGCATCACGCTCAGCAAACGCTCGGCGCTGTAATCTTCAATATCGGATGTTGTGACTTCTGACAAACGCTTGTGAATCCACGCTAGGTAGGTGGATACTTCGCGCATCTTGTGTTTGGCCGGACGTCTGGCGACGTTCTTTGCCTCCAAGCCCTCCCGGTACGCCGCCAGCATTTTTACGCCCTCGGGACCGCTGTCCTCAAGCCAGCCTTCGACCTTGATGCTCGGCAGGTAGCGGCTGCTTTTCAGTTTTGGGACTTCTTCCTCCAGGTGGCGAACCAACACGCTAGCGAAGCTGGTTTTGTGGGCGGCTGTGTAATCGATGAACAGCCCCCGGTGTCGCTCTTCTTCGATTGTTTTGATGTAAGCGTCTGCTTCTTCACGCGAGTTACGCACCACCTGGTCTTCGTCGTAGCCCTTTTGACGGATGCGCACCAGAAAGAGGTTTTCTGCTTGGGACAGTTTGGGTTTGAAACCTTGCTCGCCCAGTTTCGCGATGTAGGCTTGGATGGCCTTGGATTTGTTGAACGGAAATTCTTGGGTGAGGTCGTCCCGGTTTTTGACGGTGACGGTGTAGCGCGAGCGGTTTTCGATAGATGCCATGAAGGACTCCGTGTTGTGGAGTCTTCTGTAGCGATCGTTATTTATCCGTCGACCCAATTCATGCTGTTAAACCGGCCCGATTTGGCACAGTTTTGGCACAGTTTGGGAGTTTTCTCAGAAATCGAGTACGCAGTGCATCTGCAAGTACTTGATTTATAAGGATTTTTGGTCGGGGTGAGAGGATTCGAACCTCCGGTCTCTACGTCCCGAACGTAGCGCTTTACCTGACTAAGCTACACCCCGATAAAGCTGGTGGTTACGCCGCAGGGCTATGAGCGGCGTTCCAATAATTGCGCGGCTAATTGTAGCAAGCCATCGGTATAGGCATTGGGCTGGAAGTGCTTTGTGGCCTCTACCGCGCGCTGGGCTTCGGCGGCTGCGGCCTGGCGGGTCACGTCCAGCGCGCCGGTGCTTTTGACAATCGCAATGATCTCGTCCAGGCGCTCGGTTTCACCGGTTTCGATGGCGCTACGGATCAGCGCGCATTGTTCTGGGCTGCCGCGCCGCATGGCGGCGATGAGTGGCAGTGTGGCTTTGCCTTCGCGCAGGTCGTCGCCCAGGTTTTTGCCCATCTCGGTGGCATCACCGTCGTAGTCCAGCACGTCGTCAATCACCTGAAAAGCTGTGCCCAGTGCCTGGCCATAGGCGGCGCAGGCTTCTTCCACTTCGGGTGTACTGTGCGACAAGATGGCCGCCAGCCGGGCGCTGGCTTCAAACAGCTTGGCGGTTTTGGAGCGGATCACGCGCAGGTAGGCGGCTTCGTCGAGCGACGCGTCGTGCATGTTGACCAGTTGCATCACCTCGCCCTCGGCGATCACGTTGGTGGCATCGGCCAGGATTTGCATGATGCGCATGTCCTTGGCATCGACCATCATTTGGAAGGCGCGCGAATACAAAAAGTCGCCTACCAGCACGCTGGCCGGATTGCCAAACGCTTCGTTGGCGGTGGGGCGGCCCCGGCGCAGGGTGGATTCGTCCACCACGTCATCGTGCAGCAAGGTGGCGGTGTGGATGAATTCCACCACTGCCGCCATGTTGAACCGTTGCGCATGGGTGTAACCCAAGGCACCGCACATCAGCAGCAAAATTGCCGGTCGCAGGCGTTTGCCTCCGGCAGAGATGATGTATTGCGATACTGTGCCCACCAACGGTACGCCAGAGGCCAGGCGCTGTGCAATTACTAGATCCACCTCGCGCATGTCATCGGCAATGAGGGCGAGGGCGGCGGCGGTGCGGGAGGAGTTGACTGACAAGGTAAAAAACGGTTAGTTACGCAATTATAAGAAGTTCGCAGCCGCAAATTACCCACCAAAACACGGTAATTGGTGGTATGGGCCAGACAATGCTAGAATCTGAGGCTCTGTGGAAATCCGTCTGCAGATTTAGTGAAGAGGTCAAGTATGTACGCGGTCATAAAAACCGGAGGCAAACAGTATCGTGTTGCTTCTGGTGAAAAAATTAAAGTAGAACAGATTGCTGCGGACGTAGGCCAAGAGATTGTGTTTGATCAGGTTCTGGCAGTCGGCAACGGCAGCGAGATCAAGGTTGGCACGCCCTTGGTTTCCGGCGCAACGGTTACGGTCACGGTAGTGGCTCACGGCAAGCACGACAAAGTGGGCATTTTCAAAATGCGCCGTCGTAAGCACTACATGAAACGCCAAGGTCACCGCCAGCAGTTCACCGAACTGCAAATCGGCGTGATTGCAGCATAACGGGCACAGGTCATGGCACAGAAAAAAGGCGGCGGCTCTACGCGAAATGGGCGCGACTCCAAGCCAAAAATGCTGGGTGTCAAGGCGTTTGGTGGTGAACTGGTGAGCGCAGGCGCGATCATCGTTCGCCAACGTGGTACCAAGTTCCATCCCGGCACCAATGTCGGTATTGGCAAGGACCACACCTTGTTTGCTCTGGTGGAAGGCCATGTGTCTTTCGCCATCAAGGGCTCGATGAACAAGCACCAAGTGGTTATCACTCCTGCGGCCTAAGCCCTGGTTGGATAGATCACTTTGATCCCTCCGAAGCCCCGCCTCGTCGGGGCTTCGTTGTTTCAGGGACACCAAAGAGGCTTCTGGAAATTTGATTTTTGGCTTGCAGGGATGCCGCCGAGGAATCATATTTCTAGAGGACTCGCAATTTTGATATTGGAATCGGTATGAAATTCGTTGACGAAGCCTTCATTGACATCTCCGCAGGCGATGGCGGGGCAGGGTGCGTGTCGTTTCGTCACGAAAAATACAAGGAATTCGGTGGCCCCAACGGCGGCGACGGGGGCCGGGGCGGCCACGTGTATGCGGTGGCCGACATCAATCTGAACACCCTGGTGGACTTCCGTTTCTCGCGCCGCCACGAGGCCAAGCGCGGCGAGCACGGCATGGGCTCCGACATGTTCGGCGCTGCCGGGGACGACATCATTTTGAAGATGCCAGTGGGCACCATCATCTCCGATGCCGAAACCGGCGAAAAATTGTTTGAGCTGTTGGTGGAAGGTGAAGTAATCACCATTGCCAAGGGCGGCGACGGCGGTTTTGGCAATATGCGCTTCAAGAGCGCCGTGAACCGTGCCCCGCGCCAGAAAACCCCAGGCTGGCCCGGCGAAAAGCGCAGCCTGAAGCTGGAATTGCGCGTGCTGGCCGATGTGGGCCTGCTGGGCATGCCCAACGCCGGTAAATCGACCTTCATCACCGCCATCTCCAACGCCCGCCCCCGCATTGCCGACTACCCGTTCACCACCCTGCACCCCAATCTGGGTGTGGTGCGCGTGGGCCCCGAGCAAAGCTTTGTGGTGGCCGATTTACCCGGTCTGATCGAAGGCGCGGCCGAAGGTGCCGGCCTGGGCCATCTGTTCTTGCGCCATCTGCAACGCAACCGTTTGCTGCTGCACATTGTGGACATGGTGCCGTTTGACGATTCTGTGGATCCGGTGGCGCAGGCCAAGGCCATCGTGGGCGAGCTGAAGAAGTACGACGATGGTCTGTACAAAAAGCCGCGCTGGCTGGTGCTGAACAAGCTGGACATGGCCGAAAGCGACAAGCGTGCGGCCCTGGTGAAAGACTTTGTGAAGCGCTTCAAGTTCAAGGGCCCGGTGTTCGAAATCTCGGCCCTGACCCGCGAAGGCTGCGAGCCGCTGGTGAAGGCGATTTACAAGCACGTCAAGGCCGAGCAACTGGCGGAGCAAACCCCGGTGGAAATCGATCCCCGGTTTGTTGTACTCCCCTCGGAAAATTCTGCCGAAGAATAACTCCTGAAATAATAGCTGCTCACGCTTATTCCATAAGCGCTACAGGCCTAAATGACATCTATTTTTGCTTCAACGGTATTGCGGGATGCCCGGCGCATCGTGGTCAAAGTGGGCTCCAGCCTGGTCACCAACGAAGGCCGGGGGCTGGACGAGCAGGCCATTGGCGAATGGTGTCGCCAGTTGGCGGTGCTGGTCAAAGGCCTGGAGAACGCAGGCCAGCCGGTACGCCCGCGCGAGGTCATCATGGTCTCCAGCGGGGCCATTGCCGAAGGCATGAAACGCCTGGGCTGGACCACCCGGCCCCGCGCCGTGCACGAGCTGCAGGCGGCAGCGGCGGTGGGCCAGATGGGTCTGGCGCAGATGTACGAAACCAAACTGCGGGAAAACGGCCTGGGCAGCGCCCAGGTGTTGTTGACCCACGCCGACCTGGCCGACCGCGAACGCTACCTCAACGCCCGTTCCACTCTGCTGACCCTGTTGCAGCATGGCGTGGTGCCGGTCATTAACGAGAACGACACCGTCGTCAACGACGAAATCAAGTTTGGCGACAACGACACCCTGGGTGCGTTGGTGGCCAACCTGGTCGAGGCCGACGCGCTGGTGATCCTGACCGACCAAAAAGGACTGTTCACCGCCGACCCGCGCAAAGACGCGACCGCCACCTTCGTCCACGAAGCCCATGCGGGCGACCCGGCATTGGAAACCATGGCGGGTGGTGCGGGCTCCAGCCTGGGGCGCGGTGGCATGATCACCAAGATTTTGGCGGCCAAACGGGCGGCCGGTTCGGGCGCTTCCACCGTAATCGCCTGGGGGCGTGAGCCCGACGCGCTGGTGCGTTTGTCGCGCGGTGAAGCCATTGGCACCTTGCTGGTGGCCCAAACCCAAAAAACCCAGGCCCGCAAACAGTGGATGGCCGACCATCTGCAAATGCGCGGTGCGGTGACGGTGGATGCCGGTGCCGCCGCCAAAGTGCGCGATGGCGGCAAGAGTCTATTGCCCATCGGTATGACGCAGGTGGAAGGCGATTTCTCGCGCGGCGACGTGATCGCCATTCTGGGCGCCGATGGCGTGGCCATTGGCCGGGGCTTGGCCAACTATGCCAGCGCCGAAGCACGCCTGATTTGCCGCAAGCCGTCGAGCGAAATCGAGAGCCTGCTGGGCTATGTGGCCGAAGCCGAGATGGTGCACCGCGACAACCTGGTGTTGTCGCGGTAAATTTTTTCGGCTTAAGGGTGGCTGGCCTGCGGGTCCGGGTCAAAGGTGGCACCCGGTGGCAGTTCAAAATGCGCGCCTTGCGCCTCTTCAAAGCAGCCATCGCCCTCGCGGCCCCGCATATTGCTGCGCAAGAAACGGTTGCGGTAGTCGCAGCGCGGCAGAAAGCGTGACAACTCGGTCAGCGCCATTTCATACACGCCGCGCTTGAATTCCACCACCACGTCCAATGGCACCCAGTAATCGTTCCAACGCCATGCGTCGAACTCTGGGTGGGTGGTAGCACGCAGATTCAGGTCCCAGTCGTGGCCGACCAGTTGTAGTAGATACCAGATTTGTTTCTGGCCCTTGTAGTGGCCGCGTGCATCCCGGCGGATGAAGCGGTCCGGCACCTCATAGCGCAACCAGTCACGGGTGCGGGCCACAACGCGTACATGCTCAGGATGTAGACCTACTTCCTCGTGCAGTTCACGGAACATGGCCTGCTCGGGGGTTTCGCCCCGGTCAATGCCACCTTGCGGAAACTGCCAAGAATGGGTACGTATGCGTTTGCCCCAAAATACCTGATTTCTCTGGTTGAGCAGGATGATGCCGACGTTAGGCCTAAAGCCTTCGCGGTCAAGCATAATCAAACCCCAATTTTTAAACTGTATCCATTATGCACAGCGATGCCTGTGTATCAAGCGATGCAGCCTGTTTTCCCGACTCCACTAGCCCTGAAACTCGCCCATGAAAGCCTCCCAGTTCCTTATCTCCACGCTCAAAGAAGCGCCATCCGATGCCGAGGTGGTCAGCCACCAGCTCATGACGCGGGCGGGCATGGTCAAAAAGCTGGGCGCTGGCATCTACAGCTACATGCCCATGGGGCTGCGGGTGATCCGCAAGGTCGAGGCCATCGTGCGCGAAGAGATGAACCGCGCCGGTGCCATTGAGGTCTCCATGCCCGTGGTGCAGCCTGCTGAGTTGTGGCAGGAGACGGGTCGCTTCGAGAAGATGGGCCCCGAGATGTTGCGCCTCAAGGACCGTCACGAGCGCGACTACGTGATGCAGCCCACCAGCGAAGAAGTGGTCACCGACATCGCCCGGCAAGAATTCCGCAGCTACAAGCAGTTGCCCAAGAACCTGTACCAGATCCAGACCAAGTTCCGCGACGAGCGCCGCCCTCGCTTCGGCCTGATGCGGGGCCGCGAGTTCACCATGAAGGATGCCTACAGCTTCGACCGCGACCAGGACGCCGCCAAAGCCAGTTACCAAAACATGGCGCAGGCTTACCGCAAGATTTTTGACCGCTTTGGCCTGACCTACCGCGCGGTGGCCGCCGACAGCGGTGCGATCGGTGGTGACCTGAGCGAAGAGTTCCAGGTGATTGCCGCTACCGGTGAAGACGCCATCGTGTACTGCCCCACCAGTGACTACGCCGCCAACATGGAAAAGGCCGAAGCCTTGGCCCCCCAGACTGCGCGTCCCGACCCCAGCCAGGCCCTGGCCAAGACCTCCACGCCCGACAAAAGCACTTGCGCTGCCGTGGCCGAGTACCTGGGCCTGCCGCTGAAGAACTCCGTCAAGTCGCTGGTGCTGGCCACCGAGCAGCTCGACGACCAGGGCGCGGTGGTCAAGGTGCAGGTGTGGCTGCTGTTGCTGCGCGGCGACCATTCCATGAACGAGATCAAGGTTGCCAAAGTGCCCGGTCTGGAAAATGGCTTCCGCTTTGCCTCCATCCCCGAGATCGACGCGCACTTTGGCTGCCTGCCCGGCTACCTGGGCCCGCTGCACACCAAGCTACCCGTCAAGCTGGTGGTGGACCGCGAAGTGGCCGTGATGGCCGATTGGGTCTGCGGTGCCAACGAGGCCGACTACCACTACACCGGCGTGAACTGGGGCCGCGACCTGCCCGAGCCCGACGCGATTGCCGACCTGCGCAACATCGTCGAAGGCGACCCATCGCCCGACGGCAAGGGCGTGCTGGCCATCGAGCGCGGCATCGAGATCGGCCATGTGTTCTACCTGGGCACCAAGTACAGCCAGGCCATGAATGCCACCTTCCTGGACGTGAACGGCAAGCCCCAGTTCATGGAAATGGGCTGCTATGGCATCGGCATCACCCGCCTGCCTGCGGCCGCCATCGAGCAAAACCACGACGCGCGCGGCATCATCTGGCCCGATGCGCTGGCCCCGTTCACCGTGGTGGTCTGCCCCATCAGCCCCGACCGCAGCCCCGACGTGAAGGCCGCTGCCGACACGCTCTACGCCCAGTTGCTGGCCGCGGGCGTGGACGTGATCCTGGACGACCGCGGCGAGCGCCCCGGTGCCATGTTTGCCGACTGGGAGCTGATCGGCGTGCCGCACCGCATCACCGTGGGCGACAAGGGCCTGAAAGATGGCCAGGTCGAATACCAACACCGCCGCGATGCCGCCGCTACCAAGGTGGCTGTGGCCGACGTGTTCGCCTTTGTGCAGTCACGGCTGGCACCTGCCACCGGAGCCTGACACCTTGGACCCGCGCAGCATTACCCGAAGAAATGCAGTCCTGCGCACATGCGGTGCGCTGGGGTTGTTATCGCAAGGTGAGCTGGTGCATGCGGGTGGGCAAATCGAGGAACCCCTGGCCGACGCGGTGCGTGGGGCCTTGGGCTCCGCCATCCGCAACGCTGCGCCGCCGGTGCCCGAGTTCTCCAGCACCGAAGCGCGCCTGGCCTACCTGCGCTGGCTGGCGGCCATGAGCGACCGCCTGCGGTCCAAGAAGCCCGATTGGGCGGTGCGCAGGGAGTTTTTGGAAACCGTCTGGTACGAGACCCAGCGTGCCGGCCTGGACACCTCCCTGGTGCTGGGCCTGATCCAGGTGGAAAGCAACTTCCGCAAATTTGCCGTCAGCAGCGCGGGCGCACGGGGCTACACCCAGGTGATGCCGTTCTGGACCCGGGTGCTGGGCGATGGCGACGCGGGCAAGCTATTCCACATGCAGACCAATCTGCGCTTTGGCTGCGTGATCCTGCGCCACTACCTGGACCGCGAGGGCGGTGATTTGTTCATGGGCCTGGGCCGCTACAACGGCTCACGGGGCAAAGCGCCGTACCCCAACGCCGTGCTGGCCGCCCGCAAGAACTGGCTTGTTACCGCGTAGTCGCGCTTCCCAGCCGCTGTGCAGTGGCGAAGTATTTTTAAGCGTTTTAGGCCGTTTGCGCTTATTGAATAGGCGGGAGTAGCTATTTAAATGATAGCATTTGCTACACCAGGCTTTCGTGGTGCAAACCAAATTGGCCTGCCCGGCGGTCGGCAAAGTAGTGCTTCAGGGTCTGGGAGACGGTGCGAAATGCAATCTCGTCCCAGGGAATCTCGGCCTCGGTGAACAGCCGGGCTTCGATGGTTTCAAAACCGGGGTCGAACACCTCGCTGAGCAGCTTGGCACGGTAGTACAGGTGCACCTGGCCCACGTGGATGACGCTCATCACGCTGAACAAGTCTTGCATTTCAAACTGCGCACCGGCTTCTTCCACCGTTTCGCGGGCCGCACCTTCGGCGGTACTTTCGCCCAGTTCCATGAAGCCTGCGGGCAGGGTCCATTTGCCGAAACGTGGCTCAATGTTGCGCTTGCACAGCAGAACCTTGTCTCCCCAGTGCGGCACGGTACCGACCACGTTGATCGGGTTCTCGTAGTGCACCGTGTGGCAGGCGGGGCAGACGGCCCGCAGCTTGGTGTCGCCGTCGTCGGGCACGCGGTACGCCACGGCTGCGCCGCAGTCTTTGCAGAATTTGATGGGGTTGCGGTGCATGGCGATGGACAGCCTTTTACGCGATACGCACGCTCAAGGCTTCCAGCCCGGCTACGCTGCCCACCAGCAGGTCGCCGCGCACGACCGCGCCCACGCCTTCGGGTGTGCCCGAGTAGATCAGGTCGCCGGGTTGCAGCTCCCAGGCGGCAGACAGGTGTTCGATGGTCTCAGAAATACTCCAGATCAGCTGGGCCACGGTGCTGCGCTGGCGCTCCTGGCCGTTGACCCGAAGGGTAATCTCGGCCTGCTCCACGCCGCCCGCCTGGGCTGCCGGGGTAATGGGGCCGATCGGGGCGGATTGTTCAAAGCCCTTGCCGATGCACCAGGGGCGGCCCTGTTTTTTCATCTCGTTTTGCAGGTCGCGGCGGGTCATGTCCAGGCCTACGGCGTAACCATAGATATGCTGGTGCGCGTCGGCCGCTGTGATGTTCTTGCCGCCCTTGCCAATGGCCACTACCAGCTCGATTTCGTGGTGCAGGTTGTCGGTCAGCGTGGGGTAGGCCACCGAGCCGGTCTGGCCCGCCTCGACCGCCACCACGGCATCGGCGGGTTTCATGAAGAAAAATGGTGGTTCGCGCCCGGTAAAGCCCATTTCCTTGGCGTGTTCGGCGTAGTTGCGGCCCACGCAGTAGATGCGGTGCACGGGGAAGCGGGCAGGCTGGCCGACAACGGGGACGGAGACGACAGCGGGGGGCGAAACAACGTAGTCCATGGTTTTCCTGGGGTTAAAAATCGCGCGGCTTGAAACCGATGATCATGGATGGAGGCACCCGGCCATCGGTGTCGCGGGGCATGGTTTGGGTCTTGTCAATGGCCTTGAGCACGGCATCGTCCCAGGCCTTGTTGCCACTGGGTTTGACCAGCTTGCTGCTCAGGATGGTGCCGTCGGGCGACAACCGAATTTCGACTTCGGCTTTGGGGTTGCCGTCGAAATCATCGGGAAACACGATGTTGGGCTTGACTTTGGCCACTACCTTGCCGCCGTAGCCTGCGGAGGGCCCTGACGATTGCAGTGCGCTGCCGGTGGCGTTGGCCCCGCCCGTGGCCCCGGCCAAGCCCGCGATACGTTTCATTTGGTCGTTGCGCAGGGCTGCCAGGGCCTTCGCATCGGCTTTCTCGGCGGCAGCTTTGGCTGCGTCCTTGGCGTCCTGGGTGGCCTTGGCTTTTTTGTCCAGCGCGTCCTGCTTGTCCTGGGCGGCTTTCTTGTCTTTCAGGCGTTTGTCTTCGGCGGCTTTTTTTTCGGCCGCTTCCTCGGCTTTCTCTTCGGCGATTTTGGCTTTCAGGGCCTTTTCTTTTTCGAGCTTGTCGCGCTTGGCCTTTTCGGCTTTATCCGCTTTGGCTTGCTCCAGCTTCTCGGATTCACGTTTCTTTTTGGCGCGCTCCAGGGCAATGTCGGCATCTTTCACATCGGGTGCGGGCGGGGGCGGCTGGACCTTGGCCACGGGCTGGGGCGGCGGTGTGGGGCGGGGCGTTTCCACGGGTGGGGGCGGCGGCACATCGACCGCCTTGGGCGCGGCCATTTGCACCGACGACGACCAAAGCTCGGCCTCTACCGTGGCGCTCTCGGTTTGTTTCCACTGCACGTTGATGACCAGGGCCACCAGCAGCAGGCCGTGGGCCAGCAGGGCCAGGCCCAGCGCCCGCACCATGCCGGGGGGCTGGGGGGGGCTGAGGTTGAGCGTGTCCTGGGCGGCGTGCATAGGGTGGAGTGGAAGGCTCTATTTGCCGAGCTGGACCGACAGGCCCACGCGCTGTATGCCTGCGCGCTGCAGGGTGTCCATCACCTTCACCACCGATTCGTACTTGACGTTGCGGTCGGCGCTGATGACCACGGGTACGCTGGCGTCCCCGGCCTGCGCTGTCTTGACGGCGCTGGCGACATCGTTTTTGCCGAGTTTGGTGGTTTTGCTTTTTTGGGTGAGCTCCAGCGATTCGTCTTTGGCGATGACGATCTGGATCACCCGGTCGGGTTGTTTGCCGGCCTTGCCCACGCTGGGCAGATCGACCACGCTGGGGGTGATCATGGGCGCGGTGACCATGAAGATGATCAGCAGCACCAGCATCACGTCGATGAAGGGCACCATGTTGATCTCGTTGATGGTGCGCCGACCGCGCCCCCGTGACACCATGCTGGCCATGGCTTAGTGCCCCGCAGACACGGCAGGCGCGGCAGGGGATTGGGCTGCCACGTTGCGCTGCAAGATGTTGGAGAACTCTTCCATGAAGGTTTCCAGCCGGATGGCGGTGCGGTCGATCTCGCGGGCAAACCGGTTGTAGGCCACCACGGCGGGAATGGCCGAGAACAGGCCGATGGCGGTGGCCACCAGCGCCTCGGCAATGCCGGGGGCCACGGTAGCCAGGGTCACCTGCTGCATGCTAGCCAAGCCGGTGAAGGCATGCATGATGCCCCAGACCGTACCAAACAGGCCCACATACGGCGACACCGAGCCGACGGAGGCCAGGAAGGACAGGCTGGACTCGATCACGTCCATCTCGCGCTGGTAGCTGGCGCGCATGGCACGGCGGGCGCCGTCCATCAGGGTGCCGGGGTCGGCAATGCGGCGTTCGCGCAGTTTTTGGTATTCGCGCATGCCGCTGGCAAAAATGCGCTCCATCGGACCTGCGTCCTGGCCGTTTTGGGCGTTGCGGGCGGCGGAATTGAACAGGTCGTTCAGGCTGGTGCCCGACCAGAAGTCGCGCTCGAAGCTTTCGTTTTGCGACTTGACCTTGGCCAGCGCAATCAGTTTGCGGAAAATCGCTGCCCAGCTGGAGATGGACACCACCACCAGCAGCAGCATCACCAGTTGCACCACGATGCTGGCGTTCAGCACCATGGTCCAGATCGACAGGTCTTGGGTCATTGCAAAACTTCTAAAAGAGGGGCCGGGATGCGGTCGGATTTGAGGGTGTCGTAACGCACCCAGCACAGGCGGATGCTGCCGTCGCACAGCACCGCGCCATCCAGAATGGCCTGCTGTGTGATTGTGAGTGTGGATCGGCCGATTTGTTCCAACCGGGCGGTAACCAATAGTTGGTCGTCCAGCCGGGCCGAGCGCAGGTATTTCACCGTGGTCTCGGCCACCACGAACATGCCGCCGCTGCTGTCCTTCAGGGTGCTTTGGTGGATGCCCAGCGAACGCAGCCATTCGGTACGGGCGCGCTCAAAGAACTTGAGGTAGTTGGCGTAGAAAACGATGCCACCGGCATCGGTGTCTTCCCAGTAGACGCGGACAGGGTGGGTGAAGGTGGTGTTAAGCATGGTGGGGAAGGTTGAGCATGTCGCGCAGGCGGGCGATGGCGGTGTGCAGGTTCTCCATCGAACTGGCGGTGGAGAAGCGCAGGAATTTGTGGGTATCGGCGCTGCCGAAGTCGCGGCCCGGGGTCACGGCCACGTGGGCGCGGTGCAGGATTTCATAGGCCATGTCCCAGCTGTCTTTGATGCCTAGTTTGCTGCAAATTAAAGAGCAGTCAGCCCAGGCGTAGAAAGCGCCATCTGGCATTTCGGGTACTAAAAAACCGAGTTCGTTCAGCGCCGGGATGAAGTAGTCGCGCCGGGCTTTGAATTCGGCGCGGCGGCGCTCAAATTCTTGGATGCTGTCAGGCTCGAAGCAGGCCAGTGCGGCGTGCTGGGCGATGGTGCTGGGGCAGATAAAAAGGTTTTGCGCAATGCGCTCCACCACCGGCACCAGTGCCTCGGGCACCACCAGCCAGCCCAGGCGCCAGCCGGTCATGTGGAAGTACTTGCTGAAGCTGTTGATGCTGATGATCTGGTCATCGATGGCCAGCGCGGTCTGGCCAAAGCGGTCGTCATGGCTCAAACCCAGGTAGATCTCGTCCACCAGGGTGATGCCGCCGTGCCATTGCACCACGCTGTGGATGTCGCGCAGCACGGCAGGGTCGATAGAAGTGCCCGTGGGGTTGGAAGGCGATGCCAACAGCACGCCCCGGGTCTTGTCGGTCCAGGCGCTGGCCACCATGTCTGCACTGAGCTGGTAACGGTCGGCAGCGGTGGTGGGTAGCAGTACGGCCTTGCCGTCGGCAGCCGACACGAAATGCCGGTTGCAGGGGTAGCTGGGGTCGGGCATCAGCACCTCGTCGCCCGCGTCGATCAGCGCCAGGCAGGCGAGTTGCAGCGCGGCCGATGCCCCGGCGGTCACCACGATGCGGCTGGCCGGCACCTCCACACCAAATCGGCTGGCGTACCAGGCGCTGATGCGTTCGCGCAGGGCCAGCAGGCCGGTGGCCTGGGTGTACTGCGTGCTGCCATTGTGGATGGCCTGCACGGCGGCGGCCTGCACCCGTGGCGGGGCGGTGAAGTCGGGCTCGCCGATGTTCAAAAACACCATGGGCCGGTCGGTGTGGGCGACCTTTTGGGCCAGCTCGGACGCGGCCTTGGCCACCTCCATCACGTAAAACGGCTCGATGGCCTGTGCGCGCCGGGAAATCCGCATGCGGTAGGCCCTTATTCTTCGGCGGGTGTGGGGGCTTTACCCGATGTACCTGCTTTGCCCGCCTTGTCGGCCTGCACTTCGGCAGCGCGCAGGTGGGGGGCCAGGCCGTTCAAGATGCCGTTGACGTATTTGTGGCCATCGGTGCCGCCAAACTCTTTGGCCAGTTCGATGCATTCGTTCAGGACCACGCGCCAGGGTACGTCCAGGCAGTTGCGCATCTCGTACACGCCAATCCACATGACCGAGCGCTCGACCGGCGAAATTTCTTCCAGCTTGCGGTCCAGCAGGGGGATGATCATTGCGTCGAGCTCGGCGGACTGTTCGATGCAGCCGTGCAGCAGTGCGTCGTAATGCACCGAGTCGGCTTTGTGAAAGCCTGCCAGGTCGCGGGTGAAGTGGTCGATGGATTCGGCATCGTTGCGGCCCACCAGGTGCTGGTAGAGCGCTTGCAAGGCAAATTCGCGGGCGCGGCTGCGGTCGGACTTGGCGGCGGCTTTGCGCACACCGGTGTCGGTCAGGCCGCTGCGGGATTGGCGTGGGCGCTTGGGTGTGGAAGGTGGCGTCGTGGAGGAAGGGGTGTCGGGGTTGGTCATGCCAATTGCTCTAGTAAGTTGGCCATTTCCACCGCGACGCGGGCAGCGTCTGTGCCCTTGTCGGTTTGGCGGGCCACGGCTTGCGCCAGGTTTTCGGTGGTGATGATGGCGTTGGCAATCGGGATGTTGTAGTCCAGCCCGATGCGGGTCACGGCGCTGCCGGATTCATTGGCCACCAGCTCGAAGTGGTAGGTTTCGCCCCGGATGATGCAGCCCAGGGCCACCATCGCGTCGAATTGCTCGGTTTCGGCCAGGGCTTGCAGGGCCAGCGGCACCTCTAACGCGCCGGGCACTTGCACGTGCTGGATGTTGTCGGCTTGCACACCCAAGGCGGCCAGCTCGGCCTTGCAGGCATCGGCCAGGGCGTTGGTGATGCTTTCGTTGAAGCGGGCCTGCACGATGGCGATGCGCAGCTTGCGGCCGTCCATGCGGGGGTCTTGGGCGGATAAAGCGCCTTGGTTTGCGTGCTGCATGTCTATTCCTTCTGTTCTTGTTGTGATGGAGAGAGGTAACCGGTGGTTTCCAGGCCGTAGCCGGTCAGGCCTGGGCTACGGCGCGGGCTGCCCATGAGCTGCATTCTGCGTACGCCACAGGCCAGCAGAATCTGCGCGCCGATGCCGTAGGTGCGCAGGTCCATCTGGCCGCGCTCGGGGGCCTGGGCCGGGCGGGCGGTGCCGTCAAACTGGGCCAGCAGGTCGGCGGCGCTTTCGCCGCAGTTCAATAGCACGGCCACGCCCTGGCCCTGGGCGGCAATATGGCGCAGGCTGGCATCCAGGCTCCAGGAGTGCAGGCTGCGGTTGACCTCCAGCACGTCCAGTACCGACAGGGGTTCGTGCACACGGGCCGGGACGGTGTCGTCGGGCTGCCAGATGCCTTTGACCAGCGCCAGGTGCACGCCCTGGCTGGGTTTGTCGCGGAAGGCGTGGGCGGTGAAGCTGCCAAAGGCGGTTTCGATCTGGCGGCTGCCCATTTTCTCGATCAGCGATTCGTTGCGGCTGCGGTATTCGATGAGGTCGGCGATGGTGCCGATCTTCAGGCCGTGCTGGGCGGCAAAGATTTGCAGGTCCGGCAGGCGGGCCATGGTGCCGTCGTCGTTCATCACTTCGCAAATGACCGATGAGGCGCTGCAACCTGCCATCACCGACAGGTCGCAACCGGCTTCGGTGTGGCCCGCGCGCATGAGCACGCCGCCATCGACGGCTTGCAACGGAAAGATGTGGCCAGGTTGCACCAGGTCGGCGGCGGTGGCGTTGGGCGCCACGGCGGCTTGCACGGTGCGGGCGCGGTCGGCGGCAGAGATGCCGGTGGTCACGCCCTCTGCGGCTTCGATGGAGACGGTAAACGCGGTGGCGTGTTTGGCCCCGTTGCGGGCCACCATGGGCGGCAGTTGCAGGCGCTCGCAGAGTGCGCGCGACAGGGTCAGGCAGATCAGGCCACGGGCGTGGCGGGCCATGAAGTTGATGGCCTCCGGCGTGATGTGGTCGGCTGCAATCACCAGGTCGCCTTCGTTTTCGCGGTCTTCTTCATCGACCAGGATCACGATGCGGCCCGCGCGCATGTCGGCCACGATGTCTTCGACAGGGGAAATGGATACCGGCTGGAGGGGGGAGGGCGAGGTCATAGGGTGCAATGGTGAAAGCTGCAGCGCCAGGGGATGCGCTGCGTGGAGGTTGCGGCCAGCGCGGATGTGCGGGCAACGCTCTACAAAGCCGGTAATTATCGTCGCAATTGCCCAAAGCCTGCCCTCGCAGGGTTGCGGACGGGTCAGAACTGGTCGCGGCCAGGGATGCGTGCGGTGATGCGGATATCCGGGCCCACCACGCCGACCGAGGTGAACTGCAGCGGCACGGCATCCGACAGGCCAGCCAGCGGTAGCAGCCGGGCCATGTCCAGGCCGGGGCCTACCAGCTTGGGGGCCAGATAAACCAGGAATTCGTCCACCAGACCGGCCTGGATGAGCGCCCCGTTGAGGGTGTGGCCGGCCTCCACATGCACTTCGTTGATCTCGCGCCGGGCCAGTTCGTACAGCAGGGCGGCCAAATCGACCCGACCCACCGCGTCGGGCAGGTGCAGCACGGTGGCTCCGGCGGCTTCCAGGGCCTGCTTTTTAGCATCATTTTGGCTGCTAGCGCTTATAAATACAGCACGACCAGCTATAAAAATAGAAGCATCGGGTGGGGTCTGCAGTCGGCTGTCTACCACCACCAGATGGGGCTGCCGGGGGGTGTTGGCCAGCCGGGCATCGAGCGTGGGCCGGTCTTTCAATACGGTGCCTATGCCCGTCAGGATGGCACAAGCGCGGGCGCGTGATGTGTGGCCGTCGGCGCGGGCAGCGGGCGAGGTGATCCACTGGCTGTCGCCGTTGGCCAGCGCGGTGCGGCCATCGAGCGAGGCGGCGATTTTCATGCGCACCCAGGGCATTTTGCGGACCATGCGGCTGAAGAAGCCGAGGTTGAGTTCGCGCGCTTGCGCTGCACCGGGGCCGACTTCGACCTCTACCCCGGCCGCGCGCAGGCGGGCAAAGCCATTGCCCGCCACCAGCGGGTTGGGGTCGGCGAGCGATGCCACCACTTTGCGGATACCCGCCGCCACCAGGGCATCGCAGCAGGGGCCGGTGCGGCCCTGGTGGGAGCAGGGCTCCAGGGTGACGTAGGCGGTGGCGCCCTGGGTGCTGTGGCCCAGTGCAGCGGCATCGCGCAGGGCCATGACTTCGGCGTGGGGGCCGCCTACGCGCTGGGTGTGGCCTTGGCCCAGGATCCGGCCCTGGGCATCCACGATGACGCAGCCTACCGCCGGGTTGGGGGGGGCCAGCAGGCGGGCTTGGGTGGCTTGGTCCAGGGCGAGGCGCATCCAGTGCGGGAGAGGTGTTTCGGTCACGGGGTGCATTTCCAGAGTGGGGGCATAAAGCAGCTATGCATTGTCAGGACTTACGCAAGTTCCCCCTGTCAGCCCGAAGGGCGATACAGGGGCGCTGCGTAAGTCCTAATTATTCACGGCTAATGACCAGCTCCACGCGGCGCACGCTGGGCACCGCCACATGGTTGAGCAGTGCAGGCTGTAAGCGGGTGTGCTGCAAGTTGGATAAGGCTTTGTAGACCAGCACGGTATCGGCCTGCGAGCCATCCAGCAAGTCCCACTGGTCGATGGTGCCTTGTGCGGATATCCAGAGCTGGATTTGCAAGCGCAGGGTGGTGTCCCGGGGCAGTTCGTCGGGGTTGATTTCCCAGTCACCCAGAGGGGTCGCGGGCTGGTCTACCGCCTCGATCGGTAGATAGCCTGGCAGCGAAGGGCTGGCGGGCGTCGCTTGGGTCGCGGGTGGGTCTTCTGCGGGCGAGGGTTCGGGGGGCGGCACTGCGGCAGCGGGGGGCAACGGTGTGACCGGGTTCGGGTTGGGCACCGGTGCCGTGTTCGCAGTGCCAACATCCTGCGCCGGGATCAGCCGGGCGTGGACCACCGATTGCGAGTGGTGCGGTGAGATCTGCTTTTCTGGTGTGGGTGGCGACACCACCACCAAGGCGAGCAGGTGCAGTGCCAACGATCCCAAGCAGGCCCCCACCCATCGGCGCAAGCCCTGGCGCGGGCGAAGGGGTTGCGGTGCCAGCCTCTATCTCCAGCAGTAGGCGATGGCGGAGCTGAGGTCAGATCCGGCTTTGGCCGTGTAGGTGCCGGCGGCAATGCTGCGCCGACCCAGGTTGTCTACGGTCATGTTGCCGCAGCGGTCTGCGGCCATGCTGGAGCCGGTTTTGCGTGTCGCCGTAATGGTGTAGGCCGTGCGTGGGCTGGAAGCGGCGACCGCCACAGCGATGTCGTAGTACTTGGCAGAAGGTAGCGATGCCATCTGTGCTGGGAACTGGCTGCTGTGGGTGACGGCCACGCCACCGCTGTTTTGGTCGTAACGGAAGTTCTCCGAATAAAACCGTTCCATCCACTGCTGGCCGCCCATCAGGGCGGTTTGTGCATCGGCCCGGCGGCCACGCGCTACTTGCTCGGTATAGCTGGGCAATGCAATCGCGGCCAATATGCCGATCACCGCAACGGTGATCATCAGCTCGATCAGGGTAAAGCCGCGCTGGGCTTTGAATGGCTTCATTTGTCCGTCCTTAGTCCTGGGATTTCGCGCCACTGCACGCGGCCCAGGGGGTTGTAACACAGGGAGCGGCTGTCATCACCGCTTTCGATTGCCAGCACTTTGCTGCCAGGCGGGCAGGCGGCATCGACCGTACAAACACCGTTGGTGCAGTTGGTGCTGGTACAGCCCGCAGTCCCTTGCGTGCAGGTGGTCGGCTTGAATGGGGAGGAAGAACGGTTGCTGACCGTCACCCATTTTTGACTCCGCACATCCGTACCCGCGACCAAGGTGCCATCCGACAACAGGCCTTGGGCTTTGCGTGTGGGTATGCCAGCGATGGGGTCAATGATGTAGAGGGTGATGTCCGGTGTGTCGTAGCAGCTCTCGGCCCCCGACTTCTTACGGATAGTGGGGAAAATCAAGTATCCCGCTTTCAGGTCGGGGTCGGCCACCAGCATCTCTGACAGGTTGGGCGTGCTTGGCGGTGCCAAAGCACCGGGGAAGTTGAAGTACCAGCCGTCTTTGGCGGTCCAGTCGATCGCTGTGTAGGTGGACACGCCGCTAGTGGTGGTGTCGGGGGTCGCCGTGACCTGCCCTGCAGAGTTGCGGGAATAGGCGCGGGTCACCATGGTGGACAGGTCGGCGTTGACCATGGGGCCGGTGCCGGAAGCTGCGCTGGCGGCAAAGGAGGGGCGATCCCATACACCGAAGAAACGTTGCGGTATCGAAGTTTTGGGGTAGTCGGTGGACTCCAAGGAGCTGCCCGTTCCAAAGTTGATCACCACACCATCAAAGGCTGGATACACGTACTCGGGAGCCGACACGATAGGCATTGGGGTGACGGTCGTGGTGTTGCCCGATGTAGCACTGTACTTTGCGGTAAACAGAGGCCGGTTGACGTTTCCACTGCCTTTGTAGGCCACACCCCAGTTAGCGGTCAGAGCACTGCTGATGTCGAATTTCCACAGGTTGCCTTTGAGGTCGCCCGCGTACACCGCATCGGCTGTGCCGTTGTTGTCGCGGTCAAGCCAGGTTGCGCCCATCAGGCCATTTTTATCGGTGCCTGTGCGCACGGTGGTGTCCGCTACCAGCTTGACGTACCGGCCCGTCCAGGTACCTGTGGCACTGACAGGGCCGTCCACAAACAGAATGAACAGCGCCGCCTTGCCATCGATGGATTGGTAGCCGTTGCCCAAGACCAGTCCAAACTGGCCGTTGTTCAGTTTCACCACAGGCATGGGTTGCCGGGTGTTGGCGTTGATGGGAATGTCGTTGATTTGGTAGCCTAGGTCGCGGTCGTCATCGCTAGAAAATTGCCATTTGAAAATGCTGCTGGGGTTGCTCTCGCCAGCAGCCAGCACGCTGGGGTCGGTGACATCCAGGGCATATACCCCGCGCCCGCCGCGTCCCAGGGTGCCAAAAAGCATGGTCTTCCAGGTACCGGTTTCAGCCGTGGTACCTACGGCGGGCACGATGTTGGTTTTGACATCGGCGGTAAACGGATTGCCGTCCACATAGGCCCATACGGTACTGGTGGGCTGGACCTCTGGCGAGTTGGTGGTGAAGTTGGCTCCCAATACGCGGGTTCTGCCTATGGTACCGCGCTGCATCGGAATTTCATTGAGTCGGTTGGCCAGCATGCCGGGCACATACGCAAACACTTCTTTGCCGCCCGCAGGGCAAATGGTGCCGCCAGGTTCTGCGCAAAACGCGTGCAGCATGCCGTCATTGGCCGAGACCCACAGGAGTTTTTCGCGGTTCATATTATTTTGGTCGTTGGCAAAATTTCTGTAACCGGGGCTCTGGTACTCAAGGAAATTGGCTGCCGGCGGACCTTGTACCCAGGGTGTGGCGTTGACCACCGGGCCCAGCAGGTTGTTGCCTCGTTCGCGCAGACCGGTGGAAGCACCTTCTAGCGACTGGTCGCCCCGCATGTAGTTCAATGTCCGCTCGGCGTTGGTGGTGTTGAGTGTGTTGGTGCCGCTGGTGGTCATCTGGGTGATATACCCGGTAGGAAGGTCAGCCCAGCGAAAGCGCATGGCAGCGGTGGTGTTAGTGGTGCTGGCGTTGCCAAAATTGGTGATGATCTGGCGGGAATGGCCCGGCAGATTCGGTGACACGTAGTCGTTGGCACGGGTTTTCAGTAGGCTGCCTGCATCCCAGGCGGGGATCGAGTTGAAGAGCCCGTTGGGCTGCAGCATGTAAGCCACTACATCCCCAGTCACGGTAGTGGAGTCAAATCTGGCAACGTATTTGTAGCTGCCCTCCGCCAACTCGCCAGACGTGGTGGCGGGTGCAGCGTTGGCGTTTTTGGCCAGACTGTCCAGCGCCTTGCGTAATTGCGCTTCTAGCAAATCCGGGCGGCGAGCCAGGAAGTAACCATCCGGATTGCCATCTGCCCCCGCAGTACCGTCTACATTGGTCTTGTCCCACGACTCTACGGATGGGGGCATAACCTCATCGGAATAGGTGTTGGAGTTGTCATTTTTCTTGGTGCTGGAGTCAAAACTACCGTATTTGGCGGCATACAGCAGAGGGTCCTCTATCAAGGCATTGGCAGCACCACTCATGCGGAATGTTAAAGACACCGGATAGTCGTTGTTTTTTACGGAGCAATAGTCGCTTGCTGAAGGAATGCCGGGGTCGCCAGTGGCTCCGTTGCCGGTGACATTGCAGACATTGCCGGAGTATCTGCCCGCAAACCCGGGGCTATACAAAGCCAGGTTTCTGTAGGTGGTGTTGAGGGGGCACAGGGCACCAGCGGGGCCGCACACGGTGGGGTTCCCCTGGTTATCCACAGGACTGCGCAAATCACGGTAATTGGTATCGCCGCAGAGATACTCGCTGGTAGGCGGCATGCCGCTCAAAATGCCACCGCTGTAATGCTGGTGCGTCAGATAACGGCCGTTGGCAGTGGCGTTTAGCTGGTTATTGACCCCAATGATGCTGAAGCCGTGGGTAGCTGCGCCGCCACCGCACACGCCGGGGATGTCGGTGGTGATCTTGATGTCGTAGGTTGCCGGAGTGGTGTTGTTGTTAATGATGTCGTAGCGTAAATAGCCCACCACATCCATGTCGTAGTCACCACCCATCAGAATGTCGTTCCAGGTCACGATGAAGGCCCCGTGGGTGGCACTGGCGCTGATGGATGCAAACGTCAGGGGCGCGCTGATGCCGCCACCCGACTGGATGCTCTCTGGTGTGATGTAGACGTATTTGGGCGGGTTGGAGCCTGGCACCACTACCTCTATTCGGGGCGCTCCGCCAGTAAGCGATGCCGCCATGGTTTTCACCTTGAGTGCGTTTTTTACGGTCTTCAGATCACTGGGCGGGTTGGTGATGGTGCGAATCTTGGCGGTGTTGCCGTACAAGGCTGCTCCGGCGACATGGTAGGTGCCCCCCATGGCCGGGGTTTCCGGACATATGCCGGTGACATCCGATAAGTTGCCGACCCGCTTGGCCGAGCAGGACGATCCATACGTCAAGGTGGTGGAGCCGATGGAGCGGTCGGTGTTGTTGATACCTTCTGCCTCGCCAATCGCATCGGTGTAGCCCGCAAGTGTTTTGGTGGCGTTGGGCAAGGTGTTAAAGGCTGCATTGGCCTCCATGTCGAAACTCAGGCTGCTACTGGACAACAGCAAGGTATTGAGGGGGCGGCATATTGAGTTGCCATAGAGGTTGGTGCGGGTGGTATTGCTGGTGGACAAGGGGTCGCTCCAGCTTTTGGTGGGTAAACCCAGAGTGTTGTCCTTGCTGGTGTTGGTGGGATTGCTGGGCGTTGGGCTCGTTCCGTTGTAGGCGTAGTACTGCAGCGATTGCACCAGCATTTCCCCAATCGGGTTGCCCCACGAAGAGAGCGTGCCTTGCCCCACAGAGCTGGGAGTGCCTGACGAACCATAGCTGCGGCTGCTGCGGTCGTTCAACAGCATGGAATCGAACGCCTTGATGGCCCCCTGTCCTGTAGCCCTTCCGTCCGGAGAGGCCAGGTTGGCAACGCAGCCGGAACTGGTGGCATGGCAAAAAACGCCTGTGCTGGGGTTGATTTCATCGGCAAAATCGCCCATGTTTTTGCGCAGGGCTCCTGCTGTGTAGTTCTCACGGTAGTTGCCGGTAATTACGCCAAACTCGGCCCGTGCAGCGGTATCGGCAGCGGCATAGCCAAATTCCTGGAACAGGCCGTAAGGCTTCAGGTTGGTGGTGGAGTCCGGCGGGAAAGCCTGGCAACGTTCTTCGCCAACCAAGGCGGGGTCGCACACTTTTACCCGTACGGTCAATTCAGGGCCAATGCTTCCATTGGTTCCATAGGTCGCACCATCCGTGCTGATGGACGGTATGGTCACTTCATGCGAAATCCCTTGGTCATCGGAGTTTTTGTAGTACCGGGCGAGTTTGGGACCAAAAGTGCCTGAGCTGTAGGTGTCGCGCCATTGGCAAACCTCATATTCCACTGTGGCCCAAAACCGTACATTGCCCCGCACCATACGCATGATGGGCGCCGCAGTGTTGGTGGCATCGTTGGTGCCCAAGTTGCAGATGCTCAAGCCCGCATAAATATTCGCATTGCTTCCTGTGGTTTTGGTGAGCATGGCTACGGTGAATGGCGTGTAGTCGCGTACGTCGGTGCCCTTGTAGTATTTAACAAAAGAATGCGCATCCCAATTCATGGGCGTACGTTCCAGCACGGTACTGCCATTGGTGTCGGTGCTGCGCCTGCCGCCATAAAGCAGTTTGCGGACCACGTCCATGCGCGTCATGCTGGACCAGTTGAGAAAGTTGCCGCTCCAGTAGCTTTGGCTGGCGCTGCAACTGTACTTTTCCAGGTTTCTCACTACACCTTTGACCGTGGCGGTGGATGCGGTCACCGTTGCCAGTGCGACCGGATTGAATTGTTTCGCCGTATTGTCATAGGCATAGCATTTGGTCGGATCGAAGTACCCGTAGTACTTGAAGGTGGGCTTGAAGGTGGTGTCAATGGTGTCGTCGTCGTCCAGATCTTCAAAGTCGGTGTACACCGGTCCAAACATACTGTGGTCTTTGGAGGCGGCCAGCATGATCATGGGGCGGTTGGAAGCCGTCGTCACGTTGGGTGGAATCAAGGGGCGCGGGGCCGACACTTCAATAGGCGTGGCGTGTGCGGGCAAGAGTCCCAACAGGGCCGCAGTCGCAAATAGGCATTGGGATAGGGTGCGGGCGATTGGGTGCATAAAAACTCCAGAAAATCGGTCAAGTTGGACGGCGCGCCGTACCCGGGTGTGCCTGCGCTATCAGGGCAGGTAAATCGACTGCACTACGACTTGGGTACGCGGCGTATAACCAAAGCCACGCGCTGTGATGCGGTACAGGTCTTTTTCTTGTTGGCCGGGAACTGAGCGCTTGAAGTACTCAATCAGGTATTCGGGTTGGACCGACACGCCTTTGATGGCCACTGCACCGGTGTAAGTACCCAAAGGAACCCCCCCTTTGAAATCGCAGTTGGCTTGGTTTACAGGGGTTCTGCCGGGCTTGGTGACCGTAGTCCCATTGAAGTCATTAACCCATTGACCGCCTTTGCCCGTAGGCCACCAAGGTTCACCGCCGTTGGATGCGCTGGCAGAAGTCCATTGGTAGGTTGCATACTGCAAATCTGTACGAATGCATAATCCGTTGGTGCAGTCAGTAGTGAAGTCGATAGCAATCAATTTGCGGGTTCGCGTACACGACAGGCCCGCAAGACTACTGGGTTTAACTGCCCAAGCCGTTTGAATAAGCCCCGAATTTTCAATATCCCGTTCGGCATCGCGCAGAGCAGACTCTGCCGCCTGCCGCGCAACTTCCATGTCTTGCTGGTTGCGGGCCATGCCTTCGCCCAGCATGGACTGGCGCGCCGCCCATACCGTGATGCCGGTGATCGCCACCAAAAACAGCAGCACCATCACCAAGGCCACCCCCTTCTGGGTGCGTGAGCGCGGCGTAAAGTTTGTAGACCGTGTCATGGTGGGGGACTAGTAAGCCTGGTTCAACCGGTTGCGCACGGCAAACTCTTGAACAAAGCGTTTACGTAGGCTTTTATCGCTGGCATCTTGGGTTTTTTCTACGCCTTTGCAGTCCATGTATTTGCGTTCTGCACTGGTGGGTGCAGCGATTTTGGGGCTGGCTCCAATACTTTTAGCCATGACACATACCCGCACGGAAACGACCCGCGACCAAGGAGGTAAGGGGGTTATGCCTAATGCGCCAAATTCCACCGATACCGTCGACAAGTTGCTGACTTCGGTGGCCGTGAGGTACTTGTCTGGCGTTCGGCGCGCCATGTTTTCGGTGCTTGGGGCTGTCGTAGCAAAAACCCCGTACGTGATCTGCATGTCTTCAATACCGGCAATCATGGGCTGGTAGGGGATGCCGGAGCTGCCAGCGTTGTCGCCACTGCCGTTGCCTACGCACGCAAGGCTGCGGGTGGTGACCTCTTGTTGATCTATCTCGGTCTTCTTGAGGTCAGAGAGGGCATAGCGATTGGACACGAACAAAGGCTGCAACGGGGGCAGGTTGGGTTGTGCAGTGTTTCGCCGGTTGTTGTTGCTGGTGCTGACATCGTTTGTTACGTCCGCTCCCGTGCAGTCAAAGCGATCTCCCACGTTGACATCCATGGTGTCGTTGGTGAAGTAATTGACCACAAGGGAGTCGGGTTCAGTGTCTGATGGTGTGCCGCAGGGTGGGGTAGCAGAAGGGTTGTAACGGGCTCCGTCGCAACCGAACAGACCAGACAGATAGGCCGCTTGCGGAGCGGGCGGTGTCCAGTCGGTTGCTAACGCGGCATTTTCTGCAAGCCTGACTGGCGGGTAGCTAGTCAGCTTGGGAAAAGGTTCGTTTGGGGCAATCCGGGAGATATTAGCTGGGTAATAGCCGGACTTCATGATGTCTCGCCCAATCAACTGCAACACAAAGGTGCCAGTTTCAGCGTTGCTGCCATTGCGATCAATGGCCCGCTGGGTTTCGCGTGTGCCCAGGTAAACGTAGGCGGCTGCTGCGATCAAAAACAAAGTGATGGCGATTGTGACCATCAGCTCTATCAGCGTTACCCCACGCTGGCGTATGGAGTGGTGGGACGATGGTGTCATGGTGTGAACGAGAAACGGTTGCAGCGAACGCCTGCAGGTGCTTCTGCAGCATCGGGGCAGCAGGTTTGGCGAGCCAAGCCAATGGTTGTACTGGCAAGTGCACTACATTGCGTGGCCGCCACCAGATTGACTTGGGTGGCGCTGGTGCCATCGTTGGTGGAGGCTGCTTTATCGGTGTTGTCCTTGTCCATCCACATCAAGGTGACGACGATGCCTGTGCTGCGGTCGCCTGTCACAAACACTGCACCTTGCGGCAGGCTGGTACGCACCCGCTGGCGCCAAGTCAGCATGTCGTAGACAGCGCGCTGGCTGGGTGTGCAGATGTTGCTGCCACTCTCGCAGTTGGCCGTGGATATTTGACTTGCCAGGCTGGCATCAGTTACGGCTTGCTGGGTAGCCCATTTGCTGCCCGTGGGGTAGGTATTACCGATGGCATCCGGGTTTTGGGCATACGTGGCCGTGTCTGAGAAGGGCGGGAATGCATAGAGCGAGCTATAACCCGCGTGGGTCGGCACAGCATTGTTCGACCCGCCATCTATCCAGTTTCTTCCTAACATATCAGGGTTGAGGCGTGCCATGTCGGCGTACTCGGCATAGAGCGATGCAGTGATGCCGCGGGTCTGGCTGCCCAGTTTGAACTTAGCTGTAGCTACCTGCAGGCCCGCGATGCCCAATAAACCAATAGACAGAATCACGATGGCAATCAGCACCTCGATCAGCGTGACGCCTCTGATCTTGCCAAGCGGTGCGGTGGGGTGAGGTAGCTCATTGCGCACGGTAGTCGCCTGTTAGTAGGTATTGCAAATGACTGCAGCTGGTACCGGCCGCGTGCGCCCCATCTTATCCAGGCAGATGCTGGAACCATAGGTATTGGACAGTGTGTTGTCCTTGGTGTAGACCAGATCGAATCTGCCTGCAGCATCCAAGGTGGCGTTACCACGGGGATTAAAAAGAATCTTCCGGGTAGTGCTTATGGACATGAGTGTGTAATCGGGACTACCCGCGCGTCTAACGAGAAGCATGTTTTCGGGTTTTACCGTACCAGCGGCAGGTTGTTCCTGCGGGAAGTTAAAGTTGCTGTTGCAGTCGGGGTTCAAGAACACGATCCAGCCGACTTGCCAGTCCTGTCCGCTTGTGAGGCATGTGGGACCATTGCCAGTGGTTGTATCAACCGTATTACTCATGCACATGGTGACACACATATTCTTGCTGACCGCTTCGTTGCGGGCCCGCAAGATACTGGCGCTGAACTCGTTACCAATAGTTGAAAAGGTGTTGCGAACAATAAACGTGCGCAGAGATGGGGCTGCCATTGCCGCCAATATGCCCAAAATGGCAACCGCGACCAGCATTTCGATGAGCGTAAAGCCCCGTTGCGGGTTTGGATTGTCCTGGGTCGTTTGAACACACATGGCGGGATTGTGCGGCCTTGCGCTGTATTTGTGCTGCCGCTTGTCCCGACAAATTGACCGTTGGCACCATTCCAGCGGTCTGGTGAGGCTCTATTAGATGTCTTTGATCAGGCGGCTGAACTCGTCGACGTCTTCAAAACTGCGGTACACCGAGGCAAAGCGCACGTACGCTACTTTGTCGAGGTTTTTGAGTTCGCGCATGACCAATTCGCCCAGCTTGGAAGTGGCCATTTCCTTGGCACCACTGGAGAGAAGCGTGCGCTCGATGCGGTCCATTGCGGCATCGACTTGCTCTATGCCGACCGGGCGTTTACGCAAAGCCAGCCGCATGGATGCGTGCAACTTTTTTCGGTCAAAGTCTGCACGGCTACCGTCCTTTTTGACCACCATCGGCATCGCCACCTCAGCACGTTCGTAGGTGGTAAAACGCTGTTCACAGCCCCCACAGCGGCGACGGCGGCGCACCAGGTCGCCGTCGTCTGATTCCCGGGTTTCGACTACCTGGGTTTCGCCATGGCCACAAAAGGGGCACTTCATGGGGGGCTGTGTGTCCGTGCTTAGCCGTAGACGGGGAAGCGGCTGGTCAGTGCGGCAACCTTGGCACGCACGGTGTCCAGATTGGCTGCATCGCGCGGGTTGTCCAGCACATCAGCCACCAGATGGGCCGTGGCGCGCGCCTCTTCGTCCTTGAAGCCGCGCGTGGTCATGGCGGGGGTGCCGATACGCACGCCGCTGGTGACCATGGGTTTTTCGGGGTCGTTGGGGATGGCGTTCTTGTTGATGGTCATGTGGGCGCTGCCCAGCACGGCCTCGGCCTCCTTGCCCGTAATCCCTTTGGCGCGCAAATCGACCAGCATCAGGTGGCTTTGGGTGCCACCGCTGACAATGCGCAGGCCGCGCTGGGTCAAGGTTTCGGCAACGATCTGGGCGTTCTTCAACACTTGTTGTTGGTATATCTTGAATTCCGGAGCCAGTGCTTCTTTGAAAGCAACCGCTTTAGCTGCAATCACATGCATCAGGGGGCCGCCTTGCAGGCCTGGGAAGATGGCGCTGTTGATGGCCTTTTCAAATTGCGACTTCATCAAAATGATGCCACCACGGGGGCCGCGCAGGCTCTTGTGGGTCGTCGATGTCACGATGTCGGCGTGCGGCACGGGATTGGGGTAGATACCTGCTGCAATCAGTCCGGCGTAGTGGGCCATATCCACCATGAAAATCGCACCGACATCTTTGGCGACTTTGGCAAAACGTTCAAAATCAATAGCTAAAGAATACGCACTGGCACCCGCGATGATCAGTTTTGGTTTGGATTCATGTGCTTTTCGCTCCATCGCGTCGTAGTCAATGGCTTCATTGGAATCGAGGCCGTACGACACAACATTGAACCATTTGCCGCTCATGTTCAGCGCCATGCCGTGCGTTAGATGCCCGCCCTCGGCCAGGCTCATACCCATGATGGTGTCGCCGGGTTTTAGAAAGGCCAGGAATACCGCTTCGTTGGCCGATGCGCCGCAATGTGGTTGTACGTTGGCAGCTTCGGCACCAAAGATAAGCTTTACGCGGTCAATCGCGAGTTGCTCGGCTACATCCACATACTCGCAGCCGCCGTAGTAGCGACGACCAGGGTAGCCTTCGGCATATTTGTTGGTGAGTTGCGAACCTTGCGCGGCCATCACGGCGGGCGAGGCGTAGTTTTCGCTGGCGATCAGCTCAATATGGTGTTCCTGGCGGGCGTTCTCAGCCTGGATGGCTGCGAACAGCTCGGGATCGGTTTGTTCAACAAGAATCGTACGGTCGTACATGGCAGTCCTTTAACCTGGAGTCAATACGGTGGTCCTTGCGGTGAAGCAAGTACTGCCCAGGCGAACGGCTGAACGCCAAGGACCCGGAGGACCTGGCGGTACGCTTCCCAGTGGTTGCCCGGTAGGCCTTGTGAAAAAGCCCGTACCGGTGGTCCACGTCAGCGTGAGCACCCCAAGGGGGTCACGCCTATCGCCAGTTGCGTACCTACTGAGTGTAACGGAGCCAAGAAGGCCTAATAATTGACGAGCAAAGCGACTTTGTCTTCTTCTGCTGGGACCGGGGTTTTCAGTGCTGGTGCTACCACCGGCACGGAACGTGGGGTAGTCGTGGGTGTGGCACGGCCCGCTGCGACTTGTTGCAAGCGGCCGTGTTCGGCCATGACTTTGCTCGTGTAGCCGCCATCGTCCGGGATGTTGGCTGCGCCCACGTAGTAGCGCAGGCCGCCTTCTACCGAACCTGCGCGGGCTATGCATTCCTGCAACACCTTTACCCCTACGCGCAAGTTGGTCAGGGGGTCAAACGCGGCCAGTTTTCCGCCGAATACATCGTATTTCTCGGTGTGGACCCGCGTCATCACCTGCATCAGGCCTTGGGCACCTACAGGGCTTTGCGCAAAGGGATTAAAGCCGGACTCGATGGCCATGACCGCCAAAATCAAGGTCGGATCCAGTTTGGCGCGCTTGCCGAGGTCATAAGCCTCTGCAACCAGGGCGCTGACCGGTTCAGCCGCCACACGGTACTTCTTGCTCAGCCAATAGGCCACGGCGGCCTGCTGTTTGGGCAGATCTTGTGGATTGCTGGCGGTAGCGCGGTCTACTGCGTCCACATTGGCCTCCGCAACCAGTTCCATATCGGTGCCGGGCACTACCTGGCGCTCTTGTAACCAGCCCATCAGTTGCACCTCTGCAATCTGGCGCAAATCAGGCCGGGCGGTCATGGTCACGACCGAAAAAGCGACGACCAGGCCCAAGAGGGCGAATCCGTTATGGGTAATCTCAAAAAAGCCTTGGGCAATATCGGCTGCGAAGGTTCGCAGTCCTTGGCCTATTCTGTGTAACGCTGTCATAGCTCTTCCTCATCTAGCGAAGGCCTGGAGCGATGAAGATTGCGTAAGAGCAATTCGCTTGGGGCGCCTCGATTGGGTGGGTACGCCATCAAAATCCTGTGGTGCCCTTGGGCGTTGACAGCGATTTGACTTAGCCGGGGTTCGGCAGCGGGTTCGGGTTGTCCCTAGGGTTGTAGGGGGGACGGCGGATTCTAGGAGGACTATTAATATCGAGTCAAGCATATAGAATTTAATTGATATTCAAATTTTTGCTGTACCTATGTCCAGTTTTTTGGCCGATCCTGCCGCCACGCGGGTGTGCAATACCGCACACAACCGGCTCTGTTTCAACTTGCTTACAAAATGCTACTGCTACCGAAAAGGCAGCACGTGGATACCAGTGACAGGGCACATGCGGAGCGACGTAGTGATGGCGCTGATGGCATATTCCTGGTTTTTTCCAGAAGTTTTCGGGTTTATTTGCCAGCCTCAGTCTCTGTTATGTATACCAAAATGGACACAGAAATGCCTTGGGGGGCCCGGTTGCGACCGTTGTGTTTTACACCACAGACCCCCCAAAAAGCCTGTTTTTAGACAGCCCACTCTTGTGCGGGCCAGTGGGTCTCGGTGGTTTTCAGCCCATCCGCACCGGCAGAAAGATGGTGTCGCCCGCGCGCAAGATCAGCAGTGCAACCGACTTGTCAAACTTGGCTATGGCTGCTTTTACCTGGTCTATGTTTTTGACTGGAGTGCCATTGATGGCCATCAACACGTCGCCATCTTCAACGCCGGCATTGGCCGCCGCACCCGCAGAGGATTCAACCAGCAGGCCGTTGGCGATACCCGCAGCGCGCAGTTCTTCGGGTTGCAAGGGGCGCAAAGCCAGTCCCAGTCGGCCCTGTGGTGCATTTTCTTTGCTGGCGGCGACCTGTACGGGCGTGTCATTGGCGTTGCCTAGCCGGGCTGTGATTCGCAGGGCGGCACCTTTGCGCCAGACTTCCAGTTGGACGGTGTCGCCGGGCGCTTTCTGGCTGACTACTGCAGGCAGGTCGCCCGATGACACCACGGCCATGCCGTCCACCCTGCGGATCACATCGCCGGGCTGCAATCCGGCCTTGCCTGCGGGGCCGTCCTTTTCGACGCTGGACACCAGAGCGCCTTCCGGTTTGTCCAGTTTGAAGGAGTCGGCCAGGGACTGGTTGACTTCCTGTACCGACACCCCCAAGCGCGCATGTTCGACCTTGCCGTCGGTGACGATCTGGTCTTTGATCTTGCCTGCCAGGTCCATGGGAATGGCAAACGACAGTCCCTGGTAGCCACCTGTGCGGCTGTAGATCTGGGCGTTGATGCCGATCACCTCGCCTCGGCTATTAAATAGGGGGCCACCGGAGTTGCCTGGGTTGACGGCGGCATCGGTCTGGATAAAAGGTACTGCGCTGTCGTCGGGCAAAGAGCGGCCCTTGGCGCTGACCACACCGGCAGTGACGGTGTTTTCAAACCCGTACGGCGAGCCAATGGCCAATACCCACTCGCCGACTTTCAAGTCGCTGGATTTGCCAATGGTGGCCACGGGCAGGTCTTTGGCATCAATCTTTAGTACGGCGATGTCGGTCTTAGGGTCGGCTCCCAACACTTTGGCAACGAACTCGCGGCGGTCGGTGAGTTTGACGACGACCTCTTTGGCATCTTTGACCACGTGGGCATTGGTCATCACGATGCCGTCTGCGCTGACGATGAAGCCCGAGCCCTGGCTGCGCGCCGGCGCTGCTTTTTGCCCTGGGGTACCGCCTTGGCCTTGCTGAAAGCGGCGGAAGAACTCAAAGAACGGGTCGTTGCCAAACGGATCGTCACGCTGCGGGCGCTGGGCGGTCTCGGTGTTGTCGCCCGTGGCTTTGGCAACACTGGTCACGCTGATATTGACGACCGCTGGACCGTACTGGGCGGTAATTTGCGAGAAATTCGGCAGCGCGACAGGGGCTGCCGGGATGGTGGTGCTGGCCAGAGGTGCCGCTGCGCGGGCTTCGCCTACGTTGTGCAGCAGGGAACCTCCCATGCCGCCAACGGCACCGGCTGCGACCAGGGCGAGAACGAGGGAGGTGTTTTGGAGAGAACGAACTTGCATGAGAGCATCCTTGGGTAGTTGGGTTGCGATGCCCAACTATCAGGATGCTGGCTTAGGCCAGACTTAAAGCCATGCAGCTCAGTGGCGGAACTCTTTCAGATCCAGCCGGATATCGTAGTGGTTATCGGTGCAGGTAATCAGCGCATTGCAGCAGGTGGTTTCTCCGGCATGCCCCGCATGGGCGAGACGGCGCTGGAAACGGCTACCGTCACCACTCGACAAAAACCCGACCCGGGCACCGTGGATGCGGATTTCAACCGGTTTCCAGATCTCGTCGTTGTTGCCCCCGATGTGCAAATAAGCGACCACCTGCGTACCTGCCGGACTGATGGGCGTGCCATCGGCCACCAGTTTCAGGGCCGCCTGGTAACGCGAACTGTCTGCGGCGCCCAGCTGGAACAAGCCTAGCGCGGGCCATTTGTAAATGGACTGGTCGCCGGTTTCGGCGCTGTACAGATCTGAAGAGGCGGCAATCTGGTAACCGCCTTGGCGGTTTTGAGGGCGTACGGTACGCCACAGCATGAAGGCTGCGGCAAAAACAAACAGGGTGGTAAATAGTTCACGCATGGGAGACTCCGATAGAGCCACGTTTGTAGCCGCATCGGATACCTATGGGTGTGACTTGCATCACGCTTTATGCACCATATTGAGGATATATCGTGTCAATCTGTTTCATGGGGCACCGCGCTGTGTTTGCGATACTCGGGCTATGCAGCTTCAAGACATTCTTTATTCGCAAGGCTTTGGTACGCGCCGGGTGTGCGCCGGCCTGGTCCAACAAGGCCTGGTTGAGGTATACCCAGAAAATTCGGCTCTTGCGCCTGTCCTGTGTACAGAGTCAGCTATGGATTTCGAAGCGGAAGGTCTGCGCTTTCGGGTGCAAGGCGTGGATTGGCCGTACCACCGGCAGGCCTATGTACTGCTGAATAAACCGGCGGGCACCGAGTGCTCGCAAAAGCCGTCCACTTACCCCAGCATCTACACGCTGCTGCCTTCGCCGCTGCGGTTGCGTCCTCAGAAGGGCGCGCTGCAGGGCGTACAGGCCGTGGGCCGGCTGGACCAGGACACCACCGGCCTGCTGTTGCTCAGCGACGACGGCCAGTTCATCCACCGCATGACTTCGCCCAAAAAGCATGTGCCCAAGGTGTACGAGGTGACGACCAAGCACCCGCTGGACGACCAGCAGGTGGCCAAGTTGCTGGCCGGGGTGGTGCTGGACGACGACCCCAAGCCGGTGCGCGCTGCTGCGTGCGAGGCCATCAGCAGCCACCATCTGCGCCTGACGCTGACCGAAGGCAAATACCACCAGGTCAAACGCATGCTGGCAGCAGTCAGTAACCGGGTGGAGGGCTTGCACCGTTCGCAAATGGGCAGTTTTGCACTGCCGGCCGACTTGCTACCCGGGCAGTGGCGTTGGCTCAGCACAGAGGACCTGGCGCAGTTGTCGGCCCTGCAGACGCAGTAACGACCGGCCCGGCGGATACACTGCCGGTTTGTTTGTTACGAGTGGTACCTTGTGAAGTTGTTTGCCCGACGTTGTGTCTTTTTGGTGTCTTTTTTTGCAGTTGCCGTAACCACCAACGCCTACTCCACCCCGGCTCCGTCTCCTGCAGCCGCCCCGATTTTTGTACTCAATTCGCTGGATGCGAGCGTGAGCGTGATCGACCCCGGTAGCTGGAGCGAAACCAAGCGCATCCCTACCGGCAAAGAGCCGCACCACATGTACCTCAGTCCCGACGAGAAGTCGCTGCTGATTGCCAACGCGCTGTCTGACACGCTGACCTTCATCGACCCCCGCACGGCTGAAATCCAGCGCGTGGTGCCCGATGTGCTCGATCCCTACCAGTTGCGCTTTTCGCCCAACATGAAGTGGTTTGTGACGGCGGCGAACCGGCTCAACCACATCGACATCTACCGCTGGGACGGCAAAGACATCGTCCTGGCCAAGCGTGTGGCCACGGGCAAAACCCCCAGCCACCTGTGGATCGACAGCAAAAGCACCACCATTTACTCCACCATGCAAGACAGCGACGAGCTGATCGCGGTGGATCTGGCCACCCAGACCATCAAATGGCGCACCCCCACCGGCCCCATGCCCGCCGATGTCTACGGCACGGCCGACGACAAAACCCTGCTGGTCGGCCTGACGGGCGGCGAGGGTGTGGAGGTGTATGACGTGTCTGGCAAGACGCCCGTGCGCGCCAAGGTCATCGCCACCGGCAAGGGCTCGCACGCCTTTCGCGCGGCGGGCGACAAGCGCCATGTGTTCGTCAGCAACCGGGTGGCCAACACCATCAACAAAATCGACCTGCAAACCCTGGAGTCGGTGGCCACCTACCCGGCACCCGGCGGGCCGGACTGCATGGACGTGTCGGCCGATGGCAAGCTGTTGATGGTCACATCGCGCTGGGCCCGCAAGCTCACGGTGATTGATCTGGAGTCGAAGCAGGTGGTGCGTCAAATCAATGTTGGAAGGTCTCCCCATGGTGTCTGGACGCTGGACCACGCAGCACGTTAAATGTGCGATTGCTACGGTATTGATAGCTGCTTGTGCAGATCCCATAAGCGCTAGCAGCCAAAATCCTTGTGATAAGCCACTCTACCTGACGTTTGACACCGGCCACATGGGCATCGCTCCGCTGGTGGCCGAAGTGCTCAACCGCCAGCAGGTTCTGGTGACTTTCTTTGGTGCCCAGGAGCGTACCCAGGAGGGTGATGGCAGCCTGGGCGAGCACTGGGCTCCATGGTGGAAGGCCCGTGCCGCCGAGGGCCACGCCTTTGCCTCGCACACCTACAACCACGTTTACTGGAAGGCTGACTTGACGGGGACACCGGTGCAGTTCCGCGTCAAACCCTCAGCCGGGCCGGACACCGACCGCGAATTCACCTGGACCGCCGCGCAATACTGCGAAGAGATCCGCCGCGCCAGCCAGCGCATGCAGGCCGTGACCGGCCAGGCCCCGCTGCCGCTGTTCCGTGCGCCGGGCGGCAAGACCTCGCCCGCGCTGCTGGCAGCGGCCCAGTCTTGCGGCTACGCGCACGTGGGCTGGGCCCCGGCCGGGTTTCTGGGTGACGAACTGGCCAGCGAACGCGCCAGCAACCCGGCGCTGCTGGCCCAGGCCCTGCGCGGCATCCGCAGCGGCGACATCTTGCTGGCCCACCTGGGCATCTGGTCGCGCAAGGACCCCTGGGCCCCAGCGGTGCTGGAGCCGCTCATCGTCGGCCTGAAGGAGCGCGGCTTTTGCTTTCGCACCCTGCGCGAGCACCCCGCCTACACGGGGTGGATCAGCGCCCACCCGTAATAAATCACCGCCATGGATTTCTTGACCAACCTGTTTTCTGACGCGCAGCAGTGGCTGTTTGAGGCGGCCGTCCAGCCCATCGTGTTCAGCCTGGGTTTTGGTGGCTGGGTGGAGCAGGCATTTACCGCCACCGGCTGGCTGCTGGTGGGACTGCTGCAACTGGTGGTGTTGGTGGCGGTGTTGGGGCCCCTGCAGCGCTGGCGGCCGGTGGAGCCGGTACGCGACCGGGCGGTAGTGCGTATTGACATTGTTTATACGCTGCTGCACCGGCTGGGCGTGTTCCGGCTGCTGCTGTTTTTTACGCTGGACCCGCTGATGGACGGTCTGTTTGGCGAACTGCGGGTGGCGGGCATGGCCACTTTCCACCTGGATGCCCTGTGGCCCGGAGTGACCGACCAGCCCGTACTCAGCTTTGCGCTGTACCTGGTGGCGTTTGACCTGTTGGGCTACTGGGTGCACCGCGGCCAGCACCATTTTGAGTGGTGGTGGAGCCTGCACGCCCTGCACCACTCGCAGCGGCAGATGACCCTGTGGAGCGACAACCGCAACCATCTGCTCGACAGCGTCATCGGCGACATGGTGTTCGCCCTGGCGGCCCAGCTAGTGGGTGTGGCCCCGGGCCAGTTCATCGCCATCGTGGCCTTCACCCAGCTCAGCGAGAGCCTGCAGCATGCCAACGTGCGGCTCTGGTTTGGCCGGGTCGGCGAGCGCCTGTGGGTCAGCCCGCGCTTTCACCGGCGGCACCACAGCATCGGTATTGGGCACGAGTCGGCGGGCAAGAATACCCTGGGCGGGCACAATTTTGGGGTGCTGCTGCCCTGGTGGGACATGCTGTTTGGCACCGCCAACTTCGAGCTGCGGTTTGATCCCACCGGCATCCGCGACCAACTGGCGGAGGAGGGTGGGCGGAACTATGGCCAGGGTTTCTGGCAGCAGCAGTGGCTGGGCTTGCGGCGGCTGTGGACTGCGCTGCGTTGATTTGATGCGGGTATCCTTGCCCTTATGAAACTCCTTTTGGATTCCTTTTGGCGTGCTGCGGCCTACTGCATGCACCACCGCGTGATCGCGCTGTCGTTCCTGCCCTTGCTGCTCATGGTGGCCTTGTCCTTGGGCGTGGGGTACTTTTACTGGGAGCCCGCGCTGGATATGGTGCGCGGCATGCTGGACGCGTCCGAATGGGTGGGCCGCATGTGGACCTGGCTGGAAAGCGCGGGCGTGGGCCAGCTCAAGGTGGCGTTGGCACCCTTGCTGGTCATTTTTGCCGTCACGCCCTTCATCGTGGTGCTGTCGCTGCTGGCGGTGGCCCTGATGATGACCCCGGCGCTGGTGGCCTTGGTGGCCGAGCGCCGGTTTCCCCAGCTGGAAAAGAAAAAGGGCGGCACCTTTTTGGGGGGCTTGCTGTGGTCTTTGGGCTCCATCTTGCTGGCGCTGCTGGCCTTGGTGGTGTCGATTCCCCTGTGGCTGGTGCCGCCGCTGATTCTGGTGCTGCCGCCGCTGATCTGGGGTTGGCTGACCTACCGTGTCATGTCCTACGATGCCCTGGCCTTGCACGCCAGCAAGGAAGAGCGCCGCGAGATCTACCGCCGCCACCGTATAACCCTGCTGGGCATCGGTGTGTTGACCGGCTACCTGGGCGCAGCACCTAGTTTGGTGTGGGCTTCAGGTGCCTTGTTTGCCGCCGCCTTTGTGGTGCTGGTGCCGCTGGCCATCTGGATCTACACCCTGGTATTTGCTTTCTCCTCGCTGTGGTTTGCCCACTACGTGCTGGCCGCCCTGGAGACCTTGCGCGCCGAGACGGCCATACCTGCACCCCCCGCACCCCCGGTAGCCACGCCGCTTGAAATTCTGGAACCTATTCACACCAAACCCACTTATGACGCTGGAACTTCCTACCTCCCGCCCCATTGAATCTGCACCCACCTTTGGGCTGGTGATCGTGGGCGATGAAATCCTGTCGGGCAAACGCGCTGACAAACACCTGCCCAAGGTGATCGAGCTGCTGGCCGCACGGGGTCTGCAGCTGGGTTACGCCGACTACGTGGGCGACGACCCGGCGCGCATCACCCGCACCTTGCAGCGGGCGTTCGCCTCGGGCGACGTGGTGTTTTCCACCGGTGGTATCGGGGCCACCCCCGACGACCACACCCGCCAGTGCGCCGCCCGTGCCCTGGGCCTGCCGCTGGCGCTGCACCCGCAGGCCGAAGCCCTGATACGCGAGCGCATGCAGGACACCGCCCGCGAGCAGGGCCTGCCCTACGAACCCAACCACCCGGACAACATCCACCGCCTGAACATGGGTGTGTTCCCGCAGGGCGCGCAGATCATCCCCAACCCGTACAACAAAATCCCCGGCTTCAGCGTGGGCCATGTGCACTTTGTGCCCGGCTTCCCGGTCATGGCCTGGCCGATGGTGGAATGGGTACTGGACCAGCACTACGCCCCGTGGTTCCAGCAAGCCGCCTGGATCGAGAAGTCGGTGATCGTGTTTGGCAGCATGGAGGCTACGCTGACCCCGCTGATGGAAGCGCTGGAGCGCCAGTTTGCAGGTGTCAAGGTCTTCAGCCTGCCCAGCGTGGACCACCCGGAATACGGTCGCCACATCGAGCTGGGGGTGAAAGGCACGCCCGATCTGGTGGCGCAGGCCTACCCGGCGCTGCTGGCGGGCCTGCACGGTTTCGATGCCAAGCTAGGCCCTGAACTGGTGCGTAGTTAAATGCACTTACTTGGTGCAAATTTAGAATGCTCTTTATTGGTGCGGCGCAGGCCTGTGGCGGACAGAGGACCGGCCTTTCTGGCGCAAAATGCGGTGGCGTAAAGTAGCAAGCGTGCGCATGGTTACAAATTGTGCGTTTGCCGCACGATGGCACAAAAACTGCATTGCCTGATGTGCTGAAAATCTGTAGTCCCACTTAAACCCAACCCCTACCAGGAGATTCTTGATGGCAAAGACCGTCGCTGACGTGATGAAGATGGTGAAAGAGAACGAAGTCAAGTTTGTTGACTTCCGCTTCACCGATACCCGTGGCAAAGAGCACCACGTGACCGTCCCGGTGTCCCACTTCGACGAAGACAAGTTCATTTCGGGCCACGCGTTCGACGGTTCTTCCATCGCCGGCTGGAAGGGTATTGAGGCTTCGGACATGCAGCTCATGCCCGACCCCAACACCGCCAATATCGACCCGTTCTTTGAAGAAACGACGATGATCCTGACCTGCGACGTGATCGACCCCGCCGACGGCAAGCCGTACGAGCGCGATCCCCGTTCGCTGGCCAAGCGCGCCGAAGCCTACATGAAAGCCTCGGGCCTGGGCGACACTGCCTACTTCGGACCCGAGCCAGAATTCTTCGTTTTCGACAGCGTGCGTTGGGCCAACGACATGTCGGGCTGCTTCTTCAAGATTGACTCCGAAGAAGCCTCCTGGAACACCGGCAAAGAATACGAGCACGGCAACTCCGGCCACCGTCCTTCCGTCAAGGGCGGCTACTTCCCCGTGCCACCCGTGGACAGCTTCCAGGACATGCGCTCCGAGATGTGCCTGGTGCTGGAATCCCTGGGCATCCCGGTCGAAGTGCACCACCACGAAGTGGCCAACGCCGGCCAAATGGAACTGGGCACCAAGTTCAGCACGCTGATCGAGCGCGCCGACTGGGTTCAGCTGCAAAAGTACGTGATCCACAACGTGGCGCACTCCTACGGCAAAACCGCCACCTTCATGCCCAAGCCCATCGTGGGCGACAACGGCTCCGGCATGCACGTGCACCAGTCGGTCTGGAAAGACGGCAAGAACCTGTTTGCTGGCGACAGCTACGCCGGTTTGAGCGAATACGCCCTGTACTACATCGGCGGCATCATCAAGCACGCCCGTGCCCTGAACGCCATCACCAACCCCGGCACCAACAGCTACAAGCGCCTGGTACCTGGCTACGAAGCTCCGGTGAAGCTGGCGTACTCGGCCAAGAACCGCTCGGCCTCGATCCGTATTCCTTTCGTGGCCAACCCCAAGGGCCGCCGCGTGGAAGCACGTTTCCCCGATCCTCTGATGAACCCTTACCTCGGCTTCGCAGCCCTGTTGATGGCCGGTCTGGACGGCGTGGAAAACAAGATCCATCCGGGCGAAGCCGCCACCAAGGATCTGTACCATCTGCCCCCCGAGGAAGACAAGCTGATCCCCACCGTCTGCCACAGCCTGGACCAAGCGCTCGAATGCCTGGACAAAGACCGTGCGTTCCTGACCAAGGGCGGCGTGTTCACCGATGCGTACATTGACGCGTACATCGAGCTGAAAATGACCGAAGTGACCCGCATGCGCATGGCGGCCCACCCGGTCGAGTTCGACATGTACTACTCGCTCTAAAAGCGACGGCCTTCGGAGGCGCAACTTTTTGCGACACCCCAGGCTCTCAAAAGGACGGCGCAAGCCGTCCTTTTTTCGTTCCGGGTCATGGGCCTTCGATAAACGGAGTACCGTTGCGCACTTCTACCTAGTTCTAGCCCGGCAGGGCTTTACTTTATACGCATGAAACATTTTTTTGGTCTCATTTTGGTATGGTCATCGGCCACCGTCTGGGCACAGGACACGGCGGTTTACCGCTGCGGCAACGAATACACCAATGCCGTCCGGGATGCCAAAGATGCCAAGGCCCGTGGTTGCAAGCTGGTGGAGGGCGGCAACGTCACCATCATCCACAGCAAGCCCTCCGGTGGTTCCGGTGCCACTTCGGGGGGAGGGTCCGCCCCGGTGCGCGCGCCAGCGCCCAGCAGCCCGCGCAATGACGGTGCCGAGCAGCGCGCCCGCGACTCCGATGCCCGCATGATCCTGGAAACCGAGCTGCGAAAAGCCGAAGCCCGCCAGTCCGATCTGCTCCGAGAATTCAACGGTGGTGAGCCCGAAAAACAAGGCGGCGAGGCCCGCAACTACCAAAAATACCTGGACCGTGTGGCCGAACTCAAAGCCAGCATTGCCCGCAACGAAGCGGACATGGCAGGCCTGCGGCGCGAACTGTCGCGCCTGCCCCCACCCCGCAGCCTGCAGCCCTGATGACCCACCCCCCCCACCCCTACCTCACGCGTGTTCACGCGTTTGACCTGCTGGCTACCCTGGTGGCGGTGCTGGGCAGCGACGGTTCGGTGCTGTTTGCCAACGCGGCCCTGGAAGATGCCCTGGGCACCTCGCGCCGCACCATCGAAGGCTCGCATTTCCCCGACTGTTTTACCGAGCCGCATATCCTGCAAAACGCACTGGAAGGCGCGGGCAGCAATGAATTTGCCGCACTGCGCTACGACGCCTGGCTCAAGCGCCTGAACCATGAGCCGGTGCCGGTGCACGTGATCCTGGCGCAGACCGAGCGCCCTGGCGAGATCATCATCGAGCTGCTGCCGCAGGAGCAGCAGGCCAAACAAGACCGCGAAGAGCGCCTGATCGACCAGGCCCAGGCCAACAAGGAGCTGATCCGCAACCTGGCCCACGAGATCAAGAACCCGCTGGGCGGCATCCGCGGCGCGGCGCAGCTGCTGGAGATGGAGATCGATTCGCGCGAGCTCATCGAGTACACCCAGGTCATCATCCACGAGGCCGACCGCCTGCAAAGCCTGGTCGACCGCCTGCTGGCCCCGCACCGCCGCCCGCACGTGGTGGGCGACGTGAATATCCACGAAATCTGCGAGCGCGTGCGCTCCCTGATCCTGGCCGAATTTCCGCGCGGGCTGCGCATCGAGCGCGAGTACGACGTGTCTATCCCCGAGTTCCGCGGCGACCGCGAACAGCTCATCCAGGCGGTGCTCAACGTGGCCCACAACGCCACCCAGGCGCTGGCCGAGCGCATCGCCGAAGGCGACGCCGAGATTACCTTTCGTAGCCGGATTGCACGCCAGGTGACCTTTGGCAAGCAGCGTTACCGATTGGCACTGGAATTGCATGTCATCGACAACGGCCCGGGGGTTCCCGAGTCGATCAAGGACCGCATTTTTTACCCGCTGGTGTCGGGCAGGGAAGGCGGGTCCGGGCTGGGGCTGACGTTGGCGCAAACCTTCGTGCAGCAACACCACGGCTTGATCGAATGCGACAGTGTTCCGGGCCGCACGGATTTCAAATTACTCATACCCCTGCCTTGACCAAAACCAAGGCATCCTGACCCGAGGTGACCCCCACTATGAAGCCGATCTGGATAGTAGACGACGACCAATCCATCCGCTTTGTTCTGGAGAAAGCGCTACTGCGCGAAGATCTGCCCACCCGCAGCTTTACCAATCCGCGCGACGTGCTGGCCGCGCTGGAATCTGCCACCGACGAAGACGGTCCGCAGATTTTGGTCAGCGACATCCGCATGCCCGGCGGCTCGGGCCTGGACCTGCTGGAGAAGGTCAAGCTCATGCATCCCGGCCTGCCGGTGATCATCATGACCGCCTTCTCCGACCTGGACAGCGCCGTGTCGGCCTTCCAGGGCGGCGCGTTCGAATACTTGCCCAAGCCGTTTGACCTGCCCAAGGCGGTAGAGCTGATCCGCCGCGCGGTCGAAGAAAGCCAGCGCGAAGAAGTGGCCGAAGAGCGCATGGCCGCCGCCCCCGAAATGCTGGGCCAGGCCCCGGCCATGCAGGACGTTTTCCGCGCCATTGGCCGCTTGAGCCAAAGCAATGTCACGGTGATGATCACCGGTGAATCGGGCTCTGGCAAAGAGCTGGTAGCCCGAGCACTCCACAAGCACTCACCGCGCGCCAATGGGCCGTTTGTAGCTATCAATACCGCAGCAATTCCTAAAGATTTGCTGGAGAGCGAGCTGTTTGGCCACGAGCGCGGGGCCTTCACCGGCGCGCAAACCATGCGCCGGGGCCGCTTCGAGCAGGCCGATGGCGGCACCCTGTTTCTGGACGAAATCGGCGACATGCCGTTTGACCTGCAGACGCGCCTGCTGCGGGTGCTCAGCGACGGGCACTTCTACCGCGTCGGCGGGCACAACGCCGTCAAGGCCCAGGTGCGCGTGATTGCCGCCACCCACCAGGATCTGGAGCAGCGCGTGCGCGACGGCGTGTTCCGCGAAGATTTGTTCCACCGCCTGAACGTCATCCGTCTGCGCTTGCCCGCGCTGCGCGAGCGGGTGGAAGACGTGCCCATGCTGACGCGGCACTTTTTGCAGCAAAGCGCCAAGCAGCTCGGCGTGGAGCCCAAGCGCATTTCCGACGCGGCACTGGCGCAGATTGCGCTGTTCCCGTTTCCCGGCAATGTGCGCCAGCTGGAAAACCTGTGCCACTGGCTCACCGTGATGGCCCCGGCCCAGACTATCGAGCCCAAAGACCTGCCGCCCGATGTGCTGGGCGTGACCGTGCCACCCATTGGCCTGGGGCACACCGCCGCCACCCGTATTCTGGGCGTTCCGCTGGCGCAGGTCGACATGGCAGCCCATGCCGATGCCGAACCCGGCTTCCTGCCCACCAGGGCCGATCTGATGCAGCCCCTGGATGCCCACGCCCATGCCCCTAGCGCGCAAACCGGCTGGGAGCTGGGCCTGGAGGCCGAAGCTCTGGAGCTGTTGGCCAACGACCGGCATGACGTGTGGGACGTGCTGTCGCGCAGGTTCGAGTCCAAGCTGATCCTCACCGCGCTGCATAACACCCGGGGCCGGCGCATCGAAGCGGCGCAAAAACTCGGCATTGGTCGCAACACCATCACCCGCAAGATCCAGGAACTCGGGCTGGAGTGAATGTGGGCCCCAGGCGGGCATCTTTTTGGCTGTTTGGGCTTATGGGGAGAGCGTGAGCAGCTATTTAAATAGTAGCATTCCTGGGTCGTGCCCCGGCAATGCAGTGAGCCCCGTTTCCTGCGGTGGTTCCACTATATGAATGAAAAATTCTGGCCATCGGCACACGGTGCTGTGCCCGAATATTTTCAGCAAATAAGGCCTTGTCGCTTATACCGTAAGCGCGAGTAGCTATTTTTTTAGTAGCTATCAGGCTGGCTGGTGTGTTACCGCAATATGGTGTGCGCACAACTAAAGCATACTAAAGTCGGCCTCATTTGTAACAATGTGCCTGTTCGTGGCGTGCCTTCGTGCGCCTTTGGGGGTGGCCGCTGCGTGGGCACCTGTGCGTGTGCTTTCGGTGAGGAGACCGTATCCATGGTTGTCTATTTGGCCCAGGACGTTGCTTGGATGTTGGTGTTGGGTGTGATGCAGTGCATGCATGTGCGCCTGTGGCTCGACCGGCCCCGGGCGGGCCAGGTGGCCACGGGCTTGCTGTTTGGCGTGGTGTGTGTGCTGGGCATGGCCGAGCCGTACATGCCGCTGCCCGGTACGGCGGTGGATGGCAGTTCGGTGGTGATGGGCATCGTAGGGCTGTTTGGCGGTCCGCTGTCGGCCTGTGTAGCGCTGTTAGTGGTGGGCGCCTACCACCTGGGGTTGGGCTCGCCCCACTTGGTGGTGTTTGCGGCCATGCTGGTCAGCGTGGGCCTGGGCTTGCTGTACCGCCGCGCCGTGGCCCGTGGGTACCTGCGCAAGAATGTGCCCACGCTGCTGGCGTTCGGCCTGCTGCTGCAGCTGTGCCAGATTGGATTTTTGGCCCTGTCGCCGCTGGAACCCCGGGCCATGGTGTCGACCGCCCTGGTGCTGATTCTGGTGTTCACCCCGGCCACGCTGCTGCTGGCCATGGTGCTGCAGGAAGGGCAACGGCGCGACGCGCTGGACGCGGCGCTGCGTGAGTCCGAGGCGCGCTTTCGCACGCTGATCAAGGACATTCCCGGCGTGTCGGTGCAGGCCTATGCAGCCGACGGCACCACGCGGTTCTGGAACAAGGCTTCCGAGCGCCTGTATGGCTTTACCGCCGAAGAAGCCATTGGCCGCAATTTGCGGGAACTGATCGTCCCACCACCGATGCGCGACGGCGTGCGCCAGGCCATGGGGCGCATGTTTGATACCCGCGAGGCGATTCCGGCGGGTGAGCTGGTGCTGCAGCACAAAGACGGCAGCCGGGTGCCGGTGTTCTCCAGCCACGCGTATGTGCAGGCTCCAGGACGTTCGCCGGAGATGTTTTGTGTGGACATCGACCTGTCGGCCCGCTACCGCGCCGAGGCCGAGCTGGCCATTGCCGCCACCGCTTTTGAAGCCCAGGAGGGCGTTTTGGTCACCGACCCCGAGCAGCGCATCCTGCGCGTCAACAAGGCGTTTACCCAGAGCCTGGGCTACAGCGATGCCGAAGCCCTGGGCAAGACGCTGTCCTTGCTCAAGTCCGACCGCGATACCGAGGTGTATTTCGTCGGTATCCAGCAGGCACTGCGGCGCACCGGCAAATGGGCCGGAGAAATCTGGAGTCGGCGTAAGAATGGCGAGGTGTTTCCGCAGTGGGTCAACATCAACGCGGTGTACGACGCGGAGGGCGAGGTCAGCTACTTTGTGGCCACGCTGTCAGACATCACCCTGCGCAAAGCGGCCGAAGACCAAATCCGCCAGCTGGCTTTTTTCGACCCCCTGACCGAGCTGCCCAACCGCCGCCTGCTGATGGACCGGCTGCAGCGCGCGCTGTCCTCCAGCGAGCGCAACAAACGCACCGGGGCCTTGCTGTTCATCGACCTGGACAACTTCAAAACCCTCAACGACACCCGGGGCCACGACCAGGGCGACCTGTTGCTGCGCCAGGCGGCCAAACGCCTGTCGGGCTGCATCCGCGACTGCGACACCGTGGCGAGGCTGGGCGGTGATGAGTTTTTGGTGGTGCTGGAGAACCTGGACAGCACGGTGGAAGCGGCAGCAGCCGACGTGCGGGCTGTGGGCGAGAAAATTGTGGCCGCACTGAACCAACCCTACCAATTGGGCAACTTTGACTTCAACAGCACGGCCAGCGTCGGGGTGGCGCTGTACAACGGCCTGAGCCTGTCCGTGGACGAGCTGCTCAAGCAGGCCGACCTGGCCATGTACCAGGCCAAGGCGGCCGGGCGCAATGGCCTGCGGTTTTTCGACCCCGCCATGCAGGCCGTGGTCAACGCCCGTGCCGCGCTGGAGGCCGACCTGCGCCTGGCCATCGCCCAGCGGCAGTTCGAGCTGCACTACCAACCCCAGATGGACGGGCAGGGCGGGGTGATCGGGGCCGAGGCCTTGCTGCGCTGGCCACACCCGGTACGCGGCATGGTGTCACCGGCCAGTTTCATTCCCCTGGCCGAGGACACCGGCCATATCCTGCCGCTGGGCCATTGGGTGCTGGAGACCGCTTGCAAGCAGCTGGTGCAGTGGGCCCACCAGCCGCAGCTGGAGCCCCTGGTGCTGGCCGTTAACGTCAGCGCCCGGCAGTTCCGCGAAGCTAACTTTGTCGATGGCGTGCTGGCCCTGCTGGCCGCCACCGGAGCTAACCCCAAACGCCTCAAGCTGGAGCTCACCGAGAGCATGCTGATCGACAACCTGGAAGAAATGGTGGGCAAGATGGCCGCCTTGCAGGCCCACGGCATCGGCCTGTCGCTGGACGACTTCGGTACCGGCTATTCGTCGTTGTCCTATCTCAAGCGCCTGCCGCTGGACCAGCTCAAGTTGGACCAGTCGTTTGTGCGCGACGTGCTCACCGACTCCAGCGATGCCGCCATCGCCCGCACCGTGGTGGCGCTGGCCAACAACCTGGGTCTGGGCGTGATGGCCGAAGGCGTGGAAACCCTGGCGCAAAAGGAGTTTTTGGCCCAGTGCGGCTGCCATGCCTACCAGGGCTACCTGTTCAGCCGGGCCTTGCCTGCAGCGCAGTTTGTGGAGTTTGTGCAGCGCTGCGAGGCCATGGCGTAGTGCAGGCCCGGACAGTGGGATCAATGCCTTGCCGCTGGCGGTGCTGGTACGGTCTGGCAGCTACCAAGTAGATGTGGAGACCACCGAGCTTCCTTAGGCGGTTTGTGCTTGTATGGTCAATGTGGGAGTGGGGGTTCGAATACGAATTGTTGCAATTTGATGTGGTAAATACTATGTGACGATATGTTTCGATTGTGAATTTTTTGCTATATTGTTGTTTGTTTTGTATACAAACACATGTGTCAATATGCGAAAAACCTCCGTCCCTCTCGTCCTGCTATTGGCCACGGTAACACCGCTGTGGGCCCAAACGGCACCGGTTTCTCCCCCGAACGCGGGCACCTTGCTAGAGCAGCAGCGCCGCCAGCGCCCCCCGGCGCAGCCGCAGGCGGTAGAGCCCGGAGTCCTACCCGCCAACCCCACGCCCCTGCCTGAGCCCGTTGGTGCCGACGGGCTCACCACCGTGCAGCGCTTCCAGCTAGAGGGCGGCAGCCTCGTGGAGTCCGCCGCCATCCAAAGCGTCCTCTCGCCCTGGCTCCAACGCCCGGTCAGCCTGGCCGACCTGCGCCGGGCCACCGCCGCCGTAGAAGCCCTGTACCGCCAGCGCGGCTGGCTGGCCCGGGTGAGCCTGCCAGGCCAAGACATCACCGACGGAACTGTACGCCTGCTCATTACCGAAAGCCGCCTGGGCCGCATCGTGCTGCAACAAAGCGAGCCGCCCCTGGGAGTCACCCTGACCGCCCGCGTGCAAGCCCTGCTGGCCCAGCAACTGCCGCAGGGCCAGCCGCTGGGCATGCCCGCCCTGGAGCGGGCCCTGCTACTGGCCGACGACATCCCCGGCGTGCACCTCAGCGGCATCCTGCAAGCCAGCGACACCCCGGGCAGCACCGACGTCATCGTCGCCCTGCGCCCCAGCGAGCCCTACCGGGGCGAAGCCAGCCTGGACAACGGCGGCAACCGCGCCACCGGCAGCGAACGCGCCAGTGCCCAACTCAGCCTGCTCTCCCCCCTGGGCCAGGGCGAACAAATCAACCTCTACGCCAGCGCCAGCCGGGGCAGCCAATACCTCAACCTGGGCGGCTATGTGCCGGTGGGTAACCACGGCTGGCGCCTCGCCGCCGCCACCAGCGTACTGCGCTACCAGGTACTGGACGCACGCAACACCACCACCGGCCTGCCCCCCGAAGGCGGCAGCACCAGTTTCGGAGCCAGCGCCCAATACCCGCTGGTACGCACCGCACTCGCCCACTGGCTCGTCTCCGCAGGCCTGGTACAAACCACCCTGCGCAACCGCGACGACAACCAGACCCTGGGCGTGCAAGACACCACCAGCCGCGCGCGCAGCCGCGCCCTGCAGCTCGGCCTGATAGGCCACCAATTCGACCAACTCGGCGGCGGCGGCGCCAACAACGCCAGCCTGGCCCTGACCACCGGCCGCTTAAGCCTGGACGGCTCACCCGCCAGCGCCATTGCCGCCGACGCCTTTACCGTCGCCACCCAAGGCCGCTACAGCAAACTACGCTGGAGCGCCAGCCGGCTGCAAACCCTCACCCCCCGCCTCTCGCTATTGGGCGCAGCCACCGGCCAATTCGCCAGTGCCAACCTCGACCCCTCCGAGAAACTCTACCTGGGCGGCATGCAAGGCGTGCGCGCCTACCCCAACGCCGAAGGCGGCGGCAGCACCGGCACCCAACTCAGCCTGGAACTGCGCCAAGAACTCAGCCCCCAATGGCAAACCAGCGCCTTCTACGACTGGGGCCAAGTCCAGCAATACCACCACAACCGCTACGCCAGCAGCGCCACCACACCCCTGTTGGCCCGCAACCGCATCACCCTGCAAGGCGCAGGCCTGGCCCTCACCTGGCGTGGTGGCCAAGGCACCCAGATCCAGGCCACCTGGGCCCGCCGCATCGGCAGCAACCCACTGGCCACCCCCAGCGGAGCCGACACCGACGGCAGCCTGCACAAGAACCGTTTTTGGATCAACGCCAGCATCGCTTTCTGAGGGCACACCACCATGAACCACATCTACCAACTCGTCTGGAATGCCCTGCACCAAGCCTGGGTGGCGGTATCGGAAGTGGCCAGCGGCGTAGGCAGCCGCAGCCGCATGGACCAACGGCGCAGACCCGGTGCGGCAGGAGCAACACTTCCTGCTCGGTTCACTATAAAAATAGTAGCTGCTTGCGCCCATGCCATAAGCGCTGGAGCCCTGTTTCTTATAAATCCTGCCCAGGTGTCTGCCCAAACCATCGCCCCTACCACCTTGCCCCAGGGCGGCGTGGTCACCCAAGGCGCGGCCACCCTGCAGGGCGCAGGCAGCAGCGCGGCTCCGGTGCTCAACGTCAACCAGACAAGCCAGCGCGCGGTGATCAACTGGAATACCTTTAACCTGGGAAGTGCCAGCACGGTCAACTTCAACCAGCCCAATGCGCAAAGCGCCACCCTGAACCGCGTGCTGGACATGAACCCCAGCCAGATCTTTGGCCACATCAACGCCCCCGGCCAAGTGACGTTGATCAACCCGGCAGGCGTGTACTTCAGCCCCAGCGCGGTACTCGACGTAGGCGCACTCACCGCCAGCACGCTCAACCAGACCGATGCCGACTTCATGGCGGGCACGGCCAGATTCAGCAGAAACGGCAGCACCGCCAGCGTAACCAACGAAGGCACGCTCAAAGCCGCTGACACCATCGCCCTGCTGGCCCCGGAGGTGCGCAACCAGGGCACCATCACCGCCAGCGCCGTGGTGATGGCCGCAGGCGAGAGCATCCAGCTCCAGTTCGACCCGTTCAGCCGCCTGGCCAGCATCAGCGTCACGCCCAGCCAGATTGCGACCCTGGTAGAGAACAAAACCGCCGTGCTGGCCCCGGGCGGGCAAATCATCCTCAGTGCCACGGCTCTGAGCGGCCTGCAGGCCAGCGTCATCCACAGCGGGCAGATCGATGCCAGCAGCCTGACGGCCAAGGGCGGGCGCATCGTGCTCGAAGGCGACAGCATCCAGCTCAGCGCGGGCAGCAGCCTGAACGCCCGAGGCGCCACCGGCGGCGGCACGGTGCTGGTGGGGGGCGACTGGCAGGGTAGCGGCAGCATGGTGCAGGCCACCACGGTCAACCTGGCGCAGGGTGCCAGCATCGATGCCAGCGCCACGCACAGCGGGGATGGTGGCAAGGTGGTGTTGTGGAGCGATGTGCACAACGCGAACGGCAGCACCACGGTCAATGGCCGCGTCACGGCGAATGGCATTGCGGCGGGCGGGCAGGTAGAGACCTCGGGCCACACGGTGGTGATGGACACCGCCCAGGTCCAGGCGGGCGGGCAACAACGCGCCGGGCTGTGGCTGATCGACCCGTACAACTACACCATTGGTGCAGGCCAGGCCAGCACCATCAGCGCCAGCCTGAGCGCTGGCACCAGCGTGACGGTGGACACCTCGTTGGATGTGCCCGCCACCGGCTCCAGCGGCAACGTGGGTGACGCGGGCAATATTGCGGTCAATGCCAACATCACCAAGACCGGCGGGGTGGACAGCACACTGACCCTGCGGGCGCACAACGACATCGAGGTCGCCTCGAATGTGGCCATCAGTGCCACCACCAACCGGCTGAACGTGGTGTTCAACAGCGACCTGGACGGCAGCGGGGCCGGGGCTATTCTGCTCAACACGGGCTCCAGCATCACCAGCAATGGCGGCGACATCACGCTGGGCGGCGGGGCTGCGGGGGATGGGTCGGGCAACGCACACGGCAGTGCAGCCAACCCGGATGGCATCAAGCTAAGCGGGGCCACGGTGAATGCGGGTGGCGGCAACGTGGCCCTGCGTGGTACGGGTGCCAATGCTAGAAAGGGCATTCAGCTCGATAGCAGCAGCGTTGTAAGTACCACTGGCACAGGCTCTATCACCCTCACCGGCATCGGAGGCACCGGTAGCGCAAACAGCGCCGACGGTGTTCACATCGATACTTCAACCGTCAGCGCGGTCAGCGGCGCGATCAACATCAATGGAGTCGGTGGTCTGAGTACCGCGTCAGGCCAAGGCGGTGTTTGGATTGGTGGCAGCTCCTTGGTCACCACCACGTTCGGCGACATCCACATTACGGGCACCGGTGGTGGTACCGGCAACGGATCCATCGACCATGACGGTGTGGCTTTCGCTGGCCCTGCGACCGTGAGCGCTGGCGGTGCTGGCAACCTGACCATCATTGGGGTCGGGGGCAATGGTACCGGGGGGGACTCGGATGGGGTGGCGATTTACACAGGTTCGACGCTGCAAACCGCCTCGGGAAGCCTTCTAATCACCGGCAGCGGTGGCACCTCCGGCCCCCGCAACTTCGGTGTTTTCATGTCCGGAGGTACGGTGCAAACCACTGCGGGCGGCAATATCGGTGTGGTGGGCACCGCCACACTAGGTAGCAACTTTGCACGCGGTGTATCGGTGGGCTCGTCAGGGCAAATCAGAGCCACTGGCGGCGGCAACGTCGCCCTGTCCGGCACCGCCGGGGCGGGCAGCGATGTCCAAGGTGTCAGGATTACCAACAGCAGCGCTATCAGCACCACGGCAGGCGCTGTCCAGATCCTGGGCACACTGGCCAGCGGCGTGACGGGTGCGTCGAGCGCGTTGCAGGTCGACGGAGGCGGCTCGGTTTCCGCCAACGGGGCGATCCGTATCGAAGGCAACGCCCTGGGGCAAACCGGGGCCACAGGCGTGGTGCTGGGCGCGAGCAGCATCAGCACCAGCAATAACAACCCCATCACCATCACCACCGACAGCTACACCGGCAGCGGCACCGAAACCGTGTCGGCGGGTACGGGCACCTTGAACATCCGCAACCTGAGCGCAGGCACGCGGATCAACCTGGGCGGGGCCGATGTGCTGACCGGCAGCCCGCTGACCCTGGGCCTGGCGGATGCCGAGCTGGACCGCATCACCGCAGGCACGCTGGTGATTGGCCGCACCGGTGCCACAGCCTCGGGCGACATGACCATCAGCTCCGCCATCTCCCCCGCGCTGGCCCGCAACCTGACGCTGCAGGCCGGGGGTGACATCGTGGCCAATGCCAGCACCGGCATCACCACGCTGGCCAATGGCAACGTGGTTCTGAACAGCGATGCCGATGGCAGCGGCAGCGGTGCCATCGCGCTGTCGAGCAACATCAGCAGCAACGGCGGCAACATCACACTGGGTGGGGGGGTGGCGGGCGATGGGTCGGGCAATGCCGTGGGCAGCAGCACCCACATCAGCGGTGTACGGGTCTTCAACGGCATCCTGAATGCCGGCACAGGCAATATCAGCATGCGCGGCCTGGGCGGCAGCAACCCCGTGGTGAAGAACTACGGTGTAGAGCTGATCGGCATCAGCCAGGTGTTGTCTAGCGGCGGCAACATCTGGGTGGTGGGCACGGGTGGCGGCAGCCCTGGCAGTAGCGACAACGACGGGGTACGCATCGGCGACGCGACGGTACGTGCCACGGGCAATGGCACCATCAATATCCAGGGTACGGGGGGCCTGGGGGTGGGGGGCAATTCTGACGGGGTCGTCATCTACACGTCACAGGGCTTGGTCGAGACGGCGAGCGGCGACCTTACCATCACGGGCACCGGCACCGGCACCGGCTCCGGGCTGGACAGCGACGGCATCTACCTGCAAGGCCCCACGCTGCGCAGCGCTGCGGGCTCCATTCTCCTGAACGGCACCAGCGGTTTGTCGGGCTTGTCCGACGGCGTGGCGATACAACAAAACAGCAAGGTACTGGCTACGTCGGGCGGCAGCATCGCCATCACCGGTACCGGCGGTGGCGGCCCGGGCGGGGTGGCGCAGGGCGTGTACGTGGGGGCCAGCACCGTCAATGCTGCGGCCGGCAATGTGGCGCTCACGGGCACCTTGGCAAGCGGCTCCACCAGCAACAGCAATGCCGTCGAGGTCGGAAGCTCAGCGACCGTCCATGCCAACGGCGCTTTAAGCGTCACGGGCAATGCAAACGCCCAGGCGAGTGAATGGGGCGTGTATTTTGGCGGGTCGGCCAGCCTGTCCACCAGCAACGCCAGCCCGGTCACCATCACCACCGACAGCTACGGTAGCGACAGCACGGAAAGTGTGTCGGCCGGTACGGGCACGGTTACCGTGCAAAACCGCACCGCAGGCACCCGCATCGACCTGGGCGGGACTGACGTGCTGACGGGCAGCCCGCTGACCCTGGGCCTGAGTGCGACCCAGTTGACCCGTATCACCGCAGGCACCCTGGTGCTGGGCCGCAACGATGCCACAGCTGCCGGGGCCATGACGGTGTCCAGCGCCGTAGCCCCAACGCTTGCTACCAACGTGGTGCTGAAAACCGGCTCCACCCTGGCGGTCAATGCCCCGATCACGGTCAACAACACCCTGACGTTCAGCGCCTTGGGCAACGTCAGCCAGGCGGTGGGCGGCAATATCACCGCCACCAACCTGCTGCTCAACGGCCCTGGCAACTATGCCTTGGCCACCGCCAGTTCCAATGCCATAAGTAGGCTTGCAGCCCTTGGAGTGGGCGTGGTCAGCTATCAAAACAGTAGTGCCATGCAGATCGGCAGCGTGGACGGTGTCAATGGCATCGGTGCCAGCGGGCCGGTGTATGTGGGCACGGCCAATGGCGACCTGACCGTCGCGCAAAGCGTGGCCACCTTGGATGCCAGCAGCAGCGCCGTGCTGCTTAACGCGGGGGTGGCCAGCGCCGCAGGCACCGCTACGGGCGGCAACATCGTGTTCAGCGGTAGTCCGGCCATCACCACCGGCAGCGGCGGACGCGCCACGCTGATGACTGGGTCGGTCGCGGGCAGCACCGGGCTCACATCCTTTGTGGGTGCGGGCAGCGGGCGTTTCCGTTACAACAGCGACGAAGTCACCACCAACTACACCGCCCCCCTGGGGACGGGCGCCTACGGCGTTTACCGCGAGGCCCCCACGGTGAACTTGGCCACCGGTAACGTCAGCATCACCTATGGCGATACATTGCCCAGCCTCAGCGGCACCGTGAGCGGGGCGGTGAATGGCGACGTGCTGGGTGCCTCGGTGGCGGTGGGGGGCGCGTTATCGGGCTCGCTGAACTACACCGCAGGCAGCCACACCCTGACCCCCGGCAGCGCCTCGGCCCTGGCCCTGGGCTACGCGGTGGGCACGGTGACGGCTGGCAGCTTGAGCGTGGCGCAAAAAACGCTGACCAGCAGCCTGGTCGGTATCGACCGCAACTACGACGGCAGCACCTCGGCCACCGTGAACGCCGCCCCCGGCGGCTTGACCGGTGGCGACTCGGTTGTGTTGGCCTACACCGCGGCCAACTTTGCCGACAAGCATGTGGGCACGGGCAAAGCCATCAACGTCACCGGCATCAGCCTGGTGGGTGCCGATGCGCTCAACTACACCATTGCCAGTACCGGCAGTGCCAGTGCCAGCATTTTTGCGGCCCCCATTTCGCTGGCCAGTTCCACGGTCAACAAAGCCTACGACGGCAGCGTGGGCGCACTGGGCACAGCCACGGTCAGCGCGGGCACGCTGTTTGGTGGCGACAGCCTGAGTGGCGGCACGTTTGAATTCACCGACAAGAACGTGGGCCCGGGCAAGACCGTGACCGCCTCCGGCATCACCGTGAACGACGGCAACGGTGGTGCCAATTACCTCGTCAGCTACGCCAACAACACCAGCAGCAGCATCAGTCCGGCCGGGTTGACGGTCACCGCACCCACCATCACCAAGGTCTACGACGGCACCACCAACGCCACGGGCAACGCCATCGTGGGTGCGCTGGCGGGCGCGGCTGCGGGCGAGCAGGTGGGCCTGGCTGCCACCCTGGCCTATACCGACCAGAACGTGGGCATAGGCAACAAGACCACGCGGGCCGCAGGCCTGACGGTGGTGGACAGCAGCGGCACCGATGTCACCGCCAACTACGTGCTGAACTACGTGGACAACACCGCCAGCAGCATCACCCCGGCACCGCTCACCGTCACGGCCAATGCCGATGCCCGCTTCGTCGGCAAGCCCGATCTGCCGGGCTATGCCGGTGCCCATTTTGATGGTTTGGTCGGCGGCGAAACCCCCAGTGTGCTGAGCGGCACCCTGGCCATCGACCGGCCCAATGCCCTGACCGAGAACGCGGTAGGCACCTACGCCGGGGCCCTGGTGCCCAGCGGGCTGACCTCGGGCAACTACAGCATCAGCTTTGTGCCCGGCACCTTCACCATCGTGCCCGCCGAGCAACTGCTGGTGCGGCTGGTGAACACCAGCACGGTCTACGGCACCGCACCCACGTTAAACGTCTTCAGCGTGCAATACCTGGCGGCAGACCAAACCACCATCATCGACCTCGCTGGCAGCGGCGTGAACAACACCTACAACTACACCGACGGCGTAGGGGGCGGCATCACCTTCACCCCCGGCCCGCAAGGTGCTGGCAGCAGCAGCGCAGGCCATACCCCGGTGGGCAACTACGCGCTGGGCGACGCGGCCCCGGGTGTGGTGGGCAACAACTTCAAAGGCAGCCCGGTGTTTGTGGGCAACCTGGCGGTCACGCCCAAGCCCATCACGCCCAGCGCCACAGGGATCGACAAGACCTACAACGGCAGCACCGACATGCCCAATCTGGTCCTGAACCCGGCGGGCCTGGAGCCGGGCGACAAGCTGGTGGTCAACGGCAGCGGGGCGTTTGCGTTCGACAACGTGGGCAGCAACCTGCCTTACGTGGTGCGCGACATGGCCTTGGGTGGCGGCGATGCGGGCAATTACTACCTGGCGGGCAGCAATTTCCTGGGTGGCAGCAATGGCAACATTACCCCGGCGGCCATCACCATCTCTACCAGCGACGTGGTCAAAACCTACGACGGCACTACCAGCGCCCTGGGCAGCGCAGTGGTCACCGGCGGCACGCTGTTTGGCGGCGATACCCTGGCGGGCGGTACCTTCATGTTTACCGACAAGAACGCGGGCCTGGGCAACAAGACCGTGACCGCCAGCGGCATCGTGGTGGCCGACGGCAATGGCGGCGGCAACTACACCGTAACCTACGCCAACAACACCACCAGCACCATCACGCCCGCGTCCATCACGGTGGCTACCAGCAGCGTCAGCAAACCTTTTGATGGCACCACCGATGCGCAGGGCACGGCGGTGGTGGCGGGCGGCAGCCTGTTTGGCACCGACCGTTTGGTCGGCGGCAGGTTTGCGTTCACCGATCCGAATGTGGGCGACAACAAAACCGTGCTTACCTCGGGCGTGCAGATCGACGATGGCAATGGCGGAGGCAACTACACCATTACCTACGCTGGCAATAGCACAAGCCGCATCGTGGTGCCCGCCCTGCCCGTGGCCGGGGTGTGGACCCAGGAGATTTTGCTGCCGCACCCGCAAGCGGTGCCTGCATCGCCGTTGGCACCGTCCCAAAGTGCGCTGGAGGGCGTGGCCGTGGGCGCGTCTGCGGTAGGCCGGGAGGGTGGCGCAGCGGCAGACAAGGGGGCCGCAGGCTGTGTGGGCACGTCCCAGACCGGCCTGGACTGCGACCGCCGCGATGGGCGCAACGGTTATGTGGTCGTGACCCCGGTGCGTAATTTGTCGCCGGTGCTGGCGGGCCAGGTGCTGGTGCAGGTGGTTGGCTTGCGCGATGGCGCTTTCGAGGCCGCGCTGCCAGTGCAAGCCAGCACCACCTTGCGGGCCCAGGCCAAGCCTGTCACTGCCACGCTACCCAACGGCCAGCCGCTGCCTGCATGGCTGCGTTTTGACCCGCAAAGCCTGGCGTTTACCGCACGGGCCGTGCCCGCCAGCGCCATGCCGCTGACGGCGCTGGTACGGTCCAACAACTACCAGGTCGAGGTGGAGATGTCCGAGATCCGTTAAGCGCCCGCCAGCCCCCGGTGGCCATGCAAGGCTTTTGGACTTATAAGCCTTTTATGCCTCTACCGCTTATGGAATGGGCGTGAGCAGCTATAAAAACTATAGTTAGCTGAGGGTGACTACCACCGGGGCGTGGTCGCTGGGGCGCTCGTTCTTGCGCGGGGTGGTGTCGATGGTGCAGGCGGTGACCCGGGGTTTGAGCGCCGGGCTGACCAGGATGTGGTCGATGCGCATGCCCCGGTTGCGGCGAAAGCCGAAGTCGCGGTAATCCCACCACGAATAGCATTTGGCGGGCTGGGGGAACAGGCGGTGCGTGTCGGTCAGGCCCAGGCCCACCAGGGCCTGCAGGTGGTAACGCTCTTCGTCGGTGCAGTGGATGGTGTCCTTCAGGCCCACCGGGTCCCACACGTCGGCATCGTCGAAGGTGATGTTGTAGTCGCCCATCAGCACCAGCTGCGGGTGCACCAGCAGCTCGGCCCGGATCCAGTCGCGCAGGGCTTTGAGCCAGTGCATCTTGTAGTCGAACTTTTCGCTGCCGGGCTCCTGGCCATTGGGAAAATAGGCCCCGACCACGCGCACGCCCTGCACCGTGCCGGTGATCACCCGGGCCAGATCGTCGCTGAAGCCGGGGATGTTTTTCACCACGTCGGTGGCCGCCGTCTTGCTAAGCAAGGCCACGCCGTTGTAGGTCTTCTGGCCAAACCACTGCGCCTGGTAGCCCGCGGCAGCAAAGGCCGCGTGGGGGAACTTGTCGTCGGTCATCTTGGTTTCTTGCAGCGCCAGCACATCGACCGGGTTGGCGGCCAGCCAGTCCACCACCTGGGGCAGGCGTACGGTGAGGGAGTTGACGTTCCAGGTGGCGAGTTGCATGGTGTAGTGTGAAATAAAGAGTTTCCAGGCCGCCTGCGCGGTGGCCAGAGCGTGCAATTTTGCACGCTGTTGCGTGGCTATGGGAACGGCCCTGTCATCCACCCAGACCTGCGCGGCGTTAGGCTTGCATCCGTTGCCATTTCAACCCCCCACATTCCACCATGAAACTTATCCCTCTCATTCTTTCTGCAATGGTGGCTACTGCCGCCTTCTCGACTGCCCAGGCGCAGGTGTCGGTCAACATCAATATTCCCGGTCTGGTGCAAATTGCGCCGCCAGCGCCGCGCATGGAGCAGATGCCGGGCCCCAGGGTCGGCAAGGTATGGGTGCCCGGCAGTTGGCAATGGAATGGACACGACTACGCCTGGCGCGTCGGCTTTTGGCAGGCTGCACGCCCCGACTACAGCTTCACCCCGGGCCGCTGGATACGTGCCGATGGTGGCTGGCGCTGGGTGGATGGCAGCTGGCGGCGGGCCGAGCGCCGCGAAGAACGCCGTGAGGACCGCCACCACGACCGGCACGAACGCCGCGAAGATCGCCGCGATGACCGCCACGGACATGGCCACTGCCCCCCCGGCCAGGCCAAAAAAGGCAACTGCTAGTCCCAAGCCAAAAAGCCCCGTACACCTGTGATGGTGTACGGGGCTTTTTTATGGTCAGACCAGGGTCAGACTACTTGAACCAAGCGTCGTCGTTGGCCTTCTTTTCCCAGGCGGAGAGTTGCTTTTCAGCTTCGTCTTTGGCAACGCCGTAGCGTTCCTGGATCTTGCCTGCGAGCTGGTCGCGCTTACCGGCAATAACGTCAAGATCGTCGTCGGTTAGTTTGCCCCATTGCTCTTTGGCTTTGCCGGTGGCCTGTTTCCAGTTGCCTTGGATGGTGTCCCAATTCATAGCGGTCTCCTTGCGGTTGCGGGTAAAAATTAAGGACGGATGGCGATTTCGTTCTTCACGGCCTTCACGCCCTTGACGTTGCGGGTGATGCTTTCAGCGGTCGACTTTTCCTTCAGGCTCTTGGCAAAGCCCGACAGCATCACGGTGCCGTTCAGGGTTTCAACGCTGATGGCCGATGCGTCCACTTCCTTGTTGTCTACAAAGCGGGCCTTGACGCTGGTGGTCACGGCGGAGTCGTCGATGTAGGCGCCCACGGATTCTTGGCCACGGGTAACGGCACAGCCGGCGGTGGTCAACAGCACGATGGCGGTGATGGAAGCGGCGAGGGTGGTGCGGATGTTCAGTTTCATTTTGGATACTCCAGTTGGTAAAAAAAAGTGGTTTGGCATGGTGAATGGCCCCACCAGCCAGGGCTAAAACACTAGGCGGCCAGCCAGTCCTTGAGCTCGTCGGCGTGCTCCTGCTCGTCGCTCAAGATGTCTTCGAGCAGGCGGCGGGTGGTGGAATCCTTGTCGCCAATCATGGCGATCATCTGGCTGTAGGCCTCGATCGCCACGCGCTCGGCCACCAGGTTGGCCTTGATCATTTCTTTCAGATCCTTCGAGTCGTCGTAGGCGGCGTGGCTGCGCTTGGTCAGCGAATCGGGCGAAAAGTCGGGCTCGCCACCGAGCTGCACGATGCGCTGGGCCAGCCGGTCGGCATGGCCAGATTCTTCGTTTGCATGCACCAAAAATTCTGCGGCAATGGCGCTGGATGCCAGGCCTTCGGCGGTGAAGTGGTGGCGCTTGTAACGCAGCACGCACACCAGTTCGGTGGCCAGCGAGTCGTTGAGCAGCTGGATGATGTCTTCACGCCAGGGGCCGTAGCTGGGGGTGACGGCACCCTGGTCCAGGCTGCGGCGGGCAGCACCGATGGCCGCTTCGTTCAAGACCATCCGGTCGCCGCTATTCGTTGGCAACTGCGTGACATTCGTGGGTTCATTCTTAACGGCCATCGTGGTTCCTTGGTTGCTCGGTTCAGGGGGTGTGGGTACTACCGAATCGATGCCTGAACTTTAAAACCCGGGCCTGCCGCGCCCTATCGGCCTGTGCCGCTAGGCCGTGTAGGAGGATGCCGCATGGGCGTGTCGGTCAGGGGGCAGCTTTGTCTTTCAAATGGGCCAGGAGTTGCAACTGCTCCTTTTGCATTTGCAGCAGTTCGGCCCACTGCCCCTGGCGCAGCGCATCGATCTTTTCGTGCAGCAGCATGATCTCCAGCTCGGCCTTGAGGTTGACCTCGTAGTCGTGTTCGGCATGCAGCCGGTCCTTCTGGGCCTGGCGGTTTTGCGACATCAGGATGATGGGGGCCTGCACTGCGGCCAGCATCGACAAAAACAGGTTCAGCAAGATGAACGGGTAGGGGTCGAACACCGCGCTCCAGCGCACCAGCAGCACCACGTTGATGAGCACCCACACCACCAGCACTGTGGCGAACAGCGAGATAAAGGTCCACGAGCCGCCAAAGCTGGCCACCGCATCGGATGCGCGTGCGCCGAACGAGGTGTCGTCTTCCAGGTCGGTGGCGGTATTGCGGGCAATGTGCTTGCGCCCGGCGATGTGGCTGGCAACTTTTTGGGTCTGCGCGTCCATGGCGGCATAGGCCAGGCCGAGCAGTTTTTCGGCGCTGTGGTCAGAGGTGGTCATGGGCGGTGGTTCAGATCGGTACGACAAAGCAGGTCTGCGCGGCCAGGTTGGCCCATGGCAGAGCTTCACCCACGCGCAGCAGCTGGGGGTTGCTGTGCGCGTGCGCCGCCAGCGCCACTTCGGGCGCGCTGCGGGTAAAGATGAAACGCATGCTGCGTTCACCCCGGCGCAGGGTCATCTCGGCCTGCGGCCAAAACGAGGGCAGGCAGGGCGTAAAGCGCAGCGTGTCCACGCCTTGCTCCAGGCCAAAGATGGAGGCAATGGCCGCGCGGTGCATCCAGGCGGCCGAGCCGGTGTACCAGCTCCAGCCGCCGCGCCCCACATAAGGTGGCTGGGTGTACACGTCGCCCGCCATCACATAGGGCTCGATGCCATAGACCGCGTTCTGTGCTGGATGGGCGGCCCGGTGGGCCGGGTTCAGGTAGGTGAAGTAGCGGTAGGCGGTATCCCGCTCGGCGACGCTGCTGTCGGGCTGGCCCTGGGTGAACTGGGCTTGCGCCATCATCGCCCAGACCCCGGCATGCGAATACTGGCCGCCGTTTTCCCGCACACCGGGCGGGTAGGCCTGGATATAGCCAGCGCTGGGCACGGCGTGCGCCAGCGGTGGGTCCAGCAGCTTGACCAAACCGGCCTTGGGATCGACCAGGTGCGCGTCCATGGCGGTCAGCGCCATCCGTTGCAGGGCCACCGGCGCGGCTTGGGACAACACGGCCCAGGCCTGCGCGATCAGGTCGATCTGCGCCTCGGGGTTGGTGTGCGAGCCCAGGGCTTCGCCGTTGTCAAAAAACGCGCGTTTGAACCATTGTCCGTCCCAGGCCGGGCCGACCAGCGCGGCTTTCCAGCCAAGTGCTGCCTGCTCCCACCGCTGGGCGCGGGCACTGTCGCCACGGGCATGGGCCAGCGGTGCAAATTCGGCCACCACCTGGCACAGGAACCAGCCCAGCCACACCGACTCGCCCCGGCCTTCGATGCCCACGCGGTTCATGCCGTCGTTCCAGTCGCCGCTGCCCATCAGCGGCAGGCCGTGTGCGCCCACCGCCAGGCTGCGGTCGATGGTGCGCGCCGCATGCTCAAACACGGTCGCCGTTTCCATGCCGATACCGGGCGTGTAATACGCGTCTTCTGCGCCCTCGGGAATGGCCGCGCCCTCCAGGAAGGGCACCTGCACCTCCAGCAACGTGGCATCGCCCGTACTGCGCAGGTAGTGGGCGCAGGCGTGCGGCAGCCACAGCAGGTCGTCCGAAAAGTGCGTGCGCACCCCGGCACCGTTGGGGGCATGCCACCAGTGCTGCACATCGCCCTCGGGGAACTGGCGCGACGCGCACACGGTGATCTGTTCGCGCAGCATGCCCGGCGCGGCCCAGGCCAGCGCCATCGCATCTTGCAACTGGTCGCGAAAACCCGTGGCTCCACCGGCCTGGTAAAAGCCGGACTTGGCCCACAGGCGGCAGGCCACCGTTTGGTACAGCAGCCAGTGGTTCACCATGGCATCGAACAGCGGGTCGGGCGTGGCCACTACGGTGGCACCCAGCAGCGTGTCCCAGTACGCACGGGTCGATGCCAGGCGCTGGGTGGCTTTCACGGTAGCGGCCTGCAGCACCACCTCGCGGGCCAGCAGCGGGTTGGCCGCAAAGCCCAGCAAAAACACCCGGTCTGCGGTGTCGCCTGCGGCCAGGTGCAGCGTGGTGGACAGCGCGGCGCAGGGGTCCAGTCCGGCACCGGTGGCGTGGCCAAAATGGTCGGGCAGCACCAGGCGGCCACGGGCATCAAAACATTCGCGGCGGTCGCAGGTCCAGTCGTCGACCGGGTGGTCGGCATCGCCAGTCAGGGCCAGGAAGGCCGTGCCTTCGCCAAAGCCTGCGCTGCGTTCGCGCTGGGTAGACAGCATGGCGGTGGTGGCCCCGTGCTGGAACACGCCCACGTGCACACTGCTGCGGTCGCTGCGGTTGGCCCCCATCAGCCATTCGGCCATGCCGATGATGCGCAGTTGCAGTGTGCGGTGGCCCCGGTTGATGGTGTGGATGCGCACATGCTTGACCGCCGTGGCTGGGTCTACACACCAGGTGGCGGTCACGTCGATATCGCCCCGGCGGTGGCGGATGGTGGTGCTGCCCTGGCCGTGCACCACGTGGTAGACCACCTGCGGGTCGGCCCAGGCGTTGGGGGCGATGCTCCACACCTCCAGCGTCCGGCGGTCTTGCAGCAAAAACCACTCCGAAGGCGTGTCGCCCACCGGGTCGTTGGACCAGGCGGTGAGCTGGTTCAGGCGGCTGTTCAGGCCCCAGCTGTAGCCGCCACCGGCTTCGGTGATGTGCGCGCCAAAAACCGGATTCGCCAGCACATTGGTCCACGGGCGCACCGTGCGCAGGCTCGGGCTCACGTCAAAACGGAACTCGCCCTCGGCGGTAAACACCCCGGTGGGGGCGGGTACCGCAGCGGTGTGGTGCGGCACCAGGGGCACGGCCACGGTGGAGGTGGCTTGCCGGGTTTCCAATGCCCTTTCGTGCTGGGCGGCCCAGGTCTGTACGTGGTGCAGCAGCGGGCGGCCATCGGCCAGCAGGCGCACGCGGGCCTGGGCGTGCAGGGTGCTGAACTCGTCGGGTGTCAGCTCCTCGGCGCGCAGCAGGTACAGGGTGGTGGATGCCGATTCGCCGCCCCGGTCGGCCGCATGGCGGTCGCGCAGGATGCCGATCTCGCGGTGCAGCGCCATCAGGTAAGACGCAGGCTCGGCGTTCACCACCACCAGGTCGCAGCCCATGCCGCCCCAGGACCACAGCTTCAGCGCTTGGGCCAGGGCGCGCAGCAGACCCAGGCCCTCTACCGCGCTGGCAGACACCAGCACAATGGGCCGGTCGCCTGAGATGCCAAAACGCCACAGCAGCCGCCGGTCGCTGACCGGGGCCATGCCGTCGGGTCCGGTGCGTACGGTGGGGCGGGCCAGGCTCAGCGCCAGGGCGCTGGTCAGGTTCTGGATGGCCAGCAGGTTGTCGGGGGCCAAACCCCAGGTGCGCAGGCGGATCCCGGCCAGCGTGGCCGACATCAGCGAAGAGCGTTTCACATGGCTGTGCTGGCGGTACTTGTCGACCACCGCCTGCAGGGTATCGGCGTTGTCGCTGGCGGCGGTGGCAAAGGTCAGCCGGGCCTTGCCGTGCGGTGCGATGCGCAAGCGCACGGCCATGGCGCACACGGGGTCCAGCCCGGTATCGAGCGCGGTACTACTGCCGGGCGCAGGCGGTGCGACCATGTGGGCCAGTGGCTGGCTGGTATTGCGGTTGCGGCCCAGCCAGTGTTGGCGGTCGGTCTGGATGCGCAGACCCAGCACCTGCGGGTCGGTATCGACCAGAAAGTGGGCGGCCTGCAGGGCCTGTTCGGTGGGTAGGCGCGGGCTGCGTTCAAACACAAGTGCCTGGTCTTCGGCCTGCCACTGTGCGCGGATGAACAAGTTGGTAAAGGCGGGGTGGGCCTCGTCGGCGCGCGCGTCGGACAGCGTGACTTCAAAGGCCGACACCAGCTCGATCTCCAGCGGCTGGTCGCCCAGGTTGCGCAGCTCCACCTGGCGGAACTCGATGTCGTCCTCGGGGCTGACCCACACCGTGGTGTGCGCTTGTACGCCGGGCCATTCGGCATCAAAGCAGACCCGGTCGGCGTGGAAGGTGCTGTGGTAGTCGGCAGCCGGGTCGGGTGCCGGGTGCTGGGTAATGGACACCAGCGGCTGCTCCGCGCCCCAGCGCAGGTAAAAGAAGCTGCCGTAGGCATCGCGCAGCGCATCGTCGCGCCAGCGGGTGATGCCGGTGCCGCCACGGCGGCTCCAGCCCGCACCGTTGGCCCGCAGCGCCACGTGGTAGCGCCCGTTGGAAAGCAGGTGTGTGGGCTCCAGCGCGGTGCCGCCGGGCACCACTTCGCGCAGCAGGCCAGGGGTGCGTTGTTGCATCAGCTGGGCTAGGGGGGCGGTCGGTGGGGCGCCCAGCAGCGATACCTCGCGTGGTGCACGCTCGTGCAGCAGGGACGTGACCGCCTCGATGGAGGGGTTGGCCATGCCCCAGCGCTGGGCGGGGCCGTCCAGCAGCATGTTTGCCAGGGCGACCAGGGTCATGCCCTGGTGGTGGGCCATGAAGGTGCACACCGGGGTAAAGGCTTCGCCCCGCGCCTGGCGTGCCGGGGTGAAGTCCAGGGCCTCGATAAAGCCATACCGCCCGTGCGCACCCAGTTCCGCCAGTGCTACAAAATTCGCAGCTGCTAACGCCGGTGCTACAAGCACCGCAAGCCCGGTGGCATAGGGGGCGATGACCAGCTCATCGACCGGCGTGCGGCGCAATGCCAGCCGGGGTACGCCCTGCGGCGCGTACTGGTAGGCCAGGGTGTGGTCCTGCCCGGCGTAGGCCGATTCGGAAATGCCCCAGGGCACCTTGTGCGCCTGGGCATAGGCCATCTGCTCCTGCAGCGCAGCGTGGCAAGCCTGCTGCAGCACGCTGCCGGGGGGTTCGACCAGCACCAGCGTAGGCATCAGGTACTCGAACATCGAGCCCGACCATGAGCGCAGGCCTGCATCCGCGCCGATCGCGTAAAACGGCCGCCCCAGCGATGCCCAGTGGCGCACCGGTACATCGCCCTTGGCAATGGCTAGCAGGCTCGTCAGGCGCGACTCGGAGGCCAGCAGATCGTAGAAGCCCGCATCCAGTTGCCGCTCGGCCACCCGGTAGCCAATGTGCAGCAGGTGCCGCTTGCGGTGGTACAGAAAACGGAAGTCGGCCGCCCAGGCCATTTCTTCCATAGCGTGCGCCAGCGCCAGTAGCCGGGGGGCGTCGAGGGGGTGGTGGCCCAGGTCTTTCTCGGCAGATGCCCGGGTGGCGCGGTAGTCGGCCAGCATCCAGCGCAGCTGTTCCCTTTGGCCCGGTGCCAGGCGGCTGCGGTTTGCCAGCAGCGGGGCCATGCGCTTGCGCGATGCCAGTAGCGCACCGTGGTAGGCCGATACGTCGCAGGGCACAACCGCCATCTCGCGGCAGGCCTGGGCCACGGCCAACAAATGCCCGCTGAGGTTGCCGCTGTCCACGGTAGACACATACAGCGGTAGCAGCGGCGCGCAGGTTTGCGTGTCGTACCAGTTGTAGAAGTGGCCCCGGTAGCGCTGCATGCGGGCCAATGTGGCGAGGGTGGCCTCCATCCGCTCCAGCAGGTCCTGCATGCCGATCCAGCCAAACTGGCGGGCACAGGCCACGCTGAGCAGGTACAGGCCGATGTTGGTGGGCGAAGTGCGGTGCGCCAGCATGTCCACCGGCTGGGTTTGCAGGTTATCGGGCGGCAGGAAGTTGTCGTCCGGGCCGATGCAGCGCTCGAACCAGCGCCAGGTGTCGCGGGCAATGCCGTTGAGCCGTGCCAGGTCGGCGGCGGGCAGGTTGGTGTTGTCGCTACCCGTGTGGGGGCGGCTGGTCCACCAGATCCATACCGGCGATGCCGCCCACAGCAGGCACAGCACTGTGGCCAGGGCCGGGTACGGCGTGCCCACGGCCAGCAGCCCGGCCAGCAGCAGCAAGGCCACCACCGGCAGGCTCCAATGGGCGCGCAGCAAGGCGGGCAAATGGGTGCGGGCCTGGGCCTGTGCGGCGGCGGCGGTGGTCCATTGCAGCAGGTGCCGGTGGCTCACAAACATACGGTACAGCGCCCGGGCGATCGCGTCTACGGCCAGCAGCGCGTGCATCAGCAACTGGGCCACGTGCCACAAGCCACCCCACAGCGTGCGGGCCAGGTCAGCCCCGGCCTGGCGGTAGAAGTGGCGCTTGGCCAGGTCGTCGCGGCTGGGCGAAAAACCGGCTACCGCGCCCATCAGCGGCCCGGCAGAAAAGGCCGCAGCCACCAGGGCCAGCGCGGCCCAGGGAGACACTGTGGGCGTGCACAGCGCCAGCAGCAGCAGCAGCAGAGCTGCCGGTGCGACCAGCGAACGGCGCAGGCTGTCAAACATCTTCCACACGTTGATGCCGCGCAGCGGGTAGCGCCCGGAATTCAGCAGTATGGCCAGCAGTTGCCAGTCCCCGCGCGTCCACCGGTGTACCCGCGAGGCAGCCACGTCGGCATGGAAGGGCGCGTCTTCGATCAGGCTGATGTCGGTGACGGCGGCGCAGCGCGCCAGCGAACCCTCCAGCAGGTCGTGGCTGAGCACCTGGCCTTCGGGCAGCCGACCCGACAGCACCGCGTGCAGGGCCCGTACATGCAGCAGGCCTTTGCCGGTGAAGCTGCCCTCGCCAAATACGTCCTGGTAGACCTCGGAGGTGGCGGCGCTGTAGGGGTCGATACCGCACTGCCCGGCAAACAGCCAGTGGTACAGCGTGAAATCCTTGCGCGCAGGCAAGGGGGTGGCCACGCGCGGCTGCAGGATGCCGTAGCCCTGCACCACGCTGCGGCCGCTGGCATCCAGCCGGGGCTGGTTGTGCGGGTGGGCGGCCACACCCACCAGTTCGCGCAGGCGACCTGGCGGCAGCTGGGTGTCGCTGTCGAGGGTGACGATGTAGGGCGTGTGCGCGGCAATGCGCGAGGTATCGCCCAGGTACATGAAGGCGGCGGTCGAGTCGGTGGCCATGGCGTCCACCAGCAGCTCCAGCTTGCCGCGCTTGCGCTCCCAGCCGATCCAGCGTTGCTCGCTCTGGCTGAAGCTGCGTTCGCGGTGCAGCAAGACGAAGCGCGGTGCCACTCCCAGCGAGGTGGGGTAGCGCAGGTTCAGCGCGCTGATGCCCTGCATGGCGGCCGACAGCAGGTCGGCATCGGTGGGCAGGCGCTCGGTATCGGCATCCACCCAGTCGGTCAGCAGGCCAAACTGGGCGCAGGGCTCGGGGTTGGCGATGTAATGCAGGTGCAACCTGTGCACCAAAGCCTGGGCCGTTGCCACGCTGTCCAGCATCGCCGGAATCACCACCAGCACCCCGTGTGCGGGCGGTATGCCGTCCATCAGGCCCAGGCGTGGCAGGTGCTGTGGACGTACCGACTCGCTGATCAGCCGGTTGATGATGGCCACCATGGCTTCCGATGCCGGCAGCAGCATCAGCGCGGCGGTCAGCAGGGCCAGGCCCAGCCCGCCGGTGGGGTGGTGCAGCATCCACGCCACCACACCGAGCGTGCCCACGCCCAAAGCGCCCAGGTAGGCGGGAAGGGCGGCGCGGTGGATCATGGCACGCCACAGCACTGCGGCGTTTTCCTGCAGGCCCAGGGATTTGACCAGCACGGGGCGGCCTGCGCCCTCCAGCCAGTAACTCGGCACGCTGGTGGTCGTATCGAGCGGGTCACCCGTCTGCATCAAGCCCAGCAAGGTATGGGCTACCGAGGCTTCGCTGTGGCCGCTGCGTTTGGCCAGGCGCTCGATGCCGTGCAGCGTGGCATCGCGGGTGCGGGGGTGTTCCGCCTCAAAAATGCTTGATGCCAGCATGCGCTGCATCAGCAGGCTGGTGCGCGCCACGATGTCGGGCCAGTCGGCGTCGCCCATTGCGCGCAGCGACTTCACCGCGTTGCTCACGCTCAGGTTGTCGGCGGCCTGGTCCACGTTGTGCTGGGTTTGGGCGGCAGCAAAGTCGGGCAGGGCGGTTTGCAACCAGTCATGGACCGACGGGTCGGCGTGTCCATGGGCATCTGTGCGGCTGTCTTGCAGGCGCAGCGCCATCTGGGTCAGAAACATCCGGCCCACCCCACGCTGGTGCATCAGGGCCAGCAGCGCGTCCAGGGTGGCTATCGGGGTGGTGGCCAGGTGGTCGCTGCACAGGTTGGCTACTTCACGGGCAGCCTTGCTGGTGGCCACGTGTTCGGCCAGGCGGCGCAGGTTTTCCACCAGTACCACCCGCAAGGTGGTGGGCAGAGCCCACATCTCGGCCAGGTTCAGTTCGCGGGTTTCCTGGTAGGCGCTGAGAAACTGCACCAGCAGCGCCTCGTCGAATGCGCCGTCGGTGTGCGCCACAAAGGCCCAGGCGATGCCATACACCCGGGGCAGCCCGGCCAGCGGCTCGTCTTGCAGCACCGGCAGGGCCCGGAAATAGCTGCGCGGCAGCCCGGCGTGGATTTCTTCCAGTTGGGCTTCGATCAGGTGGAAATTGTCCAGCAGCCACTCGGCGGCCGGGCTCACGTCGTAGCCGGTGGCGGCCTGCGCACCGATGTAGCGGTGGGCCTCGTTCAGCGTGTGGATGTTGTCGCGCAGGCGCGGAAAAAAACTGGCTGCTCCCAGGCTGGGCCGCTCGGCGCGGTGTGTCTCACCCAGGCTGCGGCCATGCTGGGCAAAACGCTGCAGGCCGAAGATTTCTGACCGTATGGGCGGCTGCACCGGACCACGCGCCCCGTCCAACATCTGGCACAGGATGGGGGATGCACCAGGCACCAGACGCAGCAGCTCAGTCACCATGCCCTACAACACCAACAAGGTGGCGGCGATCAACAGCGCGGCGACGGCCAGTGTGGTCACAAAACGCGACGCGGCAAAACCATGCACCGTATTGCCCACATGGCGCAGGGTGGACCAGCGCCGGTTGGCACCCTGGCACAGGCTCAGGTGCTCGCCTAAGGCCGCCAGTTCCATGGGCTGGCTGGCAGCCGCATCGTGGAAGGAGGAGGTGCTCCAGCTCGGGCCAGCGTAGTCGGAGGATGCGGTGGAATGGGAGGTGGAAGCAGGCATGGAGTTCTCCTGAACAGGGTGTGAGTGGGGTGTAGACCCATCGTAGGAAAGGGGCCTTCGGTTGTCTGTCGGACAGTGCGCCGGTGCGGGTAGGACGGTGGCTCTACCTGCCCCGATTTGTAGGACAGTGCCGACGCAAACTGCCGACCACCGCCGATAGGCGCTGCGCCCGGGGATGGGAATGATGGGAAGCATCAGGACTTACGCAAGTCCTTCGAATCCATTTTTGCCCTAGGACTCCCATGCCCACGACCCTGCAAACCGTTTCCGATCCGCGCCAGAACCAGTTGCTGGCTTCTCTGTCCGATGCCGACTGGACGCGCTGGCAGCCTTACCTGGAATGGGTGGACCTGCCGCTGGGCAAGGTGCTGTGCCGCTCGGGCAGCACGCCCGGCTACGTGGTGTTTCCCACCACCGCCATCGTCTCGCTGATGTACCTGGCCGAGGATGGTGCGTCGTCCGAAGTGGCGGTGGTGGGGCTAGATGGCGTGGTCGGCCTGTCGCTGTTCATGGGGGGTGAAGTCAGCCCGCACGAAGCGGTGGTGCAAAGCGCCGGTCAGGGTTACCGGCTCAGTGCCCACCGGGTGCATGCCGAGGCCGAAACGGGTGGCCCCGTGATGCGCATGCTGCTGCGCTACACCCAGGCGCTGCTGGCCCAGGTGACGCAGACCGCCGCCTACATCCGACACCATTCGATCGACCAGCAGTTCTGCCGCCGTTTGCTGCAGGGGCTGGACCGCCTGCCCAGCAACAAAATGGCCATGACCCAGGAGCTGGCTGCCAACCTGCTGGGTGTGCGCCGCGAAGGTGTCACCGCAGCGGCCCGCAAGCTGCAATTAGCCGGGGTGATTGCTTACCGGCGCGGCCATATCGAGGTGTTGAACCGGCACCGGCTGGAGCAGGGGGCCTGTGCATACCACGGAGCCGACAAGCCCCGGCCGCGCGACCGGATGACGTTGGCGGCGTAGGGCGAGGCCGCCACAGCGCCGCCGTAGCCTTTTTAGCCCGCGTTAGCCCACCTTGGCCTTGTCTTGCCGCAGGCGCGCGAAGGTGGCTTCGGGGGAGCCGTCCACCAGCGCCCGGTAGCGGGCTTCGCTGGCCTGCATGGCGGCGGCCATGACCTTGGATTCGCTGATATCGGCCAGTACCAGGTGCTGCTCTGGCGCACCGGCTGCGTCGTGGGCAGCGCTGGTGGTCATTTGCACCCAGCAGGCGTGGCCTTCCAGGTTGACGACCTGCAGTTCGCAGGTCTGGGTCGTGCCGATTTCCAACAGCTGCTTGCGCAGGCGGTAGTAGGTGTCCTGGTGGTCTTTGCCGATGAAGCGGCTGATACGCTGCCCCACCAGCGTGCCGCGCGTACTGCCCAGCAGCGCCGCCACCGCCAGATTGGCCTCAACGATCAGCCCGCCTTCGCTCACCGTGCAGTAACCCACCGGCGCCAGGTCGTACAGCTCGAAGTAGCGGGACCGCGCGGCTTCCAGCAGCAACTGGGTGCGCAGCAGCTCGTCGTTTTGCATTTCCAGTTCGATCTGGTGCACCTGCAGCTCGTGCAGGGCGCGCTGCATGCCCGCCACCGTCATGGTTTCGGGTGGCTGGTGGCTCAGCGACAGTTTGTCGCGGACGATGGCTTCGGCTTGCAGGCGCAGGGACTGTGCGGCGTGTGATTTATCCATGGCGGGCCTCATTGTTGGTGTGCTGGATACGTTCGGTAGTGGCAAGGGCATAGATATGGCCGTCTGCGTCCAGCAGCTCGGTCGAGGTCAGGGAAATCCTCAGCAACTTGCCGTCTTTGGTCAGCCGCTGGGGGGCGGCCGGATCGGCAGGGCCGGATGGCAACAGGTCGCGCACGTTCATTTGCAGGGCTTCGGCCTCGGTCCAGCCGTACATACGCTCGGCACCGGGGTTCCAGGCCAGTATGCGCCCATCCAGGTCTTGTACGGTGATGGCATCGAAAGCGTCGCGCACCACCACCGCCAGGCGCAGCAGTTCGTTGGCTTTGCGCAGGGCTTCGCGGGCACGCACGATCTCGGTGATTTCCACAAAGGTGATCACCACGCCCTCGATCACGTTGTCCAGCGTGCGGTAGGGCAGGATACGCATGGTGTAGTGCTTGTGCTCCAGCGTTTCCACATGCGCCTCAATGGGCTGCAGGTTCTTGAGTACCGCCTGCACGTCGGCCACCAGCCGGTCGTAGCCCAGCAGGTTGGACGCTATATGGCCCACCGGGCGGCCTACGTCGCTCACGATCAAATTGATGATCAGCGTGGCCGCCGGGGTAAAGCGCAGGATGCGCAGGCTGTGGTCGACAAAAATGGTGCCAATGCCGGTGCCCGCCAGCAGGTTGTTCATATCGTTGTTGGCGCGGGACAGGTCGGTCACCTTGGTTTGCAGCTCGGTGTTGACGGTGGCCAGCTCTTCGTTGATGGACTGCAGCTCTTCCTTGGAGGTCTCCAGCTCTTCGTTGGTGGATTGCAGCTCTTCGTTGACCGACTGCATTTCTTCATTGGACGACTTGAGCTCCTCGTTGGAGGTTTCCAGCTCTTCGTTGGCGGCCTGTAGGTACTCTTCCTTGGCCTGCAGCTCTTCGTTGAGCTCGTTGATCTGTTCCTGCGAATCCTGGGTGGTGGCGGGCGGTGGCGGTGGGTTCTGCGGCAGCTGCTGCACCGTGGCCACTTCCAGCACCACCAGGTACAGCGCTGATTCCAGTGCCGAGGTTGCTCCTGCCGCCACCGGGCACACGGCCAGGTTGACCATGGTGAAGTGGCCATTGGTCCTGACCCGCAGGTTCAGCGCCTGCACCGGTGCCTTGGACAGCGTGGCCTTGTGCAGGGTGGTGGTCAGCTCGCGGCGCAGGCCTTCGCGGGCCATCTTGACGATGTTGTTGATGCCTGCCTCGCCCGGCGCGGGCTCCAGAAACATGCCAGTGCGGCCATGCAGGTACAGGATGTCGCCCTGGCCGTTGACCAGCGCTGCCGCCGGGGCCATGTGTTGCAACAGGGTTTGCTCGGTCAGGGCGCGCAGGGACAGCTTCATGGGGTGGGTCGTTTTGTCAATCACGGGTGGCAATGCCACGTCACGGGTGGTCAGTGGCGGCAAAAACCGGCCCAGGGCGGCACGCTGCGCGCCCTGGAAGTCTTCTTTGCGCTGGTAAGCCTTGGTTTTGCGGTCCACCACGGCAAACACGTCGGCCAGCTCGCCCACGGTTTCCGAGCTGCCCAGAAACAGTATGCCGCCGGGCAGCAGCGCGTAATGGAACAGCGCCATCACCTTCTTTTGCAGCTCGGCGCCCATGTAGATCAGCAGGTTGCGGCAACTGATGAGGTCGAGCTTGGAAAACGGCGGATCCTTGATCAGGTCGTGCTCCGAAAACACCAGCATGTCGCGGATGCCCTTGTGCACCCGGTAGGCGCTGCCATCGGGCTCGGCGGTGAAAAAGCGGGCCAGCCGCTCGGGCGAGATGTCGTCGGCAATGCTGGCCGGGTACACCCCGGCGCGGGCGGTGGCAATGGCACGGTCGTCCAGGTCGGTGGCAAATACCTGCACCTTGAAGTTCAGCTTCAGAACGTCCAGCCGTTCCTGCAGCAGGATGGCCAGCGAATAGGCTTCTTCGCCGGTGGAGCAGCCCGCCGACCAGGCGCGCACCACCGCGCCGGGGGACTTGCTGGCAAACAGCTTGGGGATGACCTGCGCCTCCAGCACCGCAAAGGCCTCGGGGTCGCGGAAGAAGTTGGTCACGCCGATCAGCAGGTCGTGGAACAGCGCGTCCACCTCTGCGGGGGTGTGCTGCAGGTATCTGACGTAGCTGTCCAGCGTGTCTACCTGGTGCACCGCCATGCGCCGCTCGATGCGCCGGTAGATGGTGTTGGGCTTGTACTGCGAAAAGTCGTGGCCGGTGTGGGTGCGCAGCAGGATGAAGATCTTTTTCAGGGCGTTTTCGGACAGCGGCACGCTGGCCAAGCCGACATTGGGCGGGCGGCCAAAGGCGTGGGCCACGTAGGCCATCAGCTGGGCGGGCATTTCAGCCGGGGGCAGCTCAAAATCCACCAGGCCGGTGGCCAGCGTGCTGCGCGGCATGCCGTCAAATTCGGCCGGGCCGGGGTTTTGCACCATCACCATGCCGCCTTCGCCCTTGATGGCGCGTACGCCCAGGGTGCCGTCGCTGCCGGTGCCCGACAGCACGATGCCAATCGCCCGCTCGCGCTGGTCTTGCGCCAGCGAACGAAACAGGTAGTCGATGGGCAGGCGGTGGCCGCGCGGCGCGGTGGGCTCCAGCAGGTGCAGCGCACCGTTCAAAAATGCCATGTCGCGGTTGGGCGGAATGATGTAGGCGCAGTTCACCAGCACCACCATGCCGTCTTGCACTTCGCGCACCCGCATGCGGGTGTTGCGCTGCACCAGGGCCGTCAGGATGCTGCTGTGGTCAGGGGCCAGGTGCTGCACCAGCACAAAGGCCATGCCGGGGTGTGCGCCTGCAGGCATGCCGGAAAAAAAGGCCTCAAACGCGGCCAGTCCGCCCGCAGACGCACCGATACCGACGATGGGAAAGCTGGATGCAGGCGGGGGGGCAGTGGGTGGTTCCACGACGGCTACGGCGGTGGCCGGGGAGGGCTTTAAGTTTTTCATCCTGGATGCCATGGAGTTCTCCGGTTACGAAGAAGGGTCATGCAGGCACTTCAGCGAATGACAGTGTAGTCGCTGTGTAAGTAAAAGTAGAAATGCTACAAAAAATATAGCTGCTTGCGCCTATTAAATAAGCGCTGAGTGCCCATTTGATGCCTGAAAATTCGGTGGTCAGGCCGGGCCTAAATGGCATTGTCACGCAGCACGTCGGCGTAAATATCCGCAGCCAATGGGCGGCAGAAGTAGTAGCCCTGGCCCTCGGTACAGCCCTGGGACTTCAGGTGGCTCAGCTGCTCCAGGGTTTCCAGGCCCTCGGCCACGACCCGCAGGTTCAGGCATTTACCTACCGCAATGATGGCGTTGACCAACTGGATATCTCCTTCGGTACTGCCGATGTCTTGCACCAGCGTCTGGTCGATCTTCAAGGTGTCGATCGGGAAGCGGCGCAGCGTGTCCAGGCTGGAGTAGCCGGTGCCAAAGTCATCGATGGCGATCTGCACCCCCATGCTTTTCAACGCCCGCAAAATCGCGGTGCTGGGCTGGGTGTCTTGCACCAGGCTGCTCTCCTTGAGCTCCAGCTCCAGGGTCGTCGGGTCCAGGCCCGTCTCATCCAGCACCGTCTGTATGCCCAGCAAGAAATCTTTGCCGTGGAATTCCGCTGCCGACACGTTCACAGCCATGCGCCCCATGGCCAGTCCGGCCTGTGCCCACTCCACGGCCTGGCTGCAGGCGGCGCGCAGCACCTTTTGGCCCACCGGCGTCGCTAGGCCGCACTCTTCGGCGATGCCGACAAAATGGGTCGGGTACAGCAGCGGGTAATGGGGCCGCTGCAGGCGCACCAGGGCCTCTGCGCCGGTGATCTTGCCGCTCGCCAGGTGCAGCCGGGGCTGGTAGTGCAGCACCAGGCCGTCGTTTTCCAGCGCTTGCTGCAGGCTCGCCTCGATGGACTGGCGGGCTGCGGCACGCATATTCATCTCGGGCGAAAACATCTGGAAGTTGTTACGCCCGTTTTTTTTCGCGTGGTACATGGCGGTATCGGCATTGCGCAGCAGGGTTTCTACGTCGCTGCCGTCATCGGGGTAAATGCTCAGGCCGATGCTGGCCGACACATACAGGAGGTGGCTGCCCACCTGGTAGGGGACGGACGTAGCCTCGATCAGCATGGCTGCAGCACGGGCGGCATCCTTGACCGTGTCCACCTCGGCCAGCAACAGTACAAACTCGTCGCCGCCCTGGCGGCAGACGGTGTCCGACTGGCGCACGCTGTCGTTCAGGCGTTGGGCCACGGCCCGCAGCAAGTCATCGCCCACCGCATGGCCCAGCGAGTCGTTGATGTGCTTGAAGTTGTCCAGATCCAGGTAGGCCAGCACCACTTTTTGCCCGTGCCGCTGGGCCAGCGACATGGACTGGGCCAGCCGGTCGGCGAGCAAGGCACGGTTGGGTAGGCCGGTGAGCACATCGTGCCTGGCCAGGTACGACATCTGGGCGGTGGCACCTTCGGCGGCTTCGGTCAGGGTCTGGGCCTGCACGCTGGCCACCACCAGGTGCTCATTGGCCTCGCGCAGCTGGGCCTCTGTCTGCTGGGCTTGGGTTGCTTTGGCGTGCACCGTGTCTTCCAGCAGCAGCACGGCTTTTTCGCGCTGTTCCACCAGGGCTTCGCGGGCGGTGACGGCCATTTCGCGTTGGGCCACCGCTTGGGCCAGCGCCGACGTGTCCAACACCGGTTTTTGTTCCAGCGACGGGATTTGGATACTCATGCCATGTTCCTGGGCAACGGGAGGTGGGGCTGGGTGTGCACGGGCCTACCGCCCAGCAGGCCTTCGTAGTGCAGCACCGGTTTGCCGATGGCGATGCCTTCTTCGGTGATCTCGTAACGCCGGATGTCGTTGCTGTGGGGGCTGCCGCGCAACTTGACCACCGCCATCACGCGCTGCAGGCTGCTGTCCACCTCGATATAGCGCTGCACGATGATGGCATCGGTCAAGAACGCCGAGCCGTAGGGGCTGAAGCGCAGGTCGGTGTAGCGGTCTTCCAGCTCCGAGGTCATCAGCACCGTTACGCCCATGCCCGACAGCACGGCCACCATGCGGTACAGCGACTCGCGAAAGTCTTCGCGGAAGGTGGGCGCCACCGCCAGCTCGAAGCCCGACAGCGAGTCGATCACCACCCGGGTGGCGCGCAGGCTGGTGATGCTGTGCACCATCTGCTGCACGATTTCGTCTACCGACAGGTCCATCAGCCGGGTGTTGATCAGCCCCAGGCAACCTGCGCGCACCATGTCGTCGATGGTGTGGGTGCGCGAGCGGCTGGGGGTTTGCTCAAACGCCACGATCACCCCGGCCTCGCCCAGGCGCACGCCCTCTTGCAAAAAGGCGGTGGCCAGAATGGTTTTGCCCGAGCCCGATGGCCCGGCCACCAGCAGCGAATAACCTGCGGGCAGGCCGCCGCCCAGCATGGCATCGAGCAGCGGCACGCCCATGGGGATGCGGGTTTCGGTTCGCACAGGCGTACTTACCTGTGGCGCGGCGTGGTTGTCGTCATGCACCACCGCCGACGGGAAGATGGTCAGCCCGTCGCCAGTGATGCGCAGGGTGTGCTTGCCCGGGCTGGTGGCCTGGCCGCGCATTTTCATGACCTGGATCTTGCGCACCATGGAGTTGCGCTGCACGCTCTGGTCCAGTGCCAGGATGCCATCGGCAATGGTGAACACCGGGTGCGGGTCGGTCTGCGGTGAGTACTCGCCGATCAGGAAGCTGGTGGTTTGCCAGCCTGCCAGCAGGGTGCCCAGCTGCTGGGTGAAACGACGCATGCCGATGTTGCTGTCTTGCCGGTGGACTTCGGCCAGTACCGAACGGAACGAATCCACAAACACAAAGGCCGGGCTCCGGGCCTTTACCTCGGCGGTTATGCGCGCCAGCACCTGGTCAAAGTCGCCCTGGGCCAGCTCGGTGCCCAGATCGATGAAATGCACGCTGCTGCCCACCTTGTCGAGTGCAAAAAACGAAAACTGCTGCTGGTAACGCAGCATCTTCCAGGGCGGCTCGCCCAGGGCGGTAAAAAACAGCGCGGGCTGCTCGGGCGTGGCCAGGGCAAACATCAGCTGGTGCGCCAGCGTGGTTTTGCCGGAACCGGGCGGACCGGTCACCAGGTTGAACGCGTACTCGGGCAGGCCGCCGCCCAGAATGGCATCCAGCCCGGGCACGCCCGTGGCGAGTCGGTGCAGGGTGACGGGTTCAGACATGGTTGGCATCCTCTTCGGGGTAGTCGGGGTGGGGTGGGTTATCCAGCCAGACCGAGGCCAGCAGGCGTTCGGTCAGCGATTCGCCAATCAGCCCGGCCAGCAGCTCGGTAAACGTGACCAGCAAGGCGCAACCCGCCTCGGCGGCTTCCTTGGCATCGCGGCGCGCGAACTGGGTTTGCAGGCGCACCAGGCGGTCGGCGTGGTCTTGCGGCGCAGCGGTGTACGCCAGCCACGGATAAAGTTTGCCGGTGAGGTGCACCGCGCGGTCCAGCAGCACGCCCACGCCGCGCTCGCCGATGACCGGCTCCAGCTGGGCTGCCATGAACTGCCAGGTGCGGCTGACCGCATCCACCACGGCAGGGGCATCGGGCGCGCCACCGGCGCGCTGGGTCAGTGTTCCCTGTATGGATTGGCTCACGGTGGAGGGCATGTTGACATCTCCAACGCTGTGGCAGCGCAAGCTGAGAAATCGTCTATCAGACGGTGTGTAGGGCTGTGTGCATTCGGTGTCTTACCGAAATTGCATGCAGCTTTGGTGCCAGTTTGTACCGGAGGCCGTTTTTCGTCTGTGCGCTAGGCCACACAAGGCGGCCCCAATACCAGTAAATACTATAGTTTTAATAGCTGTTTGCGCCGATGGAATAAGCGCTAAGGCCTGATTTGGCTTAAACGCCTCTTGCCTAGCGCAGCGCCTTCCACCACAGCACATTGCTGCGTGGCTGGCCGACCGTGAGCACCTCACCGATCAGCGGGTCTTGCCAGGGGTGGTAGGCCAGGTCAAACCCACCCAGCCGTTCGCCGATCTGCGCAAAGCCGGGGAAGTAGCCCGGGTCGCCACTGAAGAAGATGCGCTGCTCGCCGCTTTGCACCACCCACGAGGCCCACAGCGTGCGGTCGCGGTCGCGCAGGGTGCGCCCGAAAAATGCCGCGCCGGGGCGGCGGTAAAGCGCAAGGGCCCCACCTGCTGGCTTTGCCACTAGTCCATTTCGGTGATGCGGCAAGACTTTTCGGTGGGGGTGCTGCAGGCTACGGCCAGGGCGGCGGTGGCCAGGAGGAGGGTGGTGCGGGCTGGGCGGTGCAGGGGCATGTACGAATCAGGGGTATTGTTTGGCGACATGGAGCAGCGCCAGGGCGATTACCGTGCTGGCGTTTTGCTCCAGCACCACGATGTAGTTAGGGTGTACTACCAGCTCCAGTGTGCCGGGCTTGCGGCCTTTGCGGCGGGGGAAGTTGGGATCGGCCAGGTGGGTCACCTGGTCGTCAATATCCAGAAACATGTCCATGGCGGCATCGGCGTTGTCCAGCGCGATGGTGTCGTGCATAGCCATCAGGTCCAGCAGGTACTGGTCGGACCGCACCACGGCAAGCCATGGCTTCATAGAGCTTGCCGGGCCTTGATGCGGGCAACCATGTCGGCACGCAGAACTTTCCACTCGGCCTCGGTGTAGAGCCGGTTGCTGCCATCTTTAATGCCGTCTTGCGACTTCTGCACCTTGGCGCGGAACCAGCGGTCGTAGTCTTCATCGGCCTGGGCGGCTTCGTGGGCGGCTTTGAGGGCGATGCTGCGGTCGGGGCGGGGGGTGCGCTCCAGGGCGCTGTCTTCGGGCCGCCACTGGGTGGCATCCAGGCGGCACTCGTTCCAGCCGGTGCTGCGCAGCACCTGCAGGGCTTTGCGGGGGTCGGCAAAGCGGCGTGGCTGCTGGCGCGAGGTGACCATGATGGCCTCGCCCCGCTGGGTGTGCACGTTGACCACAAACGCTGCACCGTCGCCGCGCAGGGTGATGCCGGTCACGCCACCGGCCAGGGTGGCGGCTTTGAGTTGTTCAAGGTTCAGGGTTTGCATGCAGTGGCTCCGGCAGAGTGTGGGCCTGCAGTTTAATTATTATTTGGCATTCAAACAACTGTTGTTTGAATGCCGGGTATCTATTGGACGGGCTGGCCTCGGTCTAACCGGTGCCGCTGCACCTGCTGGGGTGCAAACAGGGTGAGCATGCTGTCGAGCAGCGCCTGGGCCTGGGCTGAGTGGTCGGCACCGAAGTTGCACACATACACGTCCAGCGTTACCGCGCGCAGCTCGGGCCAGGTGTGCACGCACAGGTGCGACTCGGCCAGCAAGATGGTGGCTGTTACCCCGCCAGGGCCCTGCGCGGTGGCCGGAAAACCATGGAACAGCTCGGCCACGGCCTGTAACCCGGCGGCTTGCACCGCATCGCGGCAGGCCACGCCCAGCAGGCGTGCGTCCAGCAGCCAGGCGCTGTCACATTGGCAGTGGTGGAGATCGGCGGTGAGGTGCAGGCCTTGCATGGCTGCCACTTTAACCCGGCATTTAACCTGGCATCTAGGCCGGCTTCACCCGGGGCGGGCAGGTGCGCAGCCCGGCAATCAGCATGTCCACCATGGCCGGGGCGGCGCTGGCCAGCGGGTAGCTGTGGGTGTCCAGCAGCCATTCGCGCATGGTGCCCATCATGAAGTTGTGCATGGTCTGCAGGCTCAGCGGCACATCGGTGTCGGCAGGCAGCTGCCCCTGGGCGACGGCCTGGCGCATGATGGTTTCGAAGCGCGCCATGCATTCGTCGCGGCAGGCCAGTTCGTGCTGCAGCACGTCGGCCACTTCCCCGACGTTTTCACATTTGTGGAACAAGATGCCGAACACGCGCTGCTGCTTGGGCGACTCGGCCAGCATGGTGAGTGCATGCACGCTCATGGAGCGCAGCACCGCCAGGGGGTCCATGGCAGTACAGGCGGGCAGCTCGGCCAGCATGGTTTCCATGGGCAGCTTGGCCTGCTCGAACAGGGCCTTGAGCAGGGCGGACTTGTCCTTGAAGTGCCAGTAAATGGCACCGCGCGTCATGCCAGCGGCGCTGGCAATATCGGCCAAGGTGGTGTGTGCAACGCCCTTGTCGAAAAACACTTGTTCCGCTGCTTCTAGCAGGGCAGCGTATGTATGCTCTGCGTCTTCTTTGGTTTTTGTGGCCATGGCGGGAAAGTTGCTAGCGGGTTACTACTTGTGCAAAAGTAAACATACACGAATGTATGTGATACTACATCAACCTTATTAAACCTCACTATGTTTATGTCCATCGCACCGTCTCGTGTTTCCTCGATCGACCGTCTTCAACCTGCATCGGTGCGTAGTTTGCGCCAGCGGTGGCTGTCGCCGTTCCTGTTGGCTGCCCTGCCTTTGGCCCTGGTGGCTTGCGGCAAGCCCGCAGGGCAGGCCGGAGCCCCAGGTGGTGCCATGCCTCCGCCCGAGGTGTCGGTGGTGACGGTGAAGGCCCAGGACCATGCGGTTGAGCTGGAGTATGTGGGCCAGACTGCTGGTTCGCGCGAGACCGAGGTGCGTGCCCGGGTGGCCGGTATCCTGAGCAAGCGCCTGTTTGAAGAGGGCGCTACCGTCAAGGCGGGTACGCCGCTGTTCCAGATCGACCCGGCCAACTTCCAGACCCAGGCTGCCTCTGCCGATGCCGCCGTGGCCGTGGCCCAGGCCAAGGTCAACCAGACCCAGCGCGACCAGGCCCGCCTGGCGCCGCTGGTGGCCGAAAAAGCCATCAGCCAGAAAGAGTTTGACGATGCCAAGTCGGCCGCCGAATCCGCTGCCGCAACGCTGAAGCAGGCCCAGGCCCAGGCCAATGAGGCCCGACTGAACCTGGGCTACACCACGGTGGTGGCCCCCATCAGCGGCACCACCGGCACCGCCGCCAAGTCCGACGGCAACCTGGTCTCGGCCAGCGACAGCCTGCTGACCACCATCGTGCAAACCAACCCGATGTACGTGAACTTCAGTGTCTCCGAGGCCGACCTGCTGCGCATCACCAAACAAGTGGGCGCAGGCCAGCTGGCTGTGCCCGGCAAGAAGTCGGCCAATGGCAGCCTGGGTTTCAGCGTCAACGTGAAGCTGGCCGACGGCAGCCTCTACCCGCTCACTGGCAAGCTCAACTTCACCGGTGAAAAGCTCAACCCCACCACCGGCAGCTTCGATGCCCGGGCCGAAATCCCCAACCCCGACGGCAGCCTGCGCCCCGGCCAGTTTGTGCGCGTGGTGCTGGGCGGTGCCAGCCGCCCCAACTCCATCAGCGTGCCGCAGCGTGCGGTGATCGACAGCCCCATGGGCAAGATGGTGTTTGTGGTCACGCCCGACGACAAGCTGGCACCGCGCCCCGTGGAGCTGGACGGCTGGACCAAGGGCGAATGGATCGTGACCAAGGGCGTGCAAAGCGGCGACCGTGTGCTGGTAGACGGCTTCATCAAGGCCCATACCCCCGGCATGACCGTCAAGACGGTGCCGTATGTGCCTGCCGCAGCGCCCGGTGCGGCCGCCCCTGCGGCCCCTGCGGCCCCAGCGGCATCCGCCCCTGCTCCGGATTCTGAGGCAAATAAGCCTGCAGCGCCCGCCAGTTCGGCGCAAGCAGCTAGCAAATAAGGAGCAACACCCCTATGTTCTCCAAGTTTTTTATCGACCGTCCGATCTTCGCGACGGTGCTCTCCCTGTTCCTGGTGCTGGCCGGGCTGGCCGCCATGCGCGTGCTGCCGATCTCGCGTTACCCGGAAATCTCGCCGCCGGTGGTCAGCGTCAGCGCGATCTACCCCGGTGCTTCGGCCGAAGTGCTGGAAACCACCGTGGCCGCGCCCATCGAGCAGGCCATCAACGGCGTGGAAAAAATGCTCTACATGAGCTCCACCTCGTCCGGCGACGGTGCGGTGTCTATCAGCATCACCTTCGATGTGGGCACCGACCTGGACATCGCTGCGGTGAACGTGAACAACCGCGTCAACCAGATCCTGAACAAGCTGCCCCAAGAGGTGCAGCGCCAGGGCGTGACCGTGGCCAAGAGTTCGGCCAGCTTCATGACGGTGGCGGCGTTTTACGCCCCCGACGACCGGTACGACACGCTGTACATCTCCAACTACGTGACGCAAAACGTGCTAGACGCGATCAAACGCGTGCCTGGCACCACCAACGTGCAGATTTTTGGTGCCAAAGACTACGCCATGCGCATCTGGCTGCGGCCCGACCGCATGGCCGCCATGGGCATCACCGTGGGTGACATCTCCAGCGCCGTGACCGAGCAAAACGCCCAGTACGCCGCGGGCAAGATCGGCGCGCCCCCGGGCAACACCGAAGAGCTGACCCTGACCGTCACCGCCAAGGGCCGCCTGCTGGAGCCCGAGCAGTTTGCCAACATCATTGTGCGCACGGCTGCCAACGGGGCCGTGGTGCGCCTCAAAGACGTGGCCCGCGTGGAGCTGGGCTCCAAAGACTACAACTTCTATGGCCGCATCAACGGCCACCCCACCGTGCCCGTGGGCGTGTTTTTGCAGACCGGTGCCAACGCACTGGAAACCCGCGAAGCGCTGGAGAAAACCCTGGTCGAGCTCAAAGCCAAGTTCCCCGAGGGCCTGACCTACTCCACCCCCTACGACACCACGCCGTTTGTCACCGAGTCCATCTACGAGGTGCTGAAAACCCTGGCCGAAGCCATGGTGCTGGTGTTCATCGTGGTGTATTTGTTCCTGCAAAGCTGGCGCGCCACCATCATCCCCACGCTGGCCGTGCCGGTGTCGCTGATCGGCACCATGGCGGGCCTGCACCTGCTGGGCTACAGCATCAACACCCTGACGCTGTTTGGCATGGTGCTGGCCATTGGTATCGTGGTGGACGACGCGATTGTGGTGCTGGAGAACGTAGAGCGCCTGATGCACGAAGAGGGCATGAGCCCGCGTGAAGCCTCGATCGAAGCCATGCGGGAAGTCACCGGCCCGGTGATCGCCATTGTGCTGGTGCTGTGCGCGGCGTTCATCCCGGTGGCCTTCTTGGGCGGGCTGGCCGGTGAGCTGTACCGCCAGTTCTCGGTCACCATCACCATCGCGGTGGTGCTGTCGGGCATCGTCGCGCTGACGCTGACCCCCGCCCTGTGCGCGGTGCTGCTCAAGCCGGGTGCCGAGCGCAAGAACGCGTTTTTCAGCTGGTTCAACCGCAGCTTCGACAAGATCACCCACCGCTACACCCGGGGCGTGGCCTTCTTCTTGAAGCGCGGCTTCATGGGCGTGCTGTTGTTTGTGTGCATGGCCGGGCTGACCGGGTTGCTGTTCAAAATCGTCCCCGGCGGCCTGGTGCCCGACGAAGACCAGGGCTACTTCATCGCCGCCGCCATCCTGCCCGAGGGCTCGGCCCTGGGCCGTACCGACGCGGTGGTCAAGCAGATCGAAGATGCGGTGTCGGGCAACAAGAACATCGACTCCACCTTCAGCCTGGTGGGCCTGAACTTCCTGGGCGGCGGCGGCCTCAAGTCGTCGGCGGCCACCATGTTCTTCCCGCTGATTCCGTGGGCCGAGCGTGACCAGTCGGCCAAGCAGCTGGTGGGCGAGTTTTACGGCAAGACCGGCGGCATCAAGGAAGGCCTGCCCCTGGCCTTTACCCCGCCTGCCATCCAGGGCCTGGGCCAGACCGGTGGCTTCGAGTTCTACCTGCAAAACAAGGGCGACGGCGGTGTGCGCCGCCTGGCGCAAATCCTGCCCCTGCTGCTGGAAGAAGCCAACAAGCAGCCCGAGCTCCAAGGCGTGCAAACCCTGTGGCAAGCCAACTCGCCCCAGCTGTTTGTGACGGTAGACACCGAAAAAGCCCGCTCCATGGGCATTGCGGTGGCCGACATCTACAACACCCTGGCCGCCACCCTGGGCAGCTACTACGTCAACGACTTCAACAAAAGCGGCCGTATTTACCAGGTGCTGATGCAGGCCGAGGGCCAGTACCGCTCCAAGCCCGACGACATCGGCAACCTGTATGTGCGCAGCAATACCGGCAAGATGATCCAGATCCGCTCGGTCGCCGAGGTGAAGTTCTCGGCCGGCCCCGACTCGGTGCAGCATTTCAACGCGCTACCCAGCATCCAGATCCTGGGCGACCCGAAACCCGGCTTCAGCTCGGGCCAGGCGATTGCCGCCATGGAACGCGCCGCCGCCAAGGTGCTGCCCACCGACATGGGCTACGACTGGGGCGGTACCGCCTTCCAGGAAAAGCGCAGCAGTGGATCGAGCGGCCTGGCGCTGGGTGCAGGCTTTGTGATGATCTTCTTGATCCTGGCCGCGCAGTATGAAAAGTGGACCCTGCCGATCTCGGTGCTGCTGGCCCTGCCGTTCGGCATCTTTGGTGCTCTGGTGGCGGTGTACCTGCGCAACTACAACAACGACGTGTACTTCCAGATCGGCCTGGTCACGCTGTTGGGCTTGTCGGCCAAGAACGCGATTCTGATCGTCGAGTTCGCCATGATGAAGGTGCACGACGGCCTGAGCCCGGTGGCGGCTGCGCTGGAAGCGGCACGGCTGCGTTTCCGCCCGATTCTGATGACCTCGCTGGCCTTTATTTTGGGCGTGGTGCCCCTGGCCTTCTCCAGCGGTGCGGGTGCGGCTGCGCGCCAGTCCATCGGTACCGGCGTGCTGGGCGGCATGCTGGCGGCCACCTTCCTGGCGGTGTTTTTGGTGCCGCTGTTCTTCAAATTGGTCAACGACTGGCACTTCCGCAGCAACCCGGAAGACTACGCCAGCCTGGACAAACCCGCCCACGGCGAAGGAGCGCAGCATGTCTAAGCGCACAGTAAAATCGTTTGCTATTACTTTAATAGCTGCTTGCGCCCTGTCTGCTTGCGGTATAGCCCCGATTGGCCCCAATTACCAGCGCCCGGCGCTGGACCTGCCCACCAGCCTGACCAGCACTGGTACGGCGGCCAATGTCGACTGGCTGGTGTGGTGGAAGGGCTTTAACGACCCGGTGCTCGACGGCTTGCTGCAAGAGGCCGCCGCCAACAGCCAGGACCTGGCCCTGGCCACCGCCCGCATAGCCGAGGCCCGCGCCACGCTGGACCAGAACGGGTCCAACTTCTACCCCACGGTGGACTTGAACGCCAGCGCCACGCGCCGCCGTGCCAGCGAAAACGCCGCCAGCTTCAACCCCGGCGGCAACCCGTACTCCAACGACCGGCAACTGGCCCTGAGCGCCAGCTACGAGCTGGACTTCTGGGGCAAATACGCCCGGGCCGACGAAGCCGCCAAGGCCCGCCTGCTGGCCCAGACGGCCAGCCGGGGCACGGTGCTGACCACGCTGTACGCCAACGTGGCGCAAAGCTACTTTGCCCTGCGCGCCGTGGACGCCCAGCTGGTGCTGGCCGAGCAAACCCAGGCCACCCGCACCGAAAACCTGCGCCTGCAAAACCGCCGGTTCAGCGCCGGGGTGATCGGCGAGATCGACCTGCGCCAGGCCGAGTCGGAGGCCGCAGGCATCCAGGCCACGCTGCAGCAAACCCAGCAAGCCCGCCGCAACGCCGAATCCGCGCTGGCCGTGCTGCTGGGCCGCAAGCCCAGCGACATCGTCAATCCGGTGTTGCTGCGCGGTGCCGACCTGGGCACGCTGTACGCTGCCCAGGCGATTCCGGCCGATCTGCCGTCCGACGTGCTGGCCCGCCGCCCCGACGTGGTGGCCGCCGAGCAAAGCCTGATTGCGGCCAACGCCGACATCGGCCAGGCCCGCGCCGCCTACTTCCCCAAGCTCAGCCTCACGGCGGGCCTGGGCTACCAGTCCCGGGAGCTCAAGGACCTGTTCGACCCGGCCTCATTGCTGTGGAACCTGGTGGGCAACCTCACGCAGCCGATCTTCCGCGCCGGGGCCATCGATGCCGTGGTGGCTGCGTCCAACGCGCGCCAGCAGCAGGCGCTGGCCAGCTACACCCAGACGGTGCAAAACGCCTTCCGTGACGTGCACGACGCGCTGAACAACGTGGCTGCGGGGCGCGAGATCACCGCCACCTCCGCTCAGCGTATCGCCGCCCTGCGCAGCACCCTGCGCCTGGCCGACCTGCGCTACAAAAATGGCTATTCCAGCTACCTGGAAGTGCTGAACGCCCAGCGCGACCTGGCGCAGGCCGAGTCGGGCCTGATCGACATCCAGCGCAGCCAGCTCAACGCCGTGGTCAGCCTGTACAAGGCACTGGGCGGCGGCTGGGATGCCAGCAGCGTCACCGCGCAGGCCACAAAATAGCCGTTGTGTCCTGGCGCAAACGCCCCCACGCCCTGCGGCTGGGGGCGTTTTTCCTTCTCCAGCACGCCCGGCGCGCCTGTGATACCTTCCACGCCCGGTCAAGATTTATGTACGACTGGATGCAGTGCCCAGACCGTGGGCGAGCCGCCCAGTGTTTGGGCGCTGCGCCCAGTTTCTAACGGATACCCTTACGATGCCCAGCTCCCTCCCCAACCCCGCTTTGCTAGAACGCCTGCAGGCCCTTGCGCCCGAACGGCTCCAGGGCATCCGCCGTGGCCTGGAGAAGGAAAGCCTGCGCGCGCAAACCAACGGCAACCTGGCCTTGACACCCCATCCTGCCGCACTCGGCTCGGCGCTGACGCACCCGCACATCACCACCGACTTCAGCGAATCCCAGGTGGAGCTGATCACCGGCGTGCACCAGGGCGTGGAGGCCTGCCTCGACGAGCTCACCGAAGTACACCAGTTCACCTACCGCACCCTGCAAGCCCAGGGCGACGACGAAATGCTGTGGGTGTCCAGCATGCCCTGCGGCCTGCCCACCGACGAGACCATTCCGATTGGCCGCTACGGCAGCTCCAACGTGGGCCGCGCCAAGAGCGTCTACCGCATGGGCCTGGGCCACCGTTATGGCCGCCGCATGCAGACCATCTCGGGCATCCACTACAACTGGTCGCTGCCAGGGGTGAGCAGCGAGGAGTACTTTGGCCTGATCCGCAACTTCCGCCGCCACGCGTTCTTGCTGCTGTACCTGTTTGGCGCGTCGCCTGCGGTGTGCTCCAGCTTTGTGGCTGGTCGCCAGCACGAGCTACAGCAGCTCAATGAGCGCACCATGTACATGCCGTACGGCACCTCGCTGCGCATGGGCCGCCTGGGTTACCAAAGCGATGCCCAGGCCTCGCTGGCGGTGAGCTACAACAGCCTGGAAGGCTACGGTGCCTCGCTGCAAGACGCGCTGACCCAAGCGTACCCGGCCTACAAGGCGGTGGGTGTGCGTGGCACCGGTGGCGACTACAACCAACTGGCCACCAGCCTGCTGCAGATCGAAAACGAGTTTTACGGCACCATCCGCCCCAAGCGGGTGATTTACCCCGGCGAGCGCCCGCTGCACGCCTTGCGCGAGCGCGGTGTGGAGTACGTGGAGGTGCGCCTGCTCGATCTGGACCCGTTTGTGCCCGTGGGCATCACCGCCCAGACCATGCGCTTCATCGACGTGTTCTTGCTGCACTGTTTGCTGAACGACAGCCCGCCCGACACCCCGCAAGAGATTACCGAGCTGGCGCACAACCAGCACCGCGTGGCCGCCCGGGGCCGCGAGCCCGGCCTGACGCTGGAGCGCGCAGGCCAGGAAGTGCCCTTGGCCGAGTGGGGCAGCGACCTGGTCGCCCAGTGCCGCCCCATCGCTGCTGCGCTGGATGCGGTGCACGGCGGCACGCTGTACAGCGACGCGCTGGCCGCCGCCGATGCCGCCCTGGCCGACCCCAGCCTGCTGTCGTCGGCCCGCGTGTTGGCCGCCATGCAAAACACCGCGTGTGGATCGTTCGTGCCCTTCATCGCCCAGCAGTCGCTGCAAACCCGCCAGCACCTGCTGGACCTGCCGTTCAGCGCCGCGCAGCAAGCCCGCTTCGAGGCGATGACCACCGCCTCGGTGGCCGCCCAGAAAGCCATCGAAGCCGCCGACACCATGCCTTTTGATGTCTATCTGCCGCAGTACCTGTCGCCCGAGCGCCTGGTGGTGAAGCACCGCCGGGTCGAATCACCCCCTGTAGCGGCTTAGTTTAAGAGCCAAACTGGCCTCTTGCGCTTATTTCATAAGCGCAAGCAGCTACTTAAATAATAGCGCTTAAGGTGCAGGCACGCCCGTCCACACCAGCGTTTGCCCGGCATCGGAGAGCAGGCGCAGCACCGGGGCCGGGCCTTCGTCCAGCCGCACCTGCAGGCGCTGGGCCAGCAGGGCGCTGAGGGCCTGGTCGGCCTCCATCAACCCGCCCGCGCAGGCCATGCGGGTGGACATCATCGGCCCCACCTGCAAACGGCTGGCCGCGTCGATCTGGTAGCTGCCGCCCATGGCGTTGCAGCCGCCCCGGATGCCCACACGGCCGTCTTTGAACTCCACGGTAAAGCGCGGGTCGGCACGCGAGTCAGCACGTGGGAATAGCGCGGTGATCGCCTGCCCCTGGCCGTCGGTGGCCGATTGCAGCGTCCAGCGCTGGGCGCTGAGCCGCGCCTCCAGCGCCGGGCCCGCAGGCGCGGACTTGGTGGCGCAGGCCGACAAGGCCAGGGCAGCGAAGGCCAGCACAACAGCCAGGCGGATAGACATAAAAATCTCCTGTTGGGTAAATATCCGAGTGGGGCCATGGTAGGCGTTTTCCGCCGTGCCAGTGCTTTGTGCAGTTTGCCTAAATTTTAAGCACTACAAGCTTTATCTTTTAAAAACAAGCACTTAGGCCGGGCATACAGCGGTTTGCCCGGCTTATCCACACACTTGTCCCGGATTGGCAGGGTTAACTTTGGCACGGGAATCTGCCATTTCACAACATCGCGTGGTGGTGCAGCATCGGCATGTTTGACCCAGCGCAAAGTTGTTCATATAATTTCAATGATTGAAATTTCAGAAATTACTGAAAATTCAATCATTAAAAAATGCAAAACACCCCGTCTACCCCCCGTTTGCGCAGCCTCACCCCTTGGGGTCTGGGCGGAGTAGTGCAGGGCCTGGCTGCCGTGCTGTGGCTGCCCCAAGCGGCCTTGCTGGCCTGGGCGGTGCAAGGCCTCGCCGAGGGGGGCGGCTTGCATGCCGTGCTTTTGCCCGCCGCCGGGGTGTTGCTGCTGGGCGTGTTGCGCGCCGGGGCCGAGGCCTGGGGCCTGCGCCGGGTGTTTGCCGCCGCCCGGTTGTATGTGTCGGACCTGCGCGCACGGGTGGCTGCCGCGCTGGCAGCGCGTTCGCCGCTGGATGCCGCGCGGCCCGCTTCCGGCCTGGCCGCCAGCGTGGTGGCCGAGCAGGCCGAGGCGGTGTTGCCCTACCTGGTGCGTTACCAACCGGCGCGCTGGCGGGCCATGGTGGTGCCGCTGCTGATCCTGCCCACCGTGGCCTATTTTTCCTGGGCGGCAGCCCTGGTGCTGCTGTTGGCCGCCCCGCTGATTCCGATCTTCATGGCGCTGGTGGGCTGGCGTGCCCAGGCGGCCAGCGCCGCCCAGATGGTGGAGATGGGCCAGATGAACGCCTTTTTGCTCGACCGCCTGCGCGGCCTGGCCACCTTGCGCGCGCTGGACGCGGTGGATGCCACCGCCCACCGCCTGGGGGCTTCGGCCCAGTCGCTGCGCCAGCGCACCATGGCGGTGTTGCGCATAGCGTTCTTGTCTTCCGCAGTACTGGAGTTGTTTGCGGCCTTGGGCGTGGCCATGGTGGCGGTGTACGTGGGGTTCCATCTGTTGGGCAGCATCCCCTGGGGTAGCTGGGGGCAGCGCTTAAACCTGGGTGAAGGCCTGTTCATTTTGTTGCTGGCCCCGGCCTTTTTTGAACCCCTGCGCGAACTGGCTGCGGTGTGGCACGACCGCGCAGCGGGCGAGGCCGCCCTGGCGGCGCTGGAAGAACTGGCCCAGGACGGCGTGCCCTTGCCGGGCGCTGCGGTACCACCTGCGGGGCTGCACAGCCTGGGTGCGCCTGCGGTCCAGGTGCAAGGCCTGCACTTTGGCCATGCGGGCGAAGCCCCGGTGTTTGCCGGTCTGTCGCTGCGGGTGGCTGCGGGCGAACATGTGGCGTTGATGGGGGCCAGCGGCGCGGGCAAGACGGCTTTGTTGCACCTGCTGGCGGGCCTGGTGCCCGCGCAGCAGGGGCGTATCCGCATTGGCGGCGTGGTGCTGACCGAAGCCTCCGCGTCGGCCCTGCGCCAGCGCATCGGCTGGATAGGGCAAAAGCCGCATATTTTTGCGGGCTCGGTGCAGGACCATGTGGTGCTGGGCCGCTCCGGCGTGGCGACGGACGATGTGCTGGCCGCGCTGCAGCAGGCCGGTCTGGGCCGCGTGGCGCAGGCGGGTGTCGATGTGGCGCTGGGCGAGGGCGGCACCGGCTTGTCGGGTGGCGAGCTGGTACGGCTGGCGCTGGCACGGCTGGTGTTGCATGCCGATGCCGACCTGCTGCTGGTCGACGAGCCCACCGCCCACCTGGACACCGAAACCGCCCAGGCCGTGGCCGATGCGCTGCTGCAGTTCGCCCAGGGCAAGACCCTGATCGCCGCCACCCACGACCCGGTGCTGGCCGCCCGCATGCACCGGGTGGTACAGCTGGACGCCTGTTTGGTGAGGGCCGCCGCATGAACAAACGCTGGCACGATGTGCGGGTGGTGTTGGCCATGTTCTGGGCCACACAGCGCAACCGCCTGGCGCTGGGGGCCGCGTGTGCCGCCCTGACGGTGCTGGCCGGTATGGCCTTGCTGGGCTTGTCGGGCTGGTTCATCACCGCCACCGCCCTGGCCGGGTTACAGGCGGCCACCGCGCTGCATTTTGATGTGTTCATGCCATCGGCAGGTATCCGCCTGCTGGCCTTGGGGCGCACCGGCTCGCGTTATGCCGAGCGCCTGGTCACGCACGATGCCACCTTTGCCGCGCTGGCCGACTTGCGCGAGCGCCTGTTTCGCGGCTGGGCCCGGCCCGATGCGGCACGCCAACTGCTGGCGCAACCGGCCCGCTTGCTGTTTCGCCTGACGGCCGATATCGACGCGCTGGAGTCGCTGTACCTGCGCCTGCTGGTGCCCGCGCTGGCAGCGCTGGGCGCGGCCTTGCTGGCAGGGCTGGTGCTGGGCTTTTTGCAAGCTTGGCTGGGCGGTTTGGTGGCCTTGTGGCTGCTGGGCGCAGGTTGGGGCATTGCCCTGGTGGTGGCGCAGCGGGCCGGGCCTGCAGCGGTGCGCCGGGCCCATGCGCTGGAGTTGCTACGGGAGCGCGCCGTCGATCTGGTCGCCGGGCAAACCGAGCTGGCCATGGCCGGGCAACTGCAGGCCCAGCGTGCCGCCCTGGCTGCCGCCGACCAGCAACTGGCCCGGGCCGATCTGGCCCTGAACCGCCTGGAAGCCCGCACTGGTGCGGCCTACGGCATGGTGGGCAGTTTGACGCTGGTGGCGGTACTGCTGGCCGCTGCGGCGCTGGTGGAGCAAGGCCGTATCGGTGCCCCCGCCGCCGCGTTGGCCCTGTTGCTGGCCTTGACCGCCACCGAACCCTTTGCGGCGCTGCGCCGGGGCGCACTGGAGGCGGGTCGCAGTTGGCGTGCCGCCCGGCGGCTGGCTCCGCGCATGGCGCAGGCCGAGCAGCCCAGCCCGCCTGTCGGCGGTGGCCCCGATTTCGCCGTGCAGTTCACAACGGTCAGCGTGGCCTATCCCGGCAGCCCACTGCGTGCCTTGCAGCCTACGTCGTTCACGCTGGCCCGGGGCGAGCGGGTGGCCTTGGTGGGGCCCAGCGGGGCGGGCAAGTCCACGCTGCTGGCCCTGGTGGCGGGCGAGTTGGCGGCGGATGCGGGCACGGTGCAGGTGCAGGCACACAGCCTGCTGACCCAGCGCAGCGAGCTGTTTGCCGACACGTTGCGCGACAACCTGCGGCTGGCCGACCCCGTGGCCACGGATGCCCAGCTGTGGGCTGTGCTGGATGTGGCGGGCCTGGCCGAGGCTGTGCGGGCCATGGCGGCAGGGCTGGATACGCGGCTGGGCGAGGGCGGGCTGGGCTTGTCGGGTGGCCAACTGCGCCGCCTGGCCTTGGCACGGCTGCTGTTGCGCCCGGTAAGCCTATGGCTACTGGACGAACCCACCGAGGCGCTGGATACTGAAACGGCCCACGATGTCTTGCAGCGCCTGCAGGCGCAGGCCCAAGGCAAAACCCTGTTGATTGCCACCCATTTGCGCCGCGAGGCGGCGCTGGCTGACCGTCTGCTGTGCGTGCGCGGTGGCCGCGTCACCGCCGATCTGCGGCGCGGAACCGCCGAATTTGAAACCGCGCTCCAGGCGCTGCGACCCGATTGAATTGAAACGAAGGAAACCCCATGGACCTCGATATTGTGGATCTGTCCCGGCTGCAGTTTGGCTTGACCGCGCTGTACCACTTCTTGTTTGTGCCGCTGACCATTGGTTTGGCGGTGCTGCTGGCCATTATGGAGACGGTCTATGTGATGACCGGCCGCCCCATCTGGCGCGACATGACCCAGTTCTGGGGCGGGCTGTTTGGCATCAACTTCGCCATGGGCGTGGCCACCGGCATCGTGATGGAGTTCCAGTTTGGTATGAACTGGAGCTACTACAGCCACTACGTGGGCGACGTGTTTGGCGCACCACTGGCGATCGAGGGGCTGATGGCCTTCTTTCTGGAAGCATCTTTTGTAGGCCTGTTCTTTTTTGGCTGGGACCGGCTCTCCAAGCTCGGGCACCTGGCCGTGACCTGGGCCGTGGCCCTGGGCACCAATTTGTCGGCACTGTGGATTCTGATTGCCAACGGCTGGATGCAAAACCCGGTGGGCGCGGCGTTCAACCCGCAAACCATGCGCATGGAGGTGACCGACTTTTATGCCGTGCTGACCAACCCGGTGGCCCAGGCCAAGTTTGTGCACACGGTGTCGGCGGGCTACACCATGGCATCGCTGTTTGTGCTGGGCGTGGCAGCCTGGTATGTGCTGCACGGCCGGCATACCGAGCTGGCCAAACGCTCGATGACGGTGGCGGCATCCTTCGGTTTGGCTGCCGCGCTGTCGGTGGCGGTGCTGGGCGATGAAAGCGGCTACCTGTCGACCGAACACCAGAAGATGAAGCTGGCCGCCATTGAGGCCATGTGGAAGACCGAGCCTGCGCCTGCGGCCTTCACCGCGTTCGGGTTTCCGGACCAGGAGGCGCGTGAAACGCACTACGCCGTGCATATTCCGGCGGTGATGGGCCTGATCGGCACCCGCTCGCTGAACACCGAAATCCCCGGTATTGACGAGCTGGTCTTGCATGCCGAGCTGAATATCCGGGTGGGCATCTCGGCTTATGACGCGCTGCAAAAGATCCGTGACCCTGCCACCAACCCCGCAGCCCGCGAGGCGGCGGCAAGCATTTTCGAGAAGAACGGTAACGCCATGGGCTATGCGCTGTTGCTCAAACGCTATGTGGACGACCCGCGCCAGGCCACGCCGGAGCAGGTGGCGCAGGCCGCCCGCGACACCATTCCGCCGGTGGCGGCCTTGTTCTGGTCCTTCCGGGTCATGGCGGGGCTGGGCATGTTCTTCATCGTGCTGACTGGCACCTTCTTTGTACTGTCGGCCCGTCGCAAGCTGGATGCCTACCCGTGGCTGCTGCGGGTGGCGGTGTGGGCGATTCCGCTGCCCTGGGTGGCGGCGGAATGCGGTTGGGTGGTGGCCGAACTGGGCCGCCAGCCGTGGGTGATTGAAGGTGTTTTGCCCACCGCCGTGGCCGTTTCCAGCCTGGGTGCCAGTACGGTGCTGGCCACGATAGTGGGGTTTGTGGCCCTGTACACCGTGCTGTTCGTGATCGAGATGAAGTTGCTGCTCAAGGCCATCCGCAAAGGGCCGGAACCGCACCCTGCGCTGCCGTCTTCGCCCCCGCCAGTGGGCAACCCCCGTACCGCTGCCATCTGAACCGAGGAATACCAACATGGTCTTGCACCAACTGCTTTCGTATGAAACCCTGCGCCTGGTCTGGTGGCTGCTGCTGGGTGTTTTGCTGATCGGCTTTGCCGTCACCGATGGTTTTGACCTCGGCGTGGGCATGCTGCTGCCGTTTGCCGGGCGCGACGATGTGGAGCGCCGCGTCATCATCAACAGCGTGGGCCCGGTGTGGGAGGGCAACCAGGTGTGGCTGATTCTGGGTGGCGGGGCTATTTTTGCCGCCTGGCCGCCGCTGTATGCAGTGTCGTTTTCGGGCTTTTACCTGGCCATGTTTGCGATTTTGCTGGCCTTGATCCTGCGGCCTGTGGCTTTCAAGTTCCGCAGCAAGCGCGAAGAACCCGCCTGGCGTGCCCGCTGGGACGCGGTGCTGTGTTTCAGCGGCTTGGTGCCGTCGCTGATTTTCGGCGTGGCCATCGGCAATGTGCTGCAGGGTGTGCCCTTTCGCTTCTCCAGCGACATGCACATCTTTTACGAAGGCACGTTCTTCGGACTGCTCAACCCGTTTGCGCTGCTGTGCGGCCTGGTATCGGTGGCCATGCTGTTGCTGCACGGCAGTGCCTGGCTCATGCTGAAAACCGCGGGCCCAGTGGCCGAGCGGGCGCGGGGCATTGGCAGCGTGGCTGCGGTGGCCAGCATGGTGTTGTATGCGCTGGCGGGCTGGGTGATGTGGGGCTGGGTGGCGGGCTACCAGGTCACCAGCGCCTTGCCGGTGAACGGGCCGTCGAACCCGCTGCTGAAAACCGTGGCCTTGCAAGCCGGTGCCTGGTTTGCCAACTACGCCGCGCACCCGGGGCTGTGGCTGGTGCCGGTACTGGGGCTGACTGGGCCCTTGCTGGCCCTGGTATGCCTGCGGCTGCGCCGGGGCGGGCTGGCCCTCTTGGCCAGCGGGCTGTCGATCGCCTGCATCATCTTGAGCGTGGGCGTGTCGATGTTTCCGTTCATCCTGCCCTCGTCGCTCGACCCGCGCTCCAGCCTGATGGTGTGGGACGCATCCTCCAGCCATTTAACCCTGTTCATCATGCTGGTGGTCACCGTGGTCTTCATTCCGCTGATCGTGGCCTACACCAGTTGGGTCTACAAGGTGATGTGGGGCAAGGTGGATGCCCAGGCTATTCGTGACAACCGCGGCCACGCGTACTGAGTGCGGCGGGCATTTAACATTCAAAGGAATTCTGATATGTGGTACTTCTCCTGGCTGCTCGGCTTGCCGCTTGCCGCAACTTTCGCGGTGCTCAATGCCATGTGGTATGAGCTTATGGACGATGCCGCCACGCGGCACGATAAGCTCGACAAGCCGCAACACTGAAAGCGGTATCGCGTGAGCAAAAGCCTGTGCAGTGGAGTCCATTGCACAGGCTTTTTTACGGGGCTTTTTCCGACTTGAAAGCCTGCTTCACCCGGTCTTTGACCTGGATGATTTTTTTCACTTGGGCGCCCATCTTCATGAGCTGGGCTAGCGATGCCGAGTCCATTTTCTGTACCTCGTCTAGCCAGGAGGTGCCCAGTTCGATCAGGTCGTGCATCTCTTTCATGCGCGCCTGGGCATGGATGTCTTCCTCTTCCGTAGGCTCTTCCAGCAGGGTGTCGCGCAGCATGGACAGGGTCGGGTCGATCTCGCGTTTGCGTCGCTCGGCGGCCAGGGTGCGAAAGATAGCCCAGACGTCCTCAGGGGCTTGAAAATATTCGCGCCGGTCGTTAGGCAGATGGTGCAGTCGTACCAGGTTCCAAGAGGCCAGCTCTTTCAGTCCCATGCTGACGTTAGAGCGTGAAAACGCTAGCGCCTCGGCAATTTCATCGGCATTGAGTGGCTTGGCCGACACAAACAACAGCGCATAGATCTGCCCCACAGTGCGGTTGATCCCCCAGCGGCTGCCCATTTCGCCAAAGTGCAAGACAAAACGCTGGGTCAAAGGTGGCAGATTCATAGGATTTCTTTCTGAATTTCAGTATTTTATGAAATTTCTGAAACGGCAGCTCTGCATACCTCAAAAGGCTCTACCAGTTCTGGCAATGCCGAAGCCGTGAAATTGTTGGTACTGGCCTTCTTTTTTTCATAAGGGAAGGTACCAATAAAAAAAGTGGTATTTAAATTGGTATTTTGACTATACTTTCCGTCATGCAAGCTTCACACATTATTGATATGGACTTACCACTAGAGGGGTTGCGCGGTGACATCGCGAACGCGGGGAAAGGGTTGTTGTATGAGAAGCTGGCCGAAGCGCTCCGAAGTGCAATATCCGGCGGTCGGTTTCGGATCGGGCAGACCATCCCAGCAGAGCGCGAGCTGGCTGAGAAGCTGGGTATGTCGCGGGTAACGGTTCGCCGTGCCATCGAGACGCTGGTTGGCGAGGGGCTTTTGACGGTGCGCAGAGGCGCTGGCGCTTATGTTTCTCCACGCATTCAGCAGCCCCTTCTGCATTTTGTCGGCTTTACCGAGGATATGCGGCGGCGTGGCTACGTACCTGGTTCGCGGTGGTTGTCGCGAAAAATTGGTTCGCCCAGTCCCGACGACCTGGTGTCATTGGCGCTTCAATCGACCGACTCCGTGGTGCGTGTGGTACGTGTGCGGACGGCTGATGGAGAGCCTCTGGCGATCGAGTCAGCTGTCGTTAATGCTGCATTTGTGGGTGGTGAGGCCGAGTTTGGGGACTCGCTGTATGCCGCGATTGGGCGACATGGTATTCGGCCTTTTCGCGCTCTACAGCGGTTGCGTGCGCGGTTGGTTACCACCGAAGAGGCTGAACTGCTGAACGTAGGCGTTGGCGAGGCGGTGTTGGCAATCGAGCGCCGTTCCTTTACCCAGGAGGGGCTTCCGGTTGAGTTCACCCAGTCGGTCTACCGAGGCGACCTTTACGACTACGTGGCTGAGCTCAGTGCCATCCGCAAATCAGAGGGGGCAGCATGACCTGGATGCATAAAGAAACCATGGCCTGCGCCGACGTTGCGGCGCTCGCCATTGACGCTGTCATACCGCAGCTAGTGGCAGAGGGCAGCTATTGGCGCGCTTCTGGCATTCGGCACGTCGAGGTGTTGGGGCGGGGATCATCGTCGCATATGGGAACGCTGCTTCGTTACGGGCTTTCTGAGTTGTGCGGTCTGAGCACTTCGGCCGCAATGCCGTGGATTGCGCAAGGAGGGGATTCGTCGGTGTTCAATCCGTCCCTGCCCAGCACCTTGGTGGCTATCTCCCAATCTGGAGGAAGCCCGGATTTGGTTGCATATGCCAAGCTGCGTGCGAAGCTTGGTGCGCGGGTGGTCGGCTTGATCAATTCCAGGAATTCGCCCTTGGGGGCGGTTTGCGCCGAGGAGTTTGACCTGGGCGCAGGTAAGGAGCTGGCTGTTGCCGCAACCAAGACAACTTTTGCAGCGGGATTGTCAGCACTGGGGCTGGTGGCCGGGTATCTGGGGGAAGCCGGGGGCGGTTTGCGGGCGGCCATTGCTCGTCTGCCTGGCCGGGTGCGTGAAGCCCAGCTACACGAGTGGGCTGCGCTGGTGGACAGCATTGTTGGCGCGAAGACAGTATTCATTTTAGGGCGGGGTGCGACGTTTGGCGTTGCCAAAGAGGTGGCGCTCAAAATTTCGGAGGCTACAGGCATCCCGGCGGTGGCCTATAGCGCCGCAGAGTTCTTGCATGGTCCGATGGCGGCTGCATCTAGCCGTACGCCGGTTCTGGCGCTGTGCAGCGATCCCCAAAGTTTGCCAAGCGTCATGGTCGCGCTGGGTCGGGCTGCCGAATACGGTGCCCCGACTTTGCTTGCCAGCACTGGGAAGTTTTCCGGCATGGATCAAGGTAGTTCAACTTTGCTTCCAGCAACCGAGTTTGACCATGCGTATGTGGACGCATTGCTGCTTTTGGTGCCGGCCTATCTGGCAATTGAGCGCGCTGCGGTGGGGCTTGGGCGCAATCCCGATGCGCCACGTGGTCTTGCAAAAGTAACCCAAACACTGTGAACACCATGAGCAAGCTACAAAGTCTTTGCTGCGCACGCTGGTTTGACGGCGAACGAATGCGATCGGGGGGGCGTATTAGTTGGAGGGCAGAGACCATTGTTTCGGCGGACGAAGGGGGCCTACCGGAAATGCAAGGGTGTCTGTCGCTTCCGGATGGCTGGACGGTAGCCCCTGGACTGATAGACGTGCAAGTGAATGGTGGTGGCGGCGTGATGTTCAACGACATGCCCACGCTCGAGGGAGCCAAAAGGATTTCGGTGGCCCACGCACGCACTGGTACCACCGGCCTGTTGGTGACCTTGATTACTGACAACAGGCAGCAGATGCGGTCGGCAATGGATGGCGTTCGTCAGGCGGTTTCTGAGCGTGTGCCAGGTGTGCTGGGTGTACATCTGGAGGGACCCTTTCTAGAGCATAGCCGTCGTGGTATCCACCAGGCCGAATTGATTTCCCAGTTGACAGATGAAGATGTTGACCGTTTGGTGTCCATCCCGTTTCCATGTTTGTTGACGCTTGCACCCGAGTGCGTACGCACGGACCAAATCCGGCGTTTGAGCGACGCAGGAGTACTTGTATTTGCGGGGCATACCAATGCCAGTGCAGACCAGTTGCAGCGGGCGGTGCGCGAAGGTGGTCTTTGTGGTGTAACCCACCTGTTCAACGCAATGTCGCAATTGACACCTCGGTCTGCGGGTGTTGTTGGGGCTGCCCTGTTGGATGCCTCGCTATGGGCGGGAATCATTTTGGATGGACACCATCTGAGCCCCGAGTCGGTTGCGATCGCTTGGCGCATGCGTGGATCAGAGCGGATGCTGCTGGTGTCGGATGCAATGGCACCGGTCGGAACTGAGCAGTCCGAGTTTTTGTTGCAAGGAGTGCGAATCCACGTCAGGAACGGTCGCTGTGAAGACGACAAAGGCACCTTGGCTGGCGCTGCGATTTCCTTGGCAGACGCCGTCCGTATTGGTGTTAACCACTATGAGATACCACTTGAGAGTGCACTTTTTGCGGCTACTGCCGCGCCGGCCCGTTTGCTTGGGCAGTACGGGCGTCTGGGCCAATTGAAGGCGGGCGCACAGGCCGATCTGGTGGTATTCGACCAGCATCTCAAGGTGCGGGGCGTATTGCAACGTGGTGAATGGTGCTTGCCGTTGGCCGAGCTCAATCATGTCTAAGCGCGTGCCTTGGAGCTTCAATATCCGCGCGGAGGGTAGCTCGGCGGGCGGTCCATGCAATGACGACGCTTATGGTGCCGCCGATCAATACCTGTGGATTGTTGACGGTGCTACCAATGTCGGCCCGGTGCGTTGTACTCGTAGCGCGAGCGATGCGGCGTGGTTGGCTGGCGCTATCAGCCGGTGGCTCCATGCTGAAGCCGTAGGTGAGTCGGTACGGCCTGTGAGCGGACTGCTGCAAGGGTTGGAGGCTTATTTGATGTCGGCATTCGCTGCGGAAATGGGTGCCATGGGGCTTGCGAAGGTTGACTATCGGGATGCTCCCACCGCCTGTCTTGGCTTAGTCCGAATTTCCAATGGTGCTTTGGAAGTCGCTTGTGTGGGCGATGTGACCATTGCCATTCTTATGCCCAACGGAGATCTTCGACTTTTTACGGACAAAGGTGTCGAGTTTTGTGCAGCGAAAACCCTGGCTTCCCTGCGTGAGGCTCGTAGCGCGGGCCTTTCGGGTGAAGCGCTACGCCAGCAGATTCAACCGATTCTGTATGCCAATCGAACCTTTGCGAATCAGGGCAACGGCTATCGCATCGTACATCCCCAGCAGAGCTGGGCCAAGGGTGTCGTGGTTCATTTCCTTCCAGTGGAGAAGAATGCACGTGTGATGCTCGCCACCGATGGGCTCTGGCGCCTGGTCAATGTCTTTCGGGATTGTGATGCACGCGGACTTGCCGATCGACTTGAAAGGACCGGGTTCAACAGTGTTGTGGAGCGCTTGCGAACTGTGGAGCGTGGTGACCCAGACGGAAGTGCATTTTTGCGGGTGAAATGCAGCGACGATGCCACGGGCGTCCTTGCATTGGCCCAAAGCCAGCCTCCGATGCCACTGGGGGAATTTTGATGAGCCGCCAAGTACTCGGTCTTGATGTCGGCGGCACCGCTATTCGCTGGGCAACGGCGACGATGGACGGTTTGGTGGTGGACGAAGGGCTTTTCCCGCTATCCCAGAAAAATCACATTTCTACCCAAAGTGGCCAAGACCAGTTTGCGATTTCGCTGGGTAAGCTTGCCATCGAATTGGAGTCAAAAGCGTTGCCGATCGCGGTATTGGCTGGCATTACCGGACTGCGAGCGCATGCGCCTACCCAGCTATTCTTACGGCAGTCGCTGAGCCAATGCTTTTCGGCCCCGATAGAAAGCGTGCGGGTATGCAACGACTTGGTGTTGGGTGCCCTGGACGCCTGGGAGCCGGGACAGGGCCACTTGGTTTACGCGGGTACAGGCTCGGTTGCTGCGCATGTGGATGCATCCATGCGACTACATCGCGTCGGTGGGTTGGGTCATCTGCTTGACGACGCTGGTGGAGGGTACTGGATTGCGAAAGAAGCATTTCGTTTAATTTGGCGGCAAGAGGATGAGGCACCGGGCCGCTGGTCAGGTTCCCCGATGGCGTGCCGTCTCTTTGAGGCGATTGGAGGGGCTACCTGGAAACATACTCTTGATGCGGTCTATGACACCAGTCGCGGTTCATTGGGGCAACTGGCCGTTCACGTGGCGGCGACTGCAGACCAGGACGCCATGGCCATGGACATTTTGCGAGCTGCCGGTGCCGAACTCGCCAGACTTGCAGGCGTGCTGACCCACCGCCTCGGCCCGGCACCTGTCGTCCTGGCGGGTGGCGCGTCGCACCTGCACCCCGAAATTTTTCGGGTCTTCAAAGAGCAGATCGGGCAGGCTACGCCGTGTAGCCATCGAAGGCTTGAACCGCACCGACGTGCAGCCCTATGGGCCGTACGACCTGATTTTAGAAATATCCCTCTGTTCGCAGCAGAGGGAGAAGTGCCGGCAACGGCTTTGTGAAACGCAGTGTATACAACTGCAAATCTTCAAATAGAGAGGTGAAGCGATGATAACCAAAAAAAGGATGGCGGTGTCAATCGGTGTTGCATTTTTAGCGGCACCTGTTCTGGCCCAGTCAAGCGTAACCATTTACGGCGTTGCGGAGGCACAGGTAGGTGTTTGGCGGAATGTGGTGGCCGCACCGGTCAGCGCGTCGAATGTGTTTGGGGCTGCTCTTGAACCAGGGCGCACTACCGGCTTTGTTCCCACGGGTATCAATGCGGCGCGGCTGGGCTTTCGTGGCACGGAAGACCTTGGGGGTGGCATGCGCGCATCGTTTGCGCTGGAGACGCTCAACAACATGGCGACCGGTAGCTTGGGTGGCGCCAGGTTCTTCCAGCGCCAGAGTAACTTGAGCCTGGCAGGGCCGTTTGGTGAGGTCAAGTTGGGCCGAAGCTACACCCCTTGGAACGATGTGGTGACGTCTGCTGCGCCAGGCTCGGGTGATAACTATGACCCATACGTGCGTGTCTGGCGCATCGGGGGGCCTTCCCCGCTAGGTTCGCCTGTGCCAACCGCCAGTGGCCAGCTCAAAGGTCTTTCGGGTGCCGTAGGTTTGAACAACGAGGTCGGCGACCCGAATAGCTATGCACATGTCCGCATGGACAACTCCGTACGCTACGACACGCCCAAGTTTGGTGGGTTGGCTCTATCGGGACAGATTGGCCTGGGTGCTGGTAGCGGCCTTGCCGCTCAAAGCTATGCAGCGTCTTACGAGTCTGGGCCTTTGAAGGCAGGATTGGCTTACTACCGTCAAGGGACCCTGAGCTACTACAGCCCGGCAACACAGAAGTACGACCTGCTATCGCCTACCAAGAGCAACTTGAATACGGTAACTGCGGCACTCGCCTACGACTTCAATGTTGCGAAAGTCTACGCCTTGGCTGGTCAATCGCGCTACGACTTGGTCTCTTTGGGACAGCGCGCGGCATCGAAGGAGTGGTCCTTGGGCGTCTCCGTACCACTGCCAAACAGCTTCCTGCTGAAGGCCAGTGTGGCTGGCAGCGACACCAGTGCTGTGGCCGGTAAGGACATCGGTGCATCCATGGAGTTGCACTACCTGCTGTCCAAGCGGACCGCCTTGTATGGCGCTGTCGCAAGAACCAAATATGACGAACTTCTGCACGGCCAGAAGGACCGAGTGGGTTCCGTGACGGCTGTGGGACTGCGCCACTTCTTTTAAATCGTGAGTTGGGTCGCGCAGGCTTATGAGGGTACTGCGCGACCTTCAATCAACAAGGAAAATCCATGAAAACTATCTTGCGAGGTATGGTGTGCGTCGCTGCGTTGCTGGCGGGCGCTTCAGCGATGGGCGTTGAACTAACTTTCTGGAGTTGGCGCGTCGAGGATAAGGCGTTTTACGAAAAAATTGCCGAGGACTACAAGAAGGCATCAGGCGATGAGGTGCGATTTACCGCGTACAAGAATACGGAATATGCAACCGTTCTTTCTGCGGCACTGGCTGGCGGCGGCGGTCCTGACATTATCCAGGCGCGCTCGTATGGGGGGCTGGCCAATCTGTCAGACGCTGGGTATTTGCTGCCTCTGACGACAAAGACGGTTCCAAATCTGGCCCATTTTTCCGAAAGCCTTCTCACCAGTGTGCACGGCTACAAACCCCCATACAACGAGGGCGTTTATGCGGTTCCGTTTGCGATCCAGTCTCCTGGAATCTTGTACAACCGTAAGCTGCTTGCAAGCAACGGATTCCCGAATCTGCCCAAGACTTGGGAAGAGTTCAAATCCATGTCCCGGGCTCTCAAGGCCAAAGGTGTTACGCCATTGGCCAACGGCACGCGGGCCGCTTGGACTTTGGAGCATGTATTCGGTGTGGTAGGTCCCAACTTTTACGGCGGCACGGATTTCTACAACGGTGTAGTGGCAGGACGTAAACGATTCACCGATCCGGAGTTCGTTGCAGCGGTGCAAGAAGTCGCTTCATTGCGCGACTTCATGCCGCCGAACGCGCTCGGAATTGGAGAGCCTGAAAGCCGGATGCTGTTTGCCAGCGGTAAGGCCGCATTCTTCATCGGCGGTAGCTGGAATATCGACCCTATCCTGGAAATGAATCCCAAGCTGGAACTCGAGATGGCAGGTGCGCCACCCGTGGTTGCAGGCGGCCCCTCCTTGGTACCCACCTACGTGGATGGCGGATATGCCATCAATGCCGGTACCAAGAAGCGGGAAGCAGCTTTGAAGTTCCTCAATTATTTGGCTAGCGTTGAGTACGGCCAACGGTTTGCGGATGAGTTGCGGCAGGCATCCGCAGTACCGGGTGTACGCATTAACGATCCAGTCCTTGCTGGAATCGTGGCGCAATCCCGAACCCACGGCACGCCCTTCTTAATGCTTCAGGGATTTCGTTACCAGAATCCAAGTGGCTCTATCTTGTTGGCCGATGGCCTCCAAAAGCTGCTTCAAGGGAATGGAACCGCACAGCAGCTAGCGCAGGATATCCAGACCGGCATAGCTTCCTGGCATAAGCCGTTTCAAAAATAATTGGAAAGCCTGGCGCTGGTAATGCCATTCTTTAGTGACAAGCCATTCACGACGGATGTGTTAGTACCAGCGCTTGCGGGCCCGGCCACAACCAAGACACCCATTATGACCTCTCGAACTCTATGGATAGCGGCGCTCATTGCACCGGCATTGCTCTTAATGCTGATGTTCATGATCGGGCCTGCGATTTCAACTTTCGGCTACAGCCTCTTCGACTGGAAGGCATTTACGCGCGGCGATTTTGTTGGGCTGCACAATTTCCAGCGATTGCTCTACGACCCATACCGCAGTCAGTTTCTGAGTGCCTTGGGTCACAACGTGATTGCCTTCGCAAGTGTCATGCTGATCCAAAACACTTTGGCTCTGGCTTTGGCTTACGGGCTATATCGTCGGCCACGGGGGTACAGGTTCTTTCGGACAACCATATTTCTACCCGTCATCCTCTCATTGGTCATTACAGCCCATCTTTGGGAGCTCTTCCTACACCCGCTGTTTGGCCCACTGACCAAGCTATTCATGGGCGTGTTCTCGCTTGATGAGTTTGCTCCACTCGGCGACAGCAACTTGGCATTGGGTACGGCTTTGATCATGTCCATTTGGCGCAATATCGGATTCCCGGCGTTGGTGTTCCTGGCGGGTATGAATGCCATCCCGGAGGATCTTTTCAAAGCGGCTCAATTGGATGGCGCGGGCGAGTGGGGAACCTTCCGCCATGTGGTACTACCCCTTCTGGGGCCTTCCACAACCATCGTAGTGATCTTGTCCTTCATCGGTGCATTCGAATGGTTTGATCTTCCTTACGTGATTGGCGGGCCGACGGGTAACCCTGGAAACGCGCTAGACACGATGGCGCTGATGTTCTATCGACTGTCATTTGGTGACACGACATCCGCAACGACCGACGTGGGTTTGGGCTCGGCCGTGAGCGTGATCCTGTTCCTGATTGTGCTGGTGGGAGCCCGGTTCGGGTCGGCCTATTTGCAAAAACGGGAGGTGCAACTGTGAAGAATCCCGCCGCTACACGTTGGACACCTGTGTCCACTGCCCTAATGGGGCTACTGATCTGCAATGCGCTGGTAGTGATCATCCCTTTGGCCTTGGCATTTTTGTCAGCATTTAAGTCAACCACTGAGATCATCAATGAACCTTTTGGTCTGCCAGCCTCGCTGTCACTGGCCAATTTCACCGAAGTCTGGAGGTCCGGCCATTTCGACATCTACTTCCGAAATTCCGTTATCGTCACCTTGGGTTCAGAGATCCTGATCCTCGGCTGTAGCGCGCTAGGAGGGTATGCCCTCGGACGTTACAAGTTCCAAGGCAGCGCTCTGGTCTACACGCTGTTTTTGATTGGACTCATGATTCCGGCCAAACTTTTGCTGGTGCCGTTGTTCATTCAACTCAAGGCCATGCATTTGATTGACAGCCTAACGGGACTGATCCTTGTTTACGCCGCAGGCGGTGTTCCGGCTGGGGTGTTCATCATGACGGGTTTTTTTCGGGCGCTACCAAGCGCGCTGGAAGCAGCAGCCCGCATGGATGGAGCGAGTGAGTGGATCATCTTCAGAAAAATCATGCTGCCGTTGGTACGGCCCCAACTGGCTATTGTGGCTATCTACACCGCAATTCCAATTTGGAACGACTTTCTGTTGCCCATCGTTTTCATTTCAACTCCTGAGTTGAAGACGGTACCCCAGGGACTGTCGGTGTTTTTCGGCGAGAACACCGTCAATCTAGGGGCATTGTTTGCGGGGCTCTCGCTGTCCGCGTTGCCGCTAGTGCTGGTCTACCTGGCGTTGTCTGAGCAGTTCATCAAGGGAATGACTGCAGGCGCCGTCAAGGGTTAAACATCTTTCACCATTTTTACTATTTACCCAAATGCTAAGTACTGAATCCACCGATATCACCCATACCGATCTCGACCTGTATCCCACCGATCGATTGGTAGCTACTCTCATTGACGACCAATATGCCGCCGCCATGGCCGTCAGGGCTGCTGCTGCTGATATTTCTCGCGCCGTGGAAGCCACAGCGAAGCGCCTATCCAACGGAGGCCGGCTAATTTATGTGGGAGCTGGATCGTCAGGCCGACTAGGTTGGCTTGATGGCAATGAACTGGCGCCCACTTTCTCTTGGCCAGTTGACCGGGTTATTTGTCTATTGGCTGGTGGCGAAGCCGCGTTATCCGAGGCAGTGGAAGGTGCCGAAGATGATCGTGAAGATGGTGCCAAGCGCCTCAGGGATTGTGGTGTGCGAGCCGAGGATGTCGTGCTGATCGTCGCTGCTTCGGGCCGAACGCCATTCGCTATCGGTGCGCTCAACGAAGCACGGGCCCACGGCGCGCTGACGGTGGGTATTGTGAACAACCAGCACTCTCCAATTGCGGCAGCGGCCGAACTATCGATAGTGCTGGATACCGGACCTGAAGTGATTGCGGGAAGCACCCGGCTCAAGGCAGGCACTGCGCAAAAAATTGCCCTCAACACTCTCTCGAGCGCCACCATGGTTCGCCTTCACAAGGTGTACCGCAACCAAATGGTGGATATGCATCCTACCAACGAGAAACTCTTTAACCGAGCCATTCGCATGACGGAGTTGTGCACTGGCGTGAATGAAGAGCAGGCGAGGGCGGCTCTGCAATCTAGCGATTTTCAAGTAAAGGTGGCCGTGGTGTCCTTGTGCACAGGGGTTGATATTGAGGCAGCCAAGCATCGCCTGAACGCCTCTAACGGCAACGTGCGCCAAGCCATAGGTATTTGAGCCATGCCTTTCGATTTCATCCAAATTCCATCAACGAACGTTTGAGATTCTCATGAAAGCACTATCTATTCGGAACGTCGCCAAGGACTTTGGCGGGCTGCAGGTTCTCAAAGGCATCAATATCGATGTTGAACCTGGCCAATTTCTGATTCTCGTAGGCCCCTCGGGCTGCGGAAAGTCCACGCTCATGAATTGTCTAGCCGGGCTGGACACTCCGAGTGCTGGAGACATCTTGCTCGACGGCAAGAACCTTCTCGGCGTGCCTCCCAAGGACCGGAACATCGCAATGGTGTTTCAGAGTTATGCGCTGTACCCGAACATGAACGTGCGCGAAAACATCGAGTTCGGCCTTCGGATGCGGAAGATGCCAGATGGTGAACGGCAGGGAACGATGGAGCGCGTGTCGAAGATGCTTCAAATCGAGAACCTACTTGAGCGCAAGCCTGGTCAGCTATCAGGTGGACAGCGCCAACGGGTTGCCATGGGTCGCGCCTTGGCGCGCGATCCCGGGCTATTTTTGTTCGATGAGCCCCTGTCTAACCTGGATGCCAAACTGCGAGTAGAGATGCGCGCAGAGATCAAGTTGCTACACCAACGCACAAAGACCACCTCGGTATACGTCACCCACGATCAGGTTGAGGCCATGACCCTCGGCGACTGTATCGCGGTGATGAAGGATGGCATCGTTCAACAGTTCGGGACGCCTTTTGAGATCTATACCCGACCCGCAAACCAGTTCGTGGCGAGCTTTATTGGCAGTCCCTCCATGAACTTCATTCCCGTCACTCTATTCAGTGGTGCCGCGATGCCGCATGTGAGACTGGAGGCGGCTGGCAATAGCCTGGTGCTGCAAACACAATCCAGCAGTCTTGCGGCCTATGCAGATCGGGACATCGTCCTGGGCCTGAGGCCAGAAGCAATCGAATTCGGTAACTCCTCGGGTTTACTGGTGCAGGTACGGCTGGTGGAACCTACTGGCCCCGATACCTATGTATTTTTTGAAGTCAATGGAGTTTCCTGCGTAGGGCGGGTCGCTCCATCGAAGGCCCCGCAACCCGGTGAATGGGTCCATGCTTCATTCGATTTGCGAGACGCTTCCTATTTTGATCCTGAAAACGGAAGGAGCGTTGGTATTCCATCGAGTGTGCCAGCATCCGAGCCGACAAAGCATTGAAAGTATTAAGACATCGAAGAATGTTGGAGTTTTAAATATATTAATTTGTAAATTTCGCTAAAGAGTAGCGTAGGAGACATATATGAATAAGCATTTAAAATATTGCATGTTGAGCGCCTTTTTTTCGTGCGCAATATCGACATCCCTACCCACCACCGTCAACGCCCAAGTGGTGTCAGAAGAGGCGCAGCCCTACTCGACGATGATGGGCAATGCGTTGAGTTCATATATAACTTCTCGCTACTCTAATGCGACCGTCAAGGCTGGTATTGATAGCTTTGTCGTTAATCTGAATTTCGCGCTGGGTGAATATGCTGGCACTGCGGATCCTACCATTTGGCCTTGGCCGAATGTGTTGGCTACCTATCCCATATCTGGGGATGCCGTTGTGGAAACATTACGCCGGGCGCGTGACCTTGCCATTTCATACCGTCAGCCAGGTTCTGTCAACTATGGATCTACTGCGGTAAAGAATCGAGTTCTAGATGTGCTTCAGTGGGTGTATTTGTATAAATACAATACTACAACGCCTAGCGAAAAAAATTGGTGGAACTCGGAGATTGGGGCCCCTCGGGCACTGATGGAGTGCGTACTATTGATGTACCCAGACCTCACCTCGGCGCAGAGAAGCGCATATTTGTCCGTTATTGATTTTTGGGTTCCAGATCCCACGAAGCGGAAAAATAGCACCATGCGGGAGACCGGGGCCAATTTGCTCGATAAGTCGTTGATTGTCACAATGAGCGGCGTACTGGGTGGAAATTCCACACGGATTATCCAGGGGCGCGACGCTATCCAGCCGGTATTTGACTACGTCACCAGAGGCGATGGTTTCTATGAAGATGGTTCATTCATACAACATTCAAATATTCCGTACACAGGCTCTTATGGCGCCGCGCTGCTGAGTTCCTATGCCCAAATAAAACGTGCTCTGCGGGGAACATCTTACGCATCATCCTTTCCCAATGAAGCTAACGCGATTGCCTGGATTCGCAATTCGTACCTACCCTCACTGTACCAAGGTGCATCGGCAGATAATCTGAGAGGGCGGGCAATTGGTCGTCAAAAAGTATCGAACAACGCCGGTAGAGAAATTTTACGCGACATGCTTAGGCTTATTGATGCGGTAAACCCGCCAGATGCAAGTCAACTCCGAAGCGAAATTAAGTGGCATATCCAGTCCGATAAACGGCGGGCGAACTACTTTGAATTGATGGAGCCCTCTGCAATTGGTGAGTTTGTGGGAATTCTGTCGGATTCCAGCGTGCCTGCTGTACAGCCTGCGCCAAAGACCTATGCCTGGAATTCGATGGCGCGCTTTTTCCATCGGCAAAATAACTATTCTTTTGGTGTGTCGTTATTTTCTAATACCATTAGAATGTATGAAAGCATTAACAAGGAAAATTTGAAGGGATGGTTCACTGGATTAGGCATGACTACGCTGCTCAACGGCGATGCATCGCAATACGTGAACGGCTATTGGGCAACAGTTGATATGGCACGTCTGCCTGGGATTACCACGCCCGGTTCATTGCCAACGGCAACCCCCGGTGGTTCGCATTTGAATACGTTTCCATTCACCGGTGGTGTGGCACTGGATGGCTATGGTGGTGTATTTGGAATGCGCTTCTCGCTTGAAAATATGCCGGTAGATAATTCTGGCGCAAAGCAGGATTTGACGGGGCGAAAATCGTGGATTGCGTTTCCGCGTGGTGTCGTGGCGATCGGCTCCGATCTGGGAACGGTTCGTGCCAACAACAGTTCGTCCACCATAGTTGAAAATCGTAAAATTTCTAACGCAGGTCTGCAAATGATCGCCGTAGGAAACTCTACCTACGTTCCAACGTCTGACTGGCAGCTCACTGCACCGACGGGCACCAAATCCGTACTATTTGCTGATAACGCGGGAAACTCGAATATTGGTTACTATTTTCCAGCAGGCGGTGATATTCGGATATCTCGCAAGAGCGCGACCGGTAGTTGGAGTTCGGTCGATGGAGATACCCAATGGCTTAATCCAGGGGTCAGTGGTACAGCTTTACTCTCCAATGACTTTTTTCAGATATCTTTGGTGCATGCTGCTGGTCCTGAGCTCGGGTCGTATGCCTACATGATGCTTCCCGGTATGAGTTCTTCCGATTTACTTACCTTTGCAAATAGCCCTACAATATCCTTGATTGAAGGCAGTAGTGATATACACGCAGCTTATGACTCTGCCAATAAATTGCTGGGAGCGAACGTTTGGAGTAAAGCGACCAATTTAATAGCTTTTGGTGGCAATAAATCTGTTGTGGTGTCAGATCCAGCTTCTTTATTTATCCGTGAAACAGCGTCGGCCTTTGATGTGGTTATCACGGATCCATCTGCGAATGGAACTGGCAGCGTTGTTTTGACGTTTAACTTCAACAGTAGTGCAATATCGCCTGCGCAAGTGCCTGGGTTGACCATTTTGCAGCTATCGCCTTTGAAAATCAGCTTGGCGCGTTCTGCAATGAAGCGCACTCCGATTGCATTCACGATCAATAAATAAAACTCGTCTCTGCGGTAGAGCCGTAAATCCTCGCGGTTGATGCGAGCCTCATAAAAAATTTGAATTTACCATGTCTTATCTCGATGACCCCAGAGTGTTCTTTGCTGCAGAACGTACCTTGCTGGCTTGGCAGCGTAGTGCAGTGGCCTTGCTGGGGTTGGGATTCGTGGTGGAGAGGTTCGGCTTATTTGTGCGGCTTGTGTCTGTCGGTTCGAAACAAGTGGTGGACATGTCGCCGCCTTCTATTTACGTGGCGATCTTTTTTTTGGTGGTCTCTTCCGCGATTTCAATTCTTTCGGCCATCCAGTATGGCCGCATCATGCGGGAAATGGCGGAGCCGGAGGTTCCTAGGGGTCACTTGGTGTGGCTTGGTCCGGGGGTGAATTTTCTACTTGCGGGTGTTTCGCTGGCGCTGGCGGGTTGGTTCGTCAGTTCCGTTGCCCGGTAAGTTCATCGGGGCGCGCCCCCGCGTCGCGGTTCGTTGTAAGAGCAGATAGCTGTTAGGCGCCAGGCGCAATGCGGTCCAGAACTAAGGTTGCGCCCCTGGGGCGAAAAAAAACCCCTTAACTCGAAAGAGTTAAGGGGTTTTTGGTGTGTGGTGCCCGGGGCCGGAATCGAACCGGCACGCCTTGCGGCGGGGGATTTTGAGTCCCCTGCGTCTACCAATTTCACCACCCGGGCTAATGCAGAAGCAAGACCAATATTATGGCACAGTGCAGGGTATGAAATATCCAACCATTGAAGACGCCATCGGAAAAACTCCATTAGTCGCGCTGCAGCGCATAGGTGCCGCTGGCAATGCCGAGCGAGGCAACGTGGTGCTGGGCAAGCTGGAGGGCAACAACCCTGCCGGTTCGGTGAAGGACCGACCGGCGCTGTCGATGATCCAGCGGGCGCAGGAGCGCGGCGAGATCAGCGTGGGCGACACCCTGATCGAGGCCACCTCGGGCAACACCGGTATTGCGCTGGCCATGGCCGCGGCGGTCAAGGGGTACCGCATGGTGCTGATCATGCCGGAGGACCTGTCCATTGAGCGCGCCCAGACCATGAAAGCCTTTGGGGCCGAGCTGATCCTCACGCCCAAAAGCGGCGGCATGGAATACGCCCGCGACCTGGCCGACCAGATGCAGCGCGAGGGCAAGGGCCGGGTGCTGGACCAGTTTGCCAACGCCGACAACCCGCGCATCCATTACGAGACAACCGGCCCCGAAATCTGGGCCGACACGCAGGGCCGCATCACCCATTTCGTCAGCGCCATGGGCACCACCGGCACCATCACCGGTGTGTCCAGGTTCCTGAAAGAAATGAACCCCGCCATCCGCATCATCGGTGCCCAGCCCAGCGAGGGCTCGCGCATTCCGGGCATCCGCAAATGGCCGCAGGCGTATCTGCCCAAGATTTACGACCCCTCGCACGTGGACGAGCTGGCCTATGTAAGCCAGGACGATGCCGAGGAAATGTGCCGCCGCATGGCGCGCGAAGAGGGCATTTTTGCAGGCATCTCGGCCGCCGGTGCCTGCTGGGTGGCGCAGCAGATTGCCGAGCGCGAGACCAACGCCACGGTGGTGTTCATTGTCTGCGACCGGGGCGACCGGTATTTGTCCACCGGCGTGTTTCCGGCTTAAATATTTAAGACTTTTTGGCTTCTAGTGCTTATTCTATGGGCGTGAGCAGCTATATTATTGATAGTATTCAACGCCATCCAAGGACCCCATCCCCATGCAGACAGACAAAGAAATCGACACCCGCGGCCTGAACTGCCCGCTGCCTATCCTGAAGGCCAAAAAGGCGCTGACCGACATGCAAAGCGGCCAGTTGCTCAAGGTGGTGTCTACCGATGCGGGCTCGGTGCGCGACTTCCAGGCCTTTGCCAAGCAAACCGGTAACGAGCTAGTGGACCAGCAGACGGCGGGCGCGGACTACATCCACGTTTTGCGCCGCCGCTAGCTCCCTCCCACGCAGGAGGGGTGAGGCTATTAGCCCAAGCGGGCTAGTTGCTCTTTCAAGCGTTCCAGCGTCGCACCAAAGTCGGTGATGCGGCCACGCTCCAGGGCGATCACGGCGGGCGGCGCCTTGGCTACAAAGGCCTCGTTGCTCAGCTTGTTCGTCGCCTTGGCAATTTCGCCTTCCAGGCGCGCCGCTTCCTTGCCCAGACGGGCTTTTTCGGCTTCCACGTCGATCTCCATGTGCAGGCACAGACGCGCGTCGCCCGCCACCACGGTGGGGGCGGCTTGGGCGGCGGCTTGCCAGGCGGCCTCGTCGTCAAACAGCTTGACCTCGCTCAGCTTGGCCAGCGATTGCAACACGGGGGCCACGGACTGCATGAAGGCCGCGTCGCCCACGCAGTACAGCGGCATGCGGGTGGCGGGCGACACATTCATTTCGCCACGCAGGTTGCGGCAGGCATCGACCAGGCCCTTGAGCTTGGTGATATGCGCAATGGCGGCTTCATCGATGCGCTCGGGCTGGCTCACGGGGTAGGCGGCGATGCTGATGGATTCACCCGCACGGCCCGCCACAGGAGCCACCTTTTGCCACAGCTCTTCGGTGATGAAGGGAATCAGCGGGTGCGCCAGGCGCAGCAGGACCTCCAGGGTGCGGATCAGGGTGCGGCGGGTGGCGCGTTTTTGGGCGTCCGTGCCGGTGTTGATCTGCACCTTCGCGATTTCCAGGTACCAGTCGCAGAACTCGTTCCAGGCGAAGTCGTAGATGGTGTTGGCCACCAGGTCCAGGCGGTAGTCGGTGAAGCCCTTGGCTACCTCGGCCTCGGCCTGCTGCAGCTTGGAGACGATCCAGCGGTCGGCCTGGCTCAGGTCCAGATACTCTGCAGGCTGGTCTTCCAGCACGCCGCAGTCCTGGCCCTCGCACTGCATCAGCACGAAGCGGGTGGCGTTCCACAGCTTGTTGCAGAAGTTGCGGTAGCCCTCGCAGCGCTTGCTGTCGAAGTTGATGTTGCGGCCCAGCGAGGCCAGCGACGCAAAGGTAAAGCGCAGCGCGTCGGCGCCAAAGGCGGGGATGCCTTCGGGGAACTCTTTCTCGGTGTTCTTGCGCACGGCGGGCGCGGTTTCGGGCTTGCGCAGGCCTACAGTGCGTTTGTCCAGCAAGGGAGCCAGGGCGATGCCGTCGATCAGGTCCACCGGGTCCAGCACATTGCCTTCGGACTTGCTCATCTTTTTGCCCTGCGCGTCGCGCACCAGGCCGTGCATGTAGACGTGCTTGAACGGCACCTGGCCGGTGAAGTGCTTGGTCATCATGATCATCCGGGCGACCCAGAAGAAGATGATGTCGTAGCCGGTGACCAGCACGCTGGAGGGCAGGTACAGGTCAAAGTCCTGCGTTTTCTCTGGCCAGCCCATGGTGCTGAAGGGCACCAGGGCGGACGAGTACCAGGTGTCCAGCACATCCTCGTCACGCTTCAAGGTTTTGCCGGGGGCTTGCGCCTGGGCTTCTTCTTCACTGCGGGCCACGTAGACCTTGCCGTCTTCGTCGTACCAGGCCGGAATCTGGTGGCCCCACCAGAGCTGGCGGCTGATGCACCAGTCCTGGATGTTGTTCATCCACTGGTTGTAGGTGTTGACCCAGTTTTCGGGCACAAACTGCACCTCGCCGCTTGCTACGGCATCGATAGCGCCTTGTGCAATGCTGGTGCCCGTAGGGCCGGGTTTGGTCATGGACACAAACCACTGGTCGGTCAGCATGGGTTCGATCACCTGGCCGGTGCGGGTGCAGCGGGGCACCATCAGCTTGTGCTTCTTGGTCTCGACCAGCAGGCCGAGTGCGGTCAGGTCGGCGACGATCTTTTTGCGCGCCACAAAGCGGTCCAGGCCCTGGTAGGCGGCGGGGGCGTTCTCGTTGATCTTGGCATCCAGCGTCAGCACGCAAACCATCGGCAGCTTGTGGCGCTGGCCCACGGCGTAGTCGTTCTGGTCGTGCGCGGGCGTGACCTTGACCACGCCGGTGCCAAAGGCCTTGTCCACGTAGTCGTCGGCAATCACCGGGATTTCGCGGTCGCACAAGGGCAGCTTCACCATTTTGCCGATCAGGTGGGTGTAGCGCTCGTCCTCGGGGTGCACCATCACGGCCACGTCGCCCAGCATGGTTTCGGGGCGGGTGGTGGCCACGGTCAGCGCGCCGGAGCCGTCGGCCAGGGGGTAGCTGATGTGCCACATGTGGCCGTCTTCTTCTTCGCTCTCTACTTCCAGGTCGCTCACCGCGCTTTGCAGGATCGGGTCCCAGTTGACCAGGCGTTTGCCGCGGTAGATCAGGCCTTGCTGGTAGAGCTGCACAAAGGTTTCGGTCACCGTTTTGGACAGCTTGGGGTCCATGGTGAAGTATTCGCGCTCCCAGTCCACGCTGTCGCCCATGCGGCGCATTTGGGTGGTGATGGTGTTGCCGCTCTTTTCCTTCCATTCCCACACTTTTTCCACAAAGTTCTTGCGGCCCAGGTCGTGGCGGCTGACTTTTTGCTCTTGCAGCTGGCGTTCCACCACGATTTGTGTGGCAATGCCTGCGTGGTCGGTGCCGGGCACCCACACGGTGTTGTGGCCCTGCATGCGGTGGTAGCGCGTCAGGCTGTCCATGATGGTCTGGTTGAAGGCGTGGCCCATGTGCAGCGTGCCGGTCACATTGGGTGGCGGCAGCTGGATGGCGAAGGCCTCCACACCGGTTTTAGCCTGGCCCGTACCCCGGTAGCCCGCCTTGGCGTAGCCGCGCCGCTCCCATTCTGGCCCCCAGTGCGCTTCCAGCGCGGCGGGTTCGAAGGATTTGGACAGGCTGTTCAGGCCGGGTTGTTGCAGGGTGTCGGTCATTCGTAGGGCTCAATGAAAAACGGCATCCCACAGGATGCCGTTGAATGGATTACAGGGTAGCCCGGATTTTACCGGGCGGCTGCAGCGGTTTACTTCGCGTCCACCAGGGCCGAGATGTCCAGCAGCGTCAGTTCGTTGTCGTCGGGCTGGCCGATGGTACGGCCCGAGGAGAACGGGAAGTTGTTGTCGTTGACCAGCACGATGTGGCGGGCATCCACCACGGTCAGCCCTTCGGGGCCGAGGTGGGGCAGTACAAAGTTGGCTTCGTTGGGGCCGCGTCTGGCCAGCATTTTGGGGTTGCTGATCTTGGTCAGGTCGATGAAGGCGACCTTTTTGACGAAACCATCGGCATCCAGCTGGCCCAAGTCGATCTTGTAGACGCGCTTGAAGTTGGCCGGGTGGGTGAAGCAGTCGGTGCGCGGGGCTTTGGGGCAGCCGGGGCCTGCGCCTTCACTGGCATCGTCGCGCTCGATCACCAGGCCGGTGGTGGAGGTGAGCATCTGGAAGTCGGCGGCCACGTTGCCTGCGGCTTCAAACTGGTACTTCCATTGGCGATCACTGTAGCGCTGGCTGGCTACGTCCAGTTCCAGAATGCGGGTGAAAGGCTTGCCGTTGCGGGATTCCTGGGCTTTGGCCTGGGCATCCCACATGGGCCATTCCAGCATCGGGTAGACGGTTTTGCCGTCCACAGACTGGGCCATGGGCTCGAAACCGCCCGAGCGGCGTACTTCAAAGCCCGCATCGCCGGGGTAGTTGGGCAGGCGGCTGTTCAGGTAGTGGTCGGGGCCCCGGGCAGGCTTGCCACCCACCACGGTTTCCACCACGCCCAGCACCTTGCCCTGGGGCGTGACGCGCAGGATGTAGGGGCCAAATTCGTCGCCAATCCACCATTCGCCGCCCACCACCTGGATGGATTCGGGGTCGAAGTCCGAGCCGGTGAGGTAGCGGGTGGCGGTGTTTTCGTTGCCGATGTGGAACGGCACCTTGCGGTCCGGGTCGTGCAAAAAGGTGGTGCGGGTGCGCGTGACCGTGCCGCTGGCCCAGTCGGCCTGCACGTGGTGGACCATGAGCAGTGCGTCTTGCGAGTTGATCTTGCTACCAAAGCCGTTGTCGGTCAGCGCCAGAAACTGGTCTTTACCCAGCGACACGATGCCCGAGAAGCCTTGCACCGACTGGCCCTGGATGGGCAGGCTGCCGCCCGAGTTGCGGGGGTATTTGGGGTCGCCCACAAAAGTCACCCCGGCCACCGTGCCCAGCGCCTCGGTGCGTTGGCGGTTGCCTGCGCTGAACTTGCCAGCGGTGGTAAACAGCGGCCCGGCATCGGCGGGGGCGGCCACGGTGCTGCCCGAGGGCAGGGCGGCGTGGCCTGCCAGCACGGCGGTGACTTCGGTTTGGGCTTGGGCGGTGGTGCAGAGTGCAGCAATGGCTAAAACGGAGAGCGCGAAACGGGACATGGAGAACTACTTTGGATCAGTGGAAACAGCCCTCGAGCCTAGGCCCCGTGCGTGAATTCCCTGTGACAGCGGGGGCGCTCTCAACTAGTATCCCGGTGTCTTTGAGTGCGTTTGTGCAAGGAGCGTCCATGATCAAGCCCGCTATTCCGCCCGATGAGCCGTTTCGGCTGGGCACCTTGCGTTCGCTCGACCTGCTGGATACTCCGCCCGAGGAGCGCTTTGACCGGCTCACCCGCATGGCCCGGCGCATGTTTGGTGTGTCGATAGCGCTGGTCAGCCTGGTGGACGAGGACCGCCAGTGGTTCAAGTCGGCGCAGGGGCTGGAGGACAAGGAGACACCCCGCGATATCTCCTTTTGTGGCCACGCGATTTTGGGCGACACCTTGCTGCTGGTGCCTGATGCCAAAAGCGACCTGCGGTTTTTTGACAACCCGCTGGTCACCAGCGCGCCTTACGTGCGGTTTTATGCGGGCTGGCCGCTGCGGGCCGCGAATGGCAGCAAGCTGGGCACGCTGTGCCTGCTGGACCCCCAACCCCGTGGTTTTGCCGACGAAGACGTCCAGCTGCTGGGCGACCTGGCTGCCATCGTGGAGCAAGAAATTTCCACCTACCAACTGGCCACGCTGGACGAGCTGACCCGCTTGCACAACCGGCGTGGCTTTCTGGCGCTGGCGCAGCACGCGCTGCACCTGGCGGCGCGCAAGGCCTTGCCGTGTGCGCTGGTGTTTTTTGATCTGGATAAGTTCAAGGCCATCAACGACAACTTTGGCCACGCCGAGGGCGACAAGGCCCTGCTGGCCTTTGCCGACCAGATGCGGCGCAGTTTTCGGGGTGCCGACGTGCTGGCCCGCCTGGGTGGAGACGAGTTTGTGGTGCTGTTGTTCGACTGCCCGCCCGTTTTGGCCCAAGGTATTGTGGAGCGCCTGCTGGCCGCCCTGGACCGGCGCAACCAATTCAGCAGTAGCGGCTATTCGATAGTCTGCAGCTACGGCATTGTTCCTGTGGCACCGGATACCCAAGAGCCCGTCGAGGCCTTGTTGTCCCAGGCCGATGCGCTGATGTACCAAAACAAGCGCCGCCGCAACGGCAGTTAGCTCCGGAACCGTCGGTCTCCTGGTAGGTGTCGCGCAGGGGTCAATCCCAGGCCTTGGTCGGTGTGTGCTTTGGGTTTACCAGTATGACAAGCCCGAACCGGCTCACTAGCATTTCTCAAAAGCACGAACGTACTTATTGTGTCCTGGCCCGTTGTCTATCTTCAACGCAGCCAAGACCCTCTGCCTTGGCATCCTTATCCGGTTTGCCACAGTGCACGCAGGCATGGCTTCAATAGATCCGCCAAGCCGCCTGGTCGCCCTCGGCAATCAGGGGCTGCGCAATACAACCAACAAACTTTATGAACCGCAGGGTTCTGCTGGAGATGGCTATGAAAAAAACATGGATGACTTGGCTGGCCGCTTGCTTGCTGGCACTGGCTGGCTGGCCTGCAATGTCGTGGGCGCAGGGGTATTCCCAAACCCGATACCCTATCGTGCTGGTGCATGGCCTGTTGGGTTTTGACAAAATCGGCCCACTGGACTATTGGTACCGGATACCCGCAGCGCTGCGGGCGGACGGGGCGACGGTGTACGTGACGCAGGTCTCTGCCGCCAACAGCACCGAGGTGCGGGGCGAGCAGTTGCTCTCCCAGGTCAAGCAGATCCTGGCAGTGACCGGTGCTGCCAAGGTCAACCTGATCGGGCACAGCCACGGTTCACCTACATCGCGCTATGTCGCTTCGGTACGGCCGGACTTGGTGGCATCGGTGACCGCAGTGGGTGGTGTTAACAAGGGCTCGGCCGTGGCCGATCTGCTGCTGGGCGTGGCACCCCCTGGGACATTGACCAATTCGGTGGTGGTATCCGCCACAAATGGCTTGGCGACCTTGATTGCCGCATTGTCAACGGCTTCGCAGCAACCCCAGAATTCCATGGCCGCAGCGACATCTCTGAGCACGGCGGGTTCGCTCAAGTTCAACCTGGCCCATCCCGAGGGCGTTCCGACGAGCGCCTGCGGCGAGGGTGCGTACTCGGCGCGCGGCGTGATGTACTTCTCTTGGAGTGGAGCCCAGCCTTTCACCCATGCGCTGGACGTCCTGGACCCCGCCTTGGCACTGACCTCGCTGGCCTTTGCAGGCGCCAAAAACGATGGTCTGGTGGCCAGTTGCTCCACGCATCTGGGCCGGGTGATCCGAGATGACTACAAGATGAACCACCTGGACGAGGTCAACCAGGTCGCGGGCCTGGTGAACCTGTTTGAAACCAACCCGGTGACGCTGTACCGCCAGCAGGCCAACCGGTTGAAGAACCTGGGTCTTTGAGGTCGCCATGCAGAAAGCCCGGGTTGGGATGTGGGCCGTTTCAGGGGTCCTGGCGGTGGCTGCGGTCATATGGTGGCGACACGGCGGCTTGGATACGCCGAATGTTGCTGCCAGCGCAGGGGCGATGCCGGGAGCGCGCGTACCTTTCGTGCCCTCCATGCAGGGCACCCAGCCCGACGGCGATCTGCAGACGCTGCGCGCGGCAGGGATGCAGACCAGCCCGGCGGCGTATGCGCAGTTGGTGCGGATGTTCGATTACTACCTGAGTGCCGTGGGGGAGGCGAGTACCGAGGCCATCCGGCAGCGTATTTCCCACGAGCTTGACCTGGCCATGTCGCCTGCCCAGGCCCAGGAGGCCAAGCGGCTGCTGGGCCTGTACCTGGCTTTCAAGCGCGCCCTGGTGGAGCTGGAGCAAGACCCGGCGTTGGTGGGTAACGGCGTTCAGGCTATACGCCAGCGGATGCTGGCTGTGCAGCAGTTGCGCGAGCGTTATTTCACTGCCGACGAGGTGCAGGGGATGTTTGGCTTTGAAGACCGCTATGACGCGGATGCCCTGGCCCGCTTGTCTATCGACCAGGATACCCACTTGAGCGCGGCACAGAAGAAGTCCCAGCTCGCCGCACTCGATGCCGCTTTGCCAGAGCCGTTGCGGGCAGATCGCAACGCCAACCTGGCCCTGCTCAACACCCAGCAGCAGGCATTGGAGATGCGTGCCAAAGGTGCTAGTGACGACGACGTCTACCGCATGCGGTCCCAGGCATTTGGCACCCAGGCCGCGTCGCGGCTGGCTGAGGTGGACCGCGAGGAGCAAGCCTGGCAGAGCCGTATCGCGGCCTACCAAGCAGCGCGCCATGCCATCCTCAGCGCCGAAGGAACACGCTCTGAAGACCAGCACCAGCAGGCACTGGTCCAGCTACAGCAGAGCCACTTCAGTGAGGATGAACGTCGGCGGTTGGTGGCGTACGAGAAATAGCGCGCAACACCACACTAGTTTGCCTTGGCGCAGCCGTTGGCGAAGGTGATGCCCTGGGTGATCTTCTGGAACTGGCCGCTCTGCTTCATCTTTTTCAGGGCCTGTGAGAACTTGTCGGCCAGGGCCTTGCCTTCGGCTGTGTTCTGGAATGCGTAGTACACCTCCTGGCGCGACACCGGCACTTTCGGCGCGTACTGCATCTGCGCCACCATACCCAGTTTCTCAAACGCCTTGAGGCCGGTTTTTTCGTCCAGTACAAAAGCGTCCAGGTAGCCTGCCACCAGCTTTTGGATGTTGGCCTCGTCGGTATTGGCGAGTTCCACCGTGTAGGCGGTATTGTCAGTGACCTCGCGCGCATAGGGGTAGCCGCGCGTGATGCCCACGCGCTTGCCTTTCAGGTCGGCCAGGGTCTGCAGAAACGGGCTGCCCTTTTTGGTGAATACGAAGTCCTCTTTGCAGTCGATCGCCTCGCTGGTTCGGACGATCGGTTGGTTGGCAGCAAAGTTGACATCCAGCGCCGGAAACAGGCCGCCGAAACTGCCGCCCAGGAAGCCTTGCACCGCCCGGGGTGGTGGCATCACCTGGATCTGGATGTCGGTCTGCGCCTGCTTGGCTACTTCGCGAACCAGTTCGACAAACAGGCCCTTGGTGTCGCTCTCCACATGCACGGGGATGGGGAAAGTGGCCATTTGTACCGCGCCATGGGCTGCCGCTGTGCTGAGCAGGACCAGAGAGACCAGTGGGATACGCATGGAAAGCTCCTTTACGTGAGTGGCAACTTGCAACAGCTTACGCTTCCATGGCGTGTTGTAAACACTGCGCGGCAGCGTCGAAATCAAAATTCTCGATGGCTTGCTGCAGCGCCCCAAACTGCGCCCCCAGCACCAGGTGCAGGCTGCTGGCGTGTTGCTGCAAAAAGACCAGGCTGTCGGCATCGCTGTCTTGCAGCAGGGCTTCGAGCTGTACACACAGGTGGCGGGCCTGGCGCGCATCTACCGGTGCTGGTGCGGCGGGCGCTGTGGTGGTTGCCGCGTTTTGCATGCTGAGCTGGTCCACCAGGTCTTGCAGCGGTACGCGGATGGCCTGCAGCAGCGCATCAATCTGCGGGCGGGGGCTGCGGGTGGCAATCGCGGCTTCCAGGGGTTGCGCCAGCTGCTGGATCTGTACCGCCCCGATGTTGGCGGCCACGCCCTTGGCGGTGTGGGCCAGGCGTTCGGCCAGCGCCCAGTCGTCGGCATCCAGTGCCACCTGCAGCTCGGCCACCAGGGTTCTTTGGCCGTTGGCGAAGCGGCGCAACAGCGATGCGTACAGGGTGCGGTTGCCCGCTACACGGTTCAGGCCTGCCGCCATGTCCAGGCCCGGTATGGTGGGCAGCTCGGGCAGGGGCTCTGCCACTGGCGGCGGGGTGGGGGTGGTCGGCGGCAGCACACCCTGCGGCGGCTTCACCCACCGCAGCAAGGCGGCCCACAGGCGCTGGGGCTCGATTGGTTTGGTCACAAAGTCCTGCATGCCTGCGGCAGCGCACCGCTCGGCATCTTGCTGCATGGCGTTGGCGGTCATGGCGATGATGGGCAGCGGGTCCAGGCGGCCGATCTGGCGGATGGCACGGGTGGCGCTCAGGCCGTCCATCACCGGCATCTGCATGTCCATCAGCACCACATCAAAGGGCTGGGCTTGCACCATGTCCACGGCGATCTGCCCGTTGTCGGCTATGGCCACCACAAAGCCGGTGGAGCGCAGGAGCTCGGCGGCCACCATCTGGTTGATCTCGTTGTCTTCCACCAGCAGGATGCGCGCACCGGCCAGTACGGCCAAGCTGGGGGGACTGTTGTCTTCCATGGGCACGGCCGGGTGCGGGCTGGTGGACGGTTGGGCGTTGACCACCCCCAGCAGGGCGGTGAACCAGAAGCGGCTGCCCTGGCCCAGCGTGGAGTCCAGGCCCACCGAGCCGCCCATCAGCCCGGCCAGGTGCTTGCAAATCGCCAGCCCCAGTCCGGTGCCGCCGAAGCGTCGGGTGATGGACGCATCCACCTGTGAGAAGCTTTGGAACAGCTGGCTTTGCTGCGCCTGGGACATGCCGATGCCGGAATCCTCCACGCTGCAGTGCAGCAGCACACTGGTGGCCGAGGCCATCTTGCCGCGCGCCACCAGGCGGATGTAGCCTGTGTCGGTGAACTTGAGGGCGTTGTTGCAGTAGTTCAGCAAGACTTGCCGCAGCCGCAGGGGGTCGCCCACCAGCATGGGGGGCACGCTGTTGTCGATATCGACCGAGAACTCCAGTCCTTTGAGCTGGACTTTCTCGGCCATCATGTCGGCGATATCGTCCAGGATGCTGCACAGCGAGAAGTCGATGCTTTCGATATTGAGCTTGCCCGCCTCGATCTTGGAAAAATCCAGAATGTCGTTGATGATCCCGAGCAAATGGTTGCCCGAGCTCTGGATCTTCTGGATGTAGTCCAGTTGTTTGGGAGTCAAATCGGTCTTCAGCGCCAACCGGCTCAGGCCGATGATGCCGTTCATCGGGGTGCGGATCTCGTGGCTCATGTTGGCCAGAAAGTTGGCCTTGACCTCGGCGGCGGCTTCGGCGGCTTCGCGGGCCTGGCGCAGTTCGGTCACATCGAAGAACCAGCCCAGCGAGCATGCAGTGTCGTCGTAGTCCACCTTCACCACCGTGGTCATGGACCAAAAGGTCGAACCATCGGATTTGATGAATTCCAGCAGGCGCGGCGGCCCGGCGGTGCCCGAGGTTTTGATCCTGCGGGCCAGGTCGAAGTAGTCCTCTTTGTTTTTGTAGATGTACTCCATGTCGGTGCGCGACATGCTGGTGCTGCCGCCGTTGAACAGGTCGTAAAACCGCTTATTGGCAAACACAAACTTTTTGTCCAGCGTCAGGATGCGCACCGCAATCGGGCTGTCTTCCAGGATGCGCCGCAGCTGCTCGGCGCTGCGCTCCAATTGCCCGGCCCGCAGGACCAGTTGCTGGCTGGTGGCCTGCAGCTCCAGGGTGCGGCTGTGTACCGTGGCTTCCAGCGACTCCTTGGCCTCCAGCAGGCGCAGCCACAGGCTGTTGAGGGCCGCCACCAGCACCCCCAGCTCGTTTTTGTCGGGGTAGTGGATGTTCTGGTATTTGGACGGGTCTGCGGCCATGTTCAGCGAGGTCACCGCCTGGGTCAAGGCCACCAGCGGGCGCGACAGCACCCGGTTGATCGACAGGGCCAGTACCGCCCATAGCCCCAGGCCTACCAATACGGCATTGGTGGCCAGGGCCAGCAGGCTGGCGGTCAGCCGCTCGGCAATCACGGAAAAATGGGTGTAGATGTGGATGCTGCCAATGGCATCAAAGTTGCGGGTATTGGTGGCATCCAGCGAAAGCAGGGGAATGCTGTGCAGTGCCGTTCTTTGCCAAAAGGGCAGGCTGCCTTGGTCGGCAGCCGTGGGCACCGTGCCCTGAGTGTTCTGGACCAGGCCATCCTTGTCCAGCACCACCAGCCCGGTGACCACCGAGGCGTGAGCTGCGCCGCGGGCCAACACCTCTACCATCTGCGGGTCAAAATTCCACACCGCCTGACGCAGGCCCGGGATAAATGTGGTTTCGATGTTGCTGATTTCGGCGGCAATGTCCTCGTTGATGGACCGGTAGACCCCATACAGCTGCACCACCGAACTCGCCAATACCAGCACCAGGTACCACGCGAAAACGCGCCTCAGCAATTGGCGGGATAGAGATGTCATTTTTCGCAGATGGACAAAGGCAACTCAGCGCTAAGGAGGCTCCAGTCATGGATGCAAAGATCGTAGCACTTACCTCTGAAATGTTACATCTGCAGAGCGGCGTAGGACATGGGTGCGGGCCCCGCCCAGCCCCCAGGTGTTGGGTCCGATAATGGCGGCAAAGGATGCTTGCCCATGTTGTTTTTGTTGTCGCCTGCCAAGGCCCTGGATTTCGAGCCGCTGGCTGCGGGCCAGCCGCAGGTTCCCCATACCCAGCCCCTGTTTACCGCCCAGTCGGACCAGCTCATAGCCATGCTGCGCGAGAAGACCCCCCAGGATATCGCCGAGCTGATGCATCTCAGCGATGCCTTGTCGGCCCTGAACGTGGCCCGTTACCAGGCCTGGAGCCCGAAATTTACCGCCAAAAACTCCAAGCAGGCCGTGCTGGCCTTCAATGGCGATGTCTACGGTGGGCTGAACGCCGCCACCTTGCCCGCCGATGCCCTGGCCTGGACGCAGGAGCACCTGTGCATCCTCAGCGGCCTGTATGGCGTGCTGCGCCCGCTGGACTGGATGCAGCCCTACCGGCTGGAGATGGGCACCCGCCTGGCCAACCCGCAGGGTGCCACGCTATACAAGTTCTGGGGCACGCAGATATCGGACTACCTCAACCAGCGCCTGCGCAATGACGCCACGCCCGTGGTGGTCAATCTGGCCTCGCAAGAGTATTTCAAGGCGGTGGACCGCAAGGCGCTCAAGGCCCGGGTGGTCGAATGTGTGTTTGAAGAGCTGCGCAGCAACGGCCAGTACAAGGTCATCAGCTTCATGGCCAAGCGCGCACGCGGGTTGATGGCCCGGTTTGCCGCCGAGCAGCGCCTCAGCCTGCCCGGGCAGCTGCAGGGCTTCAACCTGGAAGGCTATGGCTTTGATGCGGCCACTTCCGAGCCCGACCGTCTGGTGTTTCGCCGCAGTGGAGCCGCCCATGCCTAATGCCGCCGGGCCTGTGCAAACCGTAACACCCGCCCTGCGCCGATGGATCATCGAGCAGGCCGAGGCCGGGTTTGCACCCGACGTGGTGCTGGCCTCCATGCGGGCATCGGGCTGGGACACGGCGGTGGCCACCCACGCGCTGCAGACCACGCTGGCCGCGCATCTGCAAGAGCACGCACCGGGGACTCGGCCCGACGCGGTCGCCGTACCCAGCCCCGCACTTGACGGTGCACCCCTGTGGCTGGACGCGGGCGACCGCAGGGTGGCCGTGCTGTCGGTACTGCGCAGCCCGCAGCTGGTGGTGCTGGGCGGCCTGCTCAGCGACGAGGAATGCGCCGCGCTGGTAGAACTGGCCCGCCCGCGCCTGAGCCGCTCGCTCACGGTAGAGACCCAAAGCGGCGGCGAAGAAGTGCATGTGGACCGCACCAGCGACGGCATGTTTTTTCAGCGCGGCGAGAACCCGCTGGTCCAGCGTATCGAGGCCCGCATCGCCCGGCTGCTGCACTGGCCCGAGGAGAACGGCGAAGGCCTGCAGGTGCTGCAGTACCAGAGCGGCGCGCAGTACAAGCCGCACTACGACTACTTCGACCCGTTTGAACCCGGCACGCCGCACATCCTGCAGCGTGGCGGCCAGCGGGTGGGCACGCTGGTCATGTACCTGCAGTCGCCCGAACAGGGCGGTGCCACCGTATTCCCGGATGTGCAGCTGGAGGTGGCCCCGCAGCGCGGCAACGCCGTATTCTTCAGCTACGACCGCCCCCACCCCAGCAGCCAAACCCTGCACGGCGGCGCGCCGGTGCTGGCGGGCGAAAAGTGGATTGCCACCAAGTGGCTGCGCCAACGTGAATTTAATTGATCAAATGGGCTGCTTGCGCTTATTCCGTGGGCGTAAGCAGCTATCAAATAGAGAGTAAACCCCTGTGACCATCCCCAACACCCCCGACCAGTCCCAGCTGGGCAAGTCCTCGGCCTACATCGACCAGTTTGATGCGTCGCTGCTGTTTCCTATTCCGCGCGCTACCAAGCGTGCCGAAATCGGCCTGGTCGGTGCCACCACGCCGTTTTTCGGGGCCGACCTGTGGACCGCGTTTGAGCTGAGCTGGCTGAACCTGCGCGGCAAGCCGCAGGTGGCGCTGGCGCACATCACCGTGCCCTGCGAAACCCCCAACATCATCGAGAGCAAGTCCTTCAAGCTCTACCTCAACAGCTTCAACAACACCCGCTTTGCCGATGCCGCTGCCGTGCAGGCCCGTATCCGCACCGACATCAGCGAAGCCGCCTGGCGCGGCAGCGAGACACCCAGCACGGTGGGCGTGCGTATCTTGCTGCCCGAGATGTTTGACCGCGAGCCGGTGCACGAGCTCGACGGCCTGAGCCTGGACCGGCTCGACATGGATTTCGACACCTACAGCCCCGACCCCACGCTGCTCAGCGCCGCGCTGGACGAGGCCCCGGTGTCCGAGGTGCTGACCAGCAACCTGCTCAAGAGCAACTGCCTGGTCACCGGCCAGCCCGACTGGGGCAGCGTGCAGATCAGCTACAGCGGCCCGCAGATCGACCAGGCCGGGCTGCTCAAATACCTGGTGAGTTTTCGCAACCACAACGAATTCCACGAGCAGTGCGTGGAGCGCATCTTCATGGAACTGTGGACCCGCTGCCAGCCCATCAAGCTCACGGTGTATGCCCGCTACACGCGGCGCGGCGGGCTGGACATCAACCCGTTTCGCACCAGCCACCCGGGCGCGCTGCCCGCCAATATCCGCAACGCCCGGCAGTAGATACGCTTGCTATTAAAAAAGAAGCTGCTCCCGCCCATGGAATGGGCGCTGGAGCCGTTTTTTATCTAAAAACACCCAGGGTGTGCAAAGACGATGCCACCAGACCCATGCCCACCAGCGCCAGCAACAGGCAGACGATACGTTTGACGCTGGCAGGTTTCAGGCCCGGCGGATGGCGGGCCATCCACCAGGTTTGCAGCAGCACCAGCGGCACCGTCTCCAGGCTGAGCAGCAAGGCGTTGCTGCTGACATGCCCGGTGGGCAGCATCATGCCCAGGCGCAGCACCGCGTTGGCTGCAAACACGGCCACCAGGGTGTCGCGGATGGTGCGCTGGGGCAGGGGTTGGCGGTACAGGTGGTACACCAGCGGCGGCCCGGCGGTGGAAAACAGCCCGCCCAGCACCCCCGATACCACCCCCACCGCCACAAAGCTGGTGGTCGACGAGCGTTGCGCCAGGGCTTGTGCAGTGCGGGCCAGCAGGGCCGCGCAGGCCACGATGGTCAGGCCCAGCAGCAGGCTCAGGGCTACCACCAGGCCGCTGCTGAGCCAGTTCACCAGCAGCGCGCCCGCCACCACGCCCACCTGGCTGGCCGCCAGCGTGGGCAGCAGGATGCGGGTCTCGAACTTGGGCCGTGTAGCGTAGAGCAGCACTGCGGCGTTGACCAGCGTGAGCAAGCTCACCACATTGGCCACGTCGGCAATCGATGCCACCCCCAGCAGGCCCACCAGGCCCAGGAGCACCAGCCCGAAAGCGAAGCCGGTGAGGTTCTGGATGTAGCCCGCGGTAGCGGCGCAGAGCAGAAACAGCAGGTGCTGCGACAGCGTCATGGGTCAGAACACGTGCTTAAGAGGCCATGCCCGCCAGGCACAGGTATTTCAGCTCCACATAGTCGTCCATGCCGTGGCGCGAGCCTTCGCGGCCCAGGCCCGACTGCTTGACACCGCCAAACGGCACTTCGGCGGTGGAGATCAACCCGGTGTTCACCCCCACCATGCCGTACTCCAGCGCCTCGCCCACGCGGAAGATGCGCCCGATGTCGCGGCTGTAGAAATAGCTGGCCAGCCCGGCCTCGGTGGCGTTGGCCAGGGCGATCACTTCGGCCTCGGTGCGGAAACGGAACACCGGGGCCATCGGGCCAAAGGTTTCCTCGCGGGCGCACAGCATGGCGGCCGTGGCATCGGCCAGTACGGTGGGGGCGTAGCTGCGCTCGCCCACGCGCTCGCCGCCGCACACCAGGCGCGCGCCCAGGGCCAGCGCGTCCTGCACATGGGCTTCCACCTTGGCCAGCGCGTCGGCATCGATCAGCGGGCCCTGCTGCACGCCCGCATCAAAGCCATTGCCGACCTGGATGGCGCGGGCCTTGGCAGCGAGCTTCTCCACAAACGCGTCGTACACGCCGTCTTGCACATAAAAGCGGTTGGCGCAGACGCAGGTTTGCCCGGCGTTGCGGTATTTGCTGGCCATGGCGCCTTCCACGGCGGCATCCAGATCGGCATCGTCGAAGACGATGAAGGGCGCGTTGCCACCCAGCTCCAGCGACAGCTTCTTGATGCTGGGCGCGCACTGGCGCATCAGGATACGACCGACCTCGGTGCTGCCGGTAAACGACAGGTGGCGTACCGTATCGCTCTCGCACCAGGCACGGCCAATGGCGATGGAGTTGGCACCGTCGCCGGGCACCACGTTGATCACCCCCGGCGGCAGACCGGCGCGCTGTGCCAGCCCGGCCAGCGCCAGCGCGCACAGCGGGGTTTGCTCGGCAGGTTTGAGCACCACGGTGCAGCCCGCCGCCAGGGCCGGGGCCAGCTTGCGGGTGACCATGGCGATGGGGAAGTTCCACGGCGTGATGGCCGCGCACACGCCGATGGGCTGGCGGATCACCAGGTAACGTTTGTCGGGGTCGGTGGTGGGAATGGTCTCGCCGTAGATGCGGCGCGACTCCTCGGCAAACCACTCGATGAAGCTGGCGCCGAAAGCCACCTCGCCGCGCGATTCGGCCAGGGGCTTGCCCTGCTCTGCCGTCATCAGCCGGGCCAGGTCGTCGGCGTGCTGGTGGACCAGATGGAACCAGCGCAGCATCAGGCTGGCGCGTTCCTTGGCCGGGCGGGCGCGCCAGGCCGGGCCTGCGGCTTCGGCGGCGGCCACCGCCTGCAGCGCGTGGCTTGCATCAAGATTGGCGACTTCGGCCAGCGGCAGGCCGGTGGCGGGGTCGTGCACGGTGAAGCTTTGGGCGGCATGGACCCATTGGGCGCCGATCAGGCCCTTGGTTTGGAGCAGGGTGGGGTCGCGCAGCAGCGCCAGCGGGGAGGTCAGGGTGGTCATACGGTTTCAGGAAATTACGGACTGCTGGGCGATACCGGCATCGACCAGCACGTGCTGGCCGGTCATGCCGTCGCTGTCGTCGGCGGCCATGAACAGCGTGGGGCGGGCCACATGGCCGGGGTCGAGGCGGATCTTCAGGCACTGCGCGTCCAGGAACTGCTGGTCGGCGGCCGGGTCGCGGTGCAGCGTGGTCTGCCGCTCGGTGACGATGGCACCGGGCACGATGGCGTTGACGCGGATGTTGCGCGCGCCCAGCTCACGCGCCAGGGTGCGGGTCAGGCCCAGGATGCCCGCCTTGGCGGTGGTATAGCCCACCAGATTCGGGCGGCCACGCATCCACGAGACCGAGCCCATGTTGATGATGGAGCCACCTCCGGCGGCGGCCATGCCGGGGGCGACGGCCTGGATGGCGAAGAAGTAGTGCTTGAGGTTGAGCGCAAGGCGCTCGTCCCACATCGCCGATGTCACGTCTTCCATGGCGTGGCGGTCGTCGCGCCCGGCGTTGTTAACCAGCACGCGGATAGGGCCCAGGCGCTGGATCACATCGGCCAGCAGGGCCTGGTAGGCCTCTACATCGCGCACGTCGCACGGGGCGAAGAACGGGGTAGGGTGCCCGGCGGCGGTGATTTCTTCGACCAGCGGCTGGCCGCCGTCGGCACGCAGGCCGCAAAAGGCCACCTGTGCGCCCTGGGCCGCAAAGGCGCGGACCAATTCGGCACCGATGCCAGAGCTGCCGCCCGAGATAAAGACAACGCGGTTTTTGAGGGAGGGGTAGTAGGTGGTGGCTTGGGTCATGGTGAATTCACAAAGTGGGTGGCAAGGCCGGGAACCGCCACGCGCAGGTGCAGCACCTGGCCGGACAGAGGCATGTCGGCCAGTTCCTGCGCGGGCCGCTTCTCGCGGGAGGTGGTGATGAACAGGGTGCGCAGGTCGGGCCCGCCGAAGCAAGGCATGGTGGGGCAGCGCACCGGCAGGGGCAGGATTTGCAGCAGTTCGCCCTGGGGTGTGAAACGTTGCAGGCAGGCACCTTCAAACATCGCTACCCAGTAGCAGCCCTCGGCATCTACGGTGGCACCGTCCGGGCGGCCACCGTAGTGCGCCAGGCTCTGCGTTGTATCGCGTGGTGTGAAGCGGGCAAAGGGCCGCCGGTGCGACAGGCTGCCCTGCTGCGCGTCGAAGTCGCAGGCATAGACCACATGCGCCGGGGTATCGGCCCAGTACAGGGTACGGCCCGAGGGGCTCCAGGCCAGGCCGTTGCTGACGGTGATGTCGCCCGCAGCCCGTTGCATCTGGCCATCGGCCCAGCGGTACAGGCTGGCGCTGGGCGCGTCACGCGGCTCGTGGATGGTGCCGCACCAGAAGCGGCCTTGGGCGTCCACCTTGCCGTCGTTGAAACGCTCGGTGGCCTGCGGGTAGGGCGCGGTGGCCACCTGGGTACGGCTGCCGTCCGTTGGGTTGAAATGCCACAGCCCGTCGCGCAGGGCCAGCAGCAGGCCGCCTTGCGCACGTGCTGCGCAGCAGGCGACTTCGGTGTGGAAATCCCATTGCTGGTGTTGCCCGTTGGCGGGGTCGAAGCGGTGCAACTGCCGCCCTGGAATATCGCACCAGTACAGCACCTGTTCCTGCGGGTGCCACAGGGGCGATTCGCCCAGCAGGTTGGCGGGCACGGGCAGAGCTCGGATGTCCATCACAGCGCCTCCACATCCAGCGTCAGCGACGCGGTCGCCACGGCACCCGGTGCCAGCGCCAACAGCCCCTGGCTGGCCGGGTCTGCATGCTGGATGGCGTTGTTCACATGGCCGACCGGTTCCACGCAGAAATGCGGCTGCCCCGGCGGCGTGAATACCACCAGATAAGGCAGGGTGGACGACAGGCGCAGCGCAAACTGCGCGTCACGGATGTGGGCCACCCCGGGCCAGCCGCCGAAGCAGTGGTCCAGGGCGAGTGTTCGCACCGGGGCATCTATGCCCTGCTGGGTCGTGGCATGCGTGGGTAGCATCAGGGGATCGCGTTCCCAGCGGGTCGCTACATCTACCTGCAGACGGCTGCTGTCGTGCTGGAGAAAGTACGGGTGCCAGCCTAGGCCGACGGGCTGTTCGCGCGCGTCGGTGTTGCGCAGCCGCAGATCCAGATGCAGCGCCTGCGGTGTGAGCGTGATGTCTTGCTCGGCCTCGAAGGTGAACGGCCAGTGGCCGTCGGGCAGGTGGGAGTAGCGCAGGCACAACTGGTGGGGTGTCTGCTGCACCACCCGCCAGGCGCGCAGCCAGCCCACGCCGTGCAGTGAATGCGGGCTATCGTCGAAATTGGGCTCGGTGGTGTAGCTCTGCCCCTGCCACGTAAAACCCCTGTGCCCGAGCCGGTTGGAATACGGCAGTAGCGGAAAGCAGGCCGACTGGCGCGGCCCGGCCAGCAGGCCTGGCTCGGTGGAGCGCAGCACCGGTCGGCCCTGGTGCCACAGCCCGGCCAGGCTGCCGCCCAGGTCGGGCCGCACCGCCAGGCGCAACGGCCCGGCCAGCAGTGTGATGCCGTGGTTGTCTGGCATTACCAGCCCGCAGGCAGCACTTCGCTCATCAGCACGGCGCGGCCTGTCTCGATACTGCGGTGCGCCGCCAGGCCGGTGGCCACGCTGCGCAGGCCTTCTTCCAGCGTGATCTCGGGCGGCGTGCCGTTGCGGATGGCGGCGGCGAAGTGCTGGTGTTCAATGTAGGAGGCCCCGAAATGCTGGCCCGCGTACTTGATGTTGGTGTCCCACACGCGGCGCACCGCCACGCCCTTGCCGGTGCCCGAGGGCTGGCCCCAGGTTTCGCGACGGCCCCAATCTTCGCGGCGGCCATGGCGCAGCGTGAGTGAGGGCAGCAGCGACTCCAGCTTGCCTTCGTCGCCGACGATGACCACATGCTCGTTGTCCACCGAGTTCTCGGCAAACATGCACAGGTCCAGCATGGCGCGGGCACCGCTGGGGTATTCGACGATCACGTAGGCGCTGTCCAGAATGTCGGGGCGGCGGCCTGCGTATTCTTCGGTGAGGTGGTTGACGCGCTGGCCGCCGGAGGCAAACACGCGCACCGGCTTTTCGCCCAGGATCAGGTCCATCAGGTTGAAGTAGTGGCAGCACTTTTCCACCAGCGTGCCGCCGGTGTTGGCGCTGAAGCGGTTCCAATCGTCCACCTTGGGGTAGAAGGGTTCGCGGTGTTCGCGGATCGCCACCTGGTGCAGCGTGCCTACCGCGCCCGCGTGCGCCATGCGGATCATCTCGGCCACGGGTGGCATGTAGCGGTACTCTTGCGCCACCCAGACTATGCCCTTGCGGCCCTCGGCCTGCTTCACCATTTCCACGCCGTCTTCGATGCGGGTGACCAGGGGCTTTTCGACCAGGATGTGCAGGTCGGTTTTGAGCGCCGCACGCATCATCTCGATGTGGGTGAAGTTGGGCGTGGCGATCACCACCGCGTCGCACAGGCCGCTGTCGAGCAGCGCCTGGTGGTGTTCGAAAACCTGGACACCTGCGGGCAGTATCTCCAGCGCCGCCGCGCGGCTGGCCGGGTGCGGGTCGGCGATGGCGGTGACCTGGGTGCCCGCCAGGGCCTTGAGGTTTTCAATGTGTTCGCGGCCCATGCTGCCGCAGCCGATGATGCCGTAACGAATGGTCTGTGCCATGGCTTGACTCTTTATCTGAATGGAAATGGATTTAGAACTGGTGCGCTATGCCTGCGCCGAAACCACGTACCGCAGTGCCTGCCGCGGTGGGCGCAAAGCTGTTGAGGCTGTTGGCGGCATTGCGGTCGTTGTTGACCCGGCCATAGGACACATAGACATCGGTGCGTTTGGACAGCAGGTGGTGGTAGCCCACGCCGAAGCCGCGCGAGCCGCAGTCGGTGCAGTTGTTGACCGATTTGTCGGCGTAGTTGGCCCACAGCTGGCCGGTTGGCAGTTTGTAGGACACACCGACCATCGCGTCATGGCCCTTGAACTTGTCGCCTGCGACGGCACCGGTTTCCAGCTCCCAGCCGTGCAGGTTGCCCCATACGTTGAACTCCTTGGTGACGGAGTACATGCCGCCCACCATGGATTCGTTAATTTTCTGGGTGGCTGTGCTACCGGTGACCTGGCCTTGCTTGCGGTTCCAGCCTGCACCCAGGTACAGGTCGCCCTGGCGGTACTCGGCATTAGCCCCCATCACTTTGGCGCTGTCGGCATAGCCCTCGGGGGCACCGTAGGCGGCGCTCACTGTGAACCCGCCTATGCTGGGGGTCTTGTAGACGATCAGGTTGTTCTCAAACGCGGACGTGATGCCTACGCTGTAGATGCCGCTGCCAGCCGATGCCAGGCCGCCGTTGGCCACAGGTGTGTTCAGCGCGCTGCTGTTGGCTCTGAAAAAATTGCTGCGCTGGACGGATTGCACCGCGCTGTAGCCGTGCAGGCGCAGCGGGCCCGCGTCGTCGGCAAACAGAAAGGGCCAGAAGATCGGTACGTACTGGCGGCCCAACGTGAGCGTGCCCGCGCTGGTGCTGGACAGACCCACATACGAGCCCCGGTTAAATAGGCGGGAGCCGCCTGCGGCTTCGCCCTTGTCGGCGTTGATGCCCATTTCCATAAAGAACAGGGCCGAGAGTCCGCCGCCCAGGTCTTCGGTGCCGCGAAAGCCCAGACGCGAGGCGGTGTAGGGGCCGCGGTCGACACCAGTGCGGGAGGTACCGTTGTGGATGTTCTGCACGCCGACATCGACGCGGCCGTACAGGGTGACGTTTTGCGCCATGGCGCAGGTGCTGAATGCCATTACGCCAGCGGCCAGCAAGCCCAGTTTGGGGGTGGAATGCAAGGTGGTTTCTTTCAGTGGGTTGGGTATGAATGGAAGCGGATTAGCCTTTGAGGCCACCCTGGGTCAGGCCGCCGACTACGCGTTCCTGGAAGGCGGCAATCAGTACCGCAATCGGCACGATGGCGACCACCAGGGCAGCGGAGATGACGGGCCAGGGAAAGGTGAACTCGCCCTGGTACAGCGAGATGCCCACGGGCAGGGTACGCATGGAGGCGCTGGCGTTGAGCGACAGGGCCAGCAAGAATTCGTCCCAGGCGTTCACGAAGGCCAGAATGCCCGCGGTAAACACACCCGGCGCGGCCAGGGGCACCACGACCCGCCACAGCGCGCCCATGCGGGTGCAGCCGTCGATCATGGCGGCGTTCTCCAGGTCTCTGGGGATGCTCTGGAAGAAGCTGACCAGCACCAGGGTGCACACCGGCAGGCTCAGCACCGTATAGGGCAGCACCAGGGCGGTATAGGTGTTGAGCAGGTTCAGGTTGCGCATGGTTTCGAAGATCGGCACCAGCAGCGTGACCAGCGGGAACATGCTGGAGGCGACGATGCAGGTCAGCACCAGTTGCCGGTACTTCATGTTCAGGCGGGCGATGGCGTAGGCCGCAAACGCGGCCACCACCAGCGACACGAGCGTGGACATACCGGCTACGGCCAGGCTGTTGCCCAGGTACTTCAGCAGTGGCTGGTCGGCAAAGGCCTGCACGTAGTTGCTCAGCACCAGTTCGTGCGGCAGGTAGGTAATGGGCTTGTGCACCAGTTCGCCCTCGGTCTTGAGCGAGGTCAGCAAAATCCACACGGCCGGGAAGAAGCCGTTGAGCACCACGATGGTGGCGGCGATGAAGCGCAGCGAGCGCCCCTCAAAGAGCGTGTTCATGCGTTGTTTCCAATCCGTTTGAGGTAGACACCGGTGACGCACAAGGACAGCACGAACATGAACACCGCCAGGGTGGAGCCGTAGCCCACGTCCAGGTAGTCGATGGTGGTCTTGTGGATCAGCATGGCCAGCGTTTCGGTGGAATTGCCCGGCCCGCCCTTGGTCATGGTGTAGGGGATGTCGAAGGTTTGCAGCGCGGTGATGGTGCGAAAGATCAGCGCCACGATGATGGACGGCATCAGCATCGGGATGGTGATCTGCCAGAATTGCTGCAGCTTGGACGCGCCATCCACCTCAGCCGCTTCGTACAGCGACTTGGGGATCATCTGCAGACCCGCCAGCAGGATCAGCGCCATGAAGGAGCTGGTTTTCCAGATGATGGTGATGCAGATGGCGGCGAAGGCCCAGCTCGGCTCCAGCAGCCACATGCGTGGCTCGGTCTGGCCGGCACGGCGCATCACGTCGTTGACCACGCCGTATTCCGAGTGGAAAAACCACGCGAAGATCAGACCGCAAAACGCCAGGGGCAGCGCCCAGGGCAGCAGCAGCGCCAGGCGTACCGGCCACTGCCGCTTGAATGGCAGGTTGGCCAGCATCGCCAGGCCCAGGCCGACCACCAACGCACCGGGCACGGTGACCAGGGTGATCAGCACGGTGTTTTTGGTGGCGTTCCAGAAGTCCGGGTCTTGCAGGACCAGGGCGTAGTTCTCCAGCCCGACGAATTTCGCTTCGCCGCCGCCGGAGAGTCGCAGGTCAAAGAAGCTGTTCCAGATCAACCTGCCAATCGGGTAGACCACGATCAGTGCGAGTAGCAGGAAGGCCGGAGCCAGCATCATGACCGCCAGCGTCTTGTCGCTGGGGTCGCGCAGACGGTTGATCAGTGACACGGTAGTTCCTTTTTTGTGTGCATCAACGCAGCCATCAACGCATCACCCGGCGCAGGCGGGCGTCGATCTCGGCTACACCTTCTTCGGGTTTCTTGGTGCGGGCCAGTACGGCGCTGGTGGTGGTGCGGATGATGTCGCTGACCTGGCCGTAGTCTTTCGACTGTGGGCGGCTGCGGCCTGCGGCCACCACGGGGGCTGCATCCTTGAACCAGGGCACGGCTTTCACCACCTCGGCATCCTGGTACACGCCCAGCGCGGTCGGCAGCAGCGAACCCTGCACCGCCAGGAACTTGCTGGCCTCGGGGCTGGACAGGAACTTGATCAGCTTGGCGGCTTCGGGCTTGTTTTTGCTAAACGCGCTCAGCGCCCACTGCCAGCCGCCGATGCAGGTGGCGCTCTTGCCGCCTGCGACGGCGGGCAGGGGCATCACACCGACCTTGCCCGCCACCTTGCTGTCGGCATCGTCTTTGAAGCGGTCCCAGGCAAAGCCCCAGTTGACCGCGAACACCACCTGGCCCGCCTTGAATTCGTTCACGGTGTCCGGGGTCTTGACCTCGGCCACGTTTTTCTTGACGACGCCCTGGTCCACCATGGCCAGCCACTGGTTCAACCCTTTGGCAGCGGCGGCCTTGTCCAGCGTGAGCTTGCCTGCGGCGTCGTTGAACTCGTGGCCCTGGCTCCAGTAGGGCAGCAGGAAGGTGCAGACCGCGCCTTCGATGGGCGCGCCCTGGATCGACAGGCCTTGCAGGTTGGCATCGCCCTCTGCCTTCTGGATCTTGGTGGCGGCAGCGGCCAGTTCGTCCCAGGTTTTGGGCTCGGCGATTTTGTGTTTCTCGAGCAGGTCGCGCCGGTAGTACATGAACATCGCGTCGGCAAACGCAGGCATGGCCACGATCTTGCCGTCGATCACATTGGCCGACGCGTAGGCGGGCAGATAGGGTTTCATCGCCGTGGCGGTGTCACCCATGTAGCTGTTCAAGGGTTCGATCCAGCCCGCACCGGCGTACTGCGCGGGGTTCACGATGTCGATCATGAACACGTCGATGGACGGGTCCTTGGCGTTGAGTACGGTGCCCAGGTACTGGCGTTGCAGCTCGGATGTGGCCCCACCGGTTTCCATCTCGATGGTGACGCCTGGGTTCTTGGCCTGGTACTGGTCAAACAGTTTGCGCATCAGGTCGGGGCGCTGCCCGGACCCGCCCGCGAAAGCGCGGATTTTGGTGTCTGCCATGGCGCTGCCGGTGGCCAGGCCGCTGACCAGCAGGGCCGAGCCCAGCAGTCCGAAAAATGTGTTGCGTGTGTGCATGGTTGTCTCCTTGGGGTTTTTCAGTGGCTTAGTTCAGGGCAGCGCCGTTTTGCGGGTTGAACAGGTGCAGGTGGTCGGGGTGTACATGCACCGGCATGGTGGTGCCCGGTGCTCCACGGAACGAGGCCGACACCCGGGCAATCAGCTCCGAGCTGCCCACCTTGAACGACACCAGCGTTTCCGAGCCCAATGGCTCCAGCAGGGATACGCTGGCGGGCAGCACGATGTCGCCCGCCTGGGGGGCCAGGCGCAGGTTCTCCGGGCGCACGCCCAGCTTGCAGGCACCGCCATGGGCCGCCAGGCGGGGCGGCAGGGTGATCTGCACGCTGTTGCCCATATCGGCCACACCGTGGGCCAGGTTGGCATCGACCAGGTTCATCGGCGGTGCACCCGTGAACCCGGCCACAAACAAGGCAGCGGGCCGGTTGTAGATGGCATCGGGCGTGTCGTACTGCATCTTGTGCCCGGCGCTGAGCACGGCGATGCGATCGGCCAGGGTCATGGCCTCTACCTGGTCGTGGGTCACGTAGATCATGGTGGCGCCCAGGCGCTGGTGCAGGCGCTTGATTTCGGTGCGCATCTCCTGGCGCAGCTGGGCATCGAGGTTGGACAGAGGCTCGTCAAACAGGAACACCGCAGGCTTGCGCACGATGGCCCGGCCGATGGCGACGCGCTGGCGCTGGCCACCCGACAGGGCGGCGGGGCGGCGGTCGAGCATGTGGTCGATGCGCAGCAGCTTGGCGGCATCCATCACCCGTCGTTTGATTTCGTCTTCGGGCGTTTTGCGCAGCCGCAGGCCAAAGGCCATGTTGTCGTACAGCGTCTTGTGCGGGTACAGCGCGTAGTCCTGGAACACCATGGCGATATCGCGGGCGCGTGGGGGCTTGTCGTTGACCACCTCGCCACCGATGCGCACCTCGCCGCTGGTGATGGTCTCCAGCCCGGCAATCATGCGCAGCAGCGTGCTCTTGCCGCAGCCGGAAGGGCCGACGAAGACGCAGAATTCGCCCTCGCGGATATCCAGGTCCAGGCCATGGATGATGGTGTGTTTGCCGTCGTATGTTTTGACGACGTTGCGTAGTTCTACAGCAGCCATCAGTAGCCTCCGTTGGTGGGTGTGGGTTGGGTGGTGGGGGCAGCGCCCGTGTTGCGTACGCTGGCCAGCGCTGCCTGGGCGCTGCGCATCAGCAGGCCCAGGTCGGAGGCAATGGCGATGAAGTCGAAGCCGATGGCGCGGTACTGCGCTACCACTTCGGTGGTGCCGCCCACGGTGCCGATGGGCATGCCCAGGGCCTGGGCGCGGGCGACGGCATCGGCCGTGACGGCCAGTACCTCGGGGTGGGTGAGTTGTCCTACATGGCCCATGGTGGCCGACAGGTCGCCGGGGCCGATGAAGAGCGCATCCACGCCTGGCACGGCGGCGATGGCCTCCAGCTGGGCGATGGCCTCGGTGGTTTCCAGCTGCAGAATGACCGTCATTTGCGCATTGGCGGTGGTCAGGTACTGGGGCGTGGTGCCGAACTTGGAGGCCCGGCTCATGCCCGCCATGCCACGGCGGCCTTCGGGCGGGTAGCGGGTGGCGGCCACGGCAGCGCGGGCTTCTTCGGCGTTTTGCACAAACGGCACCAGCAAGGTGGTGGCACCGGCATCGAGCACGCGCTTGATGTTCACGGTGTCGTTCCAAGGCACGCGCACTACCGGCAGCAAGGGGGTGCCCGATACCGCTTGCAGCATGTGCACCAGGTCCATCAGGTCCAGCGGTGTGTGCTCCATGTCGATCACGCCCCAGTCGAAACCGGCGTGGCCCATCGCCTCGGCGACGAGGGGGCTGGCCGACATGATCCAGGTGCCGACCGGCATGGCGGCACCGGTGGTTTGCAGAAGTTGCTTAAAAGGGTTCATCGGAGACCTTTAGTAAATAGGAGGCTGCGGCGTGGGAGCCGTGCCTTGGAGAAAGTCGAAGTCGCAGCCCTCGTGGGCCTGGGTTACATGCTCCTGGTAGAGCCGGATATAGCCACGCGGGTAGGTGCGCGGGGGCGGCACCCACGCGGCATGGCGTGCGGCCAGCTCGGCCTCGTCCACCAGCAGTTCGAGCTTGCGGGTGGTCAGATCGACCAGGATTTCGTCGCCGTCGCGGACTAGCGACAGCAGGCCGCCCACCGCCGCCTCGGGGCTGACATGCAAGATGCAACTGCCGTAGTGGGTGCCGCTCATGCGCGCGTCCGAGATGCGCACCATGTCGCGCACGCCCTGGGCCAGCAGCTTTTTGGGGATGGGCAGGCCACCCCATTCCGGCATGCCGGGCGCGCCCACCGGACCGGCATTGCGCAGCACCAGCACGGTGTTTTCATCACAGTCGAGTTCGGGGTCGGCGCAGCGCTGGTTCATCTCGGCGGGTGAGTCGAACACCAGGGCGCGGCCCCGGTGGTGGAAGAATTTGGGGCTGGCGGCGCTGGGCTTGATCACCGCGCCATCCGGGGCCAGGTTGCCGCGCAGCACAGCCAGCGCGCCGGACGGGCTGACCGGATTATCGAGCGGGCGCACAACACTGTCGTCCAGGCTCTCGCGGCCTGCAATGTTTTCGGCCAGGGTCTGGCCGGTGACCGTCATCTCGTCCAGCGACAGGTGCGCGCGCACCCGGTTCAGCAGGGCAGGCATACCACCGGCGTAGTGGAAGTCTTCCATCAGCTTGTCGCCGCTGGGGTACAGGTTGGCCAGCACCGGCACCTGGTGGCCGATGGCATCCAGGTCTTCCAGCTGCAGGTCGACCCCGGCGCGGCGGGCCAGGGCAATCAGGTGCACGGCGGCATTGGTGGAGCCGCCCAGCGCCATCTGCGCCACGGTGGCGTTGCGAAACGAGCCCTGGGTCAGGATCTTGGCCGGGGTCAGGTCGTCCCACACCATCTGCACGATGCGGGTGCCGCAGTCGGCCGCCATGCGGCTGTGGCCTGCGTCCATGGCCGGAATGGAGGTGGAGCCCGGCAGGGCCAGCCCCAGCGCTTCGATGATGGAGGTCATGGTGCTGGCCGTACCCATGGTGTTGCACGTGCCGGGCGCGCGGGTCATCTTGGCTTCCAGGCCCACCCATTCCTCTTCGCTGATGTGGCCCGCCTGGTATTCGTCCCAGAACATGCGGGTGTGGGTGCCTGCGCCCACGGCGCGGGTGGGTTCGCCGCGTTTGAGGTAGCGGTCGCTGATCATCGGCCCGGCGGCGCAGAACAGCATGGGCAGGCCCGCGCTGATGGCCCCCATCACTGTGCCGGGGGTGGTTTTGTCGCACCCGGCCAGCAGCACCACGCCGTCCAGCGGCAGCGAACGCAGCAGCTCTTCCACCTCCATGGCCAAGAAGTTGCGGTACAGCATGGTGGTGGGCTTGACCATCACCTCACCCAGGCTCATGGCGGGCAGCTCGAACGGCATGCCACCGGCCATGAGCACGCCGCGCTTGACGCTCTCGGCACGTTCGCGCAGATGGGCGTGGCAGGGCGACAGGTCGCTCCAGGTATTGATGATGCCGATGATGGGGCGCTCCAGCACATCTTCGCGGCGCAGGCCCATTTGCTGGATGCGCTGGCGGTGCGCAAAGCCACGCATGTCGCCAGCGGCGAACCACCGGCGGCTGCGTAAATCTGCGAGGAATTGGGTCATGGGTAGGGGGCTTTCGGAAATGGGGTAATCGGTTTGGCTGTTACCGGTAACATTAACGGCAGTGGAAACTTCGTGCATTAGCAAAAACCCTAGCGCACACCAAAAATGAATCCGGACCCGATCAAGCGCCAGCGGCGCGGCCATGGGCGGCCCACGCTGCACGATGTAGCCGATGCGGCAGGCGTGACCCGCATCACTGTTTCGCGCTACATCCGCCAGCCCACCCTGGTGGCCGAAGCCACCGCCCTGCGCATCCGCGAGGCGATAGAGCAGACCGGCTACGTGCCCAACCAGCAGGCCGGGCAATTGGCCAGTGGCGCGTCGCGCCTGGTGGCGGCGCTGATCCCCAACGTGGGCCATTCCATCTTTGCCGAAACCATCCAGGGCCTGACCGAGGGCCTGCGCGAAAGCGCCTACGAGTTGTTGCTGCTGTCCACCGGTTACTCCCAGGAGCGCGAGGAAGAGCAGTTGCGCGTGCTCACCGGCTGGGCCCCTGCGGCCATCGTGGTCACGGGCCGCCACCACACGCCCGGGGCCTTGCGTTTGCTGCGAGATGCCCAGACCAGCGGTATCCCGGTCGTGGAAATTTGGGACCACCCCACCACGCGGGCCGAGTCAGAAGGTTTTGCGCAAATTGGTTTTGACCACTTCGCGGTGGGTGGGGCCATGGCCCGGCATCTGCTGGACCTGGGCCATACCTCGCTGGCTTATGTGGATAGCGGCGTGGCCGAAGACTTTCGCGCGCACGAGCGCGGCGAAGGTTTTGTGGCTGCGGTGCAGGCCCAGGGTGCCCGTGCCACGGTGCTGCGTGCCGCCATGGGCGATGCGTTTGACGCGGGCCGGGCGGTGTTGCCCAAGATACTGGCGGCCAAGGGCGCGCGGGTGACGGCGGTGGCTTTTGCCACCGACCACCTGGCCTGCGGTGCCCTGATGCAGGCCACCCGCCAGGGCATCGCCATACCGGGGCAACTGGCGCTGCTGGGGTTTGGCGACTTTCCCATAGGCCGCCAGCTGGAGCCCACCTTGTCCACGGTGCGCCCGCCCACGGCCGATATCGGCCGGGTGGCGGCCAAGGCCATTTTGCAATCGCTGGCTGATGGCCCCGAGCCCAGCAGCAGCAAGCTGCCCTACCAGTTGATCGGGCGGGCCAGTACGGCGGCGGCTTGAATCAGGGCCGCTGCGCCAGCATGTCTGCAGTCCCGGGCCGCCCGAAGTAATAGCCCTGGAACGCGTCGCAGCCGATGCCGGCCAGAAAGTGGCGCTGCTCGGCGGTTTCGACCCCTTCTGCAATGACCTTCAGGCCCAGGTTGTGGCCCAGGGCCACGATGGTGCGGGCGATCACCGCATCGCTGGGGTCGGTCAGCACGTCGCGCACAAACGATTGGTCGATCTTCAGCTGGTCCAGCGGCAGGCTCTTGAGGTGCGACAGCGACGAGTAGCCGGTACCGAAGTCGTCCAAAGAGAAGTTCACGCCATGGGCCTTGAGGGCGTTCATCTTGGCGATCACGTCGTCCACATCGTCCACCAGCATGCTCTCGGTCAGCTCCAGCTTGAGCAGGTGCGGCTGGGCACCGGTCTTGGCCAGCGCCGCCACCACATGGGCCACGAAGTCGGCCTGGGCGAACTGCCAGGCGCTGACGTTGACCGCCATGCTCCAGTACGTGGTAGCGGGGTCGTGGGCCCAGGCCTGCAACTGGGCGCAGGCGGTCTCCAGCACCCACTGGCCCAGCGGCAGGATCAGGCCGGTTTCTTCGGCCAGCGGGATGAAGTCGCCCGGCGAGATGCGGCCCCGCAGCGGGTGCTGCCAGCGCACCAGGGCTTCGGCCCCGGTGGGCACGCCCTTGCTGTCCACCTGGACCTGGTAGTGCAGCACAAACTGCTGGGTGCTCAGCCCCTGGCGCATATCGCGCTCCAGCTCGGTACGCGCCATGGCCACCGCCTGCATGGCCGGGTCGTAGAAGCGGGCGGTATTGCGGCCCGCCGATTTGGCCTGGTACATGGCGACATCGGCCTTTTTCAGCAGATCCTCCATGCTGTCCTGGTCCTGGGCGAACAGCACGATGCCGATGCTGGGGGTGCTGTCGTACATCTGGCCGCGCAGTTTGTAGCTTTGCCCCAGGGTGTACAGGATCTTGTTGGCAACCGCCTCGGCCTGGGTAGCCGCTTCGGAGGCATGGGGGCTCAAGGCTTCCAGCAGCACCACGAATTCATCACCGCCCAGGCGGGCCACGCTGTCGGCCTCGCGCACGCAGGCGTTCAGGCGGTTGGCGACCTGCTGCAACAACTCGTCGCCCACGTCATGGCCCCAGCCGTCGTTGAGCTGTTTGAAGTGGTCCAGGTCCAGGAACATCACCGCACCATGCTGTTGGCTGCGGCAGGAACTGGCCATGGCCTGGTGCAGGCGGTCCATCAGCAGGCGGCGGTTGGGCAGGCCGGTCAGCGGGTCGTAGAAGGCCAGTCGGCGGATTTCTTCGTCGTGCAGGCGGCGCTGGGTGATGTCGCGCACGATGCCGATGAACGTGGGCTGGCCGGAGCGCGTGATCTGCGAGACCGACAGGCTCATCGGAAACACCTCTCCGTTCTTGCGCACGCCTTCCACCTCGCGCGGTTTGCCGATGACGCGGGCTTCGCCGGTGTGCTGGAAGTGCTGCAGGTAGCCATCGTGGTGGCCGCGGTGCGGCTCGGGCATCAGCATGGAGACATTGCGGTCCATCACCTCGCCGGGGGTGTAGTGGAATATCTGGCTGGCGGCCTGGTTAAAAGACTGGATCCGGCCGCGCACGTCGATGGTGATGACACCGTCCACCATGTTGTCCAGCACTGCCTGGCTGTGCAGGGCCGACTCCTCCAGCGCCGCCTGGCCCGCCAGCAGCTGCTCCTTGCGCCGTGTGATGTTGTGGTGCGACGCCACGTACAGCCCCGGGTGCGCGTGCAAAGGCACTACCCGCATGACGAACCAGCGCCTCTCGTCGGAGCTATGGCAGGCGTATTCGCAGTCAAAGGTGGGCACCAGGCCCTGGAGCACGTTGTGGATACCCTCTTCAAGAGATGCGTCTTGGCCCGACCCGGCGGCCATGAAGCATTGGCAGGCATCCAGGTAGTCGCTGCCGACCCACGGGTAGTCTGGAGCAGCACCGTTGCGGACGCCGAATTCGACCCAGTCATGGTTGACGTAGGTGATGGCTCCGCGCTGGTCGATGATGGCAATCTGGCTGCCCAGCGAGTTCAGTGCCGGTTCAAACTGGCAGGTCCAGGTGGCCGCCAGCGCCTCGGCCAGGTTGCGGGCGTTACGCCACGGTTTGCAGGGCTGGTACTGCGGGTCTGGCAGGGTAGCGGCAGTTCCCAATGCCTCGGTCTGGATCACGCCAGCTGGAACACTTGTACCGAGCGCGCCAGCGCCAGGCTGCTGCCACTCAGGCCTTCGGCCGAGGCGGCAGACTCTTCCACCAGGGCGGCGTTTTGCTGGGTCACGGCATCGAGCTGGTTTACCGCTTCGTTGACCTGGGCAATGCCGTCTGATTGCTCCACGGTGGCCTGGGTGATCTGGCGGATCAGTGCGCCCACCTCTTTGACGGAAGCCACCACCTCGTCGATGGTGCGCCCCGCGTCCGTCATCTGGTGGCTGCCCGTCGCGATCTGCTCGGCAGACTCGGCAATCAGCGTGCGGATCTCGCGGGCTGCACCGGCGCTGCGCTGCGCCAGCGAGCGCACCTCAGAGGCCACAACCGCAAAGCCACGGCCCTGCTCGCCCGCGCGGGCGGCTTCCACAGCGGCGGTGAGCGCCAGGATATTGGTCTGGAAGGCAATGCCTTCGATCACGCCAATGATCTCCTGCACCTTCTTCGACGACTTGTCGATGTTCTGCATCGCCAGGCCCACCTGGTGCACCGCCTCGCCGCCCCGGGTGGCCACGTGGGTGCTCTTGTCGCTTTGCTGTGCCACCTGCAGGGCGGTTTCGGCGGTTTGCTGCACCGTGCCAGACAGTTGTTCCATGCTGGCCGCGGTTTGCTGCAGGCTGCTGGCCTGGGATTCGGTGCGTTCCGACAGGTCCATGCTGCCCGAGGCGATTTCGGCAGCCACCTGGGTGAAGCCGTGGATTTCGGTATGCACATCGCCGATCACGGCGCGCATATTGATCTGGATCTGCCACAGGCAGCGCACCAGCGAGCCCAGCGGCGCGGGGTAGTCCAGCGCAATCGCGGTGTTCAGGTTGCAGCCCGACAGGTCGCTGGCAAAACGCTCGGCCTCCAGCACCACATCCGTCACATGGCTCTTGAACCACAGCACCATCACCAGTGCACAGGCCGTCTGCAGGCCCACCTGCAGCAGCAGCCCCATGAGGCCGGTTACGCCCAGCAGCAGTGGCAACACGCCCACGCCCACCATCACCGCCAACACCAGCATATAGCGCTGCGTCATGCCCACGCGGGCCAGGCTGGCCAGCGCGCCGCGCCAGCCCAGTGGGCGCACCGTGCCGCCGCTCAAGGTGAAAGTAGGGCGGTTGGCGGCGCGTTCGCTGCGCATGCGGGCGTACAGGGCTTCGGCATCCTGCACCTGCTGGCGGGTAGGCTTGGTGCGTACCGACATATAGCCGCGCGGCTTGCCGCCTTCCATGATGGGGGTGACGTTGGCCTCGACCCAGTAGTAGCTGCCGTCCTTGCGCCGGTTTTTCACCATCCCCGTCCAGGGGCGGCCACGGCCAACCGTGCTCCACATGTCCTTGAACGCCTCGGCCGGCATGTCGGGGTGGCGGATCATGTTGTGCGGCTGGCCCACCAGCTCGTCGTAGGAAAAGCCGCTGACCTGCACAAACGCGCTGTTGCAGTGGGTGATATGGCCCCGGGTGTCGGTGGTGGACACCAGCATCTCGTTCGACGGGTAGTCGTACTCTTGCGCAATGACGGGCAGGTTGGATCGCATAAATCTCTTTCGGTGTAGCGGTAACTACATTTGGTAACAACGGGCGATTAGGCGCGAGCTGTCGACAGGTTTCAAGTCGCAGGCGGCGCTGTTTGTGGCTTGCTTGATGTAGATCAAATAAGTGGGGGCGGGCCCGGGCGCTGCGCGGGCAGCCTTGTCAATTTGCATATAAAAACAGCCTCTGGCGCTTATCCCATAAGCACAACAAGCTATAAAAATAGAAGCTAACGACCGACGGGTGCGGGTCGATTGCGAGAAATAGTTCACATTTGTGAATCCACGGTAAAGCCGCCTGCGTATCCACAAGGCCAATGGTTTTCATTGGCACCAATGGACATGACCCCCAGGAGATCACCATGCAATTCAAACGCAATCCCATCACCGCAGCCTGCCTGCTGCTCGCGTTGACCGGCGCGGCATTCGCGTCCAGCCACCGAGAGGCGCCGTTCATCACCACCAGCCCGAAGGTGGACGGCACCGACTTCTACATGTTCCGCAGTTACGAGGGCGTGGCCAGCAACGGCAGCGGTGGCCGCTCGGACTTCGTCACCATGATCGCCAACTACCAGCCCCTGCAGGCTCCGTACGGCGGCCCCAACTACTTTGCGATGGACCCGAACGCGCTGTACGAGATCCACATCGACAACGTGGGCGACGGCAAAGAGCACCTCACCTTCCAGTTCAAGTTCAACAACAAGCTCAACAACGTGGCCCTGCCCATTGGCAACGCCAGCGTGGCGATTCCGCTGATCCAGGCCGGTGCGGTGGCGAACGTGAACGATGCCAACCTCAACCTCAACGAGACCTACACCGTCAACGTGGTGCGCGGCGACCGGCGCAAAGGCGCGGCGTCTGCCGTCACCAAGGCCAGCGGGGGAGCCACCTTCGAGAAGCCGGTGGACTACATCGGCGTGAAGACCCTGGGTGGTGCCGCAGCGTACGAAACCTACGCCCAAAAGCATATTTTCAGCATCAAGGTGCCCGGCTGCCCTGCCGGTATGGACGACGGCAAGGTCTTCGTCGGTCAGCGCCAAGAGGGCTTTGCGGTCAACCTGGGCCCGGTGTTTGACCTGGTCAACGCCCCGGCCTCCGTCTTGCTCGACCCTGCCAACAAGGATGCGGCGGGCATGGGCGGCCAGGGGGTGGTGCAAAAGACCAACATCACCACCATCGCCCTGGAAGTGCACAAAGGCTGCCTGACGGCGGGCAATGAGTCCGTCATCGGCGGCTGGACCACCGCCAGCCTGCGCCAGGCCCGTTTGCTCAACAGCAAGCCCAAGTCGGGCCACCAGGCCAGCGAAAAAGCCGGGGGTGCCTGGGTGCAGGTCTCCCGCCTGGGCAACCCGCTGGTCAACGAGCTGGTGATCGGCCTGCCCGACAAAGACAAGTTCAACGCCTCCAAGCCGCAAGACGATGGCCAGTTCCTGACCTACGTATCCAACCCCACGCTGCCCGCGCTGCTGGGCGTGGTGCTGGCCGGTAACCCCGCCGCCGTGGCCCCCACCAACCTGCCGCGTACCGACCTGGCCACCGTGTTCCTCACCGGCATCACCGGCGTGAACAAGCCTGCCAATGCCACCCCGTCCGAGGTGCTGCGCCTGAACACCGCCATCGCCCCCGTGCCGTTTGCCCAGCAAAACCGCCTGGGCGTGGCCGGTGAGGTGCTGCGCGTGGGCGGCACGGCCAACCTGGCGCAAGCGGTGGACCTGGCTGGCTTCCCCAACGGCCGCCGCCCCAAGGACGACGTGGTGGACATCGCCCTGGTAGCCATGCTCGGCGGCCTGTGCGTGATCAACGGCGACAACAACAGCCTGGGCCTGAACGGTGTGCCCGGCGTGCCCAGCCTGACCTCGGCCTGCAAAGCCTCCAGCGTGCCGCTGGGTGCCCAGTCGGCCAGCATCCACGATGCTGTGGACCAGGCCACCGTGCCTTTCCTCACCCGTTTCCCCTACCTCAACACGCCCAATTCGGGCTCCAACTGATAAGGACCCGCACCATGTTGCACTTCAAATGGACAGCGCCCACCGCCGTGGCGGTGGCATTGTTAGCGGCCTGCGGCGGCGGGGGCGGGGATGGCCCCGTAGCCGCCCAGTTTGTGGCCGGCACCACCGAAGTACCGGTGGGTGTGGAGGCCCAGGTGGACGATGTGGTCGCCTTCGCCAAGGCCCAGATCGCCAACACCAGCGACAGCCGCGACCCGGTGGTCCTGGCCGACACCCAGTTGGCCACCAGCGACTCGGCTGACCCGGCAGACATCTGATCTGCCCCCCACCCCCTCCCGACGGGGGAGGGTGGGGGATTTATAAGAAATCGGCCCCTCGCGCTTATTCCATCGGCGTAAGCAGCTATTTATTGCATAGCAAACCAGTGAATCCACCATGCGCCTTCCACCCATCCTCTGGCTTGCCTGTTTGCTGGTGAGCGGTACGGCCTATGCCGCCACCGCGCTGCACCCCAGCCGGGGCGACGAGGTGGTCGAGCGCCTGCCTACCATCACCCGCGTGCGGCCCGCCACCAAAGCCCCTGCCATCGCCGACCCGGCTGCTGCCATCACCTCTGCGATAGCCCAGGCCCGCGCCCACATCGCCACCGCCCGCCAGACCGGCGACACCCGCTACTGGGGCCGCGCCCAGGCCGTGCTGGCCCCCTGGTGGGACCAGGCCAACGCACCGGTCGACCTGGCGGTACTGCAGGCCACCGTGCAGCAGGGCCGCCACGACTTCCAGGCCGCGCGCCGCATCCTGCAGGCCGCCGTGCTCCGTGCCCCCGGCCACGCCCAGGGCTGGCTGAACCTGGCCTCTCTGGAGCGCCTGTCGGGTCACTACCCCGAGGCCCTGCGCGCCTGCGAAGCCGTGGCCCGCGCCGGGCAAAACCTGTATGCCCTGGCCTGCCAGCTCGAAACCCAGTCCCTGCAAGGCCAGTTTGATGCCGCCCGCAAAGGCTTCACCCAACTGCTGGCAAGCGCGCAAGACCCTTCCCAAATCAGCTGGCTGCAATCCTTGCTGGCCGAGAGCGAAGAACGTGCTGGGCGCGACGCCGCCGCCCGCACCGCCTACCAGCGCAGCCTGCAGGCCCAGCCAGACCTCTACACCAGCATCGCCCTGAGCGACCTGCTGCTGCGCACCGGCCAAATCGCCCAGGCCCTGGCCGTGCTGCAGCCCCTGCCGCCCACCGATGCCGTGCTGCTGCGCCAGGCCACCGCGATGCGCCGCCTGGACAACCCCGCATGGAAAACCCTGCGCGCCACCCTGGGTGAGTGGAGCGGCGAACTCGCCCGCCGGGGCGACGACCTCAGCTTGCATGGCCGCGAGCAGGCCCTGGTCGCCCTGTGGCTGGACGACGACGCCCCCGCTGCCCTGCGCATCGCCCGCCGTAACCTGGACCTGCAGCGCGAACCCATCGACTGGTGGGTGGCCCTGCAAAGTGCCCGCCAGGCCAAAGACACGGCAGCTGTGCAGCAGTTGCACAAAGACATGCAGCAGGTCGGCATAGTCGATGCGCGGAGCCGCCCATGAGCCGTCTCTTCGCCATCCTGTGCGCGCTGTGCCTTTGCGCCCCCGCCTGGGCCCACAAGGGCAGCGATGCTTACCTCGACGTGCGCCAGCAGGGCAGTGCGCTCACCCTGCAGCTCTCCGTGGCCCTGAAGGACCTGGACCTGCTCATCCCCGTCGATGCCAATGCCGACGGCCAGGTCACCTGGGCCGAAGTGCAAACCGCCACCCCCGCCGCGCTGGCCCTGCTGCAAAGCCATACCGGGCTGGTCAACAGCCAAGCTGGTTGCACGCTGCAATGGGCTTACGATGGACTGGAGTCCCGCAGCGACGGCGCCTACCTGCGCGCCACCAGCCCGGCGGCCTGCCCGCCCGGTACCGCCCTGGACCTGCGCTACACCTTGTTCAAAACCGAAGACAGCAACCACCGCCTGATCGTCACCGGCCAGCTCGACGGCCACGACCTGCTGGCCACCGCCGCGCCCCAGCAAGCCGTGCCCCTGGCGTTGCGCCAGGCCGTGGCCGCGCCTCCAAGAGGCATTGCCGGGACGGTGTGGGACTACCTGCAACTGGGCATGCACCACCTGCTGCAAGGCTACGACCACATGGCCTTTCTGCTGGCCCTGGTGCTGCCGCTGCAGTTACGTTTGGGCCGGTCGGCGGGACGGGTGGAAGGCCGCAGCCCCTGGTGGTCGCTGCTGCGCACCATCACCGCCTTCACCGTGGGCCATTCCATCACGCTGGTGTTGGCGACCTTGGGCTTTACCAGCGCGTCCCCGGCATGGGTGGAGCCGGTCATTGCCGCGTCCATCGCCTTCACCGCGCTGCTGAACATCTACCCCGTGCCGGTGCTGCGCCCCGAACGCCTGGCCCTGGTCTTCGGCCTGGTCCACGGCTATGGCTTCGCCGGTCTGCTGATCGAAGCCGCTGCCCCCGCGGGCCTGCTGCCCTGGGCACTGGCCGGTTTTAACCTGGGCGTGGAAGTGGGGCAGCTCAGCGCCGTGGCCGCCTGGGTGCTGCTATCGCAGGTGGTGGTGCGCCAGCCCTGGTACCGCAGCGTGGTGGTGCGCGGCGGCTCCTGGCTGCTGGTGGCGCTGGCGGCGTACTGGTTCTGGTTGCGGGTGGTGTAGATTTGCTATGTTGTTGATAGCTGCTTACGCCGATGGAATGGGCGCTGGAGGCTGATTTTTCTTGCAGAATTCACTGCAAATTACATAGCATCTACGCCTTTACCACATCAAACCTCAAGCCACTGGCTCCTTCGCCCCGGCCCACTGATTTGCTCCTACCTATCCACAGCAATGCCCGGCCCTGGGCATCGCGGGCGTAGTTGAAGCGGCGTTGCAGGCTGATGCCGTCGCGGGGCACCTCTTCTTCGGCGATGCGCAGGAAGTCGGTTTTGACGTCCACATTGGGGTCTTGCCGCAGCAGGCTGCCACGCGGGTGGAACATGAAGCCTTCGAGCTGGTGGTCTGTGGTGCCCAGCGCGCCGGTGGTTTCCACAAAGGCGTTGTCGCGCAGGCGCTGGATGAAGGCGCTGTAGCTGGCGTTGACCGGCTCGGCCATGCGTGCAGGCGTGGTCTGGTAGTGGTGGGTGACCACGCCGCGCTGCAGCTGGATGCTCCAGTTCAGCACACCGGCACCTTGTTTTTTGACCGGCAAAAATGGCACCCAGTGCGCCGCCACCGGGGTTTGCAGGGTGTACTGCAACAGGGCACCGGCGCTGGCGGGGGGCGCATCGGCAATTACCGTGGGGCGCAATGTTTGCGTGGTGGACAGGCGGGTGCTTTCGAACTTGCGGTCGATGGGCTCACCGGAGCTGCCCTGCACCCGTTTCTCAATACCCCAGACCATGTTGGCCATTTCGTCGCGCACCAGCATCACGTGCTCCAGCGGCGGGCCTTGCAGGCTGTGCAGGGCGGGGCAGAGGTAGAGGGTGTTGTCCAGCCGCTGCGGCGCGCCGGGCTGCAGGCTGAGCTCAAACATATTCCAGCCCGCCGGGGGGATGGCCAGGGTGATGCCGAAGTTGTCGCGTACATCCAGCTTTTGGATGGTGTACAGCGCGTTGGTCGGCAGGGTCAGGGGCAGGGTGAACCAGTCGTTGCTGAACACCAGCGCGTATTCCAGCACCGCCAGCCGGGCCAGGTCGCTTTTGGCCGCACCCAGCATGCCGAAGTTGACGCGGCCATCCTCGAATTCCCAGTAGCGGTCGGCGGGCATGCCGGGGTAGCGGGCGGTGGTGGGCAAGGGCAGGTGTTTGGGTGGCTTGGCGGGGTAGGGCAGGGTTTGGTCCGGCCCGCCTGCGTCGGCGTGCGCGGCACCCAGGGTGAAGCTGTGCCAGTCCAGCCGCCCGTCGGCGTATTCGTCGGCCACCAGCCGTACCGGCGCGCCACTGCCCTGGGCGCCCAGGGCAAAGCTGTACTCCAGCCGCTCGGGTTTCCAGTAGGGGCTGGCACCGGGCGCGGCACCGTCCAGCGCAAACTCCGCCAGCCAGTCCACCCAGTGGTGCAGCGGCGCCAGAAAGGCATCCATCTGCGCGATGGTGGCCCCCACCACGTTGCCAAACACCTCTTCGGCGGCGCGGTCGGGCAGGTCGCGGATGGCCTGGGCCAGCGCTTGGGCATGGATGGCGCGCTGGTCCAGCAGGGTGTGCCACACAAATCCGGCGTTGTCGGCGGCGGCATCATCGGGCGCGGGCAATGGCGCGGGGAACTGCTTGCGCAGCGCTTGGGCCAGAGTGCCCAGCCCGGCGGCGCGCAGGCTGCGCATCAGCTGCTGGCCCGCCTGGGCGTTGAGCTTGGGGTGGATCTGGAACACCTGTTCGTGCTCTACCAGTGCCTCCAGCGGGGCCGCGCCGGGCGGCAGGGCGATGCCGTCCAATGCGTCCGGGCTGGGCAGTAGGCTGCTGACAGGCAGGCCCGCTACCGCCAGCGCGGCAGCGATGGGGCTGCCCGCGTCTTCGCCCTGGAACTCGTTGAACTGCCATTGCCGCGCCAGCATCCACAGCGGGTCGGCAATGCGGGCCTGCAGGCTGTCGGCTACGTCGTCGCTGGTGGGCAGGGGCTCCAGCCGCGACCAGGTGGTGTGCGAGGGCTCGGGCTGCGCAATCAGCGCCGAAACCACCGAGATGCGGGCAGCGGTGAGGGAGATGGGCATAGCAATTCCTCAGGATTTGGTGGCGAACTGGGCGGTGCCTGCGGCCATGGTGGCTTTGCCGTTGCCGATGCTGCTGGCGGCACGCAGGTCGTGCAGGTTCTTGCTGACCATGCTGGCAAAGTCGATGGAGGGCACGTCCTGCTTGAAGTTGTTGGACAAAAAGATGCCCGGCAGCAGCAGGCCCAGGCCTTCCAGGTCCTGCGGGCGCACGGCCCGCAACTGGGCCAGGGCCATGGCTTCATTGACGGTGGCCAGCAGGCTGTCCAGCGTCCAGTGGTCGGTGGCACGGTCGGCGGGCACGGCCAGCAGAATGCTTTGCGGCGGGCGCGCACCGGGCGCGTCGAAGTGGAAACCCACGCCGGTGGTTTCGGTGTCGGAGGGGATGGTTTCCATCCACTCATCGACAAACAGGCCCGACAGCGGGGTGGCACCGTCCAGCGCCCGCAGCCCGCCGGGGGCGTGCGCCGCAATCGCCACCACGCCACGCAGGTCTTGCAGCTTTTGCTTGGGCGCGGGGGGCAGGGCCGCCCAGTGGTTTAACGGGTTGCGCGGGAACTGCAGCAGCTGGAAGTCCAGCGGGTCGTCCAGGTAGCCGCTGTCTTCGCCCAGCCCTTCGGCGGCCAGCAGGGTGTCGGACAGCAGGGCGCTGGCTTCGCGCACGCAGGCTAGCTTGGGCAGCCAGCCCGCTACTGCCGTGTCGTCGTTGCCCAGCGCGGCCTTGCCCAGCAGCATGTCGCGGTCGGCCAGGGTGGCCGCGGCATCGGAGGCAAAAACGCCCAGGGTGAACAGCGGCAGCACGGGGAAGTCTTTGCCCATCACCGCGTGGATGCGGTCCAGCAAGGCTTGCAACTGGCCGCCGCGCCCGTCGGACACCGGCGCGTTGCGGGCTGCCGTGGTGCGGCCCCCGATTTCCAGCAGCAGGGCGCGGGCGCGGCCTACGGCACGGGCAGCCGTGTCGTCGTCGGCCAGCGGCTGGCCCTGGCCGTCGCCTGCGGCCACCGGGGTATGGCCTGCGGCACTGCGCCAACCCAGGGCGTAGGCGGCGGCCAGGGCGGTTTGGGTTTGCGCCAGCAGGGCGGCGGTGGCGGGATCGAGGGGGGCCAGCGTGTCCAGGTCTTCGGGTGCGGCGGCGCTGGCATCGGCCAGCAGGGCCAGCACCGCGTCGGCCTGGCCTTCGGCATCCTCGCAGCGCAGTTCCAGTTCGGCCAGGTCGACACCCGCGGCTTCGCCATCGTCTTGGGTGGCGGCGCTCTCCACGCCGTCGCGGGCCTGCACCATGTCCATGCGGCGCAGCGGGCGGGTTTTGGCCAGCAGGCGGCGCAGTACCCAAGCCAGCGACTCGAAGGCGACCAAGCCGATCTGCCCTGCCTCGGGGGAATCGGCCAGCAGCACCACGGCCAGGCCGTCGGCAGCAGCGCCCAGTTGCGCGCGCAGCTTGTCGCCCATCAACTGCCCCAGGCGCTCCTGCACGCCGCTTTGGCCCGCGCCCTGCTGGGCTTCGCTGTGCAGCACCAGCGCCAGCGGCGACAGGCCCAGCTCGGTGATGCGGGCGGTGAGTACGGTGTCGGTCAGCAGCCAGTCGCCGTTTTCTGCGGTGGGTGGGCTGAACACCTGGGCACGGAACTGGTAACGACCGGGGTCGCCCAGCAGCCGGGCCAGCCAGGCGTTCAGGCGCGGCTCCATGCGGGCGATCAGCTCGCCCTCCACCGCCCAGGGGCCGGGGTCGGCGGACTCCAGGGCCACCACCACGCGCTGGGTGTAGCCCCGGGTGCTGTGTGGGGTGTCGGCCACGCGGGGCTCGGGCGGGCGGGTTTGTTTGTCTAGCGTCATCATGGCGGCACCGGCACCGTCCAGGTTGCCGCCGACCATCTGGTACACGCTCTCCGACACCAGCAGGTCGGACACCGCGTCCATCTGCTCCAGCAGGTCGTCGATCAGCACGGCGATGGCGGCGTTGGGCAACAGCAGCGCGTCGGGCACGCCGGGCACTTTGAAGGCCGTGCCTGCGGCCCGGGCGGTGCGGTAGGCGTCCATCAGGCGCACGCCGTCCACCACGTCGCGGGCGGCAATGCTCTCGCTGGCTTCGTCTTGCGGCGCGGCCCCGGCGGGGCGCAGCGGGTAGGCCTGGCGGCATTCCAGGATGTACTGCGCCAGCGCCTGGCCCGCGCTGTGGGTCATGCCGCGCTCGAAACGGTAGCCCAGCAGGGCCGCCATGGACTGGCCGTTGGCGATGCCCTCCAGCAGATGCTTGGCGCGCTGCACCCGCTTTGAGCGCAGGTCGATGTCAAAAGCCTGGCCGGGGGCTTGCCCATTGGCCAGGAACCCGCTGCGCAGCACGGCGGCGGCGGTGGCCTGCTGTACCGACGGCGCATGGATAAAGCCCAGGCTGTCCAGCGCCTGGCTCTGGCCGGGCGGCAATTGCCTGCGGCGCACAGCATCGGGTAGCAGGTTTTCCACCACGCCAAACGCGCCCAGGTGCAGGCCCTGGGGCTGGGCGGTGCGCAGGGTGTCGAGCCGGTGCGTGGCCAGCGCGGTGATCCAGGCATCCAGCCGGTGGGCGTACAGGTCCAGCGTGGTGCGAAAAGCGTGCTGCAGTTCGCCTGCGTTGCAGTCTTGCAAGAACGCCAGGCTGTCCTTGAAGCTGGCGATGTTTTGCATCTGCTGCGGCCACAGGGTGGACGACTGGCCCAGGAACTGGGCGATGTGGCCCTCGACGGAGCGGTTGGCGGTGGTGCCCTCCAGCCGCACGCCCATCATGCTGCGGGCGGTGTTGACCTCTACCTGGTCGCCCACCAGGGTGCTGCTGGCCACGCCGATGTACTCGGCCAGGCCCATGCGCTGGAACTGGCTTTTCACCAGCGGACTGACGCTGGCGCTGTTTTGCACATGCGCGTAAAACAGCCCGTGTCCTGACTTCAGAATCTCCTCGTCGGCGGCAAAAGCCAGCATGGCTTCCAGCAGGGAGTTGCCGTTTTGCATGGGCACGATGCGCGCGCGCAGGTCGCTGGCGGGGTCGCCCAGGTGGTTGTGCAGGGTGGCAATAAAGTTGGGCTCCAGCAGCGCCGTGCCCTCGCGTTCGCGGGGCATGTTGTCGGGGTCGCGCTGCACCCAGGGCACAGCATCCAGCGAATTTTGTTTGGGCCGCATGGCGCACAGCGACAGGTAGGGCACCTGCACGGCGGCACCCTTGCGGCTGAGCAACTGCCCCATCAGGCCGCGCAAAAAAGCCCCCTGAAACTGCACCAGTTCGGCAAAGGCCGGGTTGTTCTGGGTGGTGGCCGGGCCGATGACTTCGTTGTAGCGTTTGGCGCAGGCCCAGGGCTGCATGGACAGCACCTGGTGCAGGCTTTCGGCGCTGGGGTTGCGCAGCGTGGGCACCTTGTAGACCACGCTGTCCCAGTGCGGGCGCAGCCAGTCCAGCGCCTCGGTGAGTTCGCGCTCCAACGCGGAGCGCGGGCTGGGCACAAAATTGCGGGCGCAGATGGGCAGGATGCCGTAGGGCTGTTGGCCCACGCGCAAAGTGGACAGCGGACCGCCGGGGCGCAAGTAGCGCACCGACCAGGCGCGCAGTTGCTCCACCGCCGCATCGCTGATCAGCGCCTGGGCCGTGTCGCGCGGGTTCCAGAAGTAGCGCAGGGTGTAGCCCAGGGTGGCGCTCCACAGTGCATTGACCATGTGGCCCGCGCTGGCCGATTCGCGCAGCGTGGCACCGGGCACGGTGCCTGCGTCGAACACCTCCACCGGCAGGCCCAGCAAGCCCTGCAAGCGGCCCCCGGCGGTGGCCAGCTCGAAGGCCCCGTCTGCTGTGCGCTGGCTGGTGGTTTGCGGGTCCATGTCGGCCAGCAGGTCGGCCCCGTTGGCGGCAAAAGCGGCGCGGGTGCTGCTGGTGTTGTTGGTGGGGGTGCCCTGGGCGACCAGCTTGAGCCCAGCGCTGTGCTGGTGGTTGTCGAGCACGCTGGCCAGCAGGGTGGCGGCGGAGTCGGGGGTCTGCGTCCAGTCCACGCCCAGCACCACCAGGCGGTCGATGGGGTCGGTCATGCGCGAACCCGGCTGCAGGTGGCTTTGGTTCACGCTGATGGCCATGCCCGCCTTCACGGCGGCGGGGTAGTCCACCAGCCAGGCGCGGTCGCCCCCGAAGGGATCGCGCTCATCTTCGGCTTCGTCGGTAGCGGTGAGTGGGTCGAAAGCCGGGGTCATGGGCAGCAGGTCGGCCACCGGCTGCCCCCAGACGCGGAACACCTCGCGGCCTTGTGCCTGGCCCACCACCACAAAGCGGTCGGGCAAGGCGGTGGCGTACACGGTGGCACCCGTGCGGCTGGCCTGGGGAATGGCCGCGTCGTCAAACTGCGGGCTGACCAGCACCGCGTCGGCATCGTCGATGCGGCGGCCCAGCTGGGCGAAGTTGGTGGGCGTGGTGCTGCGCACAATCCAGGCAGCGCGCGCCGGGGTGTAGATGCGGGCAATCTGCAGCCAGGGCGATGTGGTGTCGCTGGGGGTGGCAAAACGTTCGGCCCAGTAACGTTTGCCTTCGGCGGTTTCGGCTTCGCTCAGGCCCGGCTCGTGGCCAAAGGTGTGGATGGCATCGGGGTAGATGCGCACCATCAGCGTGCTGCCATCGGCCGTGTAGCGCGTCTGCACCGCCACCGGCAGCAGGGCGACTGGGTGGGCAGCATCCAGCGCCTCCACCAGCGGGGCCGGATTGTCTGGCGGCAACTGCAAATGGCCCAGCAGGTCTTGCGACAGGTTCTGGATGCCTTGCAGACGCTCTGCCGTGCCTTGCAGGGCCGCCTGGGCGGTACGGCGCAGGTCGGCGGCGATCTTGGCCTGCTCTTGCAGGGCATCGGCACTGGCACCCGTGCGGGCCAGGGTGTCGAGTGCGGCCTGGGCCTGCTGCCAGGCCAGGGTGGCGCTGCGCTGGGTTTCGCGCTGGCGCACCAGCTCGGCGCGGGCGGCCTGCAGTGCGTCCAGATTCAGGTTCAGTGCGGGCATGGCGGCATCCTCAGGTAATCAAATCTGCGCCCACAAAAAAGGCACGGAACGGTTGTTGCAGCAGGGCGCGGGCGATTTCGGCGGCATTGGCCTGGGCCGTCAGCATGGGGAAGCTGGCAAACGCCGGTGGCGGTGCCTGGCGCAGCCCGGCCAGCGTGACAAAGCCGCCGGGTGGCACGGCCAGGTTGCTCCACGATAAGGCCTTGTAGGCGTTGTACTGGCTGTGCAGCGGTGTGGCCATGGCGGCGCTTATTGCGTTACGTAAAGCGTTGCGCCGGGGTGGGCCAGTGCGGGCCTGGCCCGGGGCGGGCTCGTCCACATCGAAACCAAAGCGCGGCTCGGTCATTTGTTCTTCGAGCACAAAGCACCAGTCGCCCGCTTTCTCGTCGTCGATGTCAAAGCCAAAAAAGCTGATGTCGTCGCCAATCGTGCCGCTAAAGCGCGGGGGGGCCAGCGCGCCGTCGGGTGGCAGGCCTTGCGCGTCTTTGAGCAGGCTGTCGGCCCCTGGGGCTTTTTTCCAGGCGTAGACGGCGGTGTTGGGGTAGCGGCGCAGCAACTGGCCACGCACCAGCAGCACCACCGGGTTGATGCGCTCGCCGTTGGTACGCCGGATGAACGGGCTGACCTGGTCGCTGCGCAGGCCCAGCGGCTGCGCGCCCCACTGGTGGATGGGCTGGATGTCGTCCAGCAGGGTGAAGGTGTAGCTGGGCGCGGGGCCGATGCTGCTGCGGTCCCAGAAGCGCTGGAACGGGGTGCCGCGCAGGTCGGTCGGAAAGCCGCGCCACAGCAGCTCGCGGTTCATCTCGCAGTTGGCCCCGGCCATGAAGCTGTCGATGAAATGCTGGTTTACCTTGGCCAGCATCACCAGGTCTTGCGGAATACCGTCCACCCCCGGCATGAAGGCGTTTTTGTTCCAGCTAGACAGGCGCTGGTACAGCGGCTCAGGCAGGGTGGGCCAGGCCATGACGCGGTCAAACAGCGCGGGCACCATGAAGCGCTGGCGGGCAAAGGCATCGGTGGTAGACAAATGGGTCGACACAAAGGCATTGCCCTCGGTGGCGGCCAGGTGCGCCACCGACACCGTGCTGGCCAGGCGTGCGCGCAGCGTGGTGTCGGGCTGGGTGGCTACGGTGATGGCGTTGCGGGCGGCCACCAGGCTGAAGTCCACCGGTTGCACCTGCACCTGGCTTTGGGCGAAGCCATCGGTCCACAGCTGTTGGCTGCCCCGGGTGGCCACGGCGTAGCGGTTCAGGATGGCGCGCTGGCGCAGGGCGGGCGGCAGGGTGAGCGTGGCCACGGCCAGGTCGGGCGGGGCGGCCAGCGAGCCGACGATTTCAAAGCCGGTGTTGACGCTGAAGTGCGGCTTCTCGGCATCGGCCACCACCGACTGCACGGCATTGATGGGCAGCGCGGCAAATACGCCTGCGGTGCTGAACTTGCGGCTGTCGGCAATACGCAGGCTGCCCAGGGGGGTGCCGGTCAGGGCGCGGACTGCGGTGCCTTTGCGGGTAGCGGGCAGCATGTCGCGCCGGGCGCTGTCGAGCTCGCGCACCAGGGCGCGGTTCAGGCGCAGGCTGCCGCTGCGGGCATCCAGCTTCATGGTGCTGAACTGTAGGCTGGCCTGCTGCTGGTCGGTGGCGGCGCGCGCCTCGACCAGCACCCCTTCCACCCCTCGGTGGCCCAGCGACTCGATGGTGCTGGCCACCACGCCCCAGTCGGTGGATTGCACCGTGGGCATGGCGCTGGCCAGCTGGCTGAAGCGCTCCACGTGCAGGTCGGTAAATACGCCCAGGTGCTGGCCCGCGCGGATCTGCAGCCCGGGCATGCCGCGTTTGGCCAGCGCCATTTCGGCCGCCTTGCCTGCGGTCTGCAGTGCGCGGGCCTGGCCCACCGTGGTCTGGCCCAGCCCCAGGCTGCGCAGGTCCAGCGACTGGTCGGCGGCACCGTCCAGGTTCATCGTGGCCAATGCCTTGCTGCTGACAATGCCGTCGGGCAAAAACGCGTTCACAGTGAAGTCGGGGCTGCGTCGGGTGGCGGCGGCCATGGCTCCCAGGTAACGCTGGGTTTGCCCGGCCAGCGCGGGCAGGTCGGCGTTGAGCCGGGCGGCCATGCGCAGGCTGCGGCGCTGGGGCGTGGTGGCGCGGCGCATGGCCGTGTCGGTCAGCGCGCTGGGCAGGCTGGTGCGGTCCATTTGCCCGCCCACCGAACCGGCTGCGCTGCCGATGCGGTAGGCCGTGCCGTTGGGCACCCGGGCCTCGATGCGGCCCAGCGCGGGCCCCATCACCTGCAGCAGCCGCTCGGGCGCCAAGGTGTCGAAATGCTTGGCCTTCAGGGCCCGCTGTGCCTCGATGGCCAGCCGGGTCAGGTTAAAGCGCATCTCGGCCTCCTGGATACGGCCAATCTGGCCCCAGGCCGCGTCCATGAAGATTTCCTGGTTTTGCCGCACCACCTCGGCCCCATAGCCTGCCGCGCCCCGGTAGCGCGGGTTCAGGTTCAGTCCGGCCACCCAGTGGGTGGCGGCCTCGGCGACTGCCGCCTGGTGTTTTTTGGCATGCCAGCCGCCCACCATCTGCGGCTTGACCTCGATACGCCGCCCGGCGGCATTGGTGGGGCCGTCGGCCACCGGGTCGGCCACGTTGGCCTGCGGGGTGTTGACGATCAACGCCAGGCTTTCGGCCTGGGTGGGGTCGGGTGCAGTACCGGGGGTGTAGCTCACGGGCACCAGTGCGCCTTCCATGGTGGCTACCGCGCCCTGCACAAAGCCGGTGAGCACCGGGTCCACGCCCATGGGCGCGGTGCCCACGCGGCTGAGCAGGGCCGCCACCTCGGCGTTGCCCGCATAGGCGGTAGGCGTTTTGAGCCGCCGCGCCAGCGATTCAAAGTCGCCGCCCGGCCCGGTAGAAAACTCCCAGTGGTAGTACACCGGCAGCAGCACATCGCGGGCCTGCTGCACGTCCCAGGCCGGGCCCAGGGTGGCCATGGCCGCAGGCTGGGATTCGGCCATCCCTAAGCCGCGCAGCCGCCCTGGCTCGAATGCGGGCACCACACAGGCCACGTAGTCGGTGAGTGGCAGCAGGCGGCGCGGGCTGACCAGGCGCGAGGCGTTGGTGGTGGGGTCGGCTTGCAGGTCGGCCTGGATGCCGGGTTTGTCGTCTTTGTGGCTTACTACCTGCGCGTGCGCCCAGGACCAGGATTCCCCCAGCGGCGGCAGTTCGGTGGCCACGTCGGCGGCGGCAATACGCACCGTGGGTAGCGGGCCCTGGGGCGGCATCTTGGGTGTGCCTACCTTGGATTTTTCCAGCACCAGCAGCACCAGCCAGGGGCGCAGGCGGTCGTCGGCATGGGCCAGGGCGGGGGTCAGCATCCACGGGAAATCGGGCGGGTCAAAGTCCACGATGGCCAGGTAGTTGGGCTCGAAATTGGGCGCATGCGGCTTGGGGTCGGTGCGCAGCACCAG
>CAUPNM010000006.1:0-180614 GCA_963512645.1 uncultured Albidiferax sp. | reverse complement strand
GAACAGGCCACCATGTTTTTTCTCGACCCGTCGGGCAACGCGCTCGAGATCAAGGCATTTGGCGACATCACCAAGCTGTTCGCCAAGTGAGAAAACCACGATGAAAAAATCTGATCTTGGCCCTTCTTGCGGCCTGCGCGGCCTACGCGGCTCTTAGGGCGCAGGCCAACACGCCGCTGCCCGCTGAAGCCAGGGCGCAAACCCCATTTCGCTATCCACTATCCACTACCAGGAGCACACCATGCCAAACCCCAGCGACATCCAGGACTACGAAGCCATCGTCCAAGTGGTCCGCAAATACACCGACGGCAACCAAAACGCCAGCAGTGCGACCATGCGGCCTGCCTTTCACCCGCAGGCCACCATCTTCGGGCTCGACGGGGACGCGGTCTTCGGCCCCGAGATCGAGAAGCTTTTTGGCCTGATCGACCAGTTTGAACCCTCGCCAGAAGCCCGGGCCGTGGTCTCGCGCATCGACATCGCTGGCACAGCGGCCAGTGTCCGCCTGGATTGCGACAGGGTCGCGGGCCAGCGCTTCACCGATTTCTTCAACCTGTTGAAGGTGGACGGCGCTTGGGTCATCGTCAACAAGACCTATTGCATCTACCCGAAGGCGTAGCGTTTTTCGTCCGGTCGCACGACCCGCTCGAGGCAGGTTTAAGCTTTGAGGGTTTTTGGCTGCTTGCGCTTATTCCATCAGCGCAAGCAGCTACATATCCAATAGCAAATCACCCCACCCGGCAAGCCTTCCAGGCCGCCACAAACCCCTCCGCCCGCGCCTTCACCTGGTCCGCAGGCGTGCCCGGCGCGTAGAGCTGGCCGCCGATGCCGAAGCCGGTGGCGCCTGCCTTGACCCAGCCCGCCATGCTCTCGGGGGTGATGCCGCCTACGGGCCAGATGGGGGTGCCGCTGGGCAATACCGAAAGCAATGCTTTCAGGCCTGCGGTGCCGACCTGTTCGGCGGGGAAGATTTTCAGGGCGTGGGCACCGGCTTCGAGGGCGGCGAAGGCTTCGGTGGGGGTGGCGATGCCGGGGGCGCTGAACAGGCCGGTGGCCACGCTGCGGTGGATCACGGCGGGGTTGCAGTTGGGCGACACGATGAGCTGGCCGCCAGCGGCGTGGACCGCGTCCACATCGGCCACGCTGAGCACGGTGCCTGCACCGACCAGTGCGTCGGGCGGGGCGATGGCGGCCAGGCGGGTGATGCACTCCAGCGCGCCGGGGCGGTTCAGCGGCACTTCCAGCAGGCGGAACCCGGCATCGAACAGGGCCTGGCCCACGGCAACGGCTGCGTCCACGTCCAGGCCGCGCAGGATGGCGACCAGGGGCATGTCGGTGGGGGCGGCAGGGGCGGCGGATGTGGCGGATGAGGTCATAGGTCAGGCCTTGTGGGTTTGGATGTAGTGGAAGCCGCTGAGGATCACCTCGCGCGGCGACAGCAAGGTGAGGGCGCTGCCCAGTTGGCGGGCGGCGACCTGGTAGGCCTCTGCCAGAGCGGGCGAGCCGATCAAGTGGAACTGGTCGCTGCCGGACTTGTCCAGGTCTTGCAGCACGTCTTGCAACTCGCTGCCGATCAGCAGGCCGCTCAAATAGGCCAGGGCCTGGCTGGCGGGCATGGTGCCGGTGACCACGCGGGCGCGGCAGGCAAACAGCTGGTGCGCCAGCGCGCCGGGGGCTCCGGCGGCCACGCCGTCGGCAAAGGCGGGCTGGCTCCAAAGAGGTTCTGTGCCCGCTGGCTGGGCTGCGGCGGCCAATGTGCCGTTGGTAGAGAGCAGGGCGAACAGCTCGCCGGTCATGTAGGTGCGCAGCTGCTCCACACGGCCATCGCGCAGCAGCACCCATTTGCTGTGCGTGCCGGGCAGTACGAACCAGCCGTTGCGCAGGCCCATGGCCACCGCGCCGAGCAACTGGGTTTCTTCGCCGCGCATCACGTCGGGCTGGCCTGCCACATCGCGCACGCAGTAGCCGGGCACGATGTAGCGCTGCGGGTGGCCTTCGAGGTGCACCAGGTGCTGCGGCAGGGCTTCGAGCGGTACGTCGGGGCCGAGGTAGGGGGCTTCCTGCCAGCCAAAGGCGCTGCCCACCATGCCGGACATCACCACGTGGCAATCCACGGGCGCACCCAGTGCGGGCAGCCATGCGGCCAGGGATTCGGCGTGCCGCCCGCGGGTGGTGAGTGCGCCTTGGTCGTCGCTGGCCTCGGTGGTGCAGGTGCCATCGGTGGCCAGCGCGTAGCCACGGCGGTGGGTGGTGCCCCAGTCCACGCCGATCCAGGGGGTGTGTGATGCTGTCATAGGTGCTGTGTGGATAAAGCCGTGGCGGATTGGGGCGAAGACGGTGGGTGCGGAACGGGTTTGATTGTATGATTTATTATTGACTTGTGGTGTCACAATGCGGCCTGTAGCCCCTGCGGCTTTCCTTGGAGTGATGTTGATGCGGTCTCCCTCGAATCAAAGTGTCTCGGCTACCTACTCGGGGCGCAATCTGCACGGGCAGGTGGTCAAGTCCCTGGGCCACGGCGTGGTGGGCGGGGCCTATCCGGCGGGTGAGTTGCTGCCCAATGAAGAGGTGCTGTGCCGCACGCTGGACGTGAGCCGCACTGCGCTGCGCGAGGCCATCAAGGTTCTGGCCGCCAAGGGGCTGCTGGAGTCGCGCCCCCGGGTGGGCACCTGGGTGCGCCCGCAGGCTAGCTGGAACATGCTCGACCCCGATGTGCTGTCGTGGCGCTGCGCCACCGGGCCCGACGCGCAGTTCTTGCGCCACCTCACCGAGATGCGCGAAATCATCGAACCCGCCGCCGCCGCCCTGGCCGCGCGCAGCCGCAGCCCCGAGCAGTTGGCGGCGCTGGAAGATGCGTTCCACGCCATGGAAAGTGCCAGCGATGTCAATGGATGGGTAGAGGCCGATCTGGCCTTCCACAGCGCCATCCTGCAGGCCACCAACAACCCCCTTTTGGTGCCGCTGGCGGCCATCATCGGTAGCGCGCTGGAGGCTTTGCTGGGGATCTCTGCGCGCAAGGCGGGCGACTTCAGCGATGCGCTGCCCGACCACCGCAAGGTGCTGGATGCCATCCGCGCGGGCGATGCGCAGCGGGCCTTGCACCGCATGGCGGTGATGCTGTCGGATACCCGCGACCTGATGCAGCGCTCGGCCATGCTGGCCGATGGCCCGACCGAGGCGGTGCCCGTGCTGGACCCTATGGCGCATTCGGCCGGTTCGGTGGTGTAGCAACGCCGGGGAGGTGGGGGCTATGGGTGGCCTCCAAGGGTTTGTCCTGATCGTAGAATGCGCGGCCATTTGTATGATTTATTAATCCGCGACAGCGCTATCCCATACACCGCCATGAGCACCGAGCCCCCCAAAAAACGCCGTTCCCAGCACTGGTTTGGCGGCACCAGCAAAGACAACTTCATCCACCGCAGCTGGATGAAAAGCGAAGGCCTGCCCGACGACAGCTTTGATGGCCGCCCGGTCATCGGCATCTGCAACACCTGGAGCGAGCTCACCCCCTGCAACCAGCACTTCCGCCAGATCGCAGAGCGGGTAAAGCACGGCGTGCTGCAGGCCGGTGGCATTGCAGTCGAATTCCCCGTGTCGTCGCTAGGCGAAACCCTCATGCGCCCCACCGCCATGCTGTACCGCAACCTGGCCAGCATGGACGTGGAAGAGGCCATCCGCGCCCACCCGCTGGACGGCGTGGTGCTGCTGGCGGGCTGCGACAAAACCACGCCCGCCACGCTGATGGGCGCGGCCAGTGTGGATTTGCCCACGCTGGTGGTGTCGGGCGGGGCCATGCTCAACGGCAACTACCGGGGCGAGCCCATCGGCTCGGGCACCCACGTGTGGAAGTTCTCCGAGGCGGTCAACGCGGGCAAGATGACCCTGCCGCAGTTCATGCAGGCCGAGAGCTGTATGTCGCGCTCTGCAGGCGTGTGCATGACCATGGGCACGGCCAGCACCATGGCCAGCATGGTGGAGGCGCTGGGTGTGTCCCTGCCCACCAATGCCGCCATTCCCGCCGTGGACTCGCGCCGCCTGGAGCTGGCGCAGCGCTCGGGCCGCATGATTGTGGAGATGGTCGAGCGCGACATGCGTTTGTCGCAGGTGCTGACCCGCGAAGCCTTTGAAAACGCCATCCGGGTCTGCGGGGCCATTGGCGGATCGACCAATGCCGTGATCCACCTGATTGCGATCGCCGGGCGCATGGGCGTACCGCTGTCGCTGGACGACTGGGACCGCCTGGGCCGCGACATCCCCACCATCGTCAACCTCATGCCGTCGGGCGAATACCTGATGGAAGACTTCTACTACGCCGGTGGCCTGCCGGTGGTGATGAAGCGCCTGCTCGAAGCCGGCCTGCTGCACGGCGACGCCATCACCGTCAACAACCGCACCCAGGCGCAAAACGTGGAGCATGCCGAGTGTTTTAACGACAAGGTGATCCGCCCCCTGAGCCAGCCGCTGGTGGAGCAGGGCGGCCTGGCCGTGCTGCGCGGCAACCTGGCACCGCAGGGCGCGGTGATCAAGCCGTCTGCCGCCACCGCCCGCCTGCTGCAGCACCGGGGCAAAGCCGTGGTGTTCGAGAACATCGAGCACTACAAAGAACGCATCATGGACCCCGACCTGGACATCGACGCCAACAGCGTGATGGTGCTCAAAAACTGCGGACCCAAGGGCTACCCCGGCATGGCCGAGGTGGGCAATATGGGCCTGCCGCCCAAGCTGCTGCAACAGGGCGTGACCGACATGGTGCGCATCTCGGACGCGCGCATGAGCGGCACCGCCTTTGGCACCGTGGTGCTGCACGTGGCCCCAGAAGCCGCCGCCGGTGGCCCGCTGGCCCTGGTGCAAGACGGCGACGAAATCGAGCTGGACGTGGCGGGCCGGGGCCTGCACCTGCACGTGGGTGACGCAGAACTCGCCCGCCGCCGCCAGGCCTGGGTGGCCCCGCCCGAGCCCGCATCGGGCTACGTGCGCCTGTACCACCGCCATGTGCTGCAGGCCGACCAGGGGGCCGACATGGACTTTTTGGTGGGCTGCCGGGGCGATGCCGTGCCGCGCGATTCCCATTGAGAATGCTGGTATGAAAACCGCCCACTACCCCAGCCTGGAGGGCCGCAGTGTGTTCGTCACCGGCGGCAGCTCGGGCATCGGTGCCGACATCGTGGTGGGCTTTGCCCGCCAGGGTGCCAAGGTGGCCTTCACGGGCCGCAACGCCGAAGCCGCCGCCAAGGTCTTGGCCGAAGCCAGCGCCATCGGCCCCGCGCCCTTGTTTTTGCAAAGCGAAGCCAGTGACGTGGCCGCGCTGCAGGCCGCCATCGCCCAGGCCGCCGCCGCGCATGGCGACATTGGCGTGCTCATCAACAACGTGGCCAACGACGCGCGCCACGACATCATGGACGTGACCCCGGAAGACTTCGACTGGCGCGTCTCCATCAACCTGCGCCCGGCCTTTTTTGCCGCCCAGGCCGTGGTGCCCGGCATGCGCCGCATGGGCGGCGGGGCCATCGTCAACCTGGGCTCGGTGAGCTGGATGATCAAGGGCAAGGGCTACCCGGTGTACGGCACCTGCAAGTCCGCCACCGTGGGCCTCACCCGCTGCCTGGCCCGCGACCTGGGCCCCGACAACATCCGTGTCAACACCCTGACCCCCGGCTGGATCATGACCGAGAAGCAGCTCACCCACTGGGTCGATGCCGAGGGTGAGCGCCTGATGGACGACAACCAGTGTCTGCCAGGCCGCGTCATGGGGGCCGATGTGGCCCACATGGCGCTGTTTTTGGCAGCGGACGACAGCCGCATGGTCACCGCCCAAGACTTTGTGGTGGACGCGGGCTGGACATAAGAACGTGTTCAAGGTCTTTTTAGGGCCGCGTTGGGGTGCAATCGGGATGAGTTGGTTGTTGGAGACCGCAGCATGGGCTACCTGCCCATGCAAGGGCTCTAGCAGACAAATCGCCCGATTTCACCCCAACCCGAAGGGCAGGAGCCTTTTCGGGCGCTCAGCGTCGTTACAAAACCAGCCAAGGCGCAAAGCCTTGGCTTGGGTTTTGCGCCTAACTGCGCATCCCGAACAGGCACCTGCGCGGCCCAAAAAAGACCTTGAACACGTTCTTAGCCCTGCGGTAGGAGGCTGTTTTGCGGTTTTTAGGCCTATTTTTAATGCTCCAATTGGCTGCCACCGCCCATTTGATCGGCGGTAAAAGCTATCATTTTTTTAATCAAAATCCATAGCACCATGCCCTTGACCTGCACTGTCACCCCCATCTGGCCCGCCACCCTGCAACTTGGCGAGGGCACGCTGTGGCACGCCGCCAGCGGCCGCTTTTTCTTTGTGGACATCCTGGGCCAGGCGGTGCACAGCTGGTCGCCCGCCACCGACGTGCGCCAGAGCTGGCCGATGCCCGAGATGGTCGGCTGGCTGGTGCCGTGTGCCGATGGCCAGGGCTTCATCGCAGGTTTCCAGTCCGGCTTTGTGCGCCTCACGCTGGAGCCTGCGCTGAAGATCGAGCGCCTGGGCTCCCCGCATCCCGGCCAGCCTGGCCTGCGCCTCAACGATGCCAAAGCCGATGCCGGTGGCCGCATCTGGGCGGGCTCCATGCACCATGAAAACCCCCAGCAGCCCCTGGGCCAGCTCGCCTGCCTGCACCCGAACGGCCGCATCGAGGTGGTCGAGCAAAACATCCACATCGCCAACGGCCCGGCCATCTCGCCCGACGGCACTGTGCTGCTGCACACCGACAGCCTGCTGCGCAGCATCTACTGCTATCGGCTGGGCGCCGACGGCCAGTTGCACAACAAAAACCTCTGGAAAGCCTTCGCCCCTGAAGACGGCGAACCCGACGGCATGACCTTCGATGCCGACGGCCACGTGTGGGTGGCCTTCTGGGGCGGCAGCTGCCTGCGCCGCTTTAACCTGGCAGGCGACGAACTCCAACGCATCGACATGCCCGCCAGCCAGATCACCAACGTGGCCTTTGGCGGCGAGAACCTGGATTTGATGCTGGTGACCAGCGCCCGCGTGGGCTTGTCGGATGCGCAACTGGCCCAGCAGCCGCTGGCGGGCTCGGCGTTTGTGCTGCGCACGGGTGTGCGTGGGGTGGTGCCGGGGGTGTGGGGCTAGCGGGGTGAGCTTCCGCCGATGACGTTGGACTATCCAAAAGAGCCTTCTTACGTCACTCTCAATGGCGCATAACCACTTTGTGCGCCAAATAAAGAGCCCTTAGGGTGGGTATGCGACAGAAAAACCTGGTGTGTGGGGCCGCTACTCAGATCCCCACGGTCTTCAACTTCACCCGCTTGGCATTCTTGGCCAGCACCGCATCCAGCGTTACCAAGCCCTGCACTTTGGCCGCCAGCGCGCACGCCAGGTGCAAAGCATCCCCGGCGCGTAGGCCCGTGCTTGCATCCATCGTCAACATCGCTGCCTTGTGGAAGGTGGTGGACTCCACGGGCAGCAGTTGCAAGTCGTTGGCGCACACGCGCTCGAATTGCATCCAGGCGGTTTTGGCCTGGGGCGCGGTGAGCTGTCCGGTGCGTTGTTTCAGCGCCAGGGCGCTGGCGAATTCGGTGACGCACCACGCGGCCGAGGCCAGTTCTTCGGTGCATGCCGCGTACCAGCGCAACACATCTGCCGTGCTGGCCTCGTGGGTGCATAGGGAAACGAGCACGCTGGTGTCTACGTAGAGCATCGGCAACGTGCTCAGTAACGTGCTTCTTCGCGCAACTGCGCGATCACCGACGTGCCCAGCGGCAAGGCCTGGCGGCCTTGTTCCAGTTCTTGCGCAAAACCTGCGCGGCTCCAAGTGCTGGCCCGCAGGTTCAGGCCTCCGTCGGCTCCCAGGTGGACCTGCAACGGGTCGCCTTCCTTCGCCCCCATTTGCCGCACCGTGTCGGCGGGGATGCGGACGGCCAGGCTGTTGCCCCATTTGGCGATTTGGAGTTGCATCATGGTGACTGGGATATACGTTAATGTTTCTACATTCTAAGTATTTCTAATGTGTAGGAACCAGCGTCGTTGCAACAATTTACGCCTCAGGTGAATTCACACAAACCACCCATTTTCCTGAAACACCTTTCATATCAATGGCTTAGCGTGTTTTTGCCAACTCCCCCACCAGCTCCCCCAGCCGCGCAAATGCGCGGTCTACCTCGGGCGTGAAAGGCCAGCCGCAGTTGACGCGCAAATGGCTCTCGAAGCGGTTGGAGTTGGTGAAGATGGTGCCGGGGGCGATCACGGTGTTCTCGGCCAGCGCGGCGTGGAACAGGGCGGTGGCCGACAGGCCGTGGGGCAGCTCTATCCACAGTGACAGACCGCCGCGCGGCACGGTGAGCCGCGTGCCGCGCGGGAAGTAGGTTGCCACGGCCTGGGCGGTTTGGGTGCGCTGGGTGGCCAGGGTGGCGCGCAGGTGGCGCAGATAACGGTCATACGCGGGCGAGGCGATGAAGCTGGCGGCGGCGCGCTGGGCCAGGCGCTCGTTGCTGCGCGAGGCCGCGAACTTCAGCATCTCCACCCGCGCCTGCCAGCGCCCGGCGCTGATCCAGCCCAGGCGCAAACCGGGTGCCAGGCATTTGTGCAGCGACGCGCAATACACCACGTGGCCGCTGTCGTCCCAGGATTTGATGGCGCGCAGCGGCTCCATGCGCAGCACGCTGTCATCCACCAGGGCGCTGTAGGTGTCGTCTTCGATCAAGGCCACGTCGTGCTGCTGGCACAGGCGCAGCAAGGCCTGCTTGTGGGCGCTGGGCATGATGCTGCCGGTGGGGTTTTGCAGGTAGGGGATGACCACCACGGCCTTGATGCGGGTCGCCATATGGTGTGGGTTTTGCAGGGCCAGCTCCACCGCGTCCACCGATATACCGGTGCGCGGGCTGGTGGGGATTTCCAGGGCTTTCAGGCCCAGGCTTTCCAGGGTTTGCAGCAGGCCGTAGAAGGTAGGCGACTCCACCGCAATGGTGTCGCCGGGCTGGGCCACGGCGCGCAGGGCCAGGTTCAGCGCTTCGGTGCAGCCGTTGGTGACTTGGATGTCGGCCGCCGACAGGTGCATGCCCGCCAGCAGCGCACGCTGGGCTAACGTTTCGCGGAACTCGGTGCAGCCCTGCGGCGGGGCGGCACGCACCAGTTGCTCGGGGTCCAGGCGCAGGCTGCGTTGGGCGGCTTGCTGCAGGGCTTTGGCGGGGTAGAGCTCGGGCGCGCAGCGGGCGGTGGACAGGTTGGTTTTGAAGCGCTGCATGCGCCCCAGTGCCAGAAATTCAGACACCTTGGTGTGGATGCCCACGTACTGCGCCGGGTCGGGGGCGCGCTGCATCGGCGGGTCGTTCACCGGGGCCAGTTGGGGCGTGGCGGGTGCCTGGCGCACAAAGTAGCCCGAGCGGGGCCGTGCCTCCAGCCAGCCTTCGCTCTCCAGCAGGCGGCAGACCTGCATGGCGGTGGACAGGCTCACCGTGTGCTGGCGCACCACTTCGCGCAGCGACGGCATGCGGTGGCCCGGCAGCAGGCTGCCTGCGTGGATGGCGCTGCGGTAAAGCTCGGCGAGGTGCTGGTATTTGGGCTGGGTGGGCATGGGCGTGGGCATATCGCATGGTGCGGCACGGCGCGCGGGCTGAACAGGTACAGACGGAGGCAAATAAGACCATAACAGATGCCAATTTTCTGCACTGTTGCGCAACAGATGGTGGGGCTCTGTGGCTGTTCGGGTGGGGCCGAAATTTTTACGCTACAGGCTCATTCACACAAAGGTCTTGTATGCCCACCCTCGCCATCCCCGCGCCCCTGTTTTCGCTGCAACTGGCAAGCGGCCAGTGTGCCTGGCAGCACCTGCCGCGTGGGGCCGAGGTGGTAGTGGCCGATGGCGCGGTATGCCTGCATCGGGGGGAATATCTGGCAGACCAGTGGGTGGAGTTGCCGGTTCTGCTGCGCGCCGGCGAGCGGCACCGGGTGGAGGTGGCGGGCTGGCTGCAGATAACGGCCGTGGGTGCCGCGCAGGTCAGCGTGGTGGCGCGGCCCGGTTGGGGGGTGGTGTTGCCGTGGCTTGTTTCCTATTTTGATAGCGCCTTGTGCAGGCTCCGTATGCGATAGAGCCTTTTAGCCCTCTAGCGCTTATCCAATAAGCGGTAGCAGCTATTCAAAATATAGCGATAACCGCTTTGGGCATGGGGGTGGGCCTAGCTGCCACAATCACCCCCGTCTTCTCTTTCACCTGCTCCATGCAAATCCCTTACGAACTCCTGGTCGGCTGGCGCTACACGCGGGCGGGCCGGGCCACCCGGCGCAACGGCTTTATCAACTTTATTTCTGGCGTGTCCATGCTCGGGATCGCCCTGGGCGTGGCGGCGCTGATCATTGTGCTCAGCGTGATGAATGGCTTCCAGAAAGAGGTGCGCGACCGCATGCTGTCGGTGGTGGCACATATTGAAATCTTCGCCCCCAATGGCGAGGCGCTGCCCGACGTGGCCAAGACCCTGGCCGAGGTGAAGCAGAACCCGGCGGTGGTGGGTGCTGCACCTTTTATAGCGAGCCAAGCCCTGCTGGCGCGCGGCGAGGACATGAAGGGCACGATAGTGCGCGGCATCGACCCGGCGCATGAAGGCGAAGTGACCGACCTGGCCGTGGCCCTGCCCAAGGAAACCCTGGCCAAGCTGGTGCCTGGCGAGTTTGGCGTGGTGCTGGGCATCGACCTGGCGCGCAGCCTGGGCGTGCGCGTGGGCGACCCGGTCACGCTGATCGCCCCCAGCGGCCAGGTCACTCCGGCGGGCGTGGTGCCGCGCCTGAAGCAGATGACGGTGGTGGGCACCTTCGAGTCCGGCCACTATGAATACGACTCGGCCCTGCTGATGCTGCACATGGACGATGCGGCCCGCATCTTCCGCTTGGAGGGCCCCACCGGCATCCGCGTCAAGCTGGCCGACCTGCACCAGGCGCGCGAGGTGGCCCAGCAGTTGGCCAATAGCCTGAGCGGAAATTTGCTGATCCGCGACTGGACGCAGCAAAACAAGACCTGGTTTGCTGCGGTGGAGCTGGAAAAACGCATGATGTTCATCATCCTCACGCTGATCGTCGCCGTGGCTGCGTTCAACCTGGTCAGCACCCTGGTGATGACGGTGACCGACAAGCGCGCCGATATCGCCATCCTGCGCACCCTGGGTGCCAGCCCGAAAAGCATCATGGGCATCTTCATGGTGCAGGGCGCGATGGTGGGGGTGATGGGTACGCTGGCCGGGCTGGTGCTGGGCCTGGGTATCGCCTTCAACATCGACGTGATCGTGCCCGCGCTGGAGCAGTTGTTCAAAGCCAGCTTTTTGCCGCGCGAGGTGTATTTCATCAGCCGCATGCCCAGCGAGCCGCAGCAGGCCGACATCGTGCCGATCGCGGTGATTTCGCTGATCCTGGCCTTTGTGGCAACCATTTATCCGAGCTGGCACGCCAGCCGTGTCAACCCCGCCGAGGCTCTCCGTTATGAGTAAGTTGGTATTGCAGGCCTCGGGCCTGACCAAGCGTTTTTCTGAGGGCCGCCTGGACGTGACGGTGCTCAAGGGCGTGGACCTGCAGGTGTTTGCGGGTGAAACCGTGGCCATCGTCGGCGCGTCCGGCTCGGGCAAAAGCACGCTGCTGCATCTGCTGGGCGGGCTCGATGCCCCCAGCAGCGGCGCGGTGCAGCTCAACGGCCACGACATGGCAAAGTGGGATGCAGCCGAGCAGGGCCGCCAGCGCAACCAGCACCTGGGTTTTGTCTACCAGTTCCACCACCTGCTGCCCGAATTCAGCGCGCTGGACAATGTGGCCATGCCTTTATGGATTCGGCGGCTACCGCGCGACCAGGCGGCACAAGCAGCTATGAAAATACTAGCATTGGTGGGCTTGCAAGACCGCGTGCACCACCGGCCCGCCGAGCTCTCGGGCGGCGAGCGCCAGCGCGTGGCCATCGCCCGCGCCCTGGTAGCCCAGCCTGCCTGCGTGCTGGCCGATGAGCCCACCGGCAACCTGGACCGCAGCACGGCCGACGGCGTGTTTGCGCTGATGCTGCAACTGGCCCGCGACCAGGGCACGGCCTTTGTGCTGGTGACCCACGACGAGACTTTGGCGGCCCGCTGCGGGCGTACCTTGCGCCTCAACCAGGGCCAATTCGCCGCAGCTTGAACCTGCCATTCGCTGTATAAACAGTGGCTTGCACCCTTGTAGTGCAGGCGTACACTCGTTAAATTGTGTACTTTTGTATCGCAGTCGGGTCTGGCATGAGCCTGTCAAGGCCCGTGTTCGCGCCCTTGTCAGCGCCACACCGGTGAGCGTGTCACGGGATCATTGGGTTCAAGACAAAGGGCGAGTCCATGCCAGGTAAGGATAAATTCCACGCGCGGGTTCTCCAGGTGCTGCGCGACAGCCGCGTATTTGGCACGCTGGATGAGGCGGTATTGAACGCGCTGGCCGGTGTGCTGGAGCTGCAGGAGGTACGCGGCGGCAGCCTGGTGCTGGAAGAGGGCGCGGCAGCCGACAGCATGTTCTTCGTCATCACTGGCCGCCTGCGGGCCTCGCGCCGCAACCGCGACGGTAGCGTCTTGTTGTACAACGAAATCCGCCCTGGCGAGAGCGTGGGCGAGATGGGCATGATCCTGCGCCAGCCACGCACCGCCGACGTGACCGCCGTGCGCGACTCCACCCTGGCCGTGTTGGACCGCAGCCACTTCGAGGCCATGCTGGTGCACCACCCGCTGGCCTTCAACCGGGTGTTTTCGCAAGCCATTTTTGACCACCTGCGCCACACCGTAAACCTCGCCAAGAAGGCCCAGGCCCAGGCCTTCGTAGTGGTGCCGCTGCACGAAGGTGCGGGCTCTGCCGAGGTGGCGCGCGGCCTGGCCGAAGCCTTTGGGCGCATGGGCCGGGTGCACCACATCACGCCCTCTGCCGAGCTGGAGCGCGGCTCGCAAACCTCGGAATCCGGGGGCGGCACCGACCGCTTTGATGCACTCGAAGACGCGTATGACTTCTTGGTCTACGAGGCCGATGCCACGCCCTCGTCCTGGACGCGGCGGGCCTTTCGCCAGGCCGACCAGGTGATTTTTGTGGCCAATGCCGGGGCCTCGCAGGCGCAGGGTGCGCTGGAGCAGCGGCTGACCGAGGAACCTGGCTTCGGCATGAAGCGCCAGCACATGGTGGTGCTGTATCCGGCAGCGGCGGTCACCCCCGATGTGGGCACCGTTTGGCGTGCCGGACGGCAGATCGAGCGGGTCTACCCCACGCGCGGTCAGCATGCCGGTGACTACGCCCGACTGGCGCGCTACCTGACCGGTCGCGCCGTGGGCGTGGTGCTGGGCGGTGGCGGTGCGCGCGGCTTTGCCCACCTGGGCGTGTTGCGGGCCATGCAGGAGGCGAATATCCCGGTGGACCTGGTGGGCGGCAACAGCATGGGCGCGCTGATCGGGGCGCAGTTTGCCTGCGGCCTGCCGCTGAACCAGATCCGCGACCAGACCCGCAAGTTTGCCGAGGGTGGCGAGTGGCCAACCCTGCCGCTGGTGTCCATCGTCTCGGGCGGGCGCGTCAAGCGCGACCTGCGCGCCATGTTTGGCGACACCCAGATGGATGCCCTGTGGACCCCGTACTTTGCGGCGGCCTGCAACCTCACCAAGGGCGGCACCACGGTGCAGGAAACCGGGCCGCTGTGGCGCGCCGTGCTGGCCAGCAATTCGCCCGCCGGCCTGTTCCCACCGGTGCTGGTGGACGGCAATTTGCTGGTGGACGGTGCGATCCTGGAAAACGTGCCGGTGGATGCGATGCGCATGCGCCTGGGTGTGCCGCTGGAGAAGCGCCGTGGTAACGGCACCATCGTCGCTATCGACGTGGACGTGCAGGTCGAAATGGGCGTTGACCCGGCGCTGGAGCGCCTGTCGGTGCGCAGCACCCTCAAAGGCATGGTCTCGCGCAAGCCCCGCAGCACGCCGGGCATCACCGAAATTTTGTACCGCGCCGGGCACATCGGCGGCCTGCACCAGCGCGCGGCCACCATCGCCCAGGCCGACCAGTACCTGGAGCCGCCGGTGGCCGGCTTTTCGCTGATGGCTTACAGCCGTGCCGACGAAATTATCGAGGTGGGCTACCGCCATGCGATGGAGACCATAGAAAAATGGAAGCTGTAACGCCGGTAGAGCGCCGCCAGGAAGACCTGACCCTGTCGCTGAGCCAGCGTGAGGTCTGGCTGGACCAGCGCACCTGGGCCGGTAGTGCCCACCTGAACATTGGTGGAGGCGCATTCTTAATGGGTCCACTGGACCTGCCACGCTTCCAGGAAGCCCTGGCCCAACTGGTGGCCGAAAGCGATGCCTTGCGCCTGGCCCCGCTGGCCGACGGTAGCCAGACCCTGCTGTCGGACAGCGCCCTGAACCTGGAAGTGGTGGATGTGTCCACTGAAGCCGACCCCAAAGAGGCCATGCGCATCTGGTGGCAGCAGCGCATGACCGTGCCCTTTGTGCTGGACGGCACGCCCCCCTGGCGCTTTGCCTTGTTGCGCGCCAGCGATGTGCTGCACGGGCTGACCATCCAGTTCCACCACCTGGTGATGGACGGCTGGGGCACCTCGCAGGTGATGCGGCGCTGGAGCGAGCTGTACAACGCGCTGGAGGCCGGCCAGGCCCCGGCGCTGCGCAGTGACCCGGGGTACAGGAAGTTCATCGAAGAGTCTGCCCTGTACCACCAGTCGCCCGCGTTCGAGCGCGATGCCGAATACTGGCGCGGACAAATGCCGGTGCTACCCCCGGCCCTGATCGAGCGCCGTTACGCCAGCGCCCGCCAGCACGAGCTGCCCGCCGCCCACATGGGGGTGCAGCGCATACCCCGGGCCGGTTACAACCGGCTGCGCCAGGTGGCGGCCGAGCGCGGCTCCAGTGCATTCAACTTCTTTTTGGCGGCCCTGATTCTGTACTTTGGCCGTGTCAGCAACCGCCAGGAAGTGGTGGTGGGCGTGCCCAGCCTGAACCGGGGCGGGCGGCGCTTTACCGACACGCTGGGCATGTTTGTGGGCGTGATACCGGTGGCGGTGCAGCTGGCCCCCGACATGACCCTGGGCGGGCTGCTGGCCGCCGTGGGCAGCGCCATGCGGGCCGCGCTGCGGCATCCGCGCTACCCCTTGAGCGAGCTGGGTCGCACGCTGGAGGTGGCGCGTAACCGCCGTGATGGCTTGTTTGACGTGCTGCTGTCGTTTGAGCGGCAAGACTATGCGGTGTCGTTTGGCACCGCCGAGCTGGTCGAGTCGCGCCAGCTGTTCTCGGGCCGGGCCCGGTTTCCGCTGGGCGTGACGGTGTGCGAGTTCCATGCCGACGAGGACGTGGAGCTGGCGCTGGAAGCCAGCGCCGCCTGCTTTGCAGAAGGTGAGGTGGAGCTGCTGGGCCGCCGTGTGTGGCATCTGGTTGATGCCACCATGGGCCCGCCGGAAACCCTGCTCGACAGCATCGCGCTGGTGCCCCCCGAAGAGCACTGGATGGTGGTTAACGGCCTGCACAAAGACGTGGCCGCCATGGCCGTGGTCGAGCCTTTTGTGGTTCAGTTCGAGCACCATGCCGGCTTGCGCCCTGAGTCCAATGCCCTGGTGTGGAACGAAGGCCAGGGTACGGGGGAAATGGACTACGCGACGCTGGATGCCGTGTCCACCCACCTGGCCTGGCGCCTGCTGGCGCTGGGCGCGGGCAAAGACACCACCATCGCCCTGGTGATGGACCGCTCGCCCGACTGGGTGGTGGCCATGCTGGCCGTGGCCAAAGCCGGCGCAGCGTTTTTGCCGCTCGACCCCGAGGCCCCGCTGGCCCGGTTGACCGCGATTCTGGAAGAGGCAGGCGCCATCGCCGTGCTGATCCAGCCGCATACCGCCGAGCGGCTGGGCAGCTTGCATCCCCGCACCTTGCTCGCGGATTGGACCCAGGCCCTGGCCGAGGTGGGGCGAAACGGCTTGCAGCGTCTGACCACCCAGCCTGCGGCGGACGACCTGGCCTATGTGCTGTTTACCTCGGGCTCTACTGGGCGGCCCAAGGGCGTGATGATCGAGCACGGCACGCTGGCGCGCCGCCTGGGCTGGTTGTCGCGGGCCTACGCGGTGGAATGGCACGACCGCTCGGCCCAGGCCACCCAGGTCACCTTCGACCCCTCGCTGATCGAGCTGCTGCTGCCGCTGGTGCACGGTGCCAGCGTTGCCCTGCCGCCGCCGGGGCGTTTGCTGCCCGAGTCGCTGGCCGACTTTGCGGTGCGCCACCGGGTCACCATCATGGCCTTTGTGCCCAGCACCCTGAGCCGGTTTCTGGACTCCGCCGGGCACCGCAAAGACCTCAAGCTGCGCGTGGCCTGCTGCGGTGGCGAGGTGCTGTCGCCCGAGCTGGCGCAACGGTTTTTGAAAGAAACCGGTGGCCGCCTGTACAACGTCTACGGCCCTACGGAAACCGCTATTTTTGCCACCGCCTGGGAGTGCGAAAACCACCGCACCGACACCGCCTTGCCGATTGGCCGCCCCATTGACGACACCCGCATCTACGTGCTGGACCCGGCGCTGCGCCCCATGCCGCTGGGTGTGCCGGGCGAGATCTACATTGGCGGCGAGGCGATTGCGCGCGGCTACCTGAACCGCCCCGATCTGGACGCGCAGGTGTTCCTGCCCGATCCTTTTCGGCCCGGCCACCGCATGTACCGCACCGGCGACCGGGGCTGGCTCGGCAGCGACGGCAATCTGCACTTTTTGGGACGGCTGGACCGGCAGGTCAAGCTGCGCGGCTACCGCATCGAGCTGGGCGAAATCGAGTCGGCGCTGTCGGCCATTGAAGGCGTGCTACAGGCGGCGGCCAAGCTGATCGAGCGCAAGGGCAAGCCGCAAATCCACGCCTGGGTGGCTGCCACCGGCAACCCGTCGGTAGAGAGCCTGCAGTCCGTGCTGCGCATGCGCCTGCCCGACTACATGGTGCCCAGCGGTATCAGCATCTTGCCGGGCCTGCCCGCCAGTACTGCGGGCAAGACCGACTACGACGCACTCCCCGATCCCAGCCACACCGCCTCTTCGGCCCAGGCCCGCAAGGCCAACCGCCGCTACGAAGCCGAGCTGCTGGCACTGTGGGAGGACGTGCTGGACACCCGGCCCATTTCGGTGTTCGACAACTTCTTCGACCTGGGCGGCGACTCGTTGGCTGCTGTCACCATGCTCTCCAGCATCGAGAAGCTGGTGGGCCGCAAGGTGCCGATGTACCTGATCACCGAGCACCCCAGCATCGAAAGCCTGGCGGTGGCGCTGGCCGACAAGAGCAAAGGCCCCAGCGTGATGCTGAATCTGGGGGCCGACACTGGGCGCGTGCCGCTGTACTTGGCGGCCTCGGGCCATGGCGACTTGCTGCGTTTTCAGAACCTGGCGCGCGCACTCGGCAATGCCTGCGATGTGCACATGCTGCAGCCCCCGTTCACCGAGCCCATCGCCTGTATCGACGACCTGGCCACTATGTACGCCGATGCCATCCAGGCGCATGGCAAGCGACCCGGTTTTCTGGCTGGTTTTTCGGTGGGTGGCATTGCAGCGCTGGAGGCCAGCCGCTTGTTGCAACAGCGGGGATTTCCGGTGCGCGGGCTGTTTTTGATCGACACCACCTACCCGACCTCGCGCCTGGGCGGCACGGCCTTCTGGCGGTTTTCGGGCTGGTTGGTGAAGCGCTTTCGTATCCAGGAACTCAGCTTGAACGGACGCCGCATGGGGGCCATGTTCAACGACCCCGGCCTGGTCAGCCAGGTCATGGCCCTCAAGGGCTACCGGCCTGCGGGCTATGACGGACCCACGTTGCTGCTCAAGTCTTCGGGCCTGGCCAGTTGGAGCCGTTGGCTGTTCCGACCCTGGGGGCGGCTCATGCCCAAGCATCTGTACGAACACCAGATCCGGGGGCTGCACGGCTCCATCTTCGAGCCCGGCAACGTGACCGAGCTGGCCTCGGTGATCGCTGAGCGCATGGACAAGGCGGCCCCTTGACCGCCATGCGCTGGCGGGTCCTGGGCCTGGTGCTGGTGGTGGTTGCGCTGGTCGGCCTGGCGGTGGCCTGGAGCGCCTCGCCCCTGCGGCATTGGCTGGATGCCGACCGCATCGTCGCTACGCTGCGGGAGTTGGGGGCTTCGTTTGGGCCGGTGGCGGCGGTGCTGGGCTTTGCGCTGGCCAGCGTGCTGGTGGTGCCGCTGGGCTTTCTGACCCTGGTGGCCCTGGTAGCCTTTGGCCCCTGGCTGGGCATGGCCACCACATTTGGCGGGGCCTTGCTGGGGGCCATGGCCAGCTACGGCCTGGGGCATCTGCTGGGCAACCCTGTGCTGCAAAAGCTGGGCGGCGAGCGGGTCAACACCGTCAGCCGCCGTCTGGCCGAGCGCGGCCTGCTGGCGGTGATTGCGGTGCGGGTGGTGCCGATTGCGCCATTTGCCATCGTCAACATGGTCGCCGGTGCCTCGCATATCCGCCTGCGCGACATGGTGCTGGGCACCGCACTGGGCATGGCCCCGGGCACGGTGGTCATGGCGTTTTTTGTGGAGCAGATCGTGGCCGCCTTCCGCCAGCCCGGCCCGCTGGCGGCGGCCATCGTGCTGGGTTTGCTGGCGCTGGTTGCCGTGGGCGGCTGGGCTGCGCGCAAGTATTTGCGCTAACCACTGCGCTCACCAGACCACTTGGCAGTACGGCTCAGCCGGTGGCTGCTGCATCCTGTGCGCTACCGCCGCCAACCCGGTGATCCACGGGGAACTGACCCATTACCCCAGGAAAAAAGATCCACCGCCAGGCTGCGGTGTAATGCCCTACCGCGCTGAAAAAACTGGCAAAACGTGTCGAAATACCGGAAACCCGTAACGAAATATAGAAAAAGCGTGTCGGTATTCCTGGAGTGGGTATTCATAATCCATTTAGAGGTTGTTATTTTTTGTCTATTTTGTATTGATAATGTAGTTGTGATGACCGAATTTTTATTTGAAAAATATATAACATATTAATAATAATTAGCACCGTATCCATGAAGCATCCGCGTACCTCCCGCACCCCCAAAATCGTCCGCCATGGCCTGCGCAAGGTTTTTGCCGTTTTACCCCGACCACTGCGTTTCTCCATTTACCGTTCATTTGTCGACTGCGACCCCAATCCCGATGCGCGGCTGGAGCTGAAAATTGCCGATACCCAGGACGAACTGGAGGCCTGCTTCAAGCTGCTGCACGATGCCTATGTGGGCAGTGGCTTCATGCAACCCGATCCGTCCGGGCTGCGGGCGACGGTGTACCACGCCCTGCCCACCACCACCACGCTGTGTGCCAAGTTCGACGGCGAGGTGGTGGGCACCATTTCGCTGATCCGGGAGAGCAGCTTTGGTTTCCCCATGCAGACGATTTTTGACCTGAACGAAATCCATGCCGAGAAAGGCAAGATCGCCGAAATCTCGGCCCTGGCGGTGCATCCCCGGTTCCGAAAAAGTGGCGGCTCCATCCTGTTCCCGCTGATGAAGTTCATGTACCAGTACAGCACCACCTTCTTCGACACCTACCACCTGGTGATTGCGGTGAACCCTGACCGGATCGAGATGTACGAGTCGCTGCTGTTCTTCAAGCGGCTGCAAAAAAACACCGTGCAGAGCTACGACTTTGCCAATGGTGCACCGGCGGTGGGGGCCACGCTGAATTTGCTGCAGGCTCCCAAGTTGTTCAAGAAAATATATGGAGGTAAACCAAAACGCAAAAATCTATATTTTTATTTTGTTAAAACCAAACTAAAAAATATTATTTTGCCAACCCGGCGGTATTTCACGACCAATGACCCGGTCATGACGCCCGAAATTCTGGACTATTTCTTCAACCAGCGCACCCAGGTATTTGCGCACCTGTCCGACCGTGAAAAGCTGCTGCTGGCCGCGATCTACGACATGCCCCATTACCAGGCGGTGCTGCCGCCCGTTGACGGGTCGGCAACGCCGCAAGAGATCCGCCAACACCGGCGTTATTCGCTCAAGTGCCGGGGCACGCTGACGGTAGGCGACCACACCGTGGCGCTGCAGTTGGTCGAGTTGTCTGATGACGGCTTCCAGGCGCATGCCAAAAGCGATGTGCCGCTGCATGTGTGGTCCAACGTGCAGATCCAACTGGGCAGTGCCGAGGCATCGACCCTGCAGGTGATGGCGGTGCGCGGCGAGTCGCATGGCAATTACCACTACTACGGTTTCAAGCTGGCATCGCAAGACCTGGCCTGGCGCAAGTTTGTGGCTGCGCTGCAGTCGGGCATTACGGCCAAGGATCTGGACAACGCCACCCTGTTTTTACCGGGCCACGATGACTTTGATGCCACCACGGTGCCAGACGATCTGCCCCGGCCGGGGTTTGAAGACACCCGGCCTGTGCAGCTCTAAAAGGCTCTGGACGGCGTTCTGAGGGGTACAGTCGCTCCCTATGTGGATCGACACGCACTGCCATCTGGATGCCCCAGAATTTAAAGAAAACCATGCCCTGGCGCTTACCCTGAGGGCGCAAGCAGCTATTGAAAATGTAGCGCTTTGCGTTTTGCAGGGCGTCATGGCCGCCAACTTCGACACCGTGCGCCTGCTGGCCCACCAAACGCAAGATGCTTACGCACTGGGCATCCACCCGCTGTTTGTGCCCCGCGCCCAGGATGGCGACCTGGAGCTGCTGGATGCCGCGCTGACCACCCACCGTGGCGACCCGCGCCTGGTGGCGGTGGGCGAGATCGGGCTGGATTACTTTGTGCCCGCGCTGCAAGCACCGGAGATGTTGGCCCGCCAGCAATTCTTCTACCGCGCCCAACTCAAACTGGCCAAAAAGCACGGCCTGCCCGTCATCCTGCACGTGCGCCGCAGCGCCGACCATGTGCTGAAACACCTGCGCGCCGTGGGTGGGCCGGGCGGGCGCTGGTTGGGCATTGCCCATGCTTTCAACGGCAGCCCGCAGCAGGCGCAGGCCTGTATCGATATCGGGCTCAAGCTCGGCTTCGGCGGGGCCATGACCTTCGAGGCCGCCAACCAGTTGCGCCGCTTGGCCACCAGCCTGCCGCTGGACGCCCTGGTGCTGGAAACCGACGCGCCCGACATTCCGCCCCAGTGGCTGTACACCACCGCCGCCCAGCGCGCGGCGGGCCAGCCGCAGGGCATCAACTCGCCGCTGGAGCTGCCGCGCATCGGCGCGGTGCTGGCCGGGCTGCGTGGGGTGCCGGTGGATGCGATTGAAGCTGCCACCACCGCCAACGCGCTGGCCGCCTTGCCGCGTTTGCGAGCGCTACTGCCATGACCCGGCTTTTGGGTCTGCCGCCGCTGGTGTGTGCCGACACCCGGCTGCTGGTGCTGGGCAGCTTTCCGGGTGCGGCCTCGCTGGCGGCGCAGCAGTACTATGGCCACCCCCAAAACCAGTTCTGGCGGATATTGCAAGCCATTTATGCCTCTAGCGCTTATTCCATGGGCGGGAGCAGCTACGAATACCGTAGCAACTGGATGCTGTCCCATGGCGTGGGCCTGTGGGACGTGTACGCCAGCTGCGAGCGCCAGGGCAGCCTGGACAGCCAGATCCGTAACCCCGAGGTGAACGACTTCAAAGCCCTGCGCCAACGCTGCCCACAACTGCGGGCCGTCGCGCACAATGGAGCCGAGAGTTTTCGCCACACCGCCCGCCTGGAAAACCTGGGCCTGCCCACCGTGCGCCTGCCGTCCACCAGCCCGGCCAATGCCAGCTGGAGCTTCGAGCGCAAGCTGGCGGCCTGGCGAGACGTATTTGAACAAGTTGGATTAATTTAATGGCCCGTAAATCTGTTGCAAGCGCACCCTCCACCCTGCCCGAAGTCAACTTTTGCGACTACGGCGATGTGCGCACCCTGCACCTGGGCACCGAGTGGGTCCAGGGCTCCATGCTGCTGGACACGCCCTATGAGATCGAGCTGGAGTACGTGCAACGCATGATGGCCTGGCTGCTGTTTGTGCCGCCCAGCAGCGTGGCCAAGCGCCACGCCATGCAGCTCGGCCTGGGGGCTGCGGCACTGACCAAGTTCTGCCGCAAGAAGCTGCGCATGAACACCACGGCGGTAGAGCTGAACCCGCAGGTCGTCTCGGCCTGCCGATTCTGGTTCAAGCTGCCGCCCGACGACGAGCGCCTGCACATCGTGCTGGGCGACGCGGCCCTGAAAATCCAGAACACCGACTGGGCGGGCACCGTAGATGCGCTGCAGGTCGACCTGTACGACGAAGACGCCGCCGCCCCCGTGCTCGACAGCGCCGACTTCTACGCCGACTGCCGTAAGCTGCTCACCGAGGAGGGCTGCATGACGGTAAATTTGTTCGGCGAATCCAGCAGCTACCCGGCCAGCGTGGAAAAGATTACCGCTGCCTTTGGGGCCGATGCCGTGTGGGCCTTCAAGCCCACGCGCGAGGGCAACACCGTGGTACTGGCCCAGCGCAATGCCTCCCGGCCCAGCCGCGAAGACCTGGTGGAGCGCGCCGATGTCATCCAGACCCGCTGGGGCCTGCCTGCCGCAAAATGGCTGAAAGTGTTTAAACCCGTCATTGCTTAACAACGTGCAAACCCCACCCTACCAAGGCCCGGTCCATTGGCGTTTGCTGGTCGGCTGGCTGGCCGAAGACGGCGTGATCGCCCCCAGCGAGCAGCAGCGCACCATCGCCCGCTGCTCCCAGGCCGAGAGCGCCCAGCCCGCCCTGGTGCGCCTGGCCAGCGTGGCCATGCTGCGCGCCCGCGACGGCAAGCCGCTGGACATCGAGCTGCTGACCCAGTGGCTGGCCGGGCGCGCAGGGTTGCAGTATTTGCGCATCGACCCGCTGAAGGTGGAAGTGGGCAAGGTGGCTGACACCATGAGCGCGGTGTACGCCGAGCGCCACAAGGTGCTGCCGGTGCAGGTCACCACGGCCGAGGTGGTGGTGGCTACCAGCGAGCCCTTCTTGACCGACTGGGTGGCCGAGGTGGAGCGCCAGTCGCGCCGCACGGTGCGCCGGGTGGTGGCCAGCCCATTGGAGATCCACAAGTTCACGGCAGAGTTTTACGCCCTGGCCAAGTCGGTCAAGGCGGTGCAAAAGGCCGGCGGCAACATCGGCGCGGGCAGCTTCGAGCAGCTGGTGGAGCTGGGCAAAACCGCCAAGCAGCTCGATGCCAACGACCAGGGTGTCGTGCAGGTGGTGGACTGGCTGTGGCAGTACGCCTTTAACCAGCGCGCCAGCGACATCCACCTGGAGCCGCGCCGCGAGCAGGGCGTGATCCGCTTCCGCATCGACGGCGTGCTGCACCCGGTCTACCAGATGCCCATGAGTGTGATGAACGCCATGGTGGCCCGCATCAAGCTGCTGGGCCGCATGGACGTGGTGGAAAAGCGCCGCCCGCTGGATGGCCGCATCAAAACCCGCAACCCGCGCGGCGACGAGGTAGAAATGCGCCTGTCCACCCTGCCCACCGCCTTTGGCGAAAAGATGGTGATGCGGATTTTCGACCCCGACACCGCGGTGAAAGACCTGGACGCGCTGGGTTTCACCCCGCACGACGCGCAGCGCTGGGAGGCGCTGGTGAAGCGCCCGCACGGCATCATTTTGGTGACCGGCCCCACCGGCTCGGGCAAGACCACCACGCTGTACTCCACCCTGAAGCGCGTGGCCACCGAAGAGGTGAACGTCAGCACGGTGGAAGACCCGATCGAAATGATCGAGCCCAGCTTTAACCAGACCCAGGTGCAGCCGCAGCTCGACTTTGGCTTTACCGAAGGCCTGCGCGCCCTGATGCGGCAAGACCCGGACATCATCATGGTGGGCGAAATCCGCGACCTGGCCACGGCGGAGATGGCCATCCAGGCCGCGCTCACCGGCCACCTGGTGTTCAGCACCCTGCACACCAACGACGCGCCCTCGGCCCTCACGCGGCTGATGGAGCTGGGCGTGCCCGCCTACCTGCTCAACGCCACCGTGCTCGGTGTGCTGGCCCAGCGTCTGGTGCGTACCCTGTGCAAGTCCTGCCGCGCCCCGGATGAAGAGCTGGCCCGCGACACCTTGGCCGCCGCCATCAAGCCCTGGAAGATCAGCGCCACCTACACGCCCTACAAGCCTGTGGGCTGCGTGGATTGCCGCATGACCGGCTTCATGGGCCGCATGGGCGTGTACGAGCTGCTCACCGTGACCGAGGCCTTCAAGGGCCTGGTCAACCACAGCCCCAGCATCGATGCACTGCGCCGCCAGGCCGTGGCCGACGGCATGCGCCCGCTGCGCCTGGCCGGTGCGCTGCGCGTGGCCGAGGGGCTGACCACGCTGGACGAGGTGCTGTCTACCACGCCACCGCTTGATTGATCCGTACGTGGTATCCCTCACGTTTACCCTAGGGTGAACCCCCGGAACTAGGGTCTTACCTTACAACCATAATCGCCGCACAGGTATTTGTGTTGCGGATTTGTAATTTTTGGGAGGACCGTACGTGTTAATCAAAAGTCAAAAAGACTTCTTCTCCGGGCTCATGTTCATGGGCGTGGGTGTGGCGTTTGCCTGGGGGGCTACGACCTACACCGTCGGTACCGGTGCCCGCATGGGGCCGGGCTACTTCCCGCTGGTGCTGGGTGTGGTGATGGCGATTTTGGGTGCCATCATTACCTTCAAGGCGCTGGTCACCGAAACCGAGAGCGGCGACAAGATCGGCAAGTGGGCCTGGCGCCCGGTGTTCTTCATCCTGGGGGCCAACCTGGCATTTGGCGTGCTGCTGGGCGGCTTGCCCAGTATCGGCTTGCCTGCCATGGGCCTGATCATTGCCATCTATGCGTTGACGCTGATTGCCGCCAAGGCGGGCGAAAGGTTTGTGCTGCGCGACGTGCTGATTCTGGCCACCGCGCTGGCCATCGGCAGCTACCTCGCCTTCATCTTGCTGCTGAAGTTGCAGATCCAGGTTTGGCCCACGTTCATCACCGGCTAATCGTTATTAAGAGGTTTCCATGGATTTGCTGACTAATTTATCGCTGGGTTTCGGCGTTGCGTTCACCCCCATCAACCTGATGTATGCGTTGGTGGGGTGTATTTTGGGCACCTTGATTGGCGTGCTGCCCGGCATTGGCCCGGTGGCCACCATCGCCATGCTGTTGCCCGCTACCTATGCGCTGCCGCCCGTGTCGGCGCTGATCATGCTGGCCGGTATCTACTACGGTGCGCAGTACGGTGGTTCCACCACCGCCATTTTGGTGAATCTACCGGGGGAGTCGTCCTCGGTGGTCACGGCGATTGACGGGTACCAGATGGCCCGACAGGGTAGGGCGGGGCCGGCGCTGGCGGCGGCAGGCCTGGGCTCGTTTTTTGCGGGTTCGGTGGGTACGCTGATTCTGGCGGCCTTTGCACCTCCGCTGACCGAGATCGCCTTCAAGTTCGGCCCGGCCGAATACTTCTCGCTGATGGTGTTGGGCCTGATTGGCGCGGTGGTGCTGGCTTCGGGCTCGCTGCTCAAGGCCGTGGCCATGATTTTGCTGGGCCTGTTGATCGGCTTGGTGGGTACCGACGTGAACTCGGGTGTGGCCCGCTTCAGCTTCGACATCCCCGAGCTGACCGACGGCCTGGGCTTTGTGGCCATCGCCATGGGTGTGTTCGGTTACGGCGAAATCATCAGCAACCTGGCCCAGCCCGAGGACGACCGCGAGGTATTCACCGCCAAGATCAGCGGCATGTTCCCCACCAAGCAGGACTTCAAGGACATGCTGCCCGCTATGCTGCGCGGCACCACGCTGGGTTCGGCCCTGGGCATCTTGCCCGGAGGAGGCGCCTTGCTGGCCTCGTTTGCCAGCTACGCGCTGGAAAAGAAGATGAAGATGAAGCCCGGCGAAGTGGCCTTCGGCAAGGGCAACATCCGTGGCGTGGCGGGCCCCGAGTCGGCCAACAACGCGGGTGCGCAAACCTCGTTCATCCCGCTGCTGACGCTGGGCATTCCGCCCAACGCCGTGATGGCGCTGATGGTGGGTGCCATGACCATCCACAACATCCAGCCCGGCCCGCAGGTGATGACCAGCAACCCCGAGCTGTTCTGGGGGCTGATTGCCTCGATGTGGATCGGCAACCTGATGCTGGTTATCTTGAACCTGCCGCTGATCGGCATGTGGATCAAGCTGCTGTCGGTGCCTTACCGTTTCCTGTTCCCGTCTATCGTGCTGTTCTGTGCGATTGGCGTGTACTCCACCAACAACAACACCTTCGACATCTGGCTGGTGGCGGGATTTGGCTTCTTGGGCTATTTGTTCAACAAGCTGGGTTGCGAGCCTGCACCGCTGCTGCTGGGCCTGATTCTGGGCCCGATGATGGAAGAAAACCTGCGCCGCGCACTGCTGTTGTCGCGTGGCGACTGGAGCGTGTTTGTCACCCGTGGCCTGTCGGCCAGCCTGCTGGCGGTGGCGGCCCTGATGATCATCATCGTGCTGCTGCCTGCGGTGAAGAGCAAGCGCGAAGAGGCGTTTGTGGAGGACTGAAGTCGCTCCCACTCACCAACAAACGGCACACAAGCGGCACCTTAGGGTGCCGTTTTTTTTGGGCAGTAGGGGCATCGCCATTGGCTATGCGGCGGCACTGCGGTTGTACCTAAAATAGGCCTTTCGCGCTTATTACATCGGCACCAGTGGCTACAAAAAACAGAGCATCCGGCTTGCTGCTCGCCCTTGTGGGCTCCATCGCCTTCAGCGGCAAAGCCATCATCGTCAAGCTGGCCTACCGTTATGGGGTGGATGCGGTCACGCTCATCATGTACCGCATGCTGTTTGCGCTGCCCATCTTTGCGGTGATGGCCTGGTGGGCCAGCCGGGGCAAGCCGCCATTGACGGCCAAGGACTGGTGGGGCGTGCTGGGCCTGGGCTTTACCGGCTACTACCTGGCCAGTTTTCTGGACTTTGCGGGTTTGGGCTATATCAGCGCCTCGCTGGAGCGGCTCATCCTGTACCTGAACCCCACCCTGGTGGTGGTGCTGGGCTGGGTGCTGTACCGCAGATCCATCACCCGCAACCAGGCCCTGGGCATGGCCGTGTGTTATTGCGGTGTGGTGCTGGTGTTTGGCCACGAGATCACGCTGCAGGGCGCGGACGTGGGCCTGGGCGCGGCGTTGGTGTTCGGCAGTGCCGTCAGCTATGCCATCTACCTGGTGTACAGCGGGCAGATGGTGCAGCGCCTGGGCTCGATGCGGCTGGTGGGGCTGGCTACCACTGTGGCCTGTTTGCTGTGCCTGTTGCAGTTTGTGCTGCTGCGCCCCATGTCGGCGGCCCAGGTCGCGCCCGAGGTGCTGTGGCTTTCGGTGCTCAACGCCACCGCCTGCACCGCCGCCCCGGTGCTGATGGTGATGATGGCCATCGAGCGGCTGGGCTCGGGCCTGACCGCGCAGGTGGGCATGGTGGGGCCGCTGTCCACCATTTTGATGGGCGTGGTGATTTTGGGCGAGCCATTTACCGCCTGGGTGGCTGCAGGTACGGTGCTGGTGGTGGCCGGGATTTATGTTTTTACGCGCTCTGGGCGCTGACGCAAGGAGAAACCAATGGACTTAGGAATCGCGGGCCGCTGGGCCTTGGTATGCGGGGCCAGCAAAGGCCTGGGGCTGGGCTGCGCGCAGGCGCTGGTGCGCGAGGGGGTGAACGTGCTGCTCGTCGCACGCGGAGCAGATGTGCTGGAGGCCGCTGCTACCGAATTAATAGCTTCCTGCGCTGATGGAATGGGCGTGAGCGTGCTATTTTGTGCTGCAGATATCACCACGCCCGAAGGCCGGGCGGCGGTGTTTGCCATGCGCTCTGATTTCGACATTGTGGTGACCAACGCGGGCGGGCCGCCCATGGGCGACTTCCGCGACTGGGACCGCGAGGCCTGGATCAAGGCGGTCGATGCCAACATGCTGACCCCGATCGAACTCATCAAGGCCACGGTGGACGGCATGGCGGCGCGCGGTTTTGGGCGCATTGTCAACATCACCAGCAGCGCGGTGAAAGCACCCATCGACGTGCTGGGCCTGAGCAACGGCGCACGCAGCGGGTTGACGGGGTTTGTGGCCGGGGTGGCGCGCAGCCCGCTGGCCGGGCAGGGCGTGACCATCAACAACCTGCTGCCCGGTGCTTTTGACACCGACCGCCTGCGCGGCAACATGCAGGGCGCGGCAGTCCGAACCGGCCACAGCCTGCAGGCCGTGGCCGATGCCCGCCGCCAGGCCATCCCGGCCCAGCGGTTTGGTACGCCCGAGGAGTTCGGGGCTATCTGTGCGTTTTTGTGCAGCGTGCACGCGGGCTACATCACCGGGCAGAACGTGCTGGCCGACGGTGGGGCCTTCCCGGGGACTTTTTAGCCGGGATCTTCTGAATACACAGTTTTAAGGCCTTTTTTCGACCCTGAAAAAGGTATCCCGTGCTTATGGAATGGGCGGGAGTAGCTCCTATTTTTGATGTCAAAAATAGGAGCAATCAGCGGGTTTACGCAGCGTGGCGCAGCGCGTCCAGAGCTTCGGCCACTTCGTCCAGCCCCACGCCGTCGGCGGGCTGCAGGTCTCCCAGGGCGGCCGTGCCTTCGGCCTGCAACTGGCGGATGGCGGTGCCCGCGTCCTTGGGTGCGGCGAACCCCGTGCTTTGCAGCAGCAGGCGCCCCTGGGCATCGACCAGCTTGAAGTGGAATTTTCCATCGGCCTCGCGGTACTGTTTGAAGCTTGGCAGCGCCGCCTTGACCACCTTGGCTGATTTTTGCGTGGCCTGGGCGTTCAGGTCGCGCAGGCCCACGGCGTGGCGCAGCTGGGCGATGAACGGGGTAGCGGTCTGGCGGGCCTTCACGGCTCCGGCACGCAAAATGGTTTCCACCTCGCCGGGGTTGTCCATGTAGTGCTGGTAGGCCTCGCGCATGGGGGCGACTTCCTGGTCGATGCGCTCGAACAGCATCTGCTTGGCATCGCCCCAGGCAATGCCGTCGGCGTACGCCTGGCGCAGGGTGGCGGTTTCTGTGTCGCTGGCAAAGGCCTGGTAGATCTGGAACAGGGCCGAGCCCTCAGTGTCCTTGGGCTCGCCGGGGGCGCGCGAATCGGTTTTGATGCTGGCAATCAGTTTGCGCAGCTCGGCCTTGGGGGCGAAAAGCGGAATCGTGTTGTCGTAGCTCTTGCTCATCTTGCGGCCATCCAGGCCGGGCAGGGTGGCCACAGATTCTTCGATCAGCGCCTCGGGCAGCACAAAGTGCTCGCCGTAGCTGTGGTTAAAGCGCTGGGCGATGTCGCGCGCCATCTCAATGTGCTGGATCTGGTCGCGGCCCACCGGCACCTTGTGCGCGTTGAACATCACAATGTCGGCCGCCATCAGTACCGGGTACATGAACAGCCCGGCGCTGATATCGGCATCCGGGTCGGCCTGGGCGGCGGTGTTTTTGTCCACCGAAGCCTTGTAGGCGTGGGCGCGGTTGAGCAGGCCCTTGGCCGTCATGCAGGTCAGCAGCCAGGTGAGTTCGGGGATCTCGGGAATATCGGACTGGCGGTAGAAGGTCACCCGGTTCGGGTCCAGCCCAGAGGCCAGCCAGCTGGCGGCAATCTCCAGCGTGGAGCGCTGGATACGCGACGGGTCGTCGGTCTTGATCAGCGCGTGGTAGTCGGCCAGAAAGTAGAAACTCTCCACACCGGCGGCCAGGCTGGCGCGCACCGAGGGGCGGATGGAGCCGACGTAGTTGCCCAGGTGGGGTGTGCCGGAGGTGGTGATGCCGGTCAGGACGCGGGATGTTGCGCGGGAGGTAGTCATAAACAATTAGCGAATCAAAAAGGACAGCGGGCTCAGCAAAATCTCCAGCAGGCCAAAGGTCAGGCCCATTACCGGCTGCATCCACAGCGTGCTGATGACACCTGCAATCACCAAGCCCATGACGATGAAAAAGCCCCAGGGCTCGATGCGCGAGACCAGCACCGCCTGGCGGTAGGGCAGCAGGCCCACCAGAATGCGGCCCCCGTCCAGCGGTGGCAGCGGAAACAGGTTGAAGGCAAACATCACCACGTTGACCAGCATGCCCGCCTTGCACATCTTCAGGAAAAACGGCTCGGTGGTGCCGGTGGCCACCAGCAGGTACATCAGCACGCCCCACAAAAAGGCCTGGATGAGGTTGGCGCCGGGGCCCGCTAGGGCCACCCACACCATGTCGCGTTTGGGGTTGCGTAGGTTGCCAAAGTTGACCGGCACCGGCTTGGCATAACCAAACAGAAAGGTGCCCGAGGTGGCGAAGTACAGCATCAGCGGCATCAGGATGGTGCCGATGGGGTCGATGTGCGGGATCGGGTTGAGGGTGATGCGGCCCAGCCGTGCGGCGGTGTTGTCGCCAAAGTAATGGGCCACATAGCCGTGTGCGGCTTCGTGGGCCGTAATGGCAAACAGCACGGGCAGGGCGTAGACCATCACGGTCTGGATCATGTTGGCAATATCCACGGCGTTTTCTTTAAAAATTTACAAGCCTATAGCGGCCAGGTCGCCGCGGCCCTGGCGCACCAAGACCGGGTCGCCGCCGGTGCCCATCTCGGTCAGGTCGATCACGGTGGTGGGCTCCAGCGGGCAGGCCCCGGCATCCAGCACAGCGGCAATCTGGTGTTCGAACATGTCGCGGATGGCGTGCGCATCGTTCAGCGGCTCGGTCTCGCCCGGCGGAATCAAAGTGGTGGCCAGCAGCGGGCCGCCGTGCAACTCCAGCAGGGCCTGCAGGGTTTTGTGGTCGGGCACCCGCAGGCCGATGGTCTTGCGCGAAGGGTGGCTCAGGCGGCGCGGCACTTCCTTGCTGGCTTCCAGAATGAAGGTGTAGGGGCCGGGCGTGGCGGCCTTGAGCAGGCGGTACTGCTTGTTGTCCACCCGCGCGTAGTTGGCCAGCTCGCTCAGGTCGCGGCACAGCAGGGTCAGGTGGTGCTTGTCGTCTACACCGCGGGTACGGCGCAGCAGGTCGGCGGCGGCTTTGTCGTCCAGGTGGCAGACCAGCGCGTAGCTGGAGTCGGTGGGCACGGCCACCAATTTGCCCTGGCCCAGCAGGGCCACGGTTTGTTTGAGCAGGCGGATCTGCGGGTTGTCGGGGTGGATTTCGAAGTGCTGGGCCATAGGGTTGTAATTTTAAGATTCGGTGGGTTGCACGGTAATGCGGCTTTCCCGCACGGTCAGCCAGGCCCCGGCGGCACCGCACACGGCCACCAGGATGATGCCCAGGGTCGCCCACAGGTCGGGCACGTGGCCAAACACCAGCCAGCCGCCCAGCATGGCAAAACCAATTTGTACGTACAAAAACGGCATCAGCGTGGCGGCCGGGCTGCGGGTGTAGGCCAGGATCAGCAGCAGGTGGCCGACGCTGGCCGCCACGCCCATCACCACCATGCCCAGCCACAGATGCCAGTCGGTAATGCTTTCCCAGAAGAAGGGCACGGCCAGCGAAGCCACCACCGTGCCAATCCAGCCGGTATAAAAATGCATGGTCAAGGGTTCTTCGGTGCGGGCAAGGCGGCTGGTCAGCACCTGGAACCAGGCATTGCAGGCCACCACCGCCAGCGGCAGCAGCATGGCCCAGGTAAAGGTCTCGCCGCCGGGTCGGATGATCACCAGTGTGCCGATAAAGCCGCCCGCTACCAGCAGCCAGCGCAGGCCCGACACCCGTTCGCCCAGCACCGCAGCCACCAGGGTAATGACCAGCGGCGTGATCATCACGATGGCGGTGAATTCGCCCACCGGCATGAACTTCAGGCTCAAGAACGCAAACAGGCTGGTCAACAGCAGCAGCACGCCGCGCAGAAGCTGAAATTTGGGGTGTGCGGTACGCAGCAAGGCCCGCCCGCGCAGGGGCAGCATGGTGGCGCTGGTGACCACCGCCTGGAAGGCGTAACGGAACCACAGCGCCATCAGCAGGGGCACGCTGGCGGTGGTCCATTTGGTGGTGGTGTCCAGCACCGCAAAGCAGGCCACGGCCGCCATCACCAGCACAATGCCGGCCAGCGCAGAGCCGGGGCGCTTCACTGGATGCGGTCCGCCAGCAGTTCCCACACGGGTGTGAGATCGCCTGGCAGGTAGGGCAGGGTGCCCAGGTCGGTGTGGCTCTCCAGGGGGCTGTGGAAGTCGCTGCCGCGCGAGGCGGCCAGGCCAAATTCTCGGGCCACATCGGCGTATTCGGTGTATTCGGCGACCGTGTGGCTGCCGGTGACCACCTCCACGCCCTGCCCGCCGTGGGCCTTGAATTCGCTGAACAGTGCGTATTCTTCGTTGGCGGTAAATTTGTAGCGGCCCGGGTGGGCAATCACGGCAACACCGCCGGTCTGTGTGATCCAGGTCACGGCATCCTTGAGCGAGGCCCAGCGGTGTGGCACGTAGCCGGGCTTACCTTCGGTGAGGAATTTGCGAAACACCTCGTAGGTGTCGGTGCAGGCACCGGACTCGACCAGAAAGCGGGCGAAGTGGGTGCGCGAAATCAGCTCGGGGTTGCCGACAAACTTGAGCGCGCCTTCATAGGCGTTGGGAATGCCCACCGCCGCCAGGCCTGCCGCCATTTCCATGGCGCGCGGTCCCCGGCCATTGCGGGTGGCTTCCAGGCCCTGGCGCATCAGCGGGTTGTTGGCATCAAAACCCAGGCCGACGATGTGCACGGTTTCACCGGCAAAAGTCACCGAAATCTCGGCCCCGGTCAGGTACTTCATGCCGTGGGCTTTGGCGGCCGCGGCGGCGCGCTGCTGGCCACCCACTTCGTCGTGGTCGGTCAAGGCCCACAGCTCGACGCCGTTGGCGCTGGCGCGGGCCGCGAGTTGTTCGGGGGTGAGCGTGCCGTCGGAGACGACCGAGTGGCAGTGGAGGTCGGCGTTGAGTATGGAGGTCACGGTTCGATTTTAGGCGCTATGGGTTTTCCCTGCCCCCCGATGGCCATTGGGTGGGCCAATAAAAAAACCCGCCGGGACACTTGCGTATCCAGCGGGTTTTTTGGAGGGTACAAAGACCAGTCTGAATTACTTCAGCTTGATTTCTTTGTAGTCCACATGCTTGCGAGCTTTGGGATCAAACTTGCTGATCAACATTTTCTCGGGCATGGTTTTCTTGTTTTTGGTCGTGGTGTAGAAGTGCCCCGGACCCGCTGTAGATTCCAGCTTGATTTTTTCGCGTCCGCCTTTGGTTGCCATGATTCAGCTCCTTATGCTTGGCCACGTGCGCGCAGATCGGCGAGCACAGAGTCGATACCGTTTTTGTCGATCAAACGCAGACCGGCGTTGGAGATGCGCAAGCGGATCCAACGGTTTTCTGTTTCGACCCAGAAGCGGCGGTATTGCAGGTTCGGCAGGAACCGACGTTTGGTTTTGTTGTTGGCGTGGGAGACATTGTTCCCCGTCATCGGGCCTTTGCCCGTTACTTCGCATACGCGTGCCATGAGGACACTCCAATCAGAGCCGGGGCGGCAGACAAGCCTTCCCAGCCAATTAACGGCAGATGCCGCACCTCGCCATCCATGAAGGTGGCGGTAAAAGTAATTTACCAAGCCTTGGTTGCTCTTGGAAGAGCCCACAAAATTCAGTAAAGCCTATGATTATAGCCTTGTCAGAGAAAAGCGCTCTTGGTTCGCTTTCAAGCATGAAAAAGCCCGCTGCGTTTGACCGCAGCGGGCTTCTCAATATGTGGTGCCGGAGAGATGAATCGAACACCCGACCTTCTCATTACGAATGATAGGATAGACGCATTCCTATGTGTTGATGGTGATTGATTAAGTTTCATAAAATCAACAACTTACGATAGTTTTAGTGAACATTTCTTGTTGCCGCTGTTGATTAAAATGCTTCAAAATTGATATTTTCAGTCTGTAAATAGTCTGTAAAATCTCAACATGGCAAGACCAAGCAAAACCGCACCCATCGACTATTTGGTCGTCCACGACCTGACACCAAGCCTTTTAGAGCGGGCCGTGTGCCCTGCTGACAGGGCGTTCGTGCTGGTGCGTGACTCCGGTAAAAAGGGGCTGCGTTTGCGTGTCACAAAAGCGGGTGGAAAGCACTGGCAGTTTGAAACCCGCATTAAGGGCAAGCTGTTTACCAGAGCGCTAGGCGAATGGCCTGCGGTGGCACTCCCAGACGCGCGTAACGAGGCCCACCGCTTGCGGGGGCTGACCGAGCAGGGGGTCGATCCCCGCGAACTGGAACACAAACAGCAAGCTGACAAAGCTGCAGCGCAGGCCATCACGGAAGCCCACGCCGTGACCGTAGGCGACGTTTGGCCCCGCTACTTGGCCGAGGGACGGCCGAAACGCCGCGATGCTTGGAAGCCCCGGTATCTTGATGACATTACGGCGATGGCGGCACCAGGTGGTGAAAAGAAGAAACGAGGGGCAGGCGTAACCCGACCCGGGCCTTTGTTCCCGCTGCTGGCCCTGACGCTTGCCCAAGTGACCGAGGACTCGCTGAAAGTCTGGTACGACCGCGAAGCCCTTGCCGGGAAACACCAAGCGGCGCGCGCTCTCATGATGTTCCGCGGCTTTTTGCGCTGGTGTTCGGCCCGCCCTGAATACCGCGCGTTGGTGGATCGCGAGGCTGGACGTGCTGCGGCTATTGTGGAAAGCCTGCCCAGCAGCACCCGCCGTACGGATGCCTTGGAGGCGGCGCAAGTTGCGGGATGGTGGGCAGGCGTAGAGCAGTTGGGCAATCGCGCGGCAAGCGCCTATTTGCGCGCCCTGCTGCTGACCGGCGCGCGCCGCGAGGAAATGGCCGCACTCAAGTGGGCAGACTTAGATTTTCAGTGGCGCAAATTGACCCTTGCCGACAAGGTAGACGCAACCCGCGTTATCCCGTTGACCGACTACCTTGCACAAACGTTGGGGGGCTTGCCGCGCATCAATGAATTTGTGTTCGCCAGCACCGGCAAGGCGAAGCGAATTTCGGATGCGCGCGCCAGCACCGGCAAGGCGGGGCGAATTTCGGATGCGCGCGCCAGCCATGCACGTGCCCTGCAAAGCGCGGGGATCGCGCACCTGACTATCCACGGCCTGCGTCGTTCGTTTTCACTGCTGGGGGAGGCCGCAGGGGCACCGGCGGGGGCAATTGCCCAAGTCATGGGCCACAAACCTAGTGCGACCGCCGAGGGTTACCGGCCCCGCAGTGTTGACGCATTACGTCCGTTTCTGGCTCAGATTGAATCGCACATTCTGGATATTGCGGGGGTGCAGTTCGTACCACAAGCTGCACCGGGCGCGCTGCGCGTGGTGAACACCTGAAATACCGCGAAGCCCTGGCGCGGTTTAACCAGGGCAAAACAGGCGGGGCCGGTAGGTGGTGATACACCGACTAGCCCCTGACCAAAACGAAAAAAGGACTTTCATCATGGCTGAACCGATTATCACTATCTCTGAAATGACAACATGGGCGGGCCAGTTATCCGCCCTACTGGATCGCACCTGTGGCAACGCTGGTGATGGCTTCCGGGAGTCAGGGGAGGACGTACAAGACCTGTTTTTGAGCACGTGCCTAGACCTTGCGAACAAACTGGCAAACGCGCTGGCTGATAACGCGATGGCAACACCCGCTTAATCGGCGGTTAGTTTAAGAAAACCGGCTTCGCGCCGGTTTTTTTTTCTGCCCCTGAAATTGAGGCTCTGGCATGGTTCTGCACAACGCGAACAATTATTTCTATAAATGAATGAAAAATAGGTCTTTATTGCCAGTCACATTGGCCAGACTAGTGATTTATTGCGAGGTGCACAAATTGCGTCCGGAAAAAGTGCCGCAGTCTGGAAATTAGGGTGTGGAAAGAAAATCATGCACGTATACCGAGATTGTTCGGTGTTGATTGGAAAACCCATATGCAAATTGCAACACAGACCTATCCCCGGCTTGCGGATATCACCAAGCCGAACTTAACCACCGAAGAAGCGGCGTACTACATGGACCGCCGCCCGCAAACCCTGCGGAAATGGGCCATGAGACAGCACCCCATCCGCCCGATTAACTGCGGGGGGCGGCTGGCATGGCCCCTGGCCGACATCAAACTTTTCTTGGGGGTGGCCGCGTGAACCCCACAAATGGGAAGAGCCCCGGCGCTGGACACGCCGGAGGCTCCAAATCAATCACTACTACGACAAATTTTACAGACGACGCTCTCTTTTCGCAACACGCACAGAGCTACCAAAAATTGCGCCCTGTTGGAAGTGCCCCCTGCGCAGACTGTGTGCAAAAGGGCACGCCCCTGGGTGGGCTCGTGACCCCCGCAGGCTTTGTGGGCGTAAACGGTGGGGTTGTTTGCACGGCCTGCGCGGAGCGCACCGCCCGCGTTTTGGTGCAGCGGATTGCATATGCACTTGGCCTTTCTGCCCAGGAGGTGGGCGTGGCAATAGCAGCACCACCGGTACAAGAACAAGACGGGTACGCCTATCTTGATGAAGCGCTGGGACTGCGGCCTGGCAAATTCGATGCCGCGCTGTCGTTCGCCGTTGGAGCCTTGCCGCATGACTGAAGACCCGACCGTAACCGCCGAGGTCAAATGGGTGGCACCACTTCGCCGGGGCTTCGAGGGGGTCTGGCGTTTGACTGTGGCTTGCCCGTTTTGCGGAGGCAAGCACTTCCACGGGGGCGGCGCTGGCTCTGTACCCCACATCGGCCATCGGGTTGCTGACTGCGGGAGGGGGGCAAGTGGGTATTACCTCACGCTGGCCTCGCCCCCACCGCCCCGCGGATAACCGCGCCTACTGCCCCGCTGTTTGGTGGGGCAGCTTCCATCTCTGAATTTTGCAATTTTCGCTATTACGAAGGGGCCTCTGTGCCTGAAAAAAATACTACCCCCCACGCCGAAGCGCACCGTTTGCTTGCACTGGGCTTCAAGCTATGCACCTTACACCCTATGTCAAAGCGCCCGGTGGGTGATGACTGGCAGTTGAGCCCTGTCGTAGACATAGACCCTACGGCAGGGGGCTATGGCGTTCTGTTAGCCGTCAACGGACTGTGCAGTATTGACCCCGATAACGTGGAGCCTGCACGAGAGGGTCTACAGCGGTGCGGCTTTGTGTTGGAAGACTTGATGGCTGCGGGCGCACGCACAGCGTCGAGCCGTCCCGGTAGCGGTGGGCGGTCTACGTTCCGTGTCCCCGCCGATATTGCAGCCCGTCTGCGGTGGATCAAATTCTCGACCAAAACTCAAGGGACTCTTCTGGAGCTGCGGGCGCATTCATCTAACCTGCAAGATTGCCTGCCCGGGACCGTTTACCGCACCGCCACCGGTGAAGGACCGTACGAGCAGCACAACGCAAACGGGATTACCCTGGACAAGGCCCCGGAGTTACCGCCCGCGCTTCTGATCTGGTGGTTATGGCTGTCTGAAGACATGGAGTTTCAGCACCAGCAGCAACGATTATTTTGTGGCCCGGATGTTCAATTGGCCGTTTCATCGAAGGGCGGCAAGTTGGCGTATGCATCGCCCTACCGCACCGAGTTTAATTCGCTACACGACGTTGCGGACATCCTGGAAAGGCACAACTACACACGCCACGATAGCGGACGCTGGGCACCGCCTACCGCAACGGGCGCACCGTGTGTGCGTGCTATCCCCGGGCGCGATGGCCTGTGGCAATCTGATCACGCCAGCGACCCGCTGCATGGCACGTTCGATGCCTGGACGGCCAGTGCCGTGCTCGATTACCTTGGTTACCAGGAACTGGCGGAGGGTGACTGTGAGCGCCAGTTCAGCGCAGCCCGGCTGGAGGGATTTACGGATGTGAGCGACGAGGACGTGACCGCGGAACAACGGGATGAGCTTGCCCGCGCGCGGCGCGAGCACCAGCGCGCCGAAAACCAGCGGGTTGGAGATGGGGCCTACCGTATTCCCGTGCCGGACCGGCTGACACTTGACGGGGCTCTGGGGCGGTTTGTGTTTTTACAGGATGGCTCCCGTGTTGCAGACATATTCAACCCCGGCTGTGACTCTGCATTTGTGGACTGGGCGAACGCCTACGCGGCAAGCACAATGCCTGTGAAACGCCCACCGAAAGAGCTTCGCGATGGCCAGAAGAAAGAACAGCCCGACGAAGACGTGCCGATCAGCAGGTTATGGAAAGCGTCGCCATACCGGAAGAGCGCTTTTTCCCGGACGTTCAAGGCTGGCGGGGGCCTGTTACTACTCGACCCTGAAGGCCGTCAGGCACTCAATTCCTGGCGACCGTTTGACCGCACAACGAGGGCAACAGACCCCGCGGGGGCTGCGTTGTTCCTTGAGCACATCACGTTTCTATTTCCACAGGCCGGGGACCGTGGTCGCTTTCTTGATTGGCTGGCCCACATCGAACAACGCCCGGGTGAATTACCCGCCACGGCATGGCTGCACATTGCGCGCAATTTTGGGATGGGCCGCAACTGGCTGGCCTCTGTGCTGTCACGTGTTTGGGCCGGTAGTGTGGCTGCAAATTTAGATTTAGTGGGGCTGTTGCGGACGGGGTTTAACGGCGTGTTGGCCCGCAAAGTTTTGGCCGTGGTCGATGAAATTCGGGAGGGCGGGCGCGATAGCCAGTGGGAGCACGCCGAGCGGTTGAAATCCCTTGTCACAGAGGAAACAAGGCATATCAATCCGAAATTTGGACGGCAGTACATCGAGTTCAATGCGTGCAGGTTTTTGATGTTTTCCAACCACCTCAGCGCCATCCCCATGGAGCGCGGGGACCGGCGCATTGAAGTGGTATCGGTTGATGCGCCGCCGCGCAATGCTGCGTACTACAGCCGTTTGTACCGAGCGCTGCACGACCCAATGTTTATCGCCTCCGTGGCGGCTTTCCTAGGCGCGCGGGATATTGGTAAGTTCAACCCTGGCGCGCATGCGGCACAGTCCGAGGCCAAGGGTGCCGCTACGCGTGCGAGTCAAACGCCGATGGCGGAGGCGTGTGAGATGCTGGTGGCGCATTGGCCTGTGGATGTAATCACGCCGAGCGACATCTCACGGGTATTGATGGGGGACGCGGCTCTTGGTGCCGACATGCCCGCTGCGCCCCGTCGAACCTTGGAGCAATTCGGCATAGTGCCTTATCCCACAGTGGTGCGGCTACCAGGGATTGCCACTCCCGCGCGCCTGTCAATCTTACGCAACCGCGCGCGGTGGCTGGACGCAACGTCTGCGGAGATACGGGCCGAACATGCAAGACGGCAGAACCCGGACAGCTTGACACCTCGTGACTTTTTATACAGCCTGGCGGCGGGGTAAGGGGGAAACCTTGTAACGCTGTAACGCGTGTAACAGCACTTCTAGAGAGGCCATAAATCGAAAATTTCAATTTATATATATATTTGGCACTCTATGGGAATGGCGTTACATGCGTTACAGCGTTACAAACCGCCCCCCGCCGCCCTGCTGTGCGGCTGATCAAAACACAGGCGATTTTTATTCGCTGCCCGTCCACGCACGGACAAACGCTTTTTCGTCGGGTGAAAAGGAGCAGAACCAAATTTTTGAACCTGTGTACCCCCCGTAGCTATTTTTCGCATTCACTGACACCGAGTAAGACATTACTGGCCGACCCATAAATTGGTCCATCAATGCGCCGATGCGTAAAGGTTCACCGAAGCGAGCGCTTTCCGGGTCCTTTAGTTGGTAGGTCACCTGACGCACACATTGTTTCTTGTTCGATTCAACGAGTATCGGGTCAGAACTTTGTCGGTCAATTTCGGCCAATGCTTGCTTGTTGCGAGTAGCATTTTCTTCGCTAATTTGCGCCGCTTTTGCTGCCGCACTATCGAGCTTCTTTCTATCAGCCAGTGTTATAGGCTTGTCTGTGCTGGGTGAGTAACTACGTCCAATGCATTTGTCGGAGTACCTATTCCCCGCCGCCTCACATGGGTCCGCAGCCTTCACAGTAACCTCTTGCTGCCCCGTACCGCATGGCGTTTGGCTGTACGTCGCTCCACATTTATAGACCGTTTGTGCATGACCTACGGCAGCGCCGGACAGTAGACTAAGGGTTAGAGCTACGAGCGGTAGTGTGTGCATGGTGCTGTTTCTTGTTGCACCTAATGTACAGCCAGCACCCGGCAGGCAGGCAGGCAGGCAGGCACCACCAGCACCACCTGCACCAGGTAGGCACACACCAGCTACGCCTAATCCGTGAAACCTGTTTGTTGCAAACACGTTCATTCGATGCTTCGCACTGGCCAGCGATTTGCAAACATGCAGTTTTGCAACTCTCAGGAGTGAGGGGGACCCTACGAGGTTGACAGCGACGCACGCGGACTACGAGGCCCGTGGCGCACTTGGTCTAAAAATTCCTGTCTTGAATCTACAAGTTTGTGTTTGCGAAAAACGGAGTAAAGCAGGTGACGAACGTTCTAACGGCAATCCTGTGCAAAACCGTGAAAAGTATTGCACTTGTCCCCACAGCCGATACACTTTGAGCGGGACGAAGAGGTGGCAACACCCCTTAAAGGCCATCCGAGGCTTGAAACCGGCGCTATCCGAAACTGGCGAGAGCAGTGGGTACTTAGGCCACCGAAAGGTGGCTTTTGTATTTGTGCCTTCCAGACCAATTTGAAAATGGGACGGGCCACATCCCACTACCCCCACAATTTTGGTTCACTAGGCCCGGATCACAACGCCCCCACGAAAAATATTCACGGGCTCGTGCCGCTGCGCGAGATATGGGGGTTTCATGGTGCTTTGACTGGGCTTTTGTTACGTAAAGTTATTTTGCATAACACACTTTAGTGCACTTGTGTAAAAATACTTTCAATGAATGGCTGTTTTTGGATAGAATTTTGCTTATTCAATCGCAGGCAGCGATTGAATACCACAGCCCCCATCGAAAGGACACCCCCGTGAAAATCAGCGACCGCAAGGCCAAACTTGCCAACCTCCAAGCCCAGCGTGCCAGCATCGACATGAACCCAATGCGCGCGCAGTTCGACCAGGCAAAAGCGGACCGCGCCGCTTATCAGGTTACGCATGCTTCGTCCCGCATACTGCCGGACGAGAGCGCCCTGCTAATTGCCGAAAGTACCGCTGCAAATGCCCTGCGCGCTGCGGAAGACAAGGTTCGCGAACTAGATATCGCCATCCAACCCCTTCAAGCAATGATCAGCGCACCCGCCAGGGTGGCCACCGCAAAAGTGGAAGTCATCGCCCTGGCCAATAGGGCCGGGGAAGCGGGCAAGGTGGTTGCATGCAAGCAAGAGACGGTACTCAACCTGCAATCCCTGCTGGCAGACGCAAGCGCTACCCACGAACTGAATCACGCCTCCGCGGCTCAGGAGGTGCTTGCCGCCGCCAAGGCGGGCCGCTCAGTCAAAGTAGCCCCCGCTGACCGCGGCGCGGTTAACCTGCTTGAATCAGCCTTGACGCTCGCGACTGCAGAGCTTGCCGAATCTCAGGCCGCGCATGCCCTGGCAGTGCAAGCGCATGCAGATGGCAACCAGGTTCTTAAATTTGCAGAGCGAGATGCGGCACGTTTGGCGTGGGATTTATTCATGCACGACATTGCTCAAAAATTGGTGGCTTACCGCGCCATGGGGCACCCCCACTACAAGCCCGGCCTCGACCTGATGGAGTTGGTGCATGCACTTGAGGCTGAACCACGTGCAGCCGCTGCATAAAGAACTCGCCGATCTGCGGGGCGACCCCAGCACCGACCTACCCACGCTGCGCAAAGTGGCCGACGTACTGGCCCGCCACGCTGGCGCGCGGGTAACGATAGGGGCTGGCCATGCCCGTCAGTCACGGTTGCAGCAAGCCCAGGCGATAGCTGCGGACTGTGCGACGCAGGCGGAGGCCGTGCGGCGCATATCTGACGCGCTGGGCGTATCGGCAAGTACCGGCTACCGATACGCGAAGACCGTTCACTTAGGTAGGGGCCAGCGGGGCACGTGAGCAATAACCGCGATTGAATCCACAAACCCGGCCACGTGCCGGGTTTTGTGTTTTTGGGCGGTACAAAAAATGTACCGCAGTCTGTAAACAGTCTGTAAGAGCCAATAAAAGCAAAAGCCCGCTACCATTTAGATAGCGGGCTTTCCTTTGTTCACTTGGTGCCGGAGAGATGAATCGAACACCCGACCTTCTCATTACGAATGAGCTGCTCTACCGACTGAGCTACACCGGCACATAAGCCCTCAATTATAGCTTGCTGAAATAGGCCTCGGCCTGGGCGACTTCATTTTTGGAGCCGAGCACCACGCTCACGCGTTCGTGGAGCTTTTGCGGAACGATGTCGAGGATGCGCTGGGTGCCGGTGCTGGCGGCACCGCCAGCCTGCTCGACCAGCCAGCCCATGGGGTTGGCTTCGTACATCAGGCGCAACTTGCCGGGCTTGCCGGGTTCGCGCTTGTCCCAGGGGTAGAGGAAGATGCCGCCGCGCGTGAGGATGCGGTGCACGTCGGTCACCATGCTGGCGATCCAGCGCATGTTGAAGTCTTTGCCGCGCGGGCCTTCCGTGCCTTGCAGGCAGTCGTCGATGTAGCGCTTCACCGGCGTGTCCCAGTGACGCATATTGCTCATGTTGATGGCAAATTCTTGCGTGTCGGGTGGGATCTGGACGTTTTCGTGCGTCAGGAAGAACGAGCCCTGCTCGCGGTCGAGGGTGAACATGGCCACACCGTTGCCCACGGTCAGCACCAGGGTGGTTTGCGGGCCGTAGAGGCAGTAGCCGGCGGCAACCTGGTTCTTGCCGGGCTGGTAGAAGTCGTTTTCGACCACGGCGGCATCGCCCTTGGGCTTTTTCAGTACGCTGAAGATGGTGCCGATGCTGACGTTGACGTCGATGTTGCTGGAGCCGTCCAGGGGGTCAAACAGCAGCAGGTATTCGCCCTGCGGGAAGCCGTCGGGCACAGCGTGGATTTCTTCCATTTCTTCCGAGGCCATGGCCGCCAGGTGGCCGCCCCATTCGTTGGCTTCGATGAGCACTTCGTTGGCGATGATGTCCAGCTTTTTCTGGATTTCGCCTTGCACATTTTCGGATTCGGCCGAGCCCAGTACGCCGCCGAGCGCGCCCTTGTTGACGGCGTGGCTGATGCCTTTGCAGGCGCGGGCCACCACTTCGATCAGCAGGCGCAGTTGCGACGGGATCAGCCCGTCCACACGTTGCTGTTCGACCAGGTAGCGGGTGAGAGAGATGTGTTGCGACATGGGATGCTTCTTTCCTCGTTATTGTTAGTCGGCCAGTGCGCGCGAGACGACTTCGCGCACGTCGTTGCTGAGATCGGCCTTGGCGGCCACGCGGCCCAGCGCTTCGCGGGCGGCGTTGCGGTAGGGCTCGGCCAGGTTTTTCCAGCGGTCCAGTGCGCGCGCCAGGCGGGCGGCGACCTGGGGGTTGATGCCGTCGAGCTCGATGACGCGTTCGCTCCAGAACACATAGCCCGCTGCATCCTTGCGGTGGAAGGCCCCGGGGTTGGCACTGCAGTAGCTGAACACCACGCTGCGGGCGCGGTTGGGATTGCGCAGGCTGAAATCGGGGTGCTTGAGCAGCTGGCGCACGGCAGGCAGGATGTCGCCATTGCGGTCCGGGGCACCGGCTTGCAGGGCAAACCATTTGTCCAGCACCAGCGGCTCGTCCTTGAACAAGGCGTGGAAGCGGGGCAGGGCCTGCGCCGCTAGCGGGTGGCCGCTGGAGACCAAGGCGCTCAGGGCATTAAAGCGGTCGGTCATATTGCCCGCGTCTTTGAAGCGCTGCAGGGTTTTGCCGGGCCAGAGGGTATCGCCACTGGCCTGCGCGGCCAAGCAGAGCTGGCTCAGGGCCATGCCGGTCAGGGCGCGGCGGCCACTGGACAGGGGATCGGGCGAGTAGGCCCCGGTGTCGCTGTAGGTGGCGTAGACCCAGGCCCAGTCGTCGGCCAGCGCCTGCGCGAGCTGGCTGCGCATGGCTTCGCGCACCGCGTGGATGCGCTGCGGATCGACCACGTCGAGCTGTTCGGCCAAGTAGGTTTCAGACGGCAGGGTCAGCACCAGTTCCTTGAAAGCCGCATCCAGATCGGGATGGCGCAACACGCTGCGCATGGCTTCAATATAAGCATCATTTAAGGGATTAGCGCTTATGGTATCGGCGTGAGCAGCTATTAATGTAATAGCAGACCGCACGGCCAGGCGTTGCCCGGCTTCCCAGCGGTTGAAGGCATCGGTGTCAAACGCCAGCAGGGTCAGAAGCTGGGTGTCGGAGTAGTCGAAAGCCAGCACCACCGGGGCCGAGAAGCCACGCAGGATGCTGGGCACCGGCTCGGCATCCAGGTTGACGAAGGTCAGCGTTTCCTCAGCCTCCGACATCACGAAGGTGTAGGGGGCGGTAAGCGTGGAGCCGTCGGCGCTGTGCAGGGCGAGCTCGGAGCCGTCTTGCGCCAGCAGGCCCAGGCCGATAGGGATGACGAACGGCTCTTTGGCGGCCTGGCCCGGCGTGGGCGCGCAGCTTTGTGCCAGGGTCAAGGTGTAGCTGCGCGCGGCTGCGTCATACACGCCAGAAGCCCGCACGCGGGGCGTTCCGGCCTGGCTGTACCAGCGCTTGAACTGGGGCAGCAGGCGGGCCAGGTCGGACTGCGGGTTGGCATCGGCGATGGCCTGGGCGAAGTCGTCGCAGGTCACGGCCTGGCCGTCGAAGCGGCTGACGTACAGCGCCATGCCCTTGGCAAAGCCGTCGCGGCCGACCAAGGTTTGCATCATGCGCACCACCTCGGCACCTTTTTCGTAGATGGTGACGGTGTAGAAGTTGTTGATTTCGATGTAGCTGTCGGGCCGCACCGGGTGGGCCATGGGGCCTGCATCTTCGGGGAACTGGGCGGTGCGCAGCACGCGCACGTCTTCGATGCGCTTGACGGCCTTGGCCGACGGGTCGCGGCACAGGTCCAGGCTGAATTCCTGGTCGCGGAAGACGGTCAGGCCTTCTTTCAGGCTCAGCTGGAACCAGTCGCGGCAAGTGACGCGGTTGCCGCTCCAGTTGTGGAAGTACTCGTGGCCCACCACCGACTCGATATTGGCGAAATCGGTGTCTGTGGCGGTGGCCTGGTTGGCCAGCACGTACTTGGTGTTGAAGATGTTCAGGCCCTTGTTTTCCATCGCGCCCATGTTGAAGTCGCTGGTGGCGACGATCATGAAACGTTCTAGGTCCAGCGGCAGGTTAAAGCGGGCTTCGTCCCAGGCAATCGAGGCCATCAGCGAATGCATGGCGTGCTCGGTCTTGTCGAGGTCGCCGGGGCGCACAAATACCTGCAGCAAGTGGTCTTTGCCGTTGCGCGCGGTGATGCGCTGCTCGCGGCTCACCAGTTGGCCGGCCACCAGCGCAAACAGGTAGCAGGGCTTGCGGAACGGGTCTTCCCACTTGGCAAAGTGGCGGCCATCGTCCAGGGGGCCCTGGTCTACCAGGTTGCCGTTGCTCAGCAGCACGGGGTACTTGGTCCGGTCGGCGCGCAGGGTCACGGTGTAGGTGGCCATCACGTCCGGGCGGTCCAGGAAGTAGGTGATGCGGCGAAAGCCCTCGGCCTCGCACTGGGTGAAAAAGGTGTCGTTGCTGACGAACAGGCCCATCAGTTTGGTGTTCTTGATGGGCGCGCAGGTGGTGAAGATCTCCAGATCAAACGCCCCGTCGTCGACGCTGGGCAAGTTCTCCAGCACCAGCTGGCTGCCTTCGATCTTGAAGGAGGCTCCCTGGCCGTTGACCAGCACGCGCGCCAGGTTCAGCTCTTCGCCGTCCAGGCGCAGCGCCTGGGCGGGCACGTCAGGGTTGCGGCGCATGCGCATCTTGTTGAGCACGCGGGTTTTGGCCGGGTCCAGGTCAAAGCACAGCTCCACCGTGTCGATCCAGAAAGCAGGCGCGGTGTAATCGGCCCGGTGGATGGCTGTCGCCTGTCCTTCACGGTACATGGAGGGTCTCCAAAAAATTCGATTGCAAAAGTTCTTCGTAATTGTGCACAGTGGCGATGACGTGCGGCCCGGCCAGCTCTTCCGGCGTGTTGCTGGTGCAGATGGCCACGGCCCGCATCCCGGCACGGCGTGCAGCTTCTATGCCAAAGGGGGCATCCTCGAACACGATGCAGTGCTTTGGCGCCATGCCCAAGCGCTGTGCCGCTGCTAAAAAGATAGCGGGTGTAGGCTTGCCACTGAGGCCCTCGTCACCGCGCGCAGTCGCATCGGGCGGCGGGTTCATCTGCAAATGGCCCAGCACGAATTCCACGTTGTGGATGTCGCCCGCTGTGCCCACGGCCACTTTCAGGCCACGGGCCCGGGTGGCCTGGTAGAAGGCGGTGAAGCCCGACACTTCTTTGAAAATCGGCCCAAAGATGTCGCGGTAGAGCTGCTCTTTCTCGTGCACCAGCGCCCAGGCGTGGGCTTCATCCATGTCGGGTTGGTCGAGGATCAGGCGCACGCATTCCAGGCCGGTGCGGCCCGTGGTGCGCCGCATCAGCTCGCCGATCTCCATGGCCACACCGTGCTTCTGGGCAAAGTCCAGCCAGGTGGAGGTGTGGTGCGGCATGGAGTCCACCATGGTGCCGTCCATGTCGAAGATGATGGCTTTGGTGGGCTGCGAGAGAAGAGCTTGCATTACACGCCTTGCTTGAGAGAGGCTTCAATAAAGATATCCAAATCCCCGTCCAGCACCTTCTGCGTGGCCGAGACTTCGACGTTGGTGCGCAGGTCTTTGATGCGGCTGTTGTCCAGCACGTAGCTGCGGATCTGGTGGCCCCAGCCTACGTCGGTCTTGGTGTCTTCCAGCTTTTGCTGGGCTTCTTGCTGTTTGCGCAGTTCGAAGTCGTACAGGCGGCTGCGCAGGCGTTTCCAGGCCACGTCGCGGTTGCTGTGCTGGCTGCGGCCGTCCTGGCACTGGACCACGATGCCGGTGGGGATGTGCGTTAGGCGCACGGCCGAGTCGGTCTTGTTGATGTGCTGGCCGCCTGCGCCGCTGGCGCGGAAGGTGTCGGTGCGCACGTCACTGGGGTTGATCTCGATCTCGATGGAGTCGTCGATTTCCGGGTAGACGAAGACGCTGGCAAAGCTGGTGTGGCGGCCGCCCGAGCTGTCGAACGGGCTTTTGCGCACCAGGCGGTGCACGCCGGTCTCGGTGCGCAGCAGGCCAAAGGCGTATTCGCCCTCGATCTTGATGGTCGCGCCCTTGATGCCGGCGGTGTCGCCGTCGGTGATGTCTTCCACCGTGGCGGTGAAACCCTTGCGTTCGGCGTAGCGCAGGTACTGGCGCAGCAGCATGCTGGCCCAGTCGCAGGCTTCCGTGCCACCGGCACCGGCCTGGATGTCCAGGAAGCAGGGCAGGGGGTCTGCGGGGTTGTTGAACATGCGGCGGAATTCGAGGGCTTCGACCTCGGTGGCCAGTGCGGCGGTTTCCGATTCAATGGTGATCAGGCCGTCTTCGTCGCCTTCTTCCTTCGACATTTCGAACAGTTCGGTGTTGTCGGCCAGCTCACGGGTGAGCTTTTCCAGCGACAGCACCACCGCGTCGAGCGACTTTTTCTCTTTGCCCAGTTCCTGGGCTTTTTTGGGGTCGTTCCAGACGCTGGGGTCTTCTAGCGAGGCATTGACGGTGCGCAGGCGTTCGGCTTTGGCATCGACGTCAAAGATACCTCCGGAGGTCTTCCGTGCGCACGCTCAGGGTGCTGAGTTGGTTGCCAATGGTGTTGATACGTTCTGCGTCCATGAGATTCTTTCGGAAGTGGGTGCCGGTAGGGGCTAGCCCATTATTTTCTCATGCTACGCAGTGCCGTTTTGCGGCTGCCTGCTTCAGGCTAAAAGCCGTGTTCCGCCCAGCCGGAACACCGACACCGTATGCACCAAGCCTGCTGCCTGGTGCTTCAGGCTGTCGGCAGCGGCGGCGCTTTGCTCGACCAGGGCGGCGTTTTGCTGGGTGGTCTGGTCGATCTGGGTGATGGCTTCGCTGATTTGGCCCACGCCCAGGGTTTGTTCGCGGCTGGCGGCGCTGATGTCGCCCATGATGTCGGTGACGCGGCGGATGGAGTTCACCACCTCCTGCATGGCCACGCTGCTTTCGTCCACCAGCGCCGTGCCCTGGGCCATGCGCTGCACGCTGGCCTGGATCAGGCCCTTGATCTCGCGGGCGGCTTCGGCGCTGCGCTGGGCCAGCAGGCGCACTTCGCTGGCCACCACCGCAAAGCCCCGGCCTTGTTCGCCAGCGCGGGCGGCTTCCACGGCGGCGTTGAGCGCCAGGATGTTGGTCTGGAAAGCAATGCTGTCGATCACGCCCACGATGTCAGCAATCTTGGTGGAGGCCTGGGCAATGCCGGTCATGGTGTCGGCGGCGCGGGTAAACACCTCGGAGCCGCGCACCGCCACGTTAGAGGCCTGTTGGGCCAGTTGGTTGGCCTGTTGGGCCCCGTCGGTGTTTTGTTGGATGGTGGCGCCCAGTTCTTCCATGCTGGCGGCGGTTTCTTCCAGGGCCGAAGCCTGGGCTTCGGTGCGGGCGCTGAGGTCGTGGTTGCCTGCGGCGATCTGCTGGCTGGCGCTGGAGACGCTTTCGGCGCTTTCGCGCACGCTGCCTACCACCCGGGCCAGGCTGGCCTGCATGCTGTGCAGGGCGTTGAGCAGGTCGGCCAGCTCGTCTTTGCCTGTCACGGCCTGGGCAGCAGTCAGGTCGCCGTTGGCTACCGCCTGCGACACGCCCAGCGCATGGCCGATGCGGGTGGTAATGGCGCGGCTGAAACGCCAGCTCGCCAGCATCACGGCCAGGCAGACCAGCAGCATCACGCTCAGGCTGATGGTAGTGGCGCGCTGGCCGTTGTGGGCGGCCAGGTCGGCCACGGCGCGGCTGTCGGCGGCAATGGCTTTTTCGGCTTCGTCCAGCAGCTTGGCGGGTTCGCGGTCCATGCCTTGCACGGCTTTGTCGCCCACGGTGGGGTCGAAGTCGGCGGTCTTGAAGGCTTCGAACCCCTTGCGGTAGGCTGCACCCATGTTTTGGTGGGCCTGTGCAAAGCGCTCGACCAGGCCGCGTGCATCGCCCGGCGGCAGGGCTTGCTGCAGTTGGCTGGTGGCCTTGGCGATTTCGCTCTCTTTGGTTTCAAACGCCTTCCAGTAGCGCGCCAGTTGCTCGGGGTTTTTGCCGCGCAGCAAGACGTTTTTCCATTCCTGCACCTGCACCTTGAAGTCGTTAAGGAGGTTGCCGATGGCGCGTTCGTTGCTGAAGCGGTCTTGCACCGTGGTCTGGTAGGTGGCCAGCGATTGGTTCAACTGGTAGATGCCAAACAGTGCGGCGCACAGCACCAGCACCATGGCGGCGGCAAACGCCAGCGGAAGTTTGAGACTCAGTTTCATGCATCACCGCTTTGCAGCGCCCTTGTGGCCAATATGCTGGGATGTTGACACACATTGCAGCCCAATAGCATCTACCGGATGCTATTTATTTCAGAGCTGTCTGTGCTCTATCCATAAGCGCGAACCGGCTAAATGGCTTGTATTAATCGGCCAAAAACCCTTCGATCAGCCGCGCCAGGGCCTCGGGCTGGTCGTGGTGCAGCATGTGGCCTGCGTCCTGGACCACGGCCACCCGGGCATGCGGTACCGACTGCAGGCGCTCGTGGTACTCGTCCAGCGTGTAGCCCTGGCCCCAGCGGACCAGGCTGTCGTCGGATGCTTCCACCGACAGCGTGGGCGCGGTGATGCGCTGGTACACGGCCAGGGCCTCGTCCACGCGGAACAGCTGGGGGTTGCGCAGCTTGTGGGCCGGGTCGCCCAGAATCTGCCAGGGCCGGGTACCGTCGTCCTGGATAGTGGGTGCGGACCAGTGCTGGGCCAGCCACTCGGCCTTGTCCTGGGGCAGGCGGGGGTTGGTTTTGACCAGGCGCTGGGCCACGCCGCGCAGGTCGGGGTAGGTTTTCAGGCGCATTTCGTGCTGGTGCAGGCTGTGCAGGCCGTCCATCCACTGGGCCAGGCGGCTGGGTGCCTGGGACGCTCGGGTGGCGGGCATGCCAAAGCCTTCGAGGTTCACCAGGCGGCGCACGCGCTCGGGGCGCACACCGGCAAACAGCATGGCCACGTGGCCACCCATGCTGTGGCCCACCAGGTCGACGGCCTGGCCGGGGGCGTAGTGGTTCAGCAGAAAGTCCAGGTCGGCCAGGTAGTCGGGGAACCAGAAGCTGTCGGCCCCGCCGCTGCCGGTTTGGCCAAAGCCGCGCCAGTCGGGGGCCAGGATGTGGCGGTCGTGGGCCAGGGCATCCACCATGAACTGGTAACTGGCCGCCACGTCCATCCAGCCGTGCAGCAGCACCAGGGGTGGTTGGCCGGGGAGGGGCTGGCCCCATTGGCGGACGTGGTAACGGATGCTGCGGATGGGTATGAACTCGCTACGCGAGGGGCGTTGGATGGCGTACATGGCGCAATATTAGCCACTGCCATGTTGTAGGATGGAAACAACCCCCTCTGACTAGGCTCTCACCCATGAAAAAAACCCAACTCGGTCAAAGCGACCTGCAAGTCACGCCTGTCTGTCTGGGCACGATGACCTTTGGCGAGCAGGTGGCAGAGGCCCAGGCCCACGCCATCCTCGACCGGTCGCTGGAGCGCGGCGTCAACTTTGTGGACACGGCCGAGATGTATTCCGTGCCCGCCCGCGCCGAGACCTACGGTGCTACCGAAACCATCCTGGGCCACTGGTTCATGAAAAACCCCGGCGCACGGCACAAGGTGGTGCTGGCCACCAAGGTGGCGGGCCCGGCGCGTGGCATGGGCTGGATCCGCAACGGCAGCCCCGACCTGACCGGCGCCGAGATCATCGATGCCTGCCACGGCAGCCTGCACCGTCTGCACACCGACGTGATCGACCTCTACCAGATCCACTGGCCGGTACGCCACGTGCCCGCGTTTGGCGGCATCTACTTCGACCCCGACAAAGACATGCCGGTCTCCAGCATCCACGAGCAGCTCGAAGCCCTGGCCTTGCTGGTCAAGCAGGGCAAGGTGCGGGCCATCGGCCTGTCGAACGAAACGCCGTATGGCGTGCATGAGTTTGTGCGCCTGGCCGAACAGCACGGCCTGCCGCGCGTGGCCAGCGTGCAAAACCCCTACTGCCTGGTCAACCGCACGGTCGAAAATGGCCTGGACGAAACCCTGTACCGCCTGGGCGTGTCGCTGCTGGCCTACTCGCCGCTGGCTTTTGGGCTGTTGACCGGCAAATACGATGTGTCCGGCACCACCGGCCCGGATGCGCCCCAGGGCCGCATGTCCCAATTCGAGTCGATGCGCAAACAGCGCTGGGGCCGCCCCGAGTCGCTGGAGGCCGCACGCCGCTACAACGCCCTGGCCCGTGCCCACGGCATGACCCCCACGCAAATGGCGCTGGCGTTTTGCCATTCCAAATGGCAGGTGGCCAGCACCATCATCGGGGTCACCTCGGTGGCGCAGCTGGACGAATGCCTGGATGCCTGGGGCAAGACGCTACCCAGTGCGCTGCTGGCCGAAATCGACAAGATCCGTTGGGAATTGCGCGACCCCGCCCAATAAGCCGATTGCTACTATTTTAGTAGCTGCCTATGCCGATTCTATAAGCGCCAGAGGCACTTTTTATATATATCTTGCATGGCCAAAACTGCGCATATTTCAGAAACCCCGGCCACCCAGTTCCTCAAGGCGCAGGGCGTGGCCTTCACCGAGCACCCCTACTCCTACCTGGAGCACGGCGGTGCCCAGCACAGTGCCGAGGTGCTGGGGATGGACCCGTTCACCGTGGTCAAAACCCTGGTGATGGAAGACGAGCACGCCAAGCCGCTGATCGTGCTGATGCACGGCAACCGCGCGGTGTCGCTGAAGAACCTGGCGCGGCAGATCGGCTGCAAATCGGTTGCGCCCTGCAAGCCCGAGGTGGCCAACCGGCACAGCGGCTATCTGGTGGGCGGCACCTCGCCGTTTGCCACCCGCAAAACCATGCCGGTGTACATCGAAGCGGCGATTCTGGAATTGCCCCGTATCGCCATCAACGGCGGGCGGCGCGGCTACCTAGTGGGGTTGGACCCGCAGGTGTGCGTGCGGCTCTTGGATGCAAAGCCGGTGGACTGCGCTATTCCGCTGTGAACCCCAAGAATCGGCTGGCAAAATGCGCCACCGTTTGGAGACAAAGTTTTGACCACGATTTACCCGATTCTTGCCACCCTGGCCGCCTACCTGCTGGGCTCGCTGTCGTTTGCCGTCATCGTCAGCCGGGCCATGGGCTTGAGCGATCCGCGCACCTTTGGCAGCAAAAACCCCGGGGCCACCAACGTGTTGCGCTCGGGTAGCAAGCCCGCCGCCATCGCCACCCTGCTGCTCGACGGCGTGAAGGGCTGGCTGCCGGTGGCGCTGGTGGGTTGGTACGGTAAACCGTACGGTCTGGAAGACGGCACCATCGCCCTGGTCGGGCTGGCGGCGTTTTTGGGCCATCTGTACCCCGTGTTCTTCAAGTTCGTGGGCGGCAAGGGCGTGGCCACCGCGCTGGGCGTGCTGCTAGGCATCCATCCGCTGCTGGGCCTGGTGGCCATGCTGACCTGGCTGCTGGTGGCTTTTGTATCCCGGTATTCGTCCTTGGCCTCGCTGGTGGCCACGGCCCTGGCTCCGGTGGTGTACGTGCTGGGCAGCGGTGGGGCCTGGTACAGCGAAACGCCGGTGCTGGTGTCGATCTGCGTGATGGGAGCGCTGCTGTTCTACCGGCACCGCGAGAACATCGTGCGGCTGCTCAATGGCAAAGAATCCCGCCTGGGCAAGGGCAAGAAACCGGCCTGAACTATCGGCTTGCGGCTGCCCGGTCGGCGTAAATGCCTTGGCGCAGCAGGCTTTGGTGGTTCACGCGTACCTTCACCGCGTCTTGCGTTAGCGCGGCCTGGATCAGCGGGCTGCTGGTGGCGGTGCGGTGCAGGCGTGGTGGCACAAAGGTGTCTCCCTTGCGGCTGATCAGCATGGCCACCAGCGGGTGGTTGGCTTTGGCGCTGCGGCGCAGCACCACGGCGGTTTCGCCGCTGTCCATGCGCACATAGGTGCCGGGGGGGCACAGGCCGATGGCGCGCACCAGTGCAAAACCCACCGGGTCATGTGCACCCACGGCGCTGGCCATGATGCTGCGCACCGATTCCGTCACACTGCGCCCGGTGCGCGATTTGCGCGGGCTGACCATGGCGGCATAGCGGTCCACCACACGCAGGGTGTGGGCCAGCCGGGGCACCAGGCCCAGGGTCTGGACATCGCTGTGCGGGTCGTGGGCGTTGTGGTGGGTGGCCACCACGTCCAGCCAGTCGGGGTCGGTAATGCCCACCGAGGTCAACACATGGCGGCTGGCGTCGGCGTGGTTGCGGATCAGTGTCTGCTGTGCGTCGGTGGGCGGGCTGGTTTGCACGGCCAGGCTGTCCTGCAGCTGGGTCATGCCGATGTTCATGGTCATGGCCGCGCACACCAGGCTGTCGCGCTCGCTCTCTACCAGGCGCAGCTCGTGGGCGGTGATGTGGCACAGCACGGCGCACACCAGGGCGTGCAGGGCGCTGTAGCCCACCGACGCATTGGTGGCCAGCTGGAACAGCAGGTACAGCGCGGTGTCGGTGTCTTGTTGCAGCAGGTCTTGCATCCAGCGGTCGTACTGCCGGATCTTGGAGCCAAAGTCGGGGATGTTGTGCGGATTGGCCAGCACCATGGCTAGGCCCGACTCCAAATCGGCCCACAGGCTGAGCAGGTCTTCGTAGTCGGCGTCCTGCGGCGACGGCACTTGGGTGGTGGGCATGGGGAAAGGTGGGGCGGTCTGCATAGGTCTGCAGGCGGAATTTATCAGAGAACGTTGGGCCGAGACGCAGCTGGTGGCTAGTAGCGCCGCTCCAGCACCATCTGGTCGTTGATGCGGGTCATCTGGAACTGGGTCAAAAAACTGTTGCCCAGCAGCACATACGGCATGGACGCGGGTGTGACCACCGCCTCCACCCCCGGCAGCTCCACATCGCCAATACGCACCGAGTTCAGCCGGATGCGCCAGCCGATCGAATTGCCATTGGCGGTGCTCATGCGCACCTGTTCGCCATTTTTGTAGTTGATACCCATGCGCTCGGCATCGTTCACGCCCAGGCTGACCGCCGTGGCTCCGGTGTCCACCATGAACTGCATGGCCTGGCCATTGATCTTGCCGGGGCCCATGAAGTGGCCCTGGCTGTCGGCCATGAGCACGATCTTGTTGCCCGCGCCCTTGCCCTTGACGCTCACCGGTGATTCGCCCACGCGCAGGGTGGTGCGCTTGCCCGCAATCTCCACCACCGCCTCGTCGTTGGCGGCGGACAGCAGCTTGACCCCCAGATAGGTCTCGCCCGGGGCGACGCTCTTGGGCGCGCGCCCATCCACCATCAGCAGCGCCTTGCCGCCCATCATGCCGCCCAGTGCCACGGTCTGGGCGTGCGCGCCCGCCACCAGCGCCGCGCAGAGCACGGCCAGGCCGAGGCGGTGCAGGGGGCGCATCAGTCGCGTTGGTTGTTGAAGCTCAGGGGCAGGTCGGTGATCTCTTTGCGGATCACCGCCATGGCCGACTGCAGATCGTCGCGCTTGGCGCCGGTGATGCGCACCGCATCGCCCTGGATGGCGGCGGTGACCTTGAGCTTGCTGTCCTTGATGGCGCGGGTGATCTTTTTGGACACTTCGGTCTCGATGCCGTTGCGCACCTTGACCACCAGTTTGACCTTGTCGCCGCCCATCTTTTGCACGTCGCCCTTGTCGAGGAACTTCACGTCCACGCCTTGCTTGGTCATCTTGTTGGTCAGCACGTCCATGATCTGGTCCAACTGGAATTCGGCGTCACCGATAAGGGTGATTTCCTTGTCTTTGAGCTCGATGCTGGCCGAAGTGCCCTTGAAGTCGAAGCGGGTGGCGATTTCTTTGGCGGAGTTGTCCACCGAGTTGCGCACTTTGGGCAGGTCGGGTTCGCAAACGGTATCGAATGAAGGCATGGTTTTCTCGGGAATAGGGTGTGGGCGAGGGCGATATAGATCGATGGCCCGCCGCCCGGTGGGACAATCCAGGCATGTTAATCGAGAAAAATGTTCCCCTGCGCGGCTACAACAGCTTTGGCATCCATGCCCGCGCCCATACCCTGGTGCGCATCCGCAGCGAGGCCGATCTGCAGGCGCTCCGCTCCGACGCCACGCTGCAGCCACAGCCCAAGTTCGTGCTCGGCGGCGGCAGCAACATCGTCATCACTGGCGACATCAAGCCGGTGGTGCTCAAGGTCGAAGTGCCCGGCAAGCGCCTGGTGGCGGAGACCGACAAGGCCTGGGTGGTGGAGGCCGGTGCCGGGGAAAACTGGCACGACTTTGTGGCCTGGACGGTGGAGCAGGGCTACTGGGGCCTGGAAAACCTGGCCCTGATCCCCGGCACCGTGGGCGCCACGCCGGTGCAGAACATCGGTGCCTACGGCGTGGAGCTGCAAGACCGCTTCGAGGCGCTGGACGCAGTGGATCTGCTCACCGGCGACAGCTTTACCCTGAACGCCGCCCAGTGCGCCTTTGGTTACCGCGACTCGGTCTTCAAGCACCAGGGCGGCATGGGGCTGGAGGGCAGGGCGCTGATCACCCGCGTGCGTTTCCATCTCTCCAAGGCCTGGAAACCGGTGCTGGGCTATCTCGATCTGGAAAAGAAAATGGCCGCCACCGGCATCACCGCGCCCAGCGCGCGCCAGATCTTCGACTGGATCTGCGAAATCCGCCGCGCCAAGCTGCCCGACCCGCAGGTACTGGGCAACGCAGGCAGCTTCTTCAAGAACCCTACCGTCAGCGCCGAGCAATGCGCCGACATCATCGCCCGCGAGCCCCGGGTGGTCTACTACCAGCTGGACAACGGCACGGTGAAGCTGGCCGCAGGCTGGCTGATCGATGCCTGCGGCTGGAAGGGCAAGTCGGTGGGTAACGCGGCGGTGTACGACAAGCAGGCCCTGGTGCTGGTGAACCGGGGTGGGGCCGCGCACCCTGCGACCGGCGGCGAGGTGATGACCCTGGCCAAAGCCATCCAGACCAGCGTGTACGAACGTTTCGGCATCCGCCTGGAGCCCGAACCGGTGGGTGGTTAACCAGGACTTACGCAAGTTCCCCCTGTAAGCCCGAAGGGCGACACAGGGGCGCTGCGTAAGTCCTATCACTCTCAAATCTTCTATGCCGCATCTGGTCATTCTCTACACCGGTCAACTCGACGCACCCGCTGCCCAGGGCGGTAGCGACATAGCCCAGCTCTGCCGCAGCCTGGCCGACACCATGCTGGGCGTGCAAGACGACACGGGTAAACAGCTGTTTCCCACCGGCGGCACGCGCGTGCTGGCCTACCCGGCGGCGCATTACGCGGTGGCCGACGGCAAAGGGGACTATGCGTTTGTGTACCTGAACCTGCGCATGGGCAAGGGCCGCAGCGAGGCCACCCAGCAGCGCGCGGGTGAGGCGTTATTGGCCTGTACCCGGGCGCATTTCGCGCCGATTTTTGAGCAGCGCCCCATCGGCATCACGCTGCAGATCGATGTGGGCCCCGAGGTGTTTGACGGCAAATACAACAACCTGCACCCGCTGTTCCAGAACAACTAGCGGGCGGTTGTTTTAGCCGAAATGGCAGATGTAGTGGTAAGGGGCGGTGACGCGGATCTGGAAAGAGGTATTGCCTGCCACGCTGAAGGTTTCGCCTTCGCCCGATTTCACCCACACGTCGGTGCCGGCCAGCATGTATTCGCATTCGCCACCCACGCCTTCCATGATCTCGGGCGCGCCGGTGTTGAAGGTCAGCGTGGCAGGCAGGATCACGCCCACGCTTTTCTTGGTGCCGTCGGCAAAGGTCACGCCGTGGCTGATGCACTTGCCGTCAAAGTAGACGCTGGCCTGGGTGGTGACGGTGACGCTGGGGATGTGGGTGGTGGTCATGGTAAAAAAAGATTTGCTATATTTTGTGTAGCTGCTTGCGCCTATGGAATAAGCGCTGGAGGCCAATTTCATTGCTAATAAGCAGGAGGTGTGGCTATTGTAAGAGGGCCGCCTGCTGCGTGGCCCAGGCCTCGGGGCTGAAGCCCACCGTCAGCCCATCGCCGCCCCATTCCACCACCGGGCGCTTCACGGTGCTGGTATGCGCCAGCATCACCGCCTGGGCGCTTGCTGCATCTACCACGCTGGCCTGGGTGGCAGCGTCCAGCTTGCGCCAGGCCGTGCCCTGGCGGTTCAGCACTTTTTCCCAGCCCAAAGCCTGGGTCCAGACCGCCAGCCGGTCGGCGGGCACACCGGCTTTTTTGAAATCGTGGAAAGCATAGGGCAGGGCCTGGGCAGTGAGCCAGGCGCGGGCCTTTTTGACCGTGTCGCAGTTGGGGATGCCGTAGAGGGTAATCATGGGGGGATTATTCCATAAGGCCCACCAATAGCTATATATTCAGTAGCGGCTTATGCTTGCTGCATAAGCGGTAGATGCCTAAATTCCATATAACTTGCGTAAAGGCATCCCTTCCAGAAACACCGCAGAACTGGCTTTGCCAGGCTGCTGGTGTTGCCCCCTGCAAGGGGGTTGGCGAGAGCGAAGCGAAGCCTGGGGGTGAGACAATCTTCCCCATGCAAACCCTGAACGACTGGCTGGCGCACTGCGAGCGGCTCCACCCCACCACCATCGAGCTCGGCCTGGACCGCGTCCGCACCGTAGCCCAGCGCATGGGCCTGAAGCTGACCTGCCCTGTCATCACCGTGGCGGGCACCAACGGCAAGGGATCTACCTGCGCCATGCTGGAAGCCATCCTGCTGCAATCGGGCTACCGCACGGGGGTCTACACCTCGCCGCACCTGGTGCATTTTGAAGAACGCTGCCGGATTGGCGGCGAGATTGCCGGTGCTGCGGATTTCGTAGCGCACTTTGCAGCAGTGGAGAGCGCAAGAGGCGATATTTCCTTAAGCTATTTTGAATTTTCCACCTTGGCGATTCTGGCGCTGATGGCGCAGGCAAAGCTGGACGTGGCGATTCTGGAAGTGGGCCTGGGCGGGCGGCTGGATGCCGTCAACATCATCGACACCGACTGCGCCATCATCACCAGCGTGGACCTGGACCACATGGAGTTTTTGGGCACCACCCGCGAAGCCATCGGTTTCGAGAAGGCCGGCATCATGCGTGCGGGCAAGCCCGTAGTGGTCAGCGACCCCATGCCGCCGCAAAGTGTGCTGGACCACGCCAAATCCATCGGTGCCGATCTGTGGCGTTTTGGCGAAGACTTCAACTTCTCGGGCGACAAGCAGCAGTGGGGCTGGGCCGGGCGTGGGCGGCGCTACGCAGGTCTGGGCTACCCTGGGCTGCGCGGGGCCAACCAACTGATGAACGCCTCGGGCGTGCTGGCGGCGCTGACGGCGCTGCGCGAACAGTTGCCCATCACCGCCCAGGCGGTGCGCACCGGCTTGTCCATGGTCGAATTGCCGGGCCGTTTCCAGATCGTGCCCGGCCAGCCTACCCTGGTGCTGGACGTGGCCCACAACCCGCATGCGGTGGCGGCGCTGGCGGCCAACCTGGACGCGATGGGCTTTTTCCCCACCACCCACGCGGTGTTCGGGGCCATGGCCGATAAAGACCTGCTGCCCATGTTGGCGCGCATTGGCCCGCTGATCGACCGCTGGTATTTCACCGACATGCCCACTCCCCGCGCGGCCACGGCGGCACACTTGCAAACCCAGTGGCTGGCCCAAAATACCCGTAAAGATGCATCCAGTTCGGTGCACACGGACCCCATGCAAGCACTGCATGCGGCCATCGCTGCCGCAGACCCCGCTGATAGAATCGTGGTCTTTGGCTCGTTTTATACGGTTGGTGGGGTGCTGGAGGGCGGCATTCCCCGGCTGACCGCCAAACACCTCGGCTCCTGACACTCCGCATGGCTTTTTTCAAGTTTCGAACCCAGGGCGACGAACCGTCGGCAGGCCCCGCTGAAACCATCGACGGCATGCGCCGCCGCGCCCGGCACCGCCTGATCGGTGCGGCGCTGCTGGTGCTGGTAGGCGTGATCGGGTTTCCGTTGGTGTTCGATACCCAGCCCCGGCCCGTGGCGGGCGACATCGCTATCGACATCCCCGACAAAGCCAAGGTCAAACCGCTCAGCGTGGGCACGGTCAAGGTCGATAAAGCCGTGGAAATCGACGCGCCCGTGGTGGCTGTCGCCCCGCCAACCCCAGAACCCAAGGTATCGACCGAATCCAGCCTCGACCCCAAGGAAGAAGTCCTGGCACCCCGGCCCGCGCCCAAGGTGGAAAAGCCGGTCAAACCCGAGCCCAAACCTGAAGCGAAGCCTGAACCCAAGCCCGAACCGAAACCCGCCCAGAAGCCTGATGACGATGCGGCCAAAGCCCGCGCCCTGTTGGACGGCAAGGCTACGGCCGATGCCGCCGATGGCCGCTTTATCGTCCAGGTAGGTGCGTTTGCCGATGCCGACAAGGCCCGCGAAGCCCGTTCCAAGCTCGAGCGTGCGGGATTAAAAACCTATACCCAGGTGGTCGATACCAAGGACGGCCCGCGAACCCGTGTGCGGGTAGGCCCGTTCACCGGCAAGGCCGATGCCGAAAAGGCCGCCAGCAAGATCAAGGGCCTGGCTTTGTCCGCCTCGATCTTGGCTTTGTAGGTGTTGAATTCCGTGGCACTGCTCGATTGGGCGGTGCTGGCCACTTTGTTGTTGTCTCTGGTGCTGGGCGCAGTGCGCGGCCTGGTCTATGAGGTGCTGTCGGTGCTGGGCTGGATTGCGGCCTTTGTGGCGGCGCAGTGGTTTGCTGCCGACGTGGCCGCCGCGTTGCCGATGGGCACGGCCTCGGCCACACTGCGGTTTGCGGCGGGGTTTGTGCTGGTATTTGTAGCGGCTGCGTTTGCCGCCGGGCTGATCGCCCGATTGATCCAAACGCTGGTGCAGGCCGTGGGCCTGCGACCGGTAGACCGCGTGCTAGGGGCTGTGTTTGGCCTGCTGCGCGGTGCCATTTTGGTGTTGATCGGCGGGGTCGTCGTCCACCTGACCGGCATGCACCAGGGTGCATGGTGGCAAGAATCGCGCAGCGCCGGTGTGGTCACCGAGGTGCTGCACACCGCCCGGCCTTTGTTGCCGGAGGCTTTTTCTCAATTTTTACCATGACGCAAGTCACTCGCTAGGGAATAAACCATGTGTGGAATCGTTGGAGTTGTCAGCAACGCCCCTGTGAACCAGTTGATCTATGACGCCTTGCTGCTGCTGCAGCACCGGGGCCAGGATGCGGCGGGTATCGCCACCCAGCTGGACCGCAAGTTCTTCATGCACAAGGCCAAGGGCATGGTGCGCGATGCGTTCCGTACCCGCGACATGCGTGCATTGCCAGGCAATTGCGGCCTGGGCCAGGTGCGTTACCCCACGGCGGGCAATGCCTACAGCGAAGAAGAGGCCCAGCCCTTCTACGTCAACGCGCCCTTCGGCATCGTGCTGGTGCACAACGGCAACCTCACCAACGCCCACGCGCTGAAGGCCGAGCTGTTCACCACCGACCACCGCCACATCAACACCGAGAGCGACTCTGAGGTGCTGCTCAACGTGCTGGCCCACGAGATCGAGAAATCCACCCGGGGTCTGCCGTTATCGCCGATGGACGTGTTTGCCGCCGTGCGTAACGTGCACCGCCGGGTGCGTGGCTCGTACGCCGTGATCGCCTCCATCGCGGGCCACGGCCTGCTGGCGTTCCGCGACCCATACGGCATCCGCCCCATGTGCATTGGCCGCGCCCCGGGCTCGGTGATGCTGGCCAGCGAATCCGTTGCCCTGGAAGGCACCATGCACACCCTGGAGCGCAACCTGTCCCCCGGGGAAGCCGTGTTCATCGACCTAGAAGGCAATGTGCACGCCCAGCAGTGCGCCGACGCGCCCACGCTGAACCCCTGCATCTTTGAATACGTCTACCTGGCCCGGCCCGATTCGGTGATGGACGGCATCTCGGTCTACCAGGCGCGTTTGAACCTGGGCGAGACCCTGGCCAAGCGGGTGATTTCTACCGTGCCGCCGCAAGATATCGACGTGGTGATCCCCATCCCCGAGTCCAGCCGCCCCAGCGCCATGCAACTGGCGCAGTTGCTCGGCCTGCCGTACCGCGAAGGTTTTGTGAAAAACCGCTACGTGGGCCGCACCTTCATCATGCCCGGCCACGAAGTGCGCAAAAAGTCGGTGCGCCAAAAGCTCAATGCAATTGCCAGCGAATTCAAGGGCCGCAACGTGCTGCTGGTGGATGACTCCATCGTGCGCGGCACCACCTCCAAAGAAATCGTGCAAATGGCCCGCGATGCCGGTGCCCGCAAGGTCTACATGGCCAGCGCCGCGCCGCCGGTGCGCTTCCCCAATGTGTACGGCATCGACATGCCAACCAAGGACGAGCTGGTGGCCCATGGCCGCACCGTGGAACAAATCCGTGAGCTGATCGGCTGTGATGCCCTGATCTACCAGGACGTGGACGGTATGAAGCGCGCTATCTGGGCCGCCACCGACACCGCCGCCGGTTCGCCCAATATGCCCATCACTGGTTTCGATGCTTCCCCCTTTGACGGCGTGTACGTCACCGGCGACATCACCACCGACGATATCCAGCGCATGCGCGACAACCGCCCGGTGGAGCAAGAGTCGGGCGGCGACAACTCCCGCCTAGCCCTGCCGAACGCCGAACCCGCCTAATTTCTGAGAGTGCCATGAAGACCCGTACCCGTTTTGCCCCATCGCCCACCGGTTTTATCCACCTGGGCAACATCCGTTCCGCCTTGTACCCCTGGGCCTTTGCCCGCGCCACCGGCGGTGATTTCATCCTGCGCATCGAAGACACTGACGTGGAGCGCTCCACCCAGGTCGCGGTGGATGTGATCATCGAAGGCATGCAGTGGCTGGGCCTGGACTACGACGAGGGCCCGTTCTACCAAATGCAGCGCATGGACCGCTACAAAGCCGTGCTGGCCGATATGGTGGCGGCCGGGCATGTGTATCCCTGCTACATGTCGGTGGCCGAGCTCGATGCCCTGCGCGACGCGCAAATGGAAGCCAAGCAAAAGCCGCGCTATGACGGCACCTGGCGGCCCGCAGACGGCAAAACCCTGCCGCCCATTCCCGCAGGCGTGCAGCCCGTGCTGCGTTTCAAGAACCCGCAGGGCGGGTCGGTGGTGTGGGACGACAAGGTCAAGGGCCGCATCGAAATCAGCAACGACGAGCTGGACGACCTGGTGATCGCCCGCCCCGACGGCACGCCCACCTACAACTTCTGCGTGGTGGTGGACGACCTGGACATGGACATTACCCACGTCATCCGGGGCGACGACCACGTCAACAACACGCCGCGCCAGATCAACATCTTCCGCGCCCTGGGCAAAGAGCCGCCGGTGTACGCCCATTTGCCCACCGTGCTCAATGAGCAGGGCGAAAAGATGAGCAAGCGCAACGGTGCCAAGCCGGTGACGCAGTACGCCGTAGAAGGCTACCTGCCCGATGCCATGGTCAATTACCTGGCCCGCCTGGGCTGGAGCCATGGCGACAACGAAATTTTCAGCCGCGAACAATTCCTGCAGTGGTTCAACCTGGACCACCTGGGCAAGAGCGCCGCGCAGTTCGACGAAGCCAAGCTGCGCTGGGTCAACGCCCAGCACTTGAAGGCCATGGCCGACGACGCACTGGCGGCGCTGGTCGCAGTCCACCTACAGGCCAAGGGCATAACCAGCGACGAGCGCTTGCCCGCCATCTGCGGCCTGTTCAAAGACCGCTGCGACACCACGGTGGTGCTGGCCGACTGGGCCGCTACTTTCTACGCCGATGTCACGCCCAAAGCCGAAGAGCTGGCCCAACACGTTACCCCGGCCATCCAGCCCGCGCTGGCATTGCTGCGCGAGAAGCTGGCCGACTGCGCCTGGGACAAGCCCAGCATTGCGGCGGCCATCAAGGAAGTGCTGGCAGCGCAGGGCCTGAAGATGCCGCAACTGGCCATGCCGGTGCGCGTGTTGGTGATGGGCACAGCCCAGACGCCATCGCTGGACGCAGTGCTTTTTTTAAGTTCTCGCGAAAAAGTTTTGCAACGCTTGCAAAACCCGTAATTTGCACGCTATAATTTGAGGCTTGGAAGGTTAACAACAAAGCAGAGCTTACAAGGCAAAGCAAAGTTGGTAACAAAGTTGGGGGGTATAGCTCAGCTGGGAGAGCGCTTGCATGGCATGCAAGAGGTCAGCAGTTCGATCCTGCTTACCTCCACCACTTCTTTCAAGTGTGGAAGTTATTTTTGATAACGTTGTTCCAAGGTTTTGACCCTATCGTCTAGAGGCCTAGGACACTACCCTTTCACGGTAGGTACCGGGGTTCGAATCCCCGTAGGGTCGCCAAGTTGTAGCGCTTGGGTATGTTGCTCGCAAGAGCCGTGTGCCGAAAGCTATCTACCAGGAGTGGTAGTTCAGTTGGTTAGAATACCGGCCTGTCACGCCGGGGGTCGCGGGTTCGAGTCCCGTCCACTCCGCCACAATGGAAAAAGCCTTCTAGGTCGCAAGAACTAGAAGGCTTTTTGCTTGGTGAAATTATTTTGAGATTCCCCAGGGACACCTGCATGACCGACACCACGGAAACCACGCTTCTCGATACGTTCCCCAACGGGCCGAATTACCCCGCAGACAGCTTGCTGGTCGAATCGCTCGACATCGAAGCCCAGGGCGTGGCCCACAAACCCGACGGAAAAGTCGTTTTCATCAAGGGCGCGCTGCCGTTTGAGGTGGTCACGGCCAACATCAACCGCAAAAAAGCCAGTTTTGAGCAGGCCACCGTGGGCGCCATCCACCGCGAGTCGTCCCAGCGCGTGCGGCCTGGCTGCGCGCACTTTGGTTTGCACGAAGGCGCGTGCGGCGGCTGCAAGATGCAGCATTTGCATATGGGCGCGCAGGTAGCCATCAAGCAACGGGTGCTGGAAGACAATCTCTGGCACCTGGGCAAGCTCAAGGCCGACAGTATTTTGCGTCCCATCGAAGGCCCGGCCTGGGCTTACCGTTACCGGGCGCGCTTGTCGGTGCGCTTTGTGCGCAAAAAGGGCGAGGTGCTGGTGGGTTTCCACGAGCGCAAGAGCGGTTACGTGGCCGACATGAAGGTTTGCCCGGTGCTGCCACCGCACGTCAGTGCCTTGCTGCTGCCGTTGCGGGCCCTGATTGGCGGCATGGACGCGCGTGAAACCCTGCCGCAGATCGAGCTGGCCTGCGGCGACACGGTCACGGCGATGGTGTTGCGCCACATGGAAGCCCTGAGCGCGGGCGACTTGGCGCAGCTTCGGGCGTTTGGCTCCTTGCACAACGTGCAGTGGTGGCTGCAGCCCAAGGGGCCGGACAGTATCCATTTGCTGGAGGAGGGCGGCGCGCAACTCAGTTACGCCTTGCCCGAATTCGGCATCACCATGCCTTTCAAACCTACCGATTTCACCCAGGTGAACCCGCAAATCAACCGCGTGCTGGTGGTGCGGGCGCTGCGTTTGCTAGAGGTGCAAAAGACCGAGCGGGTGATCGACTGGTTTTGCGGCCTGGGCAACTTCACCCTGCCGCTGGCCACCCTGGCGGGCGAAGTGCTGGGCATTGAAGGCAGCGAGGCCCTGGTGGCCCGCTCGCGCGAAAATTTCAAGCTAAATCAGGCTCTAGCGCTTGATTCATCGGCGCTAGCAGCTACGAAGTTTGTAGCGCGCAATCTGTTCGAGATGACCCCCGAGCTGCTGATGGCCGATGGTAGCGCCGACAAGTGGCTGATTGATCCACCGCGCGAAGGCGCTTTTGCGCTGGTACAGGCCTTGGCCGCATTGCACCAAGACCCTGCTGTGCGCCAGGGCTGGACACCGCCGACGCGCATCGTCTACGTGAGCTGCAACCCGGCCACGCTGGCGCGCGATGCCGACGTGCTGGTGCACCAGGCGGATTACCGCTGTGTCTCGGCCGGGATGGTGAATATGTTTCCGCACACTGCCCACGTAGAGAGCATGGCGGTGTTCGAACTCGAAGCTTAAGACGCTTTGGCCTTGCCGCTGCGGGGCTCTTTGGCCTTGGGCGCGGCTTCTTCCTGGGTGGCGGCCACGGCTTCTTCGGCCGGGGCCTCGCCTTCTCCCGGGATTTTGACCACCGAGGCCACGCCCTCGATCTTGTTCTCGCGCATGTAGGCGTCCATGTCTTTCCAGCCCTGAAACACCGAGGCCTTGGCGGCTTTGGGGTTCAGGGTGTAGCAGTCTTCGATGCCGCGCAGCGCGTGGCGGCAGGCACCACCTGTGGCTTTGGCATCGGCCTCGCGCGCCAGTACCTTGGGGTCGGGATAGACACCCGGGATCTCGCAGCCTGCCAGCAGCAGTACGGCGCAAGGGAGGAAAAGGTGGCGTGGGGATAGGTTCATATGTGGCAGACAGTAGCTTGGTTATCGGCTTCTGGCTTCAAAGATTGAACTTTACTTCGGATGCGGCCAAAGAAAAAGGCCCCGAAGGGCCTTTGGCTAAAGGGGTGGATACGCGCTCAGTCGCGTTCGCCGCCCATGATGCCCAGCAGGGACAACAGGCTCTGGAAGATATTGAACAAATCCAGGTACAGGGCCAGGGTGGCGGTGATGTAGTTGGTTTCGCCGCCGTCGATGATCTGCTTCAGGTCGTACAGCAGGTAGGCGCTGAAAATGCCGATGGCGGCCACCGAGATGGCCATCATGCCGGCGGTAGAGCCCACGAAGATGTTGACGATGCTGCCCACCATCAACACCAGCACGCCCACAAACAGCCACTTGCCCATGCCGGAGATGTCGCGCTTGATGACGCTGGCCACGCTGGCCATCACCAAAAACACGCCTGCGGTGCCTGCAAATGCGGTCATCACCAGGTCGGGGCCGTTCTTGAAGCCCAGCACCATGGCGATCATGCGCGAGAGCATCAGGCCCATGAAGAAGGTAAAGCCCAGCAGCACCGGCACACCTGCGGCCGAGTTCTTGGTTTTTTCAATCGCGTACATGAAGCCGAACGCGCCGCCCAGGAAGACGACCAGACCCAGCCCGCCGCCCAGGCTTTGGGTGATGCCGGTGGCCACGCCCAGCCAGGCACCCAGCACCGTGGGCACCATGCTCAGGGCCAGCAGCCAGTAGGTGTTGCGCATGACGCGGTTGCGCTGTTCTTGCAGAGCGCCGGTGCTCGGGCTGATGCCAAAGTCTGCGGTGGTGTAACGGTCGTTCATAGAGGGTGCTCCTTCGAATGCTGCAGTGCAGATGGGGAAATTTTAGGGTGATTCAAGGGCAAAGCAGAAATATGCCCGTGGGTGAGACCTATTTTCCATGGGGGTACTGGACAAACCCTGGCCCGCCATGGCTGATTTTCATGCTGCACTGCGGCAAAAAATGCAGGCTGCCGTTATGCTCAAGCCTCTATTGACCCACCAGGAAGCTGTCTTGAAAACCAAATCCGTACTCGAATTCGCCGACGTGAAAACCATTGCCGATGCCGCCGTTGCCGAAGCGCTGAAGAACCAGTGGGCGGTAACCATCGCCATCGTCGACGACGGCGGCCATTTGCTGTCGTTGCAGCGCCTGGACGGTGCGGCAGCACTCTCGTCGCACATCGCGCCCGCCAAAGCCCACACCGCTGCGCTGGCCCGCCGCGAATCCAAAGTGTACGAGGACATCATCAACGGTGGCCGCACCGCGTTCCTGACCGCGCCGTTCATCGAAGGCATGCTCGAAGGTGGCGTGCCGATCATCAAAGACGGCCAGTGCATCGGCGCGGTGGGTGTCAGCGGCGTGAAGTCGCCCGAAGACGCGCAAATCGCCCGGGCCGGTATCGCCGCTATCGGCTTGTAATTGCTCTGCTTTTTGTAGCTGCTCGTGCTTATTAAATACGCGCTAGAGGCCTTTTTTATCTAAAAGAGGGCTGTGCGCCAAAGCCTGCGCGCATTCGCCCACGATCCACTGCCGAAAGCGCTGCACCGGCTCGGGCGTGCGCTGGGCGGTGGGCTCCACCAAAAAGTAACCATGGGCCGTGGTGGTGGGTTGGGCGAAGGCGGCCACGAGCTGGCCGTTGCGCACTAGGTCGTCCACCAACGGGGTCCAGCCCAGCGCCAGGCCCTGCCCGGCAATGGCGGCCTGGATCACCAGCGGGTAGTTGTTCAGCGTCAGGTCGTGGCTTTCGCCGGTGCTGACCACGCCGTGCCGCGCCAACCAGTTTTGCCAGCCCAGCCAGCGCAGCGGCTCGGCACTTTCCAGGTGCAGCAGGGGCAGCTTGGCCAGATCGGCGGCCTGCCCGGTCAGGCCGTGGGCCGCCAAGAAGCCGGGGCTGCACACCGGCACCACGATCTCGGGGAACAGCGCCTGCGCCGTGCAGCCCGGCCACTGGCCTGCGCCGAAAGCCACCGCAATGTCCACCGGCTCGCCCCGGATGTCGAACGGGTCCTGGGTGGTGACGATGCGCACGTCCAGGTTGGGTACCAGCGCGCGCAGCGCCGCCAGCCGGGGCATTAGCCAGTAGGCGGCAAAGCCAAAGTCGGTGGCCACGGTGAGCACCTGGCGGGCGCGCCGCGCGCGGATGCTGGCGGCCGCATCGCCAATGCCGCCCAGGCTGTCGCGCACCGCGTTAAAGAGCTGCAGCCCGTCGGCGGTGAGCGACACGCCCCGGTGCCCGCGCTTGAACAGCGGCACGCCCAGGTCTTCCTCTAGTAAGCCAATGCGCTGGCTCACGGCGGGCTGGCTGGTGCCCAGCTCCAGGGCGGCGGCGGTAAAGCTCAGGTGGCGCACCGCCGCCTCAAAAAAGACCAGGCTTTGCAGGGGTGGGAGTCGGCGTAGAGCTGCCATAACAGATGTTTATGGATGTATAAGAAATGAAAGTCTTCACGCGCTTATGCCACGTGCGTAGACTGCATTTTTTGCATAAACCTCCATTATGTTTGGAATGAGAAAAGCATGGCACAACCGAATATCTTGATCCTGATGGCCGACCAGCTCACACCCTCGGCGCTGGCCGCGTATGGCAACACCGTCAGCAAGACCCCGCACATCGACGCACTGGCGGCGGGGGGCGTGGTGTTTGAATCGGCCTATACCAATAGCCCGCTGTGCGCGCCGTCGCGTTACGTGTTCATGGCGGGCAAGCTGCCTTCAAGCATGGGCGCGTACGACAACGCCGCCGAGATGCCGTCGGAGGTTCTGACCTTTGGCCATTACCTGCGCCACGCGGGCTACCGCACCATCCTGTCGGGCAAGATGCATTTTTGCGGGGCCGACCAGTTGCACGGCTTTGAAGAGCGCCTCACCACCGACATCTACCCCGCCGACTTCGGCTGGACCCCCGACTGGGACCAGCCCGAGGTGCGCCCCAGCTGGTACCACACCATGGGCTCCGTCCCCGAATCAGGCACCTGCATCCGCAGCAACCAGCTCGATTTCGACGAAGAAGTGGTGTTTTTGGCGCAGCAAAAGCTGTTTGACATCGTGCGCGACGACGATGCACGACCCTTTTGCATGGTGGTGTCGATGACGCACCCGCACGACCCGTATGCCATTCCGCAGCAGTACTGGGACCTGTACCGCGACGAAGACATCGACATGCCGCGCGTGCCGCCGATCGACCCGGCGCAGATGGACCCGCACTCGCAGCGCCTGCGCCATGTGAGCGACATGGACAGCACACCCATCAGCGCCACCCAGACGCGCCACGCCCGCCACGCCTATTACGGCGCGGTGTCGTACGTGGACGAGCAGATTGGCAAGATCCGCCGCACCCTGGAGCAAACCGGCCAGGCCGACAACACCATCGTCATCTTGATTTCCGACCACGGCGACATGCTGGGCGAGCGCGGGCTTTGGTACAAGATGAACTTCTTTGAAAACGCCTGCCGCGTGCCGCTGATCGTGCATGCGCCCAGCCGTTTCCAGCCGCACCGCGTGGCGGCATCGGTGTCGCTGGTGGATATCTTGCCCACGCTGGTGGACATGGCGTTTGAAGGCGCGGCTCCTGCCGCCCCCGAGGTGCTGGATGGCCGCAGCGTGTGGCCGCACCTGCTGGGCACGGGCGGGCACGACGAGGTGGTGGGCGAGTACCTGGGCGAGGGGGCGGTGGCCCCGCTCATCATGCTGCGGCGCGGGGTGCACAAGTTCGTGCATTCGCCGGGCGACCCGGACCAGCTGTTTGACCTGCAGGCCGACCCGAATGAATTGAACAATTTGGCCACCGACCCGGCGGCTGCGGATGTGCTGCAGGCCTTCCGCGCCGAGGTGGCCGCGCGCTGGAATATGCCGCAACTGCGCGCCGAAGTGGTGGCCAGCCAGCGCCGCCGCCGTTTCCACTACGCCGCGCAAAACCAAGGCGTGCCCCAGTACTGGGACCACCAGCCCTTCCAGGCGGCCAGCCAGCGCTACATGCGCAACCACATCGATCTGGACACGCTGGAGGCGCGGGCCCGGTATCCCGTGGTGAAGGCTTGAAGGGTGTGGGAAAAAAAGCATGGCTAGTCGGCGCGGGGCCTAAACCCCTTGCCGTTGGCTAGCAAAAACGATCCTCTCAGACTCCGTGGCGGAGTCTGCGGATCGCCCCACGATGAAAGCTACAGGACTGACGCAAGTCCCCCCTGTAAGCCCGCAGGGCTATACAGGGGCGCTGCGTAAGTCCTAACCTATTTCGTCAGAATCAGTTTGCCCAGCTTGGTGTTTTGCAGGCGGTAGATACAGCCGTTGTGCATGATCTCCACGGCCTTCTGGCCCTTGAGCAGATCACGGCTTTCCACGGCGGATACCGGTTTGGCCTTGCCTAGGTTCACGCCCTGGAGCACGCTGTTGGCGTTCTCGCCCGAGGTGGGGTTGAACTGGGGGCGGGCTGAAAGGGTTGCGTACATGGTGGGCTCCTGTAAAAGGCTTGCGATTCGCTAATGATAACCATTCTCAATTGAATTGGCGCGTTTCTCCCGAATTTTTTTTGGGGAAGGGGGCTTGTCGACTCTGCGATGCGCAGAGCCTGCAGAAGGCGTTGGTCTATGATTGCTATTTTTTAGATAGCTTCCAGCGCATGCCAAACAAGCGTGAAGTGCCAATTTCGCTATGGGTGGTCGGCGGCATCGCCTGCCTGTTGGCGCTGGCCACTGCGTGGTACAGCCGCGCGGAAGATGCGCAACGGGCAGAGCGTGGGCGGCAGCTGTTTGAGGGCAGCCAGCCCATGGTGGCCCGGCTGTACGGCCAAGCGACTTTCCTACCGTCCATGGCCAGCCGTTGCAGCAACTGCCATGCGGCGCAGCCCGTGGTGGCGCTGGGCACGCAGGCCTTTGGTCCACGGCTGAACCGGGCCACATTGACCGCACTGGCCGCGCGCCGTGGCGGCCCGCCGTCCCGCTTCACCGAAGAGAGTTTTTGCCGTTTGTTGTCCGATGGGATGGACCCCGCGTCTATCATGTTGGCCGGTGCCATGCCCCGTTACATGCTCGCCCCAGCCGACTGCCAGGCGCTGTGGCAGTACCTGATGCAAGCCCCGCCATGACCGCGAATACCGTCGATTCCGCCCGCCGCCGTTATGCCCTGGCCACCGCTGGTGTCCTTTTCGGGGTGCCGCTGTGGACGCAGGCCCACCAGGGCGCTGGCATCGTCCGGCCGCCCCAAAGCCTGCCGCCGCTGCAGGTGACCCCGGTTCGGGGGGCGCCCAAAGCGCTGGCAGAGATGCTGGCGCGGCGCATCACCGCCGTCCAGCTCATGTTTACCGGCTGTAGCGCGACCTGTCCGCTCCAGGGCGCGCTGTTTGCGGAATTGCAAACGCGGCTGGCCGGGGCCCCCACCGAATTGCAATTGCTGTCGATCAGCATCGACCCCCTGGGCGACGACCCCAAAGCCCTGGCCGCCTGGCTGCAGCGTTTTGGTGCTCAGCCCCGCCGCTGGACGGCAGCGCTGCCCACCGTGCGCGACGTGGACCGGCTGCAGGATTTCTTTAATGGCCGGGCGGTCGGCCCCGACCGGCATACGCCCCAGGTGTACCTGTTCGACCGCAGTGCGCGGCTGGTTTTTCGCAGTGTGGGCTTTCCCAACCCTGCGGAAATCGGACGGTTGATGACGGAGTTGGCAGCACCACGGTGATACAAACACCAATCCACCTATAAATTTGTACACAAAATAATAAAATACTTCTTGTTATAGACAAGAGGTTTTGTATGCATACATTGTCTTCCTTCGGGGAGGGGCGCGGTAGGTTGGTTCCGGTGCTGGCGCTGGCCTGGGGTTTGGCGGCTTGCGGTGGTGGTTCCACGGACACAGGGGAGACCGTGGAGGCAGGCCGGGCCAAGGCTGCTGGTGTACCGATTGCTGCCATCAACAAGGCCCAGTGGGGCTCCAAGATCAATATCAGTCTGACACCTGCTTCGGCGGCCAATTTGCCCAACGGAAATGTGGTGCTGTGGGCGGCCAATGGCGAGTTTTCGTTCAGCAACGACGATGCCCGGGCCTACGCCACCACCTACAACCCCAGTACGGGCGGGTTCACCAAGCGGTTTGTAAACACCACCGGCAGCAACCTGTTTTGCCCCGGCACCAGCATGCTGGCCGATGGGCGGCTGCTGGTCAGCGGCGGCTCGCAGGCGGGCAATACCACCATCTATAACTACGCCAACGACACCTGGGCAGCCGGTGCGGCGCTCAAGATCACCCGCGCCTACAACGCTAATACCGTGCTCCAGGACGGGTCGGTCCTCACCTTGGGCGGCTCCTGGAACGGTGGCGTGGGCGGCAAGCCAGGCGTAGTCTGGACCGCAGCCACCGGCTGGCAGCGCCTGACCGGCGTGCCCGTAGACGATATGGTCGGCCCCGACCCGGGAGGGGCGTACCGGGGCGACAACCATATGTGGCTGCTGCCCACCGGCAACGGCCAGGTACTGCATGCCGGCCCGAGCGCCAAGATGCACTGGATCGACACCCGCGGCAACGGCAATGTACGCTCGGCAGGCACCCGGGGCGACGATCCCTACAGCATGAGTGGCAACACCGTGATGTACGACATCGGCAAAATCCTCAAAGTCGGTGGTTCGCCTGCCTACCAGGATGCCAACGCCACCGCCAACAGCTACGTGATTGACGCGAACGCGGGCGTACAGGTGCGCAAGATCGCCCCCATGGCCTATGCGCGGGCCTTCCACAACAGCGTGGTGCTGCCCAATGGGCAGGTGGTGGTGATTGGCGGGCAGACCTTGCCCGTGCCCTTTAGTGACAACACGGCGGTGCTGGTGCCCGAGCTGTTCGATCCGGTCACCGAAACCTTCACCCCCCTGCCGCCCATGACCGTGCCGCGCACGTACCACAGCGTGGCCTTGCTGCTGCCCGATGGCCGGGTGATGTCGGCCGGTGGTGGCCTGTGCGGCACCGGTTGCGCAAGCAACCACCCCGACATGGAAATTCTCAGCCCGCATTACCTGTTTAACGCCGACGGCAGCCCGGCCTCGCGCCCGGTAATCACGGCGGCTCCTGCCCAGGCCAACTACGGCGCTGTGGTGAACGTCACCAGCAGTGCCCCGGTGACCGCGTTCGCACTGGTGCGCATGTCGTCCACCACCCATACGACGAACAACGACCAGCGGCGCATTCCCTTGGGCTTCACGCCGACCGGGGCCAACAGCTACGCGCTGAACATGCCCACCAACCCGGGCTGGGCCGTGCCGGGCTACTACATGCTGTTTGCCTTGGACAGCGCAGGCGTGCCCTCGGTGGCCAAGACCCTGCTGCTGAGCCAGACCTCAGCCCCGTTGATCACCCCGGTGGACGACCAGTCCTCAAGCCTGGGCAGCACGGTCAGCCTGGCCCTGCAGGCCCGCAACCCCACGGCTGCGACCCTGGTCTACCGCGCCACCGGCCTGCCCCCCGGGCTGGTGCTGGATACTGCCACCGGCACCATCCGGGGCGCTCCCAGTGCATTGGGCCGTTATGCCGTGTCGGTGGAGGTGGATAACGGCATCCACCGCATCGCGACCGAATTTGTCTGGACCGTGCGGGAGCCCGGGCTGGTGCAGTTCGTCAAGCTGGAGACCCTGGGCGAGGTGAACAACAACCCCTGGTCGTCGATGGCCGAGTTCAACCTGCTCGACGAGGCGGGCGTGGCCCTGAACCGCAGTGGCTGGAGCCTGATGGCCGACAGCCAGCAGGCCGGCAACCCGGTGGCGCTGGCTATCGACGGCGATCCGCAAACCTTCTGGCACAGCGCCTGGGGCCCCGATGTACCGCTGCCGCACAGCGTGGTGGTGGACCTGGGCAGTGGCCAAAAGATCAGTGGCATGCGTTACCTGCCCCGGCCGGGCGGCGGCAATGGCACGGTCAGCCGATTCCGGGTGTACGTCAGTGGCGACGGAATCAACTGGGGCACGCCGGTGGCCCAAAGCAATCTAGTCGACTATGGTGCCAACGACGTGGAAAAGACGGTTTATTTCAACAACGTCGCGGCGGGCAAACCGGCCAGCCAGTCCAGCACCGCCGGTAGCGCGGTTGCAGCACGGGTGGTAGACCGCAACCAGGACGGCGTGCTGGCCAATGGTGGCCTGGGCCTCACCGGTGCCGATGCCCAGGCCTGGTGGGAGGTAGATCTGGGCGGTATCCACAGCCTGACCAGCCTGCGGCTGTGGAACCGCACCGACTGCTGCGCCGCCAACCTGGCCAACTTCTACGTGCTGGTGTCCAACACCCCAATGGCGGGCCGCACACTGGACCAGCTGCTGGCCGACACTACGGTATGGCGCTCGCCCCTGAACGCCGCCGCGCCGCGCTCGCTGGCCCTGCCCACCGCCACCCGTGGCCGTTATGTGCGGGTGCAACTGGTTGGCACCAATGCCCTGGGTCTGGCCGAGGTGGAGGTGTATGGCACGCCTGTTGCCAACCGTGCGCCCAGCCTGGCTGCGCCCACAGTGTCGCCCGTGACCGTGGGCCAGGCAGTGAACCTGAACCTGAGCGCCAGCGACCCCGACGGTGATGCCCTGGCCTACACCGCCACCGGTTTGCCGCCGGGCCTGGTGCTGCAGCCTGCCTCGGGCGTGGTCAGCGGCACCCCCACCGCTGCGGGCACCTACAACCTTACTGCCACGGCCACCGACCCTGCAGGGCTGAAAGCCTCGGCCAGTTTTGTCTGGACTGTGCTGAGCCCGCCGGTGGTGATTTCCCCCATTGCGGCCACCCCCAGTACCAGCAACACCAGTGTGGCCTACACCGCCACGGTGGCGGGCAGCGGGCCCTACCAGTACCAGTGGAACTATGGCGACGGCAGCCCTGTCACAGCCTTCAGCACCAGCGCCACCACCTCCCACACCTACGCGGCACCGGGCCTGTACACCGTGCAAGTGACGGTGCGTAGCAGCGACGGCACCACCAGCACCCGGAGCTTTGTCCAGGCGGTGGCGGCTGCCGCTGTGCCCGGTGCTGCCAAAGCCTCGTCCAACCTGCTGTGGGAGCCGCGCAGCGGGGCCAGCGCCCGCCTGTGGGTGGTCAACCCCGATAACGACACCGTCTCGGTCTTCGACACCGCCACCAACGCCCGGGTGGCCGAGGTAGCCGTGGGTGCCCAGCCGCGCACCCTGGCACTGGCGCCGGATGGGCGGGTCTGGGTGGTCAACCAGGGCGCGGCCAGCATCAGCATCCTCAGCCCCAGCACCTTGACCGTGGTGCAAACCCTGCCCCTGGTGCGCGGCAGCCAGCCCTATGGCATCGTGGTGGCCGCCAATGGCTCTGCCTATGTGGCGCTGGAAGGCCTGGGCCAACTGCGCAAACTGTCGGCCACCGGGGTGGCGCAGGGCACGCTGAACCTGGGGCCCAACCCGCGCCATCTGGCCCTGAGCGCTGACGGCAACACCTTGCTGGTGTCGCGTTTCATCACCAAACCCCAGCCCGGCGAAGCCACCGCGTTGGTGCAAACCAGCCTGGCCGGAGCCAAGCAAGGCGGCGAACTGGTGGCGGTAGACCCGGCCACGCTGGCGATCCGCCGCACCGTGGTGCTGCAGCACAGCGATAAGGCCGACAGCACCATCCAGGGCCGGGGCGTACCCAACTACCTGGGTGCGGCGGCCCTGTCGCCCGACGGGGCCAGCGCCTGGGTGCCGTCCAAGCAAGACAACATCCAGCGCGGCAAGCTGCGCGATGGGCAGGAGCTGGACTTCCAGAACACCGTGCGGGCGATCTCCTCGCGCGTCGCCATGGCCAGCCTGACCGAAGACTATGCCGCCCGGGTAGACCACGACAATTCCGGTCTGGCCAGCGCTGCCGTCTACCACCCCAGCGGGGCCTATGTTTTCGTCACGCTAGAGGCCAGCCGCCACCTGGCGGTGCTGGATGCCTCGGGGCGGCGCGAGCTGTTCCGGGTGGACACCGGCCGCGCCCCGCAAGGCGTGGTGGTGTCGGCCGACGGCAAAAAGCTCTACGTGCACAACTTCATGGACCGCAGCGTCGGCGTGTACGACCTGTCGCCCCTGGCAGGCTTTGGCCAGATGGAGATGCCCCTGTTGGCCACCCTGGGCAGCGTGGGGTCCGAAAAGCTGGCCGCCAACGTACTCAAGGGCAAGCAGTTTTTCTACGATGCCCGCGACACCCGGCTGGCCCGCGACGGCTACCTGAGTTGCGCCGCCTGCCACAACGACGGCGGGCACGATGGCCGCACCTGGGACTTCACCGGGCGCGGCGAGGGCCTGCGCAACACCATCCGGCTGCGGGGCCGAGCCGGTGGGCAGGGCCCGCTGCACTGGAGTGGCAACTTCGACGAAACCCAGGACTTTGAGGGCCAGATCCGCACCCTGGCCCAGGGCACAGGCCTGATGGCCGATGCCCAGTTCAACACCGGCACCCGCAGCGCCCCCCTGGGCGACACCAAAGCCGGTGCCAGTGCCGACCTGGATGCCCTGGCCGCCTACACGGCTTCGTTAAACACGTTTGAACCCAGCCCCTGGCGCAACAACGGTGCCCTAACCAGCGCCGCCCTCACCGGCCAGGGCGTGTTTAACGCCCAGTGCGCCAGCTGCCACGGTGGTACGGCGTTTACCAACAGCACGGCGGGCCTGCTGAAAAACGTGGGCACCCTCCAACCCAGCAGCGGCAAGCGGCTGGACGGGGTGCTGGCCGGCATCGACATCCCCACGCTGCGCGATGCCTGGCTGACCGCGCCGTATCTGCACAACGGCTCTGCCGCCACCCTCGACGATGCCGTGCGCGCCCACACCAACGTGGTGTTGAGCGCCGCCGATGTGGCATCGGTCAGCGCCTTTGTGCAGCAGGCCGGGTCCGAGGCGACCGGCGTCGCCGTGGGGCGTTACGTCAAGTTCGAGGCGCTGGGCGAGGTCAACGGCAACCCTTGGAGCAGCATGGCCGAGTTCAACCTGCTGGGCAGCAATGGGGCGGTGTTGGACCGTACCGGGTGGACGGCCACTGCCGACAGCGCCGAGCTGGTGGGCGAAAACGGCAAGGTGGCCCACATCCTGGACGGCAATACCAGCACCATCTGGCACACCCAGTGGTACAGCGCCACCCCCAAGCCGCCGCACTGGGTGGTGGTGGATATGCGCGCGGTGCAGTCCATCACCGGCTTTCGTTACACCCCCCGCGCGGGCGGCGGCAACGGCACGGTGGCGGCCTACCGCCTGTTTGTCAGCATGGACGGCGTGGCCTGGGGCAGCCCGGTGGTGCAGGGCGACCTGAAAACCCTGGGCGCGGCCAACCTCGAGAAAACTGTCGTCTTCAAGTAATTGCTACTAAAAAAATAGCTTCTTGTGCTTATGGAATAAGCGCTAGCAGCTATTTTTATGCCTAACTCTATTTACGGTGCCTTGGGCTCGGTGATAAAGCCAATCTTTTTCACACCCGCCTGCTGGGCTGCGGCCATCACCTGGGCCACGCGTTCGTAACGCACGTCCTTGTCGCCACGGATGTGCAGCTCGGGCTGGGGTTCCTTGGCGGCTTCGGCTTGCAGCAGGGGGACCAGGGCGGCCTCGGCCACCGGGTTTTCGTTCCACCAGTAGTCGCCTTTGGCATCCACGCTCAGGCGGATGGTTTCGGGCTTCACGTCCTGCACCTGGTTGGTGGCGCGGGGCAGGTCGATGTTGACAGCGTGCTTCATCACCGGAATGGTGATGATGAAGATGATCAGCAGCACCAGCATCACGTCCACCAGGGGCGTCATGTTGATCTCGTTCATCACCTCATCGGGTTCGTCCTGGGTTCCGAAAGCCATGGTTTAGCTCCCTTTTTTCATGGGCACGACATTCGCTGCGCTGCCGGTGCTCACACGGGCACCGGTGACAAAGAAGGCGTGCAGGTCGTGGGCAAAACTATTGAGCTTGATCAGGATGGACTTGTTGCCGCGCACCAGGGCGTTGTAGCCCAGCACCGCCGGAATCGCTACCGCCAGGCCCAGCGCGGTCATGATCAGCGCCTCGCCGATGGGGCCTGCCACCTTGTCGATGGTGGACTGGCCCGACAGGCCGATGCTCAAGAGCGCGTGGTAGATGCCCCAGACCGTGCCAAACAGGCCGATGAAAGGGGCGGTAGAGCCTACCGATGCCAGGATGGCCAGGCCGGACTGCAGCCGGGCGGTGAACTCGTCCATGCTGTTGCGCAGGCAGCGGGTGACCCAGTCGCTCACGTCCAGGCTGTCGTGCAAGTGGGCCCGGGTGTTGCGGTGGTGGGCGGTGGCTTCGCGGCCTTCCAGGGCCAGCTGGCGAAACGGGTTGGTCGGGTCATCGCCCAGCTTTTTCAGGCCGGTGGCGAAGTCTTCGCTGTGCCAGAAGTCGGCCGCGTTGTGGCTGAGTTTCTTGAACTTGAAGACATCCAGTGCCTTGATGATGATGACGATCCACGAAGCCAGCGACATGCCCAGCAGGATGATGGCCACGGATTTGGTGACGAAGTCGCCTTGGGTCCAGACGTTGGCGATACCGAATTGCGATTCCATTAATAGCTCCAGAGATAAAGATGCGTTAAGTAAAGCGTTGAAATTAGTTCAGCGAGAAGGGCATGGGAACAATCACCCAGGCCGCCTCGGGCACGCCGTCGCGTTTGCCGGGCACAAACCGCCATTTGGCGATGGCGGCCAGCGCGGCCTGGTCCAGCCGGTCAAAGCCGCTGGACTTCTTGATCTCCACCTTTTGCGCATTGCCGTCTGCGCTGACGTGCACCAGCACCTGCACCGTGCCTTGCTCACCCAACCGTTTGCTCATGGCGGGGTAGGCGGGTCTGGGGTTGTTCAGGTAGTTGGCATCGCTGGACGGCGCGACGATCTTCGGCGGCGCAGGTGGTGCGGCGGGCGGGGCCACCGGCGCAGCGGCTTCCGCCACCGGCTCGGCGATCGGCGGGGCGGGGGGCTGCGGCGTGGTCACGCCGGTGGGGGCGTTGGCGGTGGGCGTGGGGTCGGCAATCGCCATGGGGCGCGGCGCGGGCGGCGGCGTGGGGGTGCGGGTTTTGACCACCGGCTGCTTGACCGGGGCGGGTGGCGGTGGGGGCGGCTCTGCGGGCTTGGGCGGCTCCACGGTCTGGGCCAGCATTTCCACTGGCACCACAATTTCCACCACGTGCCGAATCAGCCCGCTTTGCAGGGCCCACAGTGCAGCGCCATGGAACACCAGCACGCTGCCCACGATGATGGCATTGCGGCTGAAGCGGGGCGCGGAAGTGATGGGCGGGCGGAGGGACAAGGTGCTGTTCATTCGGAGTGACCACAGGCAATCATCGCCGTTGTTGCCAACGGACGCACATTGCCTGAACGGCTGTCAATTATTTACGAAAGATCCACCAGGCCGAGCCCAGTACGAAGATCAGGCTGCCGTAGATTGAGGGGAGGAGTTCCATGCCCGGCTTTCCAAAATGGAGCTGGCGAGCTGGATGGCCGCGACGGGGTGCGACGCGTTGCATTGCGCCACGATGTCGCGTGCGCAGCCTTCACAGCGGCCGCATTGGGTGGCCACACCCAGTTCGAGCTGGATGTCGTCAAACCCGAAACCGGCACGCGCGTGGCGGGCAATTTCGCGGTCAGAAACACGTTGGCAAACACAAACAATCATGGCGGCGAGCACATTGGCTGGCTGTTGAGAAGATGTGCCAATTATAAATACGAATCCGTCGCATTTGCAATAGCTATCTGAGATTAGCCTTCAAACAACAGGGCGGGTGTGGCCTGCGCCAGGGTTTGGCAGCCGCACAGGGCCATGGCGATCTCCAGTTCGTCGCGCAGCAGGCGCAGCACATGGGCCACGCCCACCGCACCGGCGTTGGCCAGCCCGTACACATAGGGCCGCCCGATCAGCACCGCGCTGGCCCCCAGCGCCATGGCCTTGAGCACGTCGGTGCCCCGGCGGATGCCGCCGTCCACCAGCACCGGCAGGTCGCCCACCGCGTCCTTGATGCGCGGGAGCACGGCGGCGGTGGCGGGCGCGGTGTCCAGCGTGCGGCCCCCGTGGTTGGAGACGATGATGCCCGCCACCCCCAGCGTTGCCGCCTGGCGCGCGTCGGCGGGGTGCAATATGCCTTTGAGCAAAATCGGCAGCCGGGTCTGGGTTTGCAGCCAGGCCACGTCGTCCCAGGTGGGGGCGTGGGCCAGCAGGCCGTCGAACAGGGCGCTTTGGCCGGGTTGCAGCGGCGCGGCAGGTGCTGGCTGAAAACCCGCCAGGTGCACCGCCGACACGCCCAATGGCAGCCGAAAGCCCACGCGGCGCTGCCGGTCGCGTGCGCCGTCGGTGGGGCCGTCTACCGTGAGCACCAGGGCATCACACCCGGCCCGTTCGGCGCGCTGCACCAGCGCCAGGGTGTGCGCCCGGTTGTCTTGTAGATAAAGTTGAAAACAAAATGGGCCTCTAGCGCTTTCAGATAGGGCGGTAGTAGCTATTGTTTCAATAGCAATGCTGGAATTGGTGCTGAGCACCATGCCCGCGCCCAGTGCCGATGCCGCGTAGGCGCTGGCCAGCTCGCCGTCCGGATGCGCCATGCGCTGGAAAGCCACCGGCGCCAGCAGGATGGGGTGGGCCAGGGTGCGGCCCAGCAACTGCACGCGGGTGTGGCCACCGGCCAGCGGCTGCAGCACGCGGGGCCAGAGCTGCCGCGTGTCCCAGGCGCTGCGGTTGGCCCGCACCGTGATCTCGTCGCCCGCACCGCCGCTGAAGTAGGCCCAGGCGTTGGCATCCAGCACCGTGTGCGCGTGCTGGGCGTGGTCTTCCAGGGTGACGATGCCGGGGGGGATTTTTTCAACCGTGGGGGCGTTCATGTGTCAGCCCACATGCGTAAAAGGTTGTGGTACGTGCCGGTCAAACCCGTCGTTTCGGGCGTTTCGCCGTGCTGCTGGCGCAGGCTGAGCAGGTGGGTGTCGAGGTCGAACAGCAGTTGGCGCTGTTCCTGGCTGCGCACCATGCTCTCGATCCAGAAAAAGCAGGCCAGCCGCGCGCCACGCGTGACCGGCTCGACCTGGTGCACGCTGGTGCCCGCGTACAGCACCAGGCTGCCTGCGGGCAGCTTGACGCGCTGCGGCCCTGCCGTGTCGTGGATGGCCAGCTCGCCGCCGTCGTAGTCGTCGGGCGCACTCAAAAACAGGGTGCAGGAAATGTCGGTGCGCACGCGCTGCCCGGTGTCGGGGGCGAAACGCACCGCGTTGTCTACATGCGGGCCGTAAAAGTTGCTGCTGCCGCCGTAACGGTTGACGCGCGGGGTGAACACCCGCTTGGGCAGGGCGGCCGAAAAGAAGGTCGGGTTGCGGTCCAACCCGCGCAGCAGCAGGGTGCGGATCTGGGTGGCGGCCTCGCAGTCGTGCGGCAACTGCTCGTTGTTCTTCACGGCCTGCGCCTGGCTGCCCGCGCTGGCGCGGCCATCCGCCCAGGGGGCATCGGTCAGCAGGCTTTGCGCGTGTTGGACTTCTTCGGGGGTCAGGATGTGGGGGATGTGCAGCAGCATGGGGGAATTGTGATCTAGCGTGAAAAAGCCGCCCCGGCCTGGAGGGCTGGGGCGGCTTGGGGTTGCAGGGCAACGGGGTGGCGCGCCGCCTAGAACTTGAGCTTGGCGGTCACTTGCATGGTGCGGCCCGCGCCCGGCACGTAAAACGCGGGGTACAGCGCATCGGCGTACAACTTGTTGGTGGCGTTGGTCACGTTGGCTTTGATGATGAACTTGTCTTCAATCACCGCGTACTCGGCCAGCAAGTCCAGCGTGGTGTAGCTGGGCGCGGAGAAGCCGGGGTTACGCAGCGGCGTTTGTTTGCTGCGGAAGTTGACACCACCGCCCAGACGCAGTTTTGGCGTGATCTGGTAGGTGGTCCACACCGTGCCGCTGTGCTCGGGCGTGAGCGACGGGCGGGTGCCCTGGCCTTCGGAGCCGGGTACGCCCACGTCGATCTTGGCCGACGGAATCCACACGTAGGAGCCGAACACTTCCCACTCCGAGGTGACCAGGCCGCTCACGTCGGCTTCAAAGCCGGAGGCGTGGCGTTTGCCCGACAGCGTGATCAGGCTGGTGATCAGCGGATCGGTATTGCGCTCGTGCAGCTTGGTCGAGCGGAACACCGCCAACCGGGTGCTGAAACGCTTGTCTGCCGAATCGATGCGTGCGCCGAGCTCCAGGTTCTGGCTGCTTTCGGGCGGGATGTTCTGGTTGGAGGCGCTCAGTGAGTAGGCATCGCCCGAGGTGTTGAACGAGGTGCCGTACGAGAAGTGGAACGAATGCAGCGGGGTGGGCTGGTACATCGCGCCCAGGCGTTTGCTCCACTCGCCAATCTTCATCTTGTACGTGCCGGTGGTGGCACCGGTGGCGGGGGCAAAGGTGTCGTAGTCGCCCGTCATACGGTCGTAACGCAGGCCGCCCAGCAGCTTCCAGTGGGGGGAAATTTGCACCAGGTCCTGGGCGTAGATGCCCATGCCGTTGGATTCGAAACCGTTGCTGGGGCGGTAGATGCGCGAGTCTTCGTTAAACGAAGCGCCATCGTTCGGCGTGCCTGCGGTGGTGCTGGGCTTGGTGTTGGTTACGCCGCCCTGGGCCACCGACAGTACGCCGCGAACGGTGCGCTTTTCTTGCGCAAAGTCGATACCGGCCAGCACTTCGTGGCCCATGCCCAGGGCTTCGAACTTGCTGCTGAAGTCGGACTGCACATACAGGTTGTCCATCTGCTGCACCTTGGCCTGCAGCGTGCGGGTCATGACGGTGGACGGGTTGAAAGTGTCCAGTGTCACGGCGCGGGCCGGTGTAGTGCCCACGGCCGGGACGGCGGGCACGCGGATCAGGCTGGCGCGCATGTCGCGGTTGTAGTCGCCCTTGCGGACCGAGGTCTTCAGTTCCGAATCCGGGCTGAAGCGGTGCAGGTGGCTGAACGACACATAGGCCGCCTTGGTGTTGTTGTAGTCGCTGGCCATGCCGTAGTAGGCATCAGGGTCGAGCTTGGTGTTCAGGCCGGTTTGCGCCACCGTGGCACCGGCGAACGGCAAGATCCACGGCATGCCGTAGTTCATGCCGTTCTTGTTGTTCAGGTAGTACAGGCCTGCCGAGAACTCATCGGAGCTGCCAATGCCAAAGCGGTACGCCGCTGCCAGGCCTTGTTTGTCGATGCTGGAGCCCGCGCCATTGTTGTCGGCGGTGTTGGTCATCAGGTTCAGGCGCAGGGCCGCGTCGTCAGCGGTCTTGATGTTGAAGTCGCCAGTGGCGCGGCGGTACTTGCTGTTGCCCAGGGTCAGGTTGACTTCGCTGGCATCTTTCAGCAGCGGCTGCTTGTTGACCTGGTTGACCGCACCGCCGGTGGAGCCACGGCCAAACAGCATGGAGGCCGAGCCGCGCAAAATTTCTACGCGGTCGTCGTTGAAGGTGTCGCGCTCGTAGAAAGCCGGGTCGCGGATGCCGTCCACAAACACGTCGCCGGTCGATTGCAGGTTAAAGCCGCGCATGCGGATGTCTTCTTCGCCGCCTTCGGCTGCCAGGAACGACACGCCGCCGGTGTGGCGCAGCACGTCTTTCACGGTGTCGTAGTTGCGGTCGGTGATCAGCTTTTCGGTGATCACGGTGATCGACTGGGGGATGTTGCGCAGCTCTTGCTGGCCCTTGCCGATGGTGGTGGTGGTGGCGCGGATGCTGTCTTTGCCCTCGGCCTGCTCTTTCACGGCCACCGGCGCCAGGGTCTTGGCCTTGCTGGCATCGGCTTCCTGGGCCATCGCACCCATGGAGCCCGCCAGCAGCATGGCGCCCAGGGGCAGCATGGCATACGGTGTGACAGAGAGTGCTACGGTTTTAGTAGCTGCTTGCGCCGATAGATTAAGCGCTAGGGCCTGTTTTTGCTTGAAGTTTTTGCGTCGGGACATGGATGTCAGCCTAGGAGGGTTGCAATGGACTGCTGGCTAACGCACGGAACGCTCGGTCGGTTCGAATGGCTTGGCTGGCTGGGTTGAGAAATACCGCACTATTGTAAATTAATGCGAATCATTCTTGTTACCGATCGCCTGCAAACACCGCCATCCCTTTGAAAAAAGTAGACCGCAGAACATTTCGTTGCAAATGCACAACGCCTCCTCGGCAGACACCTTCCATGAAATTTATAAGAAATAGGCCTCTAGCGCTTATTCCATCGGCGCAAGCAGCTCTCTATTTAATAGCAAATGTCCGCTACACCAGCCATTGGCCGTGGTTGTCCCACTGCACTCGGGCCAGTTGCCGCTCCAGGCGGTGGGCGGCCACCTCGCCGCGCACGCCGCCCTGGGCACCGCTGGCCAGCCAGTCGGGGCCCTTGGCCGCCAGGGCCCCGGCGGCGGGCAGTGGGAGCTGGCGGGGGTCACCGCCCTGGGCCGACCACCAGGCCAGTTGCCCGGCGCGGGTGGCGCTGACCACAAAACGGTCGTCCGCCGGGCTGTTGCGGCCCGGCACATAGGCTACGTCGCCGCCGTAGCCGCCCAGGGCCAGGGGTTCCGGCAGGGCGATGGTGCGCAGGCCGTCGGTATCCAGCAGCGCCAGCAGTGGTGCGCTGCGGCGGGCGGCGGCATCGGCGTGCTCGGCCTGCAGGGCGATGGCCACGGTGCCGTTGGGCGCGCGGGCCAGGTGGCGCAGGCTCAAGTAGGGATCGCTGGCGCGCCAGGCCTGGCGCAGTGCGCCGGTGCTGGCATCCAGGCGGGCGATGGACGAATCCATCTGCTGCACATTCCGCTTGGTACGCCCGGTTTCGGGCAGGTGGAGCAGGCCGCCATTGGCCACCAGCAGGCTGCCGTCAGGTTCGACCAGCACCATGTGCGGGTCCAGGCCGCCGCTGGGGAACTCGCGGATTTTTTCCAGGCTCACCGGGTCGCGCACCGCGATGAATCCGGCCCCGGTGTCGGTGCTGGTCTCGGTGGTGTACAGGGCGCTGCCGTCCAGCGCATAACTGGCGTGGCCGCAGAGCACGCGGTCGTCTTCGATCTCGAACCACTGCACGGCGCGGGACGTTTGGGTGTCAAAGCGCAGCAGGTATTCGCCCGGGCGGCGGGCCACGGCCAGCGCCTGGCCGGGCAGGCCCAGCGCCGGGGGCAGCACCAGCACCTCGTGGGCGCGCTGGGGCAGGGCCACGCCGCGCGGTGCGCTGCCGAGCTGCCAGACACCGGCCCAGGCTTGGTCGTCGATAACCCAGGAGGTGAGCAGGCCGGGGTTCGGTGCGGCGCTGGCGGGCAGTGCGATGCTGGCAGCGGCCAGGGCCAGCCAGTCGCGGCGGCGCAAGCCGGGGTTAATCACCATCGGACTCCGAGAAACCGACCATGGTTTTCAGCTCGGGGGCCACTTTGTCTTCCAGCAGCTTCTTGGCCTGGGCCAGGGCTTGCATGGCGGCGGTGACGCTGGCGGCGCGGGCCGGGTCTGCGGCTTGCATGCGGGTGTGCAGCAAGGCCACGGTGGCTTCGAGCTGGGCGGACAGGGCAAGCTGGTTTTCACCGGCCAGGTAGCCGTTGAGGCTGCCTTGCTCCTGGCTGCGACCGGTGCCGACCAAGAAATTCTGCAGGCTGGCCCAATTCGCCTGCCACGCCGCCCGGGTGCTGCCGCTGGTGGCGCGCGGCCAGTCACTGGCGCGGCCACTGCGGGCGGGTTTGCCCATCTTTTTCCAGCGCAGTTGCTCCAGCCCGCCTACGGCCTGGCTGAACCATTCGTTGAAGGCGGCGAGTGCGGTGTCGGGGGTCCAGGCGCGGGTGGCCAGGGCTTCAAAGTCGGCCAGCAGGGCCTGGCCCTCGGTCGCGCATCCTTGGGCCAGTGCGGCGGCGTAGGTGCATTGGGCGGCATCGGGTGCGGCCTGCCACAGCAGAAATTCCAGTGCGGGTAGGCCTTTGGCGGGGGCTCCCAGGTCGTCCAGCGCGGCGGCGGTTTGCGGCGGGTTGGGCACGGCAGCGGTGACCATGGCCGGGCGGGTAGGCCAGAAGTCGATGCTGCGGGCGCTTCGGCGCTCCAGCAGCGGGCCCACGGAAACAGCGCTGAGGCGCTCCCAGTCGAGCATGGCCGCACGCCAGGCGGGGCGGGCGGTGGCCGGGTTGCAGCCCGCGGCCAGCACGTCGCGCAGGGCGGCGCTGCTCTGCGCAAAGGCCTGCGCCGCAGGCACAAAGTGCAGCCGCAAGGCGTAACGCACCCAGTCGGTCTGGGTGATGGCGGGGCTGGCAATGCGCTGTGGCAGAGGGGCTGCCCCGGCGGCTTGGCACAGGGTGCCCAGGCCCAGTGCCAACCATTGGCGGCGGTCGATCAAGAGGTGCACGGTGGGATTTCGGTCAGAACGGGTCAGAGGGAATTCACAAATTTCACCAGCGCATCGCGGTCGGCCTTGGGCATTTTCAGCACCTGCTGGCGGGCCGTTTCGGCTTCGCCGCCGTGCCACAAAATGGCCTCCAGCGTATTGCGGGCGCGGCCATCGTGCAGCAAGAAGCTGTGGTTATTTACGTCGGGAACCAGGCCAATGCCCCACAGCGGCGGGGTGCGCCATTGCTGGCCGTTGGCCAGGCCGTCGGGGCGGCCATCGGCCAGGCCTTTGCCCATGTCGTGCAGCAGCAGGTCGGTATAGGGCGTGATTTTTTGCCCGCGCAGCGCGGGAAAGGGCGAATCGCCGGTGGTGTAACTGGGGCGGTGGCACACGGCGCATTGGGCCTGGGCAAACAGGGCCTGGCCCCGGCGCACGTCGACAGTGTCATAGCCGCGCCGGGCGGGTACGGCCAGCGTGGCCTGGTACTGGATGACTTTGTCGAGTGTGGCGTTGTCGATCTCAGACTCGCCCTTTTCTCCGCCTCGGGGAGCGGCGGCACAGTCTTTTTGCTTGGGCGTGCAGTCTTCGTGGGGAAATTTCTCGGAGGTGATGCCGATGTCGCCATTGAAGGCCGCCGCCGACTGGTGCGCCAGGCTGCCGGTGTTGGCTTTCCAGCCGAAGCGGCCCACCACCTCTTTGCCCGCAAACGGGTCGAACACGCGGTTGGCCATGCCGTGGATGCCGTCGCTGCGGCTGGCCTGCTGCTGCACGTTGGCCAAAATGTCGGCCTCGGTGATCGCGTCGATCAGGCCCACCCCGGGCATCTGCGGCGCGATGCGCGGGCTCACCAGGGTGCCGGGCTGCATCGGGCCGTAGCCCAGGTGGGTAAAGCGGTAAAGCGGCTGGCGCAGGCTGTAGCGCGTGCCGTCGGCAAACTGGCCGGGAACTTCGGTGTAGCGGATGCGGACCTGGCCCTCGGGGCGCACGTCTTGTGCGGCGGAAACGGCGAACTGCTCGCCGTAGGTGGGTTCATGCTGGGGTTTGCCTTGTGCATCCAGCACCGATAGGCGGAACAGCAGGCCGATGGGTTGTTCGGTGGTAACACCGTTTTTAAAGGTGTTGGGCGGTGCGCCACGCCCGTCCTGCACATGGCGGCCGCCGCAAGAGCGCGCGATGAAATGCGGCCCCAGGCCGTCGCGGGCGGAGGTGGACGACGGGGCTTCGACCCAGTTGCGCCGAAAAAACGAGTTGCCGATGGCGAAGTGGGTGCGGCCTTCTTCGTCCAGGTTGGCGGCGGGGAACGAGAAGGCGTTCAGGCCTTCTTCAAACACGGTGGTGTCGCCGCCGGGTTTTTCTTCCGAGGTATCGAGGGTGGGGGGTGTTGCCAGGGCCAGCCACGCCGCCGCCACCCCGGCCAAAGCCAGAGCGGTGGTGGTGAGGGTGCGCCAGCTTTTTACCTTTAGGTTCGGCTGACGCATCGGCTTATTCTTTGGCGGGGTCTACCAGGGTGAGTTTGGTGATGCCTACCGCCTTGGCCGCGTCCAGGAAGTCTTTGCTTTGCAGCTTGAGCGCATCGGCCACGGCCTGCACGCGCTTGCGGCCTTCGGTATCCACAATCTCGCGGTCAAACGGGGCTTGGATGGATGCGGCGGCTTGTACGCTGGCGGCGATGTGGCCGCTGGTGCGCTCGGCGGTGGCGGGATCTTTCAAGGCCACCAGGTCGCGCAGCGAAACGCCTTGCAGCACGCTGCCGTCGGCGCGCTTGAAGCGGCCCAGCCAGACGTTTTCAATGCCGGTGGCGTTGGCCACGATGTCGCGGTGGGTGTTGTCGGAAAAGCAGGAGTGCTCGTCTTCCTGGTTCTTGGAGGCCAGGGCCACTTCGATGCGCTCACCGGCCAGTTCGCCGCGCGATAACGACCCCACGCCCACCAGCATATTGCGCAGGGCGTTGGTACCGGATTTTTCAAACTGGGCGCGGTAGTTTTTGGCACCGGGGGCCCAGGCTTTGGCCAGGCCGGACAGGTCGCTGACCAGCAGGTCGGTGGCTACCTTGAGGTAGGCGCGGCGGCGGTCGGCGTGGGGGGCTTTGCCGTCTACAAAATCTTCAAACGAACGGTTACCGGGGCCGGTTTCGCTCAGGTCCTGGCCCCACAGTAGAAACTCGATGGCGTGCCAGCCGGTGGCGATGTTTTCTTCGCCGCCGCGCTCGTTCAGGGCCGACAGGGCCTGGGCGGTGATCTTGGCCTTGGGGTTGTTGATGATGCCGGCCTTGGGTTTGCCTGCCACGGAGTCCACATAGGCTTCGTCCATGGGCCAGGCGTTGATACGGCCTTCGGGGCCGTTTTTGCCGTCAATCGGGCCTGCGTAAAAGCGGAAGGCCTCGGTCTGGCCGTAAAACTCGCGGGCGGCCAGCCAGGCGGTGCGGGCCTTGGCCAGGCCTTCGGCGCTGGGGGCGGCGTTGAATGCGGCAATGGCCGTCTGGAGCGCCTGGGCCGTGGTGAGCGTGTCTTCGTAGCTGGCATAGACCAGCTTGCTGTAGTCGGCGGCTACAGCGGCTGCGGTGACGGGGGGCGTTTGGGCGTTCGCGGCAAACGCCGCGAGCAGGGCGGCACTCAGCAGAAAAGATTTCACGGCACAGGTCCTTGGTGTCCCGGTCCGCGAAACGCAAGAGTTTGCGCTTGACGCGGGCAGGGCAAAAACCCATTGTAATGAGATTGATTCGCGATACCGTGCCGCGTGGATCGCCTTACCCGTCCAGGTTGATCTGGGTGATGAGCTTTTGCAGCACCGTGGCGGCCTGGTCGTTTTCCACTTGGCAGGTACCTGCTGCATGGTGGCCGCCGCCGCCGTATTGCAGCATTAGTTCGCCCACATTGGTTTTGCTGCTGCGGTCCAGAATCGACTTGCCGGTGGCCAGCACGGTGTTTTGTTTTTGCACGCCCCACATCACATGGATGGAGATGTTGCACTGCGGAAACAGCGCGTACACCATGAACCGGTTGGTGGCCCAGATGGTGTCTTCGTTGCGCAGGTCCAGTACCACCAGGTTGCCGTGTACCGTGGCGCAGCGCTCGATCTGGGCCCGGGCCTTGTCGGCGTGTTCCTGGTAGATGTCGATGCGCTCCTTCACGTCGGGCAGCGACAGGATGTCTTCGATGCCGTGGTTGCGGCAGTACTGGATCAAATCCATCATCAGCGCGTAGTTGCTGATGCGGAATTCGCGGAAACGCCCCAGGCCGGTACGTGCGTCCATCAGGTAGTTCAGCAGCACCCAGCCTTCGGGGTGCATGATTTCTTCGCGCACGTACTGGGCGGAGTCGGCCTTGTCCACCGCGTCCATCATGTCCACGGTGATGTTGGGGAAGGCGGCGGCACCGCCGTAGTAGTCAAACACCACACGCGCCGCCGATGGGGCAGTGGCATCGATCACATGGTTTTTCAGCCCGCTCTGGTTGCGGACGGTCTCTGAGGCGTGGTGGTCAAACGCGATGTGCGCGCCTGGCACGTAGGGCAGGTTGGTGGTGATGTCGCGCTCGGTGATGGTGATCTTGCCGTCCTGCATGTCCTTGGGGTGGACGAACTTGATCTCGTCAATCATGTCCAGCTCATTGAGCAGCACCGCACACACCAGCCCGTCGAAATCACTGCGGGTGACCAATCGAAATTTTTCTGTGCCCATGGGGACCGTCCTTTTTGCCGTGTTGGTGGTTACAAAATGTGTAACGATTATGCCGCCAAGGCCAAAGGTGCGCAGTTAAAACGTGCCGGGCAACAGAATGCTTTTGTCTACCGTGGATATCTGGGTGTGGCCGCAAAACGCCATGGTCACATCCAGCTCTTTGTGCAGAATCTCCAGGCATTTGGTCACCCCGGCCTCGCCCATAGCGCCCAGTCCGTAGAGAAAACTGCGCCCGATCATGGTGCCGCGTGCGCCCAGGGCCCAGGCCTTCAAAACGTCTTGCCCCGAGCGGATGCCGCTGTCCATCCACACCTCGATCTGTGAGCCTACCGCGTCCACAATTGCGGGCAAGGCTTCGATGGCGCTGGGGGCTCCATCGAGCTGGCGGCCGCCGTGGTTGGATACCACCATGGCATCGGCACCACTGTGGGCGGCCAAACGGGCATCTTCTGCGTCCATGATGCCCTTGAGGATGAGCTTGCCGCCCCAGCGTTTCTTGATCCACTCCACATCGTTCCAGTCGAGTTGGGGGTCAAACTGCTCTTTGGTCCAGGCGCTGAGCGAGGACATATCGCTGACGTTCTTCGCGTGGCCCACCAGGTTGCCAAAGCTGTGGCGGCGCGTACCCGCCATGCCCAGGCACCATCGCGGCTTGGTCATGAGGTTCAGGATATTGGCCAGGGTGGGTTTGGGCGGCGCGGTCATACCGTTCTTCAAATCCTTGTGGCGCTGGCCTAGCACCTGCAGGTCCAGCGTCAGCACCAGTGCCGAGCAGCCTGCGGCCTTGGCGCGGTCCATCAGCGCTTCCATGAAGGCGCGGTCGCGCATCCAGTACAGCTGGAACCAGAACGGGGCCTTGGTGTGGGCGGCAATATCCTCCAGCGAGCAGATGCTCATGGTGGACAGGGTGAACGGAATGCCAAACTTCTCGGCCGCCCGTGCTGCCAGAATTTCGCCATCGGCATGCTGCATGCCGGTGAGACCGGTGGGGGCTATGGCCACGGGCATGGCCGCATCCTGGCCGACCATCTTTACCCTGGTGCTGCGGTTGGCCATGTTGACGGCGACCCGCTGGCGCAGCTTGATCTTTTGGAAGTCGGCCGAGTTGGCGCGGTAGGTGCCCTCGGTCCACGAACCGGAATCGGCGTAGTCGTAGAACATGCGTGGCACGCGTTTTTGCGCTAGAACGCGCAGGTCTTCGATGTTGGTAATGACGTGGGGCAAGGTGGTCTCCTGAATGCCCTGGATGCTAGCGGGCTTGGTCGCCACGCGGGTTGAAGAAATTTTGGTGCAGGCCGCATTTTTCTCAAACAGCTTTACCGCAAGCAGAAAACCGTTGTAGAATCGTAAGCTTAGCGGCTGTAGCTCAGTTGGATAGAGTACTTGGCTACGAACCAAGGGGTCGTGGGTTCAATTCCTGCCAGCCGCACCAAATGTAGAAGCCCGTAGCCGTGAGGTTACGGGCTTTTTACTCGATGGATAAAAGTCCGTTGTAAAATCAATCTCTTAGCGGCTGTAGCTCAGTTGGATAGAGTACTTGGCTACGAACCAAGGGGTCGTGGGTTCAATTCCTGCCAGCCGCACCAAATGTAAAAGCCCGTCATCGCAAGATGACGGGCTTTTTACTTTTGCATTAAGGTACACAGCTTATGAGCAAAGCCTTTACCCGCGAAACCGACGCCGACCAGGATGACGACGGCGATGCTCCGGCACCCGCGCCCTTGCCTGCGGGCAGCAAAAACTACATGACTCCCCAGGGCTACGCCCGTTTGCGTGCTGAATTCACCGAGCTGATGGAAGTCGAGCGCCCCAAGATCGTGGACGTGATCTACTGGGCGGCCAGCAACGGCGACCGCTCGGAGAACGGCGACTACATCTACGGCAAAAAGCGCTTGCGCGAGATCGACCGGCGTATCCGCTTTTTGACCAAGCGCCTGGAAATCGCCGAGGTGGTGGACCCCAGCGTCCACTTTGGCAACGACCAGGTTTTCTTTGGTGCCACCGTGGCGTATGAAGATGCCACGGGCCAGGAGCGCACCATCACCATCTACGGGATTGACGAGGCCGACACCGCGCAAGGGCAGGTCAGTTGGGTGTCGCCGATAGCCCGCGCGCTGCTCAAAGCCCGGGTGGGGGACGTGGTGCGCATGCAGTCTCCCGTGGGGGTGCAAGATATCGAGGTGCTGCGGGTGGACTACCCGCCCCCGCAGCCGATTTAAGCCGCCGGTTTGGCGCGCACCGCCCGCAACACCGAGGGCGTGCGCTTAAGTTGGCGCAGCGCCACTTCCAGGTGGGCGTGGTCGCGTACCGACACCAGAAACCGCATGTCGGTGGCTTCCTGGTCGCCTTCCTGGCCCATGTCCACGTGGGTGATGTCCACTTCGGCCAATGAGAGTGCGGCGGCGGCTTTGGCCAGCACGCCTTTGCTGTTCTTGACCGTGACCACCACGCCGGTTTCGAAAGAGCGCACCGGCTCGTCCGCCCAGTCCACGGCGATGAAGCGTTCGCTGTCCTTGTACTGCAGGCGCTTGGCCACCGCGCAGTCGGCGGTGTGCACCACCAAGCCTTCACCACGGCCCAGGTAGCCCACAATCGCATCGCCCGGAATCGGCCGGCAGCAGCGGGCAAACTGCACCGAGGTGTTTTCGCTGCCATCCAGCACCACGGCACCTTGCGAGTAGCTTTCGTGCGCGGTGTAGCGCTCGCGGGTCAAAAGCAAAGCGTCGGGCTTTGCGCCGTTTTCGGTCAGGAGCAGCACCAGGCGTTTGGCCACGATGCTGGCCACCCGTTTGCCCATGCTGATGTCGGTGAGCAGCTCACTACGGGTGCGGTTGCCGGTAAAGCGCAGCAGCTTGTCCCAGATCGGCTGGCTCTCGGGCGTGCTCTCGGGCAAGTGCTCCAGTCCTTCGGAACGCAGCGCCTGGGTCAGCAGCTTTTCGCCCATGCTCTCAGACTCGGTTTGCGCCATGCTTTTCAGATGGTGGCGGATCTTGGAGCGCGCCCGGCCGGTTCGCACAAAGCCCAACCAGGCGGGGTTAGGGGCCGAGACGGGCGCGGTAATCACTTCAATGATGTCGCCGTTGCGCAGCTCAGTGCGCAGGGGCACCTGTTCGCCGTTGATCTTGGCGGCTACGGTGCGGTCGCCCACATTGCTGTGGATGGCGTAGGCAAAGTCCACCACCGTGGCACCGCGTGGCATGGCCATGATCTGGCTCTTGGGGGTGAACACGTAGACCGCGTCGGGGAACAGATCGACCTTGACATGGTCCCAGAACTCGGCGGCGTCGCGGGTTTCGTCCTGGATGTCGAGCAGCGACTGCAGCCATTTGGTGCCCAGCCGCTCGGCAGTGGCGCTGTCGGCTTCGTTGTTTTTGTACAGCCAGTGCGCGGCCACGCCGGATTCGGCCACCAGGTGCATAGCCTCTGTGCGCATCTGGAATTCGACGTTCACGCTGGACGGGCCGACCAGCGTGGTGTGCAGCGACTGGTAGCCGTTGAGTTTGGCAATCGCGATGTGGTCTTTGAACTTGCCGGGTACCGGTTTGTAGAGCTGGTGCAACACGCCCAGGGCGGTGTAGCAGTCGATCACGTTTTGCACGATGACCCGAAAGCCGTAAATATCGGTTACTTGGGCGAAGGTGAGGTGCTTGTCGTCCATCTTCTGGTAGATGGAAAAAAGGGTTTTCTCGCGCCCGGCAATACGCACCTGCATGCCGGTTTGTGCAAACACACTCTCGACTTCCTGCTGCACTTTTTGCACCAGATCGCGCCGTCGGTTACGGGCCTTGGTCACGGCTTTTGCCAATATGGCGTAGCGCCAGGGCCGCAGGTGGCGAAACGACAGATCTTGCAGCTCGCGGTAGGTTTGGTTCAGCCCCAGGCGGTGGGCGATGGGGGCGTAAATGTCCAGGGTTTCCGAGGCAATGCGGGCCCACTTGGAGCGCGGCATGTCGCCCATGGTGCGCATATTGTGGGTGCGGTCGGCTAGCTTGATCAAAATCACCCGCACGTCGCGGGCCATGGCCAGCAGCATTTTGCGAAACGACTCGGCCTGGTTTTCTTCGCGGGTGTTGAACTGCAGCTTGTCGAGTTTGGTCAACCCGTCCACCAGCTCGGCCACCGGTGCGCCAAAGCGCTCGATCAACTCCGGCTTGGTCACGCCACAGTCTTCCATCGCGTCGTGCAGCAGGGCGGCCATCAGCGCCTGGGCATCCAGCTTCCATGCGGCGCACTGGGCGGCCACGGCAATCGGGTGGGTAATGTAGGGCTCGCCGCTGTTGCGCAGCTGGCCCAGGTGGGCCTCGTCGGCAAACCGGTAGGCCTGGCGCACATGTTCCACACTGGCGGCATCCAGGTAGTGCAAGTTGGCCATCAGCGCCGCAAAGCTGGCGGCAGCGGCGTTGGCGGCTGCAGGGCTGGGCGCACTACCGCCTTTTTTATGGGGAGGTTTGGGGGCCGAACCGTCGGGAGGGAAATGCTTGTCACTCATGGCTTGAATATAGCTTGCGCCTTGTGGTTGCCATGTGTGCAATAAAAAAGGCACCGCAATGTGGTGCCTTTTAAAGTGGGTTTGGGCCCGATGCGATCAGTTGGGTACTTTTTTGAGCATCTCAATGCCGACTTTGCCTGCTGCGATTTCACGCAAGGCGGTGACCACCGGCTTGTTTTTGCTCTCGATCTTGGGCGCATGGCCTTGGCTCAGCATGCGGGCCCGGTACGTCGCGGCCAGCACCAGCTGGAAACGGTTAGGGATTTGCACCAGGCAATCTTCGACGGTAATACGGGCCATGAATTTCTCCAGAAAACTATTGCGACACCACTGCAGTGGACGTCTTAAAAAATACCGAGGGATTTGAAGGTGTCGGCTCGGGCACGGCGTTGTGCCGCAAATTTGAGCCGCTGGGCATGCACAATGGTTTTCAGATCGAAAACTGCCCGGTCAAATAGCTCATTGATTATAACGAAGTCGAATTTATGGGCTTGTGCCATCTCAATCGCGGCATTGGCCAGGCGCAATTCGATCACATCGGGTGCATCTTCTCCCCGGCGCTCCAGCCGCGAACGCAACTCTTCCCAGCTGGGTGGAAGGATGAAGATCAGTACTGCATTGGCAAAAATCTGCTTGATCTGCACCGCACCCTGGAAGTCGATTTCCAGGATTACGTCCGCCCCCTGGGCCATACGTTCTTCAATGGCTTTTTTGGAGGTGCCGTAACGGTTGCCATGCACTTCGGCCCATTCCACAAACGCGTTGGCCGCCACCATGGCATCAAATTCCGACTTGGAAGCAAAAAAGTATTCCCGCCCGTGCTTTTCCTGGCCGCGCGGGTCGCGGGTGGTGTGCGAGACCGAGGGCTGCACTTTCGCGTCCAGCTCCATCAAGGCCTTGACCAGGCTGGACTTTCCGGCACCGCTGGGGGCGGCGACGACGATCAAATTTCCGGGGTAGTCCATGCTGTGTTCACCGTGTAGGTGGTCAAAAAATGGCACATTCTATATTTGCCCCATCGCCCGAGGCCGTAGGGTCGGCTTGTGCAATCGCTGACAATACGGCCTATGAATTGGCTAAACGATGTGAAATGGGACGCCCAAGGGCTGGTCCCGGTGATTGCCCAAGAGGCGGGTAGCGGCGATGTGCTGATGTTCGCCTGGATGGACCGCGAGGCGTTGGAGCAAACCGCCGCCTTGGGGCGCGCCGTGTATTTCAGCCGTTCGCGCCAACGGCTGTGGTTCAAGGGCGAAGAGTCGGGCCATGTGCAAACCGTGCACGAAATCCGGCTCGACTGCGACAACGATGTGGTCCTGCTCAAGGTGACCCAGTTAGGCCACACCCCCGGCATTGCCTGCCACACGGGCCGCCACAGTTGCTTTTTCAGTGTGCTCGACACCGATGCCGCAGGCGAAAAAGCCTGGAGGGCCACCGAGCCGGTCTTGAAAGACCCGGAATCCATCTACAAGTAATGGCCATGACTTCTAACGACTCCCTGGCCCGGCTGGCCGCCACCATCGAAAGCCGCAAGCCGGCCCATGGCGGCGACCCCAGCGCCAGCTACGTGGCCCGCCTGCTCCACAAAGGGCCGGATGCCTTCTTGAAAAAAATCGGCGAAGAGGCCACCGAGGCCGTGATGGCCGCCAAAGATGCCGAGTACGGTGGCAACACCCCCGCGCTGCAAGCCAAGCTGGTGGGCGAAGTGGCCGATCTGTGGTTCCACTCCATGGTGGCGCTGGCGCACTTTGGCCTCAGCCCCGCCGACGTACTGGCCGAGCTGGAGCGCCGCGAAGGCACCAGCGGCATCGAAGAAAAAGCCTTGCGCAAAGTTTTAAACCGAGAAGCGGAGTCTCCATGAACGACATCATCGACGTGCGCGCTGTGGATAGCGAAAAAGCCCAGGCTTTGAAAACCGTGGGCTGGATCAGCTATTTGCTGCATCTGGTTGTGGCCGTGGGCGCAGTGGTGCCGGGCGCGCAGCCGGGTGCGCTGCTGCTGATCGTGGCGCTGGTGATCGACCTGGTGAAAAAGAGCGAAGCCGAAGGCACCTGGCAGGCCAGCCATTTCAGCTGGCGTATCCGCTCGGTGCTGTGGGCCGGGGTGCTGTACGTGGTGACGGCACCGCTGTGGGTGCTGTTCATCTTGCCCGGCTGGATCGCCTGGGGCCTGATTTCGCTGTGGTTTTTGTACCGTATCGTGCGCGGCATGGTGGCCATGAATGCCAGCAAGCCCGTTGGAGATGCGGCATGAGCGTGTTGGCCCACGACCCGAATTGCCTGTTTTGCAAAATCATTGCGGGCCAGATTCCGTCCAAAAAGGTTTATGAAGACGAAGAAATTCTGGCCTTCCACGACATCCACCCCTGGGCGCCGGTGCACTTTTTGCTGATCCCCAAGCTGCACATTCCGTCGATGGCGCAGGTGCAGCCCGAGCATACGGCCCTGTTGGGGCGCATGATGGTGCTGGCCCCGCAACTGGCGGCGCAAGAGGGCTGCAGACCCTACCCGCAAGGGGGGTTTCGGGTGATGGTGAATACGGGGGACGATGGCGGGCAGGAAGTGCACCACTTGCATGTGCACGTGATTGGCGGGCCGCGCCCTTGGCTCAAGGGCTAAGGGCAATCGCGGGTGCGGCAGAGACCGTCATCTGCGCCGACTAAAATCAAACACACTTTGTTAGGAGTTATTCCATGGGTTCATTTTCTATTTGGCATTGGTTGATCGTGTTGTTGATCGTGGTGATGGTGTTTGGCACCAAGAAGCTGAAAAACATGGGCAGCGACCTCGGTGGCGCGGTCAAGGGCTTCAAAGACGGTATGAAAGACGGCGCTGCGCAGGCGGATGACGACAAGCCCAACGCCCAGGTGTCGGCCAGTGCCGCTGCGCAAAAGAACACCATCGACGTTGAAGCCAAGACCAAGTCCTGAGCCGGTTAAACGTTTGTGATTGATCTCGGTTTTTCCAAGATAGCGCTGATCGGCGCGGTGGCCTTGATCGTCATTGGCCCCGAAAAGCTGCCGCGTTTGGCCCGCACCGTGGGCACGCTGCTGGGCAAGGCCCAGCGTTACGTGGCCGATGTAAAGGCCGAAGTCAGCCGCTCCATGGACCTGGACGAGCTCAAGAAAATGAAGGAAACAATGGAAGGTGCAGCGCGCGACGTGCACCAGTCCATCCAGACCAACGCCAGCGACTTCGAGAAGCAGTGGGCTGAAACCGATGCCACGCCCGCTTTGCCCGACGATGCCTACGCCCAGTATCCAGAATACAAGCGCCCCCAAAAGCGCTGGCGCAGCAAGGTGGGTGCCACGCCGCAGTGGTACAAGGCCCGTGCCGGGGTACGTACCAAGGCGCTGTCGGGCGCGGCCCGGGTGGCCCGCTACCGGCCCAAACCGATGTCCCACAGCATTTAAAAATCAACAACCCGGGGCCTTTCGGCCTCGGTGTCATTCTGGGCCAGGCCCGTTGTAAAGCCCCATGTCCGATCCCCACAAAAGCCCAGACGACGAACTAGCCGGCACCGAGCAGCCCTTTGTGCAGCACCTGGTGGAGCTGCGCGACCGGCTCATCAAGGCCGTGATTGCGGTGGGCATTGCCGCTGCAGCCTTGTCGCTTTATCCCGGCCCGGCGGCCCTGTACGACTTGCTGGCATCGCCGCTGGTGGCCACTCTGCCCAAAGGCAGCTCGCTGATCGCCACCTCGGTGATCTCGCCGTTTCTGGTGCCATTGCAGGTGATGTTCATGGCCGCCTTCATGCTGGCCTTGCCGGTGGTGCTGTGGCAGGTGTGGGCGTTTGTGGCCCCGGGCCTGTACTCGCACGAAAAAAAGCTGGTGCTGCCCCTGGTGGTGTCGAGCACCTTGCTGTTTTTCATCGGCGTGGCGTTTTGCTACTTCTTCGTGTTTGGCCAGGTGTTCAAATTTATCCAGAACTTTGCGCCCGAGAGCATCAAGGCCACGCCCGACATCGAAGCCTACCTGAGCTTTGTGCTGACCATGTTCCTGGCCTTCGGGCTGGCGTTCGAGGTGCCGATTGTGGTGATCGTGCTGGCCCGCATGGGGCTGGTCAGCATTGCCAAGCTGAAGGATTTTCGCGGCTACTTTGTGGTGCTGGCCTTCATCATTGCCGCCATCGTGACCCCGCCCGATGTGGTGTCGCAGCTGGCGCTGGCCATTCCGATGTGCATCTTGTACGAGATCGGCATCTGGGCGGCGCAGATCTTCATCAAGCACACCCAGGCTCCAGACGAAGAAGCTGCCGCTACAAAATCTTAGCCAAATAGGCTGCTACCGCTTATTCCATAAGCGTTAGCAGCTATTAAATTTGTAGTATTCAGCGCTCTGTTCGCACCGGCTTGGGGCGCAGCCCCGGGGTCACTTCCAGCGCCAGCTGCTTGTCCTGGCGCAGCACGCTGAAACTCGACACCTTGCCGGGCTGCAGCATGGCCACGCTGGTCAACAGCTCCGAGACATTGTTCACCGGCTTGCTGGCCACCTGCACGATCACGTCGCCGGGGCGAATGCCCGCAAGTGCCGCCGGGCCGTTTTGCAGCACACCGGTGATGATCACGCCACGGTCGGCCCGCACGCCAAAGGTTTCGGCCAGCTCGGGCGACAGGTCGCTGGGTTCCACGCCGATCCAGCCGCGCCGGACCTGGCCGTCGGTGACGATGCCTTCCAGCACCAGCTTGGCGGTAGACACGGGAATGGCAAAGCCGATGCCCATGCTGCCGCCCGAGCGCGAATAGATGGCGGTGTTGATGCCCATCAGGTTGCCGTCCACGTCTACCAGCGCACCGCCCGAGTTGCCGGGGTTGATGGCCGCGTCGGTCTGGATGAAGTTCTCGAAGGTGTTGATGCCCAGCTGGTTGCGGCCCAGCGCGCTGACGATGCCGCTGGTGACCGTCTGGCCCACGCCAAACGGGTTGCCGATGGCCAGCACCTGGTCGCCCACCTGCAGCGCGTCCGAGCTGCCCAGCACCATCACTGGCAGCTTGTCGAGCTGGATTTTCAGCACGGCCAGGTCGGAATCGGGGTCGGTGCCAATCACCTGCGCCTGCACGTGGCGGCTGTCGTTGAGGGTGACTTCGATGGCATCCGCGCCTTCGACCACATGGTTGTTGGTCAGGATGTAGCCTTCCGGGCTGACGATCACGCCACTGCCCAGCCCCACCTGGGCCTGCGCGCCGCGCTCGCCATAAAAGAACTTGAACCAGGGGTCGTCGCTGCGCGGGTCGCGCGCGGCCATTTTGCTGGTGTTGATGCTGACCACGGCAGGCGACGCCTTCTTGGCCGCCACGCTGAAGCCGCCGACAACCGGCCTGCCGGTCGGGCTGGCCGGGGCTTCGATCAGCGAAATGCTGGAGCCGCTGAAAGAGCGCTTGCCCAGCCACTCGGGCTTGAGCGAGCCCACCACAAAATACGCGGCCAGCAAGACGGTGACCGATTGGGAAAAGAGGAGCCAAAAACGTTTCATGTGCAGATTGTCCTTGAACTTGGACCACAATTCGGCGCATGGCCCACCAACCCACTGTACTGTCCGCCTTTGACGACCTCTTGCAACCCGCCCGCTTCAAGGACTACGGGCCGAATGGTCTGCAGGTCGAGGGCAAAACCGAGATCCGCCGCATCGTCTCGGGCGTGACCGGCAGCCTGGCGCTGATCGAAGCCGCCGTGGCGGCGCAGGCCGATGCGATTTTTGTGCACCACGGCCTGTTCTGGCGCGGCCAGCCGGGCACGGTTACCGGCTGGATGAAGCAGCGCCTGGCCCTGCTGTTGCGCCACGACATCAACCTCTACGCCTACCACCTGCCGCTGGACGCGCACCCCACGCTGGGCAACAACGCGCAGCTCGGCGTGCAACTGGGGCTGGAGGGTGTGGGCTGCTTCGGTGACAACGACCTGGGCTTTCTGGGCCAGCGCAGCGACGGCGGCGCGTTTGCCTCCGCCCAGCATTTGGCTGACCATATAGAAAAACAGCTAAATCGGCCCCCCGTGCTTATTGCACCGGCGCAAGCAGCTATTAAAAAAATAGCGTGGTGCACCGGTGGCGCGCAAGGCTACTTCGAGGCCGCCATCGCCGCCGGAGCCGATGTTTTCATCACCGGCGAAATTTCCGAGCCCCAGGCCCACTACGCCCGCGAATGCGGCGTGGCCTTCATCGCCTGCGGCCACCACGCCAGCGAACGTTACGGCGCACCGGCGGTGGCGGGCTTTGTTGCCGCCCAGCTCGGGCTGGAGCACCTGTTCATTGACATCGACAACCCCGCATGACGCAGCTTCCCATAACCATCACCCTGGGCGACCCCGCCGGGATCGGCCCCGAAACCATCGCCAAGGCCTTCCGCGACGCGCCAGATGCCACCCAGGGCTGCTTTGTGGCGGGCGATGTGGGCACCATGCGCCGTGCCAGTGCCCTGGTCAGCGGCCCCGGCCAGCCTGCCTTGCCGGTGGCCTTGATCACCACGCCCGCCGAAGCCTGGGATGTGCCGCCGCAGTGCATCCCGGTGCTACAAATAACAGAGCTGCTTACACCCATACCCTATGGCCAGATCAGCAGTTTGGCGGGAAAAGTGGCCGCCGATTGTGTGCTCTGGGCCAGCCGTGCTGCACTTCGCGGCGAGTTGGCTGCGCTGGTCACCGCGCCGCTGCACAAAGAGGCGCTGGCAGCCGCCGGCCTGCCGTACCCGGGCCACACCGAGTTGCTGCAGTTCGAGGCCGCAGCCCACATGGGCAAGACGCTGCAGGAGGTGCCGGTGCGCATGATGCTGGCCAACGACGAGCTGCGCACCGTGCTGGTCAGCATCCACCTGTCGTTGCGCCAGGCGATCGAGGCGGTAACCTTCGACAACGTGCTGCAAACCCTGCGCATCACCCACCGTGCGGTGGGCGCCGCGCTGGGGCGGGCACCGCGCATCGGCGTGGCCGGGCTGAACCCGCATGCGGGCGAGGGCGGTTTGTTTGGCCGTGAAGAAATCGACACCATCATTCCCGCCCTGCAGGCGGCCCGCGCCGAGGGGCTGGACGTGCACGGCCCGTTTGCGCCCGATACCGTGTTCATGCGTGCCCGGGCCAAAAACGGCCAGCCCGGCGAGTTCGACGTGGTGGTGGCCATGTACCACGACCAGGGACTGATTCCGGTGAAATACCTGGGCGTGGAGCAGGGCGTGAACGTCACCCTGGGCTTGCCCCTGGTGCGCACCAGCCCGGACCACGGCACGGCGTTTGACATCGCCGGTACCGGCGTGGCCGATGCGTCCAGCCTGATTGCCGCACTGCGCATGGCGCGGCGCTTAAGCGGATTTCAGGCATAAAAAAGCCCTCTACCGCTACAGCAGAGGGCGTGAGCAGCTACTAAAAGTGTAGTAGTTACTTTTTCAGGCTGTCGCGGATCTGGCGCAGCAGCAGCACGTCTTCGGGTGTGGCCGGTGCGGCTTCGGGGGCAGCGGGGGCTTCTTTTTTCATGCGGTTGATCTGCTTGACCATCATGAAGATGATGAAGGCCAGAATCGCAAAGTTCACCGCCACGGTGAGGAAGTTGCCGTAGGCAAACACTGGCACGCCGGCCTTTTTCAGGTCGGCCAGCGCCATGCCGGTGCCTTCGGGCACCTTGCCCAGCACGATGAACAGACTCGAAAAATCGATCTTGCCAAACACCATGCCGACCAGCGGCATGATCAGATCGGCCACTACCGAGTCCACAATTTTGCCGAAGGCGCCGCCGATGATCACGCCGACGGCGAGATCGATCACATTGCCCTTGACTGCAAACTCTTTGAATTCAGCCATCACGCCCATAAAAGTCCCTTTGTTGGTTAATTGACCGCCGTATTGTCCACAAAATGCCCTCGACACCTAGCACTAAGTGTTGCAGGCGCCTGAAGTTGCCCTGGACCGCTCCGCTACAATCCGCCGTTGACCCCAAACGAGTGATGATTTTGAGGACCCCCATGAGTGACACCCCAGTCGACACCAGCAAGCGGACGTGGTTGATCGCATCCGGTTGCGCCGGTGCAGTGGGTGGCGTAGCTACCGCCATCCCTTTCGTGAGCACATTCCAGCCCTCAGAGCGCGCTAAAGCCGCCGGAGCTGCAGTTGAAGCCGATATTTCCGCCCTCAAGCCCGGCGAGAAGATGACCGTGGAGTGGCGCGGCAAGCCCGTGTGGATCTTGCACCGAACGCCCGAGCAGATTGCCGAGCTGCCCAAACTGGACAGCCAACTGGCCGATCCCAAGTCGCTACGTAATCCATCCGAGTTCACTCCCGAATACGCCAGCAACACCAACCGCTCCATCAAGGACAAATACCTGGTGGTCGTGGGCATTTGCACGCATTTGGGTTGCTCGCCATCGGACAAGTTCACTCCAGGTCCCCAGGCCTCGCTGCCCAATGACTGGGAGGGCGGTTTCCTGTGCCCCTGCCACGGCTCTACTTTTGACATGGCGGGCCGTGTTTTCAAGAACAAGCCCGCTCCCGACAACCTCCCGGTGCCGCCGCACATGTATCTCTCCGATACCCGGCTGCTGATCGGCGAAGACAAGAAGGCTTGAGGGACATATGGCTACATTCAAAGAAATCTCGCCCAACGCCAGCGCGCCTGAAAAGCTGATGAACTGGGTGGACAACCGGTTCCCGGCCAGCAAGCTCTACAAAGAGCACATGTCCGAGTACTACGCGCCCAAGAACTTCAACTTCTGGTACGTGTTTGGCTCGCTGTCACTGCTGGTGCTGGTGCTGCAAATCGTCACCGGCATTTTCCTGGTGATGCACTACAAGCCCGACGCGAATCTGGCGTTCGCCTCGGTCGAGTACATCATGCGCGATGTGCCCTGGGGCTGGCTGATCCGCTACATGCATTCCACCGGAGCCTCGGCTTTCTTTGTGGTGGTGTATTTGCACATGTTCCGTGGGCTTTTGTACGGTTCGTACCGCAAACCACGCGAACTGGTCTGGGTGTTTGGCTGCGCGATTTTCCTGTGCCTGATGGCCGAGGCTTTCATGGGCTACCTGCTGCCCTGGGGCCAGATGAGCTACTGGGGTGCCCAGGTGATCGTCAATTTGTTTGCTGCCATTCCGTTCGTCGGCCCTGATCTGGCACTGCTGATCCGTGGCGACTACGTGGTGGGCGATGCCACCCTGAACCGCTTCTTCAGTTTCCACGTGATTGCCGTGCCGCTGGTGCTGCTGGGCCTGGTGGCGGCACACATCATTGCGCTGCACGAAGTGGGCTCCAACAACCCCGACGGCGTGGAGATCAAGGGCCCCAACGCCCCCAAGGATGCCGAAGGCCACCCGCTGGACGGCATTCCTTTCCACCCGTACTACTCGGTGCACGACATTTTTGCGGTCAGCGTGTTCCTGATGGTGTTTACCGCCATCATCTTCTTCGCACCTGAATTTGGCGGCTACTTCCTGGAGTACAACAACTTCATCCCGGCCGATTCGCTGAAGACGCCGCTGCACATTGCGCCGGTCTGGTACTTCACGCCGTTCTACTCGATGCTGCGCGCCATCACCGACGAAATGATGTACGCCCTGATTGCCTGCGTGGTCGGTGGTGCTGTGCTATCGGTGCTCAAGTTCAAGTTGCCTGCCTTCATCAAGGCGGCCATCGTGGTGGTGGCTGCGGGTGTGGTCGCCATGATGCTGAGCATCGATGCCAAGTTTTGGGGCGTGGTTGCCATGGGTGGCGCTGTGGTGATTTTGTTCTTCCTGCCCTGGCTGGATAACAGCCCGGTCAAGTCGATCCGTTACCGCCCGAGCTGGCACAAGTATGTGTACGCGGTGTTCGTCGCCAACTTTCTGGTGCTGGGCTACCTGGGTGTGCAGCCTCCATCGCCCATTGGCGAGCGCATCTCCCAGGCGGGCACCCTGTTTTATTTCGGCTTTTTCTTGCTGATGCCGTGGTGGAGCCGCTTGGGTACGCCCAAGCCAGTGCCCAGTCGCATTACCTTCACTGCGCACTAAGCCGGAGACTCTGACTATGAAAAAACTGATTCTCGGCGTGCTCGCGGCCCTGACCCTGTCTTTTGGTGCCACCACCGCAGTGCATGCGGCGGGTGGCGAGACGATTGCCTGGGACAAAGCCCCCAATAAAACCAATGACCTGGCCGCGCTGCAAAACGGTGCCAAGCTATTCGTCAACTACTGCCTGAACTGCCATTCGGCAGCCTTCATGCGCTACAACCGCCTGCGCGACATCGGTCTGACCGAACAGCAAATCAAAGACAACCTGCTGTTTGCCACCACCAAGGTCGGTGACACCATGAAGGCGGCGATCGATCCGGTCCAGGCCAAGGAGTGGTTTGGTGCCAATCCGCCTGACCTGACGTTGATCACCCGCTCGCGCTCTGGCCACGGCGGTACCGGTGCGGACTATCTGTACACCTATCTGCGTAGCTACTACCCCGATCCTTCCAAGCCCACCGGCTGGGACAACATGGTGTTCCCCAATGTGGGCATGCCGCATGTGCTGTGGGAGCTGCAAGGCAACCGCAAACCGGTGTACCAGGAAGTGCAAGAGCACGGCCATGCAGTCAAGGTCTTCAAGGGTTGGGAGCAGGTGAGCCCCGGCACCATGACCCCGCTGCAATACGAGCAAGCCGTGGGTGACCTGGTCAGCTACATGCAGTGGATGGCCGAACCCGCCCAAAACACCCGTGTGCGGGTGGGCGTGTGGGTGCTGTTGTTCCTGCTGGTGTTTACCTTCTTCGCCTGGCGATTGAATGCCGCGTTCTGGAAAGACGTGAAGTAGACCCCATCTACCCCAACGAGGCCCGAACAGTGTGTTTAGGCCACACAGAGTGGGCTGCACTGGCATCCCACTCTTTTTGATTTTTAGGAGCCCCCATCATGATGGTGTTGTACTCAGGCACGACCTGCCCTTTTTCCCACCGCTGCCGTTTTGTCTTGTTTGAAAAAGGCATGGACTTCGAGATCCGCGACGTCGACCTTTACAACAAGCCCGAAGACATCAGCGTGATGAACCCCTACGGCCAGGTGCCGATTCTGGTGGAACGCGACCTGATTCTGTACGAGTCGAACATCATCAACGAGTACATCGACGAGCGCTTCCCGCACCCCCAGTTGATGCCCGGCGACCCGGTGGACCGCGCCCGTGTACGCCTGTTCCTGCTCAATTTCGAGAAAGAACTGTTCGTGCACGTTGGCCTGCTGGAGTCCCGCGCTTCCAAGGGCAACGAAAAGGCCCTGGAAAAAGCCCGTGCCCACATCCGCGACCGCCTCACGCAACTGGCCCCCGTGTTCCTGAAGAACAAGTACATGCTGGGCGAGAACTTCTCGATGCTCGACGTGGCGATTGCGCCGCTGCTGTGGCGCCTGGATTTCTATGGCATCGACCTGAGCAAGAACGCCGCGCCGCTGCTGAAATACGCTGAGCGCATCTTCTCGCGCCCGGCCTACATCGAAGCGCTGACGCCGTCCGAAAAAGTGATGCGCAAGTAATACGGAGCCGCCGTTGTCTACCATGCAAGCCCTGGATTCGACCTCCACCCGTCCTTACCTGATCCGCGCACTCTACGAGTGGTGTACCGACAATGGTCTGACACCTTACGTGGCCGTGCTGGTCGATGACACGGTGCAGGTGCCGCGTGAATACGTGAAAGACGGTGAGATCGTGCTCAACATCAGTTTTGACGCGACCAGCTCGCTCAAGCTGGGCAACGATTTCATCGAATTCAAAGCCCGGTTTGCCGGGACACCGCGCGAGATTCTGGTGCCGATTGGCCGGGTGATTGCGATTTACGCGCGTGAGAACGGACAGGGCATGGCTTTCCCGTCGCCGGTGGCTGCGGCTCCGGCGGAAGAGCCCGCCAAGCCTTTTGCGCTGGCCGGCGTGCCCGATGCCGCCTCCAAAGTGGTGCCCCTGTCGCCAATGGAATCCAGTGGCGACGAGCCACCCGAGCCACCGAGGCCTGCGGGCGGGCCCCGTCCGGCGCTCAAACGCATCAAGTAAAAAATCGTAGGGCCGCCAAAATGCACTGCTCGGTTCTGTAAAATACGAAATTCGCCGATTTAGCTCAGTTGGTAGAGCACCCGCCTTGTAAGCGGAAGGTCGTCAGTTCGACTCCGACAATCGGCACCACACTGAAAAGGTTCTGTCCCGCAATGGGCAGAACCTTTTTTTATGGCCGCTGCAGCGAGGTGGTGCGCATCTGCACCTTGATGCGCAGCGCCGTGACATCCCAGCCCTTGGTACGCAAATGCGCCAGCAGTGCCGGGCTCAGCTGTCGCAGCTTGGCCGATGCGGCATTGCTGTTGACCAGCAGGCACCAACTGGCACCGTCGATCGGCCCAGGCTGTATGGCCGACCACAGGGCCTCGGGGAGCAGGGTTTTGATGGCTTTGAGCCGGTCGTTGGAGTCTTGCGCCAAAGCCGACAGGCGGGCCAAAGTGGGCGAGTCGGCTGCTGCTTGCAGCAGCGTGAAGGATCGGTTGCTTTGGCGCATGGTGGCCCAATTATCACAGCCGTACCGGCTTTGGGGCCCATGCTGGCAGATAGTAAAATCCCAAGGCTGTGGATTGCAAACTGGCCCCCAAGGGTTGACTTTTGCTGTCAAAGCCTCATCTGACTCCAAGATTATTTAGGAATTTCGATCGCCACCCCCTGGCTTCAGCGGCGGTGACGGTCTCGCATCCATGACCATCAACTTTCTGACCAAAATTTTCGGCAGCCGTAACCAGCGTTTGTTGAAACAGTACCGCAAGACGCTCGAAGTGATCAATGCGTTGGAGCCGCAGTTTGAAAAGCTGTCCGACGAGGCTGTGCGTGAAAAAACGCTGTCCTTCAAGCAGCGGGTGGCCGGGGGTGAAACATTGGATGCGATCCTGCCAGAGGCGTTTGCCCTGGTGCGCGAAGGCTCCAAGCGCGTAATGAAAATGCGCCATTTCGATGTACAGATGCTGGGCGGCATGTCGCTGCACAACGGCAAGATCTCAGAAATGCGCACCGGTGAAGGCAAAACCCTGACCGCGACGCTGCCGGTGTACCTGAATGCACTGTCCGGCAAGGGCGTGCACGTGGTCACGGTGAACGACTACCTGGCGAATCGCGACGCCCGCTGGATGGAGCGCCTGTACAACTTCCTGGGCCTGACTGTCGGTGTCAACCTGCCCAATATGCCGCGTGAAGAAAAGCAGGCCGCTTATGCCGCTGACATCACCTACGGCACCAACAACGAATACGGCTTCGATTACCTGCGTGACAACATGGTCTACGAGGTGCGTGACCGCGTGCAGCGCGGCCTGAACTTTGCCATCATTGACGAGGTGGATTCGATCCTGATCGACGAGGCGCGCACCCCGCTGATCATCAGCGGCCAGGCCGAAGACCATACCGCCACCTATATTGCGATCAACAAGATCATCCCTTTCCTGACCCGCCAGGAAGGCGAGGCCGATCCGCGCACCGGCGAGGGTGTCACCAAGCCCGGTGACTTCACACTCGACGAAAAATCGCACCAGGTGTTCCTGACCGAAGACGGCCACGAGAACGCCGAACGCATTCTGGTTGAGCACGGGCTGCTGCCCGAAGGCGCATCGCTGTACGACCCGGCCAACATCACCCTGATGCACCACCTGTACGCTGCACTGCGGGCCAACCACCTGTACCACCGCGACCAGCACTATGTGGTGCAAAACGGCGAAATCGTCATCGTCGATGAATTTACCGGTCGCCTGATGTCGGGCCGCCGTTGGAGCGAAGGCCTGCACCAGTCGGTGGAAGCCAAGGAAGGCGTGGAAATCCAGGCCGAGAACCAGACCCTGGCCTCCATTACCTTCCAGAACTACTTCCGTCTGTACGGTCGTCTGTCCGGCATGACCGGCACGGCGGATACCGAGGCTTTTGAGTTTCAGAGCATTTATGGCCTGGAAACCGTGGTGATTCCGCCCAACCGCGTCAGCCGCCGCGAAGACCAGCTCGACCGCGTCTATAAAACTACCCGCGAAAAGTACGAAGCCGCCATCAAAGACATCCGCGAATGTTATGAGCGCGGCCAGCCCGTGCTGGTGGGCACTACCTCGATCGAAAACTCGGAAATCATCGACCGTCTGCTCAATGACGCGAAGCTGCCGCACCAGGTGCTCAACGCCAAGCAGCACGCCCGCGAAGCCGACATCGTGGCCCAGGCCGGTCGCCCGAAAATGATCACCATCGCCACCAACATGGCCGGTCGCGGAACCGACATCGTTTTGGGCGGCAACCTGGAAATGGCGATCAAGGCCGTCGAAGCCAATCCTGCGCTCGACGAAGCCGCCAAGGCCGCAGAGATCGAGCGGGTGCGTGCGCAATGGAGCATTGACCACGATGCGGTAAAGGCCCTCGGCGGCCTGCGCATCATCGCCACCGAGCGCCACGAATCCCGCCGTATCGACAACCAGCTGCGCGGCCGCTCGGGCCGCCAGGGCGACCCCGGTTCGTCGCGCTTCTACCTGAGCCTGGACGATCCGCTGATGCGCATCTTTGCCGGTGACCGGGTCAAGTCCATCATGGACCGTCTGAAGATGCCCGAAGGTGAAGCCATTGAAGCGGGCATCGTCACCCGCAGCATCGAAAGCGCCCAGCGCAAGGTGGAAGCCCGCAACTTCGACGTGCGCAAGCAACTGCTGGAGTACGACGACGTATCCAACGACCAGCGCAAGGTCATCTACCAGCAGCGCAACGAAATTCTGGATGCGCAAGACCTCACCGCCCAGATCGCCTCGCTGCGCGAAGGCTGTGTGGAAGACGTGGTGCGCCAGTTTGTGCCGCCCGAGTCGGTGGAAGAGCAGTGGGATATTGCCGGATTGGAAAAAACCATCCGCGATGACTGGCAGCTCGAAGTGCCGCTGGCAGCCAAGGTGCAGTCGGCCAGTTCCATTACCGACGAAGACATTCTGGAAACCGTGCTGACTGCGGCCAATACCGCCTTCCAGGCCAAGGTAGACCAGGTGGGCGGCGAGAACTTCACCCAGTTTGAGCGCATGGTGCTGCTGCAAAGCATCGACACCCACTGGCGCGAACACCTCAGCTCGCTGGACTACCTGCGCCAGGGCATCCATTTGCGCGGCTATGCGCAAAAGCAGCCCAAGCAGGAATACAAGCGCGAAGCCTTTGAGCTATTTGGCCAGTTGCTGGACGCGGTCAAGAACGATGTGACCAAGGTGCTGATGACGGTCAAGGTGCAGTCCAACGAGCAACTGGGCGAAGCCGCCGAAGCCATGGAAAGCCGGGGCGAGAGTATCGCCAACGTGACCTATACCGCACCGACGGAAACCGGTGAAGTGGAAACCCGCAGTGACACCAGGCCAGCGGGTGCTGCCATACCCCGCGTAGGCCGCAACGACCCCTGCCCTTGCGGCAGTGGTAACAAATACAAGCTCTGCCACGGCAAGCTAGCCTGAGCAACGCTTTGGTTTTACAACGGGCTTCGGCCCGTTTTTCATATCTTTATGCCCTTTTGAAAGCCCACCATGCCCGTTAACCTGTCTGCCCCCGATCCTGCTGGCCTGCACCCCGTTCCCGGCGTACTGCTGGGCATCGCCGAGGCGGGCATCCGCAAAGTCAACCGCAAGGACTTGACCGTGGTGTTGCTGGAAGAGGGCGCGTCGGTGGCGGGCGTGTTTACCCAAAACCGTTTCTGCGCCGCCCCGGTGCAGATCTGCCGCGAGCACTTGGCGCTGGGCGTGGGCATCCGCGCCATTCTGGTCAACACCGGCAATGCCAATGCAGGCACCGGCCACGACGGGTTGATGCGCGCCAAATCCACCTGCATCGCGCTGGCCCAGCACCTGGACCTGGCTCCCGAGCAAATCTTGCCGTTCTCTACCGGCGTGATCATGGAAACCCTGCCGCACGAACGCATCAACGCCGGGCTGCCCGCCGCCCTGGCCGATGCCCGCGCCGACCACTGGGGTCGCGCGGCCGAGGCCATCATGACCACAGACACCATCGCCAAAGCCTTCAGCACCCAGGTGCAGATCGGCGGCAAGACGGTCACCATCACCGGCATCAGCAAGGGCGCGGGCATGATCCGCCCCAACATGGCCACCATGCTGGGCTTCATGGCCACCGATGCCTGCGTGGACCAGGCGCTGCTGGGGCAGTTGGCCAAGGACCTGGCCGATGCCTCCTTCAACCGCATCACCATCGACGGCGACACCTCCACCAACGACTCGTTCGTGGTCATTGCCACCAACAAGGCCGCCCATGCACCCATCACCTCCATGGACAGCGCCGATGGCCGTGCCCTGAAGGCCGCGATGCAGCAAGTCGCCCAGCAACTGGCCCAGGCCATCGTGCGCGACGGCGAAGGGGCCACCAAGTTCATCACCGTGCGCGTGGAAGGCGGCAAAACGGCCGAAGAATGCCGCCTGGCCGCCTACGCCATCGCCCATTCGCCCCTGGTCAAAACTGCCTTTTTCGCCAGCGACCCCAACCTGGGCCGCATCCTGGCCGCCGTGGGTTATGCAGGCATCACCGACCTGGACCAGACCCTGATCGACCTGCATCTGGACGACGTGCACGTGGTGGTCAACGGCGGACGTAACCCCAGCTACCGCGAAGAAGACGGCCAGCGCGTGATGAAACAAAGCGAAATCACCGTGCGCGTAGGCCTGGGCCGTGGCACGGCGGTAGATACCGTGTGGACCTGCGATTTCAGCCACGAGTACGTCACCATCAACGCCGACTACCGCTCATGAACGCCGCATTTGAACGCCTGATGGATCGCGCCGAGCAGTTGATGCAGCGCATCGAGGCCGCGCTGCCCCAGCCCGTGACGGCGCCCGACTGGACTGCCGCCATCGCCTACCGTTACCGCCGCCGGGGCAACGGCCACGGCGTGCTGGAGCCGGTGCGCCACATCGGCCACATGGCCCTGGCCGACCTCAAAGAGATCGACATCCAGAAGGAGAAGATCCAGCGCAACACTTTGCAGTTTGTGCAAGGCAAACCGGCTAACAACGTGCTGCTGACGGGCGCGCGCGGCACCGGCAAATCTTCGCTGATCAAGGCCTGCCTGAACACCTACGCGCCCCAGGGCCTGCGCCTGATCGAGGTGGACAAGGCCGATCTGGTCGACTTGCCCGACATCGTGGACGTGGTGGCCGACCGGCCCGAGAAGTTCATCGTCTTTTGTGACGACCTGAGTTTTGAAGACGGCGAGCCGGGCTACAAGGCGCTGAAATCCATCCTCGACGGCTCGGTGGCTGCGTCCACCCCCAATGTGCTGGTCTACGCCACCAGCAACCGCCGCCACCTGCTGCCCGAGTACATGGCCGAAAACCTCACCTACACCCACACCGAAGACGGCGAAGTGCATCCCGGCGAGGTGGTGGAGGAGAAGATTTCCCTGTCCGAGCGTTTTGGCCTGTGGGTCAGCTTCTACCCCTTCAGCCAGGACGAGTACCTGGCCATCGTGGCCCAGTGGCTGCAGTCGTTTGGTGTGGATGCCGCAGCCATTGCGGCAGCGCGCCCCGAGTCGCTGGTCTGGGCGCTGGAGCGGGGCTCGCGCAGTGGCCGCGTGGCCTACCAGTTTGCCCGCGACTATGCGGGCAGAACATGAGCCCCCACGCTTGTCACGTCGTGTACTGCGCTGCCCCCCGAGGGGGAGCGGCCTTGCTTGGGGCGGCCCGGCGCGGCGGCCATGGTTGACGCCATGACCCCCCAACCCTTGGTTGCCGATGCCCACCGTCCCCGTGAAGGCGGGCCGGACCGCGCCATCGTGGACGTGGCCGTGGGCGTGCTGGTGCAGCCCAATGGCGACTTTCTGGTGACTTCGCGGCCCAAAGGCAAGGTCTACGCGGGCTACTGGGAATTTCCCGGTGGCAAGCTGGAGGCGGGTGAAACCGTGGAGCAGGCCCTGCGCCGCGAGCTGGTGGAAGAACTCGGCATCACCATCGGCCCCGCCCAGCCCTGGAAGGTGGAGCTGGTGGACTACCCGCACTCCCTCGTGCGGCTGCATTTCTGCAAGGTGTTTGACTGGACGGGCGAGTTAGAGATGCGCGAGGGCCAAACCTGCGCCTGGCAGTCTTTGCCGCTGCAAGTGGGCCCGGTCTTGCCCGGCACCGTGCCGGTACTGGGCTGGTTGGCCGCAGAGCGTGGCTTTGCGGGTGCTACATATTAAGTAGCTGCTCACGCTTACGGAATAAGCACTGGGGGCTGATTTTTTATAAATTTAGGTCTGTACGCAGTTTCTACGTAGCGCGGTGGATATGCCTTCCAGAAACACCGCAGAACTGGCTTTGCCAGGCTGCTGGTGTTGCCCCCTGCAAGGGGGTTGGCGTAAAGCGCTTGCGCTGTAGCCTGGGGGTGAGCCAAATTATTGCAGGCGTGCGTCGCCGAAGACCTGGTCATCGGGCGGCGCGTCGGCGGGCAGACTGAAGCTGGCGCTGGCCCAGGCACCAAAGTCGATGTTTTTGCAGCGCTCGCTGCAAAACGGGCGGTAGGCGTTGCTCGGGGCAAACAGGCTTTTGCCTTTGCAGGTGGGGCAGGCGACCCATTTTTGCGGTGTGTCTGTCATGGTCAGGTCAGGCGCACAAAGTCAGTTCAAAAGAAGCATCCTCGCTGCAGGCATGCAGGCGGTCGTCGGCCCCGTGGCGCATCATGCGCACCGACACCATCAGCCGGTTGCCGCTGATTTCCGGAATCAAGTCCAGGTCGGGGTCGATGCGCAGGCGCAGCAGCTGGTAGGTGCGGCCCTGCGGCAGGTTCTGCTGGAACTGGCCACCCGGGGCCACGACTTTTTGCGGCCCACCCGAGTCGCGCAGCATCTTCAGCAGATGGTGGATGGATTCGGCCAGCGGCGCCAGGGTGGAAGCCCATTGCTCCACCGCATGGCGGCGCACTTCGGCGGGTTTGTGCTGCCAGGCCGCATAGGCGGGCAGGTCAAAGCCGCAGGTGCCGCCGGGAATGCCCACGCGGCTGCGCAAGGCCATCAACCAGTCGTTTTCGGTCAGCGCATGGCCGGCCTTGCCGGGTTGTTCGAGCAGGGCGGTGTAGCAGCGGTCGAGCTGGGCAATCACATCGTCCAGCACCTCTTCGGCAATCGACGGGTTGCCCCGGTAGCCGTTGAGAATGACTTTTTGTTTCTCCAGGTCGCGCATCACATCGGATTTGAGGTCGGCCCGGGCGGCTACGTCCATCACTTCAAAGATGGTGGTCAGCGCGTAATGGTGGTCCAGCGGGTGGCTGCGGGGCACCAGTTCCCCCAGGCGCCGAAACAGGTGCTCCAGCCGCAAATAGGTGCGGATGCGTTCGTTAAAGGGGTATTCGTAGAGGATCACGCAGTTTTTCCAGTGGCGGCATCATAGCCCGAACAGCGGGGCGACTTTTTCCACTTCCAGGCGCAGTTGCTCCAGCGTCAGGCCGTCGTTGGATATGACCACGTCGGCCACCGCCAGGCGCTGGGCCCGGCTGGCCTGGGTCTGGATGATGGCGCGCACCGCCGCCTCTGCCATGCTGCTGCGGGCCATGACGCGGGCTACCTGGGTGTCTTCCGCGCAGTCCACTACCAGCACCTGGTCGAGCCGGTCTTTCCAGTGGCCGGACTCGACCAGCAAGGGAATATCGAACACCACGCAGCGGGCTCCGCTGTCCTGGGTCTTTTGGAATTGCGCTTCGATTTCCTGGCCAACCAGGGGGTGGACGATGGATTCCAGGCGCTTTTTCGCGTTGGGATCCGCGAAGACAAGGGCTCGCATACGCTCCCGGTCCATGGCGCCGTCGGCGGCGATGGCATCGGCCCCAAAGGCCGCACGGACCGCCGGGATGGCCGAGCCCCCCGCTGCGGTGGTTTGGCGCGAAATCGCGTCTGCGTCAATAATGATAGCGCCTCGTGCTTGCAGCATAAGCGCTACCGTACTTTTTCCACTACCAATACCGCCGGTGAGTCCGAGCCGAAGGCAGCGTGGCATGGGCTTACAAACCCACAAAATGCAGGATGGCGTTGGGCCCGAAGACCATGGCTGTCAGCCCCGCCCCCGCCAGAAAAGGCCCAAACGGGATGTAGCCGCCTTCGCGTAGGCCGCTGCTGAACTTCATGGCGATGCCTACCAAGGCACCAATCACCGAGGCCATCAGAATCATCGGCACCAGCGCCTCCCAGCCAAACCAGGCCCCCAGCGCGGCAAACAGCTTGAAGTCGCCGTAGCCCATGCCTTCTTTGCCGGTGATCAGCTTAAAAAGCCAGTAAATCGTCCACAGCGACAGATAGCCCGCTACCGCACCCCACACGGCAGCGATCAAGGGCACGCCAGTCCAGTGCAGCGACGAGCCAATCAGCCCGGCCCACAGCAGCGGCAGGGTGATGTCGTCGGGCAGCAGGGTGGTGTCCCAGTCGATCAGGGCCAGGCTGAGCAGCGCAGCCGCAAAACCGCACCAGGCCAGGCCGGTGGCCGTAGGCCCCCAGGTCCAGATGCAAAAGAAAAACAGGGCGGCGGTGGCAATCTCGACCGCCGGGTAGCGCGCGCTGATGGGGGCGCGGCAGGCCGAGCATTTGCCGCGCAGAGCGATGTAGCTGGCCACGGGGATGTTTTCATACCAGCGGATTTGGTGACCACAGTGCGGGCAACACGAGCGCGGCACCACCAGGTTGAATGGCTCGGTGGTGGCTGGGTCGGGTTCGTTGCCCTGCATTTCGGCGTAATCGGCGGCCCACTGCTGCTCCATGATCTTGGGCATGCGGTAAACCACTACATTCAAAAAACTGCCCAGCATCAACCCAAAAAGCCCGCCCAGCAAGGCGGCCAGCCATTGCAAGTCCAGCATCAGACGACTTGGCCCAGCTTGAAGATCGGCAGGTACATCGACACCACGATGCCGCCGATGATGGTGCCCAGAAACACGATGATGATGGGCTCCATCAGGCTGGACAGGCCCGCCACCATGTCGTCCACCTCGGCCTCGTAAAAGTCGGCCGCTTTGCCCAGCATGTGGTCGATGGAGCCGGACTCTTCGCCGATGGAGCACATTTGCAGCACCATAGACGGGAAGATTTTGGCGTTGCCCATGGCCGTGGTCAGGCTGGTACCGGTAGATACCTCTTGCTGGATGCGGTCGGTGGCCAGCTCAAACACCGAATTGCCCGAGGCCCCGCCCACCGAGTCCAGCGCTTCCACCAGCGGCACACCGGCGGCAAACATGGTGGACAGCGTGCGCGTCCAGCGGGCGATACAAGACTTCTCCACCAGCACACCGAAAACCGGCAGCTTCAGCATGATGCGGTCCATGAACTGCTGCATCTTGATATTGCGCTGCCATGCCTGCATGAAAAAGTAGATGCCGCCGCCAATGCCACCAAAAATCAACCACCAGTAGCTCACGAACACTTCGCTCACCGCAATGATGAACAGCGTGGGCGCAGGCAGGTCGGCACCAAAACTGCTGAACACCTCCTTGAAGGCCGGAATCACAAAAATCATGATCACCGCCACCACTACAAACGCCACCACCACCACCGAGATGGGGTACATCAGGGCCGATTTGATCTTGGACTTGATGGCCTCGGTTTTCTCCATGTACACCGCCAACCGGTCCAGCAGGGCTTCCAGAATACCGGCTGCCTCGCCCGCTTCGACCAGGTTGCAGTACAGGCTATTGAAGTACAGCGGAAATTTGCGGAAGGCCGCACTCAGCGAGCTGCCGGTTTCCACGTCCTGGCGGATGTCGTTGAGCAGCTTGGTGACGCTGGCATTGGCGTTGCCCCGGCCCACAATATCAAACGCCTGCAGCAGCGGCACCCCGGCCTTCATCATGGTGGCCAGTTGGCGGGTGAAGATGGCGATGTCCTTGGGCTTGATGCTCTTGCCCCCGCGCATGCGGCGTTTTTTGATCTTGGTGGGAAACACGCCCTGGCGGCGCAGGGAAGCCGTGACCTGGTTTTCACCCGATGCGCGTGTCTCGCCCCGGACCTGCTTGCCATTGCGGTCCTTGCCTTCCCATTCGAAGACGAATTCTTTGACTGTGCTGGACGCGGCTGTTGCCATGGAATGCCTTAATACGACTGAGTACGTCTATTCATTGCTCACGGCGAGCACTTCTTCCAGCGAGGTCATGCCCAGCTTTACTTTGTGCAGTCCGGCCTGGCGCAGGGTCCGCACACCTTCGATCTTGGCCTGTTCGGCGATGTCCAACGCACTGCCGTCGCGCAGGATGATGCGCTGGATTTCCTCCGAAATCGGCATCACCTGGTAAATGCCGACCCGGCCCTTGTAGCCGTTGTTGCAGGCGTTGCAGCCCACCGGGCCGTAGGGCTTCCAGGACCCATCCAATTCTTCGGGCGCGTAGCCGGACTCCAGCAGCGTCTTTTGCGGAATGTCGATCAGGGCCTTGCACGCCGGGCACAGCCGCCGCGCCAGCCGCTGGGCGGTGATCAGGATCACGCTGGACGCAATATTGAACGGCGCAATGCCCATGTTGCGCATGCGGGTCAAGGTGGTGGGCGCATCGTTGGTATGCAGCGTGGACAAAACCAGGTGGCCAGTTTGCGCAGCCTTGATGGAGATGTCGGCGGTTTCCAGATCGCGGATTTCGCCCACCATGATGATGTCTGGGTCCTGGCGCAGAAACGACTTCAGCGCCACGGCAAAGGTCATGCCCGCTTTTTCGTTCACATTGACCTGGTTGACACCCGGCAGGTTGATTTCGGACGGGTCTTCGGCCGTGGCGATGTTCACGCCGGGCTTGTTCAGCAGGTTCAAAAAGGTGTAGAGCGACACGGTTTTGCCCGAACCCGTGGGGCCGGTGACCAGCACCATGCCGTAGGGGCGGCCAATCGCCTGCATCACGCGCTCTTTTTCTTCGGGCTCGTAGCCCAGTGCGTCGATGCCCAGCTTGGCACTGCTCGGGTCCAGAATCCGGATCACGATCTTTTCGCCAAACAAGGTGGGCAGGGTGCTGACCCGGAAGTCGATCACCCGGTCGGGCCCGATCTTGAGTTTCATCTTGCCGTCTTGCGGCACCCGTTTTTCCGAGATGTCCAGCCGCGAGATCACCTTGATGCGCGAGGCCAGCTTGTCCTTGATGGCCACCGGTGGCGAGGCGATTTCGCGCAGCTCGCCGTCGATGCGGAAACGCACGCGGTAGTTATGCTCGTAGGGCTCGAAGTGCAAATCAGATGCCCGCATGCCATAGGCATCGAGCAGCATCTTGTGCAAAAACTTGACGACCGGGGCATCTTCCACCTCGGTCATGTTGATTTCGGCGGTCTCGGCGGGCGCCGTGATCATCCCATCGTCAAAGTCGAAGTCGCCGCCGATGATGTTGTCCATCGCCTCACCGGTGGTGACGGCGTTGGCGTCCACCATGCGCGACAGCTTGTCGTATTCGGCAATGATCCAGTCCACCCCCAGCTGGGTGGAGAACTTGATCTTTTCGGCGGCTTCCTGGTCCGACGGGTCGGCGGTGGCCACGATCAACCGGTTATTGCGTTTGCTCAGAACCACCACCCGGTAGGCCTGGCAAATCTTGGCATCCAGCAGGTCTTTGGGCAGACGGTTGCGGTCTACCGCGTCGATGTCCAGCAAGGGCGCGGCAAACGCGGTGGACATGGTGTGCGCCAGGTCCGATGGAGACACCGCCCCCGAGGACATCAGTTCGGCGATGAAGCTGGCGCGGTTGGACTGGGCTTTGCGGTAAATGTCCTCGGCCGCGCGTTGGCCGAGTTTGCCTGCAGAAATCAGAACCCTTCCCAAACCGGGAAGCGCAACAGTAGATGATTCTTTGGTGAAAGGTTCAACAGCGGCCATATGCCCAAAATGTAGCAGGTAGCAAAAGGTTACTGCATCATCACCGATTAACCCTGTGCTGTAAACCGGACTCAGGGACTGGCCGGCCCCGTTTTCGCTGGTAAAAACCGCTGCAGCTCGTCGGGCAAGGCGGCGTGCAGGACCACGTTTTCGCCGCTGGCGGGGTGGCTCAGCTGCAAACGCCAGGCGTGCAGAAACATGCGTTTCAGGCCCTGTTTCGCCAAAGCCTTGTTGGCCTCGAAGTCGCCGTATTTGTCGTCTCCGGCAATCGGAAAGCCCTCGGAGGCCAGGTGCACCCGGATCTGGTGGGTGCGGCCGGTCTTGATCGTCACCTCCAGCAGGCTGAAACCCTCGAAATGCTGGGCCACCTTGACCAGGGTCAGCGAGCGCATGCCGTCCGGGTCGTCCCGGGCCACCACCTTGACGCGGCGCTCGCCATTGGGCAGCAGGTATTTGTGTAAAGACTTGTCCAGCACCTTCTTATTGGCGGGCCACTGGCCCATCACCAGCGCCAGGTAGGTCTTGCCGGTTTCCCGGTCGCGGAACTGGTCTTGTACGTTTTTGAGTGCGCTGCGCTTTTTTGCTAGCAGCAGGATGCCCGAGGTCTCGCGGTCCAGCCGGTGCACCAGCTCCAGAAAAGGGGCTTTCGGGCGGGCCATGCGCAGTTGCTCGATCACCCCAAAGCTCACGCCGCTGCCGCCGTGCACCGCCACGCCCGCCGGTTTGTCGATGGCCAGCAGGTGCTCGTCTTCCAGCAGGACGGGAAACTCGCGTGCCGGGGCGGGCGCGGCGGCCATGGCCTCGGCTTTTTCGGCCACCCGCTCGGAAATGCGGGTCGGCGGCAGGCGCACCACGTCGCCGCCATGCACGCGGGTATCGGCAGAAACGCGGCCCTTGTTGATACGTACTTCACCGCTGCGGATGATGCGGTAGACGTGGGTTTTGGGTACGCCTTTGAGGTGGCGCATGAGGAAATTGTCCAGCCGCTGCCCGGCATCGTCGGGGTCCACCGTAATGAATTTGACTTCTGGCATGGGGGGTGGTGCGTTAGCACCTATAATATTTTTCACCAGCGTCGTGTCGTAAGTGCTTGATTCACCACAGTTTAGAGCATTGCATCTACGCCGCTGCGAAGTCGATGCCACCCAAGGCGATCTGCTACCACCCCGAGCAACCCAGGCTCCGTTGGCGGCATAAGTTGATGGGGCGGGCTGACGCGATGGAAACTACATACGGAATACCCCCTCACTTGCCAACCTGTGCTGTAGGCCCAGGTTGTGCAACGGATCGAAGCGAGAACTCATTTGTGTTGATGGCGATACTTCAAACCTGCTGGCGGTGGCTCATGGCTCCGGCTATGGCTCCGGTTTTTGGCATGGAATCGCCCCTAGCGCCCACCTATTGGGCGCAAGCAGCTATCAAATTGGTAGCTATTCAAACCAGCACACTTCCCGCTTCCCTCCACCTCCCCCCACTGCAACCCTGTGAGCCTTGGCTTACCTAGTGCAGTCTTGGGTCATTCCGGTTGTTTCCGCGCGTTGGTTCAGGCATCAGTAGGCCCGGTTTGGGCCGTATTGAATTGAAGAACATTTCTGGACCCTTGCTGGTCCAGTCAAAGGAAGCGCACCATGAAACGGATGCTGATTAACGCAACCCAGTCGGAAGAACGCCGGCTGGCGATTGTGGACGGGCAAAAACTGCTCGACTATGAAATTGAAATCGAGGGGCGCGAACAGCGCAAGGGCAACATCTACAAGGCCGTCGTCACCCGCGTCGAGCCTTCGCTGGAAGCCTGCTTCGTCGACTACGGCGAAGACCGCCACGGCTTCTTGCCGTTCAAGGAAATCTCCAAGCAGTACTTCCAGCAGGGCGTGCCGGTCAACCAGGCCCGCATCAGCGATGTGATCCGCGAAGGCCAGGAACTGCTGGTCCAGGTGGAAAAAGAAGAGCGCGGCAACAAGGGCGCGGCCCTGACCACCTTTGTGTCGCTGGCCGGCCGTTACGTGGTGCTGATGCCCAACAACCCCCGTGGAGGTGGCGTATCGCGCCGCATCGAGGGCGACGACCGGGCTGAGCTCAAGGAAGCCATGGACCAGTTGGAATACCCCAACGGCTCCAGCATCATTGCCCGCACCGCCGGTATCGGCCGCAGCGCGCCCGAACTGCAATGGGATCTGAACTACCTGCTCAAGCTGTGGACCGCCATCGACGGCGCAGGCAAGCAGGGCAAGGGCGCCTTCCTGATTTACCAGGAATCCAGCCTGGTGATCCGCGCCATCCGCGACTACTTCAACAACGACATCGGCGACATCCTGATCGACACCGACGACGTGTACGAGCAGGCCCAGCAGTTCATGGCCCACGTGATGCCCGAGCACGCTGCCCGGGTCAAGCGTTACCGCGATGACGCGCCGCTGTTCAGCCGCTTCCAGATCGAGCACCAGATCGAGTCGGCCTACGCCCGCACCGTGAACCTGCCCTCGGGTGGTGCCATCGTGATCGACCACACCGAAGCCCTGGTTTCGGTCGACGTCAACTCCGCCCGCTCCATCCGTGGCGGCGATATCGAAGAAACCGCCACCCGCACCAACCTGGAAGCTGCCGAAGAAGTGGCCCGCCAGATGCGCTTGCGCGACCTGGGCGGCCTGATCGTCATCGACTTCATCGACATGGAAGAGTCGCGCAACCGCCGTGACGTGGAAAACCGCCTGCGCGACGCGCTGCGCCAAGACCGCGCCCGTGTGCAGTTCGGCACCATCAGCAAGTTTGGCCTGATGGAAATGAGCCGCCAGCGCCTGCGCCCGGCCCTGAGCGAAGGCGCTTCCATTCCCTGCCCGCGCTGCGGTGGTTCCGGCCACATCCGCGACACCGAATCCAGCGCACTGCAAATTTTGCGCATCATCCAGGAAGAGTCGCTCAAGGACAACACTGCCTCGGTCATGTGCCAGGTACCGGTGGACGTGGCCTCGTTCCTGCTCAACGAAAAGCGCACCGAAATCGCCAAGATCGAGCTCAAACAGCGCATCAACGTGCTGATGGTGCCCAACAAAACGCTGGAAACACCCAACTACAAGCTCGAACGCCTCAAGCACGACGACCCGCGCCTGGACCACATCGAAGCCAGCTACAAAATGGCCGATGAGATCGACAGCTCCACCTCGGTCACGCGCCGCTCGCAAGAGCCCACCAACAAGCAAACCCCGGTGATCAAGGGCGTGCTGCCCGACGCACCCGCACCGCAAGCCGTGCCCAAGGCGGTGGCTCCGGCCCCCGTGGTGGCACCTGTTGCTGCGCCTGCACCCGTGGCTGCACCGGTGGAAACCGGCTTCTTTGGCTGGTTAAAAAACCTGTTTGGTGCTGCACCCGCGCCGGTGGTGGTAGCCCCTGCGACACCCGCTACCGTAACGGCCACACCCAAGCCCGAAGACAAGCGCGAACCCCGCAATCCGCGTGGTGAAGCGCCTGCCCGTGGTGGCCGCAACAGCCGTGGTGGCCGTGACGACACTGCCGAACGTGGCGAAGGCCAGGGCCGCAACCGCGGCCCGCGCAATGCCGAAGGCCGCGAACCGCGTGAACCCCGTGAGGGCCAGGAAGGCCGCCCCGAACGGGCCCCGCGCAACGGTGCAGACCGTCCGGAACGCGCCGAGCGCCCAGACCGCAATGACGCACCGCGTGCCGATGGCGAAGCCCCCAGCCGTGGCAGCCGAGGTGGCCGTGGCCGTGGCGAACGCACCCAGGGTCCGCGTGAGCGTTCCGAGGTCGATGCCCAGGCCACCCAGGTCGGTGATGGCGTGGTGAACGAAGCCGCAGGCAACGTCGAAGTGGGCGGCCCCGAGGCCCGCCCAGAGCGCGGTCCGCGCAACGCTGGTGAACGTGGCGAGCGCAGCCCGCGTGGTGGCCGTGGTGGCCGTGGCCCGCGTGAAGACGGTGCCCCCGCCCAAGGCCGCGACCGCCAGGACGAGCCCCGCCCCGACCTGCGCGAGCCCCGTGAACCCCAGCTGGATGCCAACGGTGAAGCCGTGGCCGAAGCCGTCCGCGCCCCGCGCCCCGAGCGCGAACCGCGTGCCGAACGCGAGCCCCGCGAACCACGGGAGCCCCGTGCAGATCGGGAGCCGCGCACCGACCGTGAGCCCCGTGCAGAGCGCGAGCCCCGCATGGACCGCGAACCCGCCGAGCGCCCCGAGCGTCCGTCGTACTTCGCCGCCGCCCAGGCCGCAGCAGCGCAAGCCAGTGCCGACCAGCCCGTAGCCGAGGCCCCTGAGGCCGCTGCTGCGCCTGCCGAGCGCACCGACGAAGCCCGTCCGGAAGGTGAAGAGCCCCAGCGCCGCGAAAAGCGTTCCCGCGACCGTTATGGCCGCGACCGCAAGGACCGCGCGCCGCGTGACAACTCTGGTGAACCCGCCGCGTTTGTGCCCAACCCCGTAGAGTCGGACGCACAGCCGCCAGCCGAGTCCCTGGTGGAGCGCGCAGCATCGGTGGCGGCGGACCCCGTCGAGGCACCTTCACCCGCACCTGTCGCTGCCGTGGTGGCCGAAGTCGCCGCACCGGTGGTGGTGGTGCCGGTGGCAGCACCCGTTGCTGCGGTAGTGGCCGCACCGGTGGTGGCCCCCAAGCCTGTGTTTGCCCTGCCAACCGCTGAACTGGACCAACTGGCCCAGAGCTCGGGCCTGCAATGGGTGGGCACCAGCCCCGAACGCGCTGCCGCCGTCCAGGCTGCCATCGCCGCCGAGCCGGTCGCCGTACACGTGCCCCGTGTGCGTCCTCCGGTGGCTCCGGTGCAAGCCGAGCCCTTGGTGATGGTCGAGACCAAACGCGACCTGGGCAAGATGGACCTGCCGTTCTAAGCCGTCTGCCCGGCAATCAAAAAATGGACCTTCGGGTCCATTTTTTTTGGGGAATATTCGGGAGTATTCGGGAGTAGGAGGCGTAGTTTGCTACTGTTTTTAACTATGGTTTTCGTAGCTGCTTGCGCTTATCTCATAAGCACAGGCTACCGATTCAAGCCTCTAAAAATAGGCCTGAATCCTTAGAACTTGTTCAAGGTCTTTTTAGGGCCGCGTTGGGGTGCAATCGGGATGAGTTGGTTGTTGGAGACCGCAGCATGGGCTACCTGCCCATGCAAGGGCTCTGGCAGACAAATCGCCCGATTTCACCCCAACCCGAAGGGCAGGTGCCTTTTCGGGCGCTCAGCGTCGTTACAAAACCAGCCAAGGCGCAAAGCCAAGGCTCAAGGTTTTGCGCCTAACTGCGCATCCCGAACAGGCACCTGCGCGGCCCAAAAAAGACCTTGAACACGTTCTTAGATCCCTGCGACCTGCTTGTAGGCCGCCTGCGCTGCGGCGGTGTCGCCGCGCTGTTCGGCCAGGGTGGCCAGGGCGCGCCAGGCGCTGCGTTGCAGGCCGCTGTCTTCCAGCTGGTGGACCGACTGGGCCAGCAGTTGCTGGGCCTTGCCCCAGAGCTGGTGGCGCAGGCAGGCCATGCCGGCCAGGTACTGCAGCCGGGCATCGCGCGGGTTGCGCTGCTGGGCGGCTTCGATGCGGTGCAGCCAGGGCAGGTCGGGTGGGCTGTCGGGGGCGGAGAAACCGGCCTCCAGCGCCCGGACCAGCTTGGTGCCATAGGCGTGTTCCTGCTCGGGGTGGGCCACCATTTGCTCCCAGATGGGCAGCAGCCAGAGGCGGGCGGTGGCGGTGTCGCCCTGCAGGGTGGCCAGGCGGTGGGCGGCCTGGATGGCTACGTCGGGCATCAGGCGCTCGGCCGGGTCCAGTTCGGCCCAGGCCCGTTGCAGTTGGGACGGGTCGTGGGCGGTGGCCAGCAGTTCCAGGGCCAGGCCCCGCAGAATGCTTTGCCCGGCGGCGGGCGAGAAAGCCCGGTGCTTGGCCAGCAGGCGGGCGGTTTCCAGCGCAGGCAGGGTCTGGCGGGCCAGGCGGTTGGCCTTGAGGCGCACGCGCAAGGCCAGGGTACGGCGGGCTGCGCCCTGGGGCAGGGCATCGAGCCATTGCATGGCGGCATCGGGGTCGCGGTCGGTCAGGGCCCAGTGGGCGGCGCGCAGCTGGATGCCTTCGCGGGTTTCCTGGGTTTCCAGGGTGTTGCGCTGGGCGGTGCTGTCCAGGGCCTGCTGCAGGTGGCTGTCGCGGGTGGTTTTGTCTTGCAACGAATGGCCGCTTTCGGCGGTGACCAGATGGGCCAGGGCGCGCAGTTTGTCGCCGTGGGCCAGGGGGTGGCCGCTGGCCAACAAGGCTTGTTCTTGGCGCAGGGCGACTTCGGCAGCCTTGCGGGCGCGCAGAAAACGCCCGGCCAGCAGGTGCGAAAACGAATCCAGCAGGGCCGAATGGGTGGCCCGCTCTTTTTGCTGCAGCCGCCAGCGCTGGGCTTGCTGCGGCATGGCGAACAGGGCCGACAGGGCCTTCAGGGCCAGGTGCAGGGCGACGAAGGTGGCCACGGTGAGCAGCAGCACCAGGTTCAGCGACAGATCGACCCGGTATGGCGGCCAGAACACGGTGACCGTGCTTTGGTTGTTACCCGCCAGCAGGGCTGCCGCCACCGCCACGCCAAACAGGGCCAGGAGCCAGGCAATTGCGCGCATGCTTATCTTCCTGCCGCAGCGGTGGCCAGGGCGGCCAGGGTTTCATCGACCTGCGGCAGCTCGACGGCCTTCATCTGGCCTTGGACTTCCTGCAGCAGGGCGGCCATGGCCTGGGTTTTGCGCGAGGCGGGGTCGAAATATTTGTTCAGCGCGTTGGCGGCAGCGCTCAGGTCGGCGCGGGCCGAGGCGAGTTGGCGGGCCAGCAGGCCCAGGCGGGCATTGAGCAGTTTGAGTTTGAGGTTTTCGCGCAGGAAAAAGGTTTGCTCGGGCGACAGCAGGGCGGCCTCGGGCTGTTCGATGCGGCTCACGCGCAACAGTTTGCGGGCTTCCTGGTGCACCACGTCGAGCGCGCGCTGCCACCATTCGGCGGCCAGCGGCGGGGCGGCTTTGCCCGCGCCCACGGCGGAGGCAACCACCACGGCGTTGACGGTGGGCAGTTCGTCGACCTGGCGCACCAGTTCGTCTAGCTTGACCAGCAGGCCGGGGGTGTCGGTGGTGGTGGCGGCCTTGATGCGCTCGGTGTCGTGGGCGATGGCGCGCTGCAGCGGGGCCAGGCGGGGCTGGGCGGCGCGGGTGACGCGGTCTTCGGCACTTTTCAGGGCGGCCAGCAGGGGTTCGATGCTGCCGGTGAGCTGGGCCTGCTGCTGGGCCAGGCGCACCGAGGATTCGATATCGACCACCAGGTTTTCGTCGCGCGAGCGCGACAGGCTTTGCATCAGGTCTTCGAGCTGGGTGCGCTGCAGCGTGGTTTCGCTGACGCGGGCATCGGTAACGGCCTGGCGGGCGGCGATGTCGCGGGCCTGGTCCTGCGCCTGGCTGGCGATGGTGCGGGCTTCGACCGCCTGGGCCCCGGCATCGGCGCTTTGGCGGGCCAGTTGCTCCTGGATATGGCTGAGCTTTTGCCACAGCATGCCGCTGCTGACCAGGGCCAGCACGGCCACGCCCCCGGCCACCAGGGTCAGCACGCCGGACCCCTTGGCGGTCGGGCTCACTGCCGGTAGGGGTGGGGCGGAATTATCAGGGGGCAGCTCGGCATTCATGCCAGCGATTCTATCGAGGCCACTATGTCGGCCAGCAGGGGACGTGACTCGCAAACAACACCAAAACCCGCCCCCTGCGCGGCCTGCGCAATGCGGCCATGGGTGGCCACGGCGCGGGCGGCGCGGAAGTCTTGTCCGGGCAGCAGGCTTTGCAGGTGGTGGACGGCCTCGGAGCTGCTGAACAGCCATACGCTGCCGTCCACACAGGCCTGCTGCGCCTGGGCGATCTGGTCGGTATCCCACACCGGCATGCGGCGCTCGTAGGCCACCACGGTGTCGAGTTGCGCCCCGGCGGCGGCCAGTTGCTCGGCCAGCCAGCTGCGCCCTGCGGCTTCACCGGTGTGGTCGCTGCCGCGCACCACCAGAATGCGGCTGCCCGGCTGCACCTGGGGGGCGACGATGTGCCACAGGGCCTCGGAGTCGAACTGGCCTGCAGCCGTATCGGGCGCATCGATTTGGGTGGCCGCCACGCCCGCCTGGTGCAGCGCGGCCACGGTGCCGGGTCCGGTGGCCCATGCTCTTACATTGATAGCTGCTTGCGCTTGTTGAATAAGCGCAGAGGCCTGATTTGATGCATAAAAGTGCTGCACCGCGTTGCCGCTGACGAACATGGCCGCCTGGTACTGGGCCATGCGGTGCCAGGCTTGCTGCACCGGCAGCGGGTTGGCGGCGGGGCCGATGGTGATCAGCGGCAGGGCGGTGGCCTGCAGGCCCTGTTGGAGCAGCTCGCGCACCCAGCGCTGGGCGTCTTGCGCGGGCCGGGTGACGATGACGTGGGCCAAGGCTAGACCGCGCCGCCTGCGCGCAACTGCGCAGCCACCTGTTCGCCCAGGGCCGTGGCGCTGGCGAGGTCGGTAATGGCGGCTTGCGCCCGGGCGGTGACCAGGGGGGCGGGCTGTTCGGCATCGCCCCAGGCGGCGTTGATGACCAGTTGACCGTCCACCCAAGTGGCAAACGCAGCCAGCGGCATGGAGCAGCTGCCGCCCATGCTGCGGCTGACGGCGCGCTCGGCGGCCACGGCCTGCCAGGTGGCGGTGTGGGCCAGCGGGGCCAGGGCGGCGACCAGGTCGGCCCGGTCGGCGCGGATTTCGATGCCTAGGGCGCCTTGGCCCGCAGCGGGCAGCATGGCGGTGCTGGCAAAACGGCTGCGGATGCGTTCCGGCAGGCCCAGGCGCATCAGCCCGGCGCTGGCCAGCACGATGGCGTCGAACTGGCCCTCATCGAGCTTGCGCAAGCGGGTGTCCAGGTTGCCGCGCAGCGGGGCGATCTGCAGGTCCGGGCGCAGCGCGCGCAGCAGCACGGTGCGGCGCAGGCTGGAGGTGCCGACCACGCCGCCCTGGGGCACATCGGCAAGCGTGGCGTAGCGGTTGGACACAAAGGCATCGCTGGGGTCTTCGCGCTCCAGTACGCAGGCCAGGGTAAAGCCGTCGGGCAGGTCCATGGGCACGTCTTTGAGTGAGTGCACGGCGATGTCGGCGCGGCCTTCTTCCAGCGCGACTTCCAGCTCCTTGACAAACAGGCCTTTGCCGCCGACCTTGCTCAGCGAACGGTCCAGGATCTGGTCGCCGCGTGTGGTCATACCCAAGAGGGTGACGCTGTGGCCGCGCTGCTGTAGCAAAGATTGGACGTGTTCGGCCTGCCAGAGGGCCAGGCGGCTCTCGCGGGTGGCGATGGTGATGTGCAAAGAGGGGGTGCTCAAACCGGTAACCTGTTGGTAATTTTTAGAAGAAATTGGCGGCATTTCGGGGGGAGTTGGATGCTAGCATGGGGTGAGTCCGGTACTTTTAAGCACATTTAGGAAATCCACGCATGACGACGGCAGATTCTCCCAGCGTTCCCAGGTCCGCAAAAGCGGTAGGGGCCAAGGCTACTTCATCCAAGGCCGGACCCAAGGCCGCCCCTCCGGCGGTGCGCTCGGCCAGCCGCGACAAGGCCAACGAGCGGCCCCTGGTAGAAGATATCCGCCTGCTGGGCCGCATTCTGGGCGACGTGATCCGTGAGCAAGAGGGCGATGCCGCATATGAGCTGGTGGAGCAGGTGCGCAAGCTGTCGGTGGCCTTCCGCCGCGATGCCGATGCCGAGGCCGACAAGGCGCTCAAGAAGCTGCTCAAGGCCCTGACCGGCGACCAGACGGTGAGCGTGATGCGCGCCTTCACCTATTTCAGCCACCTGGCCAATCTGGCCGAAGACCGCCACCACATCCGCCGTCGCGCGGTGCACGAGCGTGCGGGCGATACGCAAGAAGGCAGCATCGAAGTGGCCCTGTCGCGCCTGCGCTGGGCGGGGATAGCTCCTAAAACCATAGCGCAGACCCTGGCCCATGCCTACGTGGCCCCGGTGCTCACCGCCCACCCCACCGAAGTACAGCGCAAGAGCATTCTGGATGCCGAGCGCGATATCGCCCGGCTGCTGACGGTGCGCGACACCCTGCGCGAGCGCACCCTGGTCGGCACTACCAAAGATGCCCTGGCTCCGCGCGAACTGGCCACCAACGAGGCGCAGTTACGGGCCCGCGTCATGCAGCTGTGGCAAACCCGCCTGCTGCGCAAAAACAAATTGACCGTGGCCGACGAGATCGAAAACGCGCTCAGCTACTACGAATCCACCTTTCTGCGCGAGATCCCCAAGATCTACGCCGACCTGGAGGGCGCCCTGGGCGACCACCCGGTGCACAGCTTCCTGCGCATGGGCCAGTGGATTGGCGGCGACCGCGACGGCAACCCGAATGTGAGCGCCCAGACGCTGGAATACGCGCTGCGCCGCCAGGCCGACGTGGCCCTGCGCCACTACCTGACCGAAGTGCACTATCTGGGCGGCGAGCTCTCGCTGTCCGCCGGGCTGGTGGGCATGACACCGCAGATGCAGGCGCTGGCCGCCAGCTCGCCCGACACCAATGTGCACCGCCAGGACGAGCCCTACCGCCTGGCCCTGACCAGCATCTACGCCCGCCTGGCTGCCACCCTGAAGGGGCTGACCGGGGGCGATGCCGCCCGCCACGCGGTTGCGCCACAAAACCCCTACCTGCTGGCCGAAGACTTTCTGGCCGACCTGCGCACCATCGAAGCCTCGTTGCTGGCCAACCACGGCGCCACCCTGGCGGCCGAGCGCCTGCACCCGCTGATCCGTGCGGTGGAGGTGTTTGGTTTCCACCTGGCCACGGTGGACCTGCGCCAAAGCTCGGACAAGCACGAGGAAGTGGTGGCCGAGCTGCTGGCCACGGCCCGCATCCAGGCCGACTACTCCGCGCTGGACGAGATGGCCAAGCGCACGCTGCTGATGGGTTTGCTCAACGACGCGCGCCCGCTGCGCGTGGTGGGTGCCACGTACTCCGAGCACACCTGCAAGGAAATCGCGATTTTCGAGGCCGCCCGCGAGTCCCGCGCGCGCTATGGGGCGCAAGCCATCCGCCACTACATCATCAGCCACACCGAGACGGTGAGCGATTTGCTGGAAGTGCTGCTGCTGCAAAAAGAAGTTGGCCTGATGCACCGCACGCTGGACAACAAGGCCACCGCCGACCTGATCGTGGTGCCGCTGTTTGAAACCATCGAAGATTTGCGCAATGCCGCACCCATCATGCGCGAGTTCTACGCCCTGCCGGATGTGGCCGAGCTGGTGCAGCGCAGCGGGGCCGAGCAAGACATCATGCTGGGCTACTCCGACAGCAACAAGGACGGCGGCATTTTCACCAGCAACTGGGAGCTGTACCGCGCCGAGATCGCGCTGGTGGACCTGTTCGACCAGCTGGCCAACAGCCACAACATCACCCTGCGCATGTTCCATGGCCGGGGCGGCACAGTAGGCCGCGGCGGTGGCCCGAGCTACCAGGCCATTTTGGCCCAGCCCCCCGGCACGGTGCGCGGCCAGATCCGCCTGACCGAGCAGGGCGAAGTCATTGGCTCCAAATACGCCAACCCCGAAATCGGCCGCCGCAACCTGGAAACCCTGGTGGCCGCGACCCTGGAAGCCACGCTGCTGCAGCCCACCAAGTCGGCCACCCCGGCCTTTTTGAAGACCGCAGCGCAGTTGTCTACCGCCAGCATGGCCGCCTACCGGGCGCTGGTGTACGAAACACCGGGTTTCACCACCTACTTTTTCGAGTCCACGCCGCTGCGCGAAATTGCCGAGCTCAACATCGGCTCGCGCCCTGCCGCCCGCAAGCCCTCGCAGAAGATCGAAGACCTGCGCGCTATTCCCTGGGGCTTTAGCTGGGGCCAGTGCCGCCTGACCCTGCCGGGTTGGTTCGGCTTTGGTTCGGCGGTGGAGGCATTTTTGAACGAAAACGGCCCTGCAGGCAGGAAAGACGCGTTGGGGGTGCTACAAAAAATGTACCGCCAGTGGCCGTTTTTCAGCACCTTGCTGAGCAATATGGACATGGTGCTGGCCAAGAGCGACCTGGCCCTGGCTTCGCGCTACGCCGAGCTTGTGAGCGATGCCAAGCTGCGCAAACGCATTTTTGCCAGTATCGAGGCCGAGTGGCACCGCACCGCCAACGCGCTGAGCCAGATCACCGGTGAGAAGCAGCGCCTGTCGGGGAATGCCTCGCTGCAGCGCTCCATCCGCCACCGTTTCCCCTATATCGACCCGCTGCACCACCTGCAGGTGGAGCTGGTACGGCGCTACCGGGCCGGGCAGGGCGACGAGCGGGTGCAGATCGGCATCCATATTTCCATCAACGGCATTGCGGCGGCACTGCGCAACACCGGGTAACACCGCCCGGTGGTGCGCAAATGCGCCATGTTGCTCTGCAATAATAAAAACCAACGGCTGTAGAACGCCTTCTACGGCCCTTGGTTTTTTTGCCCAGGACTTACGCAAGTTCCCCCTGCAAGCCCGAAGGGCGATGCAGGGGCGCTGCGTAAGTCCTATTACCTTTTGGAGTTTTATGCTGATCCAACCCGTTGTGCTGTCCGGTGGCTCCGGTACCCGCCTGTGGCCTTTGTCCCGTGAAAAGTACCCTAAGCAGTTGCTGCCGTTGATCGGCGACGATTCGCTCTTGCAGGCCACGGTGCGCCGGGTGGAGGGCTTGGGCCTGGGCACGGTGGCCGCGCCCATGGTGGTGTGCAACGAGGAATACCGCTTCGTCATCGCCGAGCAGCTGCGCCTGATGGGACAGCCCGGCCGCATCGTGCTGGAACCCACGGGGCGCAACACCGCACCGGCTTTGACTCTGGCCGCGCTGGCCGCCTTGCGTAATGACGGAGACGGAGCTGACCCGGTGCTGCTGGTCATGCCAGCCGACCACGTGATCGTGGACAAATCCTCCTTCCAGGCCGTGGTGCGCCAGGGCGCGGCCTTGGCGGCAGAGGGCGCAGTCGTCACCTTTGGTATCACGCCCGACAGCCCCGAGACAGGTTACGGTTACATCCAGGCAGGCGCACTCTACGGCAGCGGCGGCGCATCCACCATCGCCCGCTTCGTGGAAAAGCCCGACCAGGCCACGGCGCAAAGCTACCTGGACGCAGGCACCTACTCGTGGAACAGTGGGCTTTTCATGGTCAAGGCTTCGGTCTGGCTGGCGGCCATGGCCCTGTGCCGCGCCGACATCCTGGCCGCCTGCCAGACCGCCTGGGATGCGGGCAGCACCGATGGTGAATTTGTGCGCGTGGGTAAAGAGTTGTTTTCCGCTTGCCCCAGCGACTCCATCGACTACGCGGTGATGGAGCGCATCGCCTCCGGCCAGGCCGGTTTGCCCCCTGGCGTGGTGATTCCGCTGGCCGCAGGCTGGTCCGACGTGGGGGCTTGGGACGCACTCTGGTCTGTGTTGCCCAAGGACGATGCGGGCAACGTGGCCCAGGGCGATGTACTGCTGCACGACTGCCGCAACACCCTGGCCCTGTCCGAAGGCCGCCTGATCGCCTGCGTGGGTGTAGACGACATCGTGGTGGTCGAGACCGCCGACGCGATCCTGGTGGCCCACAAGGACAAGACCCAGGACGTGAAAAAGATCGTCGAAAGCCTCAAGAAGCAAGGCCGCTCCGAAGGCCAACTGCACCGCAAGGTGTTTCGCCCCTGGGGTTGGTACGACAGCGTGGACTTTGGTGCCCGCTTCCAGGTCAAGCGCATCGTGGTCAAGCCCGGCGGCACCCTGTCGCTGCAGATGCACCACCACCGCGCCGAGCACTGGATCGTGGTGTCCGGCACCGCCAAGGTCACCAAAGGCGACGAGACCTTTTTGGTCACCGAGAACGAATCCACCTACATCCCGCTGGGCACCACGCACCGGCTGGAAAACCCCGGTCGGGTCGAGCTGGAAATGATCGAAGTGCAGTCCGGCAGCTACCTGGGCGAGGACGACATCGTCCGCTTTGAAGACGTGTATGGCAGGTAGGCAATTCGACCTGATTGCCTTCGACTGGGACGGCACGCTGTTCGACTCCACGGCCATCATCACCCGCAGCATCCAGGAGGCGGTGCGCGACGTGGGCGGTACCGTGCCCAGCGATGCGGTGGCCTCGTACGTGATCGGCATGGACCTGATCCCCGCCCTGGCCCATGCCGCGCCCGATGTGCCTGTTTCCCAGCACGCCGAACTGGGCGCCCGTTTCAGCCACCATTACCTGGCGCACCAGCATGACATCAGCCTGTTCGCCGGGGTGCTGCCCATGCTGGCGGAATTGAAGGCCCGCCAGCACTGCCTGGCGGTAGCTACTGGCAAGTCGCGGCGCGGCCTGAACGAGACTTTGCGGGCGGTGGAGTTGCACGGGCTGTTTGACGGCTCCCGCACCGCCGACGAAACCCAGGGCAAGCCCCACCCGCGCATGCTGCAGGAGCTGATGCGCGAATTTGGCGTGCCCCCCGAGCGCACCCTGATGGTGGGCGACACCACGCACGACCTGCAAATGGCCGCCAACGCGGGCTGCGCCAGTGTGGGCGTGGGCTATGGCGCGCATGGCACCGAGGCGTTTGCCGCTTTGCAGCCACGGTTCGTGGCGCATTCCGTGGCTGAGCTGCACGCCTGGCTGCTGGCGCACGGCTGATTTTGGGAGGTGGACACCATGCAAGAAATTCCCCTGTGCAACACGGCGGACCTGCGCGACGGCGGCGATGCCGTGCCGTTTGATGTGGCCTACCTGGGCGAGACCTGCCGGGCCTTTGCCATCCGCTACAACGGCCAGGCCCATGCCTACCTGAACCGCTGCACCCATGTGCCCATGGAGCTGGACTACCAGCCGAACCGCATCTTTGACGATTCCGGCGAATGGCTGCTGTGCGCGACCCACGGTGCGGCCTACCGGCCCGACACCGGCGACTGCGGCGGTGGCCCCTGCCGTGGCGGGCTGGTGAAGATAGCCCTGTCGGAGTCCAGCGGGGTGGTGCACTGGCATACTCGCGCCCAATTGCAACCTGTTGAGTTTTAACAATGACCGACCCGATTCCTCCCACCGACTCTTCTGCGCCTGGTCGCAACCCGACCACTACGCCGGGGTGGGAGCGCGCTACCCTGGAAAAACTGGCTTTTGCCGCGCTGGCCGAGCAAAAAACCGCCCGCCGCTGGCGCAATTTCGTCCGGCTGGCCTGGTTGGTCTGTCTGGTGGCTGCCGCGTGGATCGGCCTGTCACGCACCACGCCCAGCGCCGACAAAACCACGGCCCACACGGCGGTGGTGGAAATCAAGGGCGAAATTGCCTCGGGTGCCGATGCCGGGGCCGAATTTGTGGTGGCTGCCATGCGCAGCGCCTTCGAGGACGAGGGTGCCCAGGCCGTGGTCTTGTTGATCAACTCGCCCGGTGGCAGCCCCGTGCAGGCCGGCATCATCAACGACGAAATCTGGCGCCTCAAGAAGAAGTACAACAAGCCGGTGTACGCCGTGGTGGAAGAAAGCTGTGCCTCGGCGGCCTACTACATCGCGGTGGCCGCAGACCAGATTTTTGTCGACAAGGCCAGCATCGTCGGCAGCATTGGCGTGCTGATGGACGGTTTTGGCTTTACCGGCCTGATGGACAAGCTCGGCGTAGAGCGCCGCCTGGTGACGGCGGGCGAGAACAAGGGTTTTCTGGACCCTTTCAGCCCGCAATCCGAGCAGCAACGGGCCTATGCCCAGGGCCTGCTGGACCAAATCCATACGCAGTTTGTCAATGCGGTCAAGGTCGGGCGTGGCAAACGCCTGAAAGAGACTCCGGAAACCTTCAGCGGTCTGTTCTGGAGCGGCCAGCAAGCCGTGGAAATGGGCCTGGCCGACCACCTGGGCAACCTGGATTACGTCGCCCGTGAGGTGGTCAAGGCCGAAGAACTGGTGGACTACACCCGCCGCGAAAACGTAGCCGAGCGCCTGGCCAAGCGTTTCGGTGCCGCGATTGGCGAAGGCTCGGTCCGCGCCTTGCAGAGCGTGCCCGCATTGCGCTAGTCAGCGTCCGATCGCAAACACGGCGGGCTGGTCAGTGACCAGACCCGCTTTGTTTTTTTGCCGCCAGCCTTTGACCGTGTCGCTCACCGTGCGGGGTTCGGCCAAAGTCATGCCACTGCTGACGGACAAGCGGGTGTTCTGCTGCAAAGTCTGTAGCAACCCCTGCAGCAGGGACGCGTTGCGGTAAGGTGTTTCGATAAAAATCTGGGTCTGCCCGGTTTTTAACGCCAGAGCTTCCAGTTCACGGATTTTCTGGCCGCGCTCCGGCTCTGCCTGGGGCACGTAGCCGACAAACGCAAAGTTCTGCCCGTTCAAGCCACTGGCCGCCAGTGCCAGCAGCAGCGACACCGGGCCCACCAGCACCACCACCTCCAGCCCCAGCTCGTGCGCGGCGCGCACTACCGACGAACCCGGGTCGGCCACTGCGGGCATGCCCGCTTCGCTGACCAGCCCGATGTCTGCCCCCTGCAGAGCGGCGGCCAGCAGCGGTTTGGCATCGAAGTTGCCGCTGTGGTCGCCCTTTTTGTGCACTTCGCGCGGCAGTTCCTGGATCTGCAAGGCCTGGAGGGGTTGGGCCAGGGGCACCAGCGCGTCCACCCGCTTTAGGTAGGCACGGGTGGTTTTGGCGTTTTCACACACCCAGTGCTGCAGGCGAGCGGCCACGCGCAGCGTGCCCAGGGGCATTACGTCTTCCAGCGGGGTCAGCGTGGCGCAGCCAAAGTCCAGCGGCGCAGGGACCAGGTAGAGTTTTCCGGGGTTCATAACAACACCACCCCGGCGGCGCGCAGCAATTGGCAGGTGCGGATCAGCGGCAGGCCGATCAGGGCGGTGGGGTCGTCGCTGTCGATGCTGTCGAGCAGGCTGATGCCCAGGCCCTCGCTTTTGGCGCTGCCTGCGCAGTCATAGGGTTGCTCGGCGAGCAAATAGGTTTCGATTTCGGCATCGCTGAGGTCGCGAAACCGTACCTGCACCGGGGCCAGGGCGCTTTGGGCAAAGCCGGTGTCTTGGCAGACCACCGACAGCGCGGTCTGGAACACCACGGTGTGGCCGCGCATGCGGCGCAACTGCGCCACGGCGTTGGCGTGGTTGCCGGGCTTACCCAGCGGTTCGCCATGCAGGTCTGCCACCTGGTCGGAGCCGATGACCACGGCCTGCGGAAAGCGGGCGGCCACGGCCCGGGCCTTAGCCAGCGACAGGCGCAGGGCCAGGTCGCGCGGCGACTCACCGGCCAGCGGGGTTTCATCCACGTCTGGTGCGGCGACTTCAAACGGAATGCGCAGGCGCTGCAGCAGCTCGCTGCGGTAGCGCGAAGTCGAGCCCAATACCAGGGCGCGGGGGGGAGGGGAGGGCAAGGGGGAGTGCATCCCGGGATTCTCTTACACTGTGCCCATGAAAACCGAGATTGCTTCCACCCCCCTGGACGTGCGCGCCTTCGCGCAAGCGGCAGGCACCCGCTCCGCCCAGGATTTGCTACCAAAATATGAGCGTCTCATGCAGGAGGCGTCAGCACCAGCGACCGATTTGACTGTGAACTGGAGCGCCCAGGGCGAACTGCGCGCGGTGTCCAGCGGCGAGCCTGAAATCTGGTTGCACGTCCAGGCCGACACCTGCCTGCCCATGACCTGCCAGCGTTGCCTGACCCCGGTGGACGTGGCCTTGAAGGTAGACCGTTCGTTCCGTTTTGTGGCCGACGAAGAGACTGCTGCGGCGCTGGACGACGAGTCCGAAGAAGACATCCTGGCGCTCGACCCCGCATTCGATCTGGCCATCCTGGTGGAAGACGAGTTGTTGATGGAAATCCCCCTGGTGCCGCGCCACGACGAATGCCCGGTAGAGGTGACGCTGGAGGTGGTGGACCCGGCTTTTGAGGCGGCTTTGTCCGAAAAACCCCACCCGTTTGCTGCGCTGGCCAAGCTGCGTGGCGAGGGTGCCGACTAGGGGCTAGCTTTGTCCGGCTGCCTTGGGCTATAATCTTAGGCTTAGCGCGAAAAGGCTTTGAGCATTTTGACTTCAAAGTTGAGTGGCCTCTCGTGAATTGTCTAATCTTTTAGCGTTTAGCTTTAAACGTATTTACTTAGGAGCCAATCATGGCCGTCCAACAGAACAAAAAGTCCCCTTCCAAGCGCGGTATGCACCGTTCGCACAACGCACTGAACGTGCCTGGCATCGCAGTGGAATCCACCACTGGTGAAACCCACCTGCGCCACCACATCAGCCCCAACGGTTTCTACCGTGGCCGCCAGGTGCTGAAGAACAAATCTGAAGCCTAATCTGCGCTCACCATCCAGGGCCCGGTGCTACGTAACCCGTAGCCACGGGCCTTTGTTTTGATGTTTGCTCTCTTTCGCTTTCGCGCGCTGCTGGGCGTCACTACGCCATGATCACACTTGCTGTAGATTGCATGGGTGGTGACCATGGCCCCAGCGTCACGCTGCCCGCCTGCCGCCATTTTCTGGATAACACTCCCGGGGTTTCGCTGCTGTTGGTGGGTTTGCCTGCCAGCCTGGCGGGCTTTGTGCATGCGCGCGCCCAGATTGTTGCCGCCAGCGAAGTGGTGGGCATGGACGACTCGATTGAAATCGCCCTGCGCAAGAAGAAGGATTCTTCCATGCGCGTGGCGATCAGCCAGGTCAAGCTTGGCACGGCCCAGGCGGCGGTGTCGGCGGGCAATACTGGGGCCTTGATGGCGATTGCCCGTTATCTGCTCAAAACCCTGGACGGTATCGACCGTCCGGCGATTGCCGGGCAAATTCCCAATGCCAAGGGCGGTGCCACCACGGTGCTCGATCTTGGGGCCAATGTGGATTGCACGGCAGAGCATTTGTTGCAGTTTGCGGTGATGGGCTCGGCCCTGGTGTCGGTGCTCAGTGACAACGAAAACCCCACGGTCGGCCTGCTCAATATTGGCGAAGAAGCCATCAAGGGCAACGAGACCATCAAGCTGTCGGGCGAATTGTTGCGTGCGGCGGCCCGTGCGGGCGATCTGAACTTTTACGGCAACGTCGAAGGCAACGATATTTTTGTCGGCACCACCGATATCATCGTGTGCGACGGTTTTGTGGGCAATGTGGCGCTGAAGACCAGCGAAGGTCTGGCCAACATGATTGTCAACTTTTTGCGCGCAGAGTTCTCGCGCAACATTTTTACCAAATTCACGGCATTACTCGCCACTCCGGTGTTATCTGCGCTTAAAAAACGCATGGACCACCGGCGCTACAACGGTGCGGCCTTGTTGGGTCTGCGCGGTTTAGTGTTCAAAAGCCACGGTTCGGCCGACGCATTTGCGTTTGAGCAGGCGTTGCACCGGGCGTATGATGCAGCCCGTAACAACCTGCTGGACCGTGTACAGGCCCGCATTGCACATGCAGCGCCACTATTGGCAGCATCTGCTGCCAATGCCTTGGACACGACCGCAACCACGAGCGCATGACGAGTCCATATTCCCGCATCACCGGAACCGGTAGCTACCTCCCCCCCCGTCGATTGACCAACGCCGATCTGGTGGCCGAACTGGCTGCCAAAGGCGTGGAAACCTCTGACGACTGGATCGTGGAGCGCACCGGCATCCGAGCCCGGCATTTCGCGGCAGCCGATGTCACCTGCAGTGACCTGGCGGTGCATGCTGCCCGGCAGGCGCTGGAGGCCGCAGGTGTGCAGGCCCAGGACATCGACCTGATCATTGTCGCCACCTCCACGCCGGACATGGTGTTCCCCTCGGCTGCTTGCATCGTGCAAAACAAGCTGGGTATCCATGGATGCCCGGCGTTTGACGTGCAGGCCGTGTGCAGTGGTTTTGTCTATGCCCTGACGGTGGCCGATGCGATGGTTCGCACCGGCACGGCCCGCAAGGCCCTGGTGATTGGGGCCGAGGTGTTCTCGCGGATTCTCGATTTCTCCGACCGCACCACCTGCGTGCTGTTTGGCGACGGTGCGGGCGCGGTGGTGCTGGAGGCCTCGGACACGCCGGGCATTCTGGCCAGCGACCTGCATGCCGATGGTAAGCACGTGGGCATTTTGTGTGTGCCTGGCCAGGTCTCGGGCGGCTCGGTGGTGGGCAGCGCCCTGCTGACCATGGACGGCCCGGCCGTCTTCAAGTTGGCGGTGGGCGTGCTGGAAGAAGCCGCCCGCGCCGCCCTGGCCAAGGCCGGTAAAACCCACGATGACATCGACTGGCTGAAGACGCAACAAGCCAACAACCGCATCATGCAAAGTACCGCCAAGCGGCTGAAGATGTCCATGGACAAGGTCATCGTGACCGTGGACCAGCACGGCAACACCTCGGCGGCATCGATTCCCTTGGCGCTGGACGCAGGCGTGCGCAGCGGCAAGATCAAAAAGGGCCAGACCCTCATGCTCGAAGGCGTGGGTGGCGGGTTTACCTGGGGTGCGGTGCTGCTTAATTTGTAGCATGCTACGCTTGTCCTATAAGCGATAGCGGCATTTTGACTCAAAAAACCATGAACCATTTCGCTTTTATCTTTCCGGGCCAGGGCTCCCAGTCCGTGGGCATGCTGGATGCCTGGGGCGATCACCCCGTAGTGCGGCAAACCCTGCAAGAAGCGTCCGATGCCCTGGGCGAAGATGTGGCCCTGCTGATCAAGGAGGGCCCCAAGGAAGCACTGGCCCTGACCACCAACACCCAGCCGGTGATGCTGGTGGCGGCGGTGGCGGCGTACCGCGCCTGGATGGCCGAGACCGGCGCAACGCCTTCCGTGGTGGCGGGCCATTCGCTGGGCGAGTATTCCGCGCTGGTGGCCTCGGGGGTGCTCACGCTGGCACAGGCGGCGCCCCTGGTCCGTTTTCGGGCGCAGGCCATGCAGAACGCAGTGCCGGTAGGCGTAGGCGCCATGGCTGCTATTCTGGGAATGGATGCTACTAAAGTGATAGCTGGTTGTGCCGATGTAACAAGCGCTATGCGGGCTTTGGGCCCTGAATTCGCAGCCGAGGTGGTGGAGGCGGTGAACTTCAACGATCCCGGCCAGACCGTGATTGCGGGCAGCAAGGCGGCGGTGGAAAAAGCCTGTGAAGTCCTCAAGGCCAGCGGTGCCAAGCGCGCCCTGCCTTTGCCGGTGTCGGCCCCGTTCCATTCCAGCCTGATGCAACCTGCGGCCATGCAGTTGCGCGAGAAGCTGGCACAAACCGTGTTGGCTGCGCCGCAGATTCCGGTGGTCAACAATATTGACGTGGCGGTTGAAACCGACCCCGACCGCATCCGCGATGCCCTGGTGCGCCAAGCGTTTGGCCCAGTGCGCTGGGTCGAGTGCGTGGCCGCCATCAAGGCGCGCGGCGTGACCACGCTGGTCGAGTGCGGCCCGGGCAAGGTGCTGGCTGGTATGGTCAAGCGCATTGATGCCGACCTGGTCGGCCTGCCTTTGTTCGACCCCGCCAGCATGGCCGCGGTCCAATCCCAACTATCAGGAGCCGCCGAATGAGCGTCGTGGAATTTGCAGGCCAGGTGGCCTTGGTTACAGGCGCTTCGCGCGGCATCGGTGCCGCCATTGCCCTGGAATTGGCGCAGCGTGGCCTGAAAGTGGTTGGCACCGCCACCAGCGATGCGGGTGCGGCGGCGATCAGCCAGGCGCTGGCCGCATTCCCCGGTAGCAGCGGCAAGAAGCTCAACGTCAACGATCCTGCCGAGGTCGATGCCGTCATCGATAGCATCACCAAAGAGTTTGGCGGCCTGCAGGTGCTGGTGAACAACGCGGGCATCACCCGCGACACACTGGCCATGCGCATGAAGGATGGCGACTGGGACGACGTGCTGGACACCAACCTGAAGGCCGTGTTCCGCATGAGCCGCGCGGTGATGCGCACCATGATGAAGCAGCGCTATGGCCGCATCATCAGCATCACCTCGGTGGTGGGGGCCTCGGGCAATCCGGGCCAGGCCAATTACGCCGCCGCCAAGGCCGGAGTGGCGGGCATGACGCGGGCTCTGGCGCGTGAGCTGGGTTCGCGCAACATCACCGTCAACTGTGTGGCGCCGGGTTTTATTGATACCGACATGACCGCCAGCCTGCCCGAAGAGCAGCAAAAAGCCCTGCTGGTGCAGATTCCGCTGGGCCACCTGGGTTTGCCTGCCGATGTGGCGCACGCCGTAGCCTATTTGGCATCGCCCCAGGCGGGTTATGTGACGGGGCAGGAACTGCACGTCAACGGCGGCATGTACATGTAGGTATTTGAACGCTGACGTCAAGGGACTAGTTCACACAAAATCCAGCCGTTCTATCCGTACGGCAGTCTGGGCAGGGGATCTTCTGCAGCCCGGCTAAAATCACGGATTCTTTTACAACCCTCAGAGGGAACTATGAGCGATATCGAAGCACGCGTTAAAAAAATCATTGCCGAGCAACTGGGTGTGGAAGAAGCCCAAGTCACCAACGAAAAGTCATTCGTGGCCGATCTGGGCGCTGACTCGTTGGACACCGTCGAGCTGGTGATGGCACTGGAAGATGAGTTTGGCATTGAAATCCCGGACGAAGATGCCGAGAAGATCACCACCGTGCAAAACGCGATCGACTACGCGACCAGCCACCCCAAGGGCTAATCGGCCACTGAGCCTACTGGCTGTGCGCCACCTGCGTGGAGCCAGCCAGTGGAGTCAAGCGGCACCCGGTGCCGTTTTCCGCAGCCCCTAGCTGCCCAACACACCCCATACATTTATGTCCCGTCGTCGTGTCGTCGTTACAGGTTTAGGTTGCGTCAGCCCCGTAGGTAACACCGTGGCCGATGCGTGGCAGGCTTTATTGGCCGGTCAGTCGGGTATCGATTTGATCAAGTCGTTTGATGCCAGCCCCTTTTCATGCAAGTTTGGCGGCGAAGTCAAAGGCTTTGATATCAATGCCCTGATCCCTGAGAAAGAAGCGCGCCACATGGACCGCTTCATCCACCTCGGGTTGGCGGCAGCGATCGAAGCGGTGGCCGACTCCGGTCTGGCCACCGGCGACGCACTGGACGAAGAAGAAGCCACGCGCATTGGCTGCAACATCGGCTCCGGCATTGGCGGTTTGCCGATGATCGAGCAGACGCATGCCGAATACACCAGCCGGGGCGCGCGGCGCATTTCCCCATTTTTTGTACCCGCCTCGATCATCAACATGATCTCGGGCCACGTGTCGATCAAATTTGGCTTCAAAGGCCCGAACATCGCCATCGCCACCGCCTGCACCACCGGTCTGCATGCCATTGGCCAGTCGGCCCGCATGATCGAGTACGGTGACTGCGACGTGATGGTGGCCGGCGGTGCCGAATCCACCATGTCGCCACTGGGCCTGGGTGGCTTTGCAGCAGCCCGTGCCCTGAGCACCCGCAACGACGATCCTGCTACCGCCTCCCGCCCCTGGGACAAAGACCGCGACGGCTTTGTGCTGGGCGAGGGCGCAGGCGTGCTGGTGATTGAAGAATATGAGCACGCCAAGGCGCGCGGTGCCAAGATCTACGCCGAAATCGTCGGTTTTGGCCTGAGCGGCGACGGCTACCACATGACCGCCCCCAACGTGGACGGCCCCCGCCGCTCCATGCAGATGGCCTTGAAGAACGCCGGTGTCAACCCCGACCAGGTGCACTACCTGAATGCCCACGGCACCTCCACGCCGCTGGGCGACGCGAATGAAACCAATGCCATCAAGCTGGCGTTTGGCGACCATGCCAAGAAGCTGGTGGTCAACTCCACCAAGTCCATGACCGGCCACCTGCTGGGCGGCGCGGGCGGTATTGAAAGTGTCTTTACCGTGCTGGCGCTGCACCACCAAAAGAGCCCGCCCACCATCAATATCTTTAACCAAGACCCCGAGTGCGACCTGGACTACTGCGCCAACACCGCCCGGGACATGCAGATCGATGTGGCGGTGAAGAATAACTTTGGGTTCGGTGGCACCAACGGCACTTTGGTGTTCAAGCGCGTCTAAGCAGACCCGTCCATCCCTATGCACAACGCCCCACCGGTGAACTATCCGGTGGGGCGTTCGCGTTTTATGGCCGCTCTGCAGTGCGCCCTGTGGCTGCTGGGCGCGGCTACCGTGGCGGCCTGGTCTTGGCAGGTGGATGCCCTGGGCTGGCGGCAGGGTGTCGCGATACTGGCTGTGCTGGGCGCGGGCCTGTTGGCCGGGGTTGCCTGGTGGAAAACGCCGACAGCCGCCCTGCGTTGGGACGGCCAGCAATGGTTCTGGTCCTGCGGCGGCAGCGCGTTTGCGGTGCATGTCAGCGCCCATCTGGACCTGCAGCACCACCTGCTGCTGCGTTTGCGTCCGGATGCGGGGCCGCCGCTATGGTGCTGGGCTGAAAGGGCAAGCCAGCCCGTGCACTGGCGCAGCCTGCGCCGTGCGGTATATTCGCCCGCCAGACCGCTTGATGCCTCCACCAGTGCGCTCGGATCTGAACCATGACTGCACTACCTCCCCCCCTTTTGAACACCCCGGCCACAGCCACCGACAGCGACCTGATGCTGGTCGAGCGCACGGTGGCGGGCGACCAGCGGGCGTACGGGCTGCTGGTGGTCAAGTACCAGCGCCGTATCCAGCGTCTGATTGGCCGCATGGTGCGTGATGTGGATATGGTGGAAGACATTGCCCAGGAAACCTTTATCCGCGCCTACCGGGCCCTGCCCAAGTTTCGCGGCGATGCGCAGTTCTATACCTGGCTGTACCGCATCGCTATCAACACCGCCAAGAAGACGTTGATGGATTTCAAGCGCGATCCCACGGTGTCCGAAGCTTCCATGCGGCAATCTGACGATGAAGATGAAACTTCGTACCGAAAGAATGAACCAACCAGTCCTGACACCCCGGACACGGTGCTGGCAGCCAAGCAGATATCGAATGCCGTCAACGTGGCCCTGGAGGCTTTGCCGGACGATTTGCGCCAGGCCGTGACCTTGCGCGAGATCGAAGGCATGAGCTACGAGGACATTGCAGAAATGATGCAGTGTCCGATTGGCACGGTGCGGTCGCGCATTTTCCGGGCCCGGGAGGCGATTTCGGCGCGGGTCAAACCCCTGCTGGAAAACCAGTCCGGCAAACGCTGGTGAAGAGTTGGTGAGCACATATGAGTAAGCAAGGTGAAGAACATGGCCAAAGAACACATTGACACCCCGCAAGATGCCCTGTCGGCATTGGCCGACGGCCAACTGCGCGGCGAGGCGTTTGCGCTGGCGGTCGAGCGCGTGGCGCAGCAGCCCGAAGCCCAGGCCACCTGGCACGCCTACCACGTGGTGGGCGATGTGCTGCGTTCCAATGACCTGGCTTTTTGTGCCGATGACCAGGCTTTCCTGGCCCGTTTCCAGAGCCGGCTGGCGTTGGAGCCGGTTTTGGCTCCCACGGTAAATACTACAAATTTGATAGCTATTGCCGCTTATGAATCAAGCGCTAAGGCCTTGTTTGATGCCCAAGATGCGGTGGGAGCTGAGGCTGCATCTGAGGTAGAAGATGTGGCGGCCAATGCACCCCGTTTTCGCTGGAAGATGGTGGCGGGTCTGGCCTCGGTAGTGGCGGTCGTGGCGGTAGCCTGGAATGTGGCGGGCGGATTCGGCAGCGCGTCCCTCGGTCAGCAACTGGCGCAAGCCACCCCTGCTGCACCGGTGCTGCAAGCCGTGGTGGTGGGCGGCACCGATGGAGCCGCTGCTCCCCAGGTCATGGTGCGCGATGCGCGCCTGGATGCTTTGGTAGCGGCCCACAAGCAATTTGGCGGCACCTCGGCCTTGCAGATGCCTGCGGGCTTTATCAGCAACGCCACCTACGAGACCCCCGCCCGCTAAGGGGCCTGGATAGCCGCGAGATGCCCATGATCACCCGCCACGGATTGCTGCTGACTGCGTTGTGGGCGGCCTTGCTGCCCTGGGCGCATGCTGCGCCGCCCACGCCCGCCGAACCCGCCTCAGCCTCAACCGCTGCCGTGCCGGAGCGCAGCGTCAGCGAATGGCTGATGCGCATGCACGAGGCCTCGGGCAAGCGCGCCTATATTGGTACTTTTGTGGTGTCTTATGGCGCGGGCAGCCTGTCCAGCGCACGTATCTGGCATGTGTGCGACGGCGCATTGCAGATGGAGCGGGTCGAATCCCTGACCGGCGCACCACGCTCCACCTTCCGCCGTAACGACCAGGTCATCACTTTCATGCCCGACACCAAGGTGGCGGTGGCCGAAAAGCGCGAATCCTTGGGCCTGTTCCCCAATTTGCTGCAGGCGGGCGACTTTGCCATTCCCTCGTTTTATGCCGCCAAACAGGTGGGCAGCGAGCGGGTGGCCGGTTTTGATGCCGACATGGTGCTGCTCAAGCCCAAAGACCGCCTGCGCTACGGCTACCGCATCTGGAGCGAGAAAAAAACCGGCCTGGTGGTCAAGCTGCAGACGCTGGATGTCGATGGCCAGGTGCTGGAGCAGGCGGCTTTCTCCGAGTTGCAGCTGGATGCCCCGGTCAAGATGGATGCTTTGGGCCAGATGATGGCCAACACGGCGGGCTACCGGGTCGAAACCTCGTCCATGCGCAAAACCACGGCTTTGTCGGAAGGTTGGGCCTTGAAAAATGGCGTGGCCGGCTTCAAACCTATGAGCTGTTTCCGCCGCTCGGTAGGTAATGCGCCGGCCGGTTCGTCCGACGGCACGGTGCAGTGGGTGTTTTCGGACGGGTTGGCTTCGGTGTCGCTGTTTGTCGAGGCTTTTGATCCGCAACGCCACCTGCAGGAAGGGGTGATGGCCGTAGGCGCTACCCAGTCCCTGACCCGCCGCATGGGGGCCTGGTGGTTGACGGCGGTGGGAGAGGTTCCGCTGGCAACCCTGAAGGCTTTTGGCCAGGGGTTGGAACGGGTGAAGTAGGGCGTTTGCAGGTTTTCCATAGATTGTTTTGAAGGGTGTTTGGCTATGTTCCAGGTCAGTTTGAAAAATCTTCGTTCGGCTGCTGTGGTGTGCAGCATGGCTGTGGTGTCGGTGGCGACGCTGGTACCGAGCGCGCCGGTGTGGGCGCAGTCCCGTTCATTGCCAGATTTCACCGATCTGGTGGAGCAGGTCGGTCCGTCGGTGGTCAACATCCGCACGCTGGAAAAAGCCTCGTCCCATGCGGCCCAAGGCAACGGTATGGACGAGGACATGCAGGAGTTTTTCCGGCGTTTCGGCGTGCCCATCCCGAATATGCCGCGCCAGGCGCCGCGCCAGCAAAAACCCCCGCAGCAAGAGGAAGAAGTGCCGCGTGGCGTGGGTTCGGGCTTCATTCTGAGCACCGACGGTTACATCATGACCAATGCCCATGTGGTCGAAGGTGCGGATGAGGTTCTGGTCACCCTGACCGACAAGCGCGAGTTGAAGGCCAAGATCATCGGCTTTGATAAGCGCAGCGATGTGGCCCTGGTCAAGATCGAAGCCACAGGCCTGCCCGCCGTCAAGCTGGGCGATGTGGGTCGCCTCAAGGTGGGTGAGTGGGTAATGGCGATTGGTTCGCCCTTTGGCCTGGAGAACACGGTGACTGCAGGTATCGTCAGCGCCAAGCAGCGCGATACCGGCGACTACCTGTCGTTCATCCAGACCGACGTGGCCATCAACCCCGGCAATTCCGGCGGCCCGCTGATCAATATGCGCGGCGAGGTGGTGGGCATCAACAGCCAGATCTACTCGCGCTCGGGTGGCTTCATGGGCATCTCGTTTGCCATTCCCATCGATGAAGCCTCCCGCGTGAGCGACCAGTTGAGGGCCTCGGGTCGGGTGTCGCGTGGCCGTATCGGTGTGCAGATCGAAACCGTGTCCAAGGAAGTCGCAGATTCGGTCGGCCTGGGCAAGGCGCAGGGTGCGTTTGTGCGCGGCGTGGAAACCGGTTCACCGGCCGAAAAAGCCGGTGTGGAAGCCGGTGACATCATCATTAAATTCGACGGCAAGGCGATCGAAAAGTCTTCGGACCTGCCGCGCCTGGTAGGCAACACCAAGCCCGGCTCCAAGAGCAGTCTGACCGTGTTCCGCCGTGGTGCCAGCAAGGAGTTGACGGTATCCATCGTTGAAATCGAAGACGATAAACCGGTGAAAAAGGCTTCTGGCAAAGAAGAAAAACCCAAGGCATCGTCTGCAGGCCAGCAGTTGGGCTTGGTGGTGAGCGACTTGACCGACGCGCAGAAGAAGGAGCTCAAGCTCAAAGGTGGCGTCAAGGTCGATAGCGCCACCGAAGGTGCAGCCCGCGCAGGCGTGAAAGAGGGCGACGTGATCGTGGCCATCGCCAATGCCGAGGTCAACAGCGTCAAGGAGTTCGAGGCTGCCGTCGCCAAGATGGACAAAAACAAGCCGATCAACCTGTTGCTGCGCCGGGGTGAATGGGCCCAGTACGCCTTGATCCGGCCCGTGAAGTAAGTCCATAGTGCGCGCTAAAACCCTCTAAGCTGTACAGGCTTTGGGGGTTTTAGGTGTAGCAAACAAGGGAAAACCCGCTGTCATAAAAATTTCTTGTAAACGCCAAAAGCCGGTTGAAAGTTTGTGTGTACTAACTTAGAAACGGGCTAGCAACGATTTTGGATAGAATCAGGGCTCCCTTTGCTAGGTTTTGACCATATCAAAAATGCTGGAATCCACCATGCGGGACGTGTCCTCATGGTGCACAGGTGGTCCACAAAGCGCCCACATGTTGTCCAGAAACCTATCCACCGCCCTGTGAATAAACTGTGCATAAAACCCTTGTTGTGGCCCTGCAACGCATGACCCGCCCGGGTGTCCGGACTTTGCAAGCCGGGCTTTTTGCCTACAATGAAGTTCCAGCTATCGCAGTTGCCAAAGTTTGTTGGTTCAGGGCGCGTTCGTTTTCGACGCGCCCTTTTTTCGTTTATTACCCATGATTTGCGTGGACTTGGGGCTGCAGTGCAGCCTGGGCCAGGCAAGTGATTTCACTTTAAATAAAGCTTTTCGTTGATGAAAAACATCAGAAATTTCTCCATCATCGCGCACATCGACCACGGTAAATCAACGCTGGCAGACCGCTTGATCCAACGCTGTGGTGGTCTGGCCGAACGCGAAATGGAAGCCCAGGTGCTGGATTCGATGGACATCGAAAAAGAGCGCGGCATCACGATCAAGGCGCAAACCGCCGCCCTGCACTACAAGGCGAAAGACGGACAGATCTACAACCTGAATCTGATCGACACCCCGGGCCATGTGGACTTCTCCTACGAGGTCAGCCGTTCCCTGTCGGCCTGCGAAGGTGCGCTGCTGGTGGTCGATGCCAGCCAGGGCGTGGAAGCCCAGACCGTGGCCAACTGCTACACCGCACTGGAGTTGGGTGTGGAAGTGGTGCCGGTGCTGAACAAGATCGACCTGCCCAACGCCGACTTGGACAACGCCAAGCTGGAAATCGAAGACGTGATCGGTATCGATGCCACCGACGCGATTCCCTGCTCGGCCAAAACCGGCGTGGGTATCGACGAAATTCTGGAAGCCATCGTGGCCAAGGTGCCCTCGCCCAAGGGCGATCCATCGGCCCCGTTGCGCGCCATGATCATCGACAGCTGGTTCGACCCCTATGTGGGCGTGGTGATGCTGGTGCGCGTGGTCGATGGCCGCCTGGCCAAGGGCGAACGCATCCGCATGATGGCCTCGGCCGCCTGCTACAACGCCGACAACCTGGGGGTGTTCACCCCGGCCACGGAAGTACGCCAGTCGCTGGAAGCGGGCGAGGTGGGTTTCATCATCGCCGGTATCAAGGAACTGCAGGCCGCCAAGGTAGGTGATACCGTCACCCTGGACAAAAAACTGCCTAACAACGCAGGCCCGGCCGAAGAGGCCTTGCCCGGTTTCAAAGAGATCCAGCCCCAGGTGTTTGCCGGGCTGTACCCTACCGAAGCCAGCGAATACGAGTCGCTGCGCGACGCACTCGAAAAACTCAAGCTCAACGATGCCTCGCTGCACTACGAGCCCGAGGTATCGCAAGCGCTGGGTTTTGGTTTCCGCTGCGGCTTTTTGGGCCTGCTGCACATGGAAATTGTGCAGGAGCGCCTGGAGCGCGAATTCGATCAGGACCTGATCACCACCGCCCCCAGTGTGGTCTACCAGGTGGCGCGTTCCGACGGCACCATCACCATGGTGGAAAACCCCTCCAAGATGCCGGATTCGAGCCGCATGGAGGAAATCCGCGAACCCATCGTCACCGTGCACTTGTACATGCCACAAGACTATGTGGGCGTGGTGATGACGCTGGCCAACCAGAAGCGCGGTGTGCAGATGAACATGGCCTACAAGGGCCGCCAGGTGGTGCTGACCTACGAGATGCCGCTGGCCGAGATCGTGCTGGACTTCTTTGACAAGCTCAAATCGGTGAGCCGGGGCTATGCCTCGATGGACTACGAGTTCAAGGAGTACCGCGCGGCCGATGTGGTCAAGGTCGACATTTTGCTCAACAGCGAAAAGGTCGATGCCTTGTCGATCATTGTGCACCGCAGCCAGTCGCAGTACCGGGGCCGGGCCGTGGTGGCCAAGATGCGCGAGATCATCTCGCGCCAGCAGTTCGACGTGGCCATCCAGGCGGCCATCGGCTCCGGCATTATTGCGCGTGAGACAATCAAAGCGCTACGCAAGAACGTCATTGCCAAGTGTTATGGCGGCGATATTTCCCGTAAACGCAAGCTGCTGGACAAGCAAAAACAAGGTAAAAAACGCATGAAGCAAATCGGCTCGGTAGAAGTGCCGCAAGAGGCTTTTCTGGCAATTCTGCAGGTGGAAGATTGATGCAAGTTCTGACGGCGATGATTCTGGCGGCCTTTGTCGCCTATGGTGGTTCTTGGTATATGGGCATGCTGGAAGGCAACTTTGCCTTGCTGTTGTTCACGGCCACTTTTGTGACCGGCTTGTACTGGCTGGCCGAGCGGTTTTACTTCTTGCCGCGCCGCCAGCAGGCGGTGGTGACGCTTGAGCAGTCGGCAGCCCAGCGGCTGGCGGAGCTGAACAAAATGGGCATCACCCAGGTGGACACCGTGTCCCCCGACACCAAGGCGCGCCTGCTGCAACAGCCCTGGTGGCTGGACTGGACTGCGGGTCTGTTTCCGGTGATTCTGGCGGTGTTTTTGCTGCGCTCGTTTCTGTTTGAGCCGTTCAAAATTCCCTCGGGCTCGATGATTCCTACGCTGTTGGTGGGCGACCTGATTTTGGTCAATAAATTCCACTACGGCGTGCGCCTGCCGGTGCTCAACACCAAGCTGACCGACGGCACGCCCCCCCAGCGCGGCGACGTGATGGTGTTCCGTTACCCACCCAAGCCCAGCCTGGATTACATCAAGCGGGTGGTGGGTGTACCCGGTGACGAGGTGGCCTACATCAACAAGCGTTTGACCATCAACGGCAAAGCGCTAGAAACCAAGGCGATTCCCGACTTTTTTGACGAAGACCAGATGCGCTACTTCAAGCAGTTTGAAGAAACCCTGGGTGACAAGCCACACCGTTTTCTCAATGACGAAAATCGCCCCGCTTTCGTGCAGGGTGCGGATGACTTCGCGTTTCGGCAGAACTGCCAGTACAGCGTCGAAGGCGTGGTCTGCAAAGTCCCTGAAGGCCAGTACTTCATGATGGGCGACAACCGCGACAACTCACTCGATTCACGCTACTGGGGCTTTGTGCCTGACAAAAACATTGTCGGCAAGGCCTTCTTTGTGTGGATGAATTTTGGCAACATCAAGCGCATTGGCGCGTTTCACTAGGTTTGAAAGGACAAGCGATGAAACATGCATTGAAATCCAAACAGCGCGGTCTGTCTTTTTTCGGTGTCGTCTTTTTGGGAGTGCTGATCTTCTCGGTGTTCGTGATCGGCGCCAAGGTAGTGCCCACCGTGATCGAACACCAGGCGGTTCTGAAAGCCCTGGAGAAATCCAAGGCCGGTAACACCGTGCCCGAAGTGCGCTCCATTTTCGACAAGGCCGCCACCATCGACGACATCTCGTCCGTATCCGGCAAGGATTTGAACGTGACCAAGAACGGCGACAAGGTCGTGGTGTCCGTCGCCTACAACAAAGAAATTGAGCTGGTAGGCCCTGCGTATTTGCTCATCAAGTACACCGGAACCAGCAAATAGCGTGAACGATGGCCTTCTAGCGTTGCAGCAGCGGCTGCAGCATGTTTTCTCCGATAGCAAACTGCTGGTGCGTGCCACCACCCACCGCAGTTTTTCTGCCGACCACAACGAGCGGCTTGAATTTCTGGGCGACTCGGTCCTGAACCTGTCGGTGGCAGGTCTGCTCTACACCCGGCTTAAAGACCTGCCCGAGGGCGATCTGTCCCGGGTGCGGGCCAATATGGTCAAGCAAGATACCTTGCACCAGTTGGCCGTGGTCCTGGATTTGCCCAGCGTGCTGCGCCTGGGCGAGGGCGAGGCCCGCTCGGGTGGGCAAAAACGCCCGTCCATCCTGGCCGATGCCCTGGAAGCCGTGATTGGCGCGGTCTACCTGGATGCCGGGTATGTGGCCGCCGAGGCGCTGGTGCACCGCCTGTTCAAGGCGGTGGAAATCAACCCCCAGATGCAGGCCATCGGCAAAGATCCCAAGACCGAGTTGCAGGAGTGGCTGCAGGGTCGCAAAATGAAAGTACCCGCTTACCGCGTGGTCAGCACCTTGGGGGCTGCCCATCGGCAAACCTTCGATGTGGAATGTGAAATTGTTGAGCTCGGCCTGGTCGAGCGCGGCATTGGCGGCTCGCGCCGCGCTGGTGAACAGGCGGCGGCGGCGGCCATGCTGGTCCAACTTCAATCCAAAGCCGTCACCGTGAAAGCTCCAAAATGACCGCAACCCAAATTCCTGACTCTCTTCCCGATCCCATTCCCGAATCCACCGACACCCCGGAAGATGCCCTGTCTTCGCTGGAAGGCATGCTGGCCGGGCTGAAACGCGTGGCCCCCGGTGGCGACACCACGGGCCAGCGCTGCGGCCTGGTGGCCATTGTCGGCAAGCCCAATGTGGGCAAATCCACCCTGCTCAACGCCGTGGTGGGGCAAAAGATCAGTATCACGTCGCGCAAGGCGCAAACCACGCGCCACCGCATCACCGGCATCCGTACCCGCGAGAACACCCAGTTTGTGTTTGTCGACACCCCGGGTTTCCAGACCCACCACAACAACGCGCTGAACCGCTCGCTGAACAAAACCGTGATGGGCGCGGTAGGCGACGTGGATCTGATCCTGTTTGTGGTCGAGGCGGGTAGTTTCACCCTGGCCGATGCCAAAGTGCTCTCGCTGCTCAAGCAAGACATTCCCGTGCTGCTGATCGCCAACAAGCTGGACAACGTGCACCGCCGGGCCGAAATCGCCCCCTGGCTGCAATCCATGCAAGAGCGCCACAAGTTCGCCGAATTTGTGCCCATGTCGGCCAAGAACGCCAAGGACATCGAACGCCTGTTCGGCATCTGCGCCAAATACCTGCCCGAGCAGGGCTGGTGGTACGCCGAAGACGAGCTCACCGACCGCAGCGAGAAGTTCCAGGCCGCCGAGACCGTGCGTGAAAAGCTGTTCCGCCTGACCGGCGACGAGCTGCCCTACACCTCCACCGTCATCATCGACAAGTTCGAAGAAGAGCCGCCCGCCCGCAAAGGCCAGAAGCGCCTGCTGAAAATCGCCGCCACCATCGTGGTCGAGCGCGATGGCCACAAGGCCATGGTGATCGGCGACAAGGGCGAACGCATCAAACGCATCGGCATGGAAACCCGTGTCGAACTCGAAAAGCTCATGGACGCCAAGGTGTTCATCGAAGTCTGGGTGAAAGTGCGCTCCGGCTGGGCCGACGACGAGGCAAGAGTCCGCTCCTTTGGTTACGAGTGATTCGTGGCCCCCAAACGGTTCCATGACGAGCCCGCCTATGTCTTGCACCGCTACGACTGGAGCGAGTCCAGCCTGATCCTGGAGGTATTCACCCGCCACCAGGGCCGCATGGCCATCGTGGCCAAGGGGGTGAAAAAGCCCACCTCCAACTTCCGCCCCATCCTGTTGCCCCTGCAGCCCTTGCGGCTGGCGTTTGGCGGCGATGCCGAGATCCGCACCCTCAAGGCGGCGGAGTGGGTGGGCGGCCATGTCATGCCCACCGGCGACGCGCTGCTGTCGGGCTACTACCTTAACGAACTGCTGATGCGCCTGCTGGCCCGCGACGACCCGCACGCCGTGCTGTTCGATGCCTACGCCATCGCGGTGCAGGTGCTGGCCTCCGAACACGGCGAGGCGCTGCAACCCGCACTGCGGGCGTTCGAGCTGCTGCTGCTGCGCGAAGTCGGCCTGCTGCCCTCGCTGGACGCGCAAACCATGACGCTGGAGCCGCTGGACCCCGCCGGCCGCTACAGCCTGGTGGCCGAAGGCGGCCTGCGCCAAAGCCAACAGGACGACCGCGCCAGCCTTAGCGGCGCGCAGTGGTTGGCGCTGCAGCAATCGCTGCAGCCCGGCGCGCCGTTCACCGCTACGTTGCGGGCTTGTGCCGAGGTGTTGAATGGCCTGAAGCCCCAATTGCGGGCGGTGCTGCACTACCATTGCGGCATGGCAACGCTGCATACGCGGCAACTGATGATGGACCTCCAAGCTCTATGACACATTCCTCGGCGCGCACCGCGCTTTCCGTCAACGTCAACAAGGTCGCCCTGGTGCGCAACACCCGCCACCTGGGCATCCCCAGCGTCGCCTGCGCGGCCACGCTGTGCCTGGAAGCCGGTGCCCAGGGCATCACCGTGCACCCCCGGCCCGACGCGCGGCATATCCGCCCGGAAGACGTGACCGAGCTGTCGGCGCTGCTTAAAAAGTGGCCCGACCGCGAATTCAACATCGAAGGCAACCCGTTCCAGAACCTGATGGACTTCGTGCGCCAGTGCCGCCCGCAGCAGTGCACCTTTGTGCCCGATGGCGAAGACCAGTTCACCAGCGACCACGGCTGGAACCTGGCCCAGGACGGCGAGCGCCTGCGCCCGCTGATCCAAGAGGCACAGAGCCTGGGCGTGCGCGTCAGCCTTTTCATGGACCCCGTGCCCGAATCTATGGCGCTAGCCAAAGCCGTGGGTGCCGACCGCGTCGAGCTCTACACCGAAACCTTTGCCAGCGCCTTTGGGCAGCCGAATTTCCAAGAGGTTTTTAGGCAGTTCGTACTCACCGGACAAGCGGCAGCAGCTATTAACTTAGGAGTAAACGCTGGCCACGACCTGAACCGCGACAACCTCACCACCTTCCTGCGTGGCTGCCCCATGGTGCAAGAAGTGTCCATCGGCCACGCCCTGGTGGCCGACGCGTTGGAGCTGGGCTACGCTGCCACGGTGCAAGACTACCTGCGCTGCATTGACGCAGCCTTTGCCTGAGAAGGAGTACCTGCGATGGGTTTGCCGCTTAAAAACCTCAGCTTGCCGGATTTTGTGGCCTGGGAGAACGCCCAGCCCACGCGCAATGAGTTCTACCGGGGCGAAGTTTTCGCCATGGTCGGGCCGCGCCGGGTGCATGGCGAGGTCGTTGTCAACGTGCTGACGGCCTTGAAGCACCACCTCAAAGGAACGCCTTGCCGCGTGTACAGCGAGAGCATGAAGCTCCAGGTGGCCGACGACGCGTTGTTCTACCCGGATGTGTTTGTCACCTGCGACGCGCAGGACCTGCGCACCGACCGCATCTTCCGCGCGCCCACCTTGGTGCTGGAGGTCTTGTCGCCCACCACCGCCGGGTTTGACCGGGGCCTGAAGTTCGCCACCTACCGGCGCATCCCGTCGCTGCAGGAGTATTTGCTGATCGACCCGGTGGAGCGCAGCGTGGAGCTGTTCCGGCGCAACGCCCAGGGCCTGTTTGAGTTGCACGACAGGACGGCCACACCCAGCCTGGTACTGGCCAGTGTGGGGCTGGAAATGTCCATCGCCGACGTGTTTGAAGGCGTGGAGCCGGGCGACACCACGGACGACAGCCCCAACCCATGATCTACGGCATCGGCACCGACATCTGCGATGTGCGCCGTATCCGCGCCAGTCTGGAGCGGCACGGCGACCGGTTTGCCGAAAAACTGCTCAGCGATGCCGAGCTGGTGGTGTGGCGCCGCCGCAGTGAGCGCAACCCCGAGCGCGGCGTGCGTTATCTGGCCACCCGCTTCAGCGCCAAGGAATCCTTCAGCAAGGCCATCGGCATGGGGATGCGCATGCCCATGAGCTGGCGGCTGTGCGAGATCGGCAACCTGCCCAGCGGCCAGCCAGTGCTGGTGCTGCACGGCGTGCTGAAAACCTGGTTCGAGGAGCGCAAATTAAGCGCCCATGTGACGGTGACCGACGAGACCGACTACGCCGCCAGTTTTGTGGTGGTGGAGCAGCCGCCTTCCTAAAACCTATTTAGAACCTATTTGCTACAGTGTTGATAGCTGCTACCGCCCATTGAATAAGCGCTAGAGCCATCTTTTTATAGAGTATTGCCATGTCCCAACACGCACCCCTCATCATCGACATCGCGGGCACCAGCCTGACCAAGGCCGACCGCCAGCGCCTGCAGCACCCGCTGGTCGGCGGCCTGATTCTGTTTGCCCGCAACTGGGAAGACCGGGCGCAACTCACCGCCCTGTGCCGCGCCATCAAAAAGGCCCGGCCCGACGTGCTGATTTGTGTGGACCACGAGGGCGGTCGGGTGCAGCGTTTCAAGACCGACGGCTTCACCCACCTGCCGCCCATGCACGTGCTGGGCGAGCTGTGGATGCGGGATGCCTTGCAGGCCACCAACATCGCCACCGCCTGCGGCTATGTGCTGGCCTCTGAACTGCGTGCCTGCGGCGTGGATTTCAGCTTCACGCCGGTGCTGGACCTCGATTTTGGCGAAAGCAGCGTGATCGGCAACCGCGCCTTCCACCGCGACCCGCGCGTGGTCAGCATGCTGGCCAAGAGCCTCATGCACGGCCTGCTGCAGGCGGGCATGGGCAACTGCGGCAAGCATTTCCCCGGCCACGGCTTCGTCACCGCCGACTCGCACACTGCCATTCCGGTGGACAAGCGCGGCCTCAAAGCCATCCTGGCCGATGACGCCGCGCCCTACGGCTGGCTCAACACCAGCCTGCGCAGCGTGATGCCCGCCCACGTGATTTACCCCAAGGTAGACAAGCGCCCGGCGGGCTTCTCCGAAAAGTGGCTGCAAGAGATATTGCGCGGCAAGCTGGACTTCCAGGGGGCCATCTTCAGCGACGACCTGAGTATGGCCGGGGCCCGCAAGATTGACGGCCAGGATGTCAGCTACACCCAGGCCGCCATCGTCGCGCTGCAAGCCGGTTGCGACCTGGTGCTGCTGTGCAACCAGAGCCTGGGCGATGGCCAGGAAGTGGATGCCTTGCTGAATGGCCTCGCCGTTGCCCAGCTCAAGGGCCAGTGGCACCCGGATGAAGCCAGCGAAGCCCGCCGCCAAGCCCTACTGCCCGTAGGCCCCGCGCCCGAATGGGACGCTTTGATGACCCAGCCCGCCTACATGCAGGCGCTGTGGCTGGTGCCTTAACCGGTACTACTGTTTTTATAGCTGCTCACGCTTACAGAATAAGCGCTGGCAGCCTAAAAAGCATACAAGTTACTCTTTGCGCAGAGCCGGGAACAAAATGACGTCCCGGATGCTGGCGCTGTCCGTCAGCAGCATCATCAGGCGGTCGATGCCGATGCCGCAGCCGCCGGTGGGTGGCATGCCGTATTCCAGGGCGCGAACGAAGTCGTGGTCGAAGTGCATGGCTTCGTCGTCGCCGCTGTCCTTGGCGTTGACCTGGGCCTGAAAGCGGGCGGCCTGGTCTTCGGCATCGTTCAATTCGCTGAAGCCGTTGCCGAACTCGCGTCCAGTGATGTAGAGCTCGAAGCGCTCGGTCACCTCGGGCCGGTCGTCGTTGGCGCGGGCCAGAGGCGAGATTTCGGTGGGGTGCTCCATGATGAAGGTGGGCTGCCAGAGCTTGTCTTCCACGGTTTCTTCAAAGTACAGCACCTGCAGGCTGGCCAGGGTGCGCGAAGAAAATCCTTCTCTCGCTTTGGCAATCAAAAAATTTGTTTTCTCATCTGCTGTGAGGCGGTGAACCACGGAAATTTGGATAAGTTGCTCGATCAACCACTCTCTATTGCTGACGTTGTCGCCGGCTTCGGTGTACTTCTGGATGGCTTCCACGATCGTCAGGCGCTCGAACGGCTGGCTCAGATCGACCGGCTTGCCCGCGTAGGTGAGCTGCAGCGACCCGGTGGCGCGCTGGGCGGCATCGCGGATCAGGCGTTCGGTGTAGTCCATCAGGTCCTGGTAGTTCCAGTAGGCCGCGTAGAACTCCATCATGGTGAACTCGGGGTTGTGGCGCACCGAGATGCCTTCGTTGCGGTAGCTGCGGTTGATTTCGAACACGCGCTCGAAGCCGCCGACGATCAGGCGCTTGAGGTACAGCTCGGGCGCGATGCGCAGAAACATTTCCTGGTCCAGCGCGTTGTGGTGCGTCTTGAACGGCTTGGCATTGGCACCGCCGGGAATGGGGTGCAGCATGGGCGTTTCGACCTCCAGGAAGTCGTGGGCCACCATGAACTCGCGCAGGGCACTGACGGCCTTGCTGCGGGCCATGAAGCGCTGGCGGGCCTGCACATCGGTCATCAGGTCCACGTAGCGCTGGCGGTACTTGGTTTCCTGGTCGGCCATGCCGTGGACTTTGTCGGGCATGGGGCGCAGGCTCTTGGTGAGCAGGCGGATGCTGGTGGCGTGCAGCGACAGCTCGCCGGTCTTGGTTTTGAACACCGTGCCCTCGGCCGCCACGATGTCGCCCAGGTCCCAGTGCTTGAAGCTGGCGTACAGCTCCGCGCCCACGTCTTCGCCCTTGACGTAGATCTGGATGCGGCCGCCGGTGTCGCCAAACGACGCGTCTTGCAGAGTGCAAAAGCTGGCCTTGCCCATGACGCGCTTGAGCATCATGCGGCCCGCGACCTTGGCTGTTGCGCCCAGGGTGGCCAGCTCTTCGGTGGACTGGCCGTTGAAGCGCTCGAACAGGCTGGCGGCGTGGTCGCTGGGCTTGAAGTCGTTGGGGAACGCGACACCCTTGCCCTCGGCTTGCTGCTGGCGGATGGCTTTGAGCTTTTCGCGGCGCTCCAGAATCAGCTGGTTTTCGTCTTGGACGGGTGCGGGGGGGAGGGTGTTTTCAGACATGGAGGCGTTTTGGATGGAAAAAGGGCGGTTTGCGCCGAACCCGCCATTCTAAAACGCCGTCAGTGGGTGATTCCGTCGCGGCGCAGCACCTTGAAAAAGGTCAGCACCAGAATCCGCAGATCCAGCGCCAACGAGCGGTGTTGCAGGTAGTAGGCATCGAGTGCCACTTTGGCCGGAATCGGCAATTCGTCGCGCCCGTGGATTTGCGCCCAGCCCGTCAGCCCCGGCACCAGGGTGTGCACGCCCTGGGCCGTGCGCAGGGCCACCAGGTCGTGCTGGTTAAACAGCGCAGGGCGCGGCCCGACAAAGCCCATGTCGCCCTTCAGAATGCTCCACAGCTGGGGCAGCTCGTCCAGGCTGCTTTTGCGCAGAAAGCTGCCGATGGGCGTCAGGTATTTATCGGGATCTGCTAGTAAATGTGTAGCTACTGCTGGCGTGCCAATGAGCATGGAGCGGAACTTTGGCATAGAGAAAATGCGATTGTTTTTACCCACCCGGTCAGACCAGTACAGCACCGGACCGGGCGAGGTCAGGCGGACCGCCAGGGCTACCAGCACCAAGGGCAGCGCCAGCACCAGCAGGGCCAGCAGGGCCAGCAGCAGATCCATCAGCCGCTTCACGGCCGGTAGTCCATCAGTGCGCGGCGCAGGCCTTCGTCCACGTCGACCGGTGGGGTCCAGTCCAGCAGCGTGCGTGCCTTGCGGCTATCGACCTGCAAATTGCCGCACAGGCGCTGCGCTGTGGCCTGGCGGCCCAGCAGCGAAGCACCGGCCAACAGCATCCAACCTGGTACGGGGAGCAACACGACCGAGCGGTCCATGGCGATTGCGATGCGCCGGACCAGTTCGGTGGTGGAGAGGTCTTCGCCGTCACTCACCATGAAGGTCTGGTGGGCGGCTGCCGGGCGGGTCAGGCAGGTAGTGATGAGGTCCACCAGGTTGTCCACTGCAAGCAGGCTGCGCTGGTTGTCGATGCAGCCCAGCGGCAGCGGAACGCCACTGGCCACGGCACGCGCCAAGGCCGCGAAATTGGCCCCCACACCGTGCCCATAGACCAATGGGGGCCGCAGAATCGTGAGCTCCAGGCCCTGGGCCTGGCCGAGTGCGCGCAATGCTTGCTCGGTTTCGAGCTTGCTGACGCTGTAGGCATCTTGGGGCGTGCACGGGCTGGTTTCGCTGAAGGCCTGGCGGTCCGCAGTGGCTTCGCCATTGACCTTGATCGAGCTGACATACACCATCCGCCGCACCCCCGCCTGCACGGCCATCTGTGCCAGGCGCACGCTGCCCGCCACGTTGATCTGGCGGTACGCGTGCAAGGGATCCACGGCGAGTTCATGCATCACGTGGACCCGTGCCGCCAGGTGGACCACCGCATCCACGCCCACCAAGGCCGCCTGCCAATCGGTATCGGCATCTAGATCGCCGACCAGCACATACTGGGTGGCGGCGGGAAGCCGCTCCACCGCAGCCGGTCGCACAGCGGCACGTACTTCGAATTGCCGCTGCGCCTGCAAATGCGCCAGCAGGGCACGCCCCACAAACCCTGTGGCTCCTGTAACCAGTACTTTCACGGGCGAACGTACTTCCATAGTGGGCTGGAAACTAGCGCCCCGTTCTGGCGGCGGAGAGGGTTACTCTGGTCGGCGATACTGTGTGGCTTTTGCATAGGTTGCTGCGGAAGTCGTGTAGATGCCGAGGGTTGAAGCACGTAAACATCAGGTATTGAATGGCAAAGCTACTCTATTTCATTTCCGAAGATTGGTTCTTTTGCTCGCATTTCATGGCGCGGGCCAAAGTTGCTCAATCTGAAGGTTTTGAAATTGTAGTTTTGGCACGTGAAGGTCAGCACGTCCAGCGCATCAAAGATGCTGGTTTTCGTTTCATTGGGTTGGAGATGGAGCGCAGTAGCACCCATTTGTGGAAGGAATGGCGGGTGCTGCGTCAAGTATGGCGCGTATACCGGCAAGAAAAGCCGGATGTCCTGCACCACGTAGCCCTTAAACCCATTATTTACGGCAGCCTTGTGGCCCGCCTGCAGGGATTGGGTGCGTTGGTGAATGCGCCCGTCGGTATGGGCTACGTTTTTACTTCCCAAGACAAGAAGGTGCGCTGGCTACGGCCGTTGGTCGGTCTTTTTCTTCGCGGTTTGCTCAATCCGCCGGGTAGCAAAGTGATTTTCGAGAATGACGAAGATCTGCAAGCCCACGTGCAGCGCAAGGCAGTGCGTCCACTGGACGCGGTGCTGGTTCAGGGGGCTGGCGTGGATACGGCGGTGTTTCATCCGGTGTTGGCGCCCCAGGGCGAGCCCATTGTGGTGATGGCAGCACGTATGCTGAAGGACAAAGGTGTGGTCGAGTTTGTCGCGGCAGCACGCTTGCTGCGGCAGCGAGGTATCGAAGCGCGGTTTTGGCTGGTGGGAGCACCCGATCCAGGCAATCCTTCATCGTTGGCGGCCTCTGAGTTGCTGGAATGGCAAGCGCAGGGTGACGTCGAGTGGCTAGGCCATCAAGACAATATGGCAAGTCTGTTACAGCGTTGCCACATCGCGTGTTTGCCCTCGTACCGCGAGGGATTGCCCAAATTTTTGTTGGAGGCAATGGCCAGCGGGCTGGCGGTGGTCAGCACAGATGTGCCGGGGTGTCGTGCCGCGGTGCTGCATGGACTGACGGGTCTGCTGGTACCTGCGCGGGATTCGACCGCTCTGGCTGACGCATTAGCGCAGTTGATATTGCAGCCATTGCGGCGGGCGGAGATGGGACTGCGCGCGCGGGACCGTGTTGAGCGCGAATTTGCCGGAACGCACATCAACCGACAAACGGTGGGGCTCTACCACCAACTGACCGCCCATTCCTTTGACAATTCGCCGCATGTTGGGGCTTGAGGTGGCTTAACGGTTTGGGGTTGCGGTTTGTTCATGGCATCCGCGACTCGCCCGCCACGCGCAGCAGTACGCTGCACCATTGGCGCTCCATTTCAGCGGAGATGCCCTGGGTTTTGGAGAGATGGGGGGCGTGTGTCCACTGTCTCCACTTATCCACGCCGCGCTTTCCCAGGAACGCCAACAATGCCATGGCCGCGAAATGCCACCGACCCGAACGTATGAAGTACCGCAACTGGTAGTCGGCCATCGCGCGGCGAATTTCTGGAAACCTGCGCCAGTCTGTGCTGCTTTTGACCCTGTAAGCGAATAGCACTTCATCAACGGTGGCGAACCGGCTGTTGCGGTAGCTGCGTAGCAGCAACTCCTGGTCCTCGCACAAGTATGGTGCGGGTACGGCGTAGCGGTGGGCGCGAAACCATTCGGTTTTCCCCATCCACGTAGGGTGGGGAAAGTGAAACCCCAGCCACGGGCGGGCGCAAATGTTGGCGTGGGAGATAGCGTATGGAAAACTGCCGCTGACGCGGTTGAACTCGTCTACTGTGATGGCCCGGGTAGCGACTAGGCTCAGTGCGGTGTCTTTTTGCAAAGCGGCAACTTGTGTGGCGAAGCGTTCTGGAAAAGAAATATCGTCCGCATCCATGCGGGCGAAATACCGGCCCCGGGCCTGGTCTATCGCTTGGTTCAGCCTTATGGCAATCCCTAAATTAAGGCCATCTTGCAGTACCTTGATACGCGGATCGTCTAGCTCCTGCGCCAGGAGATTCAGTGCACCATCGCTGGAGCCATCGTCCATTACCAGTAGCTCCCAGTCGGTGAACGTCTGCTGCACGATAGATGCAATGGCCAGGCGCAGGTGGTTGCCGGCGTTGTACACCGGCATGGCGACCGTGACCAGGGGTGGGGCGACCCCGGTGCCGCTCATAGCTGCACCCACGCCTGGGGAAGCAGGTCCTGGGTGTTACGCGGACGGGCGAACCACTGCCTTGGCGCCACGACAATTTTGTTCGGACTCGCATTCAGCCATGCGCCCCACCAGCTGAAGGAGCTGTTGGCAATCACATGGTGCTTGCACAGGCTCATCAGATGCATGTCGTCGTAAGCCCGGGCATTGTGGCTGACATGGTGCGTGGTAGCGGCCAATGCCAGGTTTTCCTTCACCCATGCCATGTCGTCAGAAAAAATAAAAAAAATAGGGTTGTTGACGCGGCTGAGAAGGTATTCAACAGCGGCCTTGTAATACGCCAGTGAACACACTCCGTGCAGGGCTGTGGCTGCCGGATTTTTGACATAGTCGCCGCGCCGCACATGCAAACTGACGGCATTGACTTGGCCTATTTTTCTCGCGAGCACACTGTTTTCGCCTGTCAATGGTGATGTGAACGAAAAATCGGCGCGCACAGTCGCGGCGTGCGCCTGAAAGTATTTTTCCGACTGCCAGTAGCCCTTCAAATAACAGTCGTCAGGGACGTTACGGATACCATCCCAATACTGGAAATGGGGCTCCACGACCAGGTTATCTTTGCGCACTGGCGCAGCCCTGGGGCGAGACAAGATTCTTTGAATCCACGGTGTGCGCTGCCAGCCCAGGACAGCATCTATGTCGCCTTCAGAAGCGATATCGAATGGGCCATTGAATGCTTGCTGTAGCTGGAACCCCTCGTGCAATTTGTAGTTGTGGAAGTAAGAAGTATCTAATCGAACGGCTTGCCCCCGGTCCAGAGTCAGCGCGCGCCCTGCTGCAAATTGGAACATTTGGTTGCCCAAGCCGCCCAAGATATTAGAAATAACCACAGCTTTTTTACTGACCAGTGTGGTTCAAGATTTGTCCCAACAGCTTACGGACCTTTTTCTTCGGAGTGACGAAAGATGATGGCGGACACAGTGCTTCGATATTGGCAGACTTTTCAATGGTAAATGTTTGGTGGTACTCAAAACCTTCAAAAAACAACCCGTGGTTTGCTGCGCACAATTCATCCCAGCCATTTTCAAGAGTCTTGTTGAGCAATGCGCTTACAGGGGAAAAATATGCTAGATTGGTGTCGCGCTTAGGCAAAAAGTGAAGTACTCTTTTCTCTGCATCAAATTTGATGAAGTGCAGATGTACCGAAAAATTATACAAATACTCGTACGTAATCATTGGGTACTCTAGGTAGCCTCGACCTGTGCCTACCCGGAAAACTTCCTCAAGAAAGTCTGCGGGATTATCGACGTGTTCAATAACGTGAGAGCAAATCACATAATCGAACTGTCCGTCCTCAAATGGAAACCGGCCTCCGTCATAGTGGTGCAGTGGCCGGCCAGAAAAGTTGCCGCTTTGGGTGACGCCACCGCGTTGCGCGATTCGGTCCAGTTCCGAGTTAAAGCGCAGTTCCAAAAATGCGTTTGCCCTATGGTGGGGAGTCGATCCTGGACCGATTTCCAGAACCCGGTCTTGTGGACGAATTGATATTATTTTGTTAGCGTAAAACATGGACTTTTAATTTTTTGGCGGAAGTCCCTGCGGGGATCTTTCCCACGACTCCCACACGAAAGGGTAGTTCCATTGTTCCTTGTGCGTAGTGGCCAGGCGTGCCCTGATTGTGTCGCGCATTTCTACCGCATTAGGTATGAAATCATGAAATTGAATTTGCAGGAATCGTATATTTTTTATAAAACCGGTTTCGATGAGGCGGGGTAAAACATCATATTCTCCACCTTCAATGTTTATTTTTAAAAGGTCAACATTATTTACGCCTAGGCTATCCATGGTCGCCATCACGTCTTTAAGAGAAATTTTTTCCTGCGTATGGTTTTTGGTATTGCGGGCTGTGCTGGATGCATCATCATCCCTGGAGATGAATAAATCAGTGTCAGCATTGGATAGGCCGTAGTTGAGACATTGAATTTTGGATTCTGCTGCAAATCTTTTTTTGCATATTTGATAAAAGTCGGCTACGGGTTCAAAGATATAAATCGCGCATTGGTATTTTTTCTGAATTGCATCGGCGAATTCACCTTGATACCCTCCTATATCGAGCACTACGCTGCTGGAAGTCAAGTCGTAGGTCAGTCGTAGCATTTTATCGCCATGGTCCTTGACCCATTTCCTGTGGGCCACGAAAAATGGTTTTCTATGGATGTACAACTGGTAGAAATAATTGACTCGGTTAAAGACTTTGGTGGGTAATTTTTGGGGTTGTGTAACGAGAGTGAAAATTTTCGACATGGTTATTTCTTCATAACATTCGTTGGGCTCGCGTGCTGTTTTTCGCTACGTTTTCTTTTCAGCCACTCGAGGCTGAAGATGAGTCCGATCAAGTTGATTGCTAGCCAGCCAAATGCCGCGCCGATCATGCCGAGTCGGCCCACTAAAGGTGGGATGATCGCCACAGACAGTACAAGAGCCGCTAGATTGACCTTTAGCATGCGATCGACTTTTCCAACGACCAGCCAGTTGATGTAGCCCACGTTGTACAAGGCATTCATAGCCGTGCCCACCAACAGTACCGACAGCACCGGGTAGATCGCAGCCACTGCCGCTGCATCACGTACCCAGAGGTTCAGCAACCAATTGCCCACGACGGCGAACAGCAGTCCACCAGACGTGACAAAGGCTGCGAATAGCCAGAAAAGTTTAATGCTGAGCTTGCGCAGCCCAATAGGATCTAGCCGCAGTTGTATGGCTTTGGGCATGACCGCCTGAATTAGCGGATAGACGAGTTGCAGCGCGCCTATCGCGATGCTCGCCGCAATCGTGTAGTAGCCGAACTGCTGCAAGCTCACCATCTTGCTCAAAATGATCTTGTCCATTTGCACGGTCAGTGCGCCCAGCCAGGTTGCCCCTGTCAGGCCGGCAATTGTTTTCCATACCGGTTGCAGGCGCTGCAACTCCCACTCCAGTACCTTTCTTTTTATGCCTGTTGTGCGCCAGGCCATACTTCCCCGCGCAAGGGTTTCCAGTAGTCCAATGGCAACTTGCCATAGCAGGTAGGCGGACAGCGTGGGCCAATACTGCACGACCACCACCCCGCCGAAATGGCGGGCTAGTGCCCCGGCCAACATGATCACATTCAGCGGGATTTGGGCCTGTGTTCCCACCAGCAGGCTGCGGTATACGGAGCCTGGAAACTGCACGGCAAATAGCAAACCTGCGCCATAGATGGCATAGGTGCCAGTAGAAAGCGGAAGGTCTTCCAAGACAAGCCAGTGGGTAGCAATCGTCTTGCTGAGCAGTAGGATAGCGACCCCGGTAAGCACTGCGAATACCCAATACAGTCGCTCAACACCGTGCAATAGCGATGCGGTATCGCGTCGCCCGCTCTCGGTGGTATTAAAGCGCACGGCAAATTCGCGCACCAGAGCCTGGCTTGTTCCTGCGTCTACGATGCCCAACAGGGCCTGCAGCATGGTGATGAATCCGATTAACCCGAATTGCTGCGGACCCAGCGCCTGCAAATACCACGGTAGCGCCAGGATGGGGGCAAGGGCGATTGCGCCGGTTCCCAGGTAGTTGGCGAGGATATTTTTTTTGAGCCCCATGCCGTGTATCCACTAGGCTGCAGCGGACCGGCTGCAGTCTTTTGAAGCGAAGGTGCCATCGGGTTGGAAGCCTGGGACCAACTGCTGCAGCAGCAGCAGCATGCGTCTATTGTCGAAGTGGCGCGCAGCGGTAATCAGCTCTTGCAGATGGTTGGTCAAGGTTGCCCACGTCAAATGCTCTTCATGTGCCCGCAGAATCCGTGGATGTTCGGTCGGTTTTGCGCTGTCGCCGATAAGCAGTTCTTCGTAGAGCTTTTCGCCGGGCCGTAATCCCGTAACTGCGATTTCAATATCGCCATCGGTGTGCCGCGCATCGCGTAGCGTCAGTCCCGACAAGGCCAGCATCCGGTGTGCCAAATCCAGAATCCGCACCGGTTCGCCCATCTCCAGCACAAACACGTCTCCCCCGTGCGCCATGGCACCGGCCTGCAACACCAGTTGGGCAGCCTCGGGGATGGTCATGAAGTAGCGGGTCACTTCGGGGTGGGTCACGGTCAGCGGCCCACCAGCGGCCAATTGTTTGCGGAACAACGGCACGACGCTGCCGCTAGAGCCCAGGACGTTGCCAAACCGCACCATGGCGAATACGGTGCTGTTGGGGCTGCTGGTGTTGTCATCCCACTGCACCACGGGGCTGGCGGCCAGGGCCTGCAGGATCAGCTCGGCGACGCGTTTGGTGGCCCCCATCACGTTGGTGGGCCGTACTGCTTTGTCGGTCGAAACCAAAACAAAATGCGCCACCGAAGTAATGACGGCGGCACGGGCCATGTTCAGCGTGCCAAACACGTTGTTCAAGATCCCCTCGGCCGGATTACTTTCAACCAGCGGCACATGCTTGTAGGCGGCGGCGTGGTAGACCGTGGCGGGCCGGTAAAGGGTGCAAATGCCGAGCATGCGCGCATAGTTGCCCACGCTGCCCAGCAGCGGCACCAGTTCTACCGCCAAACCCCGTTGGGTGCACAGGGTTTGCAGCTCTGCATGGATGGTGTAGAGGCCGAATTCGTTGTGGTCCACCAGCACCAGGCGCAGGGGCCGCTCCACCACAATCTGGCGGCACAGCTCGCTGCCGATACTGCCCCCGGCACCGGTCACCAGCACGGTTTTGGCGGTGAGGTTGCGGGCCAGCAGCTCGGGGTGGGGCGGAATGGGTTCGCGGCCCAGCAAGTCTTCAATGTCGAGTTCGCGGATGTCTTGCACGGTGACGCGGCCACTGGCCAGGTCCGACAGGCCTGGCAGGGTGCGCACGTGCACCGGCAGGGTCTGCAGGGTTTGCAGAATTTCGTTGCGGCGCTCGCGGCTCACGCTGGGGACGGCCAGCAGGATGTCGGTGACGTTTTCCCGGTGGACGATGCCGGGGATATCCTGCGGCCCGTACACCTGCACGCCGTTGATGCTGCGGCCAGCCTTGGCCGTGTCGTCGTCCACAAAGCCGAGGATGGTGTAGGTGCGCGTGCTACCCAGGGCCGCAGCGGTTTGCACGCCGGCGTTGCCCGCGCCATAAATCAGCAAGCGTGCGTCGGTGCGGCGGGAATTTCCGTCCAGCCCGGCCAGCCAGAAACGGGCGACCGACCGGCTGCCCCCCACCAACAGCAAAAAAATCAGCGGCTGCAAAATGCCAATGCTGCGGGGGATGACTTGCCACTGCATCCACTGCAGGCATTGCAGTGCGGCCAATAGCCAGAGGGTGTAGACCCCAACAGCCTGGGCCGTCGCCGTCAGGGCGGCCATGCCGGTGTAACGAAAGATGGCCCGGTACAGGCCAAAGCGTATAAAAATCGGCACGGCCAGCACCGGCCCCAGTGCGTACACCGCCCACTGTGCACCGGCGGGCCAATGCGGTTGGTCCAGCCGCAGGGTAAACGCCAGCCACATGGCAAACAGGCCCAGGATGACATCCAGCGAGACCACCACCAGCCGCTTGGTAGAGCGAGACCACCGCAGAATCGCGTGCTGGCTCGAGATAGGACCCGGCATCATTCGGGGCGCTGCGGAGCCGGATGGACTTTGGCCAGCACGTCCGCCACCAGCTCCAAACGCACCAGGGGGCTGTCCAGGGCCAGCAAATTGTGTTTGAGCTGTACCGACATGGGCAAGATTTCGCACCAGCGGTTGGCCACCCAGCCACAGTCTTCCAGCTGCAGCGGCGGCAGAATGGGAAAGCGGCTTTCTGCGGGGTGTTGCGCACGCAGCGTCTGGATGAGTTGGTCTAGCGTGTCGGATGCGTGGGCCAGGTCGCTGGGTACAGGGGTGGCGACATCGTCGTCGAGCAACTCCACATCTGCGACCCACTGGCCGTGGGCCAGTTGGTGGCTGGATTGGATACGAAAACGCGCGCCTCCCACGCAGTCAATCTCCATCAACCCGGGTTGCGGCGCATCAAAGTGGGTGATGCGGGCCAGCGTGCCCACAGGGTGAAATATCTCATTTGCAGCTCCAGGGCGGCGTACTTCAGAGCCTTGCATCAGCGAGACGATGCCGAAGGGCGTGCCCGCCTTGCGGCATTGCTCCACCATGTGCAGGTAGCGCACTTCAAAGATGCGCAAGGGCAGCAGCCCGCCGGGGAACAGCACGGTTTCCAGGGGGAACAGGGGCAGGTTGGCGTGGACGCGGGGTGTAGACAAGGGTGGCTCTGGGCATTTGGCGACAGGCGCTATCATCCCACGACCCGAATAGGCGTTTGCATGTTGTATCAAATCATCTCGTTTTTGTTGGAAGTCGCCACCGGTCTGGTCGGCAGTGCCTGCCTGTTGCGCCTGTATATGCAATACCAGCGCATCTCGTTTCGCAACCCTGTTGGCAACCTGGTGTTTGCGCTCAGCGACTGGTTGGTGCTGCCATTGCGGCGGCTGGTGCCTGCGGTGGGTCGGTGGGACCTGGCCAGTGTGATCGCCCCATTTTTGTTGAAGTTGCTGCAGTTCTTTTTGCTGTGGCTGTGGGCGGGCGGCGTGGCCGGGATCGTGGCCGTGCCGGTTTTGGCCGTATTTGGCGTGGTGTCGATGGCTATCACCGGGCTGATCGGCATGCTGCTGATTTACAGCGTGCTGTCGTGGATGCAGGCCCGCTCGCCATTGTCCGACGTGCTGGAACGCCTGTGTGCCCCCCTGCTCCTGCCGGTGCGGCGCATCGTGCCGCCGGTGGGCGGGTTTGACCTGTCGGCGTTGGTGCTGTTGGTGTTGCTGCAGGTGGTGTCGATCGTGATCAGCTATGCGCTACCTACCGTACTGGCACTGGTGTAAGTAGGCCATGCGCTATACTTTTTAACTATCTTTTTGATAGCTGTTTGTGCTTATTCAATAAGCACGGGCTGCCGATTCTTATCTCTAAAAATCGGCCTATTTTCTTAAACTACCGCATCCACCGGCTGCTTAAGCAGCATGGCCAGGGCGTGGGCGATGGTGTGGCGCAGTTCTTTGCGGTTGCAGATCAGGTCGATCGCGCCCTTTTGCTGCAAAAACTCGGCCCGCTGGAAGCCTTCGGGCAGGGTCACGCGCACGGTGGACTCGATCACGCGCGGCCCGGCAAAGCCGATCAGCGCCTTGGGCTCGGCAATCACCACGTCACCCACAAACGCAAAACCTGCGCTCACGCCGCCCATGGTCGGGTCGGTCAGCACGCTGATGTAGGGCAGGCCTTTTTTGGCCAGGCGGGTCAGCGAAGCATTGGTCTTGGCCATTTGCATCAGGCTCAGCAGGCCTTCCTGCATGCGCGCGCCGCCGGTGGCGGTAAAGCAGATGAAAGGCACCTTTTGCTCGATGGCGGCGTGCACGGCGCGCACAAAACGCTCGCCCACCACGCTGCCCATGCTGCCGCCCATGAATTCAAACTCAAAGCAGGCCACCACCACGTTGATGCCGTGGACCGAGCCGCCCATCACCACCAGCGCATCGGTCTCGCCGGTGTTCTCCATCGCCTCTTTGATGCGCTCGGGGTATTTGCGGCTGTCTTTGAACTTCAGCGGATCGACCGGCACCACCTCCTGGCCCAGCTCGTAGCGGCCTTCGGCATCCAGAAACACATTCAGGCGCGCGCGGGCGCTGATGCGGTGGTGGTGGCCGCAGGTGGGGCAAACGTTCTGGTTCTGCTCCAGGTCGGTCTTGTACAGCACGGTTTCACAGCTTGGGCATTTGATCCACAGCCCTTCGGGCACGCTGCGCCGGTCGGCCGGGTCGGAGCGCTGGATTTTGGTGGGGAGCAGTTTTTCAAGCCAAGACATGTGGGTTCCTCTGTACTGTGGGCGCGCCCTGGCCATCCAGGGGTGCGCCGGGGATTATGCGTCTAGCGCTGCGCGGATGCCACGCAGGAAGTCGGCGGCAGTCGCCACCACCTGGTCGTGCGGCTGGTTTTCGATCAGCTGGATGATCTTGCTACCGATCACCACCGCGTCAGCCACCTGGCCAATGGCGCGGGCGGTTTCGGCATCGCGGATGCCAAAGCCCACGCCCACGGGGATGTGCACGTGCTGGCGGATGCGCGGCAGCATGGCCTCGACCGCGGCGGTGTCCAGCGTGCCCGCACCCGTTACACCCTTGAGCGACACGTAATACACGTAACCGCTGGCCACATGGGCCACCTGCTGCATGCGTTTTTCGGTGGAAGTGGGGGCCAGCAGAAAGATCAGGTCCATGTTGTGGGCCTTGAGCTTGGCGGCAAAGTCCACGCATTCTTCGGGCGGGTAGTCCACCACCAGCACGCCGTCCACACCGGCTTTCGATGCGTTCTGGATGAAAGCATCGGCACCGTGGGTTTGGTCGTAGCGCTCCACCGGATTGGCGTAACCCATCAACACGACGGGCGTGTGCGCGTCTTGCAGGCGGAATTGGCGCACCATCTCCAGCACGTCGGCCATGCCGATGCCAAAAGCCAGGGCCTTGTCGCCCGCCTTCTGGATTACCGGGCCGTCGGCCATGGGGTCGCTGAACGGAATGCCCAGCTCAATCACGTCGGCCCCGGCGGCCACCATGCCGTGCATCAGCGCGGGCGTGATGTCGGCGAAGGGGAAGCCAGCGGTCACATACGGAATCAGTGCTTTGCGGCCGTCTTTTTTGAGTTGCGCGAAGGTCGTGTCGATACGGCTCATACGGCCTCCTTGCTGGCAGCTGCGCCCTTGACGGTCAGGCCGCGCATAGACGGGCGGTCGTAGAAGTCGCTGCCCGACAAATCGGCCACGGTGCCAATGTCTTTGTCACCCCGGCCGGACAGATTCACCAGAATCGACTGGTCGGGCCGCATGGTTTTGGCCAGCTTCATGGCGTAGGCAAAGGCGTGGCTGGACTCCAGCGCGGGGATGATGCCCTCGGTGCGGCACAGGTAGTGGAAGGCTTCCAACGCTTCGGTGTCGGTAATGCCCACGTATTCGGCGCGGCCAATGTCTTTCAAGAATGCATGCTCGGGGCCGACACCGGGGTAGTCCAGCCCGGCGCTGATGCTATGGGTTTCGGTGACCTGGCCGTTGGCGTCTTGCAGCAGGTAGGTGCGGTTGCCGTGCAGCACGCCGGGGCTACCCTTTTGCAGCGATGCCGAGTGTTTGCCCGATTCCAGGCCTTCACCCGCCGCTTCCACGCCGATCAACCGGGTGGCCGCTACGTCGATGTAGGGGTAGAAAATGCCCATGGCGTTGCTGCCGCCGCCCACGCAGGCCACTACGGCATCGGGTTGGGGGCTGGTACAGCCCGCAGCCGCCAGCATCTCGGGCATCTGCACCAGGCACTCGTTGCCGATCACGCTCTGGAAGTCGCGCACCATCATCGGGTAGGGGTGGGGGCCCGCCACCGTGCCGATGATGTAGAAAGTGTTGTCCACATTGGCCACCCAGTCGCGCATGGCTTCGTTCAGCGCGTCTTTCAGGGTTTTGCTGCCCGACTCCACTGGCACCACGGTGGCACCCAGCAGCTTCATGCGGTAGACGTTGGGGCTTTGGCGCTTCACGTCTTCACTGCCCATGTAGACCACGCATTCCAGACCGTAGCGGGCGCAGATGGTGGCTGTGGCCACGCCGTGCTGGCCCGCGCCGGTTTCCGCGATGATGCGCGGCTTGCCCATGCGCTTGGCCAGCATGGCCTGGCCGATGGTGTTGTTGATCTTGTGCGCGCCGGTGTGGTTGAGGTCTTCGCGCTTGAGGAAGATCTGCGCGCCGCCCATTTCACGGCTGGTACGGGCCGCGTGGTAAATGGGTGACGGGCGGCCCACAAAGTGGGCCAGTTCCGACGCGAACTCAGCCAGAAAGGCCGGGTCGTGTTGGTACTTGGCGTAAGCCTCTTTCAGCTCGTCAATGGCGTGGGTGAGTGTTTCGGAGACAAAACTGCCCCCGTACATGCCGAAGTGGCCTGAGACATCAGGCTGTTGGTAGGTTGTCATGGTTTAACTTTGCAAGTTGGTCGTCTGCCGCGCGCACAGCGGCGACAAACTGGTGGATTTTTGCGGCATCTTTGATCCCCTTGGAGATCTCGACACCGGAGCTCACATCAACGGACAGCGACAGAGCGCGTGGCCGAACCTGCAAAATGCCATCGGTCACGTTTGCAGGCGTGAGTCCACCACTTAAGACGAGGTGAGAGTTGACGCTTGGAGGAAGACGTGACCAATTGAATGTTTTTCCGCCGCCGCCATATCCATCGACGTGGGCGTCGAGCAGGATGGCTTGGGCTGTTGCGTAATCGGATGCGAATTTTAGCAAGTCGAACGGCTGGCTGTCATCCAGGGGAATTCGGGCCGCCCGCAAAAAGGGCCGCGTGCCGTTGGCGCTGGCCGCCCAGCAGTCCGCAGGCGATTCTTCACCATGAAATTGGGCTATAGCGCTTGGTACATAAGCACAAGCAGCTATTACATTAATAGCAGTCTCGTTAACAAACAGCAACACCGGCGTGACGAAGGGCGGCAGGCGCTTGGCCAGCTCAGCGGCACGCTGGGGTGTGACGTACCGCGCGCTGGGCGGGTACAGCACAAAGCCGACGGCATCGGCCCCGGCGGCGACGGCTGCGTCCACGTCCTGCTCGCGGGTCAGGCCGCAGATCTTGATACGGGTGCGGGTCGTAGTGCTCATGGCATCCAGTCAAAAGCGGGGGTGCGCTCGGGCAAGCCCCAGTGGGCAGGGTACACCGGCCCCATGAAGTACAGGCCGTCGGGCGAGAAGGTGGGGGCTGCGGCTTTGCGGTCGCGCGCGGCCAGCACTTCCAAAATCCACTCGGGCGGTTGGAAGCCTTGGCCCACCACCACCAGGCAGCCCATCAGGTTGCGGATCATGTGGTGCAAAAACGCGTTGGCTTCAAACTCAAAGCGCCAGTACACCCCGCGTTTAGAGATGTCGATACGGGTCAGGGTTTTGACTGGCGACAAGGCCTGGCAGCGCGCCGCCCTAAACGACGAAAAGTCGTGCTCGCCCCGCAAATACCCGGCGGCCTGCTGCATGGCGGCCAAGTCCAGCGGGCGGTAGACCCAGCCCACGCGCCCGCCTTCCACGCTGGGGCGCACCGGCGACTCCAGCAGCGCGTACACATAGCGGCGCGCCACGGCGCTGGCGCGGCAGTGGAAGTTGTCGGGCATGTCCTGGGCCCACTGCACGGCAATATCGCGGGGTAAAAAGGCATTCACGCCGCGCACCCACGAGGCGGTGGGGCGCTGCAAGGGCGTGTCGAAGTGCACCACCTGCATCAGGCCGTGTACACCGGCATCGGTGCGGCCCGCGCACAGGGTGGACACCTTGCGCTGGCTGAACGCGGCCAGCGCGGCTTCCAGCTTGTCTTGTACGGTGTTGCCCGACAACTGGCTCTGCCACCCCTCGTAGGGCTGACCGTTGTAGCTGACGCCCAGGGCTATCCGCACAGCGCAGTTCCCCCGTGCAGAGGCATCAGGACAGGCTGTCCAGGAACTTCTGCGCCTTGGCGCGCAGCGCGCCGGTGGCTTCTTCCAGCACTTCTTCGGCCAGGGCGCGGGCACCGTCTTCGTCGCCGATGGAGCTGAACTCTTCGGCCAGCGACAACTTGGTGGCCAGAGGGTCGCCTTCGTCGATCGGGTCTGCTTCTGCCGCTTCGGCTGTGTCCGCCTCGGGTGTGGGCGCGGGGCCGTCGGCGGGCTGTGGGTCTTCCAGGTCGAGCGACAGGGCGCTCAGGTCGAACGCAAGGGCTTCTGGTGTCTCTGCGGCAGCGGGTGTTGGGGTGGCCGCAGCACCCGAGAGGGGCGTGGCGCCGGTGCTCAGGTCCAGGTCAAAGTCCAGTCCGTCGAACGGTGTTTCGTCCACCGTATTGGGCAGGTCCAGCGCGGCAGGCACGGTGAGCGATGCCGCCAGAGGGTCAGACACTTGGGGCGTTGCCGAAGTTTCGGGCGTGGCCGGCACGCTGTCGAGGAAATCCAGGTCCAGGTCGAGGTCCAGCCCCTCCAGGCCGGCGGGCGGGTCCAGTGCGGTTTGGGGCGCAAAGCCGGACACGGGTGCGTCGGCTGAGGGTTCGGCGCGCACACTGTTCATCCAGGTCGGGCTGTCGACGGCGGTGGCAACGGCGGCGGTTTCGGCCGACTGGTACAGACGGTTGCCCGGCTCCAGGCTATGGCCCATGGCGGCGATACGGTCCCATTCGGGGCCTTGGCCGTCGGTGATCGTATGGGCGATGGTGGCCAAGCCCGCAAAGTTGGCGATATCGCGGCGCTTGGCGTAAATCTCCAGCAGTTTGCTGTGGATGGCCAGGCGCTCGGGCGTGGCGCGCAGGGCCTCTTTGAGGATTTCTTCGGCCTGCAGGTCCCGGCCATAGGCCAGGTAGACATCGGCCTCTGCCACCGGATCGACATCGCTGGCGGCATCGAGCTGGCTGGGCGAGTACGACATGCTGGAGGCCGGGGCCTCGTCGGTATGGGTGTCTACGCGCTGGCCACCGCTGGCACCAAAAAACGAGTCGGCCTGCAGGCGGCTTTCGAGGAAGGAGCTGTCGGCGCTGGCCATTTGCCTGCGTTTGCGGGCGCTGTACACGGCGTAGCCGCCCAGCAAGGCGATCAGACCGGCGGCGGCCAGTACCAGCGGGTTGTCGCGCAGCGTGTCCATCCAGCTGCCGGATTCTTCTACGGCGGGAGCGGCATCTACCGCGCTGGCGGCAGATGCCGGGGCAGATGCAGGCACGGCCACGGGCGTGGCGGTATCAGAGGCAGGTGCAGCGGCCTCAGACACGGCAGCCACGGGGGCCGATACGGCAGGCGTAGGTTCTGCCGGAGCCGATGCCGCCGCAGGTGCGGGCACGGCCACGGGAATCGCGGGCAGATCTGACAGCGGTGCGCTGGCTGCCGATGCGGCGGTAGATGCCCCGAGCTTGTTCAGTTCGTTGATGTTTTTGGCGAGTTCGGCGACGCGGGCATTCGCCTCTTGGTCGGCTTTGTCGCGGGCAATCTTGTCTTCATCGGTTTTGCTCTTGAGCGCGCCTTTGGACAGGGTCAGTTTGTCAGGTGTGGCGGTGGATGGTTTTTTCTCATCCACCTGGGCTTGCACTTTGCCGCTGGCCTTGCGGTCGGCCTCGGCCATCTGCACGGCGGGTGCACCTGCAGCCAGCTTGCTGCGGAAGGCGTTGAAGTCGCGGCTTTGCGCGGTGATGATCTGCGTGGCTTCCGCCGGTGGGGTGCTACTGGCCTGGATGGCATCCGGCAGATTCAATACGGCACCGGCCTTGACCCGGTTTACGTTGCCGTTGATGAAGGCATTGGGGTTGGCGCGCAGCATGGCGACCAGCATCTGGTCCAGTGATACGTTCGTGGGTTTGGTGGCATTGGCGATCTTGCTGGCCGTGTCGCCCGCTTTTACGGAGACCTGTTTGGCATCGTCGCTCGCCTGTTGGGCCGGTGTGCTGGCCGCACGGGGCTTGGGCGGCACCGCCCGCGCAACCGGAGCGGCAGCCGGTGGAGCTGCCGGTACCACGACCGGCGCTGGAGCCGGGGCAGCTGCTGCGGGTGCTGCGGCCGGAGGGGCCGAGATCTGCGGTGCAGTGGCGGCCGTGGCCGGTGCTGTGCGGGTGTTGGGCGGGTCCAGCAGGATGGTGTAGTCGCGGACGATTCGGCCCGAGGCCCAGCTGACCTGCAAAATCAAATCGACGAACGGGTCGGTGACGGTGCGGCTGCTGCTCAAGCGCAGGATGGATTTACCGTCGGCTCGGCGCTGCAGCACGATGCGCAGATCGGTCAGTGCCGAGTTGTATTCCAGCCCCGCCGCGCGAAAGGCTTCGGGTGGCGCTACCTCGGGTTTGAGGCTGTTGGCCTCTTCGGCGGTGATGTCGGGAAGCTCGATGTCGGCACGCAACGGTTCGCCCAGGCTGGACAACACCGTCATGCGGCCCAGCGACAGCGCCAAGGCAGGACTGCTGGCCAAACCCACCAGTGCCGCCACCACAGCCGCCGCCACGGCAGATGTCTTCCAGCGGGGGGCAGAAAGAGGGTTTCGGGCGCTATCAACCGGGCAATTTTTGTTCATCATTCGGGCATGCACTACGACACTGAAACATGAAAAATCACCATAACATCAATGTCTTAGGCTGACAAGCTGACGTAAGGCGCTGGCGGTTGCAACACCAACTTTCGCCGGTGTTGCATTAAGTTACATACTAACAAATGCAGGTTAACCGCCGAGTACATTCTGCGGGCTGTGTCAAGCGCCCAGCAAGATGCGCAGCATGCGGCGCAAGGGTTCGGCTGCGCCCCACAGCAACTGGTCACCGATGGTGAACGCACCCAGGTACTCCGGGCCCATGGCCAGCTTGCGCAGGCGGCCTACCGGGATGCCCATGGTGCCGGTTACCGTTACCGGGGTCAGGTCCTTGACCGTGGCCTCGCGGGTATTGGGCACCACGCGGACCCACTCGTTGTCCTGGGCGATCAGGGCTTCGATGTCGGCCAGGGGCACGTTCTTTTTCAGCTTGAAGGTCAGCGCCTGGCTGTGGCAGCGCATGGCACCCACGCGCACGCAGAAGCCGTCGACCGGGGTGATGGCGGTGCCGAAGCTAGGGCCCTGGCCGAGGATCTTGTTGGTTTCGGCACCGGCTTTCCATTCTTCCTTGCTGGAGCCGTCGCCCAGGTCTTTGTCGATCCAGGGGATCAGCGAGCCGCCCAGGGGCGCACCAAAGTTGGCGATTTCAGCGGCGCTGAGGTTTTGCTGCTTGGCCAGCACCTTGCGGTCGATTTCCAGGATGGCGGATTTGGGGTCGTCCAGCAGGGTGCGGACTTCGGCGTTCAGCGTGCCGAACTGCGTGAGCAGCTCGCGCATGTGCTGGGCGCCACCACCCGATGCGGCCTGGTAGGTCATGCTGGTCATCCATTCGACTAGGCCTGCCTTGTACAGCGCGCCCACGCCCATCAGCATGCAGCTCACCGTGCAGTTGCCGCCGATCCAGTTCTTGCCGCCTTTGCTCAGCGCATTCTGGATGACCGGCAGGTTCACCGGATCCAGCACGATGACGGCGTCGTCATTCATGCGCAGCGTGCTGGCGGCATCGATCCAGTGGCCGTTCCAGCCGGCAGCGCGCAGCTTGGGGAAAACTTCGCTGGTGTAGTCGCCGCCCTGGGCGGTCAGGATGATGTCGCAGCGCTTGAGCGCGTCGATGTTGTACGCGTCCTGCAGCGTGGTTTCGTTTTTGGCTTGCGCGGGGGCGGGGCCACCGGCGTTGGAGGTGGAGAAGAACATCGGCTCGATCAGGGCAAAGTCGCCCTCGGCCTGCATGCGGTCCATGAGCACCGAGCCGACCATGCCGCGCCAGCCGACCAAACCTACGAGATTTCCTACTTTCATGTCATCGCCCTTTAAAAAGTTTTTAAGCCCCGGCTCGTCGAGCCGGGGAGGGCGTGACGAACCGGGCCGGATCAGCCTTTGGTTGTCTTGGTAATTGCGGCAACAACTGCGTCGCCCATTTCCCGCGTCCCCACCTTTGTCGTGCCTGCGGAATAGATGTCTACGGTGCGCAAACCTTGGGCCAGCACGGACTGCACCGCAGACTCGATACGGTCGGCAGCGTCGGCTTGTTGGAGTGAGAAACGTAACATCATGGCAGCACTCAATATTGTAGCCAATGGATTGGCGATGCCCTTGCCCGCGATGTCGGGTGCGCTGCCGTGGCTGGGCTCGTACAGGCCCTGGTTTTGCGCATTCAGGCTGGCCGAGGGCAGCATGCCGATGGAGCCGGTGAGCATGGCTGCCGCGTCGCTCAAGATGTCTCCAAACATGTTGCCGGTGACCAGCACGTCGAACTTCTTGGGGGCCTTGACCAACTGCATGGCGGCGTTGTCCACGTACATGTGGTCCAGCGCCACGTCGGGGTATTCCTTGCCGACCTCGGTGACCACGTCTTTCCAGAACTGGAAGGTTTCTAGTACGTTGGCCTTGTCCACGCTGGTGACGCGTTTGTCGCGTTTGCGGGCGGCCTGGAAGGCGACATGGGCGATGCGCTCGATCTCCGGGCGGCTGTAGCGCATGGTGTCGAAGGCTTCCTCAGAACCAGGAAAGTGCCCGTCCACCGCGGTGCGGCGACCGCGCGGCTGGCCGAAATAGATGTCGCCGGTGAGCTCGCGGATGATCAGGATGTCCAGCCCGGCTACCAGCTCGGGCTTGAGGCTGGAGGCGTCGACCAGCTGCTCGTAGCAGATGGCGGGGCGGAAGTTGGCGAACAGGCCCAGGTTCTTGCGCAGGCCCAGAATGGCTTGCTCGGGGCGCAGCGGGCGGTCCAGGGTGTCGTACTTCCAGTCGCCCACGGCACCAAACAGCACGGCATCGGCCTCTTTGGCCAGCTTCAGGGTGGCATCGGGCAGGGGGTGGCCAAACGCGTCATAGGCGGCACCGCCGACCAGGGCGGTTTCCATTTCGAACGGCAGGTCGAGTACGTCCAGCACCTTGATGGCCTCGGCCATGATTTCCGGGCCGATACCGTCGCCGGGCAAGACGGCAATTTTGAGAGAAGTCATTTTGAGAGATTTATAAAAAATAGGCCACCAGCGCTTATTCCATAAGCGTGAGCAGCTATAAAAAGAATAGTTAAGCGCCAGCCAGCGTGGTGTGCGCCAGCCAGGGCTTGGTGGCCAGACGTTCGGCTTCAAAGGCCTTGATCTTGTCGGCATGCAACAGCGTCAGGCCGATGTCGTCAAAGCCATTGAGCAGGCAGTACTTGCGGAAGGCCTGCACCTCGAAGGGCAGCTCCTCGCCCTGCGGCTTCACCACCACCTGGCGCTCCAGGTCCACCGTGAGCTGGTAGCCAGGGAAGGCCAGGCATGCATCGAACAGCGCGGCCACTTGCGCCTCCGGCAGCACGATGGGCAACAGGCCGTTTTTGAAACTGTTGTTAAAGAAGATGTCGGCGTAGCTGGGCGCGATGATGGCGCGAAAGCCGTACTGGTCGAGCGCCCAGGGCGCGTGCTCCCGCGAGGAGCCGCAGCCGAAGTTCTTGCGCGCTAGCAGCACCGAGGCACCTGCATATCGCGGCTGGTTCAGCACGAAGTCGGGGTTGGGTTTGCGGGTGGCCGGGTCCTGGCCGGGGAAGCCCGCGTCCAGGTAGCGCCATTCGTCGAACAGGTTGGGGCCAAAGCCGGTCTTGCGGATGGACTTGAGGAACTGCTTGGGGATGATCGCGTCGGTATCGACGTTTTCGCGGTCCATGGGGGCCACGAGGCCGGTGTGGATGGTGAATTTTTGCATGTTATTTCGCCGCGTTGCCGATGGCCTGGCCAGCGCGCTGTACGTCTTGCCCGATGCCGTGCACGGTGTTGCAGCCTGCCAGCACCAGTACGGTGGTAACCAAAAGAATGAATTTTTTCACGGTGTTTCTTTCCAATCAGGAGAACTGGCGGATGTCGACGAAGTGGCCGTGCACTGCGGCGGCGGCGGCCATGGCCGGGCTGACCAGGTGGGTGCGGCCACCCGCGCCCTGGCGGCCTTCGAAGTTGCGGTTGCTGGTGGAGGCGCAGCGCTCGCCGGGCTCCAGCTTGTCAGCGTTCATGGCCAGGCACATGGAGCAGCCGGGTTCGCGCCATTCAAAGCCCGCGGCGATGAAGATCTTGTCCAGGCCTTCGCGCTCGGCCTGTTCCTTGACCAGGCCGGAGCCGGGCACCACCAGCGCCAGCTTGATGTTCTTGGCGACTTTTTGGCCCAGGTTTTTCACCACGGCGGCGGCTTCGCGCATGTCTTCGATACGGCTGTTGGTGCAGGAGCCGATGAACACCTTGTCCACGAAGATGTCGTTCAGCGCCTTGCCGGGCTGGAGGTTCATGTAGGTCAGCGCGCGCTCGATGGCCAGGCGCTTGTTACTGTCTTTTTCTTTTTCAGGGTCGGGCACACGGCCATCGATGCCCAGCACCATTTCGGGGGAGGTGCCCCAGGTGACCTGCGGAATGATCTGGCTCGCGTCCAGCTCGACCACCGCGTCAAAGTGCGCGCCGGGGTCGCTGTGCAGGGTGCGCCAGTAGGCCGCCGCCGCATCGAATTCGGCTCCTTTGGGTGCTAACAGGCGGCCCTTGATGTAGTGCACGGTTTTTTCATCCACCGCCACCAGGCCGGCGCGGGCACCGGCCTCGATGGCCATGTTGCAGACCGTCATGCGGCCTTCCATGCTCAAGGCGCGGATGGCCGATCCGCCGAACTCGATGGTGTAGCCGGTGCCGCCTGCGGTGCCGATCTTGCCGATGATGGCCAGCACGATGTCTTTGCCGCCGCAGCCTTTGGGCAGGGTACCTTCCACGCGCACCAGCATGTTCTTGGCTTTTTTGGCCAGCAGGGTTTGCGTGGCCATGACGTGCTCGACCTCGCTGGTGCCGATGCCGTGCGCCAGCGCGCCGAAAGCGCCGTGGGTGGATGTGTGCGAGTCGCCGCAGACCACCGTCATGCCGGGCAGGGTGGCACCGTTTTCCGGGCCAATGACGTGGACGATGCCCTGGCGCTTGGACATAAACGGAAAGTACGCCGCCGAGCCGGATTCCTTGATGTTGGCATCCAGCGTGGTGATTTGCTCTTTGCTCACCAGGTCGGTGATGCCATCCAAGCCCAGCTCCCAGCCGGTGGTGGGCGTGTTGTGGTCGGCGGTGGCGACGATGGAGCTGATGCGCCACACCTTGCGGCCTGCCTGGCGCAGACCTTCAAAAGCCTGCGGGCTGGTGACCTCGTGGACCAGGTGGCGGTCGATGTAGAGGATGGCGGTGCCGTCTTCTTCGGAGTGGACGACGTGTTCGTCCCAGATTTTGTCGTACAGGGTGCGTGCCATGGGGGTCTTTCGTGGGGGCTTTATTTTAGGTTGCAGTGAGGTGGTCGAGTAGCAGGCGCGCGGTGACGGGCAGGGTTTTGAAGTCGCGCGCCACCAGCCCGATCTGGCGGGTGGCCCACGCGTCTTGCAGCGGCACGGCGCAAAGCTGGGGGTTGTGCATCAGCGCAAATGCGCGCTGCGGCATCACGCCGATGCCCAGGCCGTTGGCAATCATGCGGCACATGGCATCCAGCCCGGCTACGTGGATACGCAGCTTGATGCTGCGGCCCTGGGCGGCGGCGGCCTGGTGCATAGCCTGGTAGATGGAGCTATTGGCCTGCAGGCCGACGTGGTCGAAATCCAGAGTTTCATCAAAATTGATAGCTTCTCGCGCCGATAAAACGTGGCCTAGCGGCACAATGAGCACTAAATTGTCTTGTCGGTAGGCTGTAGTTTGCAGGCTGCCCACGCCCCCGGCGGTGTTGCAAATGCCCAGGTCTGCCGCGCCTTCTTGCACCGCGCGGATGACTTCGGAGCTGAGGTGTTCTTCCAGGTCGATCTTGACCTGCGGGTGTTTGCTACAGAACGCGCCCAGGTCTTCGGGCAAAAACTGCACCACGGCCGAAATGCTGGCGTGGATGCGCACATGGCCACGCACGCCAAAGGCGTATTCGCTGAGCTCGCCCTGCATCTTCTCCAGGCTGTAGAGCATGCTGCGCGCGTGGTGCAGCAGGCTTTCGCCCGCCGGGGTCAGGTCCACGCCCCGCGTGTGGCGCACCAGCAGCTTTGTTCCCAAGGTGGCTTCCAGGTCGCTCAAGCGCTTGCTGACGGCGCTGGCCGCAATGAACTCGCGCTCCGCCGCGCGGCCGATGCTGCCCAGCTCGCACACCGCTACGAAGAGCTGGAGCGAGGTCAGGTCCATGCGGCGGGCGAAGGTGCGTTCGGTGGGTTGCATTACGGGTGGGGCATCGCGGCGGGCGATGGAGAGGCTATTTTCTCCCCTTTGATGCGTTCTGGTCATCTGGATTTGCGATGGTGGACATCGTCCCCGCATGTTCCGGGATTTGTACGTTTTTGGCACTCCGTGCTTATGGAATAAGCGTGAGCAGCTATTTAATATATAGCGAATGCCCGTAGGCGTAAAAAAACCCGCCGTCGGCGGGTTTTTTAGGGGCTGACTAGATCAACGGGTAGCGATAGGCAGCACGTCGCGCTTCACCGAGCCGGTGAACAGCTGGCGGGGGCGGCCGATCTTGTACTCGGGGTCGCCAATCATTTCATTCAGCTGCGCAATCCAGCCCGAGGTGCGCGCCAGGGCGAACACGGCGGTGAACAGCGGCGTGGGGATGCCGATGGCGCGCTGCACGATGCCGGAGTAGAAGTCGACGTTGGGGTAGAGCTTGCGCGAGACGAAGTAGTCGTCTTCCAGGGCACTCTTTTCCAGGGCCATGGCCAGCTTGAACAGCGGGTCGTTCTCTAAGCCCAGCTCGGCCAGCACTTCCTTGCAGGTCTCTTGCATGAGCTTGGCGCGGGGGTCGTAGTTCTTGTACACGCGGTGGCCAAAGCCCATGAGCTTGACACCAGAGTTCTTGTCCTTGACCTTTTCCATGAACTCGCCGACCTTGGACACGCCGCCCAGTTTCTGGATGTCTTCCAACATGTTCCGACAG
>CAUPNM010000005.1:0-205061 GCA_963512645.1 uncultured Albidiferax sp. | reverse complement strand
GCTACGGGAACCTGCGGTGCTCGCTTTGGGCGGGGTCTGGCTAAACTCGCCTGCGGCTCAAACAGACGCCAGCCCTGATCCGCCCAAAGCTGTGCTCCTCAGCACATACAGATGGGGACCCCGGGAGCGGGATCGGCCCGGCTGCGCCGGGCATCGCGCCTAAGGCGCGAGCAGGGGTGCCTATTGCGCCTGTTTGAGGTTTTTAGGCCATTTTTCACCTGCCAAATAGGCCTCCTGTGCTTATCCAATAAGCACGAGCAGCTCCTATTTTTAACTATCAAAATAGAAGCAATTTGTTTCGACTGTAGGGGTCTGAGCTTGGTGGGTCGGATCCCCATTGCGCGATCAAAGCTGGCGGGTCGAGCACGGTGCCGCCCGCATTTGGGCTCCGACCCCTATTGGCGGGTTGGCGTTGACGTGTTCTGGGTGTTTGCCAGCATCCCCGGCCGGGTGGTGTGCCCGGCGGCGCGGTATTTTTCTTAACTACCAACCTGGCGGGCAATACACCGATATCTGGGATTGGCGAGTGCCCTAATGCCCTGGCGCGAGCGGCGATGGCGGTGTTGCGTTACAAATGGTATCCAGCCTCTTCTGGGTTCTAGAAAGTTGTCGACCATGGTTTCCGTTGCGCAAAATCAGCCGGGCCCGCACGTCCCCGCATATCTGCTGGGCGGCGCAGTGTGATGCCGCTTGATCTGGGCCAGCTTCTGGTGGCTGCAAATCTCGGCATCATGGTGTTTTTCATGGTGGCGGTGGCCCCCACCATATTTGCAGTGCTGCCGCCACAATGGTCTGCCGCCTATGTGCGCAAGTTCTTCCCCAAATACTTCTTTTTTCTTGGCCTGACGACCGCTGGGGCCGCGGCATTGGCGTCTGCAGGAGACATGGTGCTGGTCCGCCAAATAGCGCTGTGGCTGTGCGCAGGGCTATTTTTTCTCAACGGCTTATGGCTTACTCCGCGCATCAACCAGGCCAAAGATAGCCAACAGCGCATCACTTTTAAAGTGCTGCATGGGGCCAGTGTCGGATCCAACCTGCTCCAGTTGCTGGTGTTTGTCTGGCTCCTTTTTCCCGTAGGTCCTACGCCGTGAGCGAGCTACCAGAAAGCACCCCGGATGAAAGCGGCTGCGCACTGACCGTGATGTTCGATGGTGCCTGCCCGTTGTGCCGCCGGGAAATTGGCTTGTACCAATCGCTGGCGCCACTGCAGCCTGTGGCATGGCTGGACGTCAGCAAGGATGCCGCGGGTGTAAGCGCTGCCGACCAGGCCGTGTACATGGCCCGGTTCCACGTTCGCCTGCCGGATGGCCAGCTGCTCAGCGGAGCGGCAGCTTTTGTGGCGCTGTGGTTGACCATGCCAGGTTGGCGCTGGTTGGGCCGCGTGGGTCGACTCCCTGGCGTTACGCCAGCGCTGGAATGGGCCTACCGCGGCTTTTTGCACCTACGCCCTTTTCTGCAACGCTGGGCGCGGTCGCCACGGTAACCCCCCAGCCACCAAGACTTACGCAACACCTCGCAATGTTCAGAAACCCCCTTCACGATGGACCCGCTTCGGTGGAAGACCAACCATGCATGACGATAAACGCTGCTGCGGCACAGGAACCTGCATCATTGATGGCCAAGGCCATTGCTGGTGTGGACAGCAATGGGATGGCGTACAGATGTGTCGACCCACACCGGCAGATGCCAGTGCCTTGCAAGACCACGATGCGGTTCCGACCGAAAATCAGGCGGATCGACAAGGATCGCAATAGCAATCCACTCCGCCTTGGCCCCCGTCACTCCACCTGAAACCAAGCCGATTTAGTCTGCATATACGACAGCAAACTATCCACATGCTTGTCCCGCATTTGGGCTCCGGCCCCTATTGGCGGGTTGACGTTGACGGCTTCTGGGTGTCTGTCTACATCCTCGGCCGGGTGATGCGCCCGGCGGCGCAGTAACTTTTCGTGTGCGCAAAAGAAAAGTTACTAAAAGAAAGGCGCCCCCACTGCCAGCGCCCCGTCGCTACCGCGCCGGGGAACCTGCGGTGCTCGCCCCACGGGGGCATGACGCAAACTCGCTGCGCTCAAACACGCGTCCTGCTGAGCCCCGTGGGGCTGTGCTCCTCGGCGCTTTGCAGAGGGGGACCCCGGGGAGCGGGATCGGCCCGGCTTTGCCGAGCATCGCGCCTAGGGCGCGAGCACGGATGGTTATCGCGCTAGTTTGAGACTTTCACGCCATTTTTCAGATGCCAAATTGCCCTCTTGCGCTGATCCAATCAGCACGAGCAGCTCTTATTTTTGACTATCCAAAACGCAGCATCTTTGCCCGTGAAGTGGCTGGCCCCATAGCCCGCCTCAGCCGTCGCCCAGTGCGGAGCGAATGAAGGTGGCCTTGGCATCGGTGTAGGCCTCTCGGTCGGTGGCGTGGCGTGCCACGAGTTCGAACTTGAGCGCCGCATAGCGGGCCGCAAGCGCTGCGTCTGACCGCAGGGCATCCCGAAATGCCAGATGCTCACGCCAGACCTTGCTTGCGTGCACCACCACATGGAGGTGGTGCGTGCGGTGCCCTTCGGCCCAGCGCATGAACCACTGGCGGTCTTGCAGGCTGGCGTTGAACTCTGCCGATGTGGTGTAGCCGGATTGGCAGATCGGCTCTGTAATCGACTTCGCTACCACCATGGACTCCACACCGGCCAACAGATCAATGACGGGCTTGGCGGGCATGCCGGGTACGGCGGTGCTTCCGATGTGCGCGATGTCCTGGAACACACCTGGCAGCACAGAAGCCAGCCGCCCCCGCTCAGCTGCAAACGCATGGGGCCACGCTGGGTCGTAGGGATGCAGCCGCACCTCTTCGTGGATGGCGGCGAGCAGAGATTCTTGTTCGGTCATAGCCGGTCGGCCCCTCACCCCACCTGAAACCAAGCCGACTTAGTCTGCATATACGACAGCAAACTGTCCACATGCTTGTCCCGCGAATTCCCCGACTGCTTGTACCCGCCGAACGGCTGGGTCATGTCCCCGTCGCCGAAGCAGTTGACCCAGACCACACCGGCTTCCAGCGCGCCGACCATGCGGTGGGCCTGGTGGAGGTCGCGGGTCCAGACGGCGGCGGCCAGGCCGTAGACGGAGTCGTTGGCTAACGCGATGGCTTCGGCTTCGGTGTCGAAGGGGATGAGGGTGGCTACCGGGCCGAAGATCTCTTCCTGGGCGATGGCCATGCGGTTGTGGCCGACGAACAGGGTGGGGGGCACGTAGGTGCCGGGCAGGGCGACCTGTGTTCCGCCCATCACCATTTGCGCGCCTTCGGCCTGGCCGCGGGCGATGTCGGCCAGCACCTTGCGCTGGTGGGGCTGGCTGGCCAGGGGGCCGAGGGTGGTGGCGGGGTCCAGCGGGTCGCCGGGCTGGTACAGCGCCTGGGTGCGGGCGATGAATTTGGCGATGAATGCGTCTTGCAGGTCGCGGTGCACCAGCAGGCGCGAGCCTGCGTTGCAGACCTGGCCGGCGTTGTCAAAAATGCCGCCCACGGCGCGGTCTACGGCGGCGTCCAGGTCGTACAGGTCGGGCATGAAAATCTGCGGGCTTTTGCCGCCGGTTTCCAGCGCCACGCGTTTCATGTTGGACTGCCCGGCGTAGCCCATCAGCAGCTTGCCGACGCGGGTGGAGCCGGTGAATGAGAGCTTGATGACGTCCGGGTGCAGGGCCAAGGCGCGGCCTGCTTCGGGGCCCAGGCCGTTGACCAGGTTAAACACCCCGGCGGGGCCGCCCGCCTCTACGAACAAAGCGGCCAGCCGGGTGCAGGTCAGCGGGGCCTGCTCGGCGGGCTTGAGCACCACGCAGTTGCCTGCGGCCAGGATGGGGGCCAGTTTCCACACCGCCATCAGCATCGGGTAGTTCCACGGGGTGATGGCACCCACCACGCCCAGCGGCTCGTGCAGGATCATGTGCAGCGAGCCGGGCGCGGTGTGGGTCACGGCCCCTTCCACCTTGTCGATGCACTCAGCGAAATAGCGGATGGTGCGCAGCACCTCGGGCAGGTCGATGTTCAGCATGTCGCTGATGGGTTTGCCCATGTCCAGGGTTTCCAGAAGTGCCAGCTCGTCGGCGTGCTGTTCCACCAAGTCGGCCCAGCGCTGCATCACCTGCAAACGCGCGCGCGGGGCCTGGCCGCGCCAGCGGCGGTCGTTCCAGGCGGCCAGGGCGCTGGCCACGGCGGCATCGATGTCTTGGGCCTCGCCCTGGGCAACGCGGGCCAGTACGGCACCGGTGCTGGGGTTGATGCAGTCAAAGCTGCCGCCGCCCAGCGCGTCCACGTAGCGGCCTTCGATGAACAGGCGGCCTTCGATGTGCAGGGTTTGGGCTTTACGCAGCCAATCTTGGTGCGTCATGGCTTACTCCGCCACCAGCTCGGTGGGGTAGCCGGGTGCGCGCAGTTCCAGGCCGCAGGCCTGCTCCAGCATGCGCACCACCTCGGGGCTTTGCGCCTGGCTGCCGAACATGCCGCGCGCGCGGCGGAAGATCTGCTGCGTCATGCTGCCCAGCTCCAGCGGCACGCCCAGTTTTTCGGCGATGCCGTTGACCAGGCCCAGGTCTTTGCAGGCCAGGTCCATGTTGAACTTGACGTTGTAGCTGCCGCTGAGGATGAGCTGCGACTCGGTCTCGTGCACAAAGCTGTTGCCCGAGCTGGCGCGGATGGCGCGGTAGGTGGCGTCCGGGTCCACGCCGTATTTGGCGGGCACCATCATGGCCTCGCCTGCGGCCACCAGGTGGATGAAGGCCAGCATATTGGTCACCACTTTCACCACCGATGCATTGCCCAGTTTGCCCATGTAGATGATCTGCCCGCCCATGGCCGCCAGCAGCGGCTCCACGCGCTGGAACACCGCCTCGTCGCCGCCCACCAGCACGGTGATCTGGCCCGAGTTGGCCAGGTGCACGCCGCCGGTCACCGGGCACTCCAGCACCGCGATGCCGCGCTCGGTGGCGGCGGCCTGCAGGCGCTGCAGGTCCTCGAAATCGGTGGTGCTCATCTCGATCCACACGCCGCCTGTACGCAGGTTTTCAAATACGCCGCCCGGGCCTTCTACGACTTTGCGGGAGACTGCCGGTGATGGCAGCACGGTGATGACCACGTCCGCGCCCCGACAGACCCCGGCCACATCGTCGGCCCACACCGCGCCCGCCGCCAGCAGCTTCTGGGCCGCCGCCGGGTTCAGGTCCGTCACGGTGACGGGGAAGCCCGCCTTCACCAGGCTGTTGCACAAGCCCTCGCCCAAGCTGCCCAAGCCGATAAAACCAATGTTCAGTGCCATCTCAAACTCCAGTGGATTAAAAAATTACGCAGCCGTGCGGCGCAGCGGGTTAAAGCCCATGACCATCATGCTGGCGAGCACGATCAGCGCGCCGCCCGCGTACAGCCCAGGCCCGGTGGCCTCGCCCAGAAAAATGATGGAAAACAGCACGCCAAACCCGGTGACCAAAAAGGTGCTGCTCAGCGCCGCCACCGGGGGCACGTGGCGCATGATGCGCATGTACATCCAGTAGGCCATGCCCGAGGTGGTGGTGCCCATCAGCACCACCCCGGCCAGCGCGGGCAGTGTGAAGTGCGCGCGGGGCAGGTCGTACAGGGCGCCGGGCAGCAGCAGCAGCGCGCCGGTGGCATGCATGCCTGCGGTGATGGCCAGAGGCTCCAGCCGGGTGGTGGCGCGCTTCAAGAACGGGGTGGACATGCCCGACAGCGCCGCCCCGACCACGCAGCCCAGGGCTGACAGCACCAGCAGCGGCGTGGGGTTCACAGGCCCCAGCTGCACCACCAGCGCCGCGCCGCCAAAGCCCAGCAGGCAGCCCGCCAGCTTCACCGGGGTCAGCGTTTCCTCTTTCATATAGGCCGAGATAAAAGCCCCGAACAGCACCGCCGTGACCGACAGCAGCGAGCCGTAGGCCGCAGGCAGCTCCAGCGCCGACCACGAGTAAAAAAAGTGCGGCCCGGCTACCGCCAGCGCGCCCAGCAAAAACATCTCGCGCCACTGCGCCCAGGGCCAGGGCTGGCACACCACCCGCATGATGGTTCCCAGCACCAGCGTGGCCATGGCCATGCGCAGGCCCGCCACCAGGTTGGGCCCCAGCGTGGGCACCGCCAGGCGTGTCAGCATGAAGGACGAGCCCCACAAGGCAGACAAAGCGACCAGCTGCACAAAATACTTGGTTTGCATAGATGCTTCAAAAATAAGAGCTGCCCACGCTTATGGAATAAGCGCTGGCGGCCTAAAAGGCTTAAACCAGCTTGCGCGGGATCTTTTTATTCCAGTCCTTGGCAAACACCTGGGTGTCGCCCTCATAGGCTTCCAGTCTGCCCGACACCAGCCAGTGCGTCTTCGTGGCGCGCAGGCTGCTGTAGGTTTCGGTGCGCACCCTCCAGTCGCCGCGCGAGGTCTCCATCGACCAGTGGCAGTCTTGTTGGGCCGAGAGCGGATCGTCCGGGAGGATGGTGTAGTTTTCGCGTCCGCAGCCCCAGGTGGTGAGGCCGTGCTCGGTGCTGGTGCTGCGGCCAAAGTCGTCGATGATGGCCATGCGGCGCTCGCCGGTGCGCTGGTCGGTGGTGACCTCGCGCTTATTCCAGGCGGGCTGCACGGTCACCAGCTTCACCGGTGGCGCGGCCTCGGCAGGGGCAAACACCGGGGCTTTTTCGCCGCGCTTGGGTTTGCGCACCGGGATGTCGATGAAGCTGGCCCCCGTGTGCACCGTTAGCGTCACCGGCTCGGGCGCGGGCCACACCAGCGGCCAGTAGCTGGTGGAGATGGAGACGCGCAGGCGGTGGCCCTTGGGCACCGTGCAGGCCACATCGTCCAGCGCAATTTGCAGGGTGTAGACCTTGCCGGGCTCCAGCACCTCGGGGTGTGAATGTTTATCGGGGCTATTGCGGTGGCACAGGTTGGCCACCGCGTAGGTCAGGCGCGACACGGCCCCATCGGGCCAGACGCTGTTGAGCCGGATGGCGGCAATCGCCACCGGGCGGTCGCTGCTGACCTGCAGGTGCAGCACCGCCGCGCCCACCAGGTCGATGGACCTTTTCAGCGGCGGGGTGTCGAAGGTGAGCGAGCCCGAGTCGTCCTGGCGCTGGTCGCCGGGGAACTCCGGGCCGAGCCAGATGATGCAGTACTCGCCGCTGTCGGCACCGGTGTGCTGCGGGGACGAGACGATGTGCTTGGCTTTGGTTTCGGGTGTCTGGCCCAGGCCCTGTGGATTCAAATACCAGCGCTGAATTTCGCTGCGCTCCGAGGGCCAGACTTCGTCACTCACCCAGCGCCCGCCGATGTGCGCCACGCTGGCACCGGGGCGGCCGATCTCCATGATGTAGGTGCGGTGCGCCGGGTCCTGGTCCACGCCGGTGTCCACGCCCTTGAGCCACTGGTCCCACCAGCGCAGGGCTTCTTGCAAAAAGCCGATGCGCGGCTCGGGCACGGCAAAGTGCGGGTACTTGTGGGCCCAGGGCCCAATGATCCCCTTAGCTTTTCCTTTAACGGGGCTTTGCACGCTGGCCACCAGGCGCGGCACGGCGTTGGAGTAGGCATCGTTCCAGCCGCCGATGGCCAGCACGGCGGCCTGGATGGCGCCTATGTCTTCGCACACCGAGCCGCGTTTCCAGTAGGCATCGCGGTGCGGGTGCTGCAGCCAGGGGATGGCCAGCAGGGGCTCGGCCTCCAGCCGCTCCATCCACATGGCGCGCCAGCGCTCGCCCACCAGGGCCGGGTCGGGCGCGCGGGAGGAATAGGCCAGCATGGTGGTCGACCAGCCCAGGTTTTCGCCCAGCAGGCAGCCGCCTTTGTAGTGGATGTCGTCTGCGTAGCGGTCGTCGGTAGAACACAGGGTGATGACAGCGTCCAGCCCCGGCGGCTGGCGTGCGGCCACCTGCAGGCCGTTAAAGCCGCCCCAGGAGATGCCCATCATGCCCACCTTGCCGGTGCACCAGGGCTGCGCCACCAGCCAGGCGATGACCTCTTCGGCATCGGCCAGTTCTGCTTCAGCGTACTCGTCCAGCATCACGCCGTCGGAGTCGCCGCTGCCGCGCATATCGACGCGCACGCAGGCGTAGCCGTGGCCTGCGATGTAGGGGTGGGTGAGGGCATCGCGCACCACGGTGCCGTCGCGCTTGCGGTAGGGCAGGTATTCGAGGATGGCGGGTACGGGTTGGCGCTCGGCATCCACCGGCCGCCAGATGCGCGCGGCCAGACGGGTGCCGTCGGCCAGCGGGATGAAGGTGTTGGCAATTTCTTGGACTTTGCGCGGGAAAGATTTGACGGTTTTCATGGGGCCATGTCGGTGGGTGGGGTACTGCCCAGCACCTGCACCACGGCCTGCAGGCCCTGGACCAGTTGTGCGGGCGAGGTCGCGGTGTTCAGGCTGATGCGTACCGCGTGGGGGGCGCGGCTGCGCCCGGCGGCAAACTGCTCTGCGGTGCGCACCAGCACACCGGCCTGGCGCAGGGCGGCGGCAAACGGGCTGGCGTGCCAGGGTTCGGGCAAGGGAAACCACAGGTGCGGGTGGTGGGCGCTCCAGGCGTACTCAAACCCGGCCAGGCATCCATGGGCCAGGGCCAGGCGCGCGTCGATCTGCTGGCGCTGCAGGGTGATCAGGCGCTCGGCCTCGCCGCTGTGCAGCCAGCGGGTGGCGATTTCGGGCATCAGCGGGGCCACCATCCAGCAGTCGGCGCGGATGCTGGCCGCTACCTTGTCCAGCCATTCGGGGGCGGCCTCCAGATACCCGACGCGCAGGCCTGGGGCCATCACCTTGCTCAGGCTGGCCAACAGAAACGATTGCTCGGGTACCAGGCTGGCAATGGCGGGCGGCGGCTGGGCCAGCACGGCGGCGTGCACCACGTCTTCCACCAGCCACAGGCCCCGGCGGCGCACCACGGCGGCCAGGGCCTCGCGGCGCGCCAGCGACATCGTGCGGCCGGTGGGGTTGTGCAGGGTGGGGCTGCAAAACAGCAGCTTGGCCTGAAAGCTGTGGGCGGCCTGGTCCAGCGCCTCGGGCAGCAGGCCCTCACCGTCCATCTCCAGCCCGATCACCTGCAGCCGCAGCGACCGGGCCAGGGCCAGCAGGCCGGGGTAGCTGAGCGACTCGGTGAGCAAGGTGTCGCCGGGCTTGGCCAGTGTGCGCAAGACACCGGCCAGGCCGTGCTGCGCGCCGTGGGTGACCATGACGCGGTTCGCGTCGCCGGTGGTGCCAAAGCGGCGCAGCCAGTCGGCCCCGGCCTGGCGGTGGTGCGGGGCACCGGTTTCGGGCTGGTAGGCCAGCAGCGCGGCCATGCAGGTCGGGTCCAGGCTGATCTCGGCCAGCACCTGGCGCAGGGCCTCTACCTCATCGGTGGGGATGGCCACGTTGTGGGCCAGGTCGATGGGCGGTGCGCCGGGTGCGGGCGGGGCTGCGTCGGGGCTGAGGGCGCGCACATAGGTGCCGTCGCCCACGCGGGCCGTCGCCAGGCCCTGCTGCTCCAGCCGGGCATAGGCGCGGCCCACGGTGGCGATCGGCACGCCCAGGCGCTGGGCCAGCACCCGGTGGGCGGGGAGTTTTTCGCCCGCAGACAGCTGGCCGTCCCGGATCTTCTGGGCCAGCGATTCGGCGATCGAGGTGGTGGTGACGGTGCTGTCCACGCCAGGGGCAGAGTGCATGGGCAGCAGGTTACGTGCTACAAAATAAGGAGCTGCTCACGCCGATGGAATAAGCGCAAGAGGCCTTTTTCATGCCAACTCTTTCAAAATGGCCGGGTCAAACGGTGGGCGGGCAAACACCTCGCGCAGCATGGGCTCGAAGTAGGCCAGGGGCTTGCTCGGGTAGTGCGGGTCAAACGATGCCTGGTCGTAACGTTCGCAGAAGCGGCAGCAGGCGGCAAACCAGGGGTGGTCGCGGTAGGCCAGGTAACCGTCGTGGGGCAGGCCGTAGTGGTGGGCGTAGTACTGCATCTGGAACAGGCCGTGCATTTCCACCACCCAGGTGACCTCGGCGCGCACGTAGGGGCGGATCAGCGAGGCGGCAAACTGCGAATGGTTTTCAGGCGCGAGCTCGTCGCCCAGGTCGTGCAGCAGGGCGGCCACGATGGTCTCGATGTCGGCCCCGTCGGCCTCGGCGCGGGTGGCGGCTTGCAGCGAATGCTCCAGGCGGCTCACCTGGTAGCCCTCCAGCGAGTCGCCCAGGCGGTGCAGGGCCAGCAGCAGGCGGTCGGGCAGGGCGCGGATGTAGCCGTGCTCCAGCTTTTGCAGAAACAGGTATTCCTCGGCTGTGCCGTCTTTCATCTGGGTGAAGCTGACGTTGTGCATGGCGGGGTTGGCGACGGTGATCATGCCGGGGTTCCATTGAGTTGGCGGTGCAGTACACGGTACAGGCTGCGCGGGCCGTCGCGGTCGATGTAGCAGCCTTGCAGCTGGCGGTGGCCCTCGGCGGGGTTAAAAGCGGTGCGGCCATGCAGCACGCGGTTGTTGTCAAACACCATCATTTGCCCCGGCTCCAGCCGGAAACGCAGCGCGTAGGCATCGTCGTCAAACAGCTCGCCCATGCGTTTGCGGGCGCGGTGGTAACGGCGGGTGTCGTCCTCGGACATCAGCGGCAGGCTGTCCAGCCGGGGGCTGTAGTGCACGCCCACCATCTGGCCGCTGCCGTCGAGCTCGATCATGGGTTTGATGGCCACCAGCTGGGTAGTGGCATCGCGGTGCTCAAAACGCAGCGGGATGCGGCTGAGCAGCGCAAAACCCTCGGGGTCTTCCTGGCGCACCTGGGCGGCCACGGCCAGGCTGTCCACCAGGCTGGACAGGCCGCCCGAGGTTTGGTTTTGCAGGCACTGCAGCAGCTGGATGCCGGGCACCGGGGTGCGGTAGGGGTTGTCGGTGTGCGGGCCCAGGGCCACGGGCTGGTAGGCCAGGTCGATGGCCTCGGCTGCGGGGCGCGAATACACCTCAAAGTAGGCCCCAAAGTTGGTCTCGCGCACAAAACCAAAACGCCGGGCGATGCCCAGGATGGCATCGGGCTGGGTGGGTGTGTGGTGCACCAGCAAATAGCCCAACGTGATGAAGTCGTGCAGGGCCCGCAGCAGCACCGGGTCCTGCGCCAGGTCGGGCCACTGGTAGACCGGCCGGTAGGCGGCGTCGGCGCGCCAGGGCTGGGGCGCGGGGCAGCCTTCGCTGAGCACCGTGGCCTCCAGCAGCTCGGCCGCGTCAAAGTGCCCGGCAAAGCCGTCGCTAAAGGCCAGGTGCAGGCGCGGGCCGTCCCAGCGGGCGGCGGTGAGCGCCAGATCGTCGGGGAACAGGTGCGGGTTGATGAGGCGCTGGCCGGTCAGCGGGTCGCGCTGGCTGGGGTCGGGGCTGAGGGCGCGCAGCCACAGGGCGGGCAGAGGGGTGTCGCCGGTGGGCGTGCGCATCACCAGCCGGGTGGGGTTGGAAAGAATGTGGATTTCAGACATGGCGTGGGCACGGGTGGACGAAGAGGCAAAGTGTGGCGGCAGACCCCGGCGCGGACAAACGAAGAAAACAACGCTATAACCTTAGCAAAACTAATGCCTGGCTAATCCATGAAGCGTCTACCCCCTTTGAACTGGCTGCGCGCCTTCGAGGCATCGGCCCGCGCGCTGAGCTTTACCGCAGCCGCGCAAGAGCTGAACATGACGCAGTCTGCGGTCAGCCAGCAGATCAAGAGCCTGGAGAATGCCATTGGCCGCCCGCTGTTTGTGCGCCGGGTGCGTGGCCTGGAGCTGACCGACGCGGGCCGGGGCTACCTGCCCACGGTGCAGGCGGCGTTTGCCATGCTGGAGGAAAGCACCCGCGTGCTCACGGGCCGCAAAGAGCCCGACATGCTGGAGCTGCACGTCAACCTGTCGTTTGCCAAGTTCTGGCTCAGCCCGCGCCTGGGCCGCTTCATGGACCAGCACCCTTGGGTGCAGCTCAACGTGGTGACCTCGATCTGGCCCGAAGAACGGCAAAGCGATTCGGCGGATGTGGAAATCGTCTTCGGCCAGGGCAAATGGGAGAGCCGGGTGGGCAAGCGGCTAGGGCAGGACAACATCTTCCCGGTGTGTTCGCCCGAGGTGGGCGCACGTATCCAGCGGCTGGACGACCTGCTGCGCCAGCGCCTGTTTGACCTGCCCGGCACGCTGCAAAGCTGGGACAGCTGGCTGGAGGCCTACCCCGCGAAAAGCCGGGTGGCCCGCCCCCTGGTGCACCGCACCAGCACCTGGGCGCTGAGCCTGGAGTGGGCGCAAAACGGTCTGGGCGTGGTGCTGGCCCACGACACCGTGGCCAACGACCTGATCCGCGCCGGGCGGCTGGTGCGCCCGCTGGCGTTTGCCCTGCCGATGAAAGAGGCCTACTACCTGATTGCCCCCGAGGGCAACCAGGCGCACCCGGCGGCGCAGGCCTTCAAAACCTGGCTGCTGCAGGAGATGCAGGCGAAACCATAGCTACTATGTTTTTAGGAGCTGCTCACGCCCATGGGATGGGCGCTAGCGGCCTAAAAGGCATTTAACCCTCGATCAGGATAGCCCGGAAGTCGTTGACGTTGGTCAGCGTGGGCCCGGTCACCACCGAGTCGCCCAGCGCCTGGAAAAAGCCGTGGCCGTCGTTGTTGTCCAGGCTGTGGCGCGGGTGGATGCCCAGCGCCCAGGCGCGGGCCAGGGTGTCGGGGGTGGCGATGGCCCCTGCTATGTCTTCGGCGCCGTCCACGCCGTCGGTATCGCCCGCCAGGGCGTACACGCCGGGCAGGCCGTCCAGTGCCACCGCCAGCGACAGCAAGAACTCCACATTGCGCCCGCCCCGGCCCGTGCCGCGCAGGGTCACCGTGGTTTCGCCGCCCGACAGCAGCACGCAGGGCCTGGCAAAAGGCTGGCCGTGCTGCACCACCTGGCGGGCGATACCGGCCATGGCCTTGCCCAGGTCGCGGGCCTCACCCTCCAGGCTGTCGCCCAGGATGTAGGGCGTGACCCCGGCGGCACGCGCCACGGCGGCGGCGGCCTCCAGGGCCATTTGCGGGGCGGTGATGGTGCGCGTGGTGCAACCCGCCAGGCGCGGGTCGCCGGGTTTGACGCTTTCGCCCTGGCCGTTTTCCAGCAAGGCACGCACCGCTGCGGGCACCGGGATGCGGTAGCGCTCCACGATGGCCAGCGCGTCGGCGCAGGTGTTGGGGTCGGCCACAGTGGGGCCGGATGCGATGTTGACGGGGTCGTCGCCGGGCACGTCGGAGATCAGCAGCGTCCACACTGGTGCCGGGTGGCAGGCCGCAGCCAGGCGGCCACCTTTGACCTGCGACAGGTGCCGGCGCACGCAGTTCATCTCGGAGATGCTGGCGCCGCACTCCAGCAGGGCGGTGTTGACGGCCTGCTTGTCGGCCAGCGTCAGGCCCTCGCCAGGGGCTACCAGCAGCGACGAGCCGCCGCCGGAGATGAGGGCGATCACCAGGTCGTCCGCCGTCAGGCCGCGCACCATGTCGCGGATGCGCTGGGTGGCCTGCTGGCCTGCCGTATCCGGCACCGGGTGGGCGGCTTCAACGATCTCGATGCGTTCACACGGCACGGCATAGCCGTAGCGGGTGATGACCAGGCCTTCGAGCGGGCCGGGCCAATGGTCTTCCAGTGACCGGGCCATGGCCGCAGACGCCTTGCCCGCGCCGATGACAATGGTGCGGCCCTTGGGCGGCGGCGGCAGGTGCGGGGGCAGGCACAGCGCTGGTTGTGCGGCGGCAATGGCCGCATCAAACAGGCTGCGCAGCAGGGCTGACGGGGCCGGCATGGCGGGGTCAGGCGGCTGCCAGCTGGGCGCTGTGTTGGCGGCCCCGGGTGGCCAGCAGTACCAGAATGCCGCCCAGGAACAGGCTACCGGCCAGCACATACAGGCCCGCCGTGGTGCTGCCGGTGGCATCCTTGACGCTGCCCACCATGAAGGGGCTGACGAAACCGGCCAGGTTGCCCACCGCGTTGATCAGCGCAATGCCTGCTGCCGCCGCCGAGCCGCGCAGCATGCTGGTTGGCAGCGTCCAGAACAGGGGCAGGCTGGTCAGAATGCCCATGGTGGCCAGGCTCAGTGCGGCCATGGCCAGTACCAGATCGCCGCCGAAGATGCCACTCAAAATCAGGCCGATACCGCCGATAAAACCGGCCCCGGCGGTGTGCCAGCGGCGTTCGCCACTGCGGTCCGAGCTGCGGCTGGCCAGCACCATGGCCACGGCGGCCAGGCCGTAGGGGATCATGGTGAGCAGCCCCACATCCAGCACGTCTTTCACGCCCGCCGTCTTGACCAGCTGCGGCAGCCAGAAGCTGATGCCGTACAGGCCCATGATGAAGCAGAAGTAGATGCTGGCCATCAGCCACACCCGGCCATTACGGAACACTTGTTTCAGGCTGTGGTCACCACGGGTGCCTTCGTCGCGGCTAATGTTGTCGATCAGCAGGCGCTTTTCGGCTTCGGTCAGCCAGGGGGCCTTGGCGATGGAGTCGTCCAGATAAAAGTACACCGCGATACCCACCAGCACCGACGGAATGCCTTCGAGCAAAAACAGCCATTGCCAGCCCGCCCAGCCGTTCACACCGGCAAAGGCCTGCATGATCCAGCCCGACAGCGGGCCGCCCACCACGCCCGACAAGGCGATGGCCGTCATGAACAGCGCCACCACCCGTGCGCGGCGGGCCGACGGGAACCAGTACGTCAGGTACAGGATGATGCCGGGGAAGAAGCCCGCTTCGGCCACGCCCAGAAAAAAGCGCAGCACGTAGAACATGGTGGGGGTGGTGACGAACATCATGCAAGACGAGATCACCCCCCAGGTGACCATGATGCGGGCAATCCACACCCGGGCGCCGGTGCGGTGCAGGATCATGTTGCTGGGCACTTCAAACAAAAAGTAGCCAATGAAAAAGATGCCCGCGCCCAGGCCGTACACGGTGTCGCTGAACTTCAAATCGGTCAGCATCTGCAGCTTGGCAAAGCCCACGTTGACGCGGTCCAGGTAGGCCACCACGTAGCACAGGAAGAGGAAAGGAATCAGCCGCCACATGACCTTGCGGTAGGTGGCTTGCTCCAGCGCGTCGCTGGCAGGGGAAGGTAGGGGCATTTTTTTGTCTCCAGGGGATGGGCTTGGGGTGTGTGGCCTGTTGCCACCGACCAGGAAAACCGGTCTGGGCGCAGTCTAGGGAGATGGCCCCGTTTCAAAGAGTGACATTGCGGCAACCCGGCCTCAACCTGCGGGAATAGCCTTTGCCGACAAGGACTTACGCGCGGGTGTGGTCACGCCACATGGTGAAAACCCCTAGGAGCCTGGATCGCCTTCATCCACCGGCCACACCACCTGCAGCATGGCCAGCAGGGCCTGGAGGGTGGCGGCGTTTTCATCGGCGCGGCGGTACAGCAGCGACAGCGGGCAGGGCAGGCGCACACCCTGCCACATCACCACCTGGCCCCGCTGAATGACCGGTGCGGCCATGCGTTCGCGCATCAGGCTGAGGGCCACGCCGCTTTGCACCAGCTCGAATACCGTGGCTTCCTGGTCGGCCTGCACCGAGGTGCGGTGGGTCAGGCCGCGCTCGGCAAACATCTGGGCCACCAGGCCGTACTGCGAGCCGCCCACGGGGGTAGACAGCCAGGGCATGGCGGCCAGATCGCTCCAGTCGGCCTGGCGCAGCCGCGCTTCCCACGCCACCGGGCCGACCACCACGTAGTGTTCCAGCCAGAGCTGGCGCACCGCGATGTCCGGGTCTTTCAGGGCACCGAGGAAAAAGCAGGCATCCACCTGCCCGTCGCGCAGCATCTGCAGCACGCTGCCCGAAATGCCGTGCTGCAGCGCCACGTCCACGTGCGGGTAAAACTCCAGCAGCGCCGCCAGCAGCGGGCCCAGGCGGATGGATTCGGGGTCGATGATGGTGCCCAGCCGCAGCCCGCCCGACACCGTGCCCCGCATCTGCGCCGCCAGCGCGCTGATCTCGTGCGTGGCATCTACCGTCTTGGTGGCCAGCGGCAGCAGGCGCCGCCCCTCGCCGGTGAGCACCATGCCGGTGGGCGTGCGCGCAAACAGCAGCACGCCCAGCTCGTCTTCCAGCCCCTTGATCTGCTTGGACAGCGCCGACTGGGTCAGGTGCAGTTGCTCGGCCGCCCGCACCAGCTGGCCGTGGCGGGCGACGGCCAGGAATGCGCGCAAGGGGGTGAGTTCCATCGCGGCATTATCACTACGGAGGAGGCTACTATTGTTTTAATAGCTGCTTACGCCGATGGAATGGGCGCGAGAGGCCGATTTCTTTTAAAACTTCATCACGACCAAACGGGTCTGGGTGAATTCGAGCATGCCGTGCTTGCCGTCGTCGCCGCCCAGGCCGGAGCGTTTCCAGCCTGCGTGGTAGCCCTGGTAGGGGTCGGCGGGGGTGCGGTTGATGTAGAGCTCGCCCGCTTCGATCTCGTTGCTGGCCTGCATCACGCTGCGGTAGTCGGCCGTGTACAGCACGGAGGCCAGGCCGAACTGGTGGTCGTTGGCCAGGGCCAGGGCGTGGTCCAGCGTGGTGTAGGGCAGCACGCACAGCACCGGGCCAAAGACTTCTTCCTGCACGATTTCCATGTCTTGCCGTACCTGGGTGAGCAGGGTGGGCGGGTAGAAGTAGCCCGGGCCGCTGGGGATGCGGCCGCCGCATTCCAGCTGGGCACCGGCTTGCACGGCGCGCTGCACCATGGCGTGGATGCCCTGGCGCGCCGAGGCGCTGACCAGCGGGCCCATGCGCTGCGCTTGCTCGGTGCGGTTGCCGTAGGCGTGGGTGCTGAGTTTTTCTTTGAGCTTGGCGACCAGCGCCTCAAACACGGCTGCTTGCACGTAGACCCGTTCTACGGCGGTGCAGAGCTGGCCGCAGTGGGTGGTTTTCGAGCGCACGATGTCGCTGGCGGCCTGCTCCAGGTCGGCATCGGCCGCCACGATGGCCGGGGTTTTGCCGCCCAGTTCTAGCGACACCTTGGCGATGTTGACGCGCGAATAGTCCAGCACGCGCTGGCCCGCGCCCACGCTGCCGGTGAGGGTGATCATGGCCACCTTGGGGTGGGTGCACAGGGCTTCGGCTTCGGCGTGGCCCATGGCCAGGATGTTGACCACGCCGGGGGGCAGGCCCGCGTCCAGCACCGCCTGGGCGATCTCGAAGGCCGAGCAGGGCGTGTGGTTGCTGGGGCGTACCACCACGGTGTTGCCGGTGATCAGCGCGGGCGCGATCTTGCGCAAGAGCGTGTAGACGGGGTAGTTGAACGGAATCAAACAGGCCACCACGCCCATGGGTTCGCGGTGCAGCATGAGGTTCTCGCCGGGGCTGTCGCTGGGGATGATTTCGCCCTCGATGCGGCGCGCCCATTCGGCGTGGTAACGGGTGATGTCTGCCGCGTACACCGCTTCGTTCTCGGCGTCTTCCAGGCTCTTGCCCGACTCCAGTGCCAGCGCCTGGCCGATGGCGGATTTACGCGCCACCAGCGCATCGGCCAGGGCGCGCAAATGGTTCCCGCGTTCGATGCTGGTGAGCTTGCGCCAGCCGCGCTGGGCCGCAGCGGCGGCATCCACGGCGGCCAGGGCCTGGGCGGTGCTGGCGGCGCTGACCTGGCCGACGGTTTCTTCGGTGGCGGGGTTGGTGACGGTGTAGCTGCCGGGTCCGGCGACCCACTGGTTGTGGACGAAGTTCAGGTAGGTGTGCATGTCAGAAATAACCCAGTGGGTGTTGCGCCATATCCAGGTGCAAGCGTTTGCTGTCGTAGGGGTGGGCCAGGGCCACGGCCTCGTTGAGCTCCACGCCTAGGCCGGGTTCTTTGCTGGGGATGACGTAGCCGCCTTCCCACTGCAGCGGCTTCTTCAAAAGCTGTGCGTGGAAGCCGCCAAACTGCTGGATGCTTTCCAGAATCAAAAAGTTGGGGATGCAGGCCGCCAGCTGGATATTGGCCGCCGCCACGATGGGGCCGCAGTACAGGTGCGGCGCGATTTGCGCGTAGTGCGCCTCGGCCATGCCGGCGATCTTTTTGGCCTCCAGAATGCCGCCCACGCGGCCCAGGTTGGGCTGCAGGATGGTGGCCGCGCCGGTTTCCAGCACGCGGGCAAATTCGTACTTGGTGCACAGGCGTTCGCCCGTGGCCACGGGGATGCAGGTGTAGCGGGCCACCTCGGCCATGGATTCGGGGCGTTCGGGTGGGGTGGGCTCTTCGAACCACAGCGGGTTGTAGGGCTCCAGGCGGCGCGCCAGGCGCTTGGCCCCGGACACGGTGAACTGGCCGTGGGTGCCAAACAGCAAATCGGCCTTGTCGCCCACGGCTTCGCGGATGCGGGCGCAGAAACGCTCCGACATGTCCATGCGCTCCAGCGTGGGCTGGCGCGGGTCGAACACCGAGTAGCCGCCCACCGGGTCGAACTTCACCGCGGTAAAGCCTTCTTCCACATAGCGGGCGGCGCGCGCGGCAGAGCGGTCGGGGTCGCCGTAGAAGGAGTCGTCCTCGTCAGCGTCGGGGTACAGGTAGGTGTAGCTGCGCAGGCGCGGGTTCACCAGGCCGCCCAGCAGCTTGTAGACGGTTTGCCCCAGCGCCTTGCCGGTGATGTCCCAGCAGGCCATCTCCAGCGCGCTGAGCACGCCCATGAGCGAGATGTCGGGCCGCAGCGAAAAACCTTCGCCGTAGGCGCGCCGCCACAGGGTTTCGGTCTGCATCGGGTCCTCGCCCTGGAACACGCGGGCAAACAGGTCTTCGGCCATGGCCGCCACTACCTTGGGGCCGAAGGTGGCGGTGTAGGCCTCGCCAATGCCTTCGATGCCGCAGCGGGTGCGCAGCTTGACGAACACAAAGTAGCGGCCGCCAAAGCTGGGCGGCGGGTTGGCCACGACGAAGGTCTGGATAGATTCGAGTTGCATGCGGGCTCCGGAGGGCTGGGTTCAGGAATGAACAGAAAGTTTAGGGCCGCCCCGTCCTATCCACTCCGGCCCACCGCAAGATCAATCCTAATAATTGGTTGGAGGCTGCGGGCCGAGGTCGGCGGGGGTGGTGTGGGTCCCTGCGGTTCGGCGCGGGTCCATCTGCAGCACCGCCTGCGAGCCGCTGCCCATGACCACGTAGTCGGATTTGACGGCGTGTGCGTCGGCATACGGGATGGTGTGCAAGCTATAGCGCCAGATGGCCAGTACCAGTACCACCAGCGCACTGGCGAAATACAGCATCAAGGCGGCAGGCCCTATCCAGTCCATCATGCCGCCACCCAGCACCGGGCCTACCGTGGAGCCTATGCCGTACAGCAGCAGCAGGCCGCCAGTGACTTCCAGCACCCGCGAGGGGTCGATGAGGTCGTTCACATGGGCCACGCTCAGGCCGTAGATGGAAAAAGTCAGGCCGCCGTACACCACGCCCAGGCCGATCAATAGCGTCTCGTTGCCCTCGGCCATGAAGTAGCCCGCTACCGCCACCGCCGCGCTCAGGGCGCAGACCAGAAACAGCACGCGGCGGCGGTCGTGCCGGTCCGACAAATGCCCCACCGGCCACTGGAACACCGCGCCGCCCAGAATGGTGGCGGCCATGAAAGTGGCACTACCGGCCTCGCTGAAGCCTACGCCGGTGGCAAACACCGTGCCCAGGCTGTAGAGGGCTCCGTTGAGCAGGCCCGCGCCAAACACCGCAATCACCCCAATCGGCGAGATGACAAACAGTTCCAGCAAACCCAGCTTGGGTGCGTTGGTGGGCTCGGGCTCGTTCACCGGGGTGAGTGTGATGGGCAGCATGGCGAATGAAAACAGCACGGACACCAAGGCAAACGGCACAAAGCCGTGGCGGTCGCCCAGCAAGATCATCCACTGGCCCAGCGCCAGCGTGACTCCGCACACTGCCATGTAAATGGCAAACACCTTGCCGCGCTGCTGGCTGGTGGCCACCACGTTGAGCCAGCTCTCCACCACGATGTACAGGCCCAGCAGGCACATGCCGGTAATAAAGCGCAGCATGCCCCAGGCCCAGGGGTTGGTCCACAAGGCATGCAGGATGGGCAGCGCCGAGGCCACCGTGGCCATGGACGCAAAGGCCCGGATGTGGCCGACACGGCGGATGATGACCGGGCAGGCAAACGAGCCAAACACAAAGCCCGCGAAATAGGCCGAGTTGATCAGACCCGTGACCAGCGCCGAAAAATGGGCCGCACTGGCCTGCGCACCAATGGCCGCAAACAGCAGGCCGGTGCCCACCACCAGCATGCCTACGCCGCTCAGTAACGAGGCCAGGGGGACGAGTATGTTGCGCAAGAGGGTTCCTTTAACGTGAAACAACGTGTCTGGATCGGGGCGCTCTGCACCCGGGTCCAGGCACGTTGGTGAGGCCATGGAAAGTTAACACGGACCGGTGACCGGTCATATCTGCTGCGCTGCACCATCCGCGTGCAAAAGCCGCCGTTGCCGCCCATTTTTTCTGCACAGATTCGGTGGACGGCATGCCGCGCACCGGCCCCGTGAACACGCCACAGTACCGTGCGCGGCGTGGGCTGCCGGGCCATGGAACAACGGCTGGTTCAACGGCCTGGCCGACCTTGTCGAAGCGTCTGCAACACCCGTGTTGGGCGGCCATTTTGGGCGAAATAAATAGCCTTGCAAAAAACTGTCCTCGCAACGCCGTACTTTGCCCGGATGGGCTGCCTGCACTGTGTTCATAACAGGCTGACCTTATCGGGCTAGCTGAAATCCGACACTAATTGATGGTGCTGCGACGCAGGCGCATTTGCGTACTTGAACCTATAAAAATAATTGAATCGCGCTTTGAAAATCATTGGGCCGCATAAGCGCATATACCGATACAAGAAAAAAAACCCACCCTATGATGGTTAGCGAGTGCAAAGCCACTTTGCCCTTGGGGTAGTTGCATGATTTTCAGACCTCTGCAGCGGATCCCTGTCCATCGACTTTGAAGGAATTTTTGATATGCCCATGAACGACATCCATCCAGAATCCAGCATCATTTTGGACCGCCGCCAGCTCATCACGGGCGCCGCCGCTTTCGGTTTATCAGCCACTTTCGGTGCCATGCCCGCCATGGCCCAAGGCGCACCAAAAAAGGGCGGAACCCTGCGCATGGGCGTGGAAGGCGGCTCGGCGTCTGACAGCTTCGACCCCCGCACCTATGCCGACTCGGTGATGATCAACATCAGCCTGATGCTGTGGAACAACCTGGTGGAGGTGGCCGACAACGGCGACGCTACCGGTGAGCTGTTTGAAAGCTGGGAAGTCAAACCCGGTGCCGCCGACTGGATCTTCAATATCCGCAAAGGCATTACCTTTGGATCCGGCAAAACACTGGATGCCGACGATGTCATTTACTCGATCAATATGCACCGGGGCGAAACCAAATCGCCCGCCAAAGCCCTGTTGGCCGATATCAGCGAGATCAAGAAAATATCGCCCACCCAAATTCAGATTCTCATGACCAATGGCAATCTGGATTTGCCATATAACCTGAGCGATTACCACATCATCGTGGTGCCCAACGGCACCACCGATTTCAGCAAGCCCGACGGCACCGGTGCCTACCTGCTGGAAGAGTTCCAGGCCGGTGTGCGCGCCACCTTCAAACGCAAGCCCGGCAACTACTGGAAACCCAACCGTGGCAACTTCGAGCGCGTGGAACTGCGCTACATCGGCGATGCCGCCGCCCGCACCCAGGCGCTGGTGACCGGCCAGGTGGACGTGATCAACCGCGTAGACCCCAAAACCGCCGGGCTGCTGGCCAAGAGCAAGAACATCAAGCTGTCGCGCACGCCAGGTGCCGGTAACCGCTTTGCCTTTGTAGCCCACACCGACAAGTCGCCTTTCAGCAACCCCGACCTGATGCTGGCGCTGAAGTTTGGCGTTGACCGCAAGAAGATCGTGGACAACGTGTTCTCGGGCTACGCCTCCATCGGCAACGACCACACCGTGGGCGCGAAGATGAAGTACTACGACCCCAAGCAAAAGCTGCACGCCTACGACCCCGACAAGGCCAAGTTCCACTTCAAAAAGGCCAACATCACCGGCCCTGTGGAGCTGCAGGTGTCGGAAGGCGCTTTCTCGGGCGCTACCGACAGCGGCCAGGTGTTCCAGGAATCGCTGTCCAAGGCTGGTATCCAGCTGGACCTGAAGCGCGTCTCGGGCGACGGCTACTGGTCCAACGTCTGGCTCAAGCAGCCCTTCTGCGCGGTGTATTGGGGCAACCGCCCCACCATCGACAACCAGTTGACCAGCACCTTCAAGGCCAACACCACCTGGAACGACACCCACTTCAACAACCCCGAGTTTGAGAAGCTGCTGGTGGCCGCCCGTGTGGAACTGGACCAGCCCAAGCGCGCGCAGATGTACGCACGCTGCCAGGAACTGATCCGCGAGAACTCCGGCATGGTGTGCTTTGCGGTGCAGGACTATATCGACGCGTACAACACCAAGCTGGGCGGCTTGACCGTGTCGGGCCGCTACGACCTGGCCGACGACCGCATCGCGGAAAAAGGCTGGTTTATCTAAGGCGCACTCCCAGGCTGCAGCGCACGCCTTTTCTGCGTCAGGGGAGGCGTGCGTTCTGTTGCTAGCGGGGTGGGGTTTGGCCCCGCTCCGCTTTTTTTGGGTCAACCGCTGGCGTTGCCCTCCAGTCCACTCGGAAATTGCTATGGCGAAACTGATATTGAACCGCTTTTTTTTAGGCGTGCTGACCCTGTTTGCAGTGTCGGTGTTGATTTTTGTGTGCACCGAGATCTTGCCGGGCGACGTGGCTTCGGCGGTGCTGGGCCAGGGGGCTACGCCCGAGGCGCTGGCGGTGTTTCGCAAGGAGCTGGGCTATGACATCCCGTCCTACATGCGTTACTGGAACTGGCTGGTGGGCGTGCTGCAAGGCGACCTGGGCGTTTCGCTGACCAACAAGCTGGTGATCGTGGACGAAGTGCTGCCGCGTCTGGGCAACACCATGTTTCTGGCGGGCTACGCGGCGCTGATCGCGATTCCGGTGGCGGTGGGCCTGGGGGTGTATTCGGCCATCAACGAGGGCAAGATTTCTGACAAGCTGGCCAACATCCTGTCGCTGATCGCCATCTCGCTGCCCGAGTTTTTCATTGCCTACCTGCTGATCATCTTTTTCTCGGTGAACGTGGACTGGTTCCCGTCGCTCTCTACCGTGTTCAAGGGCATGCCGTTTGGCGAGCGGGTCTACCAGACCACGCTGCCCGCCATCACGCTCACGCTGCTGGTGGCCGCCCACATGCTGCGCATGACGCGCAGCTCGGTGCTGTCGGTGATGTCCACGCCCTACATTGAAATGGCCTTTCTCAAGGGGGCCAAACGCGGGCGCGTCATCACCCGCCACGCCCTGCCCAATGCGGCTGCGCCCATCATCACCGTGATCGCACTGAACCTGGCCTATCTGGTGGTGGGGGTGGTGGTGATCGAAGCGGTGTTTGTCTACCCCGGCCTGGGCCAGTTGATGGTGGATGCCGTGTCCAAGCGCGACGTGCCGGTGATCCAGGCCTGCGGCCTGGTATTTGCCATGGTGTTTGTGCTGCTCAACACCGTGGCCGACATTCTGGTGATTTTGGTCAACCCGCGCCTGCGCCACAAACGCTGATACGAATAAGGAAGCACCCCATGAAACTCTTCGGACAAAAACCCACCCTGTCGGCCTGGTTTGGCCTGACCGTGGTGGCGATCTTCATCTTCGTTGCCCTGTTCACCCCCTGGCTGGCACCGTATGCCCAGTCGGCCAACATCGGCGAAACCTGGGCCGAGCCCTCCAAGACGATGTGGCTGGGCGGCGACCAGATCGGGCGCGACATGCTCACCCGCATTCTGTACGGCACCCGCATGACGATTGGCGTAGCCCTGGCCATCACCCTGCTGTCTTTCCTGATCGGCATCGTGCTGGGGTTTGTGAGCGCGGTGGTGGGGGGCTGGGTGGATGTGTTCTTCAGCCGCCTGGTGGATGTGATGCTGTCCATCCCCGGCCTGATCTTCGCGCTCATCGTGCTGGGCGTGTTTGGCTCCAGCATCCCGGTGCTGATCCTGACCATCGCTGTGCTGGACTCCACCCGCGTGTTCCGCCTGGCGCGCGCGCTGGGCATGAACTTGTCGGTGATGGAATACGTGGAAGCCGCCCGCCTGCGCGGCGAAGGCCTGTGGTGGGTCATCAGCCGCGAGATTTTGCCCAATGCCTGGGCACCGCTGGTGTCGGAGTTTGGCCTGCGTTTTTGCTTCAACTTTTTGTTTATCGCCGGGCTGTCGTTCCTGGGCCTGGGCATCCAGCCGCCGTACGCCGACCTGGGCGGCATGGTGCGAGAAAACGCCGCCGCCATCAACTTCGGGATGATGGCCCCGATCTACCCCGCCGCCACCATCGCGCTGCTCACCGTGTCGGTGAACCTGGTGGTGGACTGGATGCTGTCCATGGACGCACGCCCCTCGGGTGCCCAGGCAGAACTTTAAGAAAGACGGTTTTCCCATGGACGAAAAGATCATTCTGCAAATCAAGGGCCTGCGCCTGGAGAGCCTGGCGGGCAACGCCATCGTGGACAACGTCGACCTGAACCTGCGCAAGGGCGAGGTGCTGGGCCTGATCGGCGAGAGCGGGGCGGGTAAATCCACCATTGGCCTGTCCAGCATGTGTTACGCCCGCGCCGGGGTGCACATCGCCGGGGGCGAAATCATTCTGGACGGCGTGAACATCCGCGCGCTCGATGCCGAAGGGCGGCGCAGCGTGCGCGGCAAACGCGTGGCCTACATCGCCCAGTCGGCCTCGGCGGCCTTTAACCCGGTCCATACCCTGATGGACCAGGTCTGCGAAGCCCCGCTGCTGCACAAGCTGATGACCCGCCCCGAGGCCGAGGCCTGGGCCCGCCAGCTCTTCAAGGCGCTGGACCTGCCCAACCCCGACACCTTTGGTGCGCGTTACCCACACCAGGCATCTGGTGGCCAGCTGCAGCGCGCCATGGCGGCCATGGCCATGTCGTGCCGCCCCGACGTGCTGGTGCTGGACGAGCCCACCACCGCCCTCGACGTAACCACCCAGATCGAGGTGCTGATCCTGCTCAAATCGCTGATCAAGCAGTACCACACCGCCGCGCTCTACATCACCCACGACCTGGCCGTGGTGGCCCAGGTGGCCGACCGCATCAAGGTGCTGCGCCACGGCAAGGAAGTGGAAGAGGGCCAGACCCAGCAAATCCTGACCCAGGCCAAGCAGGACTACACCGCCCGGCTGGTGGCGGTGCGCGGTGCGGCGGCCAGCGAGCGCGCCAACGAGGCCACCGTCAAAGCGGACACCGTGCTGTCCATCAAGGACTGCCAGGCCTACTACGGCGATTTCCATGTGGTCAAAGGCGTGTCGCTGGATGTCAAAGGCGGCGAAACCGTAGCCGTGGTGGGCGAGTCCGGCTCGGGCAAATCCACCCTGGCACGCATCGTTACCGGCCTGCTGCCACCCAAAAGCGGCGACATCATCTTCCAGGGCAAAGCCTTGCCGCGCGCCCTCAAGGAGCGCGACAAAGAGCTCAAGCGCCGCATCCAGCTGGTCTACCAGATCCCCGACGTGGCCATCAACCCCCGGCACAACCTGCTCGACATCGTGGGCCGCCCGGTGCAGTTCTACTTTGGCCTGGGCCGCCAGGCGGTGCTGGAGCGGGCCAAGGAGCTGATGGCGCTGGTGGAGCTGCCGGTGGAGTTTTTGCAGCGCCGCCCCGGCCAGCTCTCGGGCGGGCAAAAGCAGCGCGTGTGTATTGCCCGCGCCCTGGCCGCCAAGCCGGAGCTCATCATTCTGGACGAACCCACTTCGGCGCTCGACCCGCTGGTGGCCGAGGAAATCCTCAAGCTGCTGCGCAAGCTGCAGGCCGAGCTGGGCCTGTCGTACGTGCTGATCACCCACGACCTGGATGTTGTGCACCGTATCGCCCACCGCACGGCGGTGATGCTGCAAGGCCAGTTTGTGGCCTTCGACCAGACCGACAAGATTTTCCACAACCCCGAGCACCCCTACACCCGCAAGCTGATCACCGCGGTGCCGGAAATGCGGGTGGACTGGCTGGACGGCGTGCTGGCCGAACGCAAAGCGGCTTGAGCTGCTGCCTGTAGTCCCAGGGGCCGGGCTTTCGAGTCCGGCCTTTTCCATCCATCCTCCCTATGCAAAACCACACTGCGCGCGGCATCTTGTGCCTGTGCCTGGGCGTTCTTGTGTTCTCGCTGCAGGACGCGATCATCAAGCAGGTCAGCGGGGCCTACCCGCTCACCGAGGTGGTCGCCATCCGTTCGCTGGTGGGCGTGCCGGTGCTGCTGGCCCTGGTGCAGCACGAGGTGGGTTGGCGGGCCCTGTTCACCCCGCGCTGGGGCGTGCTGGCCCTGCGCGCGCTCATCCTGTTCATCTCGTACACGGCCTACTACATGGCGTTTCCAGCGCTGCCGCTGGCCGATGCGGTGGCGCTGTATTTCACCGTGCCTTTGTTCGTCACCGCGCTGGCCGGGCCGTTTCTGGGCGAAAAATCCAGTTGGAAGGTCTGGCTGGCGGTGGTGGTGGGCTTTGCCGGGGTGATGGTGATGCTGCAGCCCGGCAGCGGCCTGTTTGAGCCCGCCGCACTGCTGTCGCTGCTGTCGGCGGCCATGTACGGCAGCTCCATGCTGATGGCGCGGCGGCTGGGTAGCACCCAGGCTGCGTCGGTGATGTCGTTCCACCAGAACGCGTTTTTTCTGCTGGGTGCTTTGGTTACCGCGCTGGTCTTGCACCAGCTGGGCATTGTGCGGGCCGAACACCCCAGCCTGTCGTTCCTGGTGCGCCCCTGGGTGCTGCCCACGGTGCTGGACGGATCGCTGATGGCCGTGTGCGGCGTGGTAGCCGCCGTGGGCACGCTGTTTCTCACCAGCGCCTACCGCATGGCCCGCGCCAGCACCGTCACCCCGTTCGAGTACACCGGCATGCTGTGGGCGCCTACCTGGGGCTACCTGTTCTTCCACGAAGTACCACGTGCCACCACGGTGCTGGGCGGTGCCATCGTGGTGGCTGCCGGGCTGGTGGCCCTGCGCGCTGCGGAAAAAACCTGACACGCACAAAAAAGCCGCGACAGGTCGCGGCTTTTTGCAAACTATATTTTTTATAGCTGCTCACGCCCATTCCATAAGCGCTATCAGCCTAAAAAGCATGAAGTTTAGTCGTCGCTCAAGAGCACGTTGTAAATGACCGCACCCAGGATGGCACCGACGATGGGGGCGACCCAGAACAGCCACAGGTCGCCCATGGCACCAGGCACAAACAGCGCGGGGCCGGTGCTGCGGGCGGGGTTGACCGAGGTGTTGGACACGGGGATGGACACCAGGTGGATCAGCGTCAGGCACAGGCCGATGCTCAGGCCGCCAAAGGCACCGGCAGCGCGCTTGGCGGTAGAGCCCAGGATCACGATCAAAAAGATCGCGGTCAACACCACTTCGGTGATCAGCACCGACATCATGCTGAAGCCGCCGGGCGAGTTGGCACCAAAGCCGTTGGTGGCAAATGCGCCCGCGCCGGTAAAGGCCTTGGTGGCATCAAAGTCGGCCTTGCCCGAGACGATCAGGTACAGCACAAATGCCGCAGCGCACGCGCCCAGCACCTGCGCAATGATGTAGCCCGGCAGGCCGGAAGAGGGGAAACGCTTGCCCACGGCCAGGCCGATCGACACCGCGGGGTTGAAGTGGCCGCCCGAGATGGGGCCCAGCGCGTAAGCGCCCGTCACCACCGTCAGGCCGAAGGCTAGTGACACGCCCAACAGGCCAATGCCCACGCCCGGAAAGGCAGCGGCCAGTACCGCGCTGCCGCAGCCGCCCAGCGTGAGCCAGAAGGTACCGAGGAATTCGGCGGACCATTTTTTGAGATTGCTATCCATATTCACTCCAAAGTATTGTTGCATTCCACATGCTTGTCGCCCCGTGCGAAAGCAGCACGCGGCGGCCATCATCGTCGCAGGCGAATGTGACGCAGGCAACTAATTCACACAATTGGCAGTTTTTTGCTGGAAAATTTGTAATAACCATTTACAAATATAAAAGTTCATTGACACCTGAGAGCCTTCAAAGTCGCTAAGGCCTTGCAATCTGCCCGCCCGGCCATAATTGAGGGTTGCCCGGCAACACCGGTTGCCGACACCTCTTTTTCTAACCATCCACACAGACCAACATGACCAAGCAAACGCTTTCCTTCCAGGCCGAAGTGGCCCAACTGCTGCACCTCGTCACCCACGCGCTGTATTCCAACAAGGAAATTTTCATGCGCGAGCTGGTGTCCAACGCCTCCGACGCGTGCGACAAACTGCGCTTTGAAGCCATTGCCAACCCGGGTCTGTATGAAGATGCGCCCAACCTCGAAGTCCGCGTGGCCTTCGACAAAGATGCCAAAACCCTGACCATCACCGACAACGGCATTGGCCTCACGCAGCAGGAAGCCATCGACAACCTGGGCACCATCGCCAAGAGCGGCACCAAGGACTTCGTCAGCAAACTCAGCGGCGACCAAAAGGCCGACTCGCAGCTCATCGGCCAGTTCGGCGTGGGCTTTTACTCCGGCTTCATCGTGGCCGACCGCATCACCGTGGAATCCCGCCGTGCCGGTACGCCCGCCACGGAAGGCGTGCGCTGGTCCAGCGACGGCGGTGCCAGCGGTGGCGGCGCGTTCGAAGTCGAAGGCATCACCCGTGAAAAACGCGGCACCAGCGTCATCCTGCACCTGCGCGACGACGCACTCGACTACGCATCCGCCTGGAAGCTCAAGTCCATCATCGGCAAATACTCCGACCACATCAGCCTGCCCATCCTGATGGAAAAGGAAGAGTGGAAAGACGGCGAGTTGATCAACCCTGCCGACGAAAACGGTGGCCGCCAGCCCGGTGGCATGGTCAACACCGGCGAATGGGAAACCGTCAACAAGGCCAGCGCCATCTGGGCCCGCGCCAAGAAAGACATCAGCCAAGAGCAGTACGACGACTTCTACAAGCAGATCAGCCACGACTTCGAAGCCCCGCTGGCCCACACCCACAACCGCGTCGAAGGCAGCACCGAATACACCCAGCTGCTGTATGTGCCCGGCAAGGCCCCGCAAGACCTGTGGAACCGCGACAAAAAGGGCGGCTTGAAGCTGTACGTGAAGCGCGTTTTCATCATGGACGACGCCGAAGCCCTGCTGCCCAGCTACCTGCGCTTTGTGAAGGGCGTGGTCGATTCCGCCGACCTGCCCCTGAACGTGAGCCGCGAGCTGCTGCAGGAAAGCCGCGACGTCAAAGCCATCCGCGAAGGCTGCACCAAGCGCGTGCTGGGCATGCTGGAAGACCTGGCCAAGCACAACGCGCTGCCGGAAGCCTCGGCTGATGGCGTGACCGATGTGGTCAGCGACGAAGACAAGGCCCTGGTCGGCAAGTACAGCCAGTTCTACGCCGAGTTCGGCGCGGTGCTCAAAGAAGGCCTGGGCGAAGACTTCGCCAACCGCGACCGCCTGGCCAAGCTGCTGCGTTTTGCCAGCAACACCACCGACACCACCACCGTGTCGCTGGACGACTACAAAGCGCGCATGAAAGAAGGCCAGGAAGCCATCTACTACATCACCGCCGACAACGCCGCCGCCGCCAAGAACAGCCCGCAGCTCGAAGTCTTCAAGAAAAAGGGCATTGAAGTGCTCTTGATGACCGACCGCGTGGACGAGTGGGCGCTGAACTACCTGCAAGACTTCGACGGCACCCCCCTGCAGTCCGTCGCCAAGGGCGCGGTCGACCTGGGCAAGCTGCTGGATGAGGACGAAAAGAAAGCCGCCGAAGCCGCCGCCGAAACCTTCAAACCCCTGCTGGCCAAGCTGAAAGAGGCCCTGAAAGACAAGGCCGAAGACGTGCGCGTCACCACCCGCCTGGTCGACAGCCCCGCCTGCCTGGTGGTGCAAGACGACGGCATGAGCACCCAGCTCGCCCGCATGCTCAAACAAGCTGGCCAGACCGCCCCCGAAGTCAAGCCGGTGCTGGAAGTCAACGCCGAGCACGCCCTGGTGAAAAAGCTCGACGGCTCGGTCCACTTCAACGACCTGGCCCACATCCTCTTCGACCAGGCCCTGCTGGCCGAGGGCGGTTTGCCTGCCGACCCCGCGGCCTACGTCAAGCGTGTGAATGCGCTGTTGGTGTAAATGGATTTATACGAAAAGTGGCTCTAGCGCTGATGGAATAGGCGTGAGCAGCTACTGATTTCGTAGTATTGATGCCTTTGCGAAGCCCCGCAGTTGTAAGACTGGCGGGGCTTTTTTACGGGTTAGGCGCTTTGTACCGGCAGGAATGGAATGTGATGGATGGTTTGTATGGTGACTAAGATGTGCTTGCAAACACTGCGGCCCAATCGCCAAATTGAAGCAAGAGTAGTCGATGAGCCGTAAGTTTTACGGATCGTCCAACACGGACCCATAACTGGAGAACGGCTATGTCTGATCTCGTCACCACCCTATCCCAACAGGCCCAAACGCTGCACCCTGCTGACCGGGCACGCCTCGCGGAAATGCTGCTGGACTCCATCCACCAAGGGGTAGACAGCGAAGTGGAGTCTGCCTTGGATGCAGAAATTCTGCGCCGACTGGACGAAGTGGACCAAGGCACCGCCAAGCTCATTTCAGCCGAAGACGCTTTCGCCCAAGTACGCCGCGCCTTGCAGTAGACATGGAAGTCCGGTTTCACCCCCAAGCCCTCGCGGAATTGGAGGCGGAGGCGGTGTACTACGAGGCCTAGGTGCCTGGGTTGGGCACACGCTTTGCGAACGAAGTGGAAGCCGCCATCCGCATTGCGGCAGAGTTCTCGGAAATGGGTTCTCCTTTCAAGTGTGGCACCCGCCGGGTGTTCCCCAAAAGTTTCCGTTTTCCATCGTCTACCGCCTGCGCAATGCAAACATTGAGGTGTTGGCCGTGGTTCCCGATGCGCGCAAACCAAGCTACTGGCGCAATCGGCGTGTGGACGGTTGAATCGACAGCCCCGCCCCCGGCTGGCGCTAATTGTTACAGCAACCCCACCGCATTTCCCCGGAAAATGGCGGGTTAGTCTGCACAGGAGTCCATCATGGATACACCCACCCCCAACACCGTCCGCCTCCACCGCGTTCTGCGCGCCCCGCCCGAGCGGGTCTACCGGGCCTTTCTCGACCCCGATGCCTGGGTCAAGTGGGTGCCGCCGCACGGGTTCACGGCCAAGATCCACCAATTGGATGCGCGGGTGGGGGGGAGTTTTCGCATGTCGTTCACCAACTTTGGTACCGGCAGCAGCCATTCCTTTGGCGGCACCTACCTGGAGCTCACGCCGCACACGCAGATCCGCTACACCGACACCTTTGACGACCCCAATCTGCCGGGCGAGATGCAGGTGACGGTGGCCCTGCGGCCGGTGGCCTGTGGCACCGAACTGAGCGTGGTGCAGGAGGGGATTCCGGCGGTGATTCCGGTGGAGTTTTGTTACCTGGGCTGGCAGGAGTCGCTGGGGCTGCTGGCGCAGTTGGTCGAGCCGGAGATTCCCGATGGTGCTTAAGTATCCACGTGTGCTTGGCTTGGTGGCCGTGTCTTTGCTGCTGGGGGCGTGCAGCTCGGTGGGCGTGGGGGTCAGCGTGCCGATCTTTCCCGGTGTCAGCATCGGGATTGGCGGCGGCTCGGGCGGCTTGCACCTGGGCGTGGGGGCCGGGGTGGGGCCGGTGGGCGTGGGTGTCGGGGTGAACCAGCGCGGCCAGGTGAGTACCGGCGTAGGCATAGGGGCCAGCACCAACGTGGGCGGTGCGCAGGTGGGCGTGGGCGTGGGAACTGGCACGGTCATCTACGACCCGCAGCAACCACGGCCACGCCGGTGAAGTCGTTGCTATGTATTGCATAGCTGCTCGTGCTTGTCAAATAAGCGCAAGAAGCCTGTTTGGTATGTAATTTGTGGCGTCCAGGGCGTGGGGCCTTAACCGCCCTGCACCCGCTGCTTCTGCCAGATCACCAGCCCGATGCCGCCCAGGATGGCCACCGAGGTCAGCACCAGGTGCAGGCTGGCCGATTCGCCCAGAAAGGCGATGCCACCCAGCGCTGCCAGCACCGGCACGCTGAGCTGCACGCTGGCCGCCGCGGTGGACGACAGCGTGGGCAAGGCGGTGTACCAGATGGCGTAGCCCATGCCCGATGCCAGCGCGCCCGAGGCCACGGCGTACAGCAGGCCCGCCGTGTCCAGCGACAGGTGGGCGTAGCTGGCGGCGGCCAGTGCCAGCGCCAGGGGCACCGCCCGCGCAAAGTTGCCCGCGCTGACCGCCAGCGGGTCGCCCGCGCCTTTGCCGCGCAGCGAATACACGCCCCAGGCCACGCCCGCACCCAGCATCAGCGCCGCGCTGGCCAGCGGCGGCGCGGCCAGGCCGGGCAATAGCAGAGCCAGCAGCCCGGCCAGGGTCATCAGTACACCGGCCCATTGCAAAGGGCGCAAACGCTCGCCCGCCCACAGGCCGTAGCCCAGCATGGTGGCCTGCACCGCGCCAAACAGCAGCAACGCGCCGGTAGCCGCCGACAGGTGCACATACGCCCAGGAGAACCCCGCTGCATACCCGCACAAGGCTGCAGCCGAAATCCAGCTACCACGTCCACCCGCCGGGCTGCCGCCACGCCAGCGCAACAACAGCCACAGCACCAGCGCACCGGCCACCAGCCGCACGCTGGTGAAGCTGGCCGCGTCGATGCCGGTGTGGCGTAACGCCAGGCGGCACAGCAGCGAATTGCCTGCAAAGGCCAGCATGGCGCAGGCCGTCAGCAGCAGGGAGCGGGTGCGGGTCATGGGGGGTCCTGAAAGCGGGGGGTGGGTGATCTTATCTGCCTGGCCTGGGAGTTATGGTGTCTTTTAGGTCGCTTGTGCCGGTGGATAAAGCACAAGCAGCTCCTAAAAATAGAGCGAATCGGCGTGTTGCGCCCGGTGCAATTCCCCTCACCGTCGCGGTAAAGTAGCAGGCGATACCAGGGGCCGTGTGCTGCACCGCAGCGCAGTCCAGAACCCATTTTCCCCGTCCATCTACCAAAGGAACAACCATGGCCCTCCAGCTACAACGACCCACCGCCGCATTTGTAGGCGCATCCTGGCTTGCGCTGCTGGTGGGCGCGACCGTCTACATGTATGGCCTGTCGAACGCCACCATGCAGCTCAACGAAAAGGGCTACTACCTGACGGTTTTGCTGTACGGCCTGTTTGCTGCCGTGTCGCTGCAAAAGTCGGTGCGCGACCGGCTGGAGGGCATTCCGGTCACCGGCATCTACTTTGGCCTGTGCTGGGTGTCGCTGGCCATCGTGCTGGTGCTGCTGTCGGTGGGGCTGGTGAACGCCACGCTGGCGCCCAGCGAAAAAGGCTTTTACGCCATGTCGTTCCTGCTCAGCCTGTTTGGTGCGGTGGCGGTGCAAAAGAACACCCGCGACATCGCGCTTTTCAAGGATGAGACGCCCGCGCACGAAGCAGGCCGGGAAGGCGCATAAGGCGGGAGCTCCTGGATTTTTCACCGCACGCCCCCGCCGCCAAGCTCAGCGGTGCGTGGGCAGCGCGTTCAGCGGGATGCGCAGGTAGGCCACACCGTTGTCGTCGGCGGGCGGGAAGTGGCCCGCGCGCACATTCACCTGGATCGACGGCAGGATCAGTGTGGGTACTTCCAGCGTGGCGTCGCGGGCGGTGCGCATGGCGACAAAGTCGGCTTCGGAAATGCCGTCGCGCACATGGACGTTGTGGGCGCGCTGCGCGGCCACCGAGGTCTGCCAGGCCGGCGCACGGGCGGTGGGCGGGTAGTCGTGGCACACGTATACCGTGGTGTCGGGCGGCAGGGCCAGCAGGCGGTGGATGGAGGCGTAGAGCTGGTGCGCGTCACCACCTGGAAAGTCGGCGCGGGCCGTGCCCACGTCGGGCATGAACAGCGTGTCGCCCACAAACACCGCGCCATCCACGAGGTAAGCCATGTCGGCCGGGGTGTGGCCGGGCACCAGCAGGGCGGTGGCCTCGATTTCGCCGATATGGAAGGTTTCGCCGTCCTGGAACAGGTGGTCGAACTGGCTGCCGTCGGGCACAAAGCTGTGCTCCAGGTTGAACAGCTTTTTGAACGTGGCCTGCACCGTGCGGATACGTTCGCCGATGGCGATGCGCCCGCCTAACTGCTTTTGCAGATAGCGCGCGCCCGAGAGGTGGTCGGCATGGGCGTGGGTTTCCAGAATCCAGTCCAGCTGCAGGCCCTGCGCCTGCACGTAGGCCACCAACCGGTCGGCCGATACCGTGGCGGTGCGGCCCGACTTGAAGTCGAAGTCCAGCACCGGGTCGATGGCGGCGGCGCGGCGGGTGGCCGGGTCCCAGGCGATGTAAGACACGGTCCAGGTTGCGGGGTCAAAAAAGCCTTCGGTGTGCAAGCGGGTGGCCATGGTGGTGTCCTACAGTTGTTTGACATATATTATATAAATAAATATAATGAATGCAAATCCACTCTCCGCTAACCCATGACACACGCCCCTCCTGCCATCGACCCCGCCGTGCTGCGGGGTGCCGCCCACCACGCGGTGGCCGCCATGAAAGTGCTGGCCAACGAAGACCGTTTGCTGTTGCTGTGCCAGTTGTCGCAAGGCGAAATGTGCGTCGGCGACCTGGAACTGCAGCTGGACATCCGCCAGCCCACCTTGTCGCAGCAGCTGGGCGTGTTGCGCAGCGAAGGCGTGATCAGCCCGCGCCGCGAGGGCAAGAACATCTACTACAGCGTGGCCGACCCGGCGATGCTGGAAATCCTGGCGGTGCTGTACCGCCTGTACTGCCCCAAGGAGACATGATGGCCATCGACTGGAACCACTTCACCCCGCTGGCATCGCTGGCCGGTGGCGCGCTGATCGGCCTGGCTGCCGCCCTATTTGTGCTGCTGAACGGGCGCATTGCCGGTATCAGTGGCGTGCTGGGCGGGCTGCTGCAGCCCACGCGGGGCGACATCGCCTGGCGGCTGGCCTTTGTGCTGGGCCTGGTGGGTGCGCCGTGGGTGTACCTGCAGTTTGCCCCGCTGCCCGTGCCGCAGATCGACGCGGGCACCGGCACGCTGGTGCTGGCCGGGCTGCTGGTGGGCGTGGGCACGCGTTACGGCGCAGGCTGCACCAGCGGGCACGGCGTGTGCGGGCTGTCACGCTTGTCGCCGCGTTCGCTGGTGGCTACGGCCGCCTTCATGGCCGCAGGCTTTGCCACGGTGTTCGTGGTGCGCCACGTCTTGGGTTGGTAAGGAGAACTCCATGGTTTTTATCGCTGCTTTGTTGTCGGGCCTGGTGTTTGGCCTGGGCCTGCTCGTTTCCGGCATGGCCAACCCGGCCAAGGTGCTGGGTTTTCTGGACCTGGGCGGCCTGTGGGACCCGTCCCTGGCCTTCGTGATGGGCGGTGCCATCGCCGTGGCTGCGGTGGCGTTTGCGGTGGCCCGGCGGCGCAGCGTGTCGCTGCTGGGCACGGCCATGCACTTGCCCAGCGCCCGCCAGATCGACCGCCGCCTGGTCGGGGGCAGCCTGCTGTTTGGCGTGGGCTGGGGCGTGGCGGGTTTTTGCCCAGGCCCGGCGCTGGTCGGCGTGGGCATGGGGTTGGCCCAGGCCGGGGTGTTTGTGGCCGCCATGCTGGTAGGTATGGGACTGTTCGCGTGGCTGGAACGGCGGTAGCCAGGCTGCCATGACAAGCAACGCCACCTGGCTGGCCGCATGGGCTACCGTACTGATCCTGGCGGGCTACGAGGCGCTGCTGGCGCTGGCCCAGCGCCGCCACCCCGAGCGCCTGGCCCGCACCGCCCATGCCGCCCTGCGCGAGGAATGGTTTGCCGCCGTGTCGGCGCAGGTGGGCTCGGAGTTGCTGGCGGTGCAGACGCTGCGCAACTCGCTGATGTCGGCCACCATGGCGGCCTCCACCGCCGCGCTGGGCTTGATGGGCACCGCCACGCTGGCCGTACCGGCCCTGCACGCCAGCATCGATGCCGCCACGGATTGGCCTGTTTTTACCGCCCGGCTGGCGCTGGAGCTGCTGTTGCTGGCCGTGCTGCTGGCATCGCTGGTGGCATCGGTGACGGCAGTGCGCTACTACCACCACGCCAGCTTCATCTGTGCCATGCCGGTCGGTTCCGCCAACCGAGAGCGCTGGCGGGCCGTGGGCAGCGCCTATGTGCGCCGGGCGGGTGTGCTGTACAGCTGGGGGCTGAAGCACCTGGTTTTGGTGGTGCCCCTGCTGGCATCCATCCTGCACCCGCTGGCCGGGCCGGTGGCCGCCGTGCTGGTGGTGGCGGCGCTGGTGGGGTTTGACCGGTTTGGTCCTGGGGATGCGTTGGGTTAAGCGTCTTTTAGGCCGTTAGCGCTTATGGATAGGGCGCAACCAGCTATATCTTCAATAGCAAACTAGCGTTGGGCCAGCGCCAGCCGGGCTGCCATACCCAAAAACACCGTGCCCGCCACCCGGTTCAGCCAGCGTTGGGCCGATGCCGAGCGGCGCAGCCCGGCGCTGACGGCTGCCGCAAAGTAGGTGATGCTGCCAAATGCCACCAGGGTGGACACGATGAAGATGCCGCCCAGCACGCACAGTTGCAGCGCGATACTGCCGCGCTCGGCCTGCACAAACTGCGGCAGCAGCGCCAGAAAGAAAAACACCACCTTGGGGTTGGTCAGGTTCATCACCCAGCCGCGCAAAAACATGCGCCGCATGCTGGGTTGCTGCTCGGTGTGCGCGGCCAGCGCCCCCACCGGCGCGCGGAACGCCTGCCAGGCCAGATAGGCCAGGTAGGTGGCGCCCAGCACCTTGAGCACGGTAAACGCCATGGCCGACGCGGCAAACACCGCCGCCAGGCCCAGCGCCACCGCCAGGGTGTGCACCACCAGCCCGGCGCACAGGCCCAGGGTGACCACAAACCCGGCCTTGCGGCCCTGGGTGGCTGACTGCAGCAGCACAAAAATATTGTCCGGCCCGGGCGTGAAGCCCAGCAGCAAGGACAGGCCGAAGAAGGCGATACAGGTGTCCAGAGACGGCATACAAACCTTTGAAGTGGTGGCGCAAGCGCACGGCAAAGCGTCGGCGCGGGCAAATTATGCGCCGGGTGGGGGGCCGATAATTCCCGCATGCCCACGCCCCGCAAAACCCAGCTCGACCCCCTCGCCATCGCCTTGTTACTCGCCTGCTGCATGTTTTGGGGCTTCCAGCAGACGCTGGTGAAGGCGACCATGGCCGAGGTGCCACCGGTGTTCCAGGCCTGCGTGCGGTTTGCGGTGTCCAGCGTGGCGGTGGCGCTGTGGTGCCGCTGGCGTGGCGTGCGGCTGGGGTTTGCTTCTGAACCGGCGGGTGCGTGGCGCTTCGGCCTGCTGGCAGGGCTCCTGTTTGCGGCGGAATTTGCCTGCATCCACGCCGGGCTGGAGTACACCCTGGCCTCGCGGTTGACGGTGTTTTTGTACAGCGCGCCGTTCTGGGTGGCACTGCTGCTGCCGCGCTTCATTCCCGGCGAGCGGCTGCGCGGCGGGCAGTGGCTGGGCCTGGGCTGCGCATTTGCGGGCCTGGCGCTGGCCATGGGCGAGGGCCTGTTCAGCCACCCTGCGGGCCATGCCTACCCGCTGGGCTGGTGGGGCGATGCGCTGGGCCTGCTGGCCGGGCTGATGTGGGGGCTGACCACGGTGGTGATCCGCACCACGGCGTTTGCCCGCGTGCCGCCCGAGAAGCAGTTGCTCTACCAGGTGGGCGTGAGCGCCGCCGTGCTGCCGCTGGTGTCCTGGGCGCTGGGCGAGCCGTGGAGCTTGCACTTCAGTGGTTTTGCCACCGGTTCGCTGTTGCTGCAGGCCATCGTGGGCGGCTTTGTGAGCTACCTGGCCTGGATGTGGATGCTGGGCCGCTACCCGGCCACGCGGATGTCGGTGTTTGTGTTTTTGACCCCCGTATTCGCCCTGCTGTTCAGTGCCTGGTGGCTGGGCGAGCCGCTGTCGGCGGGCTTGATGGGAGCCATGGCGCTGGTGGGGGCGGGCATCGTGTTGGTGAACCGCCAGCCGGGGGCGCTGGCCAAGCCGGCAGCGGTTTAAGGCTTTTTAGGCCGCCAGCGCTTATTCCATAAGCACGAGCAGCTACCAATTCAATAGCGATGGTCGGGGGTCAACCCTTTTTGCTGCCAAACGCCAGCAGCAGGCCGCCCACCACAATCGCGCCCACACCGGCCCAGACGGGTATGTTCACGGTTTCCTTTTCTTTCACCGACAGCTCCAGCGGCCCGAGTTTGACGGCGGTGGTGTCTTTGGTGTAGCTGAAGCTGCCATAGACCAGGGCCAATACGCCTGCGGCGATGAGGGTGACGGCGACGAGTTTGAGCGCGTTCATGGGATGGGGGAGGTCCTGGGTTGCGCGCAGCGGGGTGCTGCGCTGTGGGGGATTTTGCGCTATGCCGTGGGGGTCAAGCTTCTGCGCGCGCGGCCCAGCGCTCGCGCCATTCCTTGAACTTTTCTACGGGCAGCGGCTTGCTCATGTGGTAGCCCTGGGCTTCGTCGCAGCCTTGCTCGCGCAGCAGGTTCCAAATGGCGTTGTTTTCCACACCTTCGGCCACCACACTCAGGCCCATGTTGTGGGCCAGGTCGATGGTGGAGCGCACGATCTTGGCATCGTCCGGGTCGTGTTCCATGCCCATCACAAAGGACTTGTCGATTTTCAGCTCGTCCACCGGCAAGCGCTTGAGGTAGGCCAGCGACGAGTAGCCGGTGCCGAAGTCGTCGATGCTGAGCTTGAAGCCCCGATCGGACAGGCGCTTGAGCGTGCCCTCGGCGCGCAGCGGGTCGTCCATGATGGCGCTCTCGGTGATCTCCAGGCAAAAGCCTGCGGGGGCTACGCCGTGCTTGGCCAGCAACTTGTCCAGCGCTTCGGGAAAGTCCAGGGCCATCAGGTCGCGGGTCGACAAATTGACCGAGATGCGCAGCGGCTGGCCGGGCCGTTGCAGTCCGGCCCACTGGTGCGCGGCCTCATTGAACATCCACAGGGTGAGCTGGCGCACAAAGCCGGTTTGCTCGGCAAACGGGATGAAACTGTCGGGCGGTACCAGGCCGCGTTCCGGGTGTTCCCAGCGCACCAGGGCTTCGGCGGCGATGACCTGGCCGGTGGTGAGCGCGATCTTGGGCTGCAGAAACAGCCGCAGTTGGTTGTGCTCCACCGCGCGGCGCAGCTCGGACAGCAGCGACAGGGTTTGTTTGCTGGACGAGTCGAGCGCCGGGTCGTAACGCTGGAACACGGTGTTTTTGCGTTTGGCCACGTACATGGCCACTTCGGCGCGGCCCAGCAGGGTGTCCAGATCCTGCGCGTCCTGCGGCCAACTGGCGATGCCCATGCTGGCGCTCTGGTCCACGGGCTGGTCGCCCACCCGAAACGGGGCTTCAAACGCGGTCGCGATGGCCTTGGCGACCTGCATGGCGGATGCGGCATCGGCGTGGTGCAGCAGCACCGAGAACTCGTCGCCCCCCAGCCGGGCGACCAGCGCGCCGTCGTCCATGCAGTCCAGCAGGCGCGCGGTGACGGCCTTGAGCAGCTGGTCCCCCTCGGCATAGCCGAGGATGTCGTTGACGTGTTTGAAGCGGTCCAGGTTGAGGGTGATGACTGCCAGCGGAGGCGGTGGGCTGCCACCGTCGGCGGGGCGGCTGTCCATTTCTATTTTGAGCAGTCTGCGAAAGTTCAGCCGATTGGGCAGGCGGGTCAGGTCATCCCAGTAGGCCAGTTTTTCGATTTGGGTTTTGTCGTCGGCAATGTCGTTGCGCATCTGGTCAAAGGCTTTGGCCAGATAGCCGATCTCGTCGCGACGCTCGGTGTGTTGCACGGGTTGGTCGTAATTGCCACTGCCTAGGCGCTTGGCATCGCGGGCCAGCGATTGCAGGGGTTGGGTCACGCTGCGGGCCGTTACCGTGCTGACCAGGCTAAACAGCAACAGGCCTAGGGCGGTAATCCACCACATGGTTCTTTTAAGTTCGTTATAGGGCGCCAGCAATTGGCCGAGCGAGCGCAGTAGCACCGCTTGTGTACTTCCGGCCACTGCCTGCAGGTCGATCGTTTGCGTCACCAGGGTGTCGCCGCCGATCTCTATCTCATTGGCGTTGCGGTCCGCTGCGAGCAGGCCGGCCAGGCTATTCTTGGGCAGGGTCGATAGGCTGACGTGCCATGCCTTATCTGTCGTTTCCTGGGTCAGTAGGGCAACGTCCAGGCCAGAAATCTTCTTCATGGCCTCCGCCATGTCCTGGTCAATACGGAACCCGACCAGTACCGACTCTGCCAGGGGTGCGCGCATGGTGACCAACACAAACTGGTAGGCCGTATCGCCGACCAGCGTGACCTTGGTGTCCTGCTTGCTGCTTGCCAGTGCCGGGACGATACGGGGCAGCACGTCGATCACGTCCTGGGCGGCAGGCGTGCGGTTGCTTGCGATCAGCTGGAGCTGGGGGTCGAGCAGGGCGGTGATGACGGTGGGGCCGATGCGTTCGCCCTGGGTGTCCAGCACATCCCGGATGGTTTCGACCAGGATGTCTTTATCTTCTGCGTTGGCGGGACCTTTCTCGCTCTCCTTGTGCATATCCACCACGGCGGTATTGAACCCGAAGTCGCCGGATATCAGCGCGGCACCCTGGCGGAGTTTGGCCGCGTTTTGTTCCAGCAGGCCGAGCCAGATGCTTTGGCCCCGTTGCAGTTCGGTCGTGACCAGGTCGCGGGCATTGCTTTCGATGCTGTTGCGCACCACGAAGTAGCCGACGGCTTGCACCAGCAGCAGCAGCAGCAGTGAGCGCACCACGATGTGCGTAGACAGCCGCCAGCGGCCCATGTTCAGGCGCCGAAGCACCAGGGCGATCATGGGGTCAGTCCGTCCATTCGTACCGTGGCGTTGGCACCGGTGGCGGGCAGCGCCAGTGCCTGGTCCAGCGGGGCCGCTCCTACTGCCAGGCGCTTGTGCCAGGTGCGCAGGCGGTAGTTGCCTGCAGGCAGGTTGTCCAGGCTGAGCTTGCCGTCGGCTCCGCTGCGACCAAAGTAGGGGGTTTGCACCACCACCACCCAGGCCACCATGTTGTCGTGGATGTTGCAGCCCAGCACGGCGATGCCGGGTTTGTCGAACACCTCGGGGGCGGCGGCGGTGCCGATGTAGAGCTTGCGCTCGAAACGCTTGGCCTCCGAGAACGAATACACGTGGTGGCGCACCGTGTCGCGGTTGGGGAACTGTACCGATGTACCCAGGGTGACCACCCGCACCTCGGGGTCAAACTGGCGGTTGATCTGCGAGATCTCGGCCCCTTGCAGGGGTTTGGCCGCCGCCGCCGCGTCTTTGGACTCCAGGTACACCACCGCGCCAGCCAGAGGTTTGCCGGTGCTGTCCTGTACTTGCACCTGCACAGTGGCCGCCCACACCGGCAAGGCGGCACATAGCAGGGCGGTCAGACATAAAAAAGGGCGCATGGGCAGACAGGGCGAAAAGGTTACAAATTGTGGACGGATATTAATACGGGGTCGTCTGTTGTAACCGTGGAAATGGGTGCCCAGGGACTTAAATGTCGGCCTTCAGGTAGTGCGCTCCGGCAATGGGGTTGTGGTAGTAGGGCGGCACCTCGGCAAAGCCCAGGTCTTCGTAGAGCGCGCGGGCGGCTTCCATGTCCACCAGGGTGTCGAGCAGCACGCAGTCGTACCCGGCCGCGCGGGCGGCATCCAGCGCCGCTTCGACCAGTTGGCGGCCCAGGCCAAAGCCGCGAAAGGCTTTGCGCACGTACAGGCGTTTCATTTCGCTGGCATTGGCGTAGTCCACGTTGTCCAGCGGGCGCAGGGCGCAGCAACCGGCCAGCGCGCCATCCACCAGGGCCAGCAGCAGCGCGCCGCGCGGGGCCGCGTAGTCGCCGGGCAGGGTGGCGAGTTCGGTGTCAAACGACTGGAAACACAGGTCCACGCCCAGCTGGTCGGCGTATTCCTGAAAAATGGCGCGGGTGGCATCGAGTTCCTCAGGCAGGGTGGGCGTGAGCAAAACGACGGATGCGATCTCTGGGGTGTTCAAGGCGGTGCGGGGGCGGGCTGCGACACAAACAGTTTAGGCCAGTCGCACGCCGCCGGGGGCAGAATCTGGTTCTGCTCTGTTTTTAATAGCTGCCTGTGCTGGCTGGATCGGCACGAGAGGCTTGTTTTGCATCAGAAATGAAACGATGCCCCGTTCAGCCAGAACGCCCACCCGCCAGAAACACCGCAGAACTGGCTTTGCCAGGCTGCTGGTGTTGCCCCCTGCAAGGGGGTTGGAGGAAGATGCGAAGCACTGGAGCCCGGGGGTGTGCCTAGTCTTAGGCTTCCTTGAGCAACTTTTCGATCAGCTTGTGCAGCTCGGGAAAGTCGGGCTCGCCCACGAAACGTTTGACGATCTCGCCGCGCTTGTTGACCAGAAAGGTGGTGGGCGTGAGTTGCACCTGGCCCCAGGCGTAGGCGGCGGCACCGGTGTTGTCGATGGCCACGTCAAACGGCAGTTTGCGGGTTTGCGCGTAGTTGACCACGTAGCTGGGCGGGTCGTAGGCCATGGCGATGGCCAGCGTGTTGAAGCCTTGGGTGCGGTATTTGTCGTAGGTGGCGATGATCTTGGGCATCTCGGCCACGCAGGTCACGCAGCTGGTGGCCCAGAAGTTGACCAGCGTGACCTGGCCCTTGAGGTCGGCGGTGGTTTTTTGGCTGCCGTCCAGCAGCACATAGGTGGCCATGGGTGCGGCATTGGCACTGCTGGCGGTCAGATAATAGGCCCCCGCGCCAAGGGCCAGCAGGGCTGCTACGCTGGCGGCTACAAACGTTTTTTTCATACCAAGGGGTTCCTATGCATCGTCGCCATTTTAATTCTGCCGCGCTGTCAGCGTTGGGCGTGTTGGTGTGGGCTACGGCCCAACAGGTCCACGCCCTGTCGCTGGCCGACCTCACCGACAAAGAGGCCAACCAGGGCCTGAAAGCCGCGCTGGAAAAGGCCGCCTTGGCGGCGGTCGGCTTGTTGGGCCAGACGGATGGATTCCTGGGCAACGAAAAAGTTCGCATTCCTTTGCCCGGTGCCCTGGATTCTGCGGCCAAGCTGCTGAAAAACCTGGGCCAGGGCCAGCGCGTGGACGAGCTCATCACCAGCATGAACCGCGCCGCCGAAGCCGCCGTGCCGCTGGCCAAAGACGCGCTGGTGGGCGCAGTGAAGAGCATGAACTTTACCGATGCCAAAAACATCCTCAGCGGCGGCGACAACGCCATGACCACGTTTTTTGCCGACAAAACCCGCGAGCCGCTGTTCACCAAGTTTTTGCCCGTAGTCACCAAGGCCACCGAAAAGGTCGGCGCGGCCGAAAAATACAACCAGTTCGCCAGCAAGGCCGCCGGGTTCGGGCTGGTGAAAAAAGAAGACGCTTCCATCCAGGACTACATCACCCGCAAAGCCCTGGACGGCCTGTACACCATGATTGGCGAGCAAGAAAAGACCATCCGCCAGGACCCGGTGGGCACCGGCAGCGCGGTGCTGAAAAAGGTTTTTGGCGCGACGTTTTGAGTCCCCGCCTCTGGACAGGCCTGGCCCTGGCCGGGCTGGTGGCCTGCAGCCCGGCGCTGAACTGGCGCACCGTGCGCTCGGATGCGCACCCGCTGCAAATGTTGCTGCCCTGCAAACCCGACAAAGCCACGCGCGACGTGCCCATGGCCGGGGCCACGGTGGCGCTGGACATGCAGGGGTGCGATGCCGCCGGGGCCACGTTTGCCGTGTCCCATGTGCGCCTGGCCGATGCCACCCAGGCCGGTGCGGCGCTGGCGGGCTGGCAGGCGGCCACGCTGGCCAACCTGCGCGCGGCCAACCCCGCAACCCAGGCCTTTGGTATTCCGGGCGGCCAGTTGGGCGTGCGCTGGGCGGTGCAGGGCCAGCGCGCCGATGGCCGCCCGGTCAGTGCCCAGGCCGTGTGGTTTGCCCGTATCCGCCCGCAGGGCATCGACCTGTTTAATGCGGTGGTGTTGGCCGATAAGGCAGATACCGCTGTGGCGGACACTTTCTTTACCGGTCTGAAATTCGAGTGAACCTGTACGCACCCATAATTGAGCCCGCATGAACAGCATCCTTATCATCGCCCACGCCCCGCTGGCGCACGCCCTGCGCGAATGTGCGCTGCACGTGTTTCCCGACTGCGCCAACGGCGTGGTGGCACTGGATGTGCAACCCCACACCCCGCCCGAAGAAACCTTTGCCATGGCCCGTATCGCCATGGACCAGCAGGGCTCCGGGCAATTTCTGGTGCTGAGCGATGTGTTTGGTGCCACGCCCTGCAATGTGGCGCAGAAGCTGGTCGATGGGGTGCGCTCCAAGCTCATCACCGGTGTCAACCTGCCCATGCTGCTGCGCACCGTCAGCTACCGCCATGAGTCGCTAGAGGCCCTGGTGGCCCGCGCGCTGATCGGTGGCACGCAGGGCATCATGCAAGTCGCCATCACCGCACCCCAGAACCAAGCCCGCAAAAAGCATGATCCAAACATCCACGACCATCAGCAATAAACTGGGACTGCACGCCCGCGCCTCCGCCAAACTCACCAAGCTGGCGGGAAGTTTCCCCTGCGAGGTCTGGATCGCCCGGGGCGAGCGCCGCGTTAACGCCAAAAGCATCATGGGCGTGATGATGCTGGCCGCTGGCCTCGGCAGCACCGTGGTGCTCGACACCGACGGCCCGCAAGAGCAGGAAGCCATGGACGCGTTGCTCGCATTGATTGCCGACAAGTTCGGCGAAGGCCAATAAGCCCATGACCTTCTCCATCCACGGCTTACCGGTCGCCCGCGGCATCGCCATCGGGCGCGCGGTGCTGGTCGGCTCCAGCCGGGTGGAGGTGGCGCATTACTTCATCACCCCCGAGCAGATCCCGGCCGAGATCGACCGCGTGCGCGTGGGCCGCAATGCGGTGGTGGACGAACTGCAGCGCCTGCAGCACGCCATGCCCAAGGACGCACCGCCCGAGCTGGCCGCCCTGCTCGACGTGCACCTGATGCTGCTGGAAGACGAAACCCTGACCACCGGCGTCAAGCACTGGATCACCGACCGCCTCTACAACGCCGAATGGGCGCTGACCACCCAGCTGGAGATCATCGCCCGCCAGTTCGACGAGATGGAGGACGAGTACCTGCGCGAACGCAAGGCCGACCTGGAGCAGGTGGTCGAACGCATCCTGCGCTACATGAAGGGCGTGGGCTCGCCCATGGCCGTGCCGTCGCCCAAATCACCCGCAGAACGGCGCAAGGGCGGCGCGCACCAGATGTCGCCCGACGAGAGCCTGACCGTGCCGCTGGTGCTGATTGCCCACGACCTGTCGCCCGCCGACATGCTGCAGTTCAAGCAAAGCGTGTTCGCCGGGTTTGTGACCGACGTGGGCGGCAAAACCTCGCACACCGCCATCGTCGCGCGCAGCATGGACATCCCCGCCGTGGTGGGCGCGCGCAGCGCCAGCCAGCTGGTGCGCCAGGACGACTGGGTCATCATCGACGGCGATGCCGGGGTGGTGCTGGTCGATCCCTCGCCCATCATCCTGGCCGAATACGGATTCAAGCAGCGCCAGGGCGAGCTGGAGCGCGAACGGCTGACCCGCCTGCGCCACACCTCGGCCATCACCCTGGACGGGCACAAGGTCGAGCTGCTGGCCAACATCGAAATGCCCGAGGACGCGGTGGGCGCAGTCATCGCCGGGGCCGTGGGTGTGGGCCTGTTCCGTAGCGAATTTTTGTTCATGGGCCGCAAAGGCAGCCTGCCGGACGAAGAAGAGCAGTACCAGGCCTACCGCCGTGCCGTCGAGGGCATGCAGGGCATGCCGGTCACCATCCGCACCGTGGACATCGGGGCCGACAAGCCGCTGGACAAAGGCCACAAGGAAGACACCCACCTCAACCCGGCCCTGGGCCTGCGCGCCATCCGCTGGAGCCTGGCCGATCCGGCCATGTTCCTGACCCAACTGCGCGCCATCCTGCGGGCAGCGGTGCACGGCCAGGTGAACCTGCTCATTCCCATGCTGGCCCACGGCAGCGAGATCCGCCAGACCCTGTCGCTGCTGGACTTTGCCCGTGCCGAACTGGACAACCGTGGCGTGGTGTACGGCCCGCTCAAGCTGGGCGCGATGATCGAGATCCCGGCTGCCGCGCTGACGCTGCCGCTGTTCCTCAAATACTTCGACTTTTTGTCGGTGGGCACCAACGACCTGATCCAGTACACCCTGGCCATCGACCGCGCCGACGAATCGGTGGCCCACCTGTACGACCCGCTGCACCCCGCCGTGCTGCGCCTGCTGGCCGACACGATCCGCGCCAGCCAGGCCCAGGGCAAGGGCGTGAGCGTGTGCGGCGAAATGGCGGGTGACGTGGCCATGACCCGGCTGCTGCTGGGCCTGGGGCTGCGGAGTTTCTCGATGCATCCGGCGCAGATTCTGGCCGTCAAGCAAGAGGTGCTGCGTGCCGACACCGCCCGGCTAGGCCCCTGGGCGCAGCGGGTGCTGGAAGCCGAAGACCCGGTCCAGGCCATGGCCCAGCCCCTCACCGCCCGCCCCGAAGGCGAGCCCTGCCGGGTGGATTCCGGCCTGGGGCCCCTGTCTAAAAATTAAAGGCTAAATCAGCCTCTGGCGCTTATTCCATCGGCTTAAGCAGCTATCGAAATAATAGTGTTACGGCTTGGGAATACGGATGCGGCTGATCATCAGCGAGCCCGACAGCGCAAACAGCAGCACCAGCGGGTGCAGCGTAAAGCCCGCCAGCACCAGCTCGCCGCCCCACAGTTCGTTACGCACGTTGCCGGTCCAGGCGGCCATGCCGAGCATGAACACCAGCACGATGGAGGTGGGAATCGGCGTGCCCTCAAAGTACTTCACCTTGTCCGAGCCCTGCGACAGCGTCTCGGCCGTCACGTTGTAGCGCGCCAGGCGCGACACCCCGCAGGCCACAAAAAACGCCAGCACGATGCGGTCGTACAGCCCTTGCATGCCGCAGCCATAGGCCATGATGGCCGGGGCCACACCGAACGAGATCACGTCTGCCAGCGAATCCAGCTCGCGCCCCAGGATGGAGGTCTTTTGCCGCCAGCGCGCAATCTTGCCGTCGAACACATCGAACACAAACGCCGCCAGCACCAGCCAGCAGGCAAAGTAGATGTGCTGCACATCGCCCGTTTCCAGAAAGGTCATGGTGGAAAACAGCGCCCCCACGCCGCATACCGCATTGGCCAGCGTGAACCAGTCGGCCAGGTGGAATTCGCGGATCATGGAGAAGGGTTTTTGGTGGGGCATGGGTGGAATATCTCTGCGTCTATAAGTCAACAAGGATAGCGGTTGCGAAGCCTGCCCCGCAGGCCATCGATCTGGATTTATAAGAAATTGGCCTCTACCGCTTATTCCTAGGGCGCAAGCAGCTCTTATTTCGATAGCGGCTTGAGCAGCTCCTGCAAATCGTCTTCCGAGAACAGCGGCTCCTTGCGGCCTTGCGCACCGCTGTACATGCTCTCGGCCAGGGCGGCCTTGCGTTCTTGCAGGGCCAGGATGCGTTCTTCGATGGTGCCCTGCGCCACCAGCTTCACCACCCACACGCTTTGCGTCTGGCCGATGCGGTGGGCGCGGTCGGTGGCCTGGGTTTCCACCGCGGGGTTCCACCACGGGTCGTAGTGGATGACTGTGTCGGCCTGCGGCAGGTTCAGGCCCACGCCACCGGCTTTCAGGCTGATCAAAAACAGCGGCACGGCACCGCTGGTGAATTGGTCGATGATGGCATCGCGCTTTTGCGACTGGCCGGTGAGCTTGACCCAGGGGATGGCGCGCTCCTTGAGCTCGGCCTCGATGCGCTCCAGCATGCTGGTGAACTGCGAAAACAGCAGCACCTTGCGGCCCTCGGCCAGCATCTCGGGCAGGATTTCCATCAGCTGGTCGAGCTTGGCGGAGCGGGTGACTTTTTTGGCCGACTCCAGCTTCAACAGGCCCGGGTCGCAACAGACCTGGCGCAGCTTGAGCAGCGCGTCCAGGATGGTGATGTGGGATTTGGCCAGGCCCTTGCTGTCCAGCGCCTCGCGCACCGCCTTTTCGGTGGTCAGGCGGATGGCTTCGTACAGGTCGGCCTGCGGGCCTTCCAGCTCCACGCGCATCACGGTTTCCACCTTGGGCGGCAGCTCGTGCGCCACCAGGGCCTTGGTGCGGCGCAGCATGAACGGCGTGATGCGGCTGCGCAACTGGGCCAGGCGTTCGGTGTCGCCGCGTTTCTCGATGGGGGTGCGGAACAGGCTGCCGAACTTGGCCTGGCTGCCCAGAAAGCCGGGCATCAAAAAGTGGAACAGGCTCCAGATTTCGCCCAGGTGGTTTTCCATGGGCGTGCCGCTCAGGGCCAGACGGTGCTGGGTTTGCAGCTCGGCCACCACCTGTGCGGCCAGGGTGCTGGCGTTCTTGATGTTCTGCGCTTCATCCAGCACCACAATGTGCCAGGGGGCTTGCAACCAGCCTTCGCGGTCGCGCTGCAGCAGCGAATAGGGGGCGATGACCACGTCGTGTGCGTGCGTGGTGTCGGCCACCTCGTGGCGGTCCTGGCCGTGCAGTACCAGGGTGCGCAGGCCGGGGCAGAAGCGCTGGGCCTCGCGCTGCCAGTTGCCCATCAGGCTCACCGGCGCAATGATGAGCGCCGGGTTGGTCAGGCGGCCTGCGTCCTTTTCTACCTGGATGTGGGCCAGCGTCTGCAGGGTTTTGCCCAGGCCCATGTCGTCGGCCAAGATGCCGTTGAGCCCCGCGCGGCGCAGGAACTGCAGCCAGTTCAGGCCCTGCTGCTGGTAAGGGCGCAGGCTGGCGTGCACGCCCTCGGGCAGCGGCACTTCGGGCAGGGCACTGCGGCCCGCCAGTTGCGCCACCAGTTCTTGCAAGGCGCTGGCTCCCGTCCACACCGCACCTTCGCCCAGGGCGGCCCCGGCGCGCAGGGCTTCCATGCGGCTCAGGCGCAGGCTGTCGCCATCGAGGTCGTGCTGGCGGTCGCCCACCAGCTCCAGCAGGGCGGCCAGCCAGGGGCGCAGCGGCTCGGTGGGCACGCGGATGAAGCTGTCGTCGGGCTTGCGCATGTAGACGAACGGCGGCAGTACGCGTTCGCCGCTGGCCTCGTCTGCCGGGGCGTTGGCCAGCTGGTTCAGCAGGCTGGGCAGCCAGGGCAGGATGTTGTGGCGTTCGCCGTTGATTTCCATGCCCAGGGACAGGTCGAACCAGGGCGATGCGTCCGGGTCGTTGCTGTTCTGGGCCTGCATCTGCACATCCAGGGCATCAGCGCGTTGCAGCCAGTCGGTGAGTGCGTCGTCGCGGGTGACGGTAAAGCCGTCGGCGCGGAAGGCGGCAAAGTCGGTGTCGGCCCAGTCCAGCCAGGTCTGCTGGCTGTGCGGGCCGGGCAGGTGGTAGCCGGTGTGGGGTGTGCCCAGCAGGCCGTGGGCCAGTAGCTGCGCGTCCATGGACTGTTCGACCTGCAGGTCGCGGATCAGCAGGGTGCGGGTGTTGCTTTGCTGGACGATCACGCTGGGCTCCACCGGGTCCCAGCTGCCGCGCAGCCCGGCGTAGTCGAACACCAGTTGGGCGCGCAGCAGGCCGACCTCCGCCTCGTCCTTTTTGGCCACGGGAGACAGGTGCAGGTGGCCCGTAGGCACCACGCCCTGCACCGTGGGCAGGGGCTTGAGCGTGGGCGGCATGGCCACGGCGGCCAGGCGGCGGGTCAGCGGCAACTGCAGCGGCTCGATGGCCGATTGCGGCATGGGCGGCGCGTTCAGCAGCAGCGGCAGTTGTTCGGGGGCGATGCCCTGGGTTTGGGCCAGGCCGCACAGGCCTTGGGCGGCATCCAGGTACAGGGGCGGGTGGTTGGCGTAGACCTGGGCGTTCTCGGAGCTGTGGGCCAGCCGCGATTGCAGCGTCCACACGGGCTCGCTGGCCAGCGGCTGGGCGGCTTCCTGCCAGCTCCAGCCCAGTTCCCGGGGCGCGCCCCAGCGCAGCGGTGCGCCCAAAAAGCCGCCGTCGGCCACGGTGAACAAGCGCCCGGTGTCGGCCGCCATTTGCACGGCCAGCAGCCCGGCGGCACCCTCCACTACGGCGCAGTGGGTGAGGGCATAGGCGTAATGGTTGGAGCTGCTGGCCATGCCTTTGAGCATGCGCAGCAGCTCTTGCTCGGCGGGGCTGGCCGCGTCAAACAGCGGGTGGCCGGGGTAGGGCGGGGTGAGGATGTTCTTGGGCTTGGCCCACTCGCCGTTTTTTTTCAGGTAGGTTTTTTGCAACTGCAGTTGCAGCAGCTGGGTTTTTTGCTGCGTGGTGCCGGGGCACAGGGTGTAGACAAAACTTTCGGCCTGGGCACTGTCGGGCCGGGGGCTGCTGCGCCGGTCCAGCGCGTCAAACTGGGCCAGCCATTGCCGTACTTTCAGGGCGGCGGCATCGCGGGTGCGCTGCTCGGCGAGTAGGCGGGCGGCGGCCAGTTCGGCATCGGTGGGCGGTTTGGGCGGCGTGGCGTTGGCCGTGGCCTGGGTGCGGTAGGCGGCCTTGAGCGACAAGGCCACGGCGTGTTTACAGTCCACGCCCACCGGGCAGGTGCAGTCGGCATCCCAGTGCGTCAGCATGCCGTGCACGTTGATGTGCAGGCGGATGCTTTGTTTGTACGGGGTGCGTTCGCTGCCCTGTACGGTGCCGGTGAGCTGCCAGCGGCCGTTGTCGATGGCCCGGACTTCGATGTCCAGCACCTTCTGGCCCCGGTACAGGGTCAAGCCCCGTTCCAGGACGGCGTCGGTGACGTAGTTACCGAGATTGCGGGGGTTGAACCAGAGGCCGCCGACCGTCGCCATTTACGCGGCAGGGGCGGCGTTTGCCATCGCGTGTTCAGCCTGCTGGTCGGCGTGGTAGCTGCTGCGCACCATGGCACCCACGGCGGCGTGGCTGAAGCCCATCTCGTAGGCCTTGGTCTCGAACATCTTGAAGGTGTCGGGGTGCACGTAACGCTTCACCGGCAGGTGGCTGTTGCTGGGGGCCAGGTACTGGCCGATGGTCAGCATGTCGATGTCGTGGTCGCGCATGTCCTGCATGATTTGCAGGATTTCTTCGTCTGTCTCGCCCAGGCCGACCATGATGCCGCTCTTGGTGGGCACGTGGGGGTGCAGGGCCTTGAACTTCTTCAGCAGGTTCAGGCTGAACAGGTAGTCCGAGCCGGGGCGAGCCTCTTTGTACAGGCGCGGCGCGGTCTCTAAATTGTGGTTCATCACGTCGGGCGGGGCCAGCTTCAAAATCTCCAAAGCGCGGTCATCGCGGCCCCGGAAGTCGGGCACCAGCACCTCGATTTGCGTGGTGGGCGAGAGTTCGCGGATGTTCTTGATGCAATCGACGAAATGCTGGGCACCGCCGTCGCGCAGGTCGTCGCGGTCCACGCTGGTGATCACCACGTATTTGAGTTTGAGCTTGGCGATGGTCTTGGCCAGGTTCAGCGGCTCGTCGGCGTCCAGCGGGTCGGGGCGGCCATGGCCCACGTCGCAGAACGGGCAGCGGCGGGTGCACTTGTCGCCCATGATCATGAAGGTGGCCGTGCCCTTGCCAAAACATTCGCCGATGTTGGGGCAGCTGGCTTCCTCGCACACGGTGTGCAGGTTGTTTTCGCGCAGGATTTGTTTGATCTCGTTAAAGCGGGTGCTGGGCGAACCGGCCTTGACGCGGATCCACTCGGGCTTTTTCAGCACTTCGCCCTGGACCACCTTGACGGGGATGCGCGACAGCTTGGCACCGGCTTTTTGCTTGGCAAGCGGGTTGTACGACTCTACAGATTGCGCGTCGCGGACGACTTCGGTGGTGCTCATGGGCGGTTTCTTTGTCAGGATGGCCGGGGTGGTGATTATCGCTGTTGCCAAAAATCAACGTGCGAGATTAGAGCTTCCTGTCTTGGCGCGGTCACAGAGTGCGCGTTATAGTTCAGTCCATGTTGCAGTGCAGCATAAAACCTTGCACTGATCCTTCACCCTTTTTTATATTGGAAACACCATGCTGAACTTTGAACAAATCACCGCCAACCAAAAAGCCGCTGTCGCCAGCCTGTTTGATCTGTCCAACTCCCTGTTTGACAGCGCGCAAGCCCTGGTCAAGCTGAACCTGCAAGCCGCCAAGACCACGCTGCAAGAATCCGAAGAAGCCGCTTTGACCGCTGCTTCGATCAAGGACCCCAAGGAACTGGTCGAGCTGGCCACCAAGGTTGCCAAGGCTGCCCCTGAAAAGGCCGCTTCTTACCTGCGCCACGTGCAAGCCATTGCCACCACCAGCGGCAACGAAGTGCGCACCTATGTGGAAACCGCTACCTCCGGCGCCAAGGCCGAACTGGCCACCCTGGTGGACGCCGCTGTGAAGAACGCACCTGCTGGCAGCGAAAACGCTGTGGCCCTGGTGAAGTCGGCTGTAGCCGCTGCCACCACCGCGTTTGAAACCGCACAAGCTTCCGCCAAAGAAGCTACCGACAAGGCTGTCGAAGCCGTGGCGGCCCAACTGGAAGCCAAGGCTTAAGCCTGCTTTCTGTGTGCGGCCCTGAGGGGTCGCACATCGCGGACAATACTGCCCTACGGCCTGGTTTTTACCGGGCCGTTTGTCTTTGTGGAGAACCAATATGACTAACGCCCCCTCATTTTTCGCCCGCCTGTCCCTGGCCTTTGCTGTGCTGGGCGACAGCGCGCTGGCCACCAAGGTGCAGGATGTCCGCAATGGCGTGGTGCCTGCCGCCCCGCCTGCACCCCCAGCACCGCCGCCACCTCCCGTCCTGAAAATCGCCACCCCCGATGCCGCCCTGCAGTTGCTGGGCCTGCTGCAGCGCGAAGCCCGGTTTGTGGACTTCATCCAGGAAGATGTGGCCAGTTACTCCGATGCCGACATCGGCGGCGCTGCCCGCCTGGTGCACACCGGCTGCCGCAAAGTCTTGCAAGAACACTTCACCCTGGCCCCGGCACGCCCCGAGGCCGAAGGCAGCCGCGTCGTGCTCGAAGCCGGGTTTGATGCCAGCGCCAATCGCCTGACCGGCAACGTGGTGGGCAACGCCCCGTTCCGCGGCACGCTGCGCCACCCGGGCTGGAAAGTTACCGACGTGCGCCTGCCCCGCACCACCGAAGGCCACGACCCGCGCGTCATCGCCGCCGCCGAGGTGGAACTGTGAGCGCCCCCCGTTTTGCCATCGGCATCGACCTGGGCACCACGCACTGCGCCTTGTCGTGGGTGGATCTGTCGAATCCCGAAGCTCCTCCGCAGATCCTGCCCATCGCCCAGCAAAGCGCCCCCGGCGCGGTGCAGGACTACGCGCTGCTGCCGTCCTTCATCTACCTGCCGCATGCGAGTGAGTTTGCCGATGGCGACCTCTCGCTGCCCTGGCACAGCGACACCCATGCCGTAGTGGGTGAATGGGCCCGCAGCCATGGCGCGCAAACCCCCATCCGCCTGGTGTCCAGCGCCAAAAGCTGGCTGTGCCACGCCGGGGTGGACCGCCGCGCCGCCATTCTGCCGAGCGACGCACCCGACGAAGTCGCCCGCATCTCCCCGCTGGAAGCCAGCACCCGCTACCTGGCGCACCTGCGCGATGCCTGGAACCACACCCACCCCGACGCGCCGTTTGGTGAGCAGGCGCTGACGGTGACCATCCCCGCCTCCTTCGACCCCGCCGCCCGCGAGCTCACGGCCGAAGCCGCCCAGGCCGCGGGCTACACCGGCGTAACCCTGCTGGAAGAGCCCCAGGCCGCCCTGTACAGCTGGATTGCCCAAAGCGGTGGCGGTTGGCGCAAGCAGGTCAAGGTGGGCGACGTGATTCTGGTGGTGGACGTGGGCGGCGGCACCAGCGACTTCTCGCTGATCGCCGTGGTCGAGCAAGACGGCAACCTGCAACTGCACCGCGTGGCCGTGGGCGAGCACATCCTGCTCGGCGGCGACAACATGGACCTGGCCCTGGCCCACGGCGTGGCCCGCCAGTTGGCCGCCGAAGGCAAGGCCTTGGACCCGTGGCAGATGCGGGCCCTCACCTACGCCTGCCGCCTGGCCAAAGAAAAACTGCTGACCGACGCAGACGTGCACACCGTGCCGCTCGTCATCCCCAGCCGGGGCGCGCGCCTGATTGGCGGTTCGATCAACGCTGAACTGACCCGCGACGCACTCACCGCCACCATCCTGGAAGGCTTCTTCCCCCAGGTGGAGAGCCAGGCCCGTCCCGTGTCCCGCGCCCGCGCGGGCCTGACGCAACTGGGCTTGCCCTACGCGCAGGACGCGGCCGTCACCCGCCACCTGGCCGCGCTCTTGGGCCGCCAGGTCGGTGCCACCGCCGCCCTGGACGGCTTTGCGGCGCAGCAGGACGCGAGCTTTTTGCACCCCACTGCCGTGCTGTTCAATGGCGGCGTGTTCAAGTCCGAGCTGCTGGTGCAGCGCACCCTGGCCACGCTCAACGGCTGGCTGCAGGCCGAGGGCGCCCCGGTTGCCCGCCTGCTCGATGGTGCCGACCTGGACTTTGCCGTGGCCCGGGGTGCTGCCTACTACGGCACCGTGCGCGGCGGCCAGGGCATCCGCATCCGGGGTGGTACGGCCATGGCCTATTACGTGGGCGTGGAATCCGCCATGCCTGCCGTGCCGGGGCTGGAGCCGCCGGTGCAAGCCCTGTGCGTGGCCCCGTTCGGTATGGAAGAGGGCACCGAAGCCGCCTTGCCACCTCAAGAGTTCGGTTTGGTGGTGGGTGAAGCCGTGCGTTTTCGTTTCTTTGGCTCCAGCGTGCGCCGCGACGACATGGTGGGCCAGATGCTCGACTTCTGGACTTCTGAGGAGCTGCAGGAGCTGGCCGAGATCGAAGCCACCCTGCCCGCCGAGGGCCGGGCGGTCGGCGAGGTCGTGCCGGTGAAGCTGCACGCCCGCGTGTCCGAAATCGGCACGCTGGAGCTGCTGGCCGTGCCGCGCAGCGGTGGCGAGGGCTGGAAGGTGGAGTTCGAGGTGCGTGCCGATTGATGGCGAAATTTTGGAGTCAAATCGGCATCCACCGCTTATTCCATCGGCGTGAGAAGCTATGAATAAAGTAGCAAAACCCGCCTTCACCGTCGGTATCGACCTGGGCACCACCCACACCGTGGTGGCCTACGCCAGTACGGCGGCGCGCGGGGCGGGCAAGATCCAGATCTTTGCCATCCCCCAGCTGGTGGCGGCGGGCGAGGTGGCTGCGTTGCCGCTGTTGCCCTCGGTGCGTTTCCACCCTGCGCCGGGCACGTTGCTGGCGGCGGATGTGCAATTGCCCTGGCCGTCGGCTGAATCCGCCGTGCTGGGCCGTTTTGCCCTGGAGCTGGGCTCGCAGGTGCCGGGCCGCCTGGTGGCCAGCGCCAAAAGCTGGCTGTCGCACACGGCGGTGGACCGCACCGCGCCTATCCTCCCCTGGGGCGCGCCCGACGAGGTGGGCAAAGTCTCGCCCCTGGCGGCCAGCGCCAGTACCCTGGCCCACGTGCGCGCCGCCTGGAACGCCCAGCACCCCCCGCTGGAACACCAAGACATCGTGCTCACCGTGCCCGCGTCCTTCGACGAAGGCGCGCGCGCCCTCACGCTGCAAGCCGCCCAACTGGCGGGTTTGCCCAAGGTGCGCCTGATCGAAGAGCCCCAGGCCGCGTTTTACGACTGGGTCTACAGCCACCGCGCCACCCTGGCCGCCGATCTGCACGCCATCCGCCGCGTGCTGGTGGTGGACGTGGGCGGCGGCACCACCGACCTGACGCTGATCGACGTAGACCTGGCGGACGGCGAACCCAAGCTGACCCGCACCGGCGTGGGCGACCACCTGGTGCTGGGCGGCGACAACATGGACCTGGCGCTGGCGCATCTGGTGGAATCCCGCCTGGGCGGCACCGAGCGCCTGTCTGCCGCGCAACTGGCCCAGCTCACCCAGCGCTGCCGCGCCGCCAAAGAGCTGCTCTGGAGCCCCGGCGCGCCGGAAAGCACCACCGTCACGCTGCTGGGCAGTGGCAGCAAATTGGTCGGTAGCGCCCGTTCTGCCAGCTTGTCACGCTCTGATTTGGATAGCATTTTGGTGGAGGGCTTCTTCCCCAGCGTGGCCGCCGATGCCCAGCCCCAGCGCGCCCGCAGCGGCCTGGTGGCCTTCGGCCTGCCCTACGCCAGCGATGCGGCTATCACCCGCCATGTCGCCGCCTTTTTGCAGCGCCACCCTGGCGCGCTGCCCGATGCGTTGTTGCTCAACGGCGGGGTGTTCCATGCAGCATCGCTCGTCCAGCGCTTGCACCACACGCTCAACGGCTGGGCGACCGCGCCGCTGCAACTGCTGCACAACCCGCACCTGGATGCCGCCGTGGCGCGCGGGGCGGTGGCCTACGCCCTGGCCCGCGCGGGCAAGGCCCCGCGCATCGGCGGCGGCTCGGCGCGCAGCTACTTTTTGGTGTTGGACGATGGCATCACCAGCCAACGCGGCATTTGCGTGCTGCCTTTTGGGGCGGAGGAGGGCCGCGCCATCACCCTGGCCGACCGTACCTTCGCCCTGCGCCTGGCCCGCCCGGTACGTTTTTACCTGGCCAGCAGCGTCACCGACACCCGCTCCCAGCCGGGCGCGCTGGTCGATTTGTCCACGGGGGGCTTCGTGCGCCTGCCGCCCATCGCCACCGTGGTGCACAGCGAGAGCAGCGCCCGCGAGGTGCTGGTGCAACTCAGCACCGCGCTCACCGAGGTCGGCACGCTGGAGATGCACTGCATTGCGGTGGACGACCCCGCGCAGCGCTGGCAACTCGAATTCCAGTTGCGCGGGGATGCCCCGGTGGTGGAGCAAGCCGCGCCGCACCCGCGCCTGGCCGATGCCAGTGCGGCGATTGCCCGCGTCTTCGGCGACCGCAGCCAGGGCGTGGAGGCCAAGGAAGTCAAACAGCTCCGCGCCACCCTGGAGCGCCTGCTGGGCAGCCGCGAGGGCTGGGACACGCCGCTGCTGCGCACCCTGTTTGCCCAATTGCTAGATAGCGCCAAACGCCGCCGCCGCACCGCCCAGCACGAGCGCCAGTGGTTCAACCTCACCGGCTACGCCCTGCGCCCCGGCTTCGGCCACCCGCTGGACGACTGGCGGGTGCAGCAGATGTGGGAGCTGTTCGCGCCCGGCATCGCACATAGCCACGAGCCGCAGCAGTGGTCCGAATGGTGGACGCTGTGGCGGCGCATCGCTGGCGGGCTCACGGCCGAGCAGCAAGACATGGTGTTCGAGGCCATCGCTTTTTACCTGCAACCCGTGGGCGGGACGGACATTCCCGCACCAGACGGCCCGCGCATGCAGGGCCTGGACGACATGCTGCGCATGGCCGCGTCGTTCGAGCGCCTGTCGGTGGCCAACAAGGTGCAGCTGGGCACCTGGCTGCTGCAGCGCCTGCAAAAACCCGGCGAGAACCCGCAAACCTGGTGGGCCCTGGGCCGCATCGGTGCCCGCCAGCCGCTGTACGCCAGCCTGCACCACGTGGTGCCGCCCGAAGTCGCCGCCGTTTGGCTCAAGGCCCTGCTGGCCGCCGACTGGACCCAGGCCGAACCGGCAGCCTTTGCCGCCACGCAAATCGCCCGCGCCACCGGCGACCGCGCCCGCGACATCCCCGACGCCCTGCGCCAGCAGGTGCTAAACCGCCTCACCGCCGCCCGCGCGGCCCCCGGCTGGATCGCCATGGTGCGCGAGGTCACCGCGCTGGACGCCGCCGACACCAAGCGGGTGTTCGGCGAGTCGCTGCCGGTGGGGTTGAAGTTGGTGGATTGAGGGTGCTATTTTTTATGTAGCTGCTTGTGCTGGTGGGATGAGCGTGACCGGCCTAAAACTTGTCAATATCGCTCGGCCTTCGGCTGTCCAGTTTGCTACAGGTAGCCGTCCCTAAGTTGTGTGCCAGTTTCGCCGTGGCACATTTTCGACTTCCGCCACTTTGCCACCCAATAAGGCCAACTGCCGCGCACTTTCCCGTTCAATCAAGGCTCTGAGCGCTTCGTTGACCAGCGCCGAATGCTCGTTCAGGCCGCTGAGTTTCTGGGCTTGGACCAACAGGCTTTCGTCCAAAGTCAAAGTGGTGCGCATAGGAGCCTTTTGTGGTGGGTTGCAACGAGCACCATATTGCCTCAAAGCGCTCTATCCCACCCTTACCGAAACTGCTCCGCCTTGTAAAACCCGCTGTCCACCAGCGTCGCGCGCCAGTTCTTGGCATCCACCAACACCGGTTTCAGCAAAAACGCGGGCACCACTTTTTCGCCGTTGTTGTAGGTTTTTTCGTCATTGACGGTGGGCTTTTTGCCGGTGAGCAGGGCATCGACCAGGGTGGCGGTGACCTGGGCCAGGTCGCGGTTGTCTTTGAACACGGTGGAGGTTTGCTCGCCGCGGACGATGGAGCGCACCGAGGGCAGCTCCGCGTCTTGCCCGGTGATGACGGGTAGCGCCTGGCCGCCGGGGCCATACCCGGCTTTTTTCAGCGCCTCGATCAGGTCGATGCTGATGCCGTCGTAGGGCGACAGGATGGCGTCCAGGTGCTGCTTGGCGTAGTACTTGTCCAGGATGCCGGCCAGCCGCGCGCGGGCCACCGAGCCGCTCCAGCGCAGGGTGGCCACCTTGTCCATGCCGATCTGGCCCGAGCCCACCACCAACTGGCCTTTGTCGAGGTAGGGCTTGAGCACCGACATGGCGCCGTTGTAGAAGAAGTGCGCGTTGTTGTCATCGGGTGAGCCCGCAAACAGCTCGATGCGCAAGGGTTTTTTGCCCGCCGCCAGGCCCAGGCGGGTGGCGATGTCGCTGCCCTGCAGCACGCCGACCTGGAAGTTGTCGAAGCTGGTGTAGTAGTCCACGTGGGGGCTGCCGCGGATCAGCCTGTCGTAGGCGATGACCTTGACCCCCTTGTCGGCGGCGGCTTTGAGCACCGGGGCCAGCTGGGTGCCGTCGATTGCGCTGATGACCAGCACCGTGGCACCCTGGGCCAGCATGTCGGTGATCTGGGCGGTCTGGGTGGGGATGTCGTCGTTGGCGTACTGCAAAATGGCGCGGTAGCCCAGTTTGTCCAGCGACCGGGTCATGGCCAGGCCTTCGATCACCCAGCGCAGCGAGGTGATGGTGGGCAGGGCGATGCCGATCACCCCCTTTTCGGTTTTGGATGCGGTCTGGGACCAGGCGCTCAGTGCCCACAGGCTGCCGACCAAACCCCCCACCAGCCGTCTGCGGTCGGATTGCATGTTGTTGTCCCCGTTGTGTTTTTTTGTTACAGCATCGTAGCTTACAGGCTACCTTGCCTTTCACCCGTATTGCGCCCTCCCGCCATGAAGAACACCGCCCCCACCAAAGCCCAAACCGCGCTGTTGCCCCCGATGCAGGGCCTGGCGCTAGACCGCATCTTCGTGCCTGCCACGCAGGCCGAATTTGCCGCTGCTACGGCCGAGATACTGGCGGCGGGCGCGGTGGGTTTTGACACCGAGGCCAAGCCCACGTTTGCGCCGGGCGAGGTCAGCGACGGGCCGCACGTGGTGCAGTTTGCGCTGCCCACCAAGGCCTATTTGTTCCAGATGCACCGGCCCGACTGCCGCCCGTGCCTGCTGGAGATATTGCAGTCGGACGCGGTGCGCAAGGTGGGCTTTGGGCTGGAGCAGGACCGGGGCCAGATCCACGCCAAGTTCGGGGTCACGATGCGGGCCGTGCTGGACCTGAACGTGGTTTTCCGCAAAGACGGCTACGGCACTTCGATGGGCGTGCGCGCCGCCGTGGGCGTGGTGCTGCGCCAGCGGTTCCACAAATCCAAAAAGACCACCACCTCCAACTGGGCGGTGGCCCAGCTTTCGCCCACGCAGATGCTGTACGCCGCCAACGATGCGTATGCGGCGCTGAAGGTGTACCTGGCCCTGTAGTCCGGGCCCTTAAACTCCGGGCCATGAAATTCAAACTGGCCAAAAACTCTCTGTTCGCGATTTTGCTGCGTTCGCCGTGGTGGATCAGCATGCTGCTGGTGCTGCTCTACGGGCTGGCGGCAGTGGCCATACTGCCCAAGGAATATGTCATCTTTGGCATGGTGGGGACGCTGCCGTTTCTGGCAATTGGCGTGGTGGCCGCCAAGCGGCAGTGGGGCCTGCCCAACCCGCAGCGCGTAGCCGATACCCTGGCCCAGGCCAGCACCATGCCGTGGCGCGATTTCGCCGATGGGCTGGACGCAGCCTACCGCGCCAATGGCTACACCGTGACGCGTTTGAACGGCAAGGCGGCGGATCTGCAGTTGCTCAAAGATGGCCAGACCACCCTGGTGGCCGCCAAGCGCTGGAAAGCCGCCAACCACGGGGTCGAAGCCCTGCGCGAACTGGCTGCGGCCAAAGAAAGCCACAACGCTGCGGCCTGTGTCTACGTCAGCATCACGGGCGTGACCGACACCGCCCAGCAGTTCGCCCAAGCCCAGGGCATCACCCTGGTGGCCGACGTGGCGCTGGCGCAGCTCATGCTTCAAGCCGCCAAGTAACGTTCCAGCTTCTGGGCAAACACCGGCGCCGCCTCGGCCCAGGCAACGTCCACGCCCAGGCTGGCCATGTCCACCGTTTTTAAACCGGCGTAGCCGCAGGGGTTGATGCGGCTGTAGGGCTCCAGGTCCATGGCCACATTCAGCGCCACCCCGTGGTAGGTGCAGTGGCGGCTGACCTTGATGCCCAAAGCGGCAATCTTGCCCAAATAAGTGGGGTCAGACTCCAATTGTTGGGCGGTAAACCCCGGCTCCAGCCGGGCGTGGCCAAACGGGTCTTGCAGGCGCACGTAGATGCCCGGTGCGCCCGGCACGCGCAGGCCGGTGATGCCGAAATGGGCCAGGGTTTGCACCACAGCCTCTTCCAGCCGGTACACGTATTCCTTGACGAAGTAGCCCGCGCGCTTCAGGTCCAGCAGCGGATACGCCACCACCTGCCCCGGCCCGTGGTAAGTGACCTGGCCGCCCCGGTTGGCCTGCACCACCGGGATGTCGCCCGGCAGCAGCAGGTGCTCGGCCTTGCCCGCCAGCCCTTGGGTGAACACCGGCGGATGCTCACAAATCCATAGCTGGTCACGCTCATCTGCTGAGCGCTGGAGGGTGAATTCCTGCATTTTTTCGACCGTGGGCAGATAGTCCACGCGGCCGAGGAGGTGGGTGGTGGGCGGCACCAGCGTCACGGTCACAGCGCCATCTTCACCATCGGGTGGGTGCTCAGGGTGCGGTACAGCTCGTCGAGCTGCTCGCGGCTGGTGGCGGTGATGGGCAAGGTGATGCCCAGGTACTTGCCGCCCTTGCTTTCGCGCAGCTCGATGGCGCTGGCATCGAACGTGGGGTCGAACTGGGCAGCGATGGCGGTCATGGCGTGCACGAAGCCGTCGACCCTTTCGCCCATCACCTTGATGGGGAAGAGCGAGGGGTACTCGATCAGCGAGTCTTTGCGGGGATCGACGGGGTCGGTGGGTTCAGTGGTCGGTGTGGTCATGGTGGTGTGTGTTCAGGCCGCTTGGGTGGCGGCGGTGTAGCCGGCGTAGAGCCGGGTGTAGACGGGACCGGGCAGGCCGTTGCCGACCGGCTGGCCGTCCAGGGTGGTGATGGCCAGTACCTCTTTGGTGGCGCTGGTGAGCAGCAGTTCGTCGGCGTGCAGGACTTCTTCGCGCGTGATACGGCGCAGTGCAAACGGGATGCCCTGGGCGCGGCAAATTTCTTCCATCAGCCCGAAGCGGATGCCTTCGAGCACCAGGTGGTCTTTGGGCGGGCCGATGAGGGTGCCGTCTTTCACCAGCCAGACGTTGCTGCTGGCGGCTTCGCTTAGGTAGCCGTTGCGGAACATTACGGTTTCCGTCGCGCCTGCGTCCACGCCAATCTGCCGCGCAAACACCGCGCCCAGCAGGCTGGTGCTTTTGATGTGGGCTTTTTCCCAACGGAAGTCGTCGGCGGTGACACAGGCCACGCCCTGGCTGCGCTGGGTGGCGCCGGGCAGGTTCATCGGCGTGGCCATGGCAAACACGGTGGGCGTGATGTCTTGCGGCATGGCGTGGTCGCGCAGGGCCACGCCGCGCGTGATCTGGATGTACACCAGGTGGTTGGGATTTAAAGATTTTTGGCCGTTAGCGCTGGTGTGGTGGGCGTGGCAAGCTACTAATTTGATAGCAATCTCGCGCCACTGCTCCAGCGTGCGTGGGTTGGTGATGCGTAGCTCGGCCAGGCTGCGGTCGAGCCGGGCCATGTGCTGCGCAAACCGGAACAGGCGGCCTGCATAGACCGGCACCACCTCGTAGATGCCGTCGCCAAAAATGAAGCCCCGGTCCATGACGCTGATTTTTGCGTCGCACAGGGGGGTGTAGGCACCGTTGAGGTAGCAGGGGTAGTCGGGCAAAGAGTGCATGGGACGCTATTTTGGACTGCGGGCGGGCAGGGCGCGGGTTTCGCCAATTTTCAGCAGGAAGAAGTCGTCTTCGGAGACACCCTGGGCGATACGGGCGGCGGCCAGGTCGGCCGGGGGCTGGTCGAGTGGCTCGTCGGTCAGGTTGAATGTGCCCCAGTGCACGCCCACGCTGCGTTTGGCGTGCAGGTCGCGGTGGATTTGTACGGCCTCGGCCGGGTTGATATGCTGGTTTTGCATGAACCAGCGCGGTTCGTAGGCACCCACCGCGATCAGGGCGATGTCGAAGCCGTCGGGGCTGCGCTCTTGAAAATGCGCGCGGGTGTCCTTGAAGTCCTGGCTGTAGCCGGTGTCGCCGCTGAAGTACCAGTGGAAGTCGGCCCCGAACACGGCCCAGCCGCCCCACAGTGTCTGGAAACGGTCGCCCAGGGCGCGGGCCGTCCAATGCTGTACGGGGGTGAGGTGAAACTCCACCCCGCGCACGGTGTGCTGTTGCCACCAGTCCAGCTCCACCACGTTGTCGATGCCCTGGCGGGTGAACCAGGCTTTGAGGCGCAGCGGGACTATAAAAAGCGTAGCGCCTTGTGCCCGTCTATTGAGCGCCAGCACCGCATGGGTATCCAAATGGTCGTAATGGTTGTGCGAGATGACCACCACGTCGATGGGCGGCAGATCGGTCAGGGCCACACCCGGTGGCTGGACGCGGCGGGGGCCCGACCACTGCACCGGCGAGGCGCGTTCGCTGAACACCGGGTCGGTCAGCACATTCAGCCCGCTGGCCTGCACCAACATGGTGGCGTGTCCCACCCAGGTGATGGCGGGCTGCATGGCGGCCCCGGCGTTGGCGTGGATGGCGGCCAGGTTGGGTGCGACGACCGGGGTGGGGGTTTGCGGCGGTGGCGGCAGGTTCTTGCGCCGCGCATTCCACTGCCAGCGCAGCAGGTCGCGGGTGGAGCCGGGGACGGCATCGGTATAGTTGTTCTTGAAGCCGGTGGCGGTGTGGTGCTGCATGGGCAAAAAAGACGGTCAAGGAAGTAATGCCACAATGCAGCGCGCCAGGCACTCTCCCTTTGGGGTGGATCTGCGGGGGAACACGGGCGGCAAAGCGTTACAGTTGTATGCACGCCATAGCGCTTGCGGGTGTCAAGGGAATATTCGTATAATAGTGGGCTTTACTAAACTTTTCAGTGTGTAAGTCGGGTGTCAATCAGGTGTCATACAGTAGGTTCAACATGTCGCCACAGATGACCCCGAGAGCGGCTCCAAGAGCCCTTGCACCGCTGGAAGACGAGGTAGGAGATGGAGTCGTCGAGGATGATTTCAAGCCCATGACGGCTGCGCAAGCGCAGGCCTGGCGCCAGCAGGCTCCCATGATGTCGATTTGGGCAATCGTGTGGGGCCAGTTGGCTACGGGGTGTCTGGTGGCATTGGCTGCATGGCTGGTCACTGGCGAGCCCTCGATGGGCTGGTCGGCGGGATATGGAGCCATAGCAGTGGTAGTGCCTGCAGCGCTGTTTGCGCGCGGTGTCACCGGTCGGCTTGTCCGAGCCATCCCAGGTGCTGCCATGGCAGGTTTTTTTGTGTGGGAACTGGTCAAGATTGTCGCCACGGTAGTAATACTGTTTGCGGCGCCGCGACTGGTTCCAGAATTGAATTGGCTGGCCTTGTTGGTCGGCTTTGTAGTGACCATGAAGGTCGTTTGGGTTGCGCTGATGTTTCGCGCCAAACGCCAACGTACGGCTTAACAGGATTGATGGACTTAAATATGTCGACTGAAAACGCTGCTGAACACGCCGCTACGGAAGGCCCCAAGGCGGGCGACTACATCGTTCACCATTTGCAGCATTTGCAAAAAGATTTCTCTTTTGAGAGTGTCAAGCAAACCAGCATTGTGGATTTCAGCCTTTTTAATCTGGACTCCGTGCTGTACTCGGTGATCTTGGGTATTGTGGGTTGCTTCTTTTTGTGGCGTGCTGCGCGCAAGGCGACATCGGGCGTGCCCGGTCGTTTCCAAGCCGCTGTCGAAATTTTGTCTGAAATGGTAGATAGCCAGGCCAAGGGTGTGATCCATAACGCCCAGAGCCGTAAGCTGGTGGCGCCATTGGCTTTGACGGTGTTTGTCTGGATCTTCTTGATGAACGGCATGGACATGCTGCCCGTCGATATGTTGCCCAAGATCTGGGAGCACTACTACGCATCTACCGGCGGCGATCCGCACCACGCTTACATGCGTGTCGTGCCTACCGCCGATCTGTCCACCACCTTGGGCCTGTCGGTCAGCGTTTTGTTTGTCTGCCTGGTCTACAACATCAAGATCAAAGGTTTGGGCGGCTGGGCGCACGAATTGGTGGCTGCACCTTTCGGCGACCACTGGTTTCTGTACCCCATCAATTTCTTGATGCAAATGATCGAGTACCTCGCCAAGACGGTCTCGCACGGTATGCGGTTGTTTGGCAATATGTTTGCTGGTGAATTGGTTTTCATGTTGATCGCCCTGATGGGTGGCGCGTGGGCCTGGCAGTTCAATCCCGTTGCGGGCATGTTCTGGCTAGGTGTTGGGCATGTGATTGCCGGTACGGCGTGGAGCATCTTCCACATCCTGGTGATCACCTTGCAGGCCTTCATCTTCATGATGTTGACGCTGATTTATGTGGGCCAGTCTCACGAGTCGCATTAACTCCGCTGTGGGGTCAATATGATCCCGCACGGGCGTTAAGGTTGGTTTTCGCTTTTCTCTTTCTTTTACCTGTACTTTTTAGGATTAATCATGGAAAACATTCTCGGTCTCGTCGCTCTGGCTTGTGGTTTGATCGTTGGCCTGGGCGCTCTGGGTGCCTCCATCGGTATCGCTTTGATGGGCGGCAAGTTCCTCGAATCGTCGGCACGCCAGCCTGAACTGATGAACGAACTGCAAACCAAGATGTTCATCTTGGCCGGTCTGATCGACGCGGCTTTCCTGATCGGCGTGGCTATTGCCCTGCTGTTCGCTTTCGCTAAGCCTTTCGCGATTTAATTTTTGGCCGACCTTTCACGACCGAAAGGAATTAAGCCGTGAACATTAATTCAACCCTGTTTCTGCAGGCCATCGTCTTTGCGATCTTGGTGTGGTTCACGATGAAATTCGTGTGGCCTCCCATCACCAAGGCCCTGGACGAGCGGGTGCAGAAAATCTCTGACGGCCTTGCTGCCGCCGACAAAGCCAAGTCCGAACTGACCAGCGCCAACCAGCGCGTGGAAGCCGAACTGGCCAAGTCGCGCACCGAGACCGCATCGCGTTTGGCGGATGCCGATCGCCGTGCCCAAACTATCGTGGAAGAGGCCAAGGCCCGTGCCACGGAAGAGGGCAACAAGATCGTCGCCGCAGCCCGTGCCGAAGCCGAGCAGCAAACCGTGAAAGCCCGTGAAGCCCTGCGTGAGCAAGTGGCTGCATTGGCTGTGAAGGGTGCCGAGCAGATTCTCCGCAAGGAAGTCAATGCCGGTGTCCACGCGGACTTGCTGAACCGTCTTCAAACAGAACTCTGAGCGGCAGAACGACCATGGCTGAAATAGCAACCATTGCCCGTCCTTACGCCGAAGCGCTGTTCAAGGCCACTGCGTCTGACCTGGACGGCACCGCCGGATGGGTGGATGAATTGGCCGCGATTGCAGCCAACCCCCAGTTGCTCCAGTTTGCCGACAACCCCAAGGTTGAGGTGAACCAGGTGTTTGAGGTGGTAGCCGGTGTGGCCAAGTCGGCCCTGCCAGATGCTGCAAAAAACTTTTTGCGCATGGTCATCGAGAACGGGCGCCTGGCCGCTCTTCCCGAGATTGCTGCCCAGTTCCGTGCATTGAAAAATGCCCGGACCGGCACCTCTGACGCGACCGTGTTCAGTGCTTTTGCGATTGACGCAGAAGCCCTGGCCAACGTCTCGTCGGCGCTGGAAAAGCGTTTTGGACGCAAGCTCAATCTCACAGTGGCTTTGCAGCCGGAGTTGATTGGCGGAATTCGCGTCGTGGTGGGTGACGAGGTGTTGGACACTTCGATCAAAGCCCGCCTGGAACATATGAAATTGGCCCTGACTGCTTAACCTCCTGGTTAAGGTCTGTGCCAGCGTTTTCGGCCAGAGCCCATGGCTCCGGTTGTTTGCTAACTAAAGAAAGAGAAGGAAAGAGTCATGCAACTCAATCCCGCAGAAATTTCTGAGCTGATCAAGAGCCGCATCGAAGGCCTGACGGCCCAAACCGATATCCGCAACCAGGGCACCGTGGTGTCCGTGACCGACGGTATCTGCCGTTTGCACGGCCTGTCCGACGTGATGCAGGGCGAAATGTTGGAGTTCCCCGCCGGTAGCGATGGCCAGCCCACCTACGGCCTGGCACTGAATCTGGAGCGTGACTCGGTCGGCTCCGTGATTTTGGGCGAATACGAACACATCTCCGAAGGCGACATCGTGAAGTGCACGGGCCGCATTCTGGAAGTGCCGGTTGGTCCCGAGCTGCTCGGTCGCGTGGTGAACGCACTGGGCCAGCCGATCGACGGCAAGGGCCCGATCAACGCCAAGATGACCGACGTGATCGAAAAAGTCGCGCCCGGCGTGATTGCCCGTAAATCGGTGGACCAGCCCATGCAGACCGGCTTGAAGTCGATCGATGCCATGGTGCCCGTCGGCCGTGGCCAGCGCGAGTTGATCATTGGCGACCGCCAGACGGGTAAAACCGCTGTCGCGATCGACGCCATCATCAACCAAAAGGGCCAGAACATGTTCTGCGTGTACGTCGCGATTGGCCAAAAGGCCTCGTCGATCAAAAACGTGGTGCGTGCCCTGGAACAGGCTGGCGCGATGGAATACACCATTGTGGTGGCGGCTTCGGCATCTGAATCGGCTGCCATGCAGTACGTTTCGGCCTACTCCGGCTGCACCATGGGCGAATACTTCCGCGACCGCGGCCAAGATGCCCTGATCGTGTACGACGATCTGTCCAAGCAAGCCGTGGCCTACCGCCAGGTTTCCTTGCTGCTGCGCCGTCCACCAGGCCGCGAAGCCTACCCTGGCGACGTGTTTTATCTGCACAGCCGCCTGCTGGAACGCGCCGCCCGCGTGAACGCCGACTATGTCGAAGCCTTCACCAAGGGTGAAGTCAAGGGCAAGACCGGTTCTTTGACGGCTCTGCCGATCATTGAAACGCAAGCCGGTGACGTGTCTGCCTTCGTGCCAACCAACGTGATCTCGATCACCGACGGCCAGATCTTCCTGGAAACCTCGCTGTTCAACGCCGGCATCCGCCCTGCGATTAACGCCGGTATCTCGGTGTCTCGCGTCGGTAGCGCCGCACAGACCAAGATCATCAAGAGCCAATCTGGCGGTATCCGTACCGACTTGGCGCAGTACCGTGAATTGGCGGCTTTCGCCCAGTTCGCATCGGACCTGGACGAAGCGACCCGCAAGCAGCTGGACCGTGGTGCCCGCGTGACCGAACTGCTCAAGCAAGCCCAGTACAGCCCCTTGTCCGTGTCCCTCATGGGTGCCACTTTGTTCGCAGTGAACAAGGGCTTCATGGACGACATCGATGTCAAGAAGATCCTGGCTTTTGAGCACGGCCTGCACGGCTACCTCAAGGACAAGAGCGCGGCTTTGTTGGCCAAGATTGAAGCTTCGAAAGCACTGGACAAGGAAGCGGAAGCTGAGTTGCACGCTGCTGTCACCGCGTTCAAGAAGACGTTCGCTTAACTAGGAGCCCGTCATGGCAGCAGGCAAGGAACTACGCACCAAGATCAAATCGGTGGAAAACACCAAGAAGATCACCAAGGCGATGGAAATGATTTCCGTCTCCAAGATGCGTAAAGCACAGGAGCGGATGAAGGCAGCCCGCCCGTACAGCGACAAGATCCGAGACATCGCAGCCAACCTGGGCCAGGCGAATCCTGAGTACGTGCACAGCTTCATGAAACCCAACGGTGCCAAGACCGAGGGTTTTGTGGTGGTGACCACCGACAAGGGTTTGTGTGGCGGCTTGAACACCAACCTGTTTCGCGCATTGACCCTGAAACTGCGCGCTGCGCAGGCGGCGGGTTTGAGCGCTAAAACCGTGGCGGTGGGTGGCAAAGGTCTCGGGTTTTTGAACCGTACCGGTGCCCAGGTGGTAGCGCATGTGACCCATCTGGGTGACAAGCCGCACCTGGACAAGCTGATTGGCCCGCTCAAAGTGCTGCTGGATGCCTACGAAAAGGGTGAAATCAGCGCTGTCTACATGGTCTACAACAAGTTTGTCAGCACCATGAAGCAAGAGCCTGTGGTGGAACAGTTGTTGCCCTTGTCGTCGGCCAAGATGCAGGCGGAAACCAAGGCAACCGGCAAGGCCAACACCTGGGATTACATCTATGAGCCCGATGCGCAGTCGGTGATCGACAATTTGTTGATCCGCTACGTGGAAGCGCTGGCCTACCAGGCGGTCGCGGAAAACATGGCCTCCGAGCATGCCGCGCGCATGGTCGCCATGAAGGCTGCTACCGACAACGCGGGTAGCGTGATTGCCGAGCTCAAGCTGATCTATAACAAGACCCGCCAGGCCGCGATCACCAAAGAATTGTCGGAAATTGTGGCAGGTGCGGCGGCTGTTTAAGCCGCGCTACTGTCCCAGTCCGTCACCGATTTCAAGACTCAATTTATTGGAGCAAAAATGGCTCAAGAAAATGCAGAAGTGAACGCCCGCGTTCAGGGAAAAATTGTCCAGTGTATTGGTGCCGTGGTGGACGTCGAGTTCCCCCGCAACAGCATGCCCCGCATTTACGATGCGCTGAAAATGGAAGGCTCCGTGCTGACCCTGGAAGTGCAGCAGCAGCTGGGCGACGGCATTGTCCGTACCATCGCGCTGGGCTCTTCCGACGGCCTGCGCCGTGGCTTGATGGTCTACAACACCGGCGCGGGCATCACCGTTCCCGTGGGCAAGGCCACCCTGGGCCGCATCATGGACGTGCTGGGTTCGCCCATCGACGAACGTGGTCCTGTCAGCCAGGACCTGACCGCTACCATCCACCGCAAAGCCCCCGCGTACGACGAACTCAGCCCTTCGCAAGAACTGCTGGAAACCGGCATCAAGGTGATTGACTTGATCTGCCCGTTCGCCAAGGGCGGCAAGGTCGGCTTGTTCGGTGGTGCCGGTGTGGGCAAGACCGTGAACATGATGGAGCTGATCAACAACATCGCCAAGGCACACAGCGGCTTGTCCGTGTTTGCCGGTGTGGGTGAGCGTACCCGTGAAGGGAACGACTTCTACCACGAGATGGCCGACTCCGGCGTGGTGAACCTCGAGAACCTCGAAGAGTCCAAAGTGGCCATGGTCTACGGCCAGATGAACGAGCCCCCAGGCAACCGTCTGCGCGTGGCCCTGACCGGTCTGACCATCGCGGAATCTTTCCGTGACGAAGGCCGTGATGTGTTGTTCTTCGTGGACAACATCTACCGCTACACCTTGGCCGGTACCGAAGTGTCCGCACTGCTGGGCCGTATGCCTTCTGCCGTGGGCTACCAGCCTACCCTGGCCGAAGAAATGGGCCGTCTGCAAGAGCGTATTACCTCCACCAAGGTCGGCTCGATCACCTCCATCCAGGCCGTGTACGTGCCAGCGGATGACTTGACCGATCCATCGCCTGCCACCACCTTCGCCCACTTGGACTCCACCGTGGTGTTGAGCCGTGACATCGCTTCGCTGGGTATCTACCCTGCGGTCGATCCACTCGACTCGACCAGCCGCCAGCTGGACCCGCTGGTCGTCGGTGAAGACCACTACAACACCGCCCGTGCGGTGCAGGGCACGCTGCAGCGCTACCGCGAACTGCGCGACATCATCGCGATCATGGGTATGGACGACTTGGCGCCCGACGACAAGCTGGCCGTGGCCCGTGCCCGCAAGATCCAGCGTTTCCTGAGCCAGCCTTTCCACGTGGCCGAAGTGTTTACCGGTTCGCCCGGCAAGTACGTGCCCCTGTCGGAAACCATCCGTGGTTTCAAGATGATCGTCAACGGCGAATGCGACCACATGCCCGAACAAGCGTTCTACATGGTCGGCTCCATCGACGAAGCCATCGAGAAGGCCAAGAAGGTTTAATGGCCTTCTGCAGAGTGCGGCCTAGGTCGCGCTCTGCGCTTCACCACGCTGGACCCAAAGGAAACCTATGACCACCATTCTTGTGAATGTTGTCAGTGCCGAAGAATCCATCTTCTCGGGCCAAGCCAAGTTTGTGGCTTTGCCGGGCGAAGCGGGCGAGCTGGGCATTTACCCGCGCCACACCCCCTTGATCACCCGCATCAAGCCGGGTTCGGTACGTATCGAAAAGGCCGACGGCAACGAAGAGTTCATCTTCGTGGCCGGTGGCATTCTGGAAGTCCAACCCGACTGCGTCACCGTGTTGTCTGACACGGCTATCCGCGGCAAGGACCTGGACGAAGAGAAAGCCAACGCCGCCAAGGCCCGTGCCGAAGAAGCCCTGCGCAACGCCAAGGGCCAGCTGGACATCGCCAAGGCCCAATCCGAGCTGGCCATGATGGCCGCCCAGATCTCGGCCCTGCGCAAGTTCCGCCGCAACCGCTAATCTGCGCTGACACTCCCCAAAAAGCCGCTCTTGAGCGGCTTTTTTGTGGGCGTAAACAGGGGGTGGTTGCTCCTATTTTTGATATTAAAAATAGGAGCTGCTTGCGCTTATTAAATAAGCGTCAGGCCTTGATTTGAAGGTTAAAAAAAGGCCCTGAATTTCAGATATGGGTTTACAGGAGCAGCACCGGTGCGTTGGGCAGCTCGTCGCGCCGCATGCTGTCAGGGGCCAGCGGAAAATGCTGCACCAGCACGGCAGACACCTCTTCCAGTGCGGTCGTTAGGCCTTGTTCGTATTGGCCCGCCTGCAAAGCCGTGCCCAGGTGGGCCACCATCTCTTGCCACTCGGCGGGCGACACGCGGGCGTTTAGGCCCCGGTCGGCCACCAGCTCGATCGCGTGGTCGGCCAGCAGCAGGTAAATCAGCACGCCGTTGTTGTGTTCAGTGTCCCAGACGCGCAGCTTGCCAAACAGCATCACCGCCCGCTCGCGCGCCGACGCGTTGCGGCGCAGGTAGCTCAGCGGCAGCCCGGCCTCAATGCAGATGCGGATTTCGCCGGTGTGGCGCTGTTCGCTGGCGCCGACCCGGCGGGTCAGCTGCTCCACCAGCTCGGCGGGCACCGCGCGGCGCACATCCGAAGCATCGAGCCAGCAGTGCTTGACCAGCCGTTGTAGGTGTTTCCACAGGCCCATTACCACCCCCCGGACGCGCCGCCGCCGCCAAAATTGCCACCGCCGCCCGAGCTGAACCCGCCGCCACCGCCGCTGCGGCCACCCGAGCCGAAACCGCCGCCGCCGAATCCACCACCCATGCCACCACCCCGGCCACCGCCCAGTGCGCCACCCAAAGGCGACCCGGCCCGCGACACCAGTGTGAACAGCAGTGCCGCCACCCCCGCCACGCCCGCAATCAGCAGGCTGGCCGAGACGAACCAGGCCAGTGCACCCACGCCCGCGCCCGTCACCAGCGAACCCAGCTTGGCCCCGAAGATGCTGCGCGCAATGGCACCCGCAATCGGCACCGCAAATACGGCAAAGATCAGCAGCTCCTGCCAGTCAAATCCCAAGTCTTGCTGCGCGGCCCGGGCAGTGGGGGCGGGCAGGGCCTCGCCCTTGACCAGGGCCATGATCTGGTTGACCCCGGCATCCACGCCCCCGGCGAAGTCGCCCTGCTTGAAGCGCGGCGTGATGGCCTCGTTGATGATGTTGCTGGCTGCCAGGTCGGGAATCGCGCCCTCCAGCGTCTTGGCTACCTCGATGCGCAGCTTGCGGTCGTTCTTGGCCACCAGCAGGATCAGCCCGTCGCCCACCTCTTTGCGGCCAATCTTCCAGGCGTTGCCCACGCGGTTGGCGTAGCTGGTGATGTCTTCGGGCTGGGTGGTGGGCACCATCAGCACCACCACCTGCGCGCCGGTACTGGCCTCGAACGCGGTCAGCTTGGCTTCTAGCGCTTGCAGCTGTGCCGCGCCCAGGGTGGCCGTGGTGTCGATCACGTGCCCGGTCAGCGCAGGCACCGGCAGCACGCTCTGGGCGTGGCTGGTCAGGACCAGCAGAGCCAGCCAGCAACTGGCGAGCAGGCGCAGAAAAAAGGGCATTTATAAGAGCATCTATTTCTTGAAGTCCACCACCGGCGGGGCCGAGATCTGGGCTTCGTTTTGCACCGTGAAGCTCGGCTTGGCCTCGTAGCCCATCACCTTGGCTGTCAGGTTGCTGGGGAAGCTGCGGGCCAGCACGTTGTACTCCTGTACCGTGCCGATGAAGCGGTTGCGCGCCACGGTGATGCGGTTTTCGGTGCCTTCGAGCTGCACCCGCAGGTCGCTGAAGCCCTTGTTGGCCTTCAGGTCGGGGTATTTTTCGACCGTCACCATCAGGCGGCTCAGGGCGCTGCCCAGCTCGCCCTGGGCGGCCTGGAACTTGGCGAAGGCTTCGGGGTTGTTCAGCGTTTCGGGCGTGACCTGCATGGCCGTGGCCTTGGCGCGGGCTTCCACCACCTTGGTCAGCGTGTCTTGTTCAAACGCGGCTTCGCCCTTGACGGTGGCCACGATGTTGGGCACCAGGTCGGCACGGCGTTGGTACTGGTTCAGCACCTCGCTCCAGGCGGCTTTGCTTTGCTCGTCCAGGCGTTGGAAATCGTTGTAGCCGCAACCGGTCAGGGCGGAGGCCAGCAGTAAGGCGGGTAACCAGCGTTTCATATCCATTGCTCCAATTCGGCCACGGGGCAGCCACTATAGCGTTTGACCTTAGCACATGCAGCCCGGTCAGCCCTCCAAAGCAAGGCAAAATCAAAGCCACCTCCATTCTGCCCAAACCCCGTGTAAGCCATGCCCAAAGCCAAACTCCAGGCCGCCACCGTGGGCGGCACTGCCGACGATACCGAGGCCGCTTTTTACGATGCCTTACAGAATGGCGACATCGACAAGCTGGTGGCCTGCTGGGCCGACGAGGACGACGTGGTCTGCGTCCACCCCGGCGGTGCCCGCGTGGTGGGTATTGCCGCCATCCGCGCCAGCTTCGAAGCCATGTTCGGCCAGGGCCGTATCCGCGCCTGGCCCGAGCATGTGCGCCGTATCGATGCCCTGGCCAGCGCCGTGCACACCCTGGTCGAGCGCATCGAGGTGATGGCCCCCGACGGCCCGCGCGAAGCCTTTGCCGTGACCACCAATGTCTACCACAAGACGGCCCAAGGCTGGCGCATGGTGGCCCACCACGCCAGCCCCGGCACCGGCCGCGACCTGCAGGAGTCGGGTGGCGCATCGGCGCTGCTCCATTAATATTATTAACAAAGTAGGCCTTCAGCGCCCATTCCATCAGCACAACCAGCTATGAACTATGTAGCACCCTGGTGGTTGCCCGGCGGCCATGCGCAAACCATCTGGCCGGCCTTGTACTCGCGCCGCGTGTTCGGTCCCCGGCCCCAGTTCCGGCGCGAACGCTGGATCACGCCCGACCTGGACTTTGTCGACGTGGACTTCTGCGACGCTGCCGCCCACATCGCCGACCCGGCGGCCAGCGAGGCCGGGCGGCCCCTGCTGGTGCTGTTCCACGGGCTGGAGGGCTCGTCGGGCAGCCACTACGCCGAGGCCTTTGCCGACTACGCCCGGGCCCACGGCATGGGTTTTGCCGTGCCGCACTTTCGGGGCTGCAGCGGCGAACTCAACCTGGGGCCGCGTGCCTACCACTCGGGCGATTTCGAAGAGGTCGGCTGGATGCTCAAGCGCCTGAAGGCCTGGCACCAGGGCAAGGTCATCGCCGTGGGTGTTTCGCTGGGGGGCAACGCCTTGCTGCGCTGGGCCGAAGAGATGGGCGACCAGGCGCGCCAGGTGGTACGTGCCGTGGCGGCGGTGTGCGCGCCCACCGACCTGGCCGCCAGCGGCTGGGCCATCGGGCGCGGCGTAAACCGGCAGATCTACACCCGCATGTTCCTGGGCAGCATGAAGCCCAAGGCCTTGCGCAAGCTCGACCAGCACCCCGGCCTGTTCGACCGCGAGGCCCTGATGGCCGCGCGCGACCTGTACGAGTTCGACAACATCTTTACCGCCCCGCTGCACGGCTACAACAGCACTGAAGACTACTGGGCCCGCGCCTCGGCCAAGCCGCACCTGGCGCAGATCCGCATCCCGGCGCTGGTGGTGAATGCCCGCAACGACCCCTTCGTGCCCGCCTGGAGCCTGCCGCACCAGGACGAGGTGGGCAAGCACGTCACCCTGTGGCAGCCCAGCCACGGCGGCCATGTCGGTTTTCCCCACGGCCCCATCCCCGGCCACGTGCGCAGCATGCCCGATGCCGTGGGCGGCTGGCTGCAGCAAGCCATCCGATAGGAACCTATGGACGACATCGTCAAACAAGCCATCGCCAAATGGCCCAACGTGCCCGACTGCTACGGCTGGCTGGGCCTGGATGCCCGCGGCAACTGGTACATGCGCGACGACCCGGCCCAGGCCGCAGGGCCGTTTGCAGGCCCCGGTGCCACCGCGCAGAGCAAAGGCTCGCGGCTGTTGCACGAAAAACTCATCGATTTCATCCAACGCAACTACGAGAGCGACCGCCAGGGCCGCTGGTTCTTCCAGAACGGGCCGCAGCGGGTCTATGTGGAGCTCGAACTTACGCCGTATGTGTGGCGCGTACAGCCCGATTTTTCGGTGCTAGCCCACACCGGCCAGGCCGCCCGGGTACAGCGCTGCGTACTGGACGAACAAGGCCATTTGTACCTCGACACCGACCTCGGCTTTGGCCTGGTGCACACCCTGGACATGGGCCATGCCGCTGACGCGGTCGAGCAAGGCCTGTGGGTGCCCCAGCCCGAGGAGGCCACCCGCTTGCCCGAGCGCTTCGGTTACGTGCCCAGTCCGCAGTCGCTATCTAAAAAATAGCTGCTTGTGCTTATGGAATAAGCGCTAGAGGCTTATTTCATGCATAAAAAAGGCCGGATGAACCGGCCTTTGGGGGACTATGGTCCGCTTACGGAGCGGCAGACGCGGCACCTTCGGGTGCGGCGGCGGCAGGCTTTTGCGGCACGGGGAAGCTGGCACCACCGCCATTGGCCATGTAGACCACGGCGCGGGCGATTTCGGTGTCGTCAAAGTCGCCACCGCTTTGTGCGCCCATGGCGCCCTTGCCAGCGATGGCAGAGTTCAACAGGGCCTCATAGCCGGTCTTGATGCGCGGGCCCCAGGCCGCGGCATCGCCAAACTTGGGCGAACCCGCCAGGCCTGTGGCGTGGCAGCTCGCACACTGGGCCTTGAACACGTCTTCGCCGGATTTGAGTTCGCGGTTGGCATCGCGGATTTCCACGGCACCGATCTTCTGGATGCGGGCCGCCAGTGCCTTGCTTTGCGATTGCTCGGTCACGCCGCTCAGCGTCATGGTGTCCAGCGTGTTGGTGCCTGCCGGTTTGGCATCAGAGACCACGTAATACACCAAGCCAATGATGGCAAAAATGGGGATCACGAACGAGAAAAACACCGCCAGCAGCAGTTGCTTGGGATTTTTGATGGGACCGGTGTGGTCTTCTTCTGCTGCGTGGTCATGGGGGTTGGCGCTCATGGTGTCCTCAAAACATCGGGGTCAAATCGGGGGCTTTAATCAGCCCGCGAGTATAACCTTCGCCCCTTTACACGCCCCGGGAATTGCCAGTTTTTGGCCCACACGGCCAGCGGCTACAATCGCCCACGTTGCGGCTGTAGCTCAGTGGATAGAGTATTGGCCTCCGAAGCCAAGGGTCGTGGGTTCGATCCCCGCCAGCCGCACCACTTTTTGAAACCCAAGCCCCTTGCGGCTCTCCAGCCGGTTCGGGTTTGGCTATCAGCCACTTCACTCATCCAGTTCCATTCAGGAACTGCCCATGAGCATCAAAACCCCTCGGCTCACACGTGACCGCTGCGGCGTCTTTTACATCCGACTGGTCGTCCCCAAAGCACTGCGCGCAGATATAGGAAAATCTGAACTCAGGCGCAGCCTGCGTACCAAAGACTGCTCAATCGCGAAGCAGCGCGCACTGACGCTGAACCTGGCTTTGGAGGCTGCATTGACGAACCCGAAAATCTCGGACTTTGAGCACCTGTTCAACTCACCAGAGGTAACGACCCGCAAGGCGATGACCATCGACTTTGAACGTGGGTTCTTCCATGCTGACACACCAGAAGAAGGCCAGGCACTCCAAAGCATCGTGGCGAGCTACGCCAGCAACCGGGCTAACGCGGTGAAGGAACAAATCACCGAGATCATGCCGGTAAACAAGTGCGGCACCAGCCTGCAAACGGCCAAGTTCCGCTACTTCATGGAGCGGATCAAGACCCTGAAAAAGTCGACCTACAGCAAACAACTGGGCGTGGTTGGTGCGTTTGCAAAAATGACGGGCAACATTGACGTCGGCTTGATCACCGCCCTGACGGTCGCGGACTACAAAATTCGGCTTCTAGAAGACAACCGAAGCGCCAGTACCGTCAACGACCATTTGTCCATTCTGCGGGGATTTTTTGACTTCTGCATCAACAACAAAATCGCACGCATGGAAAACCCAGCGGCAGGAATGAACATCGCAGGCAGCAGCAACCAGATGGAATCCTACGAGACGTTCTCGGACGAGGAAATCGGTCGCATCTTCAATTCAGAGCAGTACCTCAAGCAACTGAAGCTTCCAGACTTTTATTGGTGCCCACTGATTGCCATGTTTACAGGGGCTCGGGCAGAAGAGATCGCCAGCCTAGACATTGGTCAAATCAAGGAAGAACGAGGGATTGCTTACATTGACATCCTCAAGGGCAAGACAGACAACGCCAAGCGCAAAGTGCCTGTCCACGATCAACTGATTGCCCTCGGATTCCTGAGCTATGTGCAGGTCATGAAAGAAGCGGGCTACGGCAAACTGTTCCCGCACCTGCGCGACGGAAAAAACGGTTACCGAAAAAACATGTGCCGAAACTTCGGCAAGTACCTGGACAAGAAGGAAGTCAATGTCGTCAGTGAACTCAAGGTGTTCCATTCCTTCAGGCATACGGTCGTCACGGCCCTGACCAACGCAGGCGTGAATGATGGATTGAAACGGGTCATGGTCGGCCACGATATGGACACGCGAATGTCCTCCCACGACGTCTACATTCATGAAAGCGAATTGACCCTCGAAAACATGCAGCGTGCCATCAATAAGCTTAATTACAAGTCGGTCAACTTCGATGCCTTGAGGCTTCCTGTGTCCACTTTTCTGGAGCCTGTGGCACGGCGTCTGAAATCAAAATTCAGCACACGTGAGGCGAAATAAATTCGATTTTCAAGCCCAGAAATTCTTGGGTGTGGACAACACAAGGGTGCCGCCTCTAAAGGAGGCTGTCCTCATGCTTCATTGACTTGACTTCCGCCGTGAATCCATTAATTTGTACCGTATGAATAACGGAACAAAAGGATGAACCAGATACTGCAAGATTTTTATGATCACCTCAACGATGCCGTGGTCACTACCAACGACTTTGAGTACGGCACAAGGTTTCGCAAACGAGAAAAGGTAGGGGACTTCGCCTACTGCGGTCTCAACCAGATGTACCGCCACTACCTAAGTTTCGACATTGACGAGCCAGGCTCAGCATTTCGATACGAGGCCGTAGGACTGCCGCCGCCGACCATTATCACGATAAACCCAGCGAACAGTCACTGCCACCTTCTTTACAAGCTCAATACCCCCGTGGCTTTCCATGACGCTGGCCGTTCAAAGCCTCAAGACTTCTTCAAGGGCATAGAAAGGGCGATGACCGACTGCCTGGTTGCCGATCTGGCATACAACCATGTGATCACCAAGAACCCCTTGCATCCCAGGTGGCATGTCATCACCAATCCAGCCAGCTACGACCTATCGGTCATCAACGAATACCTGCCCGATAAGCCCACTACCCATCCCCAGAGAAGTGCCGCTGACCAGGACATACGAGGCCGCAATGACAGGCTGTTTCACACCATGCGACATTGGGCATACCGCGCTGTCCAGCAGTTCGCGAATGAGGAGGTCTGGTTGCAATCCATCCAGTTCAAGGCGACAGAAATCAATGCGGGATTTGCCGACCCACTGCCTTACAAGGAAGTCCAGCATTCAGCCAAAGCATGTGGCCGTTGGGCTTGGAAAAACCGTCACAACTTTGGCAGCAGGCCCAAGGTGCTGAACTTCACCACGGAAACGCCACAGGAGCGAATGAGCAAGGGTGCCGAGTACACCAATGCCATCAGAGCCGAAAAAGCCATCCAGACCCTACAGAAGGCAGCGGTAGCCCTACGCTCCAGCGGCACCCTAGTTACTCCGTTGGCCTTGCAGGCGGCATCGGGGCTGAACATCAAGACGGTGAGGAAGTACATGGGGCATGTTGGGCATTGAGCACCAAAATGCGATTTGGGTAGCCAGCCTTTTGCGGTCAATGCGAAGGCGGCAATAGGCTGATTGCGGTCACACAAAGGCAGGGCTCGAAGGTCTGCAGTGATCGTTACCGGCCCTTAGACGACAGGTGCCTCATGCGTCAGGCCGCAATCTTTTCCATCGTATCCAGCGGTGCTTTAAGGCGCTTGCTGAAAAACATGACTTCTGAGCCCGTGTAGCGGCGCTGTGCTGTGTAGTGGAGTCCGTACGCATAGGGTGTGGCATATGCGTACATCTCTCTGATTTCTTCAGCGTTGTCATATGACACGACCCACGGTCGGCTGAAGCGCTGTCTCCCCAAAAGTCGTGCGATCTTCACGTGGTCGTCGTGTTTGTAAAAGTTGCGGTACAGGCCCGCGCCTTTGACGTAGTACGGCGGGTCCAGGTAGATCAGTGATTTGGCTGGCAAAAACTGGTGGCAACGCCGCAGCAGTTCGTGTGCATCTTCTTCATACACATGGATGCCCTCGGCGTGTAGACCAATACGCTCTAGACGCTTGCAAAGCTCGTCACGCATAAAGCGGGCATCAATTCTGTAGCTGCCCGATTGCGCCTTACCGCCTATAACCCCACCTTTCAGGATGCCTGAACGGTTGGTCCGGTTCATGAACAGCGTGGCAAAGCCACGTTCCAGCTCCGATCCAGCTTCTTGCCCCAGCATCACTCCACGCCAGTGGTGCCACGCATCCATGGTGATGGGCTCGGTGGCGACCATGGTCACCAATTCGGTAGTTTGCTGGGTTGCCACACGCCAGAAACCTGCAATGGCGGGGTCGGCATCGTTGATGTGAATGCGCTCAACGACGTTGTCGATTAGCAGAGACAAGGCAACGCCAGCTCCTCCTGCATACGGCTCAAGGTAATGGCTGCCGGCAAGGTTGTTGGTGGTGATGACCTCGGCGATCAACGGGGCAAAGCGAGCTTTGCCACCGGGATAACGCAGAGGGGTGTACAGCTTGTTGGAGTACATGGATAAACAGGTAGGTGGGTAGCTTACCTCATGCCTTGTCTTTCAGCCGACCGGCAGTGCGGGCGACTGCAGCCTCAAAGGCGGCTTCAAATTTGTCCACCTCAGGCTTGTACACCACGGTCCATTGTTCTATCACCCCCCAGTTTTTCAGCTTGGCCCAGTGCTTTTTCCACCAAATTTTGGTTTTTTCCCGCTTGGTGCTTTCACCATCACCTTCATGGAAGAAGTTGAAGTGGATTTTGTCACTGGTCGGGTTTTGCGTGTTGAGCTTAAGCAGTGCTTTGCGCAGTGGACCGTCTGCGGTATTGGAAATGTCGCGCAGGAATTGTTTGGTGGTGTTTTCCAAAGATCTCGCAACACCGGTTGTGCCGGGCACATTGGGCAACTTGACGATATTGCCTCTTGCTGCAGCTTCTTGATGTACGGATGTGTCTGCATCCACGATCAGGACTCTATCTAGGAATAATGGGTCTTTTTCCGGGAGCTTGACCAGATGTGATCCACCTATGCCCAGTGGAATCCAGTTGATGAGAACTCCGTACTTTTTTGATAGGGCTGTTTTCTTCGCTGCAGGGATCAAACTGGCGCAGAACTGAGCTGCCTCGTCATCTTCGAAGTAAACGGCAAGCTTGGGTTTAGCCCTCCTGGTCGGTTTTTCCTTGTCCGGCATCATGGACATGTCGCTCAACATGGCCTGAAGTGATTGGTCGGTGGCCAGTCTGGGGTACTTGGTGTCCAGCAGGTAAATCACCTTGTCGGGTGCATTGGCGTTCCCGTTGCCATCCGGGTGGATGGCTTCAATGAGTCGCGGCGAGTGTGTGGTGGCGATGATTTGCAGGTCAAGTTGTTTGGCGTAGGTTTTCAGTGACTTGGCGAGCCGTTCAATGGCATGCGGGTGGAAGCCCACATCCATTTCGTCGATAACCAGTAGTCCCCCTGGGTATGCCTCACCCATATCGCGTTTCAACTGGTTGAATGATGCCAGCGCTGTCGCCATGCTACCTAGGCTGTCCTGTCCCATGGAGACGGCGAGCGCGTCATGCTGGGTGTAGCCGGGTTGAGCGGTTTTTTTCTTGGAGCCTTTTATGGTCTGGTGGGTCACGTCTGTGTTCAGTTCGGTGCCATGAATCACTGAGCTGACAAAGGCCACCATCAAGTTGCTGTCGGCAGGGTGCATATCCAGCTGGCTGCTGGTCACTTCTTTTTCGTCGGCTTCACCGGCCGAAGCTAGCCGTCGCATTCCAAGGTATATGGTTGGTAGCGGTATCTTGGCATCCTGGCCTACCGTGTCATCTTCGGCTTTATCTATGGTCCGTGGAACAACACGAGCGCGTTTCCAGACCGACCTGCGGGTCATTGAACAACGCTTCTTGACCCCAGTGCCATTGACGTAGGCAGTCACAACGGGAGCTGAAGCCAAGTCTTTCTGGGTTTCGTCCACTTCAGCCAAGGCCAAGTACACGATGCGTTCTATGTTTGCCGAGAAAGGCTCACCAAAATAGCTTTTGGGGCCGCCGCGCTCGGTTATGCCGAAGGTATTGGCAACCAACCCCAAGATGGTCGATTTACCGATCCCGTTGTGCCCTGCGATTAGGGTAAGCCGATCCGCGAACTCAATGTTGATATTGCCCAGCTTACGGAATGGGGGTTTCCCAAACGTCAGCGATTTGACCTGAACCTTGGCTGCCACAGAACCTCCTGAATGTTGTTCATCTGTATAGTGGTGCGCTCCCTGTGCCGAAGCTATGTGCATCTTATCGAAAGTGCTGGGCCGTATGTGTACTGGAGTCGAGGGACGTCGCTGCAAAGCGTAGTTCGAGATCGGCATTCGATTGCGCGACTATTCGCCTGTATCGGGCAACATAGCGTTGGATTGCTGGCCCTCATACAGTTTTCGATTTTCATTGGGCCTAACGACTGCTTGGTGGTCGGCAGGGTGAATCCGCCTTGCGGCGACCACCGGCAGCAATCGCTGCATTGCCGTCATCAAAATCAATACAGATTCCCCGCAGACCCACAGCACTTCTTGAACTTGTTCCCACTGCCACAGGGGCAAAGATCATTGCGGCCAACCTTCTTATGCAAGGTGGTGGCTACATGCCGCGCATGAACGGCAAGACGATGCGGCAGCCAATACTCGTAGATGGCGACCACAGCATCAGGAATCTGCAGTGCCAACTTCCCACGCATGGTTGGCGTCTTGGTCAACGCATCCTGGTCTGCTGAAAACTCATCCTCGCCCAACAGGCCTATGGGGCGATACCAGGCCTGTCCCTGCGGCGTTTGAAGCATCGGTTGCCAGTCGGACCAGCACAGCTTCATGCCCTGCCCAAAGCCATATGCCCAGGCCTCTGCATCGTCGTATTCTTTGCCACGGTAGGTCTGAGTGCACCAGTTGGGGCAGAACTCACGTGGCTCGGTTTCCAGACCCGCGATGATGCTGTTGAACAACCGCATCACCAACCCCAAAATCTCATTGAGCTGCTCGATGCTCTCCATGGGCGGCATCATGCCTGTGTCCTGTCCCCATACGGCAGGCATCCACTTACTCGGGTGAACGGAAGTCGGTCCGATGGCAATGGCATGCAAGTAGCCATCCAGGATGTCCAGTGTCATGCCCTCGTCGTTCTCCACTCCGTAAAGCAGGAAGTCATCGAGCTTTTGCAACTCGTCATCGGACAGTGGGCTAAACGGTAAATTCATGGTGTAAAAACGACATTGACTGCTCGACTATCGCAACGGTTATCAACGAGCGAGCAAGGCTAGTCATCTTCAAATCTTGGCCAACTGAATCTCTCCCTTTCGAACCAACTTTGAGTCAAGCTTTTGGTAAAGCTTGTGATTAGCCACCGCGCTCTCGAAGTTAGCGATGATGAAAGTAAATTCATCGGGTCCCTTGATGCGTTCGTTGACCTCCCCCACATAGGTGGCCCACTCGTCATGCGTGAAGGCAGGGCGCCATCCCTGTTGCAATTTGAAGGATTCCAAAAACATGTCATATGCTTTTGGGATATCTCCGAGTGCTAGTTGGGCGAAGATCTCGTTAACCTGGGCATCAGGGAAATGTGGAGCATCGCCGTCAATCATGTCTTGAAGCAATCCTGTTCCCACCCACGGTGTTTTGCCTGGGTGATGGGCAGGGTCCGCACCCAATAGTTCGGTCGCCACATGCTCAGCGATACGGCCATTGATGCCAATGCAAAAGTAGTCGGCAAAGGCGTCAAATGAAAGGTCGGAGTTCGCAGGGTGTTGAAGCTCCTCCAATGTCTGTCTGATTAGCTTTTGCAATACTTCAGGCTTGCCGAATACCTCATGAATTGCTTGTTGATTTGTTGTTGTCATCGTCGTCTCCTTTAAAAAATGGTTCAATGTGATTTAGTTCAAAATCAGGCTCGCATGCGAGCAGGTGTTGGTGCGGCTTCGGTAGTTGTCGTCTCAGGTGGGGTGTCTTCAAATTCGTTACCCCAGCTCTTCGATTAGTTGTTAAGCGGTCAATTTTTTGATGGCATTGCCGATGCTGTGTTCCCCATTCAATTCCGAATTCACATTGATGAGGTAGGTCTGCAAAGCCGCAGGATTCATTCGTGGAAAGTCGCTCTTTTGACGGACGATGATGTCCCTGAAAATAGCCTGAGCATCGGTGGCATCACCACGGTGCAAAACCTCAAGCAACTTGTTGACACAGTGGTCGCGGTCCTTGAACTCAACCTCGTCAATGATTCGTTGCACATCACCGGATTCCATCTGGCTACTTGTCCTGATGTAGTAGTGGGCAAGGTCCACGCCCAATGCCACTGCGGCAGCTTCGGCGGCAAGACTATCAAAGTCATAGCTGAACTGGGCAAGAGCATCTTCAAATGAAGTGTCCTCATCCATGATGTCTTCCATTTGTTCGATGGCCTGATTGATGATTGCCATCAATCGGGCTTTTTTCCCAAAAACGGCCTTGATGGCTTTTTGGTTGTCGTTCGCGTCTTCACGTTTTTTCATGGCTTTCTCCTTGTAATAGTTGTTTGAATTCATGCGCGTTTGCGAGCAGGCACAGGTGCTTGTTCAGCTTCAGTAGTTGTTGCCCCAGGTGGGGTGTAGTCACATTCGTTCCCCCAACCAGCCCAGGCAGGCGAACCGCCAAAGCCTTGCGAAACAGCGCCTCTTGCGAACAATTCCACCTTGGAAAGTTCGGGAAACATGGCATCAATCAAGTCACAGACTTCGGGAGGCTTTCGGCTGTGCTCAAGTCGTGGGTACTTCAAAACAGAGACAGGTCGTGCAGAAAATGGAACTTCAGGCACCACACCTTTGGTCCCGATCAAAAGGGTTTCATGCATCTGGCGGCAATAAGCTCCCTGGCCTGCAACACCCTTGTCCCAGACCATGGAGGTCTTGAAAGTGAAGCCCCATGCCTCAACCACTTTTAAAGCATCGGGCAACAATGAGTTAGAGCACCACATGAACAACACCGCATCCTCGGCGCAGATGCTGTTGATGGGCATGTCGCAGATTTCCTGCAAGCTCATTACAGGGTAAGGAACTGCCGTGCCAAGATAGTCCCATGGAGGATCTGCATAGATGACCCCAAAGTTACCAAGAGCAGATGTCAATGGCTTGTTGTTCGCCCTCTTGGCTTCAATGGCCTGCAATCGCTCTTGGCGGCGCGTTTCAAACTTGGCCTTGTTGATGGCCTTACTGGCATCCTGAATGGCTTTGATGTCGTCAAAGTTCAATAGACTTTGATCTTCCTTGGCAAGCTCTGCCAACTTGGCCGCACTGGTGATGTTCAAGCGACCGGAGGACACCGCTTCAACCAACTCAGGGATGCCGTGTTGAAGCACCTTCTTACCGCGTGAGACGGAATCCACAGAGATGCCAAGGTCTGCTGCCACCTTGGTCTGGCTCACCGCTCCAGCGGTATGCTGATTGCTGCCGATGGCGGAGTTGGTCAAACGCGCACCAATCAAGGCGCGCTGGCCTTCTGTCAAATGACGGCGGTGCAAATTGATGCTGACCACTGTCTTCCAGATGGAATCGTTGGCCGCTTGAATCTCTTCAAAGCGAGGGATGATGCCAAGCTCCAAGCAGGCACGAAGACGGTGGCGACCGTCCACCACTTTGCCACCGAAGGTCAAGATGGGCATTTGTTGCCCGTTGATACGGATGTCTTCCTTTAGCTCAGCAAACTCCTGTTCCTGCATTTCAGGAAAGAGGTGAGCAGCTTCGTGGATTTCCAGAGAGTCCAGGTCCGCAAGGGACATAGCACCCACATTCTGGGAAGATGAAACCAAAGACACAGCCCCTGCAATGGGGGTAACCAAACCGATATTATTTTGCTTATTCATAGCGTTCTCCAATTCAAAAAAGCGTTGTTAGAACCCGCCTGTTGGGTTGATCGCTATGAATGGGGGAGGGAGTCGCTATTAAATAAGTGGTCTTCGCTAATTAAATTAGGCTATCGTCAATAATAAGGGTTTCGTCGCTGTAGGTTGTATTATGCTAAATAATATCGGCCGTGTCAATAGATTATCTGCATTTAATTAAAAATATACTCCAATTAATTGTATTCAACGGATATTGACAAATAATAGGTCTCACCGTAGGAGGTGCCCATTTGCATTTTTGTAATGTAGCTATGCAGATGAAATATCGCGCCGAGCCCTTGTGGTTCCAATTCGGAGGGTGATGCTTATCCCTGCATAGAAGTCCACTACGCCTCACATCAGGTAATTCACCAAGTGGGAATGATTGTTCCCAGCAGGAATGCCCCATGAACTCATCTACCAGCACCGATGAATATCTAATCAACCAAGGAAGAGGATAAGAATGGGCTGGTGGATTGCTCTTCGAAATACTCTAAATCGCCTGTCGTTTACATTGCCTTGAATGGTGCTAGATATTCAATTCAGAAGTCCATTACGCCCCACATCAGGTAATTCACCAAATGGGAATTGAAATCCCTCAGAGCAAAACCCAATGAATCCACGTTCAGCGACCAATGAACATCCATCCAACAAACGATGGGAATAAAAATTGGCCGCTCGGTTTCTTTCGCTTAGTTTTGCTCGGCTTTACTTGGCGTTGCGCTTCCTTGCAGCGTTGTAGGCTTTGACGGCAGCGATGGTCACCAGAATGAAGGCAAAGAGGTACTCCCTCAAGAATCCACCCAAATAGGGCATTTGCCGCACCAGTGAGAAGCTGAGGATGAACGGGTAGATGAAGAACAGCCCTGCCACGCCGAGCATGACCTTCACGGTTTTGGTCAACATGAAGTTCCGTGCCAGCACTTCCTTCCAGACCCAGTCCCTGACCCCTTCGGTCCATTTGAACGAAGGATCGAGGAAGACGCGCTTGCAGTCCCCGCATTTCCACTGGTTGATGTAGCGCCGCATCACGTCGGGAAACACACGGTTGCGATGGTTCCAGATGATTGGGTATTGATAGGCGGCATACACCATGGCTGGGCAAATCAGAAGCCACATCCATGGAGGTGGAAAGTTCATCAGAGCAAACAGCATGATGACCAATGCGATGTAAACATTGCCGTAGGAGAACTTCTTCGGCGGCTCAAGCCCTGCGGCCTCCAGTGTCTTGCTCACCGTTGTGGTGTTGGTCATGATGACCTGGCCGTCTGTGGCGAAGCCAAACCCACTGCCCGTGGAGATGGAAGTGCCCGCGTTGTGGATATCAAAAATCCTGCGGGTATGGTCTGAGTTGCAGTAGTCGCATTTCATGGTGGTCTCCTTAGTCTGGTGGTTCTTTGTTGATGGTGGGCTGTTGGCTGTTGGGGTGCTGATGCAGGGAGCCTCCTGCTCAAGCGAGACCCTCGATGTGAAATTCATCGCCCTGAGCACTGATGCCGACCGGCATCCGTTACTCAGGTTGAAGGGCCGTGCCCATTGGGAACAAGGGTGGGTGCCGCTGGAGCCAGACCCTCCACCTTGGTCAGTACATCCAGCAGGTTCCCCCTGTGGTCATAGACAAACAGTTCTTCCCGTCCTTGCTCATCACTTTGCATCAGCGCACGCAAGTGACCATCGCGGGATTCAAACTGCACCGATGGCACCATGGGTGCAGTCGGCGTCATTGCCAACGTTTGTTCCTCAGTCGCCGACCTCAAGGCTTCACCCCGAAGGAGAAGTAGCCCGGTCCATTGGCAAAGTTGTTGGCATCGTTGTTGCCAGTCACTACCAGCCCTGCAGGAGAAGACACCAGATAGTTGACGTTGCCGTTTGAGGCCGTTGTCGTGGCTACGCCCGTGATGGGGCTATCCGCAGTCAGAGCATGGTTTTGGCTACCCACCACCACGTTCTGTAAGGACACCGACATGCTGCTTTGAACACCATCGCTGGAATTCATCACATAGCTGCCCGCCACTGGCGACCATGCCGACTGCGGCGTACCCAACCAGAGGCCTGTCACCACACCACTGCCACCGGAGTCGTTCTCGGCCACCACCAGAACACGGTTTACACCCGTGCCCATCAGATAGGCCTTGGCACGCACCAGCCCGCTGGAGGACAGGTCAAAGGCGGTGGAACTGCCTGCAGTGGCTGCAAAGCTTCCTGTTGCGGTGGGGGTGGAGCAGCTTGCGGTGTTCTTGCACATGCTCCAGTTGCCACTTACATCAATGGAGAAGGCGGCGTACGACATGCGAATCTGACCGCCGCCACTGGTGTCCTTCTGATAGCGCAGAACAGCGTAGTTACCCTGAAGGGTGGACACCGAACCGTTGGACGCAAGCCCGTTCGTGTTCAAGAGCAAGGCAGGCTGATTGACACCACCAACGGTGACATGGGAGACGCCCATGCCAGAGGCTCCGGTTTGCATGGCTGTGGCCATGCTGGTATTGCTACTGGTGCTTTCGAGACAGGCAGCACTGCTGCCATCTTTGACCAAGGTAAGGGACCCTGTCAGACCACCGGAATAGTTCAGTTGGCTACCGCCACCAGAAAACTGCGCAGAGCCCACCGCACCGTTCAATGTCACCGCAAGCAATGGATCGGTGCTGGCAATCGCGCAGGTCGAGGGTCCGGGGGTGTTGTCGGTCTTGGAGTCTGTGGATGAATCCGAGCCACCACCACCGCAGGCCATAAGAGCCATGCACATCGCCCCGATGGCGAGAAAACTTGTAAACCGCATTATTACCAGTCCTTCCAAAGCATGAGAAAAGTTGAAAACATGATCAAAGTCAACCCTATGGGGCGATCTTCAACTTTAACGCATGTTTACCCGAAAGGTTGACTGTCAATACAATGAGGTGAAGTATTTGTCTCTATCTTTCTCTGACCAGGAACACCAACCGCCATGGCAACAAAACAAGTTCCATCCCAAGAGCAATCCATCGGGCAACTGATTGGTCAGTGCATCGCCAAGCGCAGACAGGCAGCAGGGCTCACGCAAGATCAAGTGGCAGAAGAGCTGGGAATCGGCATGGAGGCCGTATCACGCATGGAGCGCGGGTTGACCATCCCGACGGTGGTGCGTCTGGCCGAACTGGCGGAAATCTTTGGATGCGGAATTGATGCGCTGGTGATTGAAACCAGTGAACGAAGCAGTGACCAGGCCGAACACATCGCCACCTTGCTCAGTACCCTCAGCAAGAAGGACAGGGCCATGGTGGTGGATGTGGTGGAGAGGATTTGTGAGGGCGTGCGGGGGCGGAAGTAAAGGGCAACTTCCTTACCCTATGCAGGGTACGACTGCTCACCACGAATTACAGCTGAGAAAAGCGGACCTTGGTTGCAATCACCTTGTCCGGCACAAGGGCGTGTGCAGTTGCTAAGGGCCAGTTGGGCATTACAGCCGATGGCAGGCTGCGCCGGTGAGATCACACGCGAGCAGGCATCGTGTCTTAACATCTCGTTACACCCATCCTCTGCGGCAAAATTGTTTTGACGTCAACTTCGCTGACCCAAGGGCCTGTCGATTTGGAACATACAGTGAGAAACTATGCATATTCAACATGTTGAGATCGGCAACTTTCGAAAGCTTCAAGCCGTACGGGTGGACTTCGCAGAGCAAACGACTGTATTCGTGGGCGCGAACAACAGCGGAAAAACGTCGGCCATGGTCGCACTTCGCCACTTCCTTGTTGATCGAACAGATTTTTCCATCAATGACTTCACCTTGTCCCATTGGGCCAAGCTTGATGCGATGGCCATCGATTGGGAGACGCCCATTCTCGGAGAGGAAGAAGCAGAGTTCAATTGGGGTGAAGTTCTGCCGCACCTCGATGTTTGGTTGAATGTCCCGACAGAAGATCTTCACTATGTTCAGAAGATTCTTCCCACCCTCGATTGGGCAGGAGCGCATATCGGCGTTCGCCTGCGCTACGAACCCAAGGACATCCAAGCCCTGAAGCAAGAATTCCTGGCGGCCAAGCTCGCCGCTGCTTCTGTCATGGGCACTGTGCCAGCTTCGGCAGAGGGCACCACGGCAGCAGCGATCCCGCTCGTGGATGGGTTCGCCTTGTGGCCAAAGTCGATGATGGATTTCCTGTCGCTTCGGCTGCGATCATCCTTTGAGGTCCGCGCCTATCTCCTTGACCCCGAAAAGCTCGTGGCACCAAACAACGGCATTGCCACTCCTCAGGCCCTTCTAGTTGGCAGCGAGCCAATAGAGGGAGACCCGTTCAAGAAGATCATTCGCATTGATGAAATCAGCGCACAACGCGGATTTGGATTTGTTAAATCATCAAATCGCGGGGACGATTCACAGGAGGATGGTACCTCGCGTGGTGGCAAGAAACTGTCCAGCCAGCTTCGCAACTACTACGCCCAACATCTTGACCCCTTCGATCAGCCTGAGCCAAAAGATCTGGAGGCTTTACAGGCACTCCATAGCGCTCAGGCCGCTTTTGGCGAGCGTCTGGCGAGCTGTTTTTCAACGGCCTTGAAAGAACTTGAGGACATCGGTTATCCCGGCGTCACCGATCCGAAACTGACGATCACCACAAGCATCAAGCCCATCGACGGTTTGAACCATGCATCGGCGGTTCAATACGAAGTCCCCACGCACCTCAAGGAAGGGAAAGGTTTTGCGCACCGCCTTCCTGAAGACTCAAACGGGCTTGGGTATCAAAATCTGGTTTCAATTGTCTTTGCGCTGATGAGTTTCCGGGACAAGTGGATGAAGGTTGGCAAGGCTTCCAAGTCAGCTGACCCCGAAGAAGCCCTTCGTCCGCCGCTGCATCTTGTCCTGATTGAAGAGCCGGAGGCGCATCTGCATGCACAAGTCCAACAAGTCTTCATCAAGCAAGCCTATGACGTTTTGCGCAAGCACGACAAACTCAAGGATGCGAAGGACCTTCGCACACAGCTTGTCGTCAGCACACACTCAAGCCATCTCGCACATGAAGCCGACTTCGCTTCCTTGCGGTACTTCCGTCGCCTTCCGGTCAAGGCGGTGGGCGGCTCCGTGCCGGTGTCATGTGTTGTCAACTTATCCGAGACCTTCGGAAGCGGGGAAGAGACGGGCCGCTTCGTCAAGCGATACCTGAAGGCGACCCACTGCGATCTGTTCTTTGCTGATGGCGCTGTGCTGGTCGAAGGGCCTGCCGAGCGCATTCTTGTCCCGCACTTTGTTCGCAAGCGTGACCAGTACGAGTATCTGCGCCGTTGCTACATCACTTGGCTTGAGATCGGCGGAAGTCATGCGCACAGGCTGAAGCCCCTGCTTGAGCATCTTGGGTTGAACACATTGATCATCACAGACCTTGACGCGAAGGATGATGCTGGAGCATCGGTCCCCCCCGTGCGTGGCTCCAGCCTCAGGGCCCGCAATGAGACGCTCAAGACCTGGGTTCCTGCGACAGAGGATCTGGACACGCTGCTCGACAAGAAGCCCGAAGAGATCGTCCTTAACGATCCAAGCGGCTACGGCATTCGCGTCGCCTACCAGCAGCCTATCGCAGCCAAGTTCAAATCCAAGGAGGACAAAGAGGCGCTTGCCAATACGTTTGAAGACGCCTTGGTCTATGAGAACCTCGACCTGTTCCAAAAGATGGAGGGTACGGGCCTGATGGGACGGATTCGTAAAAGTCTCGATGCAGCCACTGATCTCGACGATCTCGCCCCCCGAATGCTTGCGGACTTGGCGAAGGGCGGCAAGGCTGAATTCACCATGGATCTTCTCGACAGCGATGCGCTCGAGACGATGAAAGTACCAACTTACATTGACGGCGGATTGCTTTGGCTCGCTGCACAGCTTAAGCGCAAAGAAGATGGCATCTCAGGCAAGGCCCCTGAACCGGCGGGAGTTTTGGAAGGCGCCGCGGAGACTACGAAGGGCGCAGCATGAGTTCCCAGACAACCGTAGCCAGTACGGACACCGCTGATGCTCATGTTGACGAAGAGATCGCGGCTTGCTTGAATCTGGACAACCCGAAGAGCTTCTTCCTTTTTGCTGGTGCTGGTTCTGGAAAGACCCGCTCACTTGTTACTGCGCTTCAGCATGTGCAGTTGAATCTGCGCGAGCGTCTCCGGGTCAAAGGACAGCGCGTGGGGGTTATCACTTTCACGAATGCAGCCAGTGACGAAATTAAAAGACGGCTGCTGTTCGATCCGCTGATCGATGTTCGAACAATTCATAGCTTTGCCTGGTCTTTAATCGAAGGCCTCAACCACGATATCCGTGAATGGCTGCGCGTTGACCTGGCGGCAGACATTGCAAAGCTGAACGTAGATGAGGCCAAGGGTCGAAAGGGTACAAAGGCATCGATGGATCGGCTCAGAAAAATTGAGTCGAAAACCAAGCGCCTCCAGAATCTGCCAAACGTCAAGGCATTCACGTACAGCCCGACCGGGGACAATCGAGGGCGTGATGCTTTGAATCATTCTGAAGTCTTGCAACTGACGGCGCATTTCCTTCAGACTAAGGCTGCTATGCAAAGTATCCTAACGGGCCGCTACCCCATCCTGCTCATCGACGAGAGCCAGGACACAAACAAGCATCTGATCGACGCGCTATTCACAGTTCAAGCCAAGCTCAAAGGGAAGTTCCTTCTTGGCCTTCTAGGAGACATGATGCAGCGCATCTATAACGACGGGAAAGAAGGGCTTGGACAGGGACTTCCTCCGGATTGGGCGACCCCAGTAAAGCAGCTTAATTTCCGTTGCCCCAATCGAGTCATTGCCCTGATCAACAAGGTACGTAGCTCGACCGACCATCAACGCCAACAGCCTATCGCCGCTGCAGTTGATGGTGTCGTTCGTCTCTTCATCCTGCCAAGTGACCTCGCAAACAAACCCGCCGCTGAACAGAAGATCGCAGCCTATATGTCGAAGACGACGGGCGATGAAAAGTGGAATGATCCCAAAGCGATCAAGACACTGACACTAGAGCATCGGATGGCAGCATCACGTTTGGGCTTCCTTGATGCCTTCTCTCCGCTCTATGACGTGGAAGGTTGGCGTACCAGCTTCCTTGATGGAACGTTGCCTGCATTGCGGTTCTTCTCTGACCAAGTACTCTCGCTGGTGAATGCAAAGCAGAACAATGATCGGTTTGCTGTTGCGCGTATCGCTAAAGCCTACTCCCCGCGCCTCACGCAAGATGCCTTGCGCGCGGCCAAAGACACCCAGGCACATCTGAAGAAGGTCAATGTTTCCATTGACGTGTTGATGAAGCTGTGGAAAGACGTGGCCAATCCGACTTTGCTTCAGGTTCTGCGCTGCGTCGCAGAACACAATCTCTTCGAAATTCCTGAATCCCTTCAAGCTAGCTCGTCAGAGGAAAGTACTGAAGCCTTAGCTTCTGATGAGGATGAGCGCGAGGACCGACAGACCGAACGGGCGCTTGCCATTCAGTCCTTCCTCAATGCTCCGTTCTCCCAGATCGGGCCAATGATGGAGTACCTATCAGGGGACGCCCATTTCGACACACATCAAGGAGTGAAAGGGCTTGAGTTTGATCGTGTTATGGTCATCATGGATGACGCAGAGGCAAGAGGTTTTTTATTCAAGTACGAAGACCTGTTCGGGGGCAAAGCAGCGGGTGAGAAAACCGTTGAAAGCACCAAGCGGCTGTTCTATGTGACGGCGAGTCGTGCAAAGGAAAGCCTCGCACTCGTTGCATATTCTTCGACCCCTGACCGAGTCCAAAGGTTCGTGCTACAGGAAGAATGGTTCAACGCCGATGAGGTCGTTGTCGGCGTTCCTGACTGACATATATTGTCGTTTTAAACGCGTTTGTCACTTGGCCTGGCGCGGAAGCCAAAACAGAAAATGGCCTAGGAGTTCCGGCGCCACCGCACCGCCCGGCAATGTCAAGAAACCTCTCTCAAGGCATAACGTATATCGCAATTGCCGACTTCAATTGACAGGATTGGCCGGGCAACTGTTCAATTTCCAAAGATAGAGCGCAGCCTTGACCGGACGTATAAACAAGGACTGTCGATGATGGCTCATGGCTCATTCTGGCACATATCGTACTTCTTCCGTCTGATGCAACTCAGCGTTTTCCAGTTGCCTGAACCCCTTGCTATTCGAAATCTTTCCTGTAACTTGTTCAGCAGGAGGAAATCAATATGGAAGAAAATCTACAGTTCCCAGACGGAACAAACATCTACATCACCGACGGCAAGTTGCATCGTGAGGATGGCCCGGCCCTAGAAACTTCGGACGGCACAAGCTACTACTTCATCGATGGGGCATTGCATCGTGACAACGGCCCAGCGATCTATTCAGCCGATCCCAAACTCTGCCACTGGTACAAGCACGGCATCCGCATACCGTCGCAAGAGCGCAGTCGTTTGTTGATCGCAGAGCTACGTCACAAACACCTTTGCATTCACCCGGTAGGCACAGCGGGTTCAGACGGCAGGAGTGGCAAGGGGGGGGAAACAGGTGAAGGGACAGTCAACAAGCCACCCAGCAAACCCAAGATATAGGAAGGCATGCTGTGAGAGGGGTACACAGCAAGGTCAATCTATAACCCGTCGCAAATTTTGCGTTTCGGGTTATCGAATTATCTGGGGTGTTTCCCCAGTCCCCCGTGAGTGCCATCAATCCGTGCATGCCCAACCCGCACACGGCAAAGAGCATACGAGTTAACAACCAACCAGAAAGGAAGAGGCACAGCCTCAACAGAACAACAAAAAACCAAAGGAGATCACCATGACACAGAAGAAGAAAAAAGCCGGCCAATCTGGCATCGAACAAAACCAGGAATTGAGAACCCTGCGTTTTGAACTCCGTCTCTCACCCGCAGAGCACAGCATCCTTGTCACACAAGCCCTGCTTGCCGAAGAAAACTCTCTGGCTCAATACGCCCGCAACAAACTGGTCTATGGCGGCATTGCCGTCACTCAGCACATCCGCCAGGAGCGCGACACCAGCAAAGCCATGATTGCGGAGTTGGCCCGTATCGGCAACAACGTCAATCAGATCGCCAGAGCCCTGAACAGCGATGAGGAAGTCTCAACCGCCATGCTGGAAGAGTTGTGCAAGGTGGAATCCAGGCTCACCGCCATGGATCAACACTATCAAAGCATCATGCGCTCACAGGTGCAATCATGATGGTGCGCATCTTCAAAACAGGAACAGGCAATGCCAAGTCCGCCATCAATTACTTGATGGGCAAGAACGACCACACTGGCAAACCACGATCAGTGCCGCCCGAATTGCTGCATGGCTCACCCAGTCTGTTTCAACTGGTCTCCAACGGCACCACCAGAAAACACAAGTACGTGTCAGGGGCCATCAGCTTTCGTGACACTGAAAAGCCCACCGCAGAACAGATCCAAAAAATCATGGAATCCTTCAAAGCCAGCTTCCTACCCGGTTTGAAAGACTGCGACAACTACGCGGACGCTTGGATTGCCCACCGCGACAAAGGTAATCTTGAACTGCACTTTGTGGTGGCTGGCACGGAAATGCAGACTGGCAGGCAACTCAACATCCACCCACCGGGCAAAAGGAACATCGAGCATTTCCAAGCCTTCACGCAGGTCATGAACCATGCCATGGGCTACTACCAAGTGGTGGCCGATCCCTTGAAGGTGGCACTCAGTGAATTTGAAGCCAAATCAAAAGCGGGCAAGCAATTCAGAAAGATCAAGACCCTGCTGGCGAAAGAGCTGCACGGTCACATCATCAGCGGAAAAATCATCGACCGCGACGAACTCATCACCCATCTCGAAGACAACTATGGTGAAGTCACCCGTGTTGGCAAGGACTACATCTCCATCAGGCTACCGGGCAGTGCCAAAGCCAAGAGACTCATGGGACCATTGTTTCAAGAGGGGGCTGACTACCCGCAACTGGTGGAACAACACAAGAAGGCGCAGCAGCCCCAGAAACTCACCGCAGAGGAATACACCCAAGCCAAGACCACCTTAGAAAAGCTGACCCATGAGAGAGCGGTGGACTTTGCTAAACGCTACAAGAAGAAGACCACGTTCAAGCGCACCATCGGCCGCAAAGGCGTTGCCAAGGGTCAACCTGGCACAGCGACGAAATTACCAGCACACAAGCCCATAAAACCGGACAAAACGGCTTCAAAGTCACCAGTGCCACTCACCATGCCAACCGAGACCAATGTCGGCACTGTGGCCAGCACGCACGTTCAAGCAAAAGAAAGTGGAGTCCGCCAAGCGGCGTCAACACCGACCAAAGCATCGGAAGGCAGCACAGGCGTTCAATTTGCCAGCATTCCGGTTCCATCGGCCACGGCCATCGGCATGGAAATGCAACTTGGCAGTCTTGCCAATTTGGTCTCCAAACTCATGGTCAAGGCCAGAACAACGAACAACACCGCCTACTATGAAATCCTGAATGCGCAGATCGTCAAGCTTCAGTATCAGATGACACAAATGAGCCTGAGTCTGGAGCTAGAGAAAGCAAGGGCATCGATGGAGGGCAGTCAAGGTGACCCGAAAGACAAGCCCAAAATATGACATGTGAGGGTGCCGCTTGAGCGGGGGGCACATTAGTGAATGTGTCTTCAATGCTGCTAACGCCTCGTAGGGTGAGTTAGACAACAATATCCCCTTGGATGATGAAATCCTGAAGAAACTTGGCAGCTCTGATATTGACCCTGAATAAGGGTAGCGCCTTACTTTCCAAACCTTCGAAATATGTTTTAGCCTTTTGCTGATCGACGGTTGCTTTCAGATCGTCGAAACGACCAAATTCGTTGAGATTGGCTAGCGTTACATGCGTATTCATCAGTGCGACGAGTTTTGTTTTATCTACGCCCACCAGATCCACCAGCTTGTCGATTTGCACATTCTTGGCATGGGCCTGATAGTCAGCCAAGTAGTCGCGGAAGGTGCGATGCGTGTCTATCTGCACGTCGCCACGCTGAATGTCGTGCAGGAAAATCTCCGCGATTTTTTGCTCTTCTTGGGACAGCGATGAAAACGAGCGGTGCAACTCGGCCAAGGTGGTTTCTTTGGCTTGTGCATCGCCACCTTGCAAGACTTTGAGATATTTGTCAAAGCGCGAGTTCATGTAGTCAGCATCTATCTTGCCGGTGTCAATCTCAGTGATGTGACTATCAATCTCGAACGGAATGCTCTCGCCACCACCGCCGCCCTCAGCTCCTGCGGAAAGCTCTTTGTAACGCTGCAAAAGAGTCAGGTATTGGTGCTGGGTCAGGGCAAGTGTTACCGTTCCGTTTGCCTCGTCGCCCTCATAAATCACCTGCTCCCAAGTGAAGCCTTGAATTTTGGCAGCCTCCAGCACTTTGTTGAACTCTTGGAAGGTCTTAGCAAAGGCGGCGCGCTCGGTCAGGTCGTCTGGCAGCTTCATGAAATCTTGAATGCCTGCTGCGCTGAATAGGGCGCTTATCTCTGCAAAGCTGGCATTCATGCGCTCCAAATTGTGGGGCAAGCGGTCAGCAAACAGGCCAATGGGTTTGTCGCCCGAATACAGCTTCACGGCAGCGGCCACGTTGCGTTTCATAGTGTGCGGCTTGCGGTAGTAGCGGATAGTGCCAAACGGCTTGTCTGGCCCAAAGAGGCGGTTGGTGCGCGAAAACGCCTGAATGATGTTCTCATACGTCAACAGCTTGTCGAGGTAGAGCGTGTTGACCCACTTCGAATCGAAGCCGGTGAGCATCTGGTTCACCACAATCAGCAGGTCTAGCCTCTTGTGTGGCTCGGCCTCGATGCGAATGTAGGGCACCTTGTGCGCAAGGCGGGCGGCCAGGTCTTGCTTGAAATTGACGTGACTGCCCAGGTCAAACTTTTGGCCGTAGGCATGGTTGTAGTCTTGCAAAATCTCCACCAGGCCATTGGTTTTAAACACCGGATCGCCACCGCCGTCTTCATCGCTGATGTGCGGATCAAACAGCGCGGTGATGTTTAACTGCGGGCACTTCACCTTTATCAGACGGTAGTAGGCAATAGCCTCCGACACACTGCTGGTGCCAAAAATGGCGTGGAACTTACTGCCTTGGCTCAGGGTGAGCCAGTTGTCGGCAATGTCTTGCACTACGGCGTTGTGGTGCCCGGCGAGGCTGTATTGGGTGTTGGGCAGGTGGTCTTCTATGCCGGGTTGATAAACGCCTGCACTATCCCGGTGCCCCGCCATGGGCACATCGTTCATGTAACTATTGAAAACCGCTTTCTTTTTGGCATTTGCAAAGGCTTCCGCTGGGGTTGCAGCTTTAGCTTTACTTAGCGCGACAGCCTGTCGCAAATCGCGGTCGCGGTAGGTCAGCACTTGGTAGGGGTCAAAGCCCAGCACGTTTCTGTCGCGTATGCCGTCCGCAATGCTGTAGCGGTGCAACTCATCGCCAAAGACATCGGTGGTGGTGTTGTCCTTGCGCACGTTCTCCCGCTGGATAGGTGTGCCGCTGAAACCGAAAAACACCGCGCCCGAAAAGCTCTCTTTGATATCAATGAGCATGTCGCCAAAGGTATTGCGGTGGCATTCATCAATGATGAACACAATCCGCTTGGCGCGCATGGTTTCCAGATCATGCGCTTTGAGGCCGTCATCCTCGTCCTTGAGCTTGCTCATCTTTTGGATGGAGCTAACTATCAGGGTGTCGGCGGGGTCCGTGCTCTTGAGCTTCTTGATGAGCATGGCGGTGTATTCCGTGGCCTGCACCGCATTGCCATCGCCAGCAAAATTGCGATAGGCCTGCAGCGTTTGCGTGCCTAGCTCTACGCGGTCCAGCAAAAAGACGACCTTGTCCGCGCCCTTGGAGTTGGCGATGAGCTGCGCCGACTTGAAACTCGTCATCGTCTTGCCAGAGCCCGTGGTGTGCCAGATGTAGCCGCCCAGGCGGTTGGGGTTTTTCCAATCCGTCTTGGCCACTTTGTCTGAAATGGCGTGCGCAGCGTAGTACTGGTAGCTGCGCATCACCTTGAGCACGCCGTCTGACTCATCGGCGACCGTGTAAAAGCCAATGAGCTGGTGCGCCATGGGGATAGACAGCAGGCTGGCCGTAAAACTCTTCCAGTCGTTGACAGGCTCGTTGTTGAAGTCCGCCCAGTGAAAGGCATAGTCTTTATTGAACTTGCCATCTGGCCCTGGGTTGGCAAAGTAAAGCGCCTCGGCGGGCTCCATGGCCACGAATATCTGGATGAGTGAAAAAATGCCCGTAAAAATACCCTCGCGCGAATATTTTTCTATCTGGTTGTAGGCTTGGCTCACCGCCACGCCGCTCTTCTTAAGTTCAATGTGAATCACAGGCATGCCACTGATGAGTAGCACCAAGTCGCCCCGCCTGTCATTGAGCAGCGGCGAGCCCCGTGCATGGCGTGGCTGCTGCACGATTTGGTAGCGGCTCTGCCCTGCAGCTATCTCGTGACGGTCGTAAATTTTTAGGCTCACCTCTTTGCCAAAGTGCAGCGCATCGGCTGGGTTGTCGCGCGTAATAGCCACCGTTTTGCCATTGATAAACCCGTTGAGCTTGAGTGGTGTGCGCAGCGCGGTGATCTGCTCCATCACCTGCTGCATCTCGCCGTCGGTCAGCGGCACTTCGTTCAACCTGTCTTGGCCGCGATTGTTTTCAAAAAGAATGCGCTTCCAGTTTGCCAACAAGTCTGCCTCGCTGGGGTTCTTGATGACATCCGCGTCGCCCCAGCCACGCTGGCGCAGCTCGTGAATTACAGCGGCTTCAAATTCAGATTCTTTGGCAAAGGTGGTCATGCGATCAATCAAGAATGTGGGCGGTGTTTGATTTTTTGCTCCAGCGCTTTGCGCGTGGCTTCATCCTGCAGATCGGCCTCCTGCGCCTCCATGGTCTTGAGGCGCTGGTCGTAGTGCACATAAAGGGCGCTGGTTGCGCTCTCCATTTGCGCATGGCTGATGGTGCCCGCATTGGTGAGCAGCGGGAAAGGGGGACCGGGCGCTGCACCTCGCGCGCCCCCTCACTTTGAACTACCGAGGATTCCTCGGTAGTTGCTTCGCAGTTGAGTTCGGCGTCCTCAAAAATGTTTTTGAGGTGCAGGCCGATGTTGTCCGTGCTGACATCAAAAAGCTTCGCCATCTCGCGCTGCGTGAGCCACACGGGTTGGTCCTTGCTGCGAAGCTGGATCTGGCTTTTGCCGTCTTCTGTGGTGTAGAGGATAAGCATAGGGAAATCTATGGATACGACGCGCTAGACAAACATGCGCTCTAAGCAGGCGGATTTGATCTGCTGGAGCTTTTTGAGCTGGGTGGCGTGTTGGGAAATCAGCTCGTCGAGAGTGCGGAAGTAGGTGCCGATTTTTTGCTGCTCTGGTTTATCTGGAAAAGTAATGTTTGTGGATTGGACAAGCGCGCTATTCAAATTGTTTACCACACCACCGGCAGCCAACGAACGATACTGCTCCGTCATGGTTTCTGATGAAAGGAGCTGCAGCAGGTAATTAAGATCAAATAAGTTCCTGTCGTTTCTAATCAGAAGCCAGCCGTCATGAATACATCCATCAATAGCCATGAGGTATGGTCTACCGAAACTCATCGAATTGGAAAGAATGAGATCGCCTTTGAAAACTTGGCGCGATTTTGATACGCCCTCCGGTCTAATTTTCTCTTCGGTTTGCGTGATGTATCGGGACCCAATTTTTACATCGCCGATTTTTATCCAGTTGATTCCATCGGCATCTTGTGTTGTGAAGTCTTCGATTGGACGCGGCGACCCGCCGCGTTGAATTAGTACACACTCCCCCAGCTTCTTCTCCACCCAATCCCCCTGAAACCCTTTAAAACGAATTTCTGGCGTGGTGGCGCCGGGTTGCGGGAACATCTTTTGGAGCATCGCTTTTTTCAGCGTCACCAGCTTGTCATGCTTGCGCTGGTGCAGCCCAATCAGACTATCCAGTTCTCGGAAAAATTTGCCGATTTGGGATTGTTCGGTTTTTATTCGAGGAACGGCGAGAGGTGTTATTTTTGCCTGCTCGACTGTGTAGTGAGCAATTGTTCCGATGTGACTTATGCTCCTGACATATCGCGTGAACAGCTGAGACGAAAAGAAAGTGAAGAGATAGTGGCTATCAACGGAGTCGCGAATCTTGAACCAAAGAAGATCCGCATCCTTGAAATACAAAGGATCATCAGCTCCCACTAAGTATGGTATGCCTATCGAGCCACCACCAGTGACCAGCATGTCGCCTTTTTTGACGCGACCAACTTTCTCCGAGAGATCTAGGTACAGCTCGTGTGAGATAAATGCCTTTGTATTTACCTTACCCATGAAAGCTGAAACGACATCACTTGATCGGAAGAATGGGACACCGGATTTAGTCCATTCATGTTTGTGAACGCGAGCAGCAGATGTGATTGGAAATAATTTACCTAGCGTCTGATCATCCCAATCCCCTTCAAATCCTTTGAACCGAATCTGCGGCACTTTGCTGCTTGTCTGATCGGTCATCTCAGTTTCCTGCAAGCAAGGTTTTCAGTTCTGCAAGGCCTTTGAGGTCGAACTCACCCCCATCCAGTTCCTCAATCATTCCCGCCAGCGCGGCTTCGGTCTGCTTGATGTCGCGGGCGTTGTCGGCATAGGTAATTTGGTACTTTTGCACCAGGGCTTCCAGCTTGCGAATCAATCCATCAATCTGCTGATCGGGCAGGCTGTGCAGTTCGTTCACCAGGGGGCTGATCCATTTGCGCTCCAGCAGCTCGTGCACCTGCGCGTCGCTTAAGGCTTCGATAGTCGCCTTGGTTTTCAGGTGCAGGGCGGCGGCGGCTTGTTTGATGGTGGCTTTGAGCGTTTTTTCTTCCGCCAGCCAGTCGGCCACTTGGATGATTTTGGCCTCGTACGATTCGGGATCAAAGTTGCCGGGCTTTTCTGCTTCTGCTTGCAAGGCCTTGGCTTCTTTGATGACGGCGGCGCTGACAAACTTGTCGCCTGCGTCGTTCACGGTGTCGTTGGACTTGTCCTCCTCGCTCAGGCCATCAAAGGCATCGTCTATGGAGGCAGTAATTTCGCCAAGGCGGGCCTCTTGCTTGCGCAGCGCGTCTAACTCTTGTGTGAGGTAGGTGGCCTGCACCAGCTCAAAGGGCATGATGCGGCCCTTCCAGCCGTCTTGCACCTCTGCGTCCTTGCCGTCTTTCTTTTTGGTGACCATGTGGGGGTCTACCACGCGGGTGGCATCAAAGCTTTCGGTCTGCAAGATTTCCAGATCGGTAGCGATGGGCTGCCAGTGGTCGGCCAGGATTTGGTAGGCGTGGTAGCGGTCGATGAGCGGCACGGAGCCGACATTGGCCAAGCGGGCGAACAGCTCTGCGCTGATCAGCGCCTCCTGCTTAGGGATGTGCACGGTGAGCAATTGCGCCAGCAGCGCCTGGCGCAGCCAGAGGGTGATGTCGGTAAATGCGGTGGTGAAGGCTTGGCCGAAATTTGCTACCTCAGGGTGTGCGCGGGTGGCGGCCGTCAAGTCTTGCACCTTGGGTGCTACGTAGGGCGTGCCATTGTCGGCAAACAGGGCGGCGCGCAGGCTGGGGAAGGCTTGCCAAAATTCTGCCAGGCTGTCCAACTCGCTTACGGGGATGCCGCCGAACATGGAGGCATACAAATCCCAGCTCTCGGCGGGTTCAGATGAATCCACATAGCGCGGGATATTGAGGTTGTAGTCGTTGGCCTGTAGCTCGGTTTTGGGCACAAGGCGGCTGTAGCGCGGCACGCTGGTGCGGCTATTGACGGTATCGGTGATTTTTTTGACGTCAGACGCGCGCAGCTTGTTGCTTTTGCCTTCTTTGGCAAAGCCCTTGGATGCATCGACGATGAGCACATCGCTGCTCTTGCGCTTTTGCCGCAGCACCAAGATGATGGTGGGGATGCCGGTACCAAAGAATATGTTGGACGGCAGGCCAATAATGGTCTCAAGGTGGTTGTTTTCAATGAGCTGCTTGCGGATGGCACCCTCTTCGCCACCCCGAAACAGTACGCCGTGCGGCAAGACGATGGCCATGATGCCGTCGGGCTTGAGGTGGTAGAGGTCGTGCAGCAAAAAGGCGTAGTCGGCCTTGGACTTGGGTGCCAGGCCAAAGCGGGCGTAGCGGGGGTCGGCATCTTTGTGCTGCGGGTCCCACTTTTGTGAGTAGGGTGGGTTGGAGACCACGGCGTCTAGATACAGCGGGTCGTAGGTGTTGACGGGATCTTGGTCGTCAAAGTAGGGCCAATCGTCTTCTAGCGTGTCGGCGTTGCGGGTGACGATGTTGTTGGGCAGGATGTCGCGCATGATGAGGTTCATGCGGGTGAGGTTGTAGGTGTTTTCTTTGAGCTCTTGGGCGTAGTAGCGGATGTTGTTTTTGTCCGCCATGTGCTTGGCAATGGACTGGCCTATGTTGAGCAATAGCGAGCCCGATCCACTGGTGGAGTCGTATATCTGGATGGTCTGGCGGTCTTTCAGATGGTGGGCAATGACCTCGGACATGAGCACAGAGACCTCGTGCGGGGTGTAAAACTCGCCCGCCTTTTTTCCCGCGTTGGCAGCAAACATGCTGATGAGGTACTCATAAACAAAGCCCAGCACGTCGTAGCCTTGCCTGCCATCCATGGGGATGTCTTTGATGAGCTGAATCAGCTCCGCTATGGCCTTGGTTTGCTTGGCGGCCGTGTCGCCTAGCTTGCTCAAACCCGTTTCAAGGGTTTTGAAGATGCCATCGAAAAGGCGCTTGTGGTTGGGGTGAATGAGGCGACCAAAAGCAGACAAGGCATCGCGCACATGGGATACGTTGAAGTCGCCCTGGAGCTCTAGCCACGTAGAAAACAGGTGCTGGTGGGCGATGAAGTAGCCGATCTTGCCCTTGATGTGGTCAACGGCTTCGGTGTCGTCTTCTGACAGGACGCGGAGGTCTTCGTCGCTAAAGTTTTCGCTTTTGGCAACGCGCACCAGCTTGTCGGAGAGGTATTTGTAGAAAATGAAGCCTAGGATGTAGTCCTTGTATTCATTGGCCTCTATCTTCGACCGCATCTGGTTGGCCGATTCCCAGATTTTGGCGGCTAGTTGTTGTTTGTTCATCGTAGAAAAGAATGAGTACTTGTTGCTATGCCATCGGCGAGGCGGCGGGATAGGTGCTTGAACTGATGCCCCTTCTCGTTTCCGTGACTTGGTGTGTTGTTGGCGGCTTCGCGGAACTCAAAAGGGTTTAGATAATTTGGGGCGGCGGTCATTTTGTCTCCAATTCCCCAGTCCCAATCATAGGGCGGGCAGTAGTCCACAATGCCTGGCGAGGGTGCTGCTGGAGCGGGAGCCTCTGCCGCATTTTGAGCTGGCGAGGTCACGTCAATGGGGTGTCAAATTTTCAGAAGTCGTCTCACTAACAGCGTCGGGAAATCCTGTCGGTGCGAAGCAATGAGGTACACGTAAACGTCCTTGTCGATTCGCCGATAGACTAGCTTGTGGTGTGAGGTAAAGACGTTTTGGTACTCAAAGATGCCAACGGAGGCAAGCTCCTGGACGGGCGGCCCAGTCAAAAGTCCTGTGTCAACCAGCGCCAGCTTTTCGAATATTTCGTTTTCGGCATTGAGCCAGTCAGTCTCGCTCCACTTGTTGAGCATGTACTCCTGAAGCGAGAGCAAGTCTTCCTGTGCATCGGGAAGAATGATGATCGACATTACTTGCGGCGTTGGCGAGCTGCTGCCAGTTGCGCCCGTGACTCGGCAACGGGAATGCCTTTGCCTTGCAAGCGGTCTTTCTCACCCAAGGCGATGATTTTCAAGGCGGCGATGAGCGCTTCCTTTTCCTGAAAGCATTTCACACTTTCAACCACCATGCTGGCTTCGCCATTCTGGGTGATGAAAAAAGGCGTACCGTTCATCTCCAGGTCTTCGGAGATCTGAGCAGCATGGCTTTTCAGGTAAGAGATGGATTTGATATTGGCGGCGGACAGCATAGCGATCCTTTGATGTTGATGGGTCTGAATTTAGTGCCGAATTTGGTCAAAGTCAAGCGCGCATCCCAAAACTGAATCGCTAGCTTTCCAATCAAGTGAAGGCACAATGTCATCCACTTAGGTCATCCACTTCAACCCACTTTTTTTAACTACTGGAATGTGTGAGAGTGAGCGTTGGTGCGGGTTTGCAGGCGATTTACCCAAAAGTGGGTTTGATCCCCGCCAGCCGCACCAACTTCTCTAGAATGGACTGCTCCAAAACCCTAGAGAACACCCCTCGCATTGACAACACACACTCTCACCTCGCTCCTCGATACGCTGGATGCCGATGCGCCGCTGGCGCAGCGCCACCTGTGGCTGATTGGTCTGCTGGACTGGATCCGTGGCAACAACCTGGCGCCTGACGACTCGGTCAGCCGGGTGCAGCGGTTTCTGGATGCGGTGGAAGCCCGGCCCGAGCTGCAAGTGCGGCTACGTTGCTGGTGGAAGGTATTGGCTGACACGGTGGACAGCACCATGGTGTTGTCCGACTACGGTTTTTCACCCCGTACCGCGTTTTTCAGCGAGCTAGGTTACCGGCTGCGTTGCAAACTGCTGCCCAGCACGCCCGAAACCACCGATGCGGCCGAACTCTTCAGCCTGGTGTTGCCGAATACGCGGGATGCCGCCTGGCTGGCGGCGCTGGACGCGGCCACGCTGGCACGCATTGGCCATTTGCTGTCGTCGCCGTCGCGCACACCCGGCATCACGCTGTGGCAAGACGAGCTGCTGCAGGCCATCACCTTTTGCAGCAACCAGATCATGGCCACCGGGGTGGCATCGGAGTTGCGGTTGCGCATGAGTGCTGCCGCCCGCCTTGACGAGCCGTTCAACAGCCTGTCGGCCGAGGTAGATGCCCTGCGCCGTGCCTTCATTGCCACGCCGCGTGAGCTGCCCGAGCTGGAGGCCGCTGCCCAGCGTTTGCGCGAGCGGCTGGAGTTGTGCCGCCAGGCGGCGGCCAGCGTGTACCCGCACCTGAACGACCACGGCATTTCGGTCAACCTGGTGTTCATGCTGCGCCAGCTGCGCGAACGCCTGCTGCGGGTGCGCGATCTGATGGACTGCCTGCTGTCGCCGACGCCCGAAGCCAGCGTCAGCCGTTTGGTGGTGCGCTTGACCTATGCCGGCAAAGAGCGCCGCAGCCTGCGTGCGCTGGTGAGTGGCAATGCCTCGATGCTGGCCGCCAAGGTGACCGAGCGCAGCGCCGAAACCGGCGAGCACTACATCACCCGCGACCGCAGCGAGTACCGCGGCATGCTGATCAAGGCGGCGGGTGGTGGCGCGGCCACCTCGCTGACCACCTTGTTGAAGTTTTTGATCGGCGCGGTGGGCCTGACGGCCTTTTGGGCTGGCATGTGGTCGGGCGTGATGTACGCCGCCAGTTTTGTATTGATCCAGCTGCTGCACTGGACGCTGGCCACCAAGCAGCCCGCCATGACCGCCCCCGCCATGGCGGCCAAGCTCAAAGACCTGGGCCACAGCCGGGCGATTGAAGATTTTGTCGACGAAGTCACCCACCTGGTGCGCTCGCAGGTGGCCGCCGTGTTGGGCAATGTGGGCATGGTCACGCCCTGCGTGCTGCTGATCAGTTTTGCGATGTTCTGGGGCAGCGACAAGCACATGATCAGCCGTGTCGAGGCCGACCACGTGTTCCACACCCTGACGCTGCTCAATCCCAGCACGCTGCTGTTTGCCGCGTTTACCGGCGTGCTGCTGTTTACCTCGAGCCTGATTGCGGGCGCGGTGGAAAACTGGTTTGTGCTGCACCAGCTGGACTCCGCCCTGCGCTACAACCCGCGCATCACCCGCGTGCTGGGCGGGACGCGGGCCGACCGCTGGGCGCGGTTCATGCGCGAGCATATTTCGGGCTTTGCGTCGAACATCTCGCTGGGCCTCATGCTCGGGCTGCTGCCGCCGGTGCTGGCTTTTGTGGGCCTGGGGCTGGAGGCGCGCCACGTGACGCTGTCCACCGGCCAGTTGGCGGCGGCGGCGGCCGCGTATGGCAACCTGGTGTGGACCATGCCGGTGTTCTGGTGGTGCGTGGCGGCGATTCCGTTGATCGGCTTGCTGAATTTGACGGTCAGCTTCTTCCTGGCGTTGCAACTGGCCCTGGGTGCGCACAGCGTGACCGGGCTGGACCGCCAGCGCCTGCGTTACGCGGTGCTGCGCCGCCTGCGTCGGCACCCCTTGAGTTTCCTGTGGCCACCAAAATCCGAATGAAATAGGCTGCTAGCGTCCATTCCGTGGGCGTGAGCAGCTATGAATTCAGGAGTCTTCGCTGGATGCCTCTTTGAGTTCCAGCGCGGCGCTGTACAGGCCTTTGCGCGGCTGGCCGGTGATGTCGGCGCAGAGTTGTACCGCAGTTTTCAGGGGCAGCTCGGCCAGCAGCAGCTTGAGCACCCGCAGGTCTTGCGCCGGGGCTTCCGACGGCGGGGCCGGGTGGATGACCAGCACAAATTCGCCCCGCGTGCGCGACGGCTGGGCCGCCAGCCAGGCCACCAGGTCCTGCGCGGGCACGGTGGCGATTTCTTCAAACTGCTTGGTGATCTCGCGCGCCAGCGTCACCGGGCGTGGGCCCAGGCAGGCCAGGCTGCGGGCCAGGGCCTCGATGCGGTGCGGTGCTTCCAGCAGCACCACGGCGCGCGGCTCGGCCAGCAGCGCCAGGGCCGCGTTGTCGCGCTCGGTGGCCTTGCTGGGCAAAAAGCCGGTAAATACAAAACCCGTGTCTTGCACGATGCCGGCTGCACTCAGCGCCGCCGTGATGCTGCTGGCGCCGGGCAGCGGCACTACCGCAATGCCCACGGCCCGCGCGGCGGCCACCACCCGCGCGCCGGGGTCGCTGATGGCCGGGGTGCCCGCGTCGCTGGCGTAGGCGATGCGCTCGCCCTGCTGCAGCCGCCGCACCACGTTCTGCGCAGCCTCGGTTTCGTTGTGCTGGTGTACCGCCAGCAGCTGGGCGCTGGACTTGTCGATGCCGTAGGCGCGCAGCAGGGCCTGGGTGTGGCGCGTGTCCTCGCAGGCGATGGCATCCACCAGGTCCAGCACGTGCAGCGCCCGCAGGCTGATGTCGCATAAATTGCCGATGGGCGTGGCCACGATGTACAGCGTGCCCGCCGGATAATGCTGCGAAGCGGCTGCCTCCTGGGCGGCTTTCAAGGCGGAAACAAAAGAAGCGCTCAATGGGTTTCCTCAAAAAAATCGGTGTGGCCCCGCCGGGCACCACCAAACAGACGGGTGATGCGGCCGAAGACCGGGCGCTGGCGCATTTGCAGGCCCAGGGCCTGCGTCTGCTGGAGCGCAATTATCGGACCCCGGGGCGTGGTGGCGGCGAAATCGACCTGGTGATGCGCGCGCCCGACGGCACGGTGGTGTTTGTCGAAGTGCGCCAGCGGGCCACGGCGGCGTTTGGCGGCGCGGCGGCCAGCATTACTGCCACCAAACAAAGGCGCATTGTGTTTGCCGCCCGCAGTTATTTGATGCGCCTGCGCACCCCGCCGCCATGCCGGTTTGACGTGGTGCTGGTCGAGTATGCGGGCATCCAATGGCTGCAGGCGGCCTTCGATGCCAGTTGAACTTCCATTTACAAATGGCCTCTTACAGCACAGTTATCATTCCGCACCATGATTGAACAACGCATTCAGCAACATTTCATCGACAGCGCCGACCTGAAGTACCAGTCGGCGCAGCCACTCAGCAAACCCATCGCAGCAGGCATACAGGCCATGCTGGCGGCCGTGACCAGCGGCGGCAAGGTGCTGGCCTGCGGCAACGGGGGCTCGGCGGCGGATGCGCAGCATTTTGCGGCCGAGTTCGTGGGCCGGTTCGAGCGCGAGCGGCCCGAGCTGGGCGCGATTGCACTCACCACCGACAGCTCCATCATCACCGCCATCGGCAACGACTACAACTTCGACGTGATCTTCGCCAAGCAGGTGCGCGCTCTGGGCCAGCCCGGCGACGTGCTGTTGGCCATTACCACCAGCGGCAATTCGGCCAACGTGTTGCTGGCGATTGAAGCCGCCCACGAGCGCGAGATGACCGTGGTGGCCCTCACCGGCAAGGGCGGCGGCAAGATGGGTGCGGCGCTGCGCGAAACCGATGTGCACATCTGCGTGCCGCACGACCGCACCGCGCGCATCCAGGAAGTCCATTTGCTGGTGCTGCACTGCCTGTGCGACGGCGTTGATTCCCAGTTGCTGGGTGATATTGAACCCCCGCTTTAACTTTTTTGAAAGACTCCATGCACCGTTTTCTACTCACCGCTGCGGCGGCTGTTGTTCTGGGCTCCAGCCTGTCGGCCTGCGTACCTTTGATGGTGGGTGGGGCGGCGGTGGGCGGTGCATTCATGGCGACTGACCGGCGCACCTCCGGTGCCCAGCTGGAAGACGAAGGCATCGAGCTGCGCGCCAACAACCGCATCGGCCAGAGCATGGGCGAGAGCGCCCATGTCAACGTCACCAGCTACAACCGCCAGGTGTTGTTGACCGGTGAAGTGCCCACCGCCGCCGACCAGCAAAAGCTGCAAGATCTGGTGCTGAAGGTGGAGAACGTGCGTTCGGTGGTCAATGAGGTGGCGGTGCTCGGCCCGTCGTCGCTTTCGCAGCGCTCGTCCGACACCCTGGTGACCGGCAAGGTCAAGGCCACGCTGGTGGATGCCAAGGACGTGCAGTCCAACGTTCTCAAGGTGATCACCGAGCGTGGCACGGTCTACCTGATGGGCCGCGTCTCCATGCGCGAAGCCAACCGCGCCACCGAACTGGCGCGCAGCGTCAGCGGCGTGCAAAGGGTGGTGCGGGTGTTTGACATCCTGAGCGATGAAGAGCTGAAAAGCCTCTCCAACGTCAAGTAAGTCGGGCCTACTTCAGCCGTTTGATCAGGCTGGAGGTGTCCCAGCGCTGGCCGCCCATTTGCTGCACGTCGGCATAAAACTGGTCTACCAGGGCGGTGACCGGCAGGCGCGCACCGTTGCGCTTGGCCTCGTCCAGCACCAGCCCCAGGTCTTTGCGCATCCAGTCCACGGCAAAGCCGAAGTCGAACTTGTCGGCCACCATGGTTTTGCCCCGGTTGTCCATCTGCCAGCTTTGGGCTGCGCCCTTGCCGATCACTTCCAGCACCTGCACCATGTCCAGCCCCGCGCGCTGGCCAAAGGCCACGGCCTCGCTCAGGCCCTGCACCAGCCCGGCAATGCAGATCTGGTTCACCATCTTGGCCAACTGGCCCGCGCCGCTGTCGCCCACCCGGGTACAGGCCCGTGAAAACGCCATGGCCGTGGGGGCAATGGCATCGAAAGCCGCCGCATCGCCGCCGCACATCACCGTCAGCAGGCCGTTTTGTGCGCCCGCCTGGCCGCCTGAGACCGGTGCGTCGATGAAGTGCAGCCCCAGGGTGCGGGCGGCACCAAACAGCTCGCGGGCCACTTCGGCCGAGGCGGTGGTGTGGTCCACAAAAATCGCGCCCGGCTCCATGCCGGCAAACGCGCCGTCGGCCCCGAGCGTGACCGAGCGCAGATCTTCGTCATTGCCCACGCAGCAAAATACGATGTCTGCCCCCCGCGCGGCCAGGCGCGGAGTTTGGGCATGTTTTGGGGCTCCAGCGCTTATGTAATCAGCACAGAAAGCTATGGATTTAGTAGCGGTTCGGTTGTAGACGGTCACCGAGTGCCCGGCCAGCGCCAGGTGCGCCGCCATCGGGTAGCCCATGACCCCCAGGCCGAGAAAGGCGACTTTTTGGGGCGGAACGGAAGTGTAGGTTTTGGGATTGGTACTAGACATGGGAATGAAAGACTGAAACTAAAAAAACCGTCCGGCTCTTTGTCGGCACGGGAAAGGCGTGGTGCGAGCGTCAGACTATCGCGAAATGCTCGGTACCAGCCGCTAAATCTTGGGTCTTGGCGCGTTGGCTGTTGAGCTTGATCTGCAGGCGCAGGTCGTTGAGCGAATCGGCGTGGCGCAGGGCGTCTTCGTAGCTGATGAGTTGGCTCTCGTAGGCGTCGAACAAGGCCTGGTCAAAGGTTTGCATGCCCAGGTTGCGGCTCTTCTTCATGATCTCCTTGATCTCGGTGACTTCGCCTTTGAAGATCAGGTCGGAGATCAGCGGGGTGTTGAGCATGATCTCTACCGCTGCGGCGCGGCCCTTGCCGTCCTGGCGGGGAATCAGGCGCTGCGACACAACGCCGCGCAGGTTCAGCGACAAATCCATCAGCAGCTGCGCCCGGCGGTCTTCGGGGAAAAAGTTCAGGATGCGGTCCAGCGCCTGGTTGGCGTTGTTGGCGTGCAGTGTGGCCAGGCACAGGTGGCCGGTTTCGGCAAAGGCGATGGCGTGCTCCATGGTGGTGCGGTCGCGGATTTCGCCCATCAGGATGACATCCGGGGCCTGGCGCAGTGAGTTTTTCAGGGCGGAGTCCCAGCTGTCGGTGTCCAGGCCCACTTCACGCTGGGTGACAACGCAGTTTTTGTGCGGATGCACAAATTCCACCGGGTCTTCGATGGTGATGATGTGGCCGTAGGAGTTCTCGTTGCGCCAATCCACCATGGCGGCCAGGGTGGTGGACTTGCCACAGCCCGTACCGCCCACCAGGATGCACAGGCCGCGCTTGGTCATGGCCACGTCTTTGAGCACCTGGGGCATGCCCAGACTGTCTACGGTGGGGATGCTGACCGGAATCACCCGTAGCACCATGCCCACTTTGCCCTGTTGCACAAAGGCGTTGACACGGAACCGGCCAATGCCGGCCGGAGAGATCGCAAAGTTGCATTCCTTGGTGCGTTCAAACTCGGCAGCCTGCTTGTCGTTCATGACCGAACGGGCCAAAGCCAGCGTGTGGCCGGCCGTGAGCGGTTGGGGCGAGACTTTGGTGACCTTGCCATCGACCTTGATGCCGGGCGGAAACTCGGACGTGATGAACAGGTCACTGCCGTTACGGCTGACCATAAGTTTCAAAAGATCGTTGATGAACTTGCTGGCTTGGTCGCGTTCCATCGTGGGCCTTCAGTTGGGGCGGTCGCTGAACCGGGCACTGATGGCGCGCAGCCGCAGCGAGAGCTTGCGTGCCAGCAGGGCAATCAGGCAGGCGGCCAACCGGGGGTCGGTGTTCATCATGTCATCCATCGACTCGGCACTGAGTGCGGCGATTTCGCAATCATCCAGCGTGGTGCAGGCCGAGAAACGCATGCCGCTGTCGAGCAGCGACATTTCTCCGAGGATGTCGCCTGGCTTGGTCTCCGCCAGCCGCAGGTGTTCGCCCCAAGGCTGCAGCCGGTCCACCGCAATGGTGCCTTTGAGCAGCACCACCATGAAGTTGCCGTACTCGCCCTGGCGGATGATGTCGCGCCCGCCAGGCACCAGGGCAAATTGGAAGAAGCGCTCCATACGCAGGATGGAGGCCGCGTCGAGCTGTTCCATATTCTTGTCTTTGGCCCACAACTCTTGCAGGGTGCGTACGCTGTTGCCGGTGGGCAGGCGTTTGGCGCCCACTTCGATGGCCCGCGCTTCCCACGGCACCAGCATCGAGGGATCGACATTTTGGCCATTGAACGCGGTGGTGAACAGCATCGAGTCGTGCGGCGCCGCCTCGGTTTTAGGCTCCGACTTGTGGAGCAAAAACTCCAGAATACCCTTCATGGGGTGCTCCAATCGTTCGTCATGTTCAACCTGGGAAGTTCTCTGGAATTTTGGCTTTGCCCCGGGCCTCACCCGGGCTGATGATATTGCGGCGTACCAAATCGGTCAGGTTCTGGTCCAGCGTCTGCATGCCCACGCTGTTGCCGGTCTGGATGGTGGAGTACATCTGCGCCACCTTGGCTTCGCGGATCAGGTTGCGGATGGCGCTGGTGCCCAGCATGATCTCGTGCGCCGCCACCCGGCCCTGGCCGTCCTTGGTTTTGCACAAGGTTTGCGAGATGACTGCTTGGAGCGACTCCGACAGCATGGCACGGACCATTTCCTTTTCTTCGGCCGGGAACACGTCAATGATCCGGTCGATGGTTTTGGCCGCGCTGGAGGTGTGCAGGGTGCCAAACACCAGATGCCCGGTTTCGGCAGCGGTCATGGCCAGGCGGATGGTCTCCAGGTCGCGCATTTCACCCACCAAAATCGCATCCGGGTCTTCCCGCAAGGCCGAGCGCAGGGCGGCGGCAAAGCTCAGCGTGTGCGGGCCGACTTCGCGCTGGTTGATCAGGCATTTTTTGGATTCGTGGACAAATTCGATCGGGTCTTCCACCGTCAGCACGTGGCCGTATTCAGTCTCGTTGAGGTGGTTCACCATGGCGGCCAGCGTGGTGGATTTACCGGAACCGGTGGGCCCGGTCACCAGCACCATGCCGCGTGGCTTGAGGGCCAGGTCGCCAAAAATCTTGGGCGCGTTGAGCTGCTCCAGGGTGAGGATCTTGGACGGAATGGTCCGCAGCACGGCACCGGCTCCGCGTGCGTGGTTAAAGGCATTGACCCGAAAGCGCGCCAGCCCCTCGATTTCGAACGAGAAATCGACCTCTAAAAACTCTTCATACTGTTTGCGCTGGCTGTCGCTCATGATGTCGTAGACCATGGCGTGGACGGTTTTGTGGTCCAGCGGATCGACGTTGATACGGCGCACATCGCCATGCACCCGGATCATGGGCGGCAGCCCGGCCGACAGGTGCAAATCCGAGGCCTTGTTTTTTACGCTAAATGCGAGCAGTTGGGTGATGTCCACGGAGCCCCTTGATGTTTGGTACGCTGTAGGTTTGATTATGACTACGATTAGTAACAATCTCCAAGGCGTTCGTGGGCGCATGGTTACAGCTTGTACCCGTGCATCGCGGCCAAGCCATTCCGTTGTTTTGCTGGCTGTTTCCAAAACCTGGGGTCCCCAGGCGGTGCGGGAGGCTTTTGCCGCAGGGCAGACGCGCTTCGGCGAAAACTACATCCAGGAGGCCGTCGCCAAAATCACCGCTTTGCAGGATTTGCCGCTGGAATGGCACTGTATCGGCCCCATCCAAAGCAATAAAACAGCCCTGGTCGCTACGCATTTTGACTGGGTGCACAGCGTTGACCGACTCAAAATTACCCAGCGGTTGAACGACCAACGCCCGATAGATCTGCCGCCGCTGAACGTCTGCTTGCAAGTCAATGTGGATGGTGGCGAGAACAAATCTGGTGTACCGCCTGCAGAGACCTTGGCCTTGGCAATCCAGGTGGCGGCCCTGCCACGCCTGTGTTTGCGGGGGCTGATGGTGATTCCGGAGCCTGCGGCAGATTACGCAGGGCAGCTGGCTGTGTGTGCGCAGGCCAAAGCCTTGTTTGACGAGATCGTAGCCGCCGCCGTGCCGGGCGCGCCACATTTTGATACCTTGTCGATGGGTATGACGACCGATCTGGAGGCCGCTGTGGCTGCAGGCAGCACCATGGTGCGCGTGGGCACCGCTATTTTTGGCGTTCGGTAGACCTCCAGCCTACTGGGCCGGCACGATCACCGAAACCCGGCGGTTCTGCATCCGTCCAGCGGGCGTATCGTTGGATACGACGGGGCGGTCCTTACCCCAGCCGCGTACTTCCATTCCGTCTATTGGTAGGCCGTGGGATACCAGGGCCTGTGCCACGGCTTCTGCTCGGCGCAAAGACAAGGTCTGGTTAAAGTTTGCCGGGCCCACGTTGTCGGTATGCCCCTCGACCCGCAGCCGGTTGATGCCCAGTTTCGCCAAGGCGCTGCCGATACGCCCCGCCACAGCCTGGCTTTCTGGATCTAGTGCATCAGACGCGGTGTCAAACAAGATCTTTCCAGAAATGGGGTACTCCCAGCCTTCTTCGGTACGCACAAAGCCCAGGCGCTCCAGTTCGGTGGCGCGGTCGAGTGGCGGAGCCACGGCGGGTGGAGGGGATTGGCAGGCGCCCAATAGGCCTAATGAAAGCGCGGCGGCATACCCCAAAATATTGCGGCGAACCTGGGTATGCATGCCAGAAGGTGTGGGTAGGTGGGGGTGCGGTTGCATCAATGGGTTTCTCTTTTTTCGGTCGGGTTTAGCGAGTCGCTGCCATCCGTTTGGTCGTTGAAAACATGGCGCTGACCGCGTTGCCGACTTTTGACGCGGTACATGGCGCGGTCGGCAGCACGCAGCAGCTGTTCGGCAGTTTGCCCGTGGATCGGGTAGATCGCAATGCCAATACTCAAGGACGGCACGATGTGATCTTGGGGTCGAATCTCCAACGGAGCAGCCATGCTGGCGATGATTTTGTCGGCAATCCGAGCGGCATCTTCTACGTTGTGCAAGGGAGCCAGCAAAATGGCAAATTCATCGCCGCCGAGGCGGGCCACCACATCGTTTTCGCGCACCTGCGCCCGCACCCGGTCGGCCACCTCCACCAGCAGGGCATCACCTACGGCATGGCCATAACGGTCGTTGATCGACTTGAAGTGGTCGTTGTCCAGATACAGCACGGCCAAGCCGCCGCCCGTGGCCTGGATGTCCTGCAAGACCCGCGTGAGACGGCGCCGAAAGTAGGCGCGGTTGGGCAGACCAGTCAGGCTGTCGTGGTTGGCCAGGTGCGAAAGGGACTTGTTCTCTTGGTGCAACTGGGTCTGGTAGACCTCGATTTCCATCAGCAAAGCGTTGAAGTCTTCACCCAGTTGGTGAAACTCGGCGATGCGGGACGCGGGCGCCCGCGCTGACGTGGCGCGGTCAAACCGGGCCGCGTAGGTGACGGCCGTCAGGGCGAGTACCGGCTGCAAAATATCGCGCTGGATACGCTTAGAGAGTTGCCGTACGGCGACCGCCCCCAGCGCCAAGCAGACCAGCATGCCGGCCAAACCCATGAAGATAAAGCCCACAAAGCCCGCCCCGTCGCCGCGCAACCGCACCTCGGCGATGCTGCGGCCCTGGTACACGACCGGAGCGACGGTGGGCTGTGGAAGGAGCAGAGCCACGATCCGGTCACCGACGACATCCGGCAGGCTGTTGGTGGGGCGCACATAGCGCCCCAGTAGCGCGCCACGGTTGTCGACAATTTGCGCATTGGCCAATGACTCTTGGCGGGCAATCAGCCCCAGCGATTCCTGGATGGCAATGGTGTCACGGAACACAACCGCGGCCTCTGTGGTGTAGGCAATTGACCGCGCGACCAGCTGCAGGTTTTGGTCTGCAGCAGTGCGTAAGGCCACCAAGGCTGCCAGCGTCAATGCAAAACCCACGGCCAGCATCATGAGCGTGGCCACACGGAAATGTGCCTGCTGCAGCGTCGCCAGCAGGCTGACGCGGTCGGCGGACGGCTTGTGGGCGGGATGCCGGTTCATGGTGTGGCCTTTGCGGCAGGCCGCCCGAGCCGCAGGACTTGCGGATTCACCCGTACTCCGCTGCGCGCAACGGCATCCAGATTGACTTCAAATTGCACTCCATTCTGGTTGTTGGCATCCAGGCACACCATGGCTCCCGCAGCACAAGGTGGAATCCGTTCACTGACGGTGAGCACTGGATACCCCACCACATGGGCAAATATGCGCCGCGAAGTTGCATCGTCCAGTGTCCCTATATACAAGGCATCGCACTGGGCGGCGATAGACGCTCCGCTGTCGGTTGCCAGCGCCTGCACCACGATAGGCCGTTGGGGCAAGGCCGCCAAACCGTTCTTCAGCCACTGGTCGGTATGCGCACTGCGTCCTGCAATGCACACGCGCAGCGGCATGGATTCATTCGGCCAGCGGGCATAGCCCAGGATGCCCAGCAGCGTCTCGGTAACACCGATCCGTGCCGCCGCCACAGGTGGGGCGGCACCAAGCTGCTGCGCCAACGCCATGCCATTGACGGCGCACAGGGCTCCGGCACATAGAGCACGTAACAGGGGGAATAAGCGGGGAATGCACTTCATGGAAGCCGCAACCGGGTGGAGTTTTTGACCTCTTCCATCACCGCATATGTACGGGTTTCGCGCACACCTGGCAATTGCCACAGCACCGTACCCGCAAATTCCCGGTACGCCAGCATGTCGGCCATGCGGGTCTTTAGCAGGTAGTCAAAGCCACCCGCCACCATGTGGCATTCCATGATCTCGGGACGTACCTGTACGGCGGCCTTGAATGCGTCAAATACATTGGGTGTAGTGCGGTCCAGCAGCACCTCTACAAAAACCATCATCGATGCGCCCAGCTGCAACGGGTTCAGCCGCGCTTCATAGCCCAGTATGTAGTTGTCTTTGGTCAGACGCTGCACGCGTGCCAGCACGGCTGTGGGCGAAAGCGCTACCTTTTCTGCCAGCTTCAGGTTTGAAATGCGCCCATCCTCCTGCAGAAATCCCAGGATCTTCAGGTCGATGCGGTCCAGATCGGCAATAGGTGTGGTCACAGAGGTATTGTCGCTATGTGGTCACGACAGTCGGTAGGTGGCGAGGTGGATGCTGGTCTCGGTGCTGCTGATGCCACGCACCAGCCGGATGCGCTCCAGCACCTGCGAAAGCTCCGCCAGGTGGGCCGCCCGCAGTTCGGCCAGCAAGTCCCACTGGCCATTGGTGTCGTGCAAAGTGGCCACGCCGGGTTCACCCAGCAGGCTGTCAATCACCGCGCGGGTCGCGTTGCCCGCAACAGCAATCGACATCCAGGCCGAAATGCCATGGGGCTCGGCATCGGGCCGCAGCCGCACGGTATAGCCGACGATCACGCCTGCGTCCTCGAGTTTGGTGATGCGGTTGGTGACGGTGCCGCGCGACACCCCAAGCTTGTGCGCCAAGGTCGCCACCGTGGTCCGGGCATCTTTACGTAAATGAGAAATCAGCTGTTGGTCGGTCGCATCCATGCCCGCATTTTGCGGCCATTCATTGGGGAAAACCAGTTATGACGCGACAAAGTCAAGGCGGCGCAAGCGGCGGAAAAGCGCCAGTGGGTGTGTTTTAAAAGCAACAAAGCATGATCGTTTTTATAGGGTTATCGCTAGTAGCTTTGGGTTTTGGTGCACACTTGCCTACGTTATTTCTTTTTAACCCGATAGGAACATTGATATGAAAAAGAGTTTGATTGCACTGGCCGTTCTGGCATCCACTGGCGCAATGGCCCAGTCCTCCGTGACTTTGTACGGTATCGTTGACGTGAACTTGCAGTCCAGCAAAGTTGACGGCGGCGTTCGCCAGACCGCGCTGGAAAGCGGCGGCGTGTCCGGCAGCCGTTTCGGCCTGAAGGGTTCTGAAGATCTGGGCGGTGGCCTGAAAGCCAACTTCCTGTTGGAAAGCGGCTTTAACGCGGACGACGGCTCCAGCCGTACCTCCGGCTCCTTGTTCGATCGCCAAGCCTACGTTGGCTTCTCCGGTGGTTTCGGTGAGATCCAATTGGGTAACACCTGGACTCCTCTGGATGACATCCATGGCAACGCTAACGCCGTGTTTGACTCCATCCTGTCGCCTACCGCTTACATCCAAGCCGGTTATGTCGCCAGCCCCAAGAACCAGATCAAGTACATCTCCCCCAGCTTCGGTGGCCTGACCGGTACCGTTAGCTACGCTTTGGGCGAAAACAAGACTGCCACCACCAGCGCAAAGAACGTGTTTGGTTTGAATGTCCAGTACGCAGCAGGTCCTTTGTACGTTGGTTACGGCTACCAAAACGACAAGAAGTCTGACGCTGTTGCTACCGGCGGCACGGGTGTAACCACCAAGCACAACCTGCTGAACGCTACGTACGACCTCGGCGTTGCCAAGCTGCTGGCTAGCTACCGCAATGTGAAGAACCCCGACACCGGCTACGAGAAAGAAAACACCGTGCAAGTTGGTGTTGACATTCCCGTCGGTGCAAGCCTGGTGGTGTCCACCGGTTACGCCCGTGCCAAGTCGGAAGCTGCTGGCGTGGCTGACCTGACCACCAACGGTTTCGCCATCGGCGCTTCCTACAGCCTGTCCAAGCGTACTTCGGTGTACACCGGCTACAACCGTACCGAAGCAAAGATTGCTGACTCGAAGATCAAGGGTAACCTGTACGCTGTTGGCGTTCGCCACGCTTTCTAAATCCACGCTGGCGTAAGCCAGTTTGTATGTATAAGCAAAAAAAGCCACCCGGTTCGCCGGGTGGCTTTTTTCATGGGCGATTGGTTATTGTGTCAATAGACTCTATCAAAACGTCAATATTCACGCATAAAGCTAGCAATATTGCCGATTTACATTGACATGCCGTCTGGCGACACTAGATGCATTCCTCCACACAGGCCTGCACCATGACTACCACCTCCCTCGTTTCCACACCATTCCTCAGCGCCCATGACGTAGCCACCATCGTCCAACGCAAGGGGCTGGATGCCTGCCTGCGAGGCATGGCCGACACCATCCAGGCGGACTTTCTGCGCTGGGAAGCGTTTGACAAGTGCGCCCGCGTGGCCAGCCACTCTACCGACGGTGTGATCGAGCTGATGCCGATTGCCGACGACCTGAGCTACGCCTTCAAGTACGTCAACGGCCACCCCAAGAACAATGCCCTGCACGGTCTGCCCACGGTGATGGCGTTTGGCGTGCTGGCCAGTGTGGCCACTGGCGTGCCCGAATTGCTGAGCGAGCTCACCCTGACCACCGCCATCCGCACCGCCGCCACCTCGGTGGTCGCCGCCCGCGCCCTGGCCCGCCCCAACAGCCGCAGCATGGCGCTGATCGGCAACGGCGCGCAAAGCGAATTCCAGGCCCTGGCCTTCCACCACCTGATGGGCATTGAAGAAGTGCGCCTGTTCGACACCGACCCGCTGGCCACCGCCAAACTGGCCGACAACCTGCGCGCTACCGGCCTGAAAGTGGTCATCTGCACCAACAGCATGGATGCCGTGCGCGGTGCCGACATCGTCACCACCGTCACCGCCGACAAAACCAACGCCACCATCCTCACCCCCGAGATGATCGAGCCCGGCATGCACATCAACGGCGTGGGCGGCGACTGCCCCGGCAAGACCGAGCTGCACCCTGACGTGCTGCGCGCCGCCAGCGTGTTTGTGGAATACGAGCCGCAAACCCGCATCGAAGGCGACCTGCAGCAGCTGCCCGCCGACTTTGCCGTCACCGAACTCTGGCAAGTGCTGAGCGGCAAGGCCGTGGGCCGCACCAGCGATGCGCAAATCACCGTGTTCGATTCCGTCGGCTTTGCCATGGAAGACTATTCGGCCCTGCGTTTCATGCGCGATACCGCCCTGGAGTTGGGCCTGGGCCAGCGTTTGGCGCTGATTCCCGACCTCGCCGACCCGAAAGATTTGTATAGTCTGGTACGACCCACGGCTTCGCGCTTTGTGGCACCTGTTTCTCTACCCGACACCCAAGCAGCATGAGCAAATCCACCCTGGGCGTGAGCCTGATTGGCGTCCCCACCGACATTGGCGCGGGCGTACGCGGCGCGCGCATGGGCCCCGAGGCCCTGCGGGTCGCGGGCCTGGCCCAGGCCCTGGAGCATGCGGGGCTGGACGTGCGCGACTGCGGCAACATCCGCGGCCCAGCCAACCCCTGGTTGCCTCCGGTGGATGGTTACCGCCACCTGCCCGAAGTGGCCCAGTGGAACGAGCTCACGCACAACGTGGTCTACAAAGAACTCAGCGCAGGCCGCCTACCCATCATGCTGGGCGGCGACCATTGCTTAGGCATCGGCTCCATCAGCGCGGTGGCCCGCCACTGCCGCGACACCGGCAAAAAACTCCGCGTGCTGTGGCTGGACGCGCATGCCGACTTCAACACCGCTGCGCTCACCCCCAGCGGCAACATCCACGGCATGCCGGTGGCCTGCCTGTGCGGCCACGGCCCGCAGGAGCTGGTGGAAATTGGCGGCCATGTGCCCGCCATCACCGCCCGCGAGATCGTGCAAATCGGCATCCGCAGCGTCGATGCGGGTGAGAAACGCTTTGTGCACGAGGAAGGCATCGAAGTCTTCGACATGCGCTTCATTGATGAGATGGGCATCCGCCACACCATGGAAATGGCGCTGGACGGGCTGGATGCCAACACCCACCTGCATGTCAGCCTGGACGTGGACTTTCTCGACCCCGACATCGCCCCCGGCGTAGGCACCACCGTGCGTGGCGGCCCCAACTACCGCGAAGCCCAGCTGTGCATGGAAATGGTGGCCGACACCGGCCTGCTGGCCTCGCTGGACATTGTGGAGCTCAACCCCGCACTCGACGTGCGTAACCAGACCGCCGAGCTGGCGGTGGATTTGGTCGAAAGTCTGTTCGGCAAAAGCACCCTGATGCGCCAGGTGTCGGATGCAACATGACTTTTTGTCGGCCCTGATGGTCTTGCTGATCGTCACCGACCCGTTGGGCAACGTGCCCATCGTGCTCAGCTTGCTGCGCAACACACCCAAAGAGCGGCGCTTCTGGATCATCACCCGGGAGTGCCTGTTTGCGCTGGTGATTTTGCTGGTCTTCATGTGGGGCGGCGACCGCCTGCTGCACGTCATGCACCTCACCGATGCCTCACTGGAAATCGCGGGCGGTGTAATCTTGTTTTTGATCGCCATGGGCATGGCCTTTCCGAGCATGGGCGTGAGCTTTTCCGGCCCCGAGGAAGAGGCCGAGCCCATGCTGGTGCCGCTGGCGATCCCGATGATCGCCGGGCCGTCGTCCCTGGCCACCGTGCTGCTGCTGGCCTCGCGCCAGCCCGAGCGCATGCTGAGCTGGGCCGGGGCCATCACCCTGAGCATGGTGGTGGTGTGGCTGGTGCTGTTGTCGGCCAGCGGGCTGGCCCGTCGCCTGGGTAAATCCGGCCTGATCGCGCTGGAGCGGCTGATGGGCTTGCTGCTGGCCGCCATGGCGGTGCAGATGCTGATTTCGGGGCTGCGCAATGCATTTCCAATCATTTCAGGCTAGTCCGGAAATTCGAAATTAATCACTAGTTGGTCGGATTTTTTTGGTGAGATTGTTTTGTTTTAACCCGGCAAACTAGCGGTTTTCGCATCCACCCACCAGGAAGTCCACCATGCGTTTGCCCAGCCCCTACCGCTCCGAGTCCGAAACCGTTGCCCACCGCCTAACCGCCCTGTCGGGTGCGCTGGATTGGGGCGTAGCTTCCGCCCCCGCGCGCCCCTGGGTGCAGGCCGTGCGCGACAACCCGCCGCCGTTCTGGGCCATGGAAAGCCTGCTGCGCGAATACCCCATCTCCAGTGCCGAGGGCCTGGCCCTGATGCGCCTGGCCGAGGCCCTGCTGCGCGTGCCCGATGCCGAAACCGCCATCGCGTTGACCGCCGACCAGCTAGGCCGCGCCGACTTTGACGGCATGGACGAAACCGGTGCCGCATCGGTCCTGGGCCGCTCCACCCTGGCCAAGCTGTCCAGCAGCGCCATCGCCCTGTCGAAAAAATTCCTGCCCGAAGCCGAAGCCCCCCAGGGCCTGCTCACCAAGCTGGGTGCCAAGACCGTGGTAGCGGCCACCGTACGCGCCGTGCAGCTCCTGGGCCGCCAGTTCGTGCTGGGCCAGACCATTGGCGACGCCATGGACGAGGCGGCCTCCGCCCGCAAAAAGCAGCCCCAGCTCACCTACAGCTACGACATGCTGGGCGAGGGCGCACGCACCGATGCCGACGCGCTGAACTACCTGCAAAGCTATAAGAGTGCTATCGAAGCAATAGCTGGTCGTGCTGATAAGACGGGCGCTACCGAGAAAAATGACGGTATTTCCATCAAGCTCAGCGCGCTGCACCCGCGCTACGAATGGACCCAGCGCGAACGCGTGCTGGCCGAGCTGGTGCCGCGCGTCTGGGCCCTGTGCGAGCAAGCTGCCCGTGCCAACATCAACCTGACCATTGATGCCGAAGAAGTCGACCGCCTGGAGCTGTCGCTCGACGTGTTCGAGGCCCTGGCCGCCCTGGTGGCCCAGCACCAGCCCCAGTGGCGCGGTTTTGGTTTGGCCATGCAGGCCTACCAAACCCGGGCGCTGGAACTCATCGAGCACATCGCCTTTATCGGCCGCAAATACAAGCTGCGCCTGATGTGCCGCCTGGTCAAAGGCGCGTATTGGGATTCGGAAATCAAGCGCGCCCAGGAGCTGGGCCTGCCGCACTACCCCGTGTTCACCCACAAGCACCACACCGACGTGTCGTATCTCGCCTGCGCCAAGGCCCTGCTGGACGCGCCCGATGCCATCTACCCCCAGTTCGCCACGCACAACGCGGCCACCATCGCTGCCATCCTGCACCTGGCCGCCAAGAGCGGTAATCCGTTCGAGCTGCAGCGCCTGCACGGCATGGGCGAGGGCGTGTACCGCGAGGTGCTGAAGAACCCGCTGATCGGCTGCCGCGTCTACGCCCCGGTGGGCAAGCACCGCGACCTGCTGGCCTACCTGGTGCGCCGCCTGCTGGAAAACGGCGCCAACTCGTCCTTCGTGCACCAGCTGGCCGACGAGTCGGTGGGCATGGAAGAAATCTTGGTTTCGCCCCTGCGCCTGGAGCCGCAATCGGCCTTTGTGCTGCCGCCCGTGCTGTTTGGCAATGGCCGCAAAAACAGCGCCGGGCTCGACCTGGAAGTCGCCACCCAGCGCGCCCCACTGCAAACCGCTTACGACGCTCTGGTGGTTCCTACGGTGCCAGAGTTTGATGCCAAATTGGCCGCTAGCGCTTATTCCACCAGCGCAAGCAGCTACAAAATTTGGAGCATCACGCCCACCGCCCAGCGCGCCGCCCTGCTGCGCCAAACCGCCGACCTGCTGGAACACCAAACCCCCCGCTTCTGCGCCATCCTGGTCAAGGAAGCCTTCAAGACCTGGGGCGATGCCGTCTCTGAGGTGCGCGAAGCCGTGGACTTTTTGCGCTTCTACGCCGACGAGGCCGAGCGCATCATGGCCCCCGTTGCCCTGCCCGGCCCCACGGGTGAAACCAACGAACTGCGCCTGACCGCGCGCGGCGTGTGGGTCTGCATCAGCCCCTGGAACTTCCCGCTGGCCATCTTCATGGGCCAGGTCGCCGCCGCCTTGGCCACCGGCAACACGGTGTTGGCCAAGCCCGCAGAGCAAACCCCGTTTGTGGCCCTGGAAGCCGTGCGCCTGCTGCACGCCGCCGGGGTGCCCCAGGGCGCGGTGCAATTGCTGCACGGCCCCGGCGAAACCGTGGGTGCGTCCCTGGTGGCGCTGCCCGGCATTGCGGGCGTGGTGTTCACCGGCTCCACCCCCGTGGCGCGCATCATCAACCGCACCCTGGCCGCCAAAGACGGCCCCATCATCCCGCTGATCGCCGAAACCGGTGGCATCAACGCCATGCTGGTCGACAGCACCGCACTGCCCGAGCAGGTGGTCGATGCCGTGGTGCAAAGCGCCTTCCGCAGCGCGGGCCAGCGCTGCTCGGCCCTGCGCCTGCTGTGCGTGCACGAAGCGATTGCCGACCACGTCATCGAGATGGTGCAGGGCGCGGCCAAAGAGTTGGTGCTGGGCAACACCGCAGAGTGGGCTACCGACGTGGGCCCTGTCATCGACAAGGAAGCCTTCGACGGCATCCAGAAGCACATCCAGCGCCTGAATACATCGGCAAAACCGCTGCTATCGCTCGTCCCACCAGCACAAGCAGCTACTAACTTGATAGCGCCGCAAGCCTTCGAGCTGAAGCAGGTGGCCGACGTGGCGCAGGAGATCTTTGGCCCCGTGCTGCACATCGTGCGCTGGTCGGGCGATCCGCAGGCGGTGGTCGAGCAGATCAACGCCCTGGGCTACGGCCTCACCCTGGGCATCCAGACCCGCATCGACAGCCGCGCCCACGCCCTGGCCGCCGCCGCCCACATCGGCAACGTGTACATCAACCGCAACATCATCGGCGCGGTGGTCGGCGTGCAGCCCTTCGGCGGCGAAGGCCTGAGCGGCACCGGCCCCAAAGCCGGTGGCCCGAACTACCTGGTGCGCTTCTGCGCCGAGCAGACGCTGACGGTGAACACCACGGCGGCGGGCGGGAATGCGGCGTTGCTGGCAGCGATGCCTTGAGGTTTGCTATTTAAAGAAGAGCTGCTTGTGCTTACTGGATAAGCGCTAATGGCCTAAAAGGCACAAGTCCTTTAGTGCAGCCCAAACGACGCAGGCAGCGTTACCGCCACGATGCCGTAGCGGTGCGTATCCGGCGCATCGGCAGGAATGGCGGGGCTGGCCGTTGCGCCGTCGTCCAGGCCCTGGGTGCCGGTGATCTCGCGCAGCGCCGCCAGGATGAACGGGGCCAGGTAGCGGTCGCCGTCGATGAGCAACTCGCTGTAGGCGGCCTGGGTCAGTTTGTCGGCCAGTTTTTGTACCACCTGCTCCTGGTGGCGGGCCAGGGCTGTGGCAAATTTTTCGGATTCGATGCTGCCGATGGTGAGCTCCACGGCGGGGATGGACAGTTGGTGGCGGCGGCTTTCGGCATCGGTGCCGGGCAGGACCACATTCAGGTCGCTGGCCAGCAAAGCCACGCGCCGCAAGGGCGCTTCGGCGGGCTGGGTGGGGGTGGTCTGGGGGGCGTCGCTGCGGGGCGGGGCTTCGGGCCGTTGCGGTACGGCCAGCGCCACCGGTGGCGGTGCCGGTGGTTTGCCCGACAGCAGCTTCATCGCACCGCCCGAGGCCAAGATCACCGCCGCTAGCAGCCACAGGTAGCCGTTGGAGGATGTGGCCACCGGTGCGGTGCTGCGGCGGGCGGGCAGGGGAATAGGGGCGGGCGGGGCGGGGCGCGCAGCCTGCCGCTGCTGCTGCAGGCGCGCGTCAAAGGCTGCGCGCTGGTTCGGGTCCGACAGCACGGCGTACGCCTGCGCGATGGCGGTGGCGCGGCGGGCGGCGGCACTGTCGCCGGGGTGCCGGTCCGGGTGGTGGCGCTGCATCAGGCTTTTGTAGGCGGCGCGTACCACCTCCGGGCTGGCGTGGGGGCCGACTTCCAGGGTGTCGTAGTGGTTGGGGGTGTCCATGGCCGGTATCAGCGCCGCAGCACCTCGCGCCATTCGGCTTTTTGCCGTTCGATGCGGTTGCGCTCCATTTGCTCCTTGGCGCGGGCTTCTTCTTTTTGCTGCCATTCCCGGCGCTCGTCTTCGCGCCGGGCCTGCTCTTTGGCCTGGAGCTCGGCCATGCGCAGCTCGGACGACACCTGCTCACCCCGGCGGCGGGATTCCTCTTCAAACCGGCGGGCTTCCTGCTCGATTCGGGCCTTTTCGCGCTCCGCAGCGCGGTTGGCATTGTCTTTGCGCAGGTCTTCGGCTTGCAGCTTTGCCAATTCCGCCTGGTTGGCAGGGCGCACCCCGTGGGTTTGGTAGTAGTCCTGTAGCGCGGCGGCCTCGCTGGCTTTGGCCGCTGCAGCCGCTGCCAGGCTGGCCTGGCGGTTGCCTGCCACCATGGCCACCACCTGGGCCACGCAGGCGATGGCGAACAGGGTGCCCAGCACCAGCAGGATCTTGCGCAGCACGGGGGCGAGGCCGGACACGTCCGGTGCGCTGTCGATGGCGGCGAAGTGCCGGCTTTCCCGAAACGGTGCCGCACCCGAGCGCATCACCATGGCATCGGCCCGCAGCGTCATCGCATCGGCCCGCAAGGCCATGGCCTCGGCCCGCAGGGACAGCGCTTCGGCATCGTTGTGCTGGGGCACAAGTGCCAGCGCCGGGGCCTGGGCGGGCGGTGCGGATGCCGCCAGCTTGGCGTCGTAGGCCGCTCGGCTGGAGGGCGAGGACAGGGTTTTGAATGCCACGTTCAGCACCTTGACCTTGAAGTCAAAGTCGTCGGCGCTGATCTGGTCTTTCTTCAACTGGAGCTGGGCACTGGCCCGCTCAAACGCCACCTGGATCTCGGCGTCCGATGCATCCGTTGCCACGGCCAGGAGGCTATAGAGGGTTTTGGAAGGAGGGGTCACGGTGAACTCTGGGGCGGGTCTTAATCAGGCCGAGGCCATCTGCTGGCCGGGCCACCTGAAAAGCAATTGTTACCAAAAATGGGCCGCGGTAGAGGCTTGGCACGCGGAAATGTTGAAATCAGGGGGTTTTCTCCCTCTGTGCCCATGCCCAAAATCATCCTGTTCAACAAGCCTTTCAACGTGCTGACCCAGTTCCGCCCCGATGGCGACCGGCCTACGCTGGCGCAGTACATCACCGACCCCAGCCTGCGCGTGGCCGGGCGGCTGGACCGCGACTCCGAAGGCCTGCTGCTGCTGACCGACGACGGCGTGCTGAATGCGCGCATCACCCAGCCGCAGCAAAAGCAGTTCAAGACCTACCAGGTGCAGGTCGACGGCACACCTTCTGACGTGGCCCTGCAGGCGCTGCGCCAGGGTGTGCTGCTCAACGACGGCATGACCCTGCCCGCCGAGGCCCGGCAGATCGATGCGCCGCCCGGGCTGTGGCCGCGTTCGCCGCCGGTACGTTACCGCGCCCACCTGCCGACTGCCTGGCTGGAGATCCGCATCTGCGAGGGGCGCAACCGCCAGGTGCGGCGTATGACGGCGGCAGTGGGTTTGCCCACGTTGCGGCTGGTGCGGGTGCAGATCGGGGCCTACGCACTGGGCGACTTGCAGCCAGGGGCTTGGCGGGAATATGTGTAAGCGGGTGTTGCGCAGGGGTTTATATAAAAAGTGCCCCCAGCGCCCATTCCAAGGGCGGCAGCAGCTATAAATTTAGTAGTGTTCTGGGGGTGAAATGTCTTTGCGGGACGGACATCGGTGGGGCTAAACCCGCCTCTATACTGGCCTGCAACATGGCTTTGTCCGAAAGGTTTTCACGTGGCTTCTACCCCTTCTTCTGCGGCATCCGAGAAGGCCTTGCCCGGCCCGCACCACGAGCAGTGCACGCTGGTGCTGCAAGGCGGGGGCGCGTTGGGGGCTTACCAGGCGGGGGTCTACGAGGCGCTGGAAGAAAACGGCATTTGCCCCGAATGGGTAGCGGGCGTGTCCATCGGTGCCATCAACGCGGCCATCATTGCGGGCAACCCCCAGCCGTTGCGGGTGCCCCGGCTGAAGGAGTTTTGGGAAGGTGTGTCGTCGCATCTGCTGGCGCCGCCACCGCCTGCGGTGTGGGGCATCCACGCGCGCGAGTTTTTTAATGAGTCCAGTGCGGCCATGGTGTCGATGCTGGGCGTGCCGGGCTTTTTCCAGCCCCGCGTGCCGGCAGCGCCGTACCAGCCGCAGGGCACGCTGGCGGCTTTGGGCATTTACGATACCGAGCCGCTGCGCGCCACATTGAACCGTCTGGTGGACTTTGACCGCATCAACCGCCACTGCCCCGACGGCAATGTGCGGCTGTCGGTGGGCGCGGTCAACGTGTCTACTGGCAACTTTGCCTACTTTGATTCGGCCGACCTGCAGCATGCCAAGCCGCTGGGCCCGCAGCACATCATGGCCAGCGGCGCGTTGCCGCCGGGGTTTTCGCCGGTGGAGATCGACGGCGAGTTCTATTGGGATGGCGGGCTGGTGTCCAACACCCCGCTGCAGTATGTGATCGACCAGCCTGCGGACAAAGACATGCTGGTGTTCCAGGTGGACCTGTTCAGCGCCCGGGGCCCGTTGCCGCGCAACCTGAACGAGGTGGCCGAGCGGGGCAAAGACATCCAGTTTGCCAGCCGTACCCGGTTCAACACCGACCTGGTGGCCACGCAGCAAAAGCTGTCCAGTGCGGCGCAAAAACTGGCCGCCAAGCTACCCCCCGAATTTGCCAACGATCCCGACCTGCGGCAACTGCTGAACGCTGGTTCGGCTGCGGCCCTGACCATCGTGCACCTGATCCACCGCAGCAAGCACTACGCCACCCAGGCCAAAGACTACGAGTTCTCCCGCGCCACTGTGCGCGAGCACTGGGCCGCCGGTCGCGCCGACGTGGAGCGCAGCCTGGCCGATCCGCGCTGGATCGCACGCCGCCGCTCGCAGGTGGGGGTGACCGTGCTGGACTTGACCAAGTCCGAGGGGGCTTAGGCCCCTAGGCCCCTAGGCCGTCTGCACCTGCACCGAATCGCGCACGACCAGCGTAGGCTCCAGCAGGCGCTGGGGTTCGGTGAGCACCTCCCCGGCGGCCAGCCGCAAGGCCAGTTGGGCGGCGGTGCGGGCCAGTTCGGCCACCGGATGGCGCACCGTGGTCAGGCGCGGGTGGATCAGGTCGGCGTATTCCACATCGTCAAAGCCGATCAGCGACAGCTCGGTGGGCACCGCAATACCGGCGGCCCGGCAAAAATTCAGCGCGCCAAAAGCCATCTGGTCGTTCAGGCAGAACACGGCGCTCAAGGCCGGTTGGCGGGCCCGCAGTTCGGCCATGCAGGTGCTGCCCGAGGCAAAGTGAAAATCGCCCTCGCACACCCGCTCGGGCGGTAGCTGCAGCCCTGCAGCTTGCAGGGTGCTTTGAAATGCTTGCAGGCGCTGTGTGCTTTCGGGGTTGGTGCGCGGCCCGGCAATCACCCCGATGTCGCGGTGGCCGCAGCGCAGCAGGTACTGGGCCGCCAATTGGCCACCGGTGTGGTTGTCCAGCTGCACGCAACGGGCCTCGAACCCTGGCACGGTGCGGTGGATGACCACCATGTGCGGGTTATAGCGCAGCATCTCGGCCAGGGCTTGGTCGGACAGTTGGCCGGGGTACAGGATGATGGCATCGCAGCGCCGCTGCCGCAGAAACTGCAGGCCGTTGGCCACCTCGTCCACGCTGTTTTTGCCACAGGTGACGATGAGGTAGCTGCCCACGGCGCTCACTGCCTCTTCCACCTCATTGACCAGCGGCGCAAAAAACGCCCCGGATAAATGTGGCACCACCAGCCCCACGCATTCCGAGCGGCGGGAGGCCAGCGAGGCGGCAAAGCTGTTGCGCGAAAAGTCCAGCTCGCGCATGGCCGCCTCGACCTTCAGGCGGGTGGTTTCGCGCACCTTGTGCGGGTCGTTCATGACCCGCGAAACGGTGGCGATGGAGACACCGGCCATGTCGGCGACGGTGTGGATGGTGGACATGGGGTGGGCAGTTCAGGTGGCGGGAGGTTCAAACACCTCCGTCACCGGATCTTACCGCCCGCCTGTGCGCATCAGCGGTTCCGCCGCCGTGTGGCCCACAGCCCAAAGGCCCCCAGGCCCAGCAAGGCCAGTGAGCTGGGTTCGGGCACGCTGTTGGCGCTGGCCTGCAGGTTGTCGATGGCGAAGCTGTCAGACGCACCCGCCACGTCGAACCAGATGGCCCGCACATTGCTGAAAGGCGAGCCCAGCGTGAAGGGGGTGGCGGGGAAGTCCGAGTCTTCGCTGGGCAGCAACTGCGCGAAGTCGTCGCTGGTGCCGTCGGCCGAGGCGTGGACGTAGACCTGCTCGTTGCCCGAAGCCGGGCCGCCTCCGACATCGGTGTTGGAGACGATGTCGAAGCCGCCCAGGCTGAAGATACCGCCATCGGCGCGGGTCAGGCGGATCTGCGTCAGGTAGCCAAAGTTGCCGGTGGCCCAGTGGCCTTGCAGCACGTCGTTGCCAACCGCGTAGAAGTCACCCACGTTGCTGGAAAACGCCGAGTCGGTGCCGATGAAGGTGAAGCGGAAACCCGCCTCTTCGTAGCTGAGCACATCGTCCCAGTTGATGGCGTTGTTGGTCACGCCGGTGGAGGCATCGTTGCGGGTGGCGGTGCCGCCGGTGAAGGTGATCAGCGAGGCCTGGGCCGATGTGGCCAGACCGCAGGCCAGCAGGGCGGCGGCGAGGATTTTGGTGGTGGACATATGTTTTCCAGTTAAAGCTTATTGGACGAATCGGACGTTGCGCACCTGGAACTGCACGCCTTGCTGGTCACCCCATTTGGGGAAGATGGCAAACGGCACGTTGGTGCGGCGCAGGTCAAAGCAGGCAGACTGGGCGGCAGTGATGGTGGCCATGTTGATGCTCACGGCCTGCCAACCACCGGCTGCGGGGCGGCCAAACAGCACGTCGCCGGTGTTGCAGTTGCTGCCCGCGCTTTCCATCTTCACCACCAGGCCGCCGGTGTTGCTGCCGTAGCTGCCCACGTTGATGTCGAACTGCAGCTTGCCACCGGTGAAGTTGCCCAGATTGATGGGGCCGCTGTCGTTGAAGAACAGCAGGCCGTCGCCCCCGTCGGCGGCAAAGTTCAGCGCCAGTTCCCCGGTGGGTAGCACGCTGAAGCTGGTGTGCACACCGTTGGTGGAAAAGGTGTTGGTCTTGAAGCCATCGGACACCACACCGTTGTTGAACACGGTATAGGTGGGGCCGGGCTGGGGCGTGGGCAGGGCTACATCGGGCGGCACCAGGGTGCTGCAGGCGACCGCGTCGGCATCCTTGGCCGCACCGGGCACCCAGCGGATGTTGGCAAACGAGGCGCTGAAGGCTTTCTCGGTGAACACCAGGAACGGCGTGTTGATGGTGGCGAAGTCGGTGCCCTTGGCGGCAAAGCAGCTCAGCGGCAGCTTCACGGTGCGCTTGGTGTTCAGGCCTAGGGTGCTGAACAACGTGGTGCCATCGACCTCGCCGATGCAGGGGTAGCTGCAATCGACGCGTACCTTGACCAGGCCTTCGGGCACCTGGTGCACGATGGTGTCAAACACCAGCGCTGCGTCCGAGTTGAGGTAGCTTTGCTGGTCGCTGGTGCCGGGCTGCTGCGCGTAGAACTGGCCGGTGCCGGTCCAGGTGATCTTCTTGCCGTCTTGCTGCACGTTGACCTGGGTGGTTTCGGCCTTGATGGTGGGGTGGGCGATGGTGGCGTTCAGGTCCGAGCCCAGCAAGGTGCCGCCCCAGTTCTGGGGGGAGCCAATGGCCAGCGCAAACGGGGCCTTGTCGGTGGAGTTGAACACTTCCAGGTCCACGTCGGTGGTGCCGCCGCCGGCGGTTTGCCCGCAGCCCAGGGTGGGCACGGTCTCGTCCAGCTTGGGCAGGGTTTTCTGGTCGGCATAGCGCATGCCGTAGCCGTAGGCAAACAGCGGGTCGTAGGCCGCGTCGCCCACGTTCAGCGGGGTCTGGCAGCCCGACTTGGGCCACGAGAAAGACAGCTTGCCCACGGTGTCGAAGTTGACCTTGCCGTTGTAGGTGCGGAAGAGCACGTCGCCCACGCCCTTGCCCTCGGTGCCGGGCAGCCAGGCCACCACAAACGCGTCGGAACGGTTGATTTCCTTGTTCACCAGCACCGGGCGGCCGGTCACCAGCACGGTGACCACCGGCACGCCCTTGCCGCTCACGGCATTTAGCACGGCCAGGTCTTCGGGGTAGCGGCGGGCATGTTCCAGCGTGCCGGTTTTGCCGATGTCGCCCACGCCCTCGGCATACGGCGTTTCGCCGATCACGGCGATCACCGCCTTGTAGTCGCTGATGTTGATGCCAACGCCGGTGGGGCTGTAGGTCACGTTGGCCGCACCGGTGGCGTTCTGGATGCCCGCCAGGATGCTGTCGGCGTTGGGGAAATCAGCGTTGGTGTTGGAAGTGCCTTGCCAGGTAAGCGACCAGCCGCCGGTCTGGTTAGACAGGTTGTCGGCCGACTTGCCCACCACCAGCACCTTTTGGCCGCGTACCAGGGGTAGCAGCTGGTTGTCGTTTTTGAGCAGCACCAGAGATTTGCGCACCGCCTCGCGGCCCAGTACCCGGTGTTGCAACTGGGCGGCATTGCCAGCGTTCAGGCGCTCCAGTGGGCGCTTGGCGGTGAAGATACCGGCGCGCATTTTGACCCGCAGGATGCGGGTCACGGCATCGTCGATGCGGGCCATGGGGATGGTGCCGTCTTGCACCTGGGCGATGGTGTTGCTGATGAAGCCCTGCCACTGGTCGGGCACCATGATCATGTCGACACCGGCGTTGATGGCCTGGGCGCAACTGGCGTCGCTGCAGCCGGGCACCTGGCCGTGGCCGTTCCAGTCGCCCACCACAAAGCCGTCAAAACCCATTTTGGTTTTCAGCACATCGGTCAGCATTTCTTTGCTGCCGTGCATCTTGCCTACGGTGATGCCCAGGCTCTCGTTGGTCCAGCTGTTGAACGATGCCATCACCGTCTGTGCGCCCGCGCCCAGCGCGGTGTAGTAGCCCTGGCCGTGGATGTTGACCATGTCGTTCTTGCTGGACATGTTCACGCCCTGGTCCTTGCCCTGGTCGGTGCCGCCGTCGCCCATGAAGTGCTTGGCGCTGGCAATCACGTTGGTAGGTTTGGTGAAATCGCCCTGCAGGCCCTTGATCATCTCGTAGCCGTATTTGCTGACGATCAGCGGGTCTTCGGAGTAGCCCTCGTAGGTGCGGCCCCAGCGGTCGTCACGTACCACTGCCAGCGTGGGGGCAAAGCTCCAGTCGATGCCGGTGGAGGCCACCTGCGTGGCCACGGCCTGGCCGATGCGCCGCACCAGCGCCGGGTCGTTGGCGGCACCCAGGCCGATGTTGTGCGGGAACAGCGTGGCACCAAACACATTGCCGTGGCCGTGGACCGCGTCCGTGCCCCAGATCACCGGGATCTTCACCTTGGAGTCGGTGGACATCGAGGCCATCCAGTAGTCGTCGGCCAGCTTCACCCAGTCGCTGGAGAGCGCGCGCTTGTTGTTTTGCGGCCAGGAGCCGCCACCGTTGAGCACCGAGCCGATGTAGAACTGGCGCACCTGGTCGGGCGTGATGCTCTTGATCTCAGGCTGCGTCATCTGGCCCACTTTTTCGGCCAGGGTCATGCCGTCCACGATGGTCTTGATACGGGCCTCCAGCGCAGGGCTGCTGGGCAGCTCGCTGGTGATGTGCGGCCAGTCGGTGTACTGGGGCAGGGTGGTAGCCATTGCTGCCTTGGCCTGCAGGCCGGTGAGCGCAGCCGGGTCGGAGCCGCCCCCGCATCCTGCGAGCAAGGCGGCACTGCACAGCGCCGCCAGGCCTCTGCGTCGGTGGGTCGATAAAAGGTGTTGCATGGTGTCTCCGGTGGGAAATGGAACAACGGGCATGGATGGGGCACCCGTTTTTGCAATGAAAGCGCTTACATTGTCTTTACAAACCACGGCGTGGCATCGGTAGATGCCCTTGGTAATTGCGTGTAACTTCGCTAGGCTTGTGTTTTTTTGTAACAGGGGCTGCTAGAAGCCCAGGGCGAGCCGCCGCGTGAGTTCAGCGGCGGGCAGTGCCTGGCACCCAGCGGTGTTCTGCCCCGACCACAGAGGTGAGAAGTCGCCGCTACCCTGGCGCTCTGCCGCCGCCCGCAGCGGGGCGATGGCGGCGGTGGCCATGGGGAATGCGGGGGCCGCTGCGCTGATCGGCCCCTGCTCGCGCATCACCCGGTTCAGAATGCCGCGCGCGGGCCGCCCGGTGAACAGGTTCGTCAGCGCGGTGTGCCGTGCTGCCTCGCTTTGCAGCGCAGCCCGGTGGATGGCGCTGGTCGTAGCCTCGGGGCACAGCAAGTACGCGGTGCCGACCTGCACCCCTGCCGCGCCCAAGGCCATGGCCGCCGCCACGCCTTGCGCATCGGCAATGCCCCCGGCGGCGATCACCGGAATATCCACCGCCCGCACCATCTGCGGCAGCAGGGCAAAGGTGCCCATTTGCCGGGTCAGGTCGTCCGATAAAAAATGACCCCGGTGCCCGCCCGCCTCCAGGCCTTGGGCAATGATGGCATCTACCCCCTGCGCCTGCAGCCACAGCGCTTCTTCCACCGTGGTGGCCGAAGACAGCACCTTGGCTCCCCAGCTGCGCACCACCTCCAGCAGGGCCGGGCTGGGTAGGCCGAAATGGAAACTCACCACCGGCGGCTTGAAGGCGCGCAGCAGGTGCGCGGCCTCGGCGCTGAACGGCGCGCGCCCTGGGCCGGGGACGATGCTGGCCAGATCCAGCCCCATCTCCTGGTAGTACGGCGCCAACGCCGCGCGCCAGGGCGCATCGATGGCCGGCGGCGGCGGGGTATGGCAGAAAAAGTTGATGTTGTAGGGCTGCGTGGTCTGCGCCTGGATCTGCGTCAGCTCGGCTTGCAAAGCCTCCAGTCCCAGCATGGCGGCGGGCAGCGACCCCAGGCCTCCGGCGTTGCTCACGGCCACCGCGAGTGCGCTGCCTTGGACACCGGCCATGGGGGCTTGGACGAGGGGCAGCTGGGTGCCCAAAAGGGTGGATAGGCGCATGTCGGCTATTTTTATAAAAAGATGGGTGGCCAGTGTAAGAAACCCGCACGCCCGCCCGACTACCCCACAGCAAGGCGAAACACCCTGCTGACCTTCAACCCCCCAGTCCTTTTTTAACCGGAGATTTCCATGACCGCTTCCAACAAATCCTTCGCTTCCACCGCTGTGCTGGCCCTGGCCCTGGGCTCCGCCCTGGCAATGGCCGCAGCACCTGCTGCCGCTGCCGACGAGAAAGAAAAATGCTTCGGCGTGGCCATGAAAGCCAAGAACGACTGCGCCGCCGGTGCGGGCACCACCTGTGCAGGCACCTCCAAGACGGACTACCAAGCCAATGCCTGGAAGTACGTGCCCGCGGGCACCTGCGAAACCATGAAGTCCCCCACCTCGCCCACCGGCATGGGCCAGAAGATGGCTTTCACCGCAAAAATGTAAACAGGTTCCAAGGCCCGCCATGCCCACATCCTTGCCGCCCGGTGTGGGCATCGGCCTCAAATCCGCCCACATCCCGGAAATTCTGGACACCGCGCCCGCGCTGGGTTTCTTCGAAGTGCATGCCGAAAACTATTTCGTCGACGGCGGCCCTTTCCACCACTTTCTGACCCGCATCCGCGAACGTTACCCGCTGTCCATCCACGGTGTGGGCCTGTCCATCGGGGCCGAGGCAAAGCTGGACACCGCCCACCTCGACGCGCTGGCCCGCCTGCTCGACCGTTACGCCCCCCAATCTTTTTCCGAGCACCTGGCCTGGTCTACCCACGGCGATGTGTTCCTGAACGACCTGCTGCCGCTGCCCTATACCGCCGCCACCTTGCAGCGCGTGTGCGACCACATCGACCAGGTGCAGGCCCGCCTGCAGCGACGTTTGCTGCTGGAGAACCCGGCCACCTATGTGGAATTTACCGCCTCCACCTGGAGCGAGGCGGCCTTCATCGCAGAGGTGGTGCGCCGCACCGGCTGCGGCCTGCTGCTGGATGTGAACAACGTATATGTCAGCAGCGTCAACCACGACTTCGACCCGCAAACCTACCTGCAGGCCCTGCCGCTGCAGGCGGTGGGCGAGATCCACCTGGCCGGTTTTGCCGAAACGCAAGACGGCGCAGGCGCCCCGCTGCTAATCGACAACCACGGCACGCCCGTAGCCCAGGCCGTGTGGGACTTGTATGCCTTTGCGCTGGACTTGACTGGCCCCGTGCCCACCCTGGTTGAGCGCGACAACGACGTGCCCATGCTGCCTGTGCTGCTGGCTGAAGCGCAGGCGGCCCAAGCCTATTTGGAGGCGCTGGCATGACATCCCAAACCGCCTTTGCCGCCGCTTTGTGCGACCCCGACCTGCCCGCTCCCCCCGGCCTGCGGGTATGGAACGGCTCCGATCCCGCTGTGCGTTTTGCCGTCTACCGCAACAACGTGGTGGTCTCGCTCATCGACGCGCTGGCGGCCACCTTTCCGGTGGTGCAGGCGCTGGTGGGCGCGGACTTTTTCCGGGCCATGGCCCGGCTGTACGTGCAGGCCCATCCGCCGCGTTCGCGGGTGATGGCTGCGTACGGCGAGGACTTTGCTGCCTTTATCGAAAGCTTCGAGCCCGCTGCCAGCGTGCCCTATCTGGCCGATGTAGCCCGGCTGGAGAAGAGCCAGGTGCAGGCCTACCACGCCGCCGATGTGCCCGCCATCGCCCCCGCAGCTTTGCAAGCCGCCCTGGCCGACCCCGCCCAACTGGCCACGCTGTGCCTGGGCCTGCACCCGTCTGTGCAGGTGGTGGATTCGGCGTATGCCGTTTTCTCGTTGTGGGCGGCGCACCATGGTGGCGAGCCCGTGGCCGATGTGGACCAGCCCCAAACCGCCTTGGTGCTGCGCTGTGGGTTAGAGGTCGAAATTTTGTGCATCGCCGCCGCTGCCGGGCGCTTCATCACCACGCTGCAACAGGGCGACAGCTTGCTGGCTGCCGCCGGTGCCGACCCGGCTTTAGACCTGCCCGCCACACTGGCCCTGCTGATCCGCCAGCAGCTCATCACCCATCTCACTTTCGAGGCTTCCACATGAACGACCTGATCACGCTGCTTTGCCGCATCCCCCACAGCTTCATTGCGTTGCTGGCCCGCTTCTCCATCGCCGCCGTGTTCTGGCAGTCTGGCCAAACCAAGGTGCAAGGTTTTGCGGTGGACATCGTCAGTGGCAGCTTCCAGCTGGGCTGGCCGCGCCTGTCCGACACGGCGGTAGACCTGTTCCGCGACGAATACCGCATGCCCCTGCCAGAGCTCATGGCCCCGCTGGCCGCGGGGGCCGAGCACCTGTTTCCACTGCTGCTGCTGTTCGGCCTGGGCACCCGCTTCGCTGCTCTGGCCCTGCTGGGCATGACGCTGACCATCCAGCTCTTCGTTTACCCCGGTGCCTACGCCACCCATGGCACCTGGGCGGCGCTGCTGCTGTACCTGGTGGCGCAAGGGCCGGGAAAGGTCTCGCTGGACCACTGGATCGCGCGGAGGGCGGGTAAATAAATTGGCTCCAAGAGCAGCGTCGATCGCTGCGGTGGCTAGGTTTTCGGCAAGAATGCGGCAGCGGTATCAATTGGTAACAATGCAGAAATAGCGAATCTGTGTTGTCCGCCGCTTGAAATCTGGGCGGCCGTTTACCGAGCGGGTGCGCGTATCCACCATCTTGTCTGGAATCTTTATGCCTGCACTCTTTACTTCCTTGCGCGGGAAAATCGTCGCGGTTACCGGTGTGGTTTTGCTGGTGGGTTTGGTTGGGCTGTCTGCCAACAATGTGTGGACGGCGCGCCAATATGCGCTGGATTCACTGGACAGCCAGACCCAGTCGCTTGCCCGGTCCCATGCCGAAGGCGTAGCCGAATGGGTTGCCCAAAACCAGCGGGTAGTGGCATCGCTGGCCACTGCCGTGGACGACGAGAACCCCGTCAAGTCACTGGCGCAGGCCAAAGTTGCCGGCGGCGTCGATTCGGTATACATCGGTTATCCCGACAAAAAAGCCTTTTTCTCCGAAACGCCCACCGTGCCGCCAGGCTGGGACCCTACCGCCCGGCCCTGGTACCTGCAAGCCGCAGCGGCCTCGGCCCCGGTGGTCACGGAGCCCTATGTCGATGCGAGCACTAAAAAGCTGGTCATCACTTTTGCCGCGGCTTCCAGAGCGGCGGGGCAGGTGAAGGCCGTGATTGCCGCCGATGTGTACATGGACAGTGTGTTGCGAAATGTGGCATCCATCCGCCCCACGCCAGGTACCTACGGCTTCGTTGTGGCCAAGGACGGCAAGATTGTGGTGCACGAGGATGCCAGCCTGTTGCTCAAGCCGGTGACCGATATCGCCCCCAGCCTGGGCCAGGGTGGCCTGGGCAGTTTGAAAGGCCTGACCGAGGTCCGCATCCGCGGCGAGGACCGCCTGGTCTACGCCGCACCGATTGCCGGTACCGACTGGACCCTGGTGGTGGCTTTGCACCGCAGCGAGGCCATGGCGGGTATCCGGGCCATGGTGTGGACATCGTTTCTGGGGTGCCTGGTCGTGGTGGTTTTGGTGTTGTTGGTGATTGCCGGGGTGCTCAACAAGACCTTGAGCCGGTTAACGGTGCTGCGCGATGCGATGCAAGAGGTCGGCTCGGGCGACGGCGACCTGACGCTGCGCGTCACCACCAGTGGGCACGACGAGATCGCTGCCATCGCATCCAGCTTCAACCAGTTCGTGGAAAAAATCCATACCGTCATGCAACAGGTGCGCACCAGCGCAGACGGTGTGGCCATCGCCAGCGCTGAAATTTCGCAGGGCAATAACGACCTGTCTGCGCGCACCGAGCACCAGGCCAGCGCGCTGGAGCAAACCGCTGCCTCCATGGAGGAGCTGGGCGCCACCGTGAAGCAAAACGCCGACAGTGCCCGCCAGGCCAACCAGCTGTCCATGACCGCATCGACCGTGGCCATCCAGGGCGGCGCGGTGGTGGGCCAGGTGGTGGAAACCATGAAGGGTATCAACGACAGCAGCAAGAAGATTGCCGACATCATCAGCGTCATCGACGGCATTGCCTTTCAAACCAATATTTTGGCGCTCAACGCCGCAGTGGAAGCCGCCCGCGCAGGCGAGCAGGGCCGGGGCTTTGCCGTGGTGGCCAGCGAGGTGCGCAGCCTGGCCGGGCGTTCGGCCGATGCGGCCAAAGAAATCAAGGCGCTCATCAATGCCAGCGTCAGCCGGGTAGAGCAGGGCAGCGCCCTGGTAGACCAGGCCGGCACCACGATGACCGAGGTGGTGGACTCCATCCAGCGCGTGACACACATCATGCGCGAGATCAGCACTGCCAGTTCTGAGCAAAGCTCCGGGGTCTCGCAGGTGAGCGAAGCCGTCACGCAGATGGACCAGGCGACCCAGCAAAATGCGGCGCTCGTCGAGCAAATGGCCGCTGCAGCCAGCAGCCTGAAGATGCAGGCCAGCGATCTGGTCAACGTGGTGCGCGTGTTCAAGCTGGGTGCCCCTGAGGCCCACCATGACCGTGCGGCTGCCGCTCCACGGGCTACTACGCCACAAGCTTCGGGCCATGGGCTGCCCCGTCCATCGGTAGCCACCCGCTTGCCCACAGCAAAGCCTGCCAAACGGGTCGTGCCCCAGGCCATCGGCCACGCGCAGAAACCTGCCGGTAGCGACGCCGACTGGGAAACTTTCTAAACCCAAGAGCCCTCGCCCACATCGCTGGGAGCGCCTGCTGCGCTATTGATTACATAGCTGCCCACGCTCAATGGATGGGGGTTGGCGGCGTTTTTGTTAAAAATGGATGGCCTGGCGTACCGGCCAGGCCCACGCAAGCCCGGATTGACGGGTATGGCCGCGGCTGCCCATACTGGCGGGGTTTTTCCACTGGCCGAGCCCAAGCGATGCAACCCCTGCCCGATACCGAATCCGACACCCCGCCGCCCACCGGTTATGTGCCCTACGTGCCGCCGCCCAGCACCGCGCCCCGCCGCGACATCGTGGCGCTGCGCCTGGCCGAGCCGCTGCGCTGGCTGGCCGCAGGCGGGCGCGACCTGCTGGCGGCCAAGGGCATTGCGCTGTTTTATGGCCTGTGTTTCTGGCTGATGGCGGTGGTGCTGGCGGCGGTGTTTCGGCACCAGCCGGAATACACCATGTCCATCGTCTCGGGCTGCTTTCTGGTGGGGCCGTTTTTGGCCATGGGCTTGTACGAGGTGAGCCGCCGCCGCGAGGTGGGCCTGGTGCCCGAACTGGGCGCATCCATTACCTGCTGGGACACGCACATCAGCAGCATGGCCATGCTGGTCTTGGTGCTGATGGTGCTGGAGCTGCTGTGGGGCCGGGCCTCGCTGGTGGTGTTTGCGGTGTTCTTCAAAACCGGCATGCCGTCGACCGCCAGCGTGCTGCAGGCCGTCTTCAGCCCCGACAACTGGAAGTTTTTGGTGACCTACCTGCTGGTGGGCAGCGCCTTTGCCGGGCTGGTGTACACCTTTTGCGTGGTGTCCATCCCCATGGTGCTGGACCGCGATACCGATGCCATCACCGCCGCCATCACCAGTTTCCAGGTGGTTACCTCCAACCCGCTGACCATGCTGTTCTGGGGCGTGCTCCTCATCGCGCTGCTGCTCGGGGCGATGCTGCTGCCCTGGAGCCTGGGGTTGCTGGTGGTGGGCCCCTGGCTGGGGCATGCGAGTTGGCATGCCTACCGGCACGCCGTGCGCTGGGCCGAACCCGCGCCGGTAAAAACCTCAAATGCTATATAAATAGTAGCTTGTCACGCCCTTGCAATAAGCGCTAAGGCGGTATTTGGCTTAAAAAATACGCGCCTTGGGGGCGGCTTGCTTAGCGCAACAACCGGGCCGACGAGCGCCCACCGGTCAGCTGAAACACCGACACGGCCTGCACCAACTGCTCGGCCTGGTTCTGCAGGCTGCCCGCAGCGGCGGCCGACTCCTCCACCAGCGCCGCGTTTTGCTGGGTGGCCTGGTCCATCTGTGTGACCGCCTCGCCCACCTGGGCCACGCCCAGGCTTTGCTCGGTACTGGCGGCGCTGATTTCGCCCATGATGTCGGTGACGCGGCGGATCGAGTTGACCACCTCGGTCATGGTGCTGCCCGCCTGGTCCACCAGACTCGTGCCCTGGCCGACCTGGGTGACGCTGTTGTCGATCAGGGTCTTGATCTCTTTGGCGGCGGCGGCACTGCGCTGCGCCAGGCTGCGCACTTCACTGGCCACCACCGCAAAGCCACGGCCCTGTTCACCCGCCCGTGCGGCTTCGACGGCGGCGTTCAGCGCCAGGATATTGGTTTGGAAAGCGATACCGTCGATCACGCTGATGATGTCGGCAATCTTCTTGCTGCTGTCGTTGATGCCCTTCATGGTTTCCACCACGCGGCTGACCACCTCGCCGCCTTGCAGGGCCACGGTGGAGGCGCTCATTGCCAGCTGGTTGGCCTGGCGGGCGTTGTCGGCGTTTTGCTTGACGGTGGAGCTGAGCTCTTCCATCGAGGCGGCGGTTTGTTCCAGCGCGCTGGCCTGGCTTTCGGTGCGGGCGCTCAGGTCGTGGTTGCCCTGGGAGATCTGGGCGCTGGCCGAGGCCACGCTCTCGGCGTTGCCGCGCACGCCCGAGACCACCCGCGACAGGTTGTTTTGCATCGCCTTCAAGGCATGCAACAGTTCGGCGGCCTCGTCCTTGCCTTCGATGTGCACGTTTTCGGTCAGGTCGCCGTCGGCAATCAGGCGCGCGCTGGTCGAAGCCTGCTGGATCGGGGCCACGATCGAGCGGGACAGAATGAAAGCGAAGTACGCCCCCAGCAACAACGAGGCCACACCACCCACCACCAGGATGGTCTGGCCCTGGGCGGCGTTCTGCTCTGCCTGCATCAGGGCGGCGTCATAGATGTCCTGCTGGCGTTTTTCCAGCTTGGAGATGGCGTCCAGGTAGTTCAGGGCCAGCGGCCGCAGGTCTTTTTCCAGGTCGGCCATGACATCTTCGCCCGCTTGTTTGCGCTTCATGAGCTGTGCGCGCGGCGTGCGGTAGGCCTCGCGGGCGACGTCAATGTCGGCAATCAGCTTCTTGCCTTCGTCGGACTGCACCAGTTCCAGCAAACGCTTGCGCGACGCCAGGGTGACTTCCGAGGTTTTGTCCATTTCGGCCTGCCAGGACCCGATGTGGCTGGTGTCGGCATCCAGCATGCTGGCGCGGGTGCGGAGCCAGTTCAGGTCGATGGTCTGGCGCCATTGCACCGCCAGTTTGAGCTTCTCGTTTTCGGTCGTGCCCATGGCGCGGGTCGTCTCTGCCAGCTCTTGCAGGCGCCAGACCCCAACCCCGGCGCTGGTGGCCAGAATGAGCAGAATCATCCCGAAAGCAAGCGTCAGGCGCTGGCCGATGCGGAGGTTGCGGATTGCGTTCATCTCAGGATCCTTAGGGGTGGTGGGCTTGGGGTTGCTGGGCTGTACAGCGAAATGCAAAGTCCATGCGAGGGGGGACTCATGGTAACAGTGTGTTTCAATTGTGAGCCTCTTAACCCACCCCACCGACCCGGATTTGTCGCGCCTGCAGCGACCCTGGCGGCTAATTCGCCGTGGCCGCCACCAGCGCCTGCAATTTCGCCCTGGCCGCTCCTGATTCAATAGCGCCTCGTGCAAGTTGCAAGCCCTCAGCCATCGAGTCGGCCACATTCGCCGCATACAGCGTGGCTCCCGCGTTCAGGATGACGATGTCCCGCGCCGCGCCGTGGTCGTTGTCCAGCACGCCCAGCAGCATGGCTTTGGACTGTTCGGGGGTGTCGACACGCAGGTTGCGGTGGCTGGCCATGGTCATGCCGAAATCTTCGGGGTGGATCTCGTATTCGCTGATCTCGCCGTTCTTCAGCTCGCCCACCACGGTGGCCGCGCCCAGGCTGACCTCGTCCATGCCGTCTTTGCCGTAGACCACCAGCGCGTGCTCGGCGCCCAGGCGTTGCAGGGCACGCACCTGGATGCCGACCAGATCGGGGTGGAACACGCCCATCAGGATGTTGGGTGCACCGGCGGGGTTGGTCAGGGGGCCGAGGATGTTGAAGATGGTGCGCACGCCCAGCTCTTTGCGCACCGGGGCCACGTTTTTCATAGCCGGGTGGTGGTTGGGGGCGAACATGAAACCCACGCCCACGTCGGCGATGCACTGGGCAATGCGCTCTGGAGTCAGGTTGATGTTGACGCCCAGGCTTTCCAGCACGTCGGCGCTGCCGCTTTTGCTGCTGACGCTGCGCCCGCCGTGTTTGCTGACCTTGGCCCCGGCGGCGGCGGCCACAAACATGGAGCAGGTGGAGATGTTGAAGGTGTGCGAGCCGTCGCCGCCGGTGCCCACGATGTCCACCAGGTTGGTTTTGTCGGCCACGTGGACCTTGGTGGAGTACTCGCGCATCACCTGGGCGGCGGCGGTGATTTCGCCGATGGTTTCCTTCTTCACGCGCAGGCCGGTGATCAGCGCGGCCATCATCACCGGCGACATTTCGCCGCGCATGATGAGCCGCATGATGTGCAGCATCTCGTCGTGGAAGATTTCGCGGTGTTCGATGGTGCGCTGCAGGGCTTCTTGGGGGGTGATCATGGAGGGACTCGCTTTCAGGGTTTGGCCGACAGGGCCAGTTTGATGCCAAAACCGACAAACAGCGCGCCCGCGCAGCGTTCCAGCCAGTGCATGCCACGCCGCACCATGCCCATGCGCTGGGCGGCCCAGGCGGCCAGCAGGGCGTAGCCCAGGTTGATGGGCACCGCGTTCAGGTTGAACAGCAGGCCCAGCAGCAGGAAAGCCAACGTGGGCTGCTGCGCGCCGGGGGTGATGAACTGCGGCAAGAAGGCCAGAAAAAACAGTGCCACCTTGGGGTTCAGCGCATTGGTCCAGAAACCCTGGATGAACACAGTCTTCAAGCTTTTTTGGCCGTTAGTGCTTATGCCATCGGCGTGAGCAGATACTGAATTAGTAGCGACTGCCGGTGTGGGTGCGCGCAGCATCTGGATACCCACCCACACCAGATAGGCCGCGCCCAGCCACTTCAGCACGGTGAACGCCGTGGCCGACGCGGTGATCAGCGCGCTGACTCCCACGGCGGCGGCAAAGATGTGCACGAAGCAGCCTGCAGTGATGCCGAAGGCCGCCACCACGCCCGCGCGCCAGCCGCCACGCAGGCCGTTGGTGAGGATGTAAAACACGTCGGGCCCCGGGGTCAGGTTCAGCAGCCAACCCGAGGCGATGAACATCGGCAAATGGACGATGCCTAAGCCGTCCAGCATCACCGTGCTCCCTGGTCTAGGAAGTTCTTCAGCATCGCATGGCCATGCTCGGTGAGGATGGACTCGGGGTGGAACTGCACGCCCTCGATGGCCAGCGTCTTGTGGCGCACGCCCATGATCTCGCCGTCATCCGTCCAGGCGGTGATTTCCAGATCAGCCGGGCAGCTGCTGCGCTCGATCGACAGCGAGTGGTAGCGGTTCACCGTGAACTGCTCTGGCAGCCCGGCAAACACGCCTTGCTGGGTGGTGGTGATGACGCTGGTCTTGCCATGCATCAGCTGCTGCGCCCGGATGATGGTGCCGCCAAAAGCCGCGCCAATCGCCTGGTGCCCCAGGCACACGCCCAGGATGGGCAGCTTGCCCGCAAAGTGCTGGATGGCGGCCACCGAGATGCCCGCCTCCTTGGGCGAGCACGGGCCGGGGGAGATCACCAGCCGGTCCGGTGCGCGGGCGGTGATTTCGTCGAGGGTGATTTCGTCATTGCGCACCACCTCCACATCCGCGCCCAGTTCACCGAAGTACTGGACGATGTTGTAGGTAAAGCTGTCGTAGTTGTCGATCATCAGCAGTTTCATGGTCACTCCAAACCTTCTTCAACGAGTTCGCTGGCGCGCAGCAGGGCGCGGGCCTTGGCTTCGGTTTCTTTCCATTCCAGCTCGGGCACGGAGTCGGCCACCACCCCGGCGGCGGCTTGCACGTACAGAGTCTGGTTCTTGACGATGCCGGTGCGGATGGTGATGGCCACGTCCATGTCGCCCGCAAAGCTGATATAGCCGCAGGCACCGCCGTACAGGCCGCGTTTGGTGGGCTCCAGCTGGTCGATCAGCTCCATGGCATGGACCTTGGGCGCGCCGGTCAGGGTGCCTGCGGGGAAGGTGGCTTTGAGCACGTCGATGGCGCTCATGCCGTCGAGCAGCGTGCCTTCCACGTTGCTGACGATGTGCATCACATGGCTGTAGCGCTCTACCGCAAAGGCTTCGGTGACCTTGACCGAGCCGATCTTGGCGATGCGGCCAATGTCGTTGCGGGCCAGGTCGATCAGCATCACGTGTTCGGCGCGTTCTTTGGGGTCGTTGATGAGCTCGGCTTCGGCGGCTTGGTCGGCCTCGGGCGAACCGCCCCGTGGGCGCGTACCCGCCAGCGGGCGGATGGTGACCTTCTGTTCGCCATTCGCCATGGACTCCTGGCGCACCAGGATTTCGGGCGAGGCCGCCACCACATGGAAGTCGCCCATGTTGTAGAAGAACATGTAGGGCGAGGGGTTCAGCGCCCGCAGCGCGCGGTACAGCGACAGGGGGGATTCGGTGTAGCGCTTTTTGATACGCTGGCCCACCTGCACCTGCATGAAGTCGCCGCCTGCAATCAGCTCCTTGGCGCGTTCCACCGCAGCGATGTAGTCGGCCTTGGCAAACTCGCGCTCGGTGGGGTGGCTTTGGGTGGGCTTGACGATGGGGGCGCTGACGGAATATTTGAGCTGCTCTTTCAGCTCGCGCAGCCGCCTTTTGGCGATGGGGTAGGCCTCGGGCTGGGTCGGGTCGGCGTAGACGATGAGGTACAGCTTGCCCGAGAGGTTGTCGATCACCGCCAGCTCTTCGCACTGCAGCAGCATGATGTCGGGGCAGCCCAGGGTGTCGGGCGGGCAGGTGGCTTCGAGTTTTTTCTCGATGTAGCGCACCGCGTCGTAGCCAAAGTAGCCCGCCAGGCCGCCGCAAAAGCGCGGCAGGCCGGGGCGCAGGGCCACTTTGAAGCGTTTTTGGTAGGCCTCGATGAAGTCCAGCGGGTTGCCCAGATGGGTTTCGGCCACCACGCCGTCGCGCACCACTTCGGTTTTGGCTTCTGCGCCAAAACCGCTGGCGCGCAGGAAGCTGCGGGCGGGCAGGCCGATGAAGCTGTAGCGGCCAAAACGTTCGCCACCCACCACAGATTCCAGCAGGAAGCTGTACGCGCCGCCATTGCGGGTGTGGGCCAGCTTGAGGTAGAGCGAGAGCGGGGTTTCCAGGTCGGCGAAGGCCTCCAACATCAAGGGGATGCGGTTGTACCCGTCCTGGGCCAGGCTTTTGAATTCAAGTTCGGTGATCACGGAAGTGCCTTTGTGAGAGAGTCCGGGCCCGTTCTATCACTAGGCCCGGGGCACAGCACGGTGTGCTGTATGTCGATTCAGCCTCGGGGGTTGAGGCGGTGGGCGCACGGCAGCGCCGTGCAATTCAGGTGCGCGCAGAATGTGGCTTGCGCCAAGACCAGGCTCCCTGGCCGGGGCAGCCTGCAATGATCGTGCGTGGAATAGACATGCGCAAAGTGTAGCAAACACGCGGCGGGGGCTGGGCAGCCTATGGCATCGTTTTGTACACCGTTGCGTGAACACGTCAAAATATGCGCTTCGGCGGCAGATGCCCCAGTTCAAAAGGTTGGTTCGAATGAAGTCACTTTGCGTGTGTGCGGCCCTCTGGTTGGGTGCACTGCTTGCCACGGCTCCGGCCCAGGCCCTGACGGTGTTGGGGGTGGCCTATGCCGACAGCGTGGTCCAGCGCGGCACGGCGCTGCAGCTCAACGGTGCAGGTGTGCGCTACAAGGCGGTGTTCAAGGTCTATACCGCAGGTCTGTATCTCCCCCAAAAGGCCAGTACCCCGGAGGACGTGATCGCTATGCCGGGGCCCAAACGCATCAGCATCACCATGCTGCGCGAGATCGATGCCAATGCGCTGGGCAAGCTGTTCACCCGGGGCGTGGAAGACAACACGGGCCGGGGCGAATTGTCCAAGCTAGTGCCCAGCCTGTACCGCATGGGCCAGGTGTTTGCGGACTACAAAAAGCTGCTGCCCGGTGATACCTTTGAACTCGACTGGACACCCGGCGAGGGCACGGTGCTGCGGGTCAAGGGCAAGCCTGAGGGGGAGCCGTTTCCCGAAGCCGAGTTTTTTAATGCCTTGCTGCGCATCTGGCTGGGCACCAGTCCGGCAGACTGGAAGCTCAAAGATGCGCTGCTGGGCAAGACGGGTTGAGCGCTGGAAGCGCTCGCTGTAATTGAAGCATGCTGTTACATTCTGGAGCCATGGCGACTGCAGATGGGCTTTATCCTGCCCCTTTGTGCGCCCAAGTGTGAGAACTTGTAAAAGTTCCAAATCCAGATTTAATGGTGTGCTTCAAAGGGGAAATCCATGGCGACAGTCCAGCAAGAAGTAGACGAACGTACCAATCTCACCAGTAGCAACAAGTTTGAGCTGTTGCTGTTCCGGTTGGGCGAAGCGGCGCATTCAAGCCAGCGCGAGCTGTTTGGGATCAATGTCTTCAAGGTGCGCGAAATCATGGTGATGCCGACGATCACGGCGGTGGCCGGGTCTACCAAGCACATGCTAGGCATGACCAATATCCGGGGCCAGGTGATCCCGGTAATCGACCTGGCAGGGGCCGTAGGTTGCCAGCCCAAAAATGGCCTGAATATCTTGATGGTGACCGAATACGCGCGCTCCACCCAGGCGTTTGCGGTCGAAGAAGTCGATCAGATTGTGCGCCTGGACTGGAGCCAGGTGCTGTCTGCCGAGTCCAACACCCAGGGCGGCATGATCACCAGCATTGCCCGGCTCGACGGCGATGTGGACAACACCCGGCTTGCCCAGGTGCTGGACGTAGAGCAGATTTTGCGGAATGTGATGCCACCCACGGCGCCCGATGTGGATGCTGCCAGCATTGGCCCCACCGTCAAACTGCGCCCGGGCGCGGTGGTGCTGGCGGCCGACGACTCCATGCTGGCCCGCACCCTGATCGAGCAGGGGCTGGTAGCCCTGGGCGTGCCGTTCGTCATGTGCAAGACCGGCAAGGAGGCATGGGACCGTTTGCAAACCATGTCCGAAGCGGCAGTGGCGGAAGGCAAATCTATCGAGGACAAGGTGGCCCTGGTGCTGACCGACCTGGAAATGCCCGAAATGGACGGCTTTACCCTGACCCGCAAGATCAAACAGGACGGCCGCTTCAAGGGCGTGCCGGTGATCATCCACTCCTCGTTGTCCGGCTCGGCCAACGAGGTGCACGTAAAGAGCGTGGGGGCCGATGCCTACGTGGGCAAGTTTGTGGCCGAAGAACTGGCGGCCACCATCCGCAAGGTTTTAAAACACTGATGGTTGCCGAGGCAGAGGACTACTGCCCCGCATAGGCCGCCAGCGCGGCCACCACCAGCACGGCATACGGAAAAGCCACCGTAGGCCGCAGCGCATGGGCCGCGTATTCGCCCAGCAAACCCACGCTGCCCTTGCGGCTGGCCAGCCATTCGGTGTGCAGTTGGCAGGCGGCGCTGGCCGGTGCGGCATTTTTTACCAGCGCCTCCACCCGCACAATGCGCTCGCCCAGGCGGGCCTGGGACGTGCGGCACAGGCTTTCCTGCACCCACAGCAGCAGCGCCGTGCCGCCGATCAATTCATACGGCACGCCCAGCGCGTAACCCGCCACGCACAGCACCACAGCCGCCAGTTTGACCAGCAGGGCGTTACGTTCGGCCTGTTCGTAGTTGTTTTGCAGGGTGGACCATTCGAGGCCCAGGGCGGCGGTGTTGTGGGGCATGGGGTTGTATCAGTGGGAAACGGGTAGGGTGCGGGGCTCGCCCTGTTCGGTGATGGCCACGTAGGTCAGCGTGGCCTCGGTCACCTTGATGTACTGGCCCTGCAGGTACAGGCGCTCGGCGAACACCTCCACCTTGACGGTGACCGAGGTGCGGCCCAAGCGGGTCAGCGACGCGTAAAAAGTCAAAATATCCCCCAGCCGCACGGGCTGCTTGAAGATGAATTCCTTGACCGCCACGGTGGCGATGCGCCCTTGGGCATAACGCGCCGGAATCACCGACCCCGCCAGATCCACCTGCGCCATCACCCAGCCGCCAAAAATGTCGCCGCTGGCGTTGCAGTCGGCGGGCATGGGAACGACCTTGAGTACCAGCTCCATGTCGGTGGGCAAGGAGACGGGGTCGCTGGAATTGGTAGACATCAGGGACAATCTAAGGCAAATAACTGAGATTGTCCCCCATGCGCCGCTATGGCGAAACCGCCCCCCCTGCTTCCATGCCGGTGCAGCCCGATGCTGCGCCACCCCAATCCGACTGGCGTACCCTGCGCCGCCTGTTTCCCTACCTGTGGGAGTACAAATGGCGGGTGATCGCCGCGCTGACTTTCATGGTCGGTGCCAAGGCCGCCAGCGTCAGCGTGCCGCTGCTGCTCAAGCAACTGGTCGACTCCATGAGCCCCACCGGCGGCAAGCTCAGCAGCGATGCGCTGCCCGCCCTGGTGGTGGTGCCGGTGGCGCTGCTGGTGGCCTATGGGCTGCTGCGGCTATCGACCTCGCTGTTCACCGAGCTGCGCGAGCTGGTGTTTGCCAAGGCCACGGCGGGCGCGTCGCGGCGGATTTCGTTGGAAGTGTTCCAGCATCTGCATGCCCTGAGCCTGCGTTTTCACCTGGAGCGCCAGACCGGCGGCATGACCCGCGACATCGAGCGCGGCACCCGGGCGGTGAATTCGCTGATCTCGTACTCGCTCTACAGCATCATCCCTACGCTGATCGAGGTGGGCTTTGTGCTGACGCTGCTGGCCGTCAAGTTCGACATCTGGTTTGCCTGGATCACGCTGATCGCGCTGGTGGCCTACATCGCCTTCACCGTCACGGTGACCGAGTGGCGCACCCAGTTCCGCAAAGAGATGAACGCGCTGGATTCGCACGCCCAAAGCCGGGCCATCGACTCGCTGCTGAACTTCGAGACCGTCAAATACTTCAACAACGAGGCCTTTGAGGCCAAGCGTTACGACGAGAACCTGGAAAGCTATCGGCGCGCTTCGCTCAAAAGCCAGCGCACCCTGAGCCTGCTCAACACCGGCCAGCAGCTCATCATTGCCGTGGGCCTGGTCGCCATGCTGTGGCGCGCCACCCAGGGCGTGGTGGACGGGCGCATGACCCTGGGCGACCTGGTGATGGTCAACGCCTTCATGATCCAGCTCTACATTCCGCTGGGCTTTCTGGGCGTGATCTACCGCGAAATCAAGCAGAGCCTGACCGATCTGGAAAAGATGTTCGCGCTATTGGAAAAAGAGCGCGAAATCGCCGACCAGCCAGCGGCAAAGCCGATTTTGTTGCCCGAAGGCCAGGTCGATGTGCGCTTTGACCACGTGTTCTTTGCCTACGATCCGGCGCGGCCCATCCTGCAAGACATCAGCCTGCACATCCCGGCAGGCAAAACCGTGGCGGTGGTCGGGCCGTCGGGCTCGGGCAAGTCCACGTTGGCGCGGTTGCTGTTTCGCTTCTACGACGTGCAGCAGGGCGAGATTCTGATTGCCGGACAGAACATCCAGACCGTCACCCAGGCCAGCGTGCGCCAGGCGATTGGCATCGTGCCGCAAGACACCGTGCTGTTCAACGACACGGTGGAGTACAACATTGCCTACGGCCAGCCCGGTGCCAGCCGTGCCCAGGTGGAAGAGGCCGCCCGGGCGGCGCGCATCCACGGCTTCATCAGTTCTACGCCGAAGGGTTACGACACCATGGTGGGTGAGCGGGGGCTCAAATTGTCGGGCGGCGAGAAACAGCGCGTGGCGATTGCCCGCACCCTGCTGAAGAACCCGCCCATCCTGATTTTTGACGAGGCCACCTCGGCGCTGGACTCGGCCAACGAACGTGCCATCCAGACCGAGCTGCAAACCGCTGCCCGCAACAAGACCACCCTGGTCATCGCCCACCGCCTGTCCACCGTGGTGGACGCGCACGAGATTTTGGTGATGGACGCGGGCCGCATCCTGGAGCGCGGCACGCATGCCGCACTGCTGGCGGCCAACGGGCGCTACGCCGCCATGTGGGCCTTGCAGCAGAGCGCAGAATAGGTATTTAAGCCAAATAGGCCTCCAGCGCTTATTCCATGAGCGTGAGCAGCTACTAATTTGATAGTAATTGAGAGATTCCAAGATGTCTTTACCACGCCCCCAGGTGCTCGTTTTGAACTTCATGGCCCCGCACCACCAGGCGCTGCTGGAGCCGCATTTCGACGTGATCTACGCCCCCACCGACGCGCTGCGGGCCGCACACATTGCAGCGGATAGCGCCACAATCCGTGCGGTGCTGACCATCGGCAGCGTGGGCCTGACGGCCACCGAGATGGATGCCTTACCCGCGCTGGAACTGGTCTGCGCGCTGGGCGTGGGTTTCGAGAACATCGACATCGCGCACGCCCGCGCCCGTGGCCTGGCGCTGGCCAACGGCGCTGGCACCAACGACGACTGCGTGGCCGACCATGCATTTGCCCTGCTGCTGGCGGTGGTACGTAACGTGCCCCGGCTGGATGCGCAGTGCCGCCAGGGCCTGTGGCGCGATGTGCTGCCCCTGCCCGCCAGTGTGTCGCACCGCCGTCTGGGCATCGTCGGCCTGGGCGGCATTGGCCACAAGGTGGCGCAGCGGGCGCTGGGCTTTGGCATGCAGATCGGCTACCACGGGCGCAAGCCGCAGCCCGAGGTGGCGCACACCTACTTTGCCGATCTGGTGGCGCTGGCCGCCTGGGCCGACTTTTTGGTGGTGGCCACGCCCGGCGGCCCGGCCACCCGCCACCTGGTCGGAGCCGAGGTGCTGGCCGCGCTGGGCGAGGGCGGGTATTTGGTAAATGTGTCGCGCGGCAGCGTGGTGGATACCGCCGCGTTGGCCGCAGCCCTGCGCGCAGGCCATATCGCCGGTGCGGGCCTGGACGTGTACGAGAGCGAACCCCAGCCGCCCAGCGAACTGCTGGATCTGGACACCGTGGTGCTTACGCCCCACGTGGGCGGCTGGTCGCCCCAGGCCATTGAAGCGTCGGTGCAGCGCTTTATCGAGAACGCGACGCGGCATTTTGCCGGTCAATCCGTGGTGTCACCTATCTAAGCCGCGTCCATAATCCAGCCATGGAAACCAAATGGCTTGAAGATTTTGTCAGCTTGGCTGAAACCCGCAGCTTCAGCCGGTCGGCGCAGTTGCGGCACGTGACCCAGCCTGCGTTTTCGCGGCACATCCAGGCGCTGGAGGGCTGGGCGGGCACCGATCTGGTGGACCGCAGCTCCTACCCCACGCGGCTGACTCCGGCGGGGGAAACGCTGTACGCCCAGTCGCTGGAGGTGCTGCAGGCATTGCAAAGCACCCGCGCCATGCTGCGCGGCCACCATTCGGCGGGCCAGGATGTCATCGAATTTGCCGTGCCGCACACGCTGGCGTTCACCTTTTTCCCGGCCTGGGTGTCGTTGCTGCGCGAGAAGTTTGGTCCCATCAAAAGCCGCTTGATCGCCCTGAACGTGCACGACGCAGTGATGCGCCTGGTTGAAGGCAGCTGCGACCTGCTGATTGCCTACCACCACACCTCGCAGCCCTTCCAGTTGGCCGCCGACCGTTACGAGATGGTCAGCCTGGGGCAAGAGGTGATTGCGCCGTACGTCAAGGCCGATGCCGATGGCGCGCCACTGTTCCAGTTGCCGGGCCGTCCGGGCCAGTTGTTGCCCTATCTGGGCTACGCACCGGGTGCCTACCTGGGCCAGACGGTGGACATGATCCTGAAGCAGTCGGCCACACCCATCCACCTGGACCGGGTCTACGAGACCGACATGGCCGAAGGCCTCAAGGCCATGGCGCTCGAAGGCCACGGCATCGCCTTCCTGCCCTACAGCGCGGTCAAGAAAGAGCTGCGCGCCCGCAAGTTGGTCAGCGCCGCCCCGCCCGGCCTGACCGGGCTGGAAATGACCATGGACGTGCGCGCTTACCGCGAAAAGCCCAGCGGCCCGGCGGCGGCCAAGGGCACGGCACAGGCCCTGTGGACTTACCTGGCCTCGCAAAAGCAGGCCAAGTAGCCCGACTGCAGCCATGCCGCTGCGGCATGGTCGCCATGACAGATCTATGACAGCCATGCATAAGGCTGCATGCAAACGGCATTGGTGTTTGGATAGGCCCGCCCTTACAGTTCGCCACCTCCATCACTGCCTTGGCGTCGTATGTCTACCAACTTTCGCATAGAACAAGATTTTTTGGGTGAAAAGCAGATTCCGGCAGCCGCCTACTGGGGCGTGCATACCGCCCGGGCGGTAGACAACTTTCCCATCTCGGGCACCCGTATCTCGGCCATGCCGGACCTGATCCGCGCACTGGCCTTCGTCAAAACCGCCGCAGCCCGCACCAATGTGGAGCTGGGCGTGCTCGATGCCAAACTGGCCGATGCCATCGTGCTGGCCTGCGATGACCTGGTGGCAGGCAAGCTGCACGCCGAGTTTGTGGTGGACGTGATCCAGGGTGGTGCGGGCACCTCTACCAACATGAATGCCAACGAGGTCATCGCCAACCTGGCCCTGGAAAAAATGGGCCTGGACAAAGGCCGCTACGACGTGCTGCACCCCAACGACCACGTCAACGCCTCGCAAAGCACCAACGACGTGTATCCCACCGCAGTGCGCATCGCGCTGTGGCTGGGCATCGAACGGCTGTTGGAATCCATGGCGTTTTTGCGCGAAGGCTTCGAGGCCAAGGCGGAGGAGTTCAAAGACATCCTCAAAATCGGTCGCACCCAGTTGCAGGATGCCGTGCCCATGACCCTGGGCCAGGAGTTTCTGACCTACGCCGTCATGATCGGCGAAGACGAGGCCCGCATGCGCGAAGCCCGCGCACTGATCCAGGAAATCAACCTGGGTGCCACCGCCATCGGCACCGGCATCAACGCCCCCGGCGGCTATTCGGACCGGGCCTGCCAGTTGCTGGCCGACATCAGCGGCGTGCCGGTAGAAAAAGCCAGCAATTTGATCGAAGCCACGCAGGATACCGGCGCGTTTGTGCAGCTGTCGGGCGTGCTCAAGCGCGTGGCCTGCAAACTCAGCAAGATCTGCAACGACCTGCGCCTGCTGTCCAGCGGCCCGCAGGCCGGCTTTGGCGACATCCGCCTGCCCGCCCGCCAGGCGGGTTCCAGCATCATGCCGGGCAAGGTGAATCCGGTGATCCCCGAGGTGATGAACCAGGTGGCGTTCGAAGTCATTGGCAACGACATGACGGTGACTATGGCGTCCGAGGCAGGGCAGTTGCAGCTCAATGCCTTCGAGCCCATCATGGGCTGGAGCCTGTTCAAAAGCATCGAGCACCTCAGCCAGGCTTGCCGTACCCTGCAGACCAACTGCGTGGCCGGTATCGAGCCCAACCGCGAACTACTGGCCAAGCGCGTGCGCGAATCGGTCACGCTGGTCACTGCTTTGAATCCACTCATCGGTTACGAAAAATCAGCTTTGATCGCCAAAACCGCCATGAAGTCCGGGGCACCGATCGGCGAAGTGGCCGAGTCCCTGGGCATCATGTCCCGCGCCGAGCTCGAAGCCCTGTTGGTACCCGAAAAGCTGACCCAGCCCATGGCACTGGTGCGCAGTAGTCCATAAAATTGGCATACAAAATGCGTGTGGAGTTTTTGCAGTTATTAGGGCATTCACTGTTACATAGAATTTTATTTTGTATATAGTTTTCGCAGTTTGGTACGGGTGGTTATGAGGGATCCGTAGGTTGTTTTCCGTGCAGGCACAAAGTCTGCATACTCTGCAGAAGTCGATTGTTTTCGGTCGCTCTGCATGCACCAAGAGCGGGCGCGAGGGTAATCCCTTGCACCTGTTTCTTTAAAATTTGCGTTGTGTAGTTCTTATCATTCACTTTGGAGTTTTCATGAAGAAACATTTGCTCGCCCTCGCGGTACTCGCTTTAGCCGCTGGTGGCGCAATTGCACAAGCAAACGACACCATCGCCAAAGCCAAAGCTTCGGGCGTTTTTACACAAGGTGTGCGTGACTCCTCCGGCTCACTTGCTTTCACCCTGGGTGAAGGCAAGTACGCAGGCTTCCACTATGAAATCTGCCAGAACATCATTGCCAATCTGGAAAAAACCATTGGTAAAAGCTGGATGTGAAGTACCAGCTGGTCACCTCGCAAAACCGCATTCCCCTGGTGCAAAACGGCACGGTCGATATTGAATGCGGCTCCACCACCAACAACGCCACCCGCCAGAAAGACGTGGCTTTTGTCAACACCGTGTACGTGGAAGAAGTGCGCATCGCGGTCAAGGCCAATTCCGGCATTACCTCCATCGCCCAGTTGAATGGCAAGAACGTCGCCACCACCACCGGTACGACTTCTGTGCAACTGCTGCGCAAGAATGAGCGCGCCACCGGTATCGACTTCAAAGAAGTCTTCGGCAAGGACCACGCCGACAGCTTCCTGCTGCTGGAGTCTGGCCGTGCAGACGCATTTGTGATGGACGGCCAGATCCTGGCTGGCAACATCTCCACCGCCAAGAACCCTGCCGATTACAAGATCGTGGGCGAAGTGCTGAGCGTGGAACCCATCGCCATCATGCTGCGCAAGGACGACCCGGCCTTCAAGAAGCTGGCCGACGATACGGTTGCCGCCATGGTCAAGTCGGGCGAAATGGCGAAGCTGTACGACAAGTGGTTCATGCAACCCATTCCACCCAAGAACGCCAAGGTCGGTTTGCCCGCCAGCGATGCCACCAAGGCTGCTTGGGCAAACCTGAGCGACAAGCCTGCCGAAGACTACGCCAAGAAGTAAAGCGACGCGTATAGAGTATTGGCGGTACTCCACCCTGCCCACACAGTCTGGGGGCAGGGTTTTTACTTTAGGGCATCGGCGTAACGTCGCAGGCGGCGGGCAAGCAACACCAGGATGGAGACAGTTATGGATTGGCAGGTATTTTTCAACGATGACGGCAGTGGGCGCACCTATCTGCAATGGCTGATGGAGGCCTGGCGCTGGACTCTGGCGGTGGCGGGCAGCTCGTGGGTAGTGGCCGTGGTGGTGGGTGCTTTCATGGGCACGCTACGCACCTTGCCCAATAGCCCCTTTTTGGTGCGGTTTGCCAACGTCTGGGTCGAGCTGTTCCGCAACGTACCGTTGCTGGTGCAAATCTTTATTTGGTACTTTGTATTGCCCAAGATCATCCCGGCGATGCAACAGATTCCTGGCTTTGTGCTCGTGGTGCTGGCGTTGGGCTTTTTTACCTCGGCGCGGATTGCCGAGCAGGTGCGGGCCGGTATCCAGGCGCTGCCCAAAGGCCAGCGTTATGCAGGCATGGCCGTGGGCTTTACCACGGCACAAACCTACCGTTACGTGATTCTGCCCATGGCCGTGCGCATCATTTTTCCGCCGCTGACCAGTGAATCCATGAACCTGCTGAAGAACTCTTCGGTGGCGTTTGCGGTGTCCATTCCGGAGCTGACCTTCTACTTCACCCAGGTGGGCGAAGAAACATCGCAGCCGATCGTGGTGTATATCGCCGTGTGTATTCTGTATGCCGCATCGGCTTTTGCCGTGAACCGTGTGATGGCGTTTATCGAGAAAAAAATCCAGATCCCCGGCTTCGTGGTTGCCGGTGGAACAGGCGGAGGACATTGATATGGGCGGACTAGACTTAAGTTTTTTCAGCTGGGAAATCGTCAGCAAGTTTGTTCTGCAAGGCTTTATCTTCAGTATCCAACTGACGGCAATTGCCACCTTGGGCGGCATTTTCTTTGGCACCTTGCTGGCACTGATGCGCCTGTCAGGCCGCAAAGTGTTGATGATTCCGGCCACCTTCTACGTCAACGGGATGCGTTCGCTGCCCCTGGTGATGGTGATTTTGGGCTTCTTCCTGCTGATTCCGTTTCTGATCGGGCGGCCCATCGGCGCCGAACTGTCGGCCATCATCACCTTCATTGCGTTTGAAGCGGCGTACTTCAGCGAGATCATGCGCGCTGGTATCCAGTCCATCCCGCGTGGCCAGGTGCATGCCGGCCAGGCCGTGGGTATGACCTATGCGCAGAACATGAAACTGGTGATCTTGCCGCAGGCGTTTCGCAACATGTTGCCGATTCTGCTGACGCAGACCATCATCTTGTTCCAGGACACGTCGCTGGTGTACGCCATCGGTGCCTACGACTTGCTCAAGGGCTTTACCACCGCAGGCAAACTCTATGGCCGCCCAGAAGAAGCGTATCTGCTGGCCGCCGTGGTGTACTTCATCCTGTGCTTTAGCCTGTCGTACCTGGTCAAAAAGCTACAAGCCAAGATTGCCATCATTCGCTAACAAGCACCGTCATTCGAGCCGAGGACTAAAACATGATTGAAATTAAAAACGTATCCAAGTGGTATGGCCCTGTGCAGGTGCTGAACAACTGCACCGTCAGCATCAAAAAGGGCGATGTAGTGGTGGTGTGCGGCCCGTCGGGCTCGGGCAAATCCACCCTGATCAAGACCGTCAACGCGCTGGAGCCCTTCCAGAAGGGCGAGCTGTTTGTGGACGGCATCGCCCTGCACGACCCCAAGACCGATCTGCCCAAGCTGCGCAGCCGCGTGGGCATGGTGTTCCAGCACTTTGAGCTGTTCCCGCACCTGTCGGTTACCGAAAACCTGACCCTCGCGCAGATCAAGGTGCTGAACCGCACTCCGGACGATGCCAAGGTCCGTGGTCTGAAGATGCTGGACCGCGTGGGCCTGATGGCGCACAAGGACAAGTTCCCCGGCCAGCTCTCCGGTGGCCAACAGCAGCGCGTGGCGATTGCCCGGGCGCTGAGCATGGACCCGATGGTCATGCTGTTCGACGAGCCCACCTCGGCACTCGACCCCGAAATGGTCGGCGAAGTGCTGGACGTGATGGTTACCCTGGCCAAAGAAGGCATGACCATGATGTGCGTGACCCACGAAATGGGCTTTGCGCGCAAGGTCGCCAGCCGCGTGATCTTTATCGATGTGGGCGGCAAGATTCTGGAAGACTGCTCCAAGGAGGAGTTTTTCACCCACCCTGAAAACCGCCAGCCGCGTACCAAGGATTTCCTGAACAAGATCCTGGCGCACTGATCGCGTCAGCGATCCGAAAATCCTCCGAGGCCTGCCATGGTTTCGGGGGATTTTTTTTGCCCGCATGAACCTGCATTTTTGCAATGCGACAATTCCGCCCATGACTTCAGCCACCCCCACCACTCTCACCATCACCCGCCCCGACGACTGGCACCTGCACGTGCGCGATGGCGAGGCCCTGTACACCGTGGTGCCGCACACCGCCGCCCAGTTTGGCCGCGCCGTCATCATGCCCAACCTGCGCCCGCCCGTGACCAGCACCGCCCAGGCCCTGGCCTACCGCGAGCGCATCCTGGCCGCCGTGCCCGAGGGCATCGCCTTTGACCCGCTGATGACGCTGTACCTCACCGACAGCCTGCCCCCCGACGAGATCGCCCGTGCCAAGGCCGCAGGCATCGTAGCCGCCAAGCTCTATCCCGCCGGTGCCACCACCAACAGCGACGCAGGCGTGACCGACCTGCGCAAGATCTACAAGACGCTGGAAGCCATGCAGCGCGCCGACATGCTGCTGCTGGTGCACGGCGAAGTCACCAGCGCCGACATCGACCTGTTCGACCGCGAAGCCGCCTTCATCGACCAGCAACTCATCCCGCTGCGCCGCGACTTCCCCGCGCTGAAAATTGTGTTTGAGCACATCACCACGCGCGAAGCTGCCCAGTACGTGCGCGATGCCGACCAGTACACCGCCGCTACCCTCACCGCCCAGCACCTGCTGTACAACCGCAACGCCATCTTCACCGGCGGCATCCGCCCGCACTACTACTGCCTGCCGGTGCTCAAGCGCGAAACCCACCGCCTGGCGCTGGTCGAAGCCGCCACCAGCGGCAGCGCCAAATTCTTCCTGGGTACCGACAGCGCGCCGCACGCCGCCCACCTCAAGGAGCACGCCTCGGGCTGCGCCGGTTGCTACACGGCGCATGCCGCCATCGAGATGTACGCCGAAGTCTTCGACAACGCCGGTGCTTTGGACAAGCTGGAAGCCTTCGCCAGCTTCAACGGCCCCGCCTTCTACAGCCTGCCGCGCAACACCGGCACCATCACCCTGGCCCGCGAGAGCTGGACCCCGCCCGACAGTTTTGCCTTTGGCGATGCGCAACTCAAACCCCTGCGTTCGGGCGAAGCCCTGCCGTGGAAGCTTGTGGGCTGATGCTGTCGGCGGTGGACTGGTCCGCCCCCTGGCTGGCCCCGTACCGTGCGGTGGGCCAGGCGGTGGCGGCGCAGGCCCACCAGGGCATTGCCGCAGCCCTGAACGCCGCCGCCCCCGCGCCGGTGCAGTTCGTGCCCCAGTCGGCCCTGCCGCCCGGCGAGGCGTATGAGCATTTCATCTTCCACACCCGCCAGTGCCCCAGCCGCGACAACCTGCACGACTTCTTCAACGGTCTGTGCTGGCACCATTTTCCGCACACCAAAGCCCGGCTTAACCAGCTGCAGGCGGCAGAGATCGCGGCAGCGGGCGTGCGGCCTTTGCGCGGCCCGGTGCGCGATGCACTCACGGTGTTTGACGAGAACGCGGCCTTCTTGATCGCCCCGCCCGCGCTGTGGGAAGCCCTGCGGGCGCAGGACTGGCATCGGCTGTTCGTTACGCTGCGGCCCTTGTGGGCACAGGCCCATCTGGTGCTGTTTGGCCATGCGTTACTGGAAAAACTGGTTTACCCACGAAAACCGATCACAGCGCACGTTTATTGGGCGCAAGCAGCTATACATTCTGTAGCGGGACTGGATGCGACCATTGCCGGCCAGCTCAGCGCCGCCCACCTCGGCAACAAGCCTTTTTTGCCTTTGCCGGTGCTGGGCGTGCCGGGCTGGTACGCAGACAACGCCCACCCTGATTTTTATGCCGACACCCAGGTTTTCCGCCCGCCGCGCGCGGATTCTCTGGCTTGAACTTCTTGACGCGCACCCCATCTAACCCCCAGTTATTTCCTAGGAAAGCCCCATGAAACGTATTTTTCTCTTCATCTTGACCAACGTGATGGTCGTCGCCGTACTGGGCGTGGTCGCCAGCTTGCTGGGGGTCAACCGCTACCTCACGGCCAACGGCTTGAACCTGGGCGCGCTGCTGGGTTTTGCGCTGGTGATGGGCTTTGGCGGTGCGATTATTTCGCTGCTGATCAGCAAGCCCATGGCCAAGTGGACCTCGGGCGTGCGCGTGATCGACCAGCCGCAAAACGCGGATGAGGCCTGGATCGTGGAAACCGTGCGCCGCTTGGCCGACAAGGCAAAAATCGGCATGCCCGAAGTCGGTATTTTTGAAGGCGGCCCCAACGCCTTTGCCACCGGCGCGTTCAAGAATTCGTCGCTGGTGGCGGTGTCCACCGGCCTGCTGCAAGGCATGACGCACGAAGAAATCGAGGCCGTGCTGGCCCACGAAGTCGCCCACGTGGCCAACGGCGACATGGTCACCATGACGCTGATCCAGGGCGTGATGAACACCTTTGTGGTGTTCTTGAGCCGTGTGATCGGCTACGCGGTCGACAGCTTTTTGCGCAAGGGCGACGACCGCAGCAGCGGCCCCGGCATCGGCTACATGGTCACCACCATCGTGCTCGACATCGTGCTGGGCTTTGCTGCCGCCATCGTCGTGGCCTGGTTCTCGCGCCACCGCGAATACCGCGCCGATGCCGGTGCCTCGCAGCTCATGGGCCGCAAGCAGCCGATGATCAACGCCCTGGCCCGCCTGGGCGGCCTGCACACCGGCGAGCTGCCCAAGAGCGTAGCTGCCTTCGGCATTGCTGGTGGCATCGGTCAGCTGTTCTCGACCCACCCACCGATCGAGCAACGCATTGCCGCCCTGCAGAATGCCCAAGGCTGAGCTGCGTTTCCAGTGGGCGCGGCTGGGGGACTTGAGCGCGCCAGACTTCCACGCCGCCATGGTGCAGCGCGTAGCGGTGTTTGTGGTGGAGCAAAACTGCGTCTACCAAGAGGCCGATGCGCTGGACCCGGTGGCATGGCATCTGCTGGCCTGGTCTGGTGACCAGCTCGCCGCCTACCTGCGGGTGGCCGACCCCGGCACCAACTACCCAGAGCCCTCGCTGGGCCGGGTGCTCACCGCGCCTGCGTTCCGGGGCCAGGGTCTGGGCCAGTTGCTGCTGGCCGAGGCCCTGGCCCGCTGTGCGGCCACCTGGCCCGGCCAGGCCAACCGCATCAGCGCCCAGCAGTACCTGCTGAAGTTCTACCAAGGTTTTGGTTTTGTACCGGTGTCGGAGATGTACCTGGAAGACAACATTCCGCACGTGGAAATGCTGCGGCCAGTGGCGCTATAGTGGCTTGGCCGGGAGGTTGACATGGCCATCACACACAGTTCGGAACAAGCCGCAGACGCACTGATTGCGCAAGAGCGCGCACGCACAGCGGGCTCATTGATTCGCAAGGCGGCTGAGCGCGGGGTGCATTTCCCCTATCGCAGTCAAGAAGTTGCGCGTTTGCCGCCCCGCGAGCAGCGTGCGCTGTTGCAAAAAGCCCGTGATGCCGTGGGCGCGGACACCTTTGTACAGTGCCTGCGCTGGGGTTCCATGGCCGTTCTTTTCCTCCTTTGGTTGACCCTTTTGTTCTGGGGGCCAAAGGCGAACCTCTTTTGGCTGATGGCTCCTGGGTTCCAGTTGGTTGACGGCATGTACGCGCTGATCGTTCGGGGCGTGCTGCAGGGGATGGTTGCACCCCCAGCGCAGGCCGACAGTGCGGATAAGAAATATCAAATTTGATAGCTGCCCACGCTTATCCCATAAGCGTAGGCAGCCGATTCTATGCTTAATCGTCCTCGCCCGTCATCAGGCGCACCCGCACGCTCTTGCCCTTGATCTTGCCGGCGTTCAGCTTGCGTTCGGCCTCATGGGCGATGCGGCGGTCTACCGCCACATAGGTGGAGTATTCGTTCACATTGATCTTGCCGATCTGCTCGCGGGTATAGCCTGCATCGCCGGTCAGCGCGCCCAGAACGTCACCCGCGCGGATCTTTTCCTTGCGGCCGCCGGTGATTTGAAGCGTCATCATGGGCGGGCGCAGCGGCTCTTTGCTGGTGGGGGTCAGCTCTTCGAGCTTGTGCCATTCGGATTCGCGGTTTTGCAGCACCTCGATCTTGCCCACAAAGCCCATTTCGTTCATTGAAGCCAGATTCAACGCCAGGCCCTCGGCCCCGGCGCGGCCGGTGCGGCCAATGCGGTGGATGTGCACTTCGGAATCTGGCGTTACGTCCACGTTGATCACAGCGGCCAGGTCGGCAATGTCCAGCCCGCGCGCGGCCACGTCGGTGGCCACCAGCACGCTGCAACTGCGGTTGGCAAACTGCACCAGCACCTGGTCGCGCTCGCGCTGCTCCAGCTCGCCGTACAGCGCCAGCGCGCTGAAGCCTTCGGCCTGCAGGGCGGCCACCAGGGCGCGGCACTGCAGCTTGGTGTTGCAAAACGCCAGCGTGCTGGCCGGGCGGAAGTGGTTCAGCAGCTTGCCCACGGTGGCCAGGCGCTCGGACTTTTCCACCTGGTACCAGCGCTGGGCGATTTTGTTGGTGGCGTGCTGCGCCTGCACGGTGATGGTCTTGGGCTGGCGCATGAACTGCTGGCTCAGTTTCTCGATGCCCTCGGGGTAGGTGGCCGAGAACAGCAGCGTTTGGCGCTCTTTGGGGCATTGCTTGATGACGGTGGCCATGTCTTCGAAAAAGCCCATGTCCAGCATGCGGTCGGCCTCGTCCAGCACCAGGGTGTTCAGGGCCGACAGGTCCAGGTGGCCGCGCTCCCGGTGGTCCATGATGCGGCCTGGCGTGCCCACCACGATGTGTGCGCCGTGCTCCAGGCTGGCGTTTTGCCCGCGCAGGGCCACGCCGCCGCACAGGGTGACCACCTTGATGTTTTCCTCGGCGCGGGCCAGGCGACGGATCTCGGTGCTCACCTGGTCGGCCAGCTCGCGCGTGGGGCACAGCACCATGGCCTGCACCGCAAAGCGGCGGGCGTTCAGGTTGGCCAGCAGGGCCAGGGCGAAGGCGGCGGTTTTGCCGCTGCCGGTCATGGCCTGGGCGATCAGATCCTGCCCCAGCAGGGCCAGCGGCAGGCTGGCGGCCTGGATCGGGGTCATCTGCAAATACCCGAGCTGCTCCAGGTTGGCCAGCATGGCGGGGGCCAGGGGCAGGCTGCTGAAATCGGTGGCAGAGGGGGTCGTATTCGGTGTAGTCATGCCCCGATTATCGGTGGCCGGGTGGTGCCGGGGCTTTTGAGCCTTGGCAAGCCCTGTCTGTAACTGCCGGTAAAAGCCGGGATGCGCAGCGAGTTAACCCGCGATTGGCGGCTAATTTATGCCTTGGGTGTGAAAAAAATCATCCACAATGCGGGCAATACCCCGTAATCGCTATGGAATTGCAATACCAACTCAAAGGCGGCAGCTACTACCTGTACGACATGGACACGCCCCCCAGCGCGGTCACGGGGGAGCGTCGTTTTCGTTTGAAGACCGACACGGTAGCCATTGCCTTTGACATCAGCACTGGCGAGCTGCACCAGCACGGCAACCCCACCCGCATCCAGTCCTGGGCCATGGGCGCACGGCGCAAACTGCGGGCCGCCGGGGCGCAGGACTATGCCAACGACATCGTGGTGGTGTCCGGCCCGCTGCCGGTGGACGAACTGAACAAATGCCTTGGGATCGACGGCTACTGCCGCCGCCTGTTTGCCCGCCTGGCCAGCCTGCCGCACGGCAAGTTCAACACCAAGCCCTACACCAGCCCGTTCAATAAACCCAAGCCGTACAAAGCGGCTGCCGCGGTTTAGAGCCAGATCGGCCTCTCGCGCTTATAGATTAAGCGCAAGCAGCTACTATTTAAATAGCAATCCGCGCAGGCTGGCATCCAGCTGCTCGGTGGGCAGGCGCTTGAAGCCCGAGCGGGTAAAGCGCTGCAGGCAGCCTGCCGCAAACGCCGTCATCACCGAAGCCTGCACCTGTGCGTCTACCGTGGGGGTGTCACTGGCCGGGTTGCTGGCCGGGTCGCTGTGGCGCAGGCACTGGCGCAGGGTGGCTTCGATCTTGTCGAAAAACAGGTTCATGCGCTGCTGCAGGCGCTCGTTTTCAAACACCAGGGCATCGCCCACCATCACCCGGGCCATGCCCGGGTTTTTTTCGCCAAACTGCAGCAGCACCGAGATGATGCGGCGCGCCTGCAGCGGGCCCGGGGCATCGCCCGCCGTGGCCAGGATCTGGTTCACCAGCGAGAACACCGACTGCTCGATGAACTCGATCAGCCCCTCGAACATCTGCGCCTTGCTGGCAAAGTGCCGGTACAGGGCGGCCTCGCTCACGTCCAGCCGGGCTGCCAGCGCGGCGGTGGTGATGCGCTCGGAGCCCGGCTGCTCCAGCATGGTGGCCAGGGCCTGCAAAATCTGCACCCGGCGCTCGCCCGGCTTGGGGCGCTTGCGGGGCGCTTCCACTTCGGGCAAGTCTGTGGCCATTTAGCTCGACCGGATCATGGTGCCAAAAGCCTGCTCGGTCAGGATCTCCAGCAGCAGCGCGTGCGGCACCCGGCCGTCGATGATGTGCACCGCCTTCACGCCGCTCTTGGCGGCATCCAGCGCACCGGCGATCTTGGGCAGCATGCCGCCCGACAGGGTGCCGTCGGCAAACAGGCCGTCGATGTCCTTGGCGGTCAGCTCGGGCAGCAGTTCGCCCGCCTTGTTGAGCACGCCGGGGATGTTGCTCAGCATCAGCAGCTTTTCGGCCTGCAGCTCGATGGCCAGGCGGCCCGCCACCACGTCGGCGTTGATGTTGTAGCTGGTGTTGTCGGTGCCAAAGCCGATGGGGCTGACCACCGGGATGAAGGCATCGTCCTGCAGCGCCTTGACCACGCTGGGGTCGATGCTCTCGATGTCGCCCACCTGGCCGATGTCGTGGAACACGCTGGGATCGTCGTTGTCGGCCATGCGCAGCTGCTTGGCGCGGATCATGCCGCCATCGCGCCCGGTCAGGCCCACGGCCTTACCACCGGCCTGGTTGATCAGGCCCACGATGTCCTGCTGCACCTGGCCGGCCAGCACCCATTCGACCACTTCCATGGTTTCGGCATCGGTGACGCGCATGCCCTGGATGAACTGGCCCTTTTTGCCCAGCCGCCCCAGCGCCGCCTCGATCTGCGGGCCGCCGCCGTGCACCACCACCGGGTTGATGCCCACCAGCTTGAGCAGCACCACGTCTTCGGCAAAGGCCTGCTGCAGTGCCGGGTCGGTCATGGCGTTGCCGCCGTACTTGATGACCATGGTTTTGCCATGGAACTTGCGGATGTAGGGCAGGGCCTGGGCCAGGATGTCGGCCTTGTCGCGGGGGGCGATGGGATTTGTCACGGTGCAGTTTCCTTAGGGGTTTAACGTGAAATGCCTTTCATGGCTCGGGGTGCTCTGCACCCGAGCCCATGAAAGTCAGTGGTGGTGGCCGTGCTCGCCATGGACATGGCCGTGGGTGATCTCTTCCTCGGATGCCGCCCGCACGCCGGTCACGGTGACGGTAAAGCGCAGCGCCTTGCCCGCCAGCGCGTGGTTGCCGTCTAGCAGCACCTGGTCGCCCTTGATCTTGACGACGTTGTAGATCTGCTCGCTGCCGTTATCGTTGATGCCCTTGAGCTGGCCGCCCACCTTCACGCCGGGCGGAAATTCGCTCTTGGGGATGCTGCGCGCCAGCGACTCGTCGCGCAGGCCGAACGCGTCTTCGGGCTGCAGGTCCAGCGTGACCGAATAGCCAGCCACGCGGCCATCGAGTGCGGCTTCGATCTTGGGCAAGGTGTTGTTGTAGCCGCCGTGCAGGTAGACCATGGGGTCTTTGGGCGCTTCGATCAGCAGGCCCTTGGCATCAGCGACCTTGTAGCGCAGGGTGACGGCGGTGTTTTTTTCGATTTTCATAGGGGAGTCGCTCAGGGCATGGAAGGGGAGGTGGGGCGTATTTTCGCGCACCGGCGTGACGGGCTATAAATTTAAGCCAAATCGGCCTCTGGCGCTTATTCTATAAGCGTAAGCAGCTATCAATTTAATTGCGCATCCACCGGGGCGAGCCGGTGGCCAAAGCTTCCTTCGCCGCTCACGGTCACCACCAGCCGCTGCGTGGCCCGGGTGGCGGCCACGTAAAACAGCCGGGCTTCGGCGCTTTCGTCGGCGCTGCGCATGGGCATCTGCCCGATGCCGGGCAGGGCCACCACGGCAAACTCCAGCCCCTTGCAGGCGTGCATGGTCATCAGTTTGATGCTGTCGGCCAGCGGGTTGAAGTTGCCCGGCCCGGTGCCACGGCGCACCTGGTAGGGCAGCTTGCGCATTTTGAGCGGGCGGGCCAGCTCGTCCAGCATCCAGTGGTGGCGGCAAAAAATCGCCATGTCGCCCCAGGCGTGGCCCTCCTGGTGGGCGGCGCTGAGTTGGTCGGCAATGGCCGAGGCCTCGTCGCGCAGGCTGGGCAGGCGGATGATCTGCGGTGGTGGCCCTTCGCGCCCGCAGCTGACCGGGCGCACCAGGGGAATGCCGTCGTCGTCCATGTCCTGGGCGGACAGCAGCTCGGCAGCAATCAGGCTGGCGGTCTGCAATATCTGCTGGGTGTTGCGGTAGTTGATCTTCAGCACGGTGGTGCGGCCCTGCGCCTGGATGCCCACGCTTTTGAAGCTGAACTTTTTGCGGGCATCGCGGGAGCTAGCGCGCTCGTAGATGTTTTGCGCGTCGTCATACAGCACCAGCAGGCTGTTGCTGCGCGGGTCCACCATCTGGGTGACCAGCTTGAACCAGGCGGGTTTGAAGTCGTGGCCTTCGTCGATCAGGATGGCGCGGTACTGGCCAATGGGAATCTGCTTGCGGTCTACCGCGCGGATGAGTTTGTCCACCAGCTCGTCCGAGAAGCCGGTGCCGTCGTGCGGCAGGTTTTGGCCATAGGCCACCAGCTGGTCGCGGCACCATTTATGGAAGTGGCGGGCGTGCACCCGGTCGGCAATGCCCTTGGCCTCCATGGCGGCGGCCAGCTTGCCCGCCAGCGGCTCGTTGTAGCACAGCACCAGCACCGGCTTGCCCTCGGCTTCGGCGCGGGCCAGGTACTCGGCGCGGTAGCCCAGGATCATGGTTTTGCCCGAGCCCGCCACGCCGTGGATCACCCGGTGGCCGTCGCCCAGGCTGCGGGCCAGCTGCTCTTGCTGGATATCCATCACCCGCATGATGCCGGGCAGGTCAGCATCGTCTTCGGCAAACAGCGCGGCCTGGGCCGGCACCCGCACCTCGGGGAACAGAATCCAGCGCACCCGGTCGATCTGCGGCAGCGACAGCACGCCGCCCAGCATGTCGTACGGAAACATGTCCCACAGGCGGCTCTGGAATTCTTCCGGGTCCACGCCCTCGGTCATTTCGTCAGAGCACACCACCCGGTTGGGGGCGATGGCCTGGTCCAGCCCGGCATCGGTAAATTGTTTGCGGGTGATGTGGCTGAACACCACGCCATGGCTCCACGGAAAACGCAGCTTGCCCTGGTGGCGGCCATCGGCATGCACCAGTTGTGGGTCGCGCTTCAAGGCATCCACCACCTGCAGCGCGTAGTGGCGGGCCTGCTCGGCGGGGTTGTCCACGGTTTTGGGTTCGCCGCCGGGCAGGATGTCCCACGTGGACTTGTCGGCCCGCACGATGGTGGCCAGCCGCCAGTCCTTCACCTCCAGAATCAGCAGCCCGCGCCGGGGGTGCAGCACCACAAAGTCCGGGTGGCTTTGCCGTGGCCCCACGGGCACGTCAAACCACAGCAGGTAGTCGGCATCCAGTTTGGTCTCCAGCCGCTCGGCCAGCCGCCGCTCACCCGAAGTCATGCGGGCCACGCAGGCGCCGAGCGCGGGGATCAGTGTGGCCATGGCGGGTGGGCTAGGTGGTGGGCGAAGCAGCCATTATAAAAAATTGGCCCCCAGCGCTTATTCCATCGGCGTAGGCAGCTATCAAAATAAATAGGGGTCAGACCCCTATTTGTCGGCCAGCACCTTGTCGCCACCCAGCATCTGCGTGAACCGCGCCGGGTCTTTGCCGTGCACCGGTTCGGCATCGCCCCAGGGCCAGCCGCCGAACTGGGTGCGGCGGTAGTCGGCCATGGCCTGCTCGATCTCGGCGCGGGTGTTCATCACAAACGGGCCGTACTGGGCCACCGGCTCGTTCAGCGGGCGGCCTTGCAGCAGCAGGAATTCGCTGGGCAGCGGGCCGTTGACCAGCGCCACCTCCACTCCGGCATCCAGGGTGATGGCCGCGTGGCTGGACACGGCTTGGCCGTCTACCACCACCGACTGGCCCTTGAAGAAATACAGCTGCCGCTGCGTGTCGGCTCCCAATGCCGCAGGCAAGGTCCAGCGGGCACCGGGGGCCATGGTGATGGTCCAGATGGCTACGTCGGATTCGGGCTGGGCGGCCCAGGAATCGGGTGGCGGGGCCGGGGGCGTGGCATCCGCCAACCTACCGGCTGTGACCAGCACCTCGGTAGCCAGGCCTGCCGCGTCGGTGAAGGTGGTGCGCGGCACCTCGTGCTGCCAAAACATGGTGAAGTGCGGCTCCACCATCTTGTTGCGCGCGGGCAGATTCAGCCAGATCTGGAACAGCTCCAGCGGGTTGGGCGCATCCTGGTCGAGCAGCGGAAACATCTCGGCATGCACGATGCCGCGCCCGGTGGTCAGCCACTGCACGTCGCCCGCGCCATAGCGGGCGCTGGCGCCTAGTGAGTCGGCGTGGTCCACCAGGCCTTGGCGGACGATGGTGACGGTCTCGAAACCCCGGTGCGGGTGCGGCGGAAAGCCCGGCACGGTGTCGCCGTGGTACATGCTCCAGCCGTCCTTGCGGCTGAAGTCCTGGCCGATGGCGCGGCCCGCCAGCGAAGTGGCCGGGCCCATCTGCGCGTTGGCTTGGGGGTAGGCATCGTCGTGGTAAACGCAGAACAAAAACGGATCGATGGTGGCCCACGGGAAACCCAGGGGCTGGACTTGCAGGATGGCGGACATAGCGGGCTTTCTGTAAAGGCAACAACTGGGGGCGGCCCGCTATTGTGCAAGCCAGCCCTTTAAAATCCGCCGCCATGACCTTCCTCGACATGCTCCACACCGCCGGGCAGCGCAATGCCTCCATGCTCTGCGTCGGGCTCGACCCCGACCCGGCCCGTTTTCCTGGCGCATGGCGCGGGGATGCCACCAAGATTGCCGACTTCTGCGCCCGCATCGTCGAGGCCACGGCCGACCTGGCCATCGCCTTCAAGCCGCAGATCGCTTACTTTGCCGCCCACCGCGCCGAGGACCAGCTGGAGCGCATCGTGGCCCACATCCGCCGCGTCGCGCCACACGTGCCCATCATCCTGGATGCCAAGCGCGGCGACATCGGCTCCACCGCCGAGCAGTACGCGGTGGAGGCTTTCGAGCGTTACCAGGCCGATGCCGTCACCCTGTCGCCCTTCATGGGCTTTGATTCGGTGCAGCCCTACCTGAAGTACCCCGGCAAGGGCGCGTTTTTGCTGTGCCGCACCTCCAACCCCGGCGGTGACGACCTGCAAAACCAGCGCCTGGCCAGCGTGCCCGGCCAGCCCCTGTTGTATGAGCACATCGCCCAACTGGCCCAGGGCCCGTGGAACCTGAACGGCCAACTCGGCCTGGTGGTGGGTGCCACCTATCCGGAAGAGATTGCGCGGGTGCGGGCGCTGGCCCCCACGGTGCCGCTGCTGGTGCCCGGCGTGGGTGCGCAGGGGGGAGATGCCCGCGCCACGGTGCAGGCCGGGTGGACGGCCAACGGCCCGCTGATCGTCAATTCGTCGCGCGCGATTCTGTACGCATCGAATGGCGACGACTTCGCCGACGCGGCCCGCCGGGTGGCCCTGGATACGCGCGATACCCTGCAGGCCGCCATCGCACGCTGAACCGCGCTGCGGGCTTAGGCGGTGTGCGTTTTGCGGCGCCGTGCGGCACTGCCCATGGCCGCCAGCCCGCCGACCACCAGTGCCAGGCTGCCAGGTTCGGGGACGTTGTTTGCCGCCACCTTGTTCAGCACCATGTAGTCTTGGTAGACTGGATTGGTGAGAACGTCGACCGTATACCAGCTGTTCACGCTGCCCAGGCTGCTAAGCCAGTTTTGGGCCATGGCGGCAGTGCCGATGCCGGTGGAGGTCTCGGTAAAGTTGCCGGATGCGAGGTCGTAGTTCATTTTGCCGCCCAAGGTGGCGGTTTCCTGGACGATTTCCCAGATGGCCATTTGCACGGCACCGGTTTCCTGGGCCGTGATGGACGTGCTGCCGTTCCACTGGTCGAACAAAGTCATCAAGCGGCCCAGGTCGCTGGCCTTTTCGGCCCCGAAGTAGCCAATGCCACCTACCAGTGTGTACACATTGGTAGATGGACTCCGGTACTGGAAGATATCCACGCAATAGGCTTCAAAGATGCTGGCGATGCCGTCATCGGTTCTGAAAAAGCGCGATTCCCCGGCGTTATAAGTATCGCTGTGCGCCGGAATCACGCTGTTATACGTCACGTTCTGGCTGCCTTGCACGTAGGTGTCGTAGGCCAGTGTGGTGGTGGCCTGGGCTTGGCCCGCAGCCAGCCAGCAGGCGGCGGCGATGCCGACCAGTTTGGCCGACAGAGAGGGGAGAAAGGCGCGGGTGGGTGTCATGGAGTGTTCCTTGAAGTAGCAATAGTCCCAAATTAGGTTTTGTATACTATCCGTATTACATTTAATTTGATGTGCAGTTTTTAACGGAATGGAATTTGGTTTACTGCACTTGCTACGATGGGCAGAACCTTGTGAACTTGTGTCGCCATGCCTAGCAGGGCTGTTGTTTTTGCGGGGCTTGGGGTGTCGGGCAGTGGCCTATTTCCGTGTCAGCGCGGGTCGTTCTCCGTCTTGGTGGATCACCTGGGGCGCATTACTGCGGGCTGGGGTTTGCCCGGCGGAGACGGCGAGACTGCTATAAACAATGTAGCTGCTCGTGCTTTCCTATCTAGGGCTCTAGAGCCTTTCTTTGTATACATGGTTGTGCCCCGTCGGTGGGATGCGGATCGTTACACTGGTTGCATCTTCGTTCGCAGGAACCCGCTATGGATGCCAACGCCTTGGACTGTTCCGTCCCTGCTTCTACCCCTGACCCTGCTCCAGCCACCGCTCCTGCGGCATCCCCTTCGCTGGCGGCACTGGTTGCGGCCAGCGCGCTGGTAGCTTGCGGTGGTGGCAGTGATAGCAGCACCAGCAGCAGTGCTGGTGCCAGTAGCAGTGGCAGTGGCACCAGCAGTGGCAGTGGCAGTGGCAGCAGTTCCTCCGGCACCACTGGCGGTAGCGATGGCGGCAGTAGCATCAGCGGCGGCGCCAGTGGCAGCACCAGCACGGGTAGCACTGGCGCTGGCAGCAGCGGCAATACCAGCACCGGCACCACCAGCAATACCGACAGTGGCAGCAGTACCACCGGTAACACCGGCACTGGCGGCAATAGCACCAGCAGTACCGGTGGTGGCGATAACGTTGCGCCATCCAATCCCGCAGCGGCCCCGCTGAGCGACACCCAGGCCGCCCGGTTTTTGCTACAAGCCCAGCTGTCGGCCTCGGATGCAGAGATTGCGGCCGTCCGCGCATCGGGCACCGCCGCCTGGTTGGCCACCCAATATGCCACCGCGCCCGGGCCTAACGGCTGGGATTGGCTCAACAGCCGGGGTTACAACAGCATCAGCACCAGCACCCGGTTCTATGACGCCAGCTACCCCGGCGACTACATGGTCTGGAAGCAGCTCATGACGGCACCGGACGGCATGCGCCAGCGCATGGCGTTGGCTTTGAGCGAGTATTTCGTGGTGTCGCTGACGGGGCTGGCCTTGTTCTGGTCGCCTTACGCGATCGCGAGCTACTGGGACTTGCTGACCGCGCAGGCGTTTGGCAACTTCCGCAGCCTGCTAGAGGCGGTGACCCTGAACCCGGCGATGGGCATGTACCTCAACACCTGCGGCAACCAAAAGGAAAATGCCAGCACCGGCCGCCAGCCGGACGAGAACTACGCCCGCGAAGTGATGCAGTTGATGACCATCGGCCTGGTCCAGCTCAACCCCGACGGCAGCCCGAAAAAAGATGCCAATGGCAAGGATATTCCGACCTACAGCCAGTCCGATGTGAGCAATCTGGCGCGGGTCTTCACCGGCTACGACCTGGACCAGAGCCAGGACGTGGTGGTGACGCTGCCCGGCTCCAGCCGCACGATGGGTAACAACGCCTATGCGCGCAAGCCCATGGTGCAGATCCCCGGCCGCCATTCGGACCTGGCCGCTACCTTTCTGGGCGTGACGGTGCCAGCCAACACCGACGCGGCCACGGCCCTGAAGACCGCGCTGGACACCTTGTTTAACCACCCCAACGTGGGCCCGTTCTTTGGCCGCCAGATGATCCAGCGCCTGGTCACCAGCAACCCCAGTGCGGCCTATGTGGCGCGGGTGGCGGCAGCGTTCAACCAAAATGCCGCCGGGGTGCGTGGCGATCTGCGGGCCGTGTGGTCGGCCATTTTGCTGGACGAAGAAGCCCGTGGCGATGCGGGCTTGACGGCCCCTGGCTTTGGCAAGCTGCGTGAACCCATGCTGCGGCTGGTGCAATGGGGGCGCACGTTTGGCATCGCATCGGCCCGTGGCAGCTGGAAGATTGGCGAACTGACCGACCCGGCCAGCCAGCTGGGCCAGAGCCCGCTGCGCTCGCCCTCGGTGTTCAACTTCTTTCGGCCCGGCTATGTACCCCCGGGCACACCCTTGGCCACCAGCCGCTCGGTAGCCCCCGAATTCCAGCTGGTCAATGAAAGCAGTGTGGGCGGTTATCTGAACTACCTGCAAGACGTGCTGCGTGACGGTATTTACGTCGAAGCGCCCGAGCAGCCGCAGGAGGCCAGCAACAACGCCACCAACGGTTATGACATCACCGCCCGCTACACCGCCGAGCTGGCGCTGGCAACCGATGCCAACGCCCTGGTCGCCCGGCTCAACCTGCTGCTGTGCGCCGGGCAGCTCAGCGCCGCTACGCGAACGCTGGTGGTCAACGCGCTGAACGCCACCCCCGTCACCTCCAGCAGCAGTGACGCTGCCCGGCGCGACCGCGTGGCCGCAGCGGTGTTGCTGGTGATGGCCTCCAGCGAATACCTGGTACAAAAATAAAGGGTCCGCCATGCATCTACTGGACTTTCAAAAACACTCCCGCCGGGCCTTTTTGCTCCGCTCTGGCCAGTTGGCCTTGGCAGGCACTGCGTTGCCGGTGGCATTGAACCTGGCGGCGATGGGCGAGGCCGCCGCCTTTAACGCCACCGACTACAAAGCCCTGGTGTGCCTGTTCATGCACGGTGGCAACGACCAAGCCAACACGGTGGTGGCGTACGACGACGCGCGTTACAGCCAGTACCGCGCCATCCGCAGCAGCATTGCGCTGGACCGTGCCACCCTGGGGGCTACGCTGCTCACGCCCCGCACACCCCTGGCCGGGGGCCGCCAGTACGCACTGCACCCGGCCATGACCGGGCTGGCGGGTTTATTTAACACCGGTAAAGCGGCGGTGCAGCTGAATGTGGGACCGCTGGTGGTGCCCTTGACGCGCACCCAGTACGACAGTGGCAGCCGCACCCTGTACCCCGTGCCGCCCCGGCTGTTTTCGCACAACGACCAGCAGTCGATCTGGCAATCGTCTTCGCCCGAGGGCTCCACCGTGGGCTGGGGTGGCAATCTGGGCGATCTGGCGCTGGCGGGCAACGGCAACAGCTTGTTCACCTGCATCTCGGTGTCGGGGAATGCGGTTTTTTTGTCGGGCGACACCGCTTTGCAATACGAGGTCAGCACCGGCGGGGCCGTGCCCATCAACGGCATCGGCGCACGGGTGTATGGATCCAGCGCCGTGCAAAACGCGCTGGCCACGCTGGCCCAGCAACCGCGCAGCCACCTGCTGGAGAACGCCTACACCGCCATGACCGTCCGCGCCGTGGGGGCCGAGTCGCGTATCAACGCTGCGCTGGCCGGGGCTACGCTGGCCACGCCCTTCACCAGTAATAACCCGCTGGCCGACCAGTTGAAGATGGTGGCCCGGCTGATTGCGGCGCGCAGCGCGCTGGGTACGGCCCGGCAGGTGTTTTTTGTGTCCATGGGCGGGTTTGACCTGCACGATAACCTGACCGCGCGGCACCCCGCGCTCTTGGGGCGGGTCAGCGATGCCCTGGCTTCGTTTTACGCCGCTACGGTGGAGTTGGGCGTGGCGAGCAAAGTGACGGCATTTACCGCGTCCGACTTTGGCCGCTCCCTGACGAGCAATGGCGATGGCTCGGACCACGGCTGGGGCAGCCACCACTTTGTGGTGGGTGGCGCAGTACAAGGCCAGGCGTTTTACGGTACGCCGCCGCCCATCAGCGTGGGCGACACCACCGCCGCAGACGACCAATGGCATGTGGGGCAGGGCCGCTTGTTACCCAGCACCTCGATAGACCAGTACGCCGCCACCTTGGCCACCTGGTTTGGCGTGGCGCCCAACGAGCTGGCGGGCATCTTGCCCAATCTCACGCACTTTGGCGCGGCAGCCGGTCGGGCGGACTACCCGGTGAATATGGGATTTATGGCGTAATGCTATAGATTATATAGCTTGTCGTGCCGATGAAATAAGCGCCAGAGGCACTTTTGCCCCTCAAATGGATAGGTGGCCAGCCGCCTACGGCGGGGTTTCAAAACTGATGTTGTTGACTAGCATGAACCACATGATCAACGCCGGAATCACCACCGGCAGCGACAGCGCACAGAACATCAAGGCGGTTTTGACAAACGTGGAAATGTCACTCCACCAGAGCAGCAGCAGCGCGCCCAGGTCGACTTCCCAAAACCGTTCCGGCTGTTGTTTTTTCATGGCGCGCCTTGTGTACGAACGGGTTCACGTTCTTCCCGCAGTGTAGTGGTGCCCCGCTGGATTTTCTAGCAAGGATCGGTATGATCAATTTACACATACTTACGATCATGGCCTGCGCTGGCCGGTCCAGCAAAGGCCTCCACCACCCCCAGACCTGCAGGAGCACGACCCATGCCGTTTCTTGAGACCATCAGAGTCCAGACCCGCCTACTGGTATTTGCCATCATCAGCGCCTTGATTGCGCTGTCGGTGGGCATGTTTGGCATGACCCGCGTCACCCAGCTCAACGACATGCTGGAAAACATGTACCAGAATAACCTGGTGCCCGTAGGCGATATTGGTAACGCCAATATGAAGGCGATTTACCACAACCGAGCGCTGTACAGGTATGTCATTGAGACCCAGCAGGCCGAGATGGACAAGATCGGTGCGCAGATGACGCAGTACGAGTCGCAGATGAAGGCCTTGCTCGACAAGTACCGTCAAACCGAGCTCACGCCCACCGAGTTGGAGCTGCTGCGCAAAATCGATGCCGCCTGGCCGCCCTACGTAGCCAGCGCGGCCAAGGTGCAGAAGTTCAGCTATGACGGCAAGAACGACGATGCCATGCAATTGATGAATGGCGAGATGGTCGCGGTGTTCAAGGTGGTGGACGATCTGTTATCGGAATTGCTGGATTTCAATACCGCCTTGGGCAAAGACACCAGCGAGGCCTCGGCCGCTTTGGTGGAGCGCAGCACCTACATCAGCATCGGGGTGATTGCCTTGGCGGTGGTGCTGGTCGTGCTGGTGGGCATGTTGATTGCGCGCAGCATTACCGGCCCCCTGGGTGGCGAGCCCGCCGATCTGGCTGCCGATGCTTCCGCCATTGCCGAAGGCGATTTGTCGCGCCATATCGCCGTCAGGGCCGGTGACCAGACCAGCGTGGTAGCGCGCATGGCGGCCATGCAGGCCAGCCTGGTCAAGCTGGTGGCCCATGTGCGCCAAAGCTCGGAGAGCGTGGCCAGCGCCAGCCACCAGATTTCCCAGGGCAACCACGACCTGAGTGGCCGTACCGAGCAGCAGGCCAGTGCGCTGGAAGAAACAGCGGCCAGCATGGAAGAGCTCAGCTCCACCGTGCGGCAAAACGCCGACAACGCCCGCCAGGCCAACCAGTTGGCCCTGAGCGCCAGCAGCGTAGCCGTGCAGGGCGGCGACGTGGTGGCCGAGGTAGTGACCACGATGCAGGGCATCAACGACAGTTCCCGCCGCATTGCCGACATCATTGGCGTGATCGACGGTATTGCTTTCCAGACCAATATCCTGGCCCTGAACGCGGCCGTGGAGGCCGCCCGCGCGGGCGAGCAGGGCCGGGGCTTTGCCGTGGTGGCCAGCGAAGTGCGCAGCCTGGCCGGGCGCAGCGCCGATGCCGCCAAAGAAATCAAGAGCCTGATCTCCACCAGCGTAGAGCGCGTAGAGCGCGGCACCGCCCTGGTGGACAAGGCCGGTACCACCATGGGCGAGGTGGTCAGCTCCATCCGCCGCGTGACCGATATCGTGGGCGAGATCAGCGCCGCCAGCAACGAGCAAAGTGCGGGGGTGGCGCAGATTGGCGAGGCCATTGTCCAGATCGACCAGGCCACCCAGCAAAACGCCGCACTGGTGGAAGAAATGGCCGCCGCCGCTGGCAGCATGAAAACCCAGGCGGATGACCTGGTCGGGGCGGTGGCGGTGTTCAAGCTGAATGCGGGCGCAGGCGCGGGCCGTGTGTCGGCCCCTGTACGGCCGGTGGCGGCCCCCGCGCGGACCGTGGCCGCTCCCGCTGCCAAGCCGGTTGCGGCCAAGACCCCGGCACCGGCCCTGGCCCGCAAGCCGTCGGCCCCTGCCGCACCCCGTAAGGTGCTGGCGGCTCCTGTGGTGGCCAACGCGTCTAAAGACGACGACTGGACATCGTTTTAAGCAAGCGGGTTTTCGCGGTTCTAAAGTGTTTCTAAATGTCAGTATCGTGTGGCTGTCGGCGAAAATCGCTAATTCAATCTGCTAACCTTTATCCCGGCCCCTCCCTTCAACCTCATAACCGAAAGATGCACATGTCCAAAGCCATCCAGTCCGCCATCGATACCCAAGAACAATTGGTTAGCGACATCAAGTCCGTGATCTCCGAGGCCGAAGAGATGCTGAGCGACACCGCCGACCAGTCCGGCGACAAAATCAGCCAGTTGCGCGCCCGTGTCAAGGCCCGCCTGAGCGATGCCCGCGAACGCCTGGTCGATGCCGAAGCCGCCCTGCGCCACCACACCAAGAAGGCCGCCCGCGCCACCGACGACTACGTGCACGATTCCCCTTGGACCGCTGTGGGCGTAGCCGCTTGTGTCGGCCTGTTGGTCGGCCTGATCATCGGCCGCCGCTAAGCGCGTAGCCGAACCCCGACGGGTTCCGTATGCGTAGCGCTTCGGGCGGTGGACCTTTCGCCGCCCTGAAAAACATACCCACCACCTTGCTGGCCATGGCGCATACGCGCCTGCAGTTGCTGGGTAACGAGATCCTGACCGAGAAGCACCGCGCCCTGCGCGAGCTGACCCTGGTGCTGGCCATGGTGGCCTGCGCCGGTTTGGGGGTGCTGCTGGTGGTGGGCTTGGCTGTGATCTTGCTGTGGGACCAGCGGGTATGGCTGCTGTCCGGCCTGATCGTGCTGTTTCTGGGGGCTGCACTGGTGTGCTTTGCCAAGCTGCGCCGCTCCACCCGGTCTTTTGACGGTATTTTTGCGGGCAGCCTGGCCGAGCTGCAAGAAGACATGCGCCAACTCAAAGCCGCGAGCGACCATGGCAAAGACCCGCTCTGAGCTGGACCAGGAGCGCGCCCGCCTGACGGAGCGTATCCAGGCCCAGCGTGCCAACCTGGCCCGCGATCTGGCCCCTTTGCAGCGCGTGTCACAGGCTGGCAACGTCGTGAGCGCCCTGGTGGCAGAAGCGGTGGCTTACGTGCGCCAGCGGCCCGTAGCTGCCGCGCTGCTGCTGGGCGGGCTGGTGCTGGTCAAGCCCAAAGGCGTGTGGCGCTGGGCCAAGCGGGGTTTCTTCATTTGGCGCGGCTTTCGTGCCGTGCAGCAATGGCAGCCGGGCACCATCATGGACGTGGTGCGCCAGGTGGTGGCCGTCAAGAACTACTTTGCTACTAAATAAATAGCTGCTTGTGCTTATAAAATAAGCGCTGGAAGCCTATTTGTTATATTTTTTGCGGTGCAGGTGTTTCTTCTTTGGTCACCAGCCAGATACCGCCGCACACCAGCACCAGTGCTACCGCGTTTTTCCACTCCAGAAACCGCTCGTCTAGAAACAGCGCCGACAACAGGGTGCCAAACACCGGCACCATGAAGTTGAACACCGTGACCATGCTGACCCGGTTGTATTTCAGCAAAATCGTCCACAGCGAAAACGCCACCGAGGTCAGCGCCACCATGTACAGCATCAGGGCGGCAGAGGCCCAGGTAAAGGCCTCCAGCGCGCCACCCGTAGCAAAGCCGAGCAACAGCAGTGCCACCCCGCCAATCGCCAACTGGTAGCCGGTGAGTACCACCGAATCCACCTGCTGCGACAGTTTCTTGCCGTAAATGCTGGCCGCCGACAGGATGAAGGCCGCCAACACTACGCTGCCTTCGCCCAGCAGGGTGAAGTCAAAACTCAGCAGGCCCGGGCGGAAATTGACCACCATCACCCCCACAAAGCCCACCACGCAGCCCAGCACCTTGTTGAAGCTCAGGCGGTCGTTCTTGTAGATGAAGTGCGCCAGCAGCACACTGAAGAAGGTGCCGGTGGCGTTCATGATGGAGCTCTTCACCCCCGTGGCGTAGGCCAGCCCGATGTAGAAAAACACGTATTGCAGGCTGGTCTGCGTCAGGCCCAGCAGGGTCATCTGGCCGAAGGTGCGCAGCTTGACGGCGAACACCGCCTTTTTGCTGATGGCCGCAAACACCAGCAGCACCAGCCCGGCCAACGCAAAGCGGTAACCGGCAAACACCAGCTTGGTGGGGATGTCGTTGGCCGCGATATGGAACATCGCATAGCCGTTCTTGATGGCCGGGTAGGCGCTGCCCCACAGCAGGCAGCACAGCGAGGCCAGCAGAAAGACGACTTGGCGCTGGGTGAAGAAGGAGGCAGCCGGGGTCATAGCAGCCGCGCCAGGTATTTGCCGGTATGGCTGGCGGGGTTGGCGGCAATCTCTTCGGGCGTGCCCACGCCCACCACGGTGCCGCCGCCTGCGCCGCCTTCGGGGCCCATGTCGATCAGCCAGTCGGCGGTTTTGATCACGTCCAGGTTGTGCTCGATCACCACAATGGTGTTGCCCGCGCTGCGCAGTTGGTGCAGCACCTTGAGCAACAGGGCGATGTCGGCAAAGTGCAGGCCGGTGGTGGGCTCGTCCAGGATGTAGAGCGTGCGGCCGGTGTCGCGCTTGCTCAGCTCCAGCGCCAGCTTGACCCGCTGCGCCTCGCCGCCCGAGAGCGTGGTGGCCGACTGACCCAGCTTGATGTAGCTCAGGCCCACGTCCAGCAGGGTGTGCAGCTTGCGGGCGATGGTGGGTACGGCCTGCAAAAAGGTGTAGGCGGCCTCGACCGTCAGCTCCAGGATCTGGGCGATGTTTTTGCCCTTGTACAGCACCTCCAGCGTCTCGCGGTTGTAGCGCTGGCCCTTGCACACGTCGCAGGGCACGTACACGTCGGGCAGGAAGTGCATTTCCACCTTGACCATGCCGTCGCCCTGGCAGGCCTCGCAGCGGCCTCCGGCCACGTTGAAGCTAAAGCGCCCCGGCCCGTAGCCGCGTTCGCGCGCCATCGGTACCTCGGCCATCAGCTCGCGGATGGGGGTGAACAGGCCGGTGTAGGTGGCCGGGTTGCTGCGCGGCGTGCGGCCAATGGGGCTCTGGTCTACGTTGATGACCTTGTCGAACTGCTCAATACCGATGATTTCGCTGTGCTCGGCGGGCTCGTCATGGGCGCGGTAAAGCTGGCGCGCCACGGCGGTGTAGAGCGTGTCGTTGACCAGGGTGGATTTGCCCGAGCCCGACACGCCGGTGACGCAGGTGAACAGGCCCACCGGGATGTTGGCGTTGACGGATTGAAGGTTGTGGCCCGTCGCGCCGACGATGGACAGCCAGCCTTCACCGGGAATGAGAGCCGTCGGTTTTTGGCGCTCGGTGGGCACCTCGATTTTCAAGGTGCCTGCCAGGTACTGGCCGGTGAGCGAGGCGGGGTTGGCCTTGACCTCGTCAAACGTGCCCTGGGCCATCACCCGCCCGCCGTGCACGCCCGCGCCGGGGCCCAGGTCGATCACGTGGTCGGCGGCGCGCATCATGTCTTCGTCGTGCTCCACCACCAGCACGCTGTTGCCGATGTCGCGCAGGTGCTGCAGGGTGGCAATCAGGCGGTCGTTGTCGCGCTGGTGCAGGCCGATGCTGGGCTCGTCCAGCACGTACATCACGCCCGTCAGGCCCGAGCCGATCTGCGAGGCCAGGCGGATGCGCTGGGATTCGCCGCCGCTCAGCGTCTCCGCGCTGCGGTCCAGGCTCAGGTAGTTCAGGCCCACGTCGTTCAGAAATTTGAGGCGCAGGCCGATTTCGCGCACGATCTTGTCGGCAATCTCGCCCTTGGCGCCGCCCATTTTCAGGGTTTGGAAGTAGGCAAAGCAGTCGCGCAGTGTGGTGTGGCTGATCTCGAAGATGGCGCGGGCCTGGTCGCCTTCGCCCACCTTGACGTGCCGGGCCTCGCGCCGCAGCCGCGAACCCAGGCAGGTGGAGCAGGGTTGGGTGGTGCGGTAACGGGCCAGGTCTTCGCGCACTAGGTTGGAGTCGGTCTCGCGGTAGCGCCGCTGCATGTTGGGGATGATGCCCTCGAAGGGGTGCTTCTTGCTGACCTTCTTGCCTTGCGACGCGCCCGAGTCCATCACATAGCTGAACTTGATGTCTTCTGTGCCCGAGCCGTGCAGCAGCGCATGCTGGGCCGCTGCGGGCAGGGACTCGAAGGCCTGCTCGATATCGAACTGGTAGTGCTTGGCCAGGCTTTCCAGCATGGCAAAGTAATAGGCGTTGCGCCGGTCCCAGCCCTTGATGGCGCCACTGGCCAGGCTCAGCGATGGGAAGGCCACCACCCGGGTCGGGTCGAACAGCTCTTGCGCGCCCAGTCCGTCACAGGCCGGGCAGGCCCCCACGGGCGAGTTGAACGAGAACAGGCGCGGCTCCAGCTCGCTGATGGAGTAGCTGCAGATGGGGCAGGCGAACTTGGCGTTGAACAGGTGTTCGGTGCCCGAGCCCATCTCCACCACGATGGCCTTGCCCTCGGCCAGCCGCAGCGAGGCCTCGAAGCTCTCGGCCAAGCGCTGGCGCTGCGCGGCCATGGCTTGCGGTTCGGTGTCTCCATGCACCTTGACGCGGTCGATTACCACGTCGATGTTGTGCTTTTCGGTCTTTTTCAGCTTGGGCAGCGCATCGAACTCGAAGGTCTCGCCATCCACCCGAAAACGCACATAACCCTGGGCCTGCATGTCGGCAAATACGTCGGCATATTCGCCCTTTTTTTCGCGGGCGATGGGGGCCACCACCATCAGGCGGGTGTCCACCGGCAGGGCCAGCACCGCGTCCACCATCTGGCTCACCGTCTGGGCTTGTAGCGGCAGGTTGTGGTCGGGGCAGTAGGGTGTGCCGGCACGGGCAAACAGCAGGCGCAGGTAATCGTGGATCTCGGTCACCGTGCCCACGGTGGAGCGCGGGTTGTGGCTGGTGGCCTTTTGCTCAATGGATATCGCCGGGCTCAGGCCCTCGATCAGGTCTACGTCGGGTTTGTCCATCAGCTGCAAGAACTGCCGGGCGTAGGTGCTCAGGCTTTCCACATAACGGCGCTGGCCTTCGGCGTACAGGGTGTCAAACGCCAGGCTGGACTTGCCCGAACCGCTCAAGCCGGTGATCACCACCAACTGGTTGCGCGGAATGTCCAGGTCGATGTTCTTGAGGTTGTGGGTGCGTGCGCCACGGATGCTGATGCGCTGCAACTGCAAGGCATTGCGCAGGTACATGCCGTCGGAAGACGTTTCGGTGAGATCAGAATTCAAGGTGGAGCCAAACTAGGGGTAACCCGTGATGATAGACAATCGTGGGCTGTTTGCTTGCCAACGGTTTTTTGCGTGTCCTCACCCTCCGTCTCCATCCCCCCAGCCTCAGCCCCTGCGTCGGTCACCATGACCCCGTTGGAGCGGCGCGCCAGCCTGTCGCTGGCCCTGATTTTTGCGCTGCGCATGCTGGGTCTGTTCCTGGTGCTGCCGGTGTTTGCGCTGGAGGCGGCCAAGTTCCCTGGCGGCGATGACCCGGCCCGCGTGGGCTTGGCCATGGGTATTTACGGGCTGACGCAGGGCCTGCTGCAGTTGCCGTTTGGCATGGCCTCGGACCGGTTTGGCCGCAAGCGGGTGATTGTGCTGGGCTTGCTAATGTTCGCTGCAGGCAGCTTTTTGGCGGCCAGCGCCGATAGCCTGACCGGGCTGCTGTTGGGCCGTGCGGTGCAGGGTGCCGGGGCCATTTCGGCCGCCGTGACGGCCTTGTTGGCCGACCAGACCCGCGATGCCGTGCGCACCAAGGCCATGGCGCTGGTGGGCGGCAGCATTGCGCTGGTGTTTGCGCTGTCGCTGGTACTGGCCCCCGTGCTGGTGGCGCATATCGGTTTGGCGGGGTTGTTTGTCCTGACCGGCGGCTTGGCGCTAGCCGGTGTGGCGGCGGTGCTGTGGGTGGTGCCGCCCGAGCCTTTGCTGCCCAAAAACCAGCCGCGTGGCAAGCTGAGTGAAGTGCTGTCGCACCCGGGCCTGCTGCGGTTGAACTTTGGCGTGTTTGTGCTGCATGCCGTGCAATTGGCAATGTGGATGGCTGTGCCCGCGCTGCTGCTGCAGGCCGGGCTGGACAAGGCCCACCACTGGTGGGTGTACCTGCCCGCGGTGCTGGGCGCGTTCGTGGTGATGGGCGGCAGCCTGTTTCCGCTGGAGCGGCGGGGTTATCTGCGCGGTGTGTTTCTGGCCGCGATCGCGCTGATTGCCCTGGTCCAGTTGGGGCTGCTGTGGGTGACGCAGGCGCCCCAGATCAGCACCATGGCGGTTTTGCTGTTTCTGTTCTTTTGCGGTTTCAACGTGCTGGAGGCCAGCCAGCCCAGTCTGGCCTCGCGCATGGCCCCGGCCCCGGTGCGCGGCAGCGCCTTGGGGGTGTACAACACCTTGCAGTCGCTGGGCTATTTTGCCGGGGGACTGGCGGGTGGTGCACTGCTGAAATGGGGCGGCACGCACAGCCTGTTTACCGCTTGCGCGCTGGCCATGCTGGCGTGGTTGGCGGTGGCGTGGCCCATGCAAGTCCCGGCCAAAGTGACCGCATAATCTATCCCCTTAAGAGGAATTCACCATGGCATCCGTCAACAAAGTCATCATCGTCGGCAACCTGGGCCGCGACCCCGAGGTGCGCACCTTCCCCAGTGGCGACCGGGTGGCCAATGTCACCATCGCCACCACCGAAACCTGGAAAGACAAGCAAACCGGCGAACGCCGTGAAGCCACCGAATGGCACCGTGTGGTGTTCCGGGGTGGTTTGGCTGGCATCGTCGAGCAGTACCTGCGCAAAGGTTCGCAGGTGTATGTAGAAGGCTCCATCCGCAGCCGCAAGTACAACGATGCCACTGGCGTAGAAAAGTCCATTACCGAAATCATGGCCAATGAGATGACCATGCTGGGCAGTCGCCAGGGCATGGGTGGTCCACAAGGTGGTGGCAATGACGGCGGTTATGACGACGGCGGCTATGACAATAGCCCGGCCCCCGCACCCGCCCGCCGCCCCATGGCTGCGGCACCTGCCAGCCGTCCGCCGATGGCGGCCCCCGCTCCCCGGCCTGCACCGCCTCCGCCAGCGAGCCGCGCCTCCAGCGGTTTTGACGATATGGACGACGACATTCCGTTCTAGGATTTACCTGCTCCAAACCTGTAAACAAATTGCCCTAAGTGCTTGTCAGTTAGGGCTTTTTTATTGTTGACATGTATTTATGTTGCGTCCGTAAAACTTGCCGACAGTCTACTTTCGAACATTTGTAAATAAGACGACCATGGGCTTGTTCTGCCAATCCACAGTGAAAGGCGCAATTCCGGTTTTTGGGTTTATTCATCGGTAGCAGGCTGCTCCTAAGTCGCTTGAAAAGCGCATCGTTTCGTGAACTTGCTGGTATGCGGCCTAGCTGGGAATTTCAGTAAGAAATTTCTATCTGTGTGTTCCAGCCAATAAAGCCAGCCACTCTGACCCACAGAAGCCACTGATTCCGGTGTGGGACTTGCCAGTTGTTCTGATTCAAAAAAGCTATCCCTACGACCCCATACTACCGAGGATTGCCTCCACCTGTGATTGAACGTAGCTCACGCCTTGTTTGCCCGCGATCTACAGTTGGCAAAGGCCGCTCGAGCTCAGCCTGACTTACTCCACGAATTTGGGCGTTGTAAAGCCAGACCACAAATTGCTCCATCAGCTGCTGGTTCTCAGCGCGCAATCGCGTGACCTCTGCATCTCGACGCTCCAGGCGCTCGTGAATTGCCCGTTGTTCTGGAGAGTGTGGTTTACTTCTGTGTTTGTGCTGAGCTGTGGCTAGGCGATCCTTGCATAGCCGAAATGCATCGCCGACTCGCTCATGGCCGCTGAGTGCTTGCCGCGTATACCGAAAGAACAAACGCAGTTCAATGGCATCAATTACGCTATTCCAGCTGAGTGGGCCAGACCACCCATCTAGCAGACTGACAACCACATCAATTTCACACGGCCCCAGGTTTTTACTTCGCCGTCCCTTCATGAGCGCCGTCTTTGTCTGTTGGCATTCGGGGAGGAGTCTGGTTCGAATCGAATTAAGCTTTGACGCTCCCGCATGGCCATAGCTAAGCGTGATGGCATCACTGGTGTGCTCATACGGATGACGGACCCTTGCGGCAGCACCGGGTCTTCCAGAATCTGGATCAACTGTTCGGCGCGCTGTAGAGTGCGTTTCTGATGTTCAACCCATCTATGAGCGCCAGCCAAATTCTCGCTCTCGGCTTGTTCTGCCTTCAACAGCAGGTCCTGAGTTTCATGAATCAGTATTTTGATGCGACGCTCCTTTTCTGGGTCACCCTTGACACAAAGGTGCTCACGACAGTTGAGGCAATCCTGATGGGCCTGGCATGGAAGCAGTGAGAAATCGTGTACGCAATACCCAAAATCGGTTGAATGCGCCGTTGGTATATTTAACTTTGTAAATTCTTTGCGATCGATCAGATCAGAATGCCGAAGCCGAGCAAGTGGTCCCTTTGGCTTCTCTGAATCGCCAACAGCGGCCCGTACCAATTCCAGGACATCCCGGTTTGAGACGTGGTCGTATACGGTGTTTTCGCTAACACGGGCCCTTCCAGACCAGAGCGCAATATCAATTTGACTCAGTCCGCCAAACTGTGCCAAAGTGTTTAAGTAGTGTCGAAATTTATGGGTCGAAACGGAAATCGGGCTCCCGTCCGGTTCTCTAAATCCATATTTTTCAAAGATTGATTTGGATAAATGAGATTTCGCTGATATGCGAATATTTACATCTGCAACTCCCAAACGCATGAACATGCACCGATATTTTGCACGGGTCGAGTGAAGTCCATTTAAGCGCACCAGGCACAGCATTCCTGAATACTTCAGGCCATGATCTCGATCTGCAATCGGAAATCCCAAAGGCAACATACCTAAGACTACGCGCTCAATATCCTCAAAAAGAACGCATATTTTATTACCTACACCCCATGTCACTAGCTTGTGACTTGAACACCAATTATTAATTACCGCGCGAGCAACTGGCTTGCAAAATAGAACACACGCGAGCTCGTCCTTTGTTAAGTATTTCTTATTTCTTAAATACTCTAATTCCTCAGGAAGAAAAATTTTTCCGGGATTAATTTCATACCATTTAGCCAAATCTCTGGCGGAGGCACTGATGCGCTTAATATTTAAGATCGCTTTTTTAACAACATTTTCCATCGACGGCACAACCCATTTCACGTGTGGTGCGGCGCCTTTCGATGGAAACCATCGAAGCCCATAAACTTCACCGCTTCCAGCAGGTTTGCGCTGAATAATTTCAGAATCTATCGCGAGGCGAACCACCTCATTGATACGTTCTGGTGCAGCGCAGAGTATGGCTATGATCGATGTGACAAGAATGTCCGATGTCTCTGTCGCAATATTAAAAATTGACGCAAGAGCTGACAATGCAGTTGGACTTGGGAGCCTGGCAAGACGAATCGCATCGAACTCAGCTCCAACTTTCTCACAACCTACTGAACGCTGTATGTGTGACCGCCACGTATTGGGGTGTTGAAGTAATCCGCTCGATACCATCATTTCGGATATGATCTGAAGCTGCACGCCATATTGGTATGAAGAGGATTTTGATATTCTCTCGGAGATTAATTGTGCGGCGCGATTGAAATGAAATGAGTGAAGTGTTGTAGGGTCTGGTTTGTCCCCTTTTTCTGAAAGCGCAACGTAAAGAGCGCGAAGAGCCGCGAGCCTAGTTTCTAGGCTTTTTGATGGTCGCAACCCCTGCTGATATCTTATGTAGGATTTCGCAAAGCTTTTGAATGGCTCAGGCATGGGGCATCCCCTACCTCTTTTGCTCTCTCCCCATAAAGTAAATCGAAGTTTCGTCTTTGACCTTTTGCCTTTCAAATTTACGTACTTCGTCACATCCCATACATCTTCGTCGAATGCGAGATCGGGACCGAAAACTGTCAATTGAGAACGGCAGACGTCTACAAATGCTTCTAAGTTTTGCTTGGCTGACCAGTGCAGGTGAGGTGAAAAATGCAGAATTTCAGTCATCTCATTTTTTCTCGCGCTGTGTTTCACAAATCTGAATTACCTCTGCCACTGCCAGCATGGTTCGATCATTTATTGATGCCATACGGGCTCCATGGAGAGCCATCTGCTTGTCTCGACGTGCGATTAATTCATCCAAAACCTCCTGATGCGGCCCGTCGCGCCACGGACGAAAGCTTCTGCAGGTATAGCAGCTGATTGGAGCCAAGAAGTTGCAGGGACTGCTTCCTGTGCACTGTCCCATCGACTGCCCTTTTTGATCAAAGCGAAGGTCAAGAATTAGCTCGCTGGAGTTAACTGACGCTGAGTCAAAGGTTTCCGGCTGTAGTCCTTGAAAGGCGCGAGCAAGCGGGGCCATGCCATGGGCCATCGCTGCGTCAATGCGTTCGATGATCGCAGGCACCGCTTCTACATAGAATCGCGCGCTTGCCACATTGGTGTGATCTAATATTTCTGCTATCAGAAGTTCGCCGTGCCCTTCCTGGGCAGCACGGGTTCCCACCGTTCTCCTTAAACGTGTTGGGGTAACTCGTAGGATTGCCCCAGTCCTTTCAGAGAGCGCGTTTACTCGGTCAGATACGCGGTGGAAAAGTGCACTCATTTCATTCCCGGTGAGATGCCACGCGTAAATACCTTCGGTCCCGGGTCTTGTATGCCTTGGGAACAAGGGTGCCTGTAGTGGATCAGGAACGATTCCTTGAAAGCGTTCGATAACCTTTAGTAGGTAGGTGTGGAGTGGATCACCAAGTTGTTGGATTAAGGGGCGTACCTTCCATTCGCTGCGGGGATGGGGGGTATGCCGTTGTTTGGCTCGTGGCACGCTGATCAGATATTCCATGCTGCCATCCGCTTGCGTCTCGATAGCAAGATCGCAAACCTTCAAGGATGCCGTCTGTGAAGGGCGTTGACCGATGGCTCGAGTCAACCATACGGCGAAGAATTCATCTTCCTCAATGAGACCTAGCGCAAATGCTGAATTCAAGGCTTCTTGAAATGACTCATCTTCTATGTGCGTCAAAGGCCCATGGACCGGGCACATCGTCAGCACGGAGGTACCTTTTGGTGGTGCCTTCAGTTTCAGGCTGTGTAACAGTGAAATCGCATCTGACCGCACGCCACCGATTCCCAGGCCATGCCACTTCGTCAATAGAATAGCCAAGGTTCTCAGCCGGTTCACTTGACTCTTTGTCAACGACGCGCGGTAACTTAGTAGATCAATATGGGATATTTCGTTAAGCTTGTCAGACTCGGTACGCCCCGTCGCCGCTAGCATATGTTTGAATGCAGCGAAGGTATTCGCGGCAGTAGCCAATGCCTTATTTCTTAATAGCCAGACTAATGAAGCTTTCAATCCGAACTTCACTTGCGGAGTGACTGATTCCAGTCCGTATGTGAAGTTAAAGCGTGCGCGAGCAACCCCGTCTCTGATCGTCCAAACATCGTCATTTGGATAGAACTCCACGCCACCGCGAGTCAGGGCCGTCGCAGGTAAGCAACTTAGATCATCAGATGCAGATTCAATCGCAAGCACATCACTCATTTTTTCCTCCTTGAATACGCAGCTGTTTCTGCATGTCTTTCATTGCCTGGCTGGCCTTCTTTCGCACATGTCTGCGCGTGTAGACGGCTGCGGTATCGGAGGTCGGCGACCAGCCCATAAGCATCGATCGCATCTTTTTCTCCATTTCTGGATTGATCCCTGATTTCTCCATGGTTAGACTAAAGCGGTCATTCCATGTGTGGCGCAGTACGTGGGGCGTAAGCTCCTGGGGGAAAGTTGGATCTGCGGCCCTCATTACCGTGAAGATTTTGCTGAGACCTGCAAGCGACAGTGGCATTCCCGAGCCGCTTGCTACGAATAAGTAGTCATGTCGACGAGCTGCGCCTTGTTTGCCGCGAAGCCCCATGACGTAGTCATAAGTTGATTCAGCAAGGTCATCGCTCAGAGAAAGATCCCGGGCTCTTGTTTTAGCCAGTGGTTGATGCGCACGTGGGTCATGCTTGGAATCCGCGCGACGTGCTATGCGAACGATGTTTTGCTGAAAATCAATGTCTGATGTCCGCACGCCAAGAATCTCACCCCGCCTTACGCCGAGGTCCAGGAACCACCGAAGTAGTAGCCTGTTGCGGGTTCGGGCATGCTCGTTTGTCCAGATGCTCTGGTCATTCGCCCCGCCTGCCGTCAATAGCACTTTGTTGAGATGTTCCTCACTAAGACCCTGTCGTTGATCGATCTCACTTCGAACACCGGCACATGGTGACCGTGCCTTGAGCGAGGAACACGCTCTTTCTATCCGATCTCTAAGCGCAAGATATTCATCTGTGCGAATGTCGATAAGCAATAGGTGGCGAGATGCATGCCAGCGTAGGTACTGGAGGATGTAGTGCAGTCGGCTAGCCGCTGAAGCCCTTCCAATCGGTGCAATTGCGTCTGATGCAATAGCGCGAATTTTCTGGGATGCGTCTCGCACAATCAGATCCAACTCGTGCAGCTGCAGGAAGGTTCCACTCCTTAACCTGTCATCAAGGGAAATGCGTTGGCGGTCTAGGGTCATGCAAAGAACCATGACCGCCTCCATGGCATGCCTAATCGTCGCAGAGGATCGCCCGCGAGCACGAAGCTCGGTTAATACGTACAGCAGTGGGTTGCCGATGGGCATTCCTGTGGCCGAACAAAGTACGGGCAGTCTTTCCCCACTATCTAATATCAGTTGTCGCACTTTATAGCTCATGATCTATCCCGGGCACGCGCGTCTCCGCGCGCTAAGAAATGGCGCTCACCCCTCCCCCGCACGTGTCAATTAATTGACAAGTTCGCGCCAAGTGATCTGGCTTGAATGGACAAAGGGAATGTGAGGCCGTTGACTAAGGAGCGGCTCGGGAAGACAATGAATGCGCCAACAGTCTTTGTCTATCGACAGAGCCAACGCGGCGGGCCCTGTGGCCCGCCGTTTTGCTTTAGGTTATGTGAATCCCTCCAGTCGCCCCTCGGGCGAAGATAGCGTCGATATGAATTGGGCGCTCTCACCCAGCCTGCGGACGTTGCGGATAAGTCCGTCGCGCTGATCGGCTTGAAGGTGGTGCCAAGCAAGTAGGGAGGCTGAGATCAATTCGATCTCAGCGGGCGTGGCCCCCCGATTGCAAAGGAGGCCCACGAGGCGGTCGTGGTGCGCGGTCCACGATAACTCTGCTTGTTCGGTCTTCGATAGCTCTAGTAGTTCAGCTGCTCGTTCCAACGTTTCTTGATCGAATGGGCTCCTTGCGCCCTTTTCAATGGCACACAGCAACCCAGGATCGAGCCGTAATTGGTATGCGACCGACTTCTGAAGTAGTCCGCGGCGCATCCTCATCCGTCGAAATGCCCCCGGAAACCGAAGTAATACAGTCATCACGCCGGACAGCCTTTACGCAAAAAAGTGTCAATTAGTCTTGTTGTGTCATCCTATTGAGCATCCGTCCAGATGTCGACTGACAACGAAGTGTCCGTTTAGAGGTTTCGCGATATGTCTCAACTTGCCTCAGTATTCCAATTTCCCCAAGGGAAGGAAGAAGGTTCTACGAACTCGGAGGTGTCCCCAGCTAACTTTCGCGTTGCGTTTCAAGCAGAGTTCAAGCGACTCAAAATGCGTATTTTTTTTGATGAACTGCTCGACCTTTCCGGGCAAAAGACCATCAAGGCATTACTTTCCAGCATCAGTGTTTGCACAGAAGACGACAGTCGAATTAGTGCCTGGTATGCAAGGGCCCGAGGCGAGCACATTCTTAGCCCAGCACATGCAACTTTACTGAGACAAATGGTGCCTGGCACCAAATTTGAGTTGCATCATCCTGTGTGGCTTTGGCTGGCTAATCCCAATGTCGACCTGCGCACTGTTCGGCGATACAGGGCGCGGATGCCTGACCACTGGCACGACATCTGGACGGCCATCGGATCGTTATCCAATCATGAGTTGGATGTTGTTCCTCAGCTTGTGGATCGTTTGAGCATGCACAAACTGAGTTTCCTGGATAGTGTGTTCTTGTTCTGGACTGAGCGGCGGTGCCGGGGAACAGCCTTGGACTATCAACGACGAGTTAATCTCAATCGGATTCTCTGGTTGCTGCCAGTCCTCTACGCTGACGATCCAATTTGGACCGGGAGGCATCGAGAGAGGTTCTATCGGACGATTAGCTTGATGGATCACGCGCTAGGCTTCCATGGTGCCGATGATCCGGGGTTGCATTGGGGCTGGGAAGATAGGGTTTCAATGCTCTTCCATCAGCAGTGGCACCTGCAGGAGCGCATGAAAAAGTACCCGCAAGGATTGCGCACATCATTAATAGTGCGTCGGTACATGGCCAGGCCTTGGCGTTGGCGCTAACAGCCAGTGATGGCGAGCTTCAGGCAGATGACTTAACGTTGGCAGATCTGGCAAAAATATGATCTTCGATAACACCCTTGGTGGAAAGTTGGCTGGGAGGCTTGATGCATGCGGGAAGCTCGCGGCCGCGCAGTCGATTTTCCACTTGTACAACGTCGGCTTGCTCACAGCCAGCTCTTGGACAATTGTTTTCGCACTTAACCCAGTTGTCGAACGGCCACTCCAGCGCGTATGCCGAGTTTTATATAGAGCTTGACTGTTGGAATGGAATCTTCGTATGAGCTCATGAACCACCTCCAAGTAATACAAGAACTCCGCCACGCCGCCTTTTGCACATGCACTACCTAGACCTTCCCACCCACACCTTTGAACTTTTCAACGAAAGTAGCGATTTTCTGGAACACACTTTGCTTTTTGGTCAGGTATTGCGGATTAAGCGGGCTCATTTTGGGCAGAACAGCATTGAGCTCAGTGCCATTTTCGCTGGCGAACTCACGTTTTAGCGAGGTGGTGATGTAGCGTCTGGCCGCCTCTGCATTCAGGTTCTCGGCGTTAATCAGCTCTTGTGCTTCACGCTGTTGTTCCGCTTGGGCAAAGGTGAAGAAGGCGTCAATCACACTGGCCTTATCGCCAATCTTGTCCAGGTCGGTTTGGTTAATAAAATCGACCAATAAGCTCTCTTTGGCGCGGTTACCCAAGCTAGCGCGAATAACCCGGCGTACGTCTTCAACCAGTGAGGCTTTGTCCTTGACCTTTTTACTATTGTCAAAAATCAATTCCAGAATGTAGTCAAGGTTGATCTCTTGTGACTTCAGCAGGTCTACCTCAAAGACCACGTCATCCCAATCGATGGTGGACTTGTCTCTTTCAGTGGAAGATTTCTCCCGACGCAGCCAATCGCGAACATCGTTGTAGGTTGATCGATAGTCCTGAATTTTCCGTTCAGCCGGTATCTTGATCGTTTGCAGCGCAGCCAGATCTTCATCGCTTAAATAATGTTTGGCCTGAAATTCCTCAACCACCGCTGGGTCGTTCATATCTACGCTTTGTAAAGCCTTCAGGCTGGCGAATTCATCATAGTTTTGCAGTACGTTTTCAACGCGCAAATACTCGCCAAACAGCTTCGCGAAGGCCTTTTTGTCGGACTCTTTTTCAATGGCGGCAGGGTCAGGAAAGCGCTGTTCCAACTCCTTCACAACTTCCACAAAGCCACGCCGCGCTTCACCGGTCACCAAGTCGGTAAAGCCTTCCATGTATTCCTTGTAGCTCTTCTCCAGCACCACGTTCTTGGTATTTTTGTCGCCAAACAAGGTGATTGCATCAATCGTTGCCTGCTCCAAATCGCGGAAGGTAACGATATTGCCGAAGGTTTTAGTGGCATCGTAAATACGGTTGGTTCGCGAATAGGCCTGCATCAAGCCGTGGTAGCGCAAGTTTTTATCAACAAACAAGGTGTTCAGCGTTGGGGCATCAAAGCCAGTCAGGAACATGCCCACCACAATCAGCAGGTCGATTTCCTTAGTCTTAACTTGCTTGGCAAGATCGCGGTAATAGTTTTGAAAACCATTGCTATCCACGCTGAAGTTGGTTTTGAACAGCGCGTTATAGTCAGCGATGGCCGCGCTTAAAAACTCTTTGGCGCTGCTATTCATGGCTGAAACATCAAAACTTTCGTCCAGAATATCGCCTACGGCATCTTGTTCTTCATTGGCCGCAAACGAGAAGATGGTGGCGACTTTCAGTGGCTTGTCTCTGCCTTTTTGCAACTCCTTGAACGACTCGTAATACAGCTTGGCTGCATCCACGCTGCTCACGGCAAACATGGCATTAAAACCCTTGGCACCCGCTTGCAAGCGATGGGTTTTTTGCCGAAAGTTATTCAAGATGTACTGTGAGATTTCCCGAATACGGTCGGGGTGCAACAAGGCTTGCTTGTTTTCCGCCGCGCTGAGTTTTTTCTCGTCCTGTTCGCTTTCAATGGCTTTGAAGTGCGGGCGAACATCGTTGTAGTCCACCTTGAACTTGAGCACCTTTTCATCACGAATCGCATCGGTGATCACGTACGAATGCAGTTCACGACCAAACACGCTAGCGGTCGTCTCTGCGCCGAGAGCGTTTTGCGGAAATATCGGCGTGCCGGTAAAGCCAAACTGATAAAACCTTTTGAATTTCTTCTTCAGATTTTTCTGTGCTTCGCCAAACTGGCTGCGGTGGCACTCATCAAAAATAAAAACCAACTGCTTGTTGTAAATGGGCAGGTCGCCTTCGCTCTTCATCAGGTTGTTGAGCTTCTGGATGGTAGTGACGATGATCTTGTTGTCGTCCTTATCCAGGTTGCGCTTGAGGCCGGCGGTGCTGTCGGAGCCATTCACGCTGTCCGGCGAAAAGCGCTGGTATTCCTTCATGGTCTGGTAGTCCAGATCTTTACGATCCACCACGAAGAACACCTTGTCTATGAAATCCAGCTCGGTGGCCAAACGCGCCGCTTTAAAACTGGTCAGGGTCTTGCCCGAACCTGTGGTGTGCCAAATAGAGCCACCGCCCTCAAGATGGCTCCAACTCTTAGCCTGATAGGCACTGTTGATTTTCCACAAGATGCGCTCGGTGGCAGCAATCTGGTAAGGGCGCATCACCAGCAGCGCATTGCCGACATCAAACACCGAATAATGCAGCAACACATTGAGCAGGGTGTTTTTCTGGAAAAAGGTGGCGGTAAAGTCTTTCAGGTCTTTGATCAGACTGTTATCTGCCTTCGCCCAGTTCATGGTGAAGTCGAAGCTGTTCTTGTTGCGCTGGGTGGTGTTGGAAAAATAACGGCTATCGGTGCCGTTGGAAATCACAAACAGCTGCAAATACTTGAACAAGGACTGCTCGCTGTTATAGCTTTCTTTGCTATAGCGGTGCACCTGATTAAATGCTTCACGAATGGCTACACCGCGTTTTTTCAGCTCCACCTGCACCAGCGGCAGGCCATTGACCAAGATCGTCACATCGTAGCGGTTGGCGTGGCTGCCCGATTGCTCAAACTGCTTGATCACCTGCACCCTATTGCGGGTAATATTCTTTTTATCCAGCAGGTAGATATTCTGAATGCGACCATCGTCAAAAACAAAGTCGTGAATGTAATCGTCGTGAATCTTGCGCGTTTTATCGATGATGCTGTCGCTGGGCCTGTCCAGATAGGCTTCAACAAAGCGCAGCCATTCGCCTTCTGAAAACTGAACGCTATTGAGCAGTTGTAACTGCACGCGCACATTGGCCAGCAAGGCGTTAGGTGTATTCAGGCCGGGCAGGTATTCGTAGCCCTGATTTTGTAAATCCTGAATAAACTCGCGCTCCAGATCGCCCTCGCTCTGGTAGCTTTCTGCAACTTTCCACTCTTGGCTGTACTTATCGAGAACGATAAAAGTTTTCGATTCAGCGATGAGGCTGTATTCGATCATGTGTTTTTTGCCTGCCAAAATAAATGTCGCTCGACAATGTGCCTGACCAAGTTCTCCAGAAGCTTCTTTTCTTCAGGCTTCAGCGGTTGAACTTCTTCGGCAGCGTGCTTCGAATGACTTGAAAAGTTCACAATTCGCTTTGCATAGGGATTAGGCAAGCCATCGTCCGTTTCAGGTAGAAGATGCTCCCACCTCTTGTACCCGAGAAATGTTGCCGTCTTTTCGAGAATATTCCGGAGCAGGTTGAAGTGGTATTTTTCAACCTGTCCACTTTTTATGGCATCTTCAAGCTGCGCTATCAGATGCAAGTGATAGGCGAACGGCGAATCATTTGCTTGTTCTATCAACTGAAAACTGCCATCCCCATTTTTCTCCAATCGCGACTTGCTGAACCCCTTTGCCTTCCAGTTGGTGCGCTCTGTTTTTTCATCGCTGCCAAACTCGTTACAAAGCACATTGAAGAAAAGCGGGTTGTGCGTCGTGATTACAAACCTGATGCTTGAATCGTTTGATTTGACCAGCTGCGCCAAGTCCACCGCCAACTGAATCAAATGGTTGTCATCCAGAGAGCTGACAGGATCATCAATGAAAACATATTCGAGTTGATTGAATTGGTCGGTTTCTCGATCACCAGGCTCGGCAACGTTGAGAACGCCAATGACTTGTTCAAGTAGCGTGAAGAAAATACTCCAGATGAAGTTGCTTTCTTCGCCCTTGGATATTTTCAGATTTCCCGAATGTGTCGCATCGCCACGCTCCATCGTGAACCTGACCTCTGAGAAGGCTTTGATAGTGTTCTCTTTGTCGTCCTCGCCTTTGACTTTATATTCTTCGTTGAATCGCGGCGTGAGCTTGTCACTTGCATAGCGTTGGAAGTTGGTGACGATGTTTCGATCTTGTCCCTGATCTTTCAGCACCCAGTCGGTAAACGAGTTGGGCTGAATTTTCAGCTTGTGCTCCGCGTCCAGCTCCAGATCATTATCCCAGTAAAACAAGTCTTCGGTGAGCGCGTTGTAATACAGGATTTTGTTACGCGACAACTCAGCTTGATCAGCTTCTTCATCATCATTGGTTTTGGGCGCAATCAGTTGCTTGAATTCCCGCGATAGGCGAGTTTTACCCGTGCCATTAAAGGCATAGATCAGCTGTACTTTTTTATTGGCATTTTTCAGCTGCTGGGCGACTTCGGTTAGCGTCTTGCCCATGTTATGCCGCTACCTCTTCAGTCTTCGGAAAGCTCAACAGCAAGTCACGGTAATGCTCATATTGCTTTTGGCGCAATGCAATTTCGCGTGGCAAGCCTTCACTGATGGAGTTGGTTAGGGCGTCGAATTTATCCAGGATGTCGACGATTCGTTCTTTTTCTTCAGGTGAAGGATTTGGAACTTCAATGCCATTTAAATTCTTTTGGTTCAGCTTCGGTTGAGCTGCACCTGAGATATACGGTGTTAAATCAATACTGTTTAAGTAATATTCAACATATCTTCTTTCAGCGTATGTCTCGAATTTAAGGACATGTGCGTGATTGTTTACCCAGCATTTTCCGCTAACGCTAAATGCTATTGGCGTGCTTCGTGCCAACAGATTTGCGCCGTCTTCAGAAACAAGCAAAAAGTCACCATCAAAAATGTAGTCTTTAACGTAATCGACAATACCCGATGCGCCGTAGTATGGGATATCGCCAGCGTCTCTTAGTCCACTTGTTATAGGCTTGCGCTTTGAATCAAGGTTTTCAGCAAGGTCTCCCAACGTCTTCCACTCAAATTCCCCATCTTCAAACCTCAACAACTGATCGCGATAATGGTTGTATTGTTTTTTACGGGCGCTAAGCTCGGCGCTAAGCTCGGCGCTAAGCTCGGCGCTAAGCTCGGTGAAATTATCCAGAATACGGACAATTTCACCTTGAATTTTTAGCGATTTTTTGGGGTTTTCTGGGCAGGGTATGGGGATACTCAGCTCATTCAAGACGGACTGAGTTTGGCTTGGTACGCCACCCGCTTGGTTCATCTCGCCAAGACCTACCGTGGTTAGGAAGTAGTAAAGGAATTTCGGGCGAATCTGTGCTTCGTCAATTTCCGTATAGAAGATGGTGTCAACATTCCAGAACGGTACATCGACGAAGAACAGATTACCAAGCGAGCCTTTTCTCGGAATCAAGACCGAAGGCCTGTTGTAGGCGTAGGCGTCGGCATATCGCATGACCCCACCGGTGCCGTAAACTGGAAATGCGCCATCGCCAAGCGACTTGTGATCCTTGCCGTTCTTTATGCGCACAACGTCGCCAAGACGCTTGAACTCCACCCCAACGCCATCCAGCAGCTTTTCTATAAAGTTCATGCTGCTCATGCTTCAAGCTCCTCGCCTTCAATCTCGGCCACAATGGCGTCAATATCCGCACGCAGTTGGTCGATCTTGGCGACCGTGATTTTTAGTTCGGCATTGAGTTCGCCAATATCCACCACTTCGCGGTTGTCTTTGGCTGCGACGTAGCTGCTGACCGATAGGTTGTAATCTTTTTCGGAAGAAGACACTTCTTCAAAAGGAACTGATTTGGCAAAGTGTTCAACATCCGCTTTGCTATCGAACACTTGCATGATGTGCTCGATGTGCGCGTCTAGCAGCACGTTGTTATTGGTTTCCTTTTTGAATAGGCCGCTGGCATCAATAAACTGGGTATTGGTGTCGGTTTTGTGTTTGGACAGCACCAGAATATTGACGGCGATGGTGGTGCCAAAGAACAGGTTGGGCGCGAGTGAGATCACGGTTTCGACGTAATTGTTATCCACCAGATACTGGCGGATTTTCTGTTCAGCGCCGCCACGGTAAAAAATTCCAGGGAAGCAGACAATAGCGGCGCGGCCTTTGCTGGATAGGTAGCTGAGCGCATGTAGCACAAAGGCAAAGTCGGCTTTGGATTTCGGGGCCAGCACACCTGCCGGGGCGAAGCGGTCATCGTTGATCAGGGTGGGGTCGTCTGCGCCTATCCATTTCACCGAGTAAGGCGGGTTGGAGACGATGGCATCAAAGGGTTTGTCGTCGCCAAAATGCGGATTTCGCAGCGTATCACCCAGCTGGATATCGAACTTGTCGTAGTTAATGTTGTGCAAGAACATGTTCATACGCGCCAAGTTGTAGGTGGTGTGGTTGAGCTCCTGCCCCCAAAAACCGTCTTCAATGATGTGGGCGTCAAAATGTTTTTTGGCTTGCAGCAGCAGCGAGCCAGAACCACACGCCGGGTCATAAATTTTGTTGACGCTGGTTTGCTTGTGCATGGCCAGCTGTGCAATCAGTTTGGACACGTGCTGCGGGGTGAAGAACTCACCGCCAGATTTACCGGCATTAGCGGCGTAGTTTGAGATGAGGAACTCGTAGGCATCGCCAAACAGGTCGATGTGGCTGCCGTCAAAATCACCAAAATTCAGCCCAGCCACGCCTTTCAGCACGGCAGCCAGACGGGTGTTCTTGTCGACCACGGTGTTGCCGAGGCGGTTGCTGGTGGTGTCGAAATCGGCAAACAGGCCTTTGATGTCGCGCTCGGAGGGGTAGCCGTTGGCAGAGCTTTCAATGGCGGAAAAGATTGCGGCCAGATCAGTATTCAGGCTTGCGTTGTTGTTGGCGCTGGCAGCAACAGTGGCGAACAACTGGGTGGGGTAGATGAAGTAGCCCTTGGTTTTAATGGCATCGTCTTTGATGTCCGGGGTGATCACGCTATCGGGCAGCTTTGCATAGTTAACGCTGTCGTCATCGGCCTCGATATAGCTGGAAAAGTTCTCACTGATAAAGCGATAGAACAGGGTGCCCAGGACATACTGCTTGAAATCCCAGCCGTCAACGGCACCTCGGACATCGTTGGCGATCTGCCAGATCTGGCGTTGTAATGCGGCACGTTGTTGGGCGCTGGTCATGGTGTTGTTCCTGTTTCAATTCGTAGTTTGTTATTTCTTGAAAGCGCTGACCGGTGGTCGATACCCCGGCGCGAGCTTTGCGTTTTCGACGCCATACAAAGCCAGCGGGTCGCTGAGCCAGAGGCGGTACTGTTCTTCTTTAAGACTGTGATCGGGCGACGCATCAACGCTCCAGCGCAGCAGCATGTAACCGGCAACCGCTGCACGGACTCGCATGCGCATCGAGCCATCGGTCATTCCGTAGTCCATCTTGATAATCTCAGGACGAGCGAGGCGTGGATGCGGCACTAGGTCCAACTCCACGATCCGCGTCCATTGAATGTCGTTGTCCGGGTGCTCGTTGGCCTTCGGTTCGTCGTCGAGCAGGGTCGGCACTTCGATACGGGTGACAACGAAGTCGCGGAAATCGCAGGACTTGCGGTCAAACGCCCGAGTGTGCCAACGCAGGCCAGTGTCAACCAGCGCAAATGGAACGATGACCCGCTCGGAATCGCCGTTGCTCATCGAGTGGTAACGAATCGCCACCGGGCGCTTGGCGTGGATGGCTCGGCAAATCGGCGCCAGTACGTCCATCCGAGGGCTGCTCAACGCAGTGGGTGACTCGCAGGGGAGCATGGGCGGTGACTTGCCATTCACACCATCACCGAACCCGAGTGAAAGTGCTGACAGCACCCGCTGCGGGGTATGGTCGAACAAAGGCGCAAACGCCTTGCCGATCCGGTAGATCTTGTTGCTGCCGTCGAACTCGATGTTTTGTGGCGATACTTCTCGATACAGTGCCAAATCTCGAGTAGCCGCCGCAGGGGCCACGCCGAAGCGCTTTGCCAAGTCCGGTCGCCCAACTTCACCCATGAAGTACAGACGGAAGTCGATATACGCCAAACGCTCGCGTTGGGCATAGCTCAAACTTTCGTCACGCATGCGCGTGGTCAAAGACTCCCCATCGCGAGAGTTGACCGGAAAACAGAGTAAATCGGATTGACTATCATCATGGCGTCATTTATATCATCAAATTGATGACAATATGCGCCATTAATTGTTTCTGTACAAGTCAACAAAGTGGATGCTTTCTCGACTGCACAATGCCGCTATTGAGACTGTTTTTTCTGGGATAACCATGCTGTCGAATGGCCGCTCCAGCGCATTTGCTTAGTTTTATATAGAGCTTGGCTGCTCGAATGCGGGTTTCATACGAGTTGTTCCGTGCCAATAAAGTCGTGGACACCATTCACTCGGGCGACACCCGAATCTCATCACTCTTACTCGGCGTCAAAGTCGTAGGCAACGGTCCCCACCTCAGTACTTTCGAGCGCGCGATGCGCGTCAAAGTCGTAGACAACGCTAGGCAACGCAGTTGACATGGTTGAGGGCGGTCAGCAGCAAGAACTTCCCATAGCCCGGAATCCCGAGGGCGGGACGCCGGGACGACAGCGTACTATTCCACCGCGATTAGCACCGGACCACAACCTGAACTCGGCACCAATTCGACATATAGAGAATTTCGCCCGACGATGACGGCGAGCACTGGCCGCTTGTCCCGACGTTGCGCTGACAGTCGATTCCATTCTGATCTATCGAGATCAGAGGGATGGGGATTGTCTTCAGGGTGGGTGTGCCATTCGCCCAAATACCGAACAGTTCCCTGACTCGCCGTCCAACGAGACAGGGCGATGGCTTCATGCCCAAACGGCATCCGCTCGAAGAGGTAGCGAAACCGCTTGTCCCATGCCGTGGGAACCGTCGCTTGCGCAATGAGCAGATGGGCCCCATGCACAGAACCGAGCAAGAGACCACCCGCTTCGCGGTCGACATCGCTGCTCTGAATATGCTGACGGAATGTCTCCAGCGTACCCGTCGAAAAATGCAGCAGCCTGCTTCTATCGCCGGTAGCCCAGGAACTCATGAATTGCATATGGGGCAATCCTGATCCCGCAGGGGATCGCAATCTGGCGTGGCGAGTTGATGGGCCTGGTCGATCAACCGGGTTCGCAGCGAAGGAGAATGAACGCCGTTGACCCAATCAAGAGCCATCTCAGCGCCCAAGCTGGCCGCCTGCACCGACACCGATGCAGGAAAAGGCACATACAAGCCCTCGCATCCATGGCCCGCCAAGATGGTGGGAAGCGGATCAAGGGTCGAGCGAAGTTCGCCTCTTCTGTTGCTGTGCCACAGGCATCGGTAGCACGCACCCGATGCGTTCGTTCTCAAGAGCGCACGCACAGCCGTTCCCGGCCCTTCGATCCAGACGGAAAGCATGGGCGTGGGAGCCCGATAGCGGCCGGACAGCCAGTGCCCGAGTGATTCTTCACCGGTGGCATCGATGAGCAGATCCAGCTGTCCCAGTTGAGCCTGCCGGACATCCACGGGGAGCGCATAAACCTCGGCACCTGGCGCCAGACGCTTTAGTTCCTTCGCCATCGCATCGGCCTTGTTCAACAACAGGTCTGGGAAGCCGAGTCGATGCCGGCCGATGTTCTGCGGAAGCAGGCCATCAAAATCCACTAGCGTGAGCTTCCCGCCGCATGTTCCCGCTCCGGCCTTGACCAGCATGTCCGAGAGGTATCCGCCGATCGTGCCGCAACCTACAAGTGCGATTCTTTTGCCCGCCAGCGTCTTCGACTTGGGAATGTTGCGCTGGGCCAGATACCGGTCATCGATCCGGATCATCGAGAACGGCATCACCTTCAGCCCATAGCTCAAATCTTTGCGATCAGCGAGCTTGGTTTTTTGAGCCAACGCTTGGCGGTCAAAGAGAACAGCGAAGCCATAGGTCATCAATGGCGATTCGATGACGATCAGTACGCCATTCGCCTTTTTGCTTTCCCCTTCCTTGATCCGTTCGTGAATCTTGCGCCGACACCGAGGGTCCAGGGTGCTTTGCCAAGCCAAGACATCCCCTACTGTTTCAGGCGGCCAGTGGCTGGCCAGGGGTCGGGGTTGTGCGGTGGTCTTGACCCGGTAAGTCAGCACCGTTTTATCGGTGACCTGGTAGCCGAGCGAGTTCAGCTTCCTTCTTGTTCGATCTTCGTCGTCGGTGATGAACCACAACGGATTTCCGTTGGCTTGCGCGACGATGCAGTTCTGCCGGCCCAGATCTTCGCCTTGCATGTCCACGAAGCAAAGCCAACCGTTCCAGTAAGCAAAGAATTCTTCCGCGAGATCGTCGATCATCTCGCCCTTCAATACCTGCCCGAACACCGCAGCCGCGCGTTTCAGGCACGCCAAAGACTGCCCTACAGGGTCGTAGATGTCCAGAACGACCGTTCCCTTGGCGAGATAGCAAAGGCCACCATCCGCGCCAAAATGAGGAACCGCCTTGGGCAGTTCGGGGGGAATGTCGAGCAGCCGAATGCGTGGCAGGTCGAAGAAGGTAGGGTCGAGCTGAACCTCACACGGACAGCCCCTGTCCGTGCCGGGTGGGGTCAACAGGCCCCGCAGCTTGAACCAGCCGTCATCCGTCTTGCCGACAAACTCGAAGCCCTGCTGCTTGAAGGCCTCGATAACGTCTGCCACTGCGGCGACGCTGCTCATCCGGCCTTCGTTCGTCCGACCAGCTCGCTCGGGCCAGCTGTGGCTGGCGCTGCAGCGATGGTGGCGGCAATGGATACCACCTTGACCCGATCCGGTTCATTCGGAAAGCGCGGGCCGAACTCGCCTTGCATCCAGATGCAGGCCTGTGAAGGGCTGCCGGCGTCGGTTGCGCCGCGCAGCACTTTCTCCAATTCTTCGAACGCCTTCGCCGCATCTTCGACGCCCTCTTTGCCGAGGCGTACCGTGAGCGACTCTGACACATCCACGGGGTTGTTCACCCCCGCACGCAGTCGAGCCGGCAATGCTGCGACGACGTCCAGCAGTGCTAGGTCGTCGCGCCGATCCCGCTTCTCGAACAGCGGTGCCGCAGCTGCCATCAACAGAATGGAGGCTGGTCCTCCGTTGGACCAACGCCAATCACGGAACGCCTTCAAGTAGCGAACCACTCGGCGGAACTGCTCGCCCTTGGCCTCCACTTGGCCTAGAAACCACTCTTTCACAGGCCTGGGGTCCGAAGACATCCAGTTGCATTGACGATGCGCCAGCAGAACCTTGTCAGCGGGCAATGCCGTCCAGGCATCCCGCTCTGCCATGTTCACCGCATCTGTCAACGAGTCGAATCCGTAACTCTCCATCGATGCCTTCGCGAGCGTGACGAATTCTTCGTCCGGGATCGCGTACAGCGGGATGTCGATGTGGGCATAGGCCGCAATGACGATCCGAATGCAAGTCGGCTTGTCGGTGACGAGCTTCCAGTGCTTCTCCTCGACCAACGGCTTCAAGGCTTCTTCCGCAGCGGCGAAGAACACCGTTGTTGCCCTGCTGGGGCGCTTCGTCTGAGAAACGAAGCTCAATGGGAGGTAGCAGCCATCATCGACATCTGCCTGTTGGGGGCGTTGTGCCGGAGCGTTCAACGTCTTGTATGCCCACGACCCTTGGGTGAAGAAGCGCGGCTGCGGCACGTCTTCTGTGTAACCACGCTCATTCAGCACGCGCGGGATGCCGGTGCGCAGGCAATTCCTGACATCATTGCGTGCGCTTGCAATCCAGGCACGCTGCTCAGGCGCCAGATCCAGCTCGTCATGCATACAGGATTCATCGTCGACGGTGGTGAAGAAAAGCGGACTCAGGTTCAGCATGCGGCCTCCGGAACATTCTTGTTGGGGCCGTGATAGAAGGTGGGTGCGCCGGCCTGGTGCGCTCGAAATGGTTGAAAAAGAGGGTCGCCAAGCGCGCGCTGCGCCGCGTGGTTGCCGCGGTCCTTGAGCGTATTTGTGGCACCGATGGAAACCCGGTCCAGCGCCTTCACGTCCTTGCTTTGATCGGGCGTGGCCTTGTCGTCGATCTGGAAGTAGTTGGTCCCCAACGACTGCCGCAACATATAGTCCACCGACGATTCCTGGGCAGAGATCACCAGGTCGAAAAGCCCTCCGCGCCACTTGCCGAAGCCGCGGTCAAGGCTGGCGCCGCCGCGGACGGTTGCACCGATCGTCATCGTGCCGATAGACAGCACACGAACCAGTGCATTCTGTTTTGGCGCGAGGAACGTATTGACTTCGTGCAACCCGAACAGTCCCGGCGCGTTGCCGACCAATCCACCGTCAGCGAAGACGCCGCGGTCGTTGCGCGCCAGCGGAAAGTACACGGGTGCGGCAGCGGTCGCCAACGCCACATCTGCGATCTTCATGCGGTGGTCCATCTCAAAGGAGGGATGGTGAGGCGTCTTGAAGAACTGACCACGCCCCGTGGAGTAGTTGACGGCCGGAACGAGAACACGATGCTTCAAGCTGCCAATGGTGGCGTCCTTGAAGCGCTCGGCCAGGACGTCCTGCAACCCTGCGGAGTCATGCTTGGCGGTCAACCAGAATCCCAGAAGCCGCCTTGCAAGACTGCGGCAACCAAAGATGCGGCTGCCATGCTTTTCAAAAAGGGCCTTGAGTTCAATGGCCGGGATTTCCGCGGCTAGCCCCAAGGCCAGCATCCCGCCTGCGGAAGTGCCGCAGATCAGGTCGAAATGCGAAGCGATTGGGCGGCCCAGCACGGCTTCAAGCTCGGCAAGAACCGTCGCTGTGTACAGGCCGCGATAGCCGCCCCCAGACAGGGCGAGCACATGATAAGTGGGAACGCCCGTCATGGCACTCAGCCCTTCGGCGGGAAGGAGTCGTTGCCGTGGCTATCCTTGTCACGGATGCGACCATCCGGACGGTGGATGATCAGCTCGGACTGCTGGTTGCGTGCGATGTCCCGCCCCGCGTCAATGGCCTGCTGCTGCGTGTCGTGCACGGAGGTTGCCCGCTCATTGCCGGCACCCTTGACGGCCCAACCGTCCTGGTGAGGAACTACATGCTGATTTTTGCCTGTCATAGTGAATTTCCTAAAGTTGAACCATCGAGACCCAGGCCCGCCGGCCGGGTTGCCAATGGCTACCCGCTGTAGCAAAATATGTTGCTCTTGCAGACAACGGGCGAGCCAAGCCAAATCAACCGAATGGAGTCTTGGAAACTATGTCTGTTGTCTGGCTAGACAGCAATGTATCAGAATTGGTGCCAAGCTGCAAATGGGCTTGGCGCCACAGAACGCAACTTCTGCGAGGCCGGGCGCATAGCGACCTCTCTCGCAGCCGCAAGGAACACTACGGATGTCACAAACAGGCCTGGGCGTCGCCCTCAAGACGCTACGCGATCGCAGAACCCTCTCATTGCGCGAAATCGGTCAACTCTCTTCGGTAGACCATGCCTATGTCCACCGCCTGGAGTCAGGCGAAAAGGCAAACCCGTCGCCGGATTTGGTCGAGAAGCTGCTGAGGGTTCTCAAACCGGTTGAAAGAGATGCTGCGCTGGTGATGTGGCTTGTTGACCATGCGGAGGCAGATCCCCGCCTTGTCGAATTCGTGCTGAACGATCCTTCCATCACCATCGACATCTTTTCGGCTGCAGCGGGGGTGAGGCATCGTGGAAATGTCAGGCCCGATCCCGCGACGCTGATCGCCCGGATACAGAGGGCATTTGAGGACGAGGACGACTGAACATGGATGAAGCGGATGTCAGGCAGAAAGCGCGCACCTTCGTTGCGAAGGTTGATGTGTCCGGCATTCGAGAAGATCTAACACCCTATGTGGTCGCAGCCAACGCCAAGGTCAAGAAAGATGAACTTGGTGAAGGCGAGTCCGGCTACACGATCACCAAACCGAATGGCAAGCACGTCATCACGGTGAATTCTCTTGAGACAGAAGAACGCCAGCGCTTCACCATCTGCCATGAGATCGCACATATCGTGCTGGCCCTGGAGTCGAGCCACGACGACGTGCCGTCCTGGTCCTATGCGAAGCGGCATCCGAACGAAATCGCCTGCGACACCTTCGCCGCCGAATTGCTGATGCCATATCAGCAATGGCTGTCGCTTGTGCCCAAGGAAGAACCATCGCTGGAACTGATCCAGCGCATGGCAGACTTGTTCAACACATCATTCCCCGCCGCAGCGTCAAGGTTCGCGTCCCTCAGCGACATCCCGTGCGCCTTCGTCACCATGGAACGCGGTGCAGTGCGCTACGCGGCGCGATCCACCAGCTTGCGACAGGCTGGGGCTTGGATATCTCCCAGGTCTGTCATCCCTGTCGGCTCCGTGGCCTACCGCCTCCGTTCTGCAGGCAGCAGTGCCGCCGACACGGATGAGGTTGCACAAGACATCTGGTTCGACAACTGGGAAAAGGGCCTGGACCTCTGGGAGCTCTCCAAGCATTACGCACGCACCGACACCACAACCTCGCTGCTGTGGTTCGATAGCGAAAATTTGCCTGAAGTCGAATTGAACCGCTTCGGTGTGCGTGTCGAAGACGATGGTGGTTTGGCTGAACTTACGGGGCAACTGCCTTGGCCCGGCCGGAGCAGGCGTCGTTAGCAAAACATGGCCAACGGCAACCCCTACCTACACAACCGCGTGGACCGCAGCTTTCGATCAAGGAATGGGGGCGGCGCTTGCTTACTTCTGCCTGGTGCCAGCTCACAAGTTCCCGCAGCCCTGATGGCCAGGTCAAATTCCCCCACCCTTGGCCACCCCAAATTCCCCCAGGCAGGACCGCCGGATTATGACGACTCGGGTGCGACGGCGATGCGTGCGGCGGCCTCCTTGAGGCGGTAGCTCTTGCCCTCGAACTC